>NZ_BSTR01000014.1 GCF_030269645.1 Actinokineospora sp. NBRC 105648 | reverse complement strand
GTGCGGGGCCCCTAGAGCACCGCGGTGGAGAGAAAAGGGCAGGTAAGGGCATCCCCACCCACGGCAAGTTTAGCGGCACTCTCCCCCCACACGAAGCGAGTCCACTAGATCGAGCATCCGTAACGGGCGTTGCTTTCCAGCGGGGTCGGTCTATCCGCTGCGGTACCAGCGGGGGCGGGATTCTGCCGCTTTCCGGCGGGGTCGGTCTATCCGCTGCGGTGCCAGCGGGGGTCGGGATCCTGCCCTGCACCCTTCCACACGCATCCCACTCTCCCCGCATCTCCTTCTCCCTGCATCTCTCCTTCTCCCACCTCCCTCCTCCCCCACGGCCCTCCGTCCCTCCACCCAGTTCTCGGCCAGCCCAGCACACACCTCCGCCGTCGACCTGGCACGATTCGAAGCACCATGACGCTCACCGCACGGCTGCCTGCCGACCCCTCCCCCGACGCCCTCTTCGACGCCTTCGCCACCTGGGCCGCCGATCAGGGGCTCAGCCTCTATCCCGCGCAAGAAGAGGCGCTGATGGAGATCGTGTCGGGGGCGAACGTCATCCTCAGCACCCCGACCGGGTCGGGGAAGAGCCTGGTGGCCGCCGGTGCGCACTTCGCGGCGTTGGCGCAGGGGGTGCGGAGCTTCTACACCGCTCCCATCAAGGCGCTGGTGTCGGAGAAGTTCTTCGCCCTGTGCGAGACGTTCGGTGCGGAGAACGTCGGCATGATGACCGGTGACTCCAGTGTCAACGGTGGTGCGCCGATCATCTGCTGCACCGCCGAGATCCTGGCCAACATCGCCCTGCGCGACGGTGCCGAGGCCGATGTCGGCCAGGTGGTCATGGACGAGTTCCACTTCTACGCCGAGCCCGATCGCGGGTGGGCCTGGCAGATCCCGATCATCGAACTGCCCAGGGTGCAGTTCGTGCTGATGTCGGCCACGCTCGGTGACGTCGCCCGGTTCAAGGACGACCTCACCCGCCGGACCGGGCGGGACACCGCTGTGGTGACCTCGGCGGAGCGGCCGGTGCCGTTGTTCTACTCGTTCGGGCTCACGCCGCTGACCGAGGCGTTGGAGGAGTTGCTCACCACCAACCAGTCCCCCGTCTACGTCGTGCACTTCACCCAGGCCGCCGCGCTGGAACGGGCGCAGGCGTTGATGAGCATCAACGTGTGCACCCGCGAGGAGAAGGACAAGATCGCCGCGCTGATCGGGGACTTCCGGTTCTCGTCGGGGTTCGGCAAGACGCTCTCCCGGCTGGTGCGGCACGGGATCGGGGTGCACCACGCGGGCATGCTGCCCAAGTACCGCAGGCTGGTCGAGCGGTTGGCGCAGGCCGGGCTGATGAAGATCGTGTGCGGTACCGACACCCTCGGGGTCGGCATCAACGTGCCCATCCGGACAGTCGTGTTCACCGCGCTGTCCAAGTACGACGGTGTGCGGACCCGGCTGCTCAAGGCGCGCGAGTTCCACCAGATCGCCGGGCGGGCGGGTCGGGCGGGCTACGACACGCTGGGCACCGTCCTGGTGCAGGCGCCCGAGCACGTGATCGAGAACGAGAAGTCGCTGGCCAAGATCGGCGACGACCCGAAGAAGCGGCGCAAGTTCGTCCGCCGGAAGCCGCCGGAGGGGATGGTCTCCTGGGGGCTGCCGACCTTCGAGCGGCTGCGCGACGCCGAGCCGGAGCCGTTGACCTCCAGTTTCCAGGTCAGCCACTCGATGCTGCTCAACGTGATCGGCAGGCCGGGGGACGCCTTCGCGGCGATGCGCCACCTGCTCGAGGACAACCACGAGGACCGGCCCGCGCAGCGGCGGCACATCCGGCGGGCGATCGCGATCTACCGGGGGCTGCTCGCGGCCGGGGTGGTGGAGAAGCTCGACGAGCCCGACGAGCAGGGGCGCCGGGTGCGGCTGACCATGGACCTGCAGTTCGACTTCGCCCTCAACCAGCCGCTCTCGCCGTTCGCGCTGGCCGCGCTGGAGCTGCTGGACCGGGAGTCGCCCAGCTACCCGCTGGACGTGCTGTCCGTGGTGGAGTCCACTTTGGACGACCCGCGCCAGGTGCTCTCCGCGCAGGCGCACAAGGCGCGCGGCGAGGCCGTGCAGGCGATGAAGGCCGAGGGCATCGAGTACGACCAGCGGATGGAGCTGCTCGAGCAGGTCACCCACCCCAAGCCGCTGGTGGAGCTGCTGGGCGGGGCGTTCGAGACCTACCGGCGCGGGCACCCCTGGGTGGGCGACCACCAGCTCTCGCCCAAGTCGGTGGTGCGCGACATGTACGAGCGCGCGATGACCTTCACCGAGTACGTCTCGTTCTACGCGCTGGCCCGGTCCGAGGGCCTGGTCCTGCGCTACCTGGCCGACGCCTACCGCGCGGTCCGCCAGACCGTCCCCGACGAGGCCAAGACCGAGGAGCTCACCGACCTGATCGAGTGGCTCGGCGAGCTGGTCCGCCAGGTCGACTCCAGCCTGCTCGACGAGTGGGAGAAGCTCACCAACCCGGAGACCGGCGAGACCACCGACCCGATCGACGACGTCCCGCCCGCGGTCACCAGCAACCCGCGCGCCTTCCGCGTGCTGGTCCGCAACGCGCTGTTCCAGCGGGTGCAGCTGGCGGCCCGCCGCGCCTACCACGACCTCGGCGTCCTCGACGGCGACTCGGGCTGGGACGCGGGCGCCTGGGAGGACGCGCTGGAGCCGTACTTCGCCATGCACAGCCAGATCGGCATGGGTCCCGACGCGCGCGGCCCGGCGCTGCTCACCATCGAGCAGGAGTCCGAGCGCTGGCTGGCCCGGCAGGTCTTCGAGGACCCCGCGGGCGACCACGACTGGGGCTTCACCGCCGAGATCGACCTGTCCGCCTCCGACGAGGCGGGCACCGCGGTCGTCTACATCACCTCGGTCGGGGAGCTGTAGCCCGGTGGCGCGCGGCGACGGCGACGAGCTCGTCGAGTGCGGGCTCGGGCACACGCACTGGGGGCGGTTCGGGGCGGCGGGGCTGCTGCCGGTGTGCGACGGGCAGGTGCTGCTGCAGCAGCGGGGCTGGTGGACCCCGGGCGGCAACACGTGGGGCCTGTTCGGCGGCGCCCGCGACAGCGACGAGGACGCCGTCGCCGCGGCCCTGCGGGAGACCGCCGAGGAGAGCACGCTCGACGTCTCGCTGGCGCGCCCCTTCGGTGTGGTCCGCGAGGACCACGGCGGCTGGGTGTACGAGACGGTGATCGCCGCGATGACGTCCACCCCCGAGGTGGGCCCGGCGAACGAGGAGACCGACGCCGCCGCGTGGATGCCGGTCGACGAGGTGGCGGGCCGGGCCCTGTTCGGCCCGTTCGCGGCGGCGTGGCCGCGGCTGACCGGGTGCCTGCGCGAGCCGGTGCTGGTCGTCGACTGCGCGAACGTGATGGGCTCCCGCCCGGACGGCTGGTGGCGCGACCGGGCGGGCGCGGCGGTGCGCATCCGCGACTCGCTCGCGCGGGTGCGCGGGTTCACCGGCTTCGCGCCGTTCGACGTGGCTTACCCGCGCGTCGTGCTGGTGACCGAGGGCCAGACCCGGCGCACCGAGCCGGTCGACGGGGTCGAGGTGGTGCCCGCGCCCGGCAGCGGCGACGACACGATCGTCGAGGTCGCGGCCGGGTTCGCCGACCAGGCGTGCCTGGTCGTGACGGCGGATCGCGAGCTGCGCGCGCGGTGCGCCGCGGTGGGGGCGGACGTCATCGGGCCGAGCTGGCTGCTCGACCAGTTCGGGCGCTAACGGTCAGAAGGTCGAGTTCAGGCACGCCAGCCGCGGACCAGCCGTGCCGGCCTCACCGGGACCGGTGTGCGTGTGCTCGTTGTGGATGATCACCGAGGCCGCTGGCCGCTTGCCGAAGCGCCACGGCACCTTGGTGACCGAGATGGCCGCGCCCTTGGCGTCGGTGGCGAAGTCGATCCAGACCTCGTTGCGCGGGTTGGCGTAGGCGGGGTCGACCGAGGGCTGGACCGGGTCGGCGACGTTCTGGAAGTGCGGCCCCGCGTCGGCAGGCAGCGCGCCGCACGGCTTGACGTGCACGTGCGCGCCGTAGTGGCGGTTCGGCAGCAGACCGTGCACCAGCAGGATCACCACCGTGTTGCGGCCGGCCACGAACGGCGCGACGGCGGCGCGCGCGCCGACCGGGACCTTGGCGGGGTCGTAGGTGACCGCGTTCGCGCCGGGCCGGTAGGTCTCGAAGACGCCCCGCCCGGCTGCCGAGGCGGGGGTCACCGCGCCCGCGGTCAGCGCGACGGCGGCGACGACGCTCAGGAGTATTCGCATGCGGCCGATCCTGACCGTTGCCGGCCAACCGCCCGGCCGACTGGTAAGGAGATCACACCAAGAGGTGAACCATTGGTCTGGACCACCAACCGGATCAACAGTTGTTCAGCTCACCAGCAGCGACCGCGCCCAGGCATCGGCGATCCACCCCCGGAAGCGGTCCGGCGACCAACCGCGTTCGTGCACCAGCAGGACCCAGTACTCCACCGCGTTCATGCTCCACACGATGTCCGCGACCTCGTCGTCGGTCAGGTCCGGCCGAAGGTGGCCGGTGGCGCGCAGGTCGGCCGCGAAGTCCAGCATGTTGCGCGCCCGCCGCTCGGCGATCGTCCGCCACAGGGCCGCGCACGCCGGATCGGCCGCGGCGGCGTCGCGGAGCGCGAGGAACACCGGCGCCAACCGGGTGTGGATGCCGGTGACCGCCGCCGCGTAGAGGTCGATCTTCTCCCGGCCGGTGCGCGCCGCGCGCACCTGGACCACGTAGTCGCGCTCAGCCGCGGGCACCGCGTGATCGGTGCCCGACAGCGCCGACTCCACCAATTCCCGCAGCAGCACCGGCTTGCGGCCGACCGAGCCGTACACCGTGTCGACGGAGGTGCCCGCCAACTCCGCGATGTCGCTGACGGAGGTCTTGGCGTACCCGCGCTCGGTGAACAGCGCCCGAGCGGCGGCCAGCACCGCACGTCGGGTGGCCGCCGCGCGCTCGGCGCGTCGCGGTGCGTCGTAGCGGCGCTTGACGTTCTCGCTCATCGGGGTCAACCTTACCCATATTCACCAGAATCCAGTTCGGACGAATATGGAGCCCACCGTGGTCTACGCCTACACCCAGGACGTCCCGATCGATGAGGCGCTCTACCGCAAGATCATCGACGCGCTCGGCGCGGAGCCGCTGGCCGGTCAGCTGGTGCACCTGTGCGTGCGCCGCCCGGACGGCGGCCTGCGCTACATCGACGTGTGGGAGTCCCGGGAGGCGTGCGCCACGGCGTTCGACGACCGGATCCACCCCGCCGTCGACCGGGCGTTCGGCGGTTCGCGCCCGGGCGAGCCCACCGTCGAACACCTGGAGGTCCTGCACGCCACCGGCGCGCTGCTCGAGCGGGCCTAGGCCGACGGGCTGATCGTGTGGCACGACATCCGGCCGTGCCACCCATGGCGCAGGGGGCTAGTCGCGGGCCTCGGGGATCACGATCACCGGGCGCTCGCGGACCGGCTCCGGCTCCACCACGACCGAGTCGACCACGATCACCGGTCGGGCCGCCTCGGCGCGCCGGATGATCCGCTTGCGGACCAGGGCCCGGGTCGGCGGGAGCAGCAGGAACAGGGCCAGGACGTCGCTGATGAACCCCGGCACCACGACCAGCACGCCCGCGGCGGCGATCAGCATCCCGTCGACCACCTCGGCCTGCGGGACCCGGCGGGAGAACACCGCCTGTTGCAGCGCGGTGAGCGTGCGGACGCCCTCGCGGCGCAGCAGCGCCGTCCCGGCGAGGGTGGCCGCGATGAGCAAGAGGATGGTGGGCAGGACGCCGATGAGGTTGCCCACCGTCACCAGCACGGTGATCTCGGCGACCATCGCCAGCAGCAGGACCAGCAGGACAGGCACGGCGGCGCTCCTAGATCCGGTAATTCGTTGGATGTCCTGACAACGCGCGAGCCCCCCGATTCGCTCCCGGGCTCGTGTTTTCCCAGCTCAGGGCTACACTGACGGCCACTGACCCGGCGTCAACACCACGTGGTGTTCACCACGGGGCACTCTTGGCCTATCCCGGATACGCCGAGTTCACACTATTGTCATGAGAACCCCCGGATGACCCCGGGAGAACGCCACGCGCGGGTGACGGCCGCTCCACACCGGAGCACCGGCCGGACCGCCCGCGATCAGGCCGCACGACGAGGTGCGCTGCCGCTTTCCGCACGACGAGGTGCGCTCAACCGCCCGAGCCCGGGCGTAGTTCCGCATTGATCGCCGCACCGTTTCGAACGCGCGGCACCGGGCCGAGTGGCTGGGGCCGTGCGCCGACGCCCGCCCAGCCGCTCCGCAGAGCCACGCCCGTGTGCGCGCTTCCAGAGCAAGGGGAGGGCCGCTAGCTGTGACGACCCGCCAAGACCGCCTCAAGGGTGGTCTCTACGACGAGCAGTACGAGCACGACGCGTGCGGGGTGGCCTTCGTGGCCGACCTCGCGGGCCGCAGAGACCACGGCATCGTCGCCAAAGCACTCGTCGCCCTGCGCAACCTGGAACACCGCGGCGCCCGCGGCGCCGAGCCGGACACCGGCGACGGCGCGGGCATCCTGATCCAGGTGCCGGACGCGTTCTACCGCGCCGTCACCGGGTTCGCCCTCCCCGACCCCGGCGCGTACGCGGTCGGCACCGCCTTCCTGCCGGTCGACGAGGCCGAGCGCGCCGAGACCATCGCGACCGTCGAGGCCGTGGCCGCCGAGGAGGGCGCCATCGTGCTGGGCTGGCGCGAGCTGCCGGTCGCCCGCGAGCACGCGGGTGCCTCGGCCGCCGAGGTGATGCCGTATTTCGCCCAGCTGTTCCTGGCCGCCGCCGACGGCGTGTCCGGGCTCGCGTTGGAGCGCCTGGCGTTCTGCGTGCGCAAGCGCGCCGAGCACGCCGCCGACCTCTACTTCGCCTCCCTTTCCGCCCGCACGATCGTCTACAAGGGAATGCTCACCGAGCCCCAGGTGGAGCTGTTCTTCCCCGACCTGTCCGACGAGCGGGTCACCAGCTCGATCGGCCTGGTGCACTCCCGGTTCTCCACGAACACCTTCCCGTCCTGGCCGCTGGCCCACCCGTACCGCTACGTCGCGCACAACGGTGAGATCAACACCCTGCGCGGCAACCGGAACTGGATGGACGCGCGCGAGTCGATGCTCGCCAGCGACCTGGTCCCCGGCGACCTCAAGCGGATCTACCCGGTGATCACCCGCGGCGCCAGCGACTCGGCCTCGTTCGACGAGGTGCTCGAGCTGCTGCACCTGGGCGGGCGGTCGCTGCCGCACGCGGTGCTGATGATGATCCCGGAGGCGTGGGAGAACCACACCGAGATGGACCCGGCCCGCCGGGCGTTCTACGAGTTCCACTCCACGCTGATGGAGCCGTGGGACGGGCCCGCGCTGGTCGCCTTCACCGACGGCACGCGGATCGGCGCCGTGCTCGACCGCAACGGCCTGCGCCCGGCGCGCTACTGGGTCACCGAGGACGGCCTGGTCGTGCTCGCCAGCGAGGTCGGCGTGCTGGACATCGACCCGACCACGATCGTCCGCAAGGGACGGTTGGAGCCGGGCCGGATGTTCCTGGTCGACACCGCCGAGGGGCGGATCATCGACGACGACGAGATCAAGGGCGAGCTGGCCACCGAGCACCCCTACGGCGACTGGGTCGCCAAGGGTCTGCTGCCGCTGGCCGCGCTGCCCCCGCGCGAGCGGGAGGTGCCCACGCACGCCTCGCTCGTGCGCAGGCAGCAGGCGTTCGGCTACACCGAGGAGGAGCTGGCGCTGCTGCTCGAGCCGATGGCCCGCACCGGCGCGGAGCCGATCGGGTCGATGGGCAACGACGCCCCGCTGGCGCCGCTGTCCACCCGGCAGCGGCCGGTGTTCGACTACTTCAGCCAGCTCTTCGCCCAGGTCACCAACCCGCCGCTGGACGCCATCCGCGAGGAGCTGGTGACCTCGCTGGGCACCCACCTGGGCGCCGAGCCGAACCTGCTGGCGGGCACCGCCGACTCGTGCCGCCGGATCACCCTGCCCTACCCGGTGCTGGACAACGACGAGCTCGCCAAGGTCGTGCACGCCAACGACGACGGCGACCTGCCCGAGTTCCAGTCGGTCACCGTGCACGGCCGCTTCGACGTGCGCGGCGGCGGTGACGCGCTGCGCGAGCAGCTCGACGAGATCCGCGCCGAGGTGTCCTGGGCGATCGGGCACGGCGCCCGGATCATCGTGCTGTCGGACCGGGGCGTGGACGACCAGCTGGCGCCGATCCCGTCGCTGCTGCTCGTCGGCGCGGTGCACCAGCACCTGGTGCGCGAGAAGACGCGCAGCCAGGTCAGCCTGATCGCCGAGTCCGGCGACGCGCGCGAGGTGCACCACGTGGCGCTGCTGATCGGCTACGGCGCCTCGGCGGTCAACCCGTACCTGGCGATGGCCACCGTCGAGGAGCTCGCCGAGCGCGGTCTGGTCAAGGGCGCGGACGCGAAGTCCGCCGCCCGCAACCTGATCAAGGCGCTGAACAAGGGCGTGCGCAAGACCATGTCCAAGATGGGTGTGTCCACTGTGGCCTCCTACCACGGTGCGCAGATCTTCGAGGCGCTCGGCCTGGGCGCCGAGGTGGTCGACGCCTGCTTCACCGGCACGACGTCGCGGCTGGGCGGGGTCGGCTTCGACGTGCTGGCCGAGGAGGTCCGGCAGCGGCACGCCACCGCGTTCCCGGCCGACGGCGTGCACCCGAGCCACCGCGAGCTCGCGGTCGGCGGCGACTACCAGTGGCGCCGCGAGGGCGAGCCGCACCTGTTCAGCCCGCAGACGGTGTTCAAGCTGCAGCACTCCACCCGGGCGGGCAAGTACGAGGTCTTCAAGGAGTACACCCGCTCGGTCGACGACCAGTCGACCTCGCTCAAGACGCTGCGCGGGCTCTTCGCCTTCAAGGAGGGCGTGCGCCCGCCGGTGCCGATCGAGGAGGTCGAGCCGGTCAGCGAGATCGTCAAGCGGTTCGGCACCGGCGCCATCTCCTACGGCTCGATCTCCCAGGAGATGCACGAGACGCTGGCGATCGCGATGAACCGGCTGGGCGCGAAGTCCAACACCGGCGAGGGCGGCGAGGACCCCGAGCGGCTCTACGACCCGACCCGCCGGTCGGCGATCAAGCAGGTCGCCAGCGGTCGGTTCGGCGTCACCAGCGAGTACCTGGTCAACGCCGACGACATCCAGATCAAGATGGCCCAGGGCGCCAAGCCCGGCGAGGGCGGGCAGCTCCCGGGCACGAAGGTGTACCCGTGGATCGCCCGCACCCGGCACTCCACCCCGGGCGTGGGGCTCATCTCCCCGCCGCCGCACCACGACATCTACTCCATCGAGGACCTCGCCCAGCTGATCCACGACCTGAAGAACGCCAACCCGGCGGCCCGCATCCACGTGAAGCTGGTCTCCGAGAGCGGTGTCGGCACGGTCGCGGCCGGGGTGTCCAAGGCGCACGCCGACGTGGTGCTGATCTCCGGGCACGACGGCGGCACCGGCGCCTCCCCGCTGTCCTCGATCAAGCACGCGGGTGGCCCGTGGGAGCTGGGTCTGGCCGAGACGCAGCAGACGCTGCTGGCCAACCGGCTGCGCGACCGGATCGTGGTGCAGGCCGACGGCCAGCTCAAGACCGGCCGCGACGTCGTGGTGGCCATGCTGCTGGGCGCCGAGGAGTTCGGCTTCGCGACCGCGCCGCTGGTGGTGTCGGGCTGCGTGATGATGCGCGTCTGCCACCTCGACACCTGCCCGGTCGGCGTCGCCACGCAGAACCCGGTGCTGCGCGCCAAGTTCAGCGGCAAGGCCGAGTACGTCGTCAACTTCTTCGAGTTCCTCGCCCAGGAGGTGCGCGAGTACCTGGCCGCACTGGGCTTCCGCTCGATCCAGGAGGCCGTCGGCCACGCCGAGCTGCTCGACACCCGCGCCGCGGTCGACCACTGGAAGGCGGCCGGGCTCGACCTCACGCCGATCTTCCACGTGCCCGAGCTGGCCCCGCGCGCGGTGCGCCACCAGGCCGTCGCGCAGGACCACGGGCTCGCCAAGGCGCTGGACAACACGCTGATCCAGCTCGCCGAGGGCGCGCTCGCCGCGGGCGACAAGGTGCGGCTGGAACTGCCGGTGCGCAACGTCAACCGGACCGTGGGCACCATGCTCGGCTCCGAGGTGACCCGGCGCTGGGGCGGCGAGGGCCTGCCCGACGACACCATCGACGTGACCTTCACCGGCACCGCGGGCCAGTCGTTCGGCGCGTTCCTGCCGCGCGGCATCACCCTGCGGCTGGTCGGCGACGGCAACGACTACGTGGCCAAGGGCCTCTCCGGCGGCCGGGTCACGGTGCGGCCGCACCCGGGGGCGCGGTTCGCCGCCGAGCAGCACGTCATCGCGGGCAACGTCATCGCCTACGGCGCGACCTCGGGCGAGGTCTTCCTGCGCGGCAAGGTCGGCGAGCGGTTCTGCGTGCGCAACTCCGGCGCGCTGGCCGTCGTCGAGGGCGTGGGCGACCACGCCTGCGAGTACATGACCGGCGGCCGGGTCGTCGTGCTCGGCCCGACCGGGCGCAACTTCGCCGCGGGCATGTCCGGCGGCATCGCCTACGTGCTCGACCTGGCGCGGGCCCGGGTCAACCCGGAGATGGTCGACCTCGACCCGCTCACCGCGGCCGACGGCGACTTCCTGCGCGAGGTCGTCACCCGGCACCTGACCGAGACCGACTCCGCGGTGGCCCGCGCGCTGCTGGCCGACTGGGACGACCAGGTCGGCCGCTTCACCAAGGTGATGCCCACCGACTACAAGCGGGTGCTCGCCGCCCAGGCGGCCGCCGAGGCCGAGGGCCGCGACATCGACCAGGCGATCATGGAGGCCGCACATGGCTGACCCCAAGGGCTTTCTGACCACCCGGCGCGAGAACGCGCCGACCCGCCCGGTCTTCTTGCGCCTCAAGGACTGGCGCGAGGTCTACGAGGAGGACAGCACCGCCGAGTTCCGCGCCGGGAAGGGCAGGGAGCAGGCGGGCCGCTGCATGGACTGCGGGATCCCGTTCTGCCACCAGGGTTGTCCGCTGGGCAACCTGGTGCCGGAGTGGAACACGCTGGTGTGGCGGGACGACTGGCGGCGGGCGGCCGAGCGGCTGCACGCGACCAACAACTTCCCGGAGTTCACCGGCACGCTGTGCCCGGCGCCCTGCGAGTCGGCCTGCGTGCTGGGCATCAACGACGACCCGGTGTCGATCAAGCGGGTGGAGATCTCGATCGTCGACCGCGCCTGGGCCGAGGGCTGGATCGCCCCGCAGGTCCCCGCGGTGCGCACCGGCAAGAAGGTCGCCGTGGTCGGGTCCGGCCCGGCCGGGCTGGCCGCGGCCCAGCAGCTGACCCGCGCGGGCCACGACGTGGTGGTGCTCGAGCGCGCCGACGCGATCGGCGGGCTGCTGCGCTACGGCATCCCCGAGTTCAAGATGGAGAAGGCCCGGCTGGACCGCCGCCTCGACCAGATGCGGGCCGAGGGCACCGAGTTCCGCACCGGCGTGCACGTCGGCGTGGACGTCACGGCGGACTCGCTGCGCGCCTCCTACGACGCGGTGGTGCTCGCGGGCGGTGCCACGGCGTGGCGCGACCTGCCGATCCCCGGCCGCGAGCTGGCGGGGGTGTACCAGGCGATGGAGTACCTGCCGCCCGCGAACAAGGTGGCCGCGGGCGAGCTCGACCGCTCCCCCATCCACGCCGAGGGCAAGCACGTCGTGGTCATCGGCGGCGGCGACACCGGCGCGGACTGCGTGGGCACCGCCCACCGCCAGGGCGCGGCGTCGGTCACCCAGCTGGAGATCATGCCCCGGCCGCCGCAGGCGCGGGCGGAGGCCAACCCGTGGCCGACGTACCCGATGCTCTACCGGGTCACCTCGGCGCACGAGGAGGGCGGCTCCCGGGTGTACTCGGTGTCCACCACGGAGTTCCTCGGCGACGGCGCCGGGAACGTGCGGGCGCTGCGGCTGGCCGAGGTGGCGCTGGTGGACGGCCGCTTCCAGCCGGTCCCCGGCTCGGACCGGGAGATCCCGGCCGACCTGGTCACCCTGGCGATGGGCTTCGTCGGCCCGGAGCGCGCCGGGCTGCTGGCGGACCTGGGCGTCGACCTCGACCAGCGCGGCAACGTCACCCGCACCCGCGACTTCCAGACCACGGTCGAGGGCGTCTTCGTGGCGGGCGACATGGGCCGCGGCCAGTCCTTGATCGTGTGGGCGATCGCCGAGGGCCGCTCGGCCGCCGCGGGCGTCGACGCCTACCTGACTGGCGTGGAGTCACTCCCCCGCCCGATCGAGCCCACGGACCGACCGCTGGTCTAGGGCTCCCCAGCGGCAACACCACAGGCAACGGCCCGCGAGCAATGGCGCTCGCGGGCCGTTCTTCTCCCGTCAGCTGCCTTTCCTTGTCAGCTACCCGATCCACCCCGCACACTGGCGGCATGCCCGAGAACTTCACCGACGAGGAGCTCGCCTTCCTCCGCCACGCGCGCTTCGGCGAGCTGCCCGCCCGGGTCCTCCCGGCGGACCTGGTCGAGCTCAAGGAGACCGAGCCCGCCCACGACTACGCCGACCTCGCCTACGACGCCCGCGACCGGCACGAGGGCTACTGAGGGTCCGGCGGGCGGTCCTCGGCGATCGCCTCCCGCAGCTCGGCCAGCCTGCTCCGGGTCGTCTGGGTGTCGGGGTGCCCGGCACCGAGCACACGCACCCGGGCCGCCTCGACGGCCAGGTACTCCTGCTCGGCCTCTTCCAGCCGACCGAGGTCGGTCAGCACCAGCGCCACGTTGCTGCGGGCGACCAGCGTGTACGGGTCCTCGGCGCCGAGCACCCGCACGCACTCCTCCCACCCCGCCCGGTGTTCGCGCACGGCCTCCTCGAACCGCCCGAGGCCGCGCAGCGCGGCGGCGAGGTTGTTGCGGCTGCCCAACGCGTTCGGGTGCCCCGGTCCCCACTTGCGGACCTGGACCGCGAGCACCGCGCGGAGTTCCTGTTCGGCCTCCGCCGAGCGCCCCTGGGCGATCAGCACCAAGGCCAGGTTGTTCCGGCTGGTCAACGTGTACAGGTGCTCGGCGCCGAGCAGTCGGGTGAACGCCTCGAGTACCGCGCGGTTCTCCTGGTCCGCCTCCGGCAGGCGGTCGAGGCGGCGCAGGGTCATCGCCACGCTGTTCCGGCTGATCAAGGTGGTCAGGTGGTCCGGACCGGCCGTGGCGGTGTGCAGCGCGGTCGCGCGCACGAAGGCGTCGTGGGCCAGGGACAACCTGCCCGCCTCGTAGGCAGCGGTGCCGACCGAGGTGCAGTCGGCGGCATCCGCGTGCGCCACGGCGATCCGCAAGACCTCCTCAGCCGGGAGGGCGTCCGGTGGCTTGGTGCGCTGGACGTGGTCGACGAGGTAGTCGAACACCGTCACCGCGCCCGAGTCGAGTTCCAGCAGCGCCACGGTGTCCCGCCACGGCGTGGTCGCCCACGTCCAAGCCGCTTCCAGCTCCTCAGGCCGGGACTGCCGCGCGGGCAACAGGTAGCGCTCATGCAGGTCGTTCAGCAGCGCCACCGGCAGGGCTGAGCGGTAGCCCGCCCGGCGGCAGTCGATGGCCGCCGCGACGAGGGCCGCGCCCCGGGCATGCGTACCGGCGGCGTGGCCGTCTTCCCAGCGCTGCAACAACTGCGGCCCGGCGGCCAGGTACTCCGCCACCCCGTAGTCCTCGACGTGCTCCAACGCCTCGGCGATCCGGGAGTCCTGCGCCCGGTTGCGGGCGCGCTCCAACTCCCCCGGGCTGAACGCCCGCTCCACCCTGATCCTCGTGGCCATCGCCAGCAACCGGCGGCGCCCCTCAAGCTGCGTCCGGTCCGACTCCGCGTCGAGCGCGTTGAGCTCCTGGAGCCGCACCGTCGCGACGATCACCCGGCGATGACCGTCACCACCGAGCAGCCGGGTGACCGCGGTCGGGGTCAGCGCGCCCAGGAACCGCTCCAGGTCGTCCAGCCACAGCACCGCGTCCCGCGTCTCGGCCATCTCCTCGACGGCCACGGCGAGCCCGGCGGGCTCGGGGTGCAGCAGCGTGTGCCTGGCCAACACCTGGGCGATCGCCTCGAACGCCAGCCGCGACTTGCCCGCCGCGGAATCCCCCACCACCAACACGAAACCACCGGGCCGCAACGCCGCGACCACGTCCTCGTGCCGGTCCCGGGGCACGTAGGTGGGCACCCCGTCCGGCTGCGAACCCAGCGCCCGGTGCACGCCGAGCACCGTCGGGTCGGTGATCGACTCGACCCGCACCCGCACCGCCGCCGCGGCGATCTCCACCCGGCGGTCGTCGCGCCGCTTGTCCGCCCGTTCCAGCTGACCCATCAGCAGCTTCGCCGGGATGGCCGCGACCAGCCCGACCACCGCCGCCGACACCGCCAGCCAGGTCCAGTGCTCGTACCCCGCCACCTTCACGACGGCGGCGGCGCCCGCGAGCACCGCCGCCACCGCTGCCAACGCCCACCGGGCCATCCGCACCCCTCACCTCGCCCGGCGACATTGTCGACCAGCGCTACGAACCCCCACCCGGGCAGGTCCCGCCCGGCGGCGTCAGCGCCGACCGCGCCGAGCTGATCACGATGTCCACCCCGGTCAGCAGCCGCACGTGCAGGGCGTTCACCCGGATCCCGGTCCCGTAGGGCACCTGCTCGTTGACCACCACGCTCGCCACCAGCGGGATGGTGATCGCCAGGTTCGGCGGCGGGTTCACCACCGGCACGCCCGCGACCCGCAGCGCCCCGATCGTCGCCGTGCCGGTGGCGGTCACCGCGCCCGTTCCGGACGAGGCCGTTACCGCCGTCGCCTCAATGAGGTCCGCGGTGATCAGGCCACTGAGCAGCGAGACGCCGGTCGTCCGGGCCGAGGCCGACGCCGTGCGGCGACCGAGGGCGTCCTCGACACCGGACGCGCTGGTCGTCAGCACGCCCAACGTGCCGGTCGGGACCGGGGTGTCGAGCAGCGCGTCGGTGTCCGTCGCCGGAGCGGCGGAGCACGTCACGTCCGAGGCCCCGAGCGGGCCGACGGTGATCACCTTGGCGCCGTAGGCGTGCGCGTCGAAGACGTAGGCGGGCGGGACGAACCTGACGGCCGCGCACGCGGGAGCGTCCAGGCCCAGCACCGTGGGCACGCAGGTGCGGTAGGTGCCCGCCGTGGCGGCGGTGACCGGGATCGTCACCGAGCACGACACCTGGCCCGCGGTGAGCGAACCGGTGACGGTCAGACCTGCCACGGTCCCGGCGCAGTCGGTGGTCGCCGGTGCCGTGGCGGTGAGCCCCGCGGGCAGCGCGGCGGTGAAGGACCAGCCGTTCTTGACCGCCAGCTCGGTGGTGTTGGTGACCGTGAACGTCAGCGTCGCGGTCGACCCGACCGGCACGGGCGAGGCGGTGGCCACCAGGTCCAACGCCGGGGTGACGTCGAGCAACCGCACCTTGTCGAGGGCGAAGTCGTTGCCGGTGCCGCTGCCCTGGGCGTTCACCAGCTCCAGACCCACCGCAGACCCGGCGAACAGCACCGGCGCGTCGCTCTCCGCGCGACCGACCCGGGCACCGCCGATGGTCGTGTCGTACTGGTTGCACGGGTCGATGGCCGAGCTGAACGTGGGAACCCGGGTCACGCCGTCGAGGAGGTAGAACTGGAGCAGCGGGTGGGCGACCTGGCAGCTGATCGCGGCGGTGTCGACGCCGAAGGTCAGGAACCGGTTGCCGGTGGCCAACGGGATCGGCGCCAGCGAGCGCAGCTCGGTCTTGTTCGCCCCCGGGTTGCCCGCGGTGTAGGCGGTGACGGCGTGGTTGGCCTCCGGGTCGGCGCCCGCGAACTGGCCCAGCGCCGCCGCCAGGTTCCGCATCGTGGGCCACAGCGAGGCCGCGCACCCGGACGGCGCCGTAACCTGCTGCCGCGCGGCCAGGTAGCCGTTGCACGCGGTGAGCCAGGCCGGGTCGGCGGTGTAGGTCTGGCTCACCGGCGGGGCGCCGGTGTAGGCGTCGACCAGGACCGGGGTGGCACCTTGGCCGTTCTCGAAGTCCTCGGCGAACACCGCCACCGGGTCGCGCGGCACGCCGGGCGCGGCGGCGGCGGGTTGACCCATCACGACCAGGGACGCCCCGGCGATCGCGACGACCGGGAGCAGTGCGGAGAGTCTGCGCATGCGAAGCTCCTCCTCAGCGGCCCGGGACTCGGGCCAGGGGGAGCATCGCGGAGGACCGGTGTCGCGTTCACCGACCGTGCCCGACTCTGACCGGTCGGCCGCACAGGTTCACCCCGCCGGTGAACGCGCGCGACCCAGCGGTGCGCGCACCGCTGGGTCGGGTCACTCGATCAGCGGCTTCAGGAACCGCCGCCGCCCGCGAAGCGGATCGACGCGCAGGTCGCGGGCGGGGTCAGCCCGACCAGGTTGGAGAAGTCGGCCGCGCAGGTCGTGTACCGGCCCGCGACCGAGCTGGTCACCGACACGGTCACCGTGCACGCGACCTGGCCCGGGTCCAGGTTGCCGCTGGCGGTGACGGCCCGGGTGTTGGCCACCGCGGTGACCGTACCGCCGGGGCAGGTGGTGCTGGCCGGGGTGTCGGTGAGCCGGACGTTGGCGGGCACGTTCAGGCTGAAGGTGAACGCCACCGCGCCCAGGGTATCGGAGTTCGTGGCGGTGAAGACCAGCGACTGCCGGGTGTTCACCGGGACCAGGGCGGCGCCGTAGGCGACGCCGAGGCCGGGGTCCACGGCGGCCGCGGCGGGAACGGCGGTGGCCGCGGTGAGCGCGGCGGCCACGGCGGCGACGGCGAGGAGCTTGCGCATGGGAGAAATCCCCTCAGTGGGTGTCCGGGACCGCCCCACGGTAACGCCGCACGCCGTACAATGTTCGTCTCAGACCGACAATGACCTGCGATTTCACCCAACAGTGGAGGGTCTGTCGTCACCCGTTCGAGCGACGACAGACCCCCGTGCTCACATGTTGATCATGTGCCCGGCCAGCCCGTGCAGGGCCTCCTTGACCGCCTCGCCGAGCGTCGGGTGCGCGTGCACGTTGCGCGCCAGCTCGTGCACCGTCAGGTCCCACTGCTGGGCCAGGGTCAGCTCGGGCAGCAGCTCGGTGACCTCGGGCCCGATCAGGTGCCCGCCGACCAGCTCGCCGTGCTCCTTGTCGCTGATCAGCTTCACGAAGCCGACCGGGTCGCCCAGCCCGTGCGCCTTGGCGTTGGCGGTGAACGGGAACTTCGCGACCTGGACGTCGTAGCCCTTCTCCCGCGCCTGCGCCTCGGTGTAGCCGAAGCTGGCGATCTGCGGCTGGCAGTAGGTCGCCCGCGGGATCATCGCGTAGTCCAGCTCCATGGTCTCCGCGCCCGCGAGCGTCTCGGCCGCGATGACGCCCATCGACTCCGCGGCGTGCGCCAGCATCAGCTTGGCGGTGACGTCGCCGATGGCGTAGATGTGCTCGACCGAGGTGCGGCAGCGGCCGTCGATGTCGATCGCGCCGCGCTCGGTGAGCCGGACGCCGGTGTTCTCCAGGCCGTAGCCCTCCACCCGGGGCGCGAAGCCGATCGCCTGCAGCACCTTGTCGGTCTCGATGACCTCCTGCTGGTCACCCTTGGACACGGTGACCCTCACCTTGGCGCCGGAGTCATCGATCGACTCCACGCGGGTCCCGGTGCGCACCTCGACGCCCAGCCGCTTGTACCGGCGGGCCAGCTCCTTGGAGACCTCTTCGTCCTCCAGCGGCACGATCCGGTCGAGGAACTCGACGATGGTGACCTTGACGCCGTAGTTGTGCAGCACGTAGGCGAACTCGACGCCGATGGCGCCCGCCCCGGCGATCACGATGCTCTCCGGCAGCTCGTCGGAGAGGATCTGCTCCTCGTAGGTGACCACGCGCTCGGACAGCGAGGTGCCCGGCAGCAGCCGAGTGGTCGCGCCCGCGGCGATGATCGCGTTGTCGAAGGTGACGGTCTCGGTGCCGCCGTCGGTCAGCGCGACCTCGAGGGTGTTCGCGTCGGTGAACTTGCCCCACCCGTTGAGCTGGGTGATGCCGTTCTTCTTCATCAGGTAGTGCACACCCTTGACGCGGCCCTCGGCCACGGTGCGGCTGCGCTGGTAGGCGATCCCGTAGTCGAGGCTGATCGAGCCGTCGACCTGGATGCCGAACGTCTTGGTCTCGTGGGTGAGGATGTGCGCCAGCTCGGCGTTGCGCAGGAGCGCCTTGGACGGGATGCAGCCCACGTTGAGGCAAACACCGCCCCAGTAGCGCTCCTCGATGACCGCGACCGACTTGCCGAGCTGGGCCGCCCGGATCGCGGCGACGTACCCGCCCGGACCGGCGCCGAGGACCACGACGTCGAAGTGTGTGCTCATGGCCCCCACGATAGTTGCGCCGGGTCAGCGCCGGCCGACCTCCACCCGGAGCCTGCCGAGGGTGATCCGGTCGTCACCGGGAAGGCTCAGCCGCACGTTCGCGGTCTCCCCGCGCTCCACCACGGCGGCGATCTCGCGCACCGCCTCGGGGCTGGTCAGCTCGCCAGCGGTGACCCGGCGGGTGCGGACCCCGGTCGGCTCGGACACCCGGCCCGGGCCCACCAGGACCAGCGAGCGCACGATGTCGGGGAACTCGGCCACGATCCGCGCCGCCACGTCCCGCAATGAGGTGTGCGCGACCAGGTGGGTGCGGATGTTGCGGTCCGCCAACGTCTCCAGCACGTCCTCGACCCGGTCGAGGGACTCCACGCCATCGGGCACGGCGCACCAGGCGATTTGGTAGCACTGCTCCAGCGGCTGCCAGGCGATGGGCAACTCGGCCGGTCTGGTTTCCGAGGGCGCCAACACCACGACGGCGGGCCCGTAGTCGAGTCCCCGCCACAATGGCGCCGCGGTCACCGTGATTCGGCTCAGCTGTCGCACATCCGCCTCCCGAGTCCAATTCGCCCCAGAGGGGGATACCCGGGTCAGGTGGTTTCAATCACTCGTTGGCGCAGATCACACCACTGTCAGTCGCCGCGCTCCAACGCTGTCAGTCGCCCTGCTCCAGCACCGCGAAGTTCAGCTGCCCGTCGGCGTCCTGCGCCACGTCGAGCACCTTGTCCGACAACAGCTCCGCCGCGCCCGGCTCGAGGAACACCTGGGCGCCCGCGCTCGCCGTGACGACCTCGTCGCCGTCGACCGGCTCGGGCGCCAGCGCCACCGCGAGCGGGGTGTCCGACACCTCCGGGGTCACCAGGGTGAACCGCAGCCCGCCCTGCTCGGAGATCCCGTCCTGCGCCGTGAGCGCGCTGATCGCGTCGGCCGCCGCCTCAGTCACCGCCAGCATGTCCGGCCCCTTTCCGTGTCACCTGCCCGTGCGGCTTGCGCGTCCACCGTAGGGGCCGTGCGCACGCCCCGCCGGGTGGGAGGCGGACCCTGCCTTGTGGTGCCGCCGGCGTGATCTTTAGAGTGCTCCGGTAGCGGTTGAGCAAGCAGCCGCAGCACGCCGGGGGCGACACCACCTGTCACCGCCCGGCACTCGCGGGAAGCGAGGAGGCTGCGTGCTGCCCTACCCCGCCGGATGACGGCGCGGTTGCTCTCGCGTCCTCCTCGCCAGCGCGGACACCCCCCGGATCTCGTTTCAGGGGGCCGACGAGTTGGACGCGGACCGGGAGGAACCGTCATGGGCAGCGCGGTGCGGAGACCGCCGGGGCGGGCCGGAGGGCGCCGGTGAGCCTGGACCCGAACCCGCGGGTCGCCAAGTTGCAGTCCGAGTTGGATGGTCTGCGGCGCGCGCTGCGCACCCGTGCCACCATCGAGCAGGCGATGGGTGTGCTCGTGGTGCTGCGGCGCTGCTCGCCGAAGGAGGCCTTCGACGCGCTCGTGCGACTGTCGCAGCAGTACAACACCAAGCTCCACCGGGTGGCGCACCTGGTGGTCGGCATGTTCACCGAACCCGCCGTTGAGCCGCTGGACGCCTACCTGCGGCGCAACACCGCGGCCGAGGAGCACGACGGCGACCCGGGCGCCGAGCCGATGCGGCTGGACGAGGCGCTGCTCGACGCGGCGCGCGCGCTGGCCGCGGCGGAGGGTGAACCGGCGGAGCTCGAACGGGCGGTGTACGACCTGTACCGGGTCCTGGTCGAACAGGGCTGGGTGCCGCCGTACGAGGTGCTCGGACCGATCGCGGACGGGCAGCGCCCGCGGTAGCCGGGCCAGGCGAGAGGAGGCGTGAGATGGGAGCCACCCGAACGCGCAGGTGTCCGGCGGGCCGATCCGGGGTACGTGGTGGGCATGACCGGAACCCCGCGCCGATGACCGAGAGCGACGACCTCGGTACCGGGGGCGAGCACGCCCCCGACTTCCCGCCCGTCGGCGAGCGCGTCGAGCTCCGGGTCCCCGCCAGTCTGGCGAACCTGCCGGTCGTGCGGTCGGTGGCGGGCACCCTCGCCACGCTGCTCGACCAGGACCTCGACGCCGTCTCCGACCTCATCCTGGCGGTGGACGAGGTGTGCTCGACGCTGATCGGGCTGGCGGTACCGGGCGCGACGGTGGACTGCGTGTTCGGCGTCGGTGGTCCGCGGGTCTCGTTCGAGGCGTCGGTGGACGCCCGCCCGGGGGCGGTGCCGGACACGAGCTCGTTCGGTTGGCAGGTCCTCACGACGCTGACCCAGCACGTGGGCTGCGAGGTCCGGCCGGGGCCGGGGGGCAGTCACAGCGTGTGCATCTCGATCGTGCGCGGCCGGACGGCGGGCACCGGGTGAGCACGGGCGCGCAGACGACATCCGGGCACGAGTACAGCCACCTGGCACCGCTCTTCGTCGAGCTGGTCGGGCTGCCCGAGGACGACGGGCGGCGCGAGGCCGTGCGGGACAAGCTGGTCACCGGCCACCTGCCGCTGGCCGAGCACATCGCCATGCGCTTCGCCCACCGCGGCGTGGCCAGGGAGGACCTGTCCCAGGTGGCCACGGTCGGGCTGATCCACGCCGTCGACCGGTTCGACCCCTCCCGTGGTATCGACTTCCTGTCTTTCGCCGTCCCCACCATCATGGGTGAGGTCCGCCGGTACTTCCGCGACACGGCCTGGTCGGTGCGGGTGCCGCGCAGGCTCAAAGAGCTGCACCTCACCATTAGCGCCGCCAGCAACGAGCTGTCCCAGCGGCTGGGGCGGGCGCCGACGCCGAGCGAGATCGCCACCCACCTGGACATGAGCCGGGAGGAGGTCTACGAGGGCTTGGAGGCCGGGCAGGTGTACCAGTCGGTGTCCCTGGACGAGGCGCTGTCCTCGGGTGACCCCGACTCCGACCAGCTGGCCGACACCCTGGGTGAGGACGACTCGGCGCTGCTGGGCATCGAGGACCACGAGTCGCTGCGCCCGCTGATCGAGCGGCTCCCGGAGCGCGAGCGGCGCATCCTGATGCTGCGGTTCTTCAAGAACATGACCCAGACCCAGATCGCCGAGAAGATCGGCGTCTCGCAGATGCACGTGTCCAGGCTGCTGGCCCGCACCCTGGAGACGCTGCGTGCGGGTTTGGTCACCGAGGACAGCTGAACAGCGCCCAACTGGGTCGGATGGTCCACACTGGAGCCGACGACGGCACCCGGGAGGACGACGTGGCGCGACCGATCTGGCACGGAGCGATCAACTTCGGCCTCGTGACGGTGCCGGTGGACATGTTCGGGGCCACCGAGGACCACACCATCAGCTTCCGCCAGTTCGAGCGGGGCACCTCCGACCGGATCCGCTACAAGCGGGTCAACGAGCGCACCGGCGAAGAGGTGGCGTACTCCGACATCGTCAAGGGCGCCGAGATCGGCGGTGGCGAGTACGTGATCATCGAGCCGGAGGAGCTGGACGAGATCGCCCCCGGCCGCTCCCGCACGATCGACATCTCGTCGTTCGTGGGCCTCGACGAGATCGACCCGATCCACTTCCAGAAGACGTACTGGCTGGCCCCGTCGAAGGAGGAGTACGGCAAGGCCTACGGCCTGCTCCTGCAAGCGATGCGGAAGACCAACCGCGCGGGCATCGCCACGTTCGTGATGCGCGGCAAGGAATACCTCACCGCGGTGCGGGCGGGCGACGACGACCTGCTGATCCTCACGACGATGCTGTTCGCCGAGGACATCCGCGACCCGGCCAAGGAGCTCAAGTCACTCCCGGAGATCACCCCGGCCCGCGGCAAGGAGCTCGACATGGCCGTGAGCCTCATCGACTCCATGGTCGAGGACTGGAACCCCTCGGACTACCACGACACCTACACCCAGCGGGTCGAGCAGCTGATCGAGGACAAGAAGGAAGGCCGCGAGGTCGTGGCGGGCGAGGAGCCCAGCACCCCGACCAAGGTGGTCGACCTGTTCGACGCCCTGAGCAAGAGCGTGGAGAGCCGCAAGAAGCGCCGCTCCTCGGCTCCCGAGCAGGAGCAGGACCTGTCGAGCCTCTCCAAGGCGGACCTGGACAAGATGGCGCGGGAGTTGGACGTCAAGGGCCGCTCCAAGATGACCCGCGACGAACTGGAGAAGGCCGTGTCCGCCGCCGCCCGCCCCAGCAAAGCCTCCTGATGTGCCCCGACTGCCGGGATGGCCTCTACCACTGCCATGGCACTTTGCTGGTGGACCTGCCCGAGTGCACCGACCCCGACTGCACGGACCCGTCACCGCTCATCCACACCCTGGTGATCGAGGTAGGCCGCCCGATCCGCCGCGTCGCGGCGTAGCCTCTTAACGGATGGCTCGCATGTTCGTAAAAGTGAATGAGTCAGCCCACACCTCGCGGCAAAGCCGCTTGTCAAGAAGTGTACTCCCCGCGCGAGCGGGGCTGTTCCGCTGCTGCGCCGCAGGCCAGTCCAGGCTCAGGGAACGCCGAACCGCCGCAGTAGGTACAGCTAGCCTTCACACGATCAGGTGACCGGGTGGGCTGGGAAGGCTTGCGGGGCCGGAATTGTCGGTGGGGGCCTGGACGATGGGCGTGTGTCCGAGTTCGAGATCCACCACAACGACCCCAGTCGGTTCTGGGGGTCGGTTGGGCCGCGGCTGGTTGAGGAGATGGCCGCGGTCGTGGCGCGCATGCGTGCTGATCACGCGCGGATGTTGGAGTTGGTGGCTGAGGCTGATCGGGCCAGCATCCACCGGCTGGCGGGGTATTCCTCGCCCGCGGCGCTGGTCTCGGCGGTCACCAGGGTCAGTCCGAAGCAGGCCAAGCGGTGGGTGGTGCAGGCCGAGGCGGTGTCCTCTGGCGTCACGCCCACTGGGCACGTGACGCCGCCGACGTTGCCTGGCACGGCTGCGGCACTCGCGGACGCGGCGATCGACGGGGAGCACGTCGAGGTCATCGTCCGCGCGATCGGTGCCTTGCCGCACTGGGTTGATTCGGTGGCGCGAGCGGAGTTCGAAGCCGCGCTTGCCGGGCATGCCCGCGGTGCCACGCCGGTCGAGCTCCGGGTGCGTGCGGAGCGGATGCTGATGGTGCTCGACCAAGACGGTCCACAGCCCGGCGACGCTCCCCTGCCCGAGCAGCCCAACTACCTGTCGTGGCGGCGGCGCCGTGACGGGCGGGTGCAGGGGCGGTTCGAGCTGTGCCCGGTCGACGGTGCCCGGTTCGAAGCCCTGATCGGTCCCCTGGCCGCACCCCGGACCAGCGACGGCACCACTGACCTCCGCAGCCAGACCGAGCGGGCCGGGGACGCCCTTGCCGAGGTCATCGACCTGGCGCTGTCCGCGCCCGACCTGCCCACCGAGGCCGGGGAACGGCCGCACCTCGCGGTCACCGTCGCCCTGGCCGATCTCGAATCCGGACTCCGGCGCGCGCTGATCGACCACGGCGGCACGTTGACCGCCTCGCAGGCCCGGTTGCTGGCCTGCGACGCGAAGATCATCCCGCACGTCCTCGGCGGCGCGGGCCTGCCGCTCGACGTGGGACGGGCGCGGTACACAGTGCCGCCACACCTGCGGCGGGCGCTGATCCTGCGGGATCGCGGTTGCGCGTTCCCCGACTGCGACCGCCGTCCCCGGGCCTGCGCCGCCCACCACGTCCAACACTGGGCACGCGGCGGCCCGACGGCGCTCGGCAACCTGGTCCTGCTCTGCCCGAGACATCACCGACTGATCCACAACAGTGAGTGGCAAGTCCGGATCACCACAAGCGGCAGACCGGAGTTCACCGCACCCGCCTACCTTGCCCACCACCGACATCCACCCTCATCGCACCCACCACCCCCGGCCGCAGCTGCCGGGTGACACTCGCCCAGCTTGGCCGGGACGGGATGATTTCGGGTGGGTGTCGGCGCGTGGGTGCCCCGGTCCGCTGGGACTGGGCCGGGGCACCTCACGAGCCACACGTGCTACGCCGTGAGCTGACTGGTGCGGATCGCGGTCAGGAAGGCGTGGCCCTGGGATGCCGACAGCTCCAGCACGGGTCCCGTGGTGTTCTTCGAGTCCCGCACGCCGAAGAGGTCCTCGGCGTGCGCGATCTCGACGCAGGCACCGTTCTCGCCGCCGCTGAAGCTGGACTTGCGCCAAGCCAGTTCGACGCAGGCGCCATTCTGGCCGCCGCTGAAGCTGGACTTGCGGAAGTCCGCGTCAGCCCAGGCAGTCTGACTTTCGTTGGTCATGGTTTCACCTCCTTCATCGCCTTCCTGATGATCGCACGGGTGGCCTTGGGGTCAGCCGCCATGGAGTGCAGCCTGGTCAAGGCCCGCCTGTACTCGACGATCTCGCTGGCCTTCTCGAAGTACTTGCCACCGGTCAGCAGCTCGACGAAGACGACTCCCAGATCCTCATCCATGCCCGGAGGGAACTTCATCATCGTGAAGGTGCTGCCGTCTTGCGCAGGAGTCGATCCCGCGCTGAACGGGAGAATCTGGATGTCGATCCTGGGCCGCTGCGAGAGGTCCAGTAGGTGTTGGAGCTGGGCGCGCATGGTGTCCGAGCTACCACGCTGCCGGTAGAGGACAGACTCGTCCATCACGGTCGAGACGTGGACGGGATTAGCCCGGCGGTCGAGGATGTGCTGCCGCTGCATGCGGATGTCGACCAGCGCCTGCACCTGTTCATCAGTCAGGTCTGGATTGCCTCGGATCACCGCTTCGGCGTAGTCGCGGGTTTGGAAGAGGCCGCGCACGACCACGCTGTCGAAGCTGGCCAGTTCGATGGCGCCCTCCTCCAGGCCCAGGAACAGGTCGAACCAGGCCGGGACCTTCCCGGACAGGGCCTTCCACCAGTTGGCCTTCCTGGCGGCCTCCAGCATCTCCATCATGAACGGGATGCGGTCGCCCTTGCCGTAGAAGTCGAGCAGGAGCTCCAGGTCCGGCGCTGGTGGCAGTCGGTCGGTCTCGATGTTGCTGATGTGGGCGGTGGTCCGGCGCAACCGGGTGGCGGCCTCGCCCTGCTTGAGGCCAGCCTCGTCGCGCCAGCGCCTGAGCGAGAGGTTGATCATGCGCTTGAACAGCGTGGGGCTGCCTGCTTGCAGGGACCTGGGGAGTTCGACGTCGTTCACGGGACACACCCTCTCGGATTCGCAGCGCTTCGTGGGATGGAATCACCCCATCGGGGGGATGGTTTCATCTTGACACTGTTGAATCCACGGGTCAAATTTAGCCCATGGGAGGCATCATGGTCACATCCTGCCCGGCCATCGGCTCGGGCTCTTACCTGCTCACCCGCGATCGAGACGCTTACGCGAAGCGGTTCGGGTGGTCCGTGCGTGTCGACGGCGCGCGGTTGGTCGTTGACGTCGGCGCTGACCTGGACATGTTGGTGCTACCGCGTTCGTTGCACCAACCAGTCCAGGTAGAGCTAGCGCTTGCGTTGTTGCGGCTGCCCTGCCTTGACACTGGGCGTGGGCCGGTGGTCGCGGTCACCACTCTGTCCCTTTCAGACAGTTTGCAGCTTCGCGATGACGTCCGCTTGGCCGGTGTGCGGGTGGTGCCGCGGCACAGCACGGTAGTGCTACCGGGGTTGAGCGCCGAAACGAACCCGGATGGGTTGCGGTGGCGCGATGTCCCGCGGCACGCGCGGGATTTGCCGCCGTGGGCGGCGGTCGTGGGCACGGTCAGACGCGTGCTCGACCGGGGGCGTGGCGCGTGGTGAGCCCGGGCGCCGCGGCGACCGCCGTTCAGATCAGGTGGGGTCGGAGCAGTTACTACCGCAGGCGTGTTCACCTGACGCCGCAGGGGATGTCGGTGGGGTTCTGTGGGATGCCGTTGGACCGCGTGGATGACAGGAGGCCGGTCGGGGTGTTGTGCCCGGAGTGCGCACTGGGGTTCGTCAACGTGGCGTTCCCGCAGCCGTTCCCGCAGCCCGGCGGTGGCCGATGAGCGGGCCACCGCCGGAGACCGCGTTCGTGCTGGGAAACCTGGTGGACGTGGTCGTCTACGCGCGCACCCTGCAGGAGCAGGCGCGCACGGGGACGTTGACCCACGAGGCGGTCGAGCGGTTCCGGCGGGCCTGCACGCTCAGCGCGGACGCGTGCCGGTGGATCGCCGAGAACCCGGGCGATCCACTGAGCATCGCGGGCTAGCGGGTCAGCAGAACGGGACGCTGCCGTTCTCGGACCAGAACGAGGTTGAGCCGCCGTAGCCGTTGAGGATCAGGGTGAGCGGGCCTCTTGTGGTCAGGGGGTAGCCGCTGAGGTTGAGGGTCACCCTGGTGCCCGCAGGGATGGGGGCGGGGTTCGTCAACGCCACTTTGTGGGTGTTGATGGGTGTCGACTGGATCACGGCGGGAGTCGCCGAGACCGCGTACTGCGGGTTGATCGGTGACGCGGCGGCCCACGAGGAGGTCCAGGTGCTGCCCGCGGGGATGTCGCCGCCGGTCGCGGTGATCGTGAACGTAGGGTTGCTGTTGGCGCACACGGGCTTCAGCACCGCCGTGTCGGCCGAAGCCGAAGCCGACACGGCACAGGTCAGCGCCAGGGTGGTGGCCGCGATCGCGCAGATCGTTCGCACGCGGTGGTTTCTCACGTCAGGCTGTCCTTTGTGGTCATCAGCAGGTGGGCCAGTCGTCGAAGGCGCGGCCCACGCTGCCGCCGTAGCCCTGGAGGTAGAGGCGCAGCAGGCTCTTGTTGGTGAGCGGGTATCCGCGCGGTTCGATCACGACGCGGGTGCCCGCGGGGATCGGGTTGGGGTTGGTCACGCTGACCTTGGCGACGGCGAGCCGCGTGTAGGTGAACAACGGCGGGTCGGACACGATGCCGTACTGCTCGGGGAACTGGGTCGCGGCCGACCAGCCCGAGGTCCACTGGCTGCCCGCCGGGATGTCGCCACCGGTGGCGGTCACGGTGAAGGAGTACCAGCCGTGGTAGCAGGTGCTGCCGAGGACGGCGTTGTCGGCCGCCGCCGCGGGTGCGGTGGCGCAGGTGATCGCGGCGCAAGCGGCCACGGCGAGCGCGGTTCTGCTGGTGTAGCGCATCTTTCGTCCTCCCCCGAGGTGATTTCCCTGAGCCTAAGCGGGAAACCGGGCGCGGGAATCGGCCGACGGGGTGACGCCTGGTTTTCCTTGGCGCTCAAGGGAAACCAGGCGTCGGCCGATCAGCGGAGCGCGCTGGTCCCGTCGGCGCTCAGCACTGCGGCCAGTCGCCGTTCTCGACGTCGAAGTGGGCGCTGGTGTAGCCGCCGTAGCCGTTGAGCTGCAGGCTGAGACCCGACGGGCCGCTGAGCGGGTAGCCGCTGAGGGTGAGGGTGACCCCGCTGCCCGCGGGGATCGCGGCCGGGTTGGTCAGGGTGACGGTCGCCTTGTGCGAGGTCTTGGTCACCTGGACGATCCCGGGCACCGGGCGGACGTCGTACTGGTCGCCCCACATCATCGAGCCGGAGTAGGACGAGGTCCACTGGCTGCCCGCCGGGATCGGACCGCCGACCGCGACGATGTCGAAGGCGAACCAGCCGCCGTAGCAGGAGTTGCTGAGCACGGCGGTGGCCGCCGAAGCCGTGGGCGCGCTCGCGATCACCAGCGCCGCGCACGCCGCCGCCGCTGCCGCCGCCTTCATGGTTGTCCGCATCAGTTGTCCCCTCACCGAGTCCGCCGCTTGTCCTCGCCGTTGGGTCGCCCCAGGGCGAATCACGTTCGCTCAGCGTAGGAGACGTTGCCGCGCAACAGAATCGGCTGCCGGTGTGACGGCCGTTCGGCCGTGCGGTGATCAGGAGACCACGGCGCCGCGGCCCGGCGCGGGGTGCTCGCCGGGATGTCGCGGTGTCGAAACGGCTGAGCGGGTGGTCCCCGAGCGGGCGGCGGGACCCGCTTGCCGGATCAGCACTCGATGACGTTGAGGGCTAGGCCGCCACGGGCGGTTTCCTTGTACTTGGTGTGCATGTCGGCGCCGGTTTCGCGCATGGTCTTGATGACCTTGTCGAGGTGGACCACGTGGGTGCCGTCGCCGCGCAGGGCGATTCGGGAGGCGTTGATGGCCTTGGTGCTGCCCACGGCGTTGCGCTCGATGCAGGGGATCTGGACCAGGCCGCCGACGGGGTCACACGTCAGGCCGAGGTGGTGCTCCAGGCCGATCTCGGCGGCGTTCTCCACCTGCGCGACGGTGCCGCCGCGCACCGCCGTCAGGCCTGCGGCGGCCATGGCGCAGGCGGAGCCGACCTCGCCCTGGCAGCCGACCTCGGCGCCGGAGATGGAGCCGGTTTCCTTCAGCACCACGCCGATGGCGGCCGCGGTCAGCATGAACTCGATGACGCCGTCCTCGGTGCCCTTGAGGAAACGTGTGTAGTAGTGCAGCACGGCCGGGATGATGCCCGCGGCGCCGTTGGTCGGCGCTGTGACGACGCGGCCACCGGAGGCGTTCTCCTCGTTGACGGCCAGGGCGTAGAGGCTGACCCAGTCCATCACGTACAGCGGGTCGTCGGCGCCGTCCTCGGCCAAGAGCTTCTCGTGCAAGGACTTCGCGCGGCGGGGGACCTTGAGGCCGCCGGGCAGGATGCCGTCCTGCTCGCAGCCGCGGGCGACGCAGTCCTGCATGACCTGCCAGATCGCCAGCAGGCCCGCGCGGATCTCGGGCTCGGTGCGCCACACCAACTCGTTGCGCAGCATGACCTCGGCGATGTTCAGGCCGCTGGACTCGCAGTGCGCCAACAGGTCCGTGGCGGTGCGGAACGGGAACGGGACCGGGGTGGTGTCCGCGGAGATGACCGGGCCGTCGGTGGAGTTCTCGTCGAGGACGAAGCCGCCGCCGACCGAGTAGTACGTGCGGTGGGCCAGTTCCACGCCCTCGGCGTCCCAGGCGGTGAAGGTCATGCCGTTGGGGTGCAACGGCAACGACTTGCGGCGGTGCATCACGAGGTCGTCGTCCTCGTTGAAGGCGATCTCGTGCGAGCCGAGCACCCGGAGGCGGTGCGAGGCGCGGATGTCGGCGACCCGCTGGGGCACGGTGTCGGTGTCGACGTCCTCGGGCCGCTCCCCCGCCAGCCCGAGCAGCACCGCCTTGTCGCTGCCGTGCCCGTGGCCGGTGGCGCCGAGCGAGCCGAACAGCTCCGCGCGCACCCGCGCCGTGGTGTCCAGCAGGCCGCGTTCGCGCAGCCCTTCGACGAACATCAGGGCGGCGCGCATCGGGCCCACCGTGTGCGAGCTGGACGGGCCGATGCCGATGCTGAACAGGTCGAAGACGCTGACCGCCACGACGTACCTCACTTTCCGCAGGTGACCGGCCGCCGGGCCGCCGCGCCGGATCCCGGCGCGGCGGCCGACGACCAGTCGGCTAGCCCAGCTCCGGGTAGAGCGGGCGGCGCTCGACCAGGGCCGCCACGCGATCGCGCAGCGCGGCACTGGTCTGCTCGTCGAAGTCGCGCCGGAGCGCGACCGCGATGATGTCGGCGACCTCGGCGAAGTCCTCGACGTCGAAGCCCCGGGTGGCCAGGGCGGGGGTGCCGATGCGCAGCCCGGAGGTGACCATCGGCGGGCGCGGGTCGAACGGGACCGCGTTGCGGTTGACCGTGATGCCCACCGAGTGCAGCCGGTCCTCGGCCTGCTGGCCGTCGAGCTCGGAACCGACCAGGTCGACCAGCACCAGGTGCACGTCGGTGCCACCGCTGGCGACCTTCACCCCGGCCTCGGCGCAGTCCGGCGCCGACAACCGGTCGGCCAGGACCCGGGCGCCCTCGAGGACCCGCCGCTGCCGCTCGGCGAACTCCTCGGTGGCGGCGATCTTGAACGCGACCGCCTTGGCGGCGATCACGTGCTCGAGCGGACCGCCCTGCTGACCCGGGAACACCGCCGAGTTGACCTTCTTGGCCAGCGCCTTGGTGCTCAGGATGACACCGCCGCGCGGACCGCCGAGGGTCTTGTGCGTGGTGGTGGTGACCAGGTGCGCGTGCGGCACCGGGTTCGGGTGCAGCCCCGCGGCCACCAGGCCCGCGAAGTGCGCCATGTCGACCATCAGCAGCGCGTCCACCGCGTCCGCGATGCGGCGGAACTCGGCGAAGTCGAGCTGGCGGGGGTAGGCCGACCAGCCCGCGATGATCAGCTTCGGCTTGTGCTCCACGGCCAGCCGCTCGACCTCGGCCATGTCGACGATCCCGGTCTCCTTGGAGACCTGGTAGGCGACGACCTTGTACAGCTTGCCGGAGAAATTGATCTTCATGCCGTGCGTGAGGTGGCCGCCGTGGGCCAGGTCCAGCCCGAGGATCGTGTCGCCCGGGTTGAGCACCGACACCATCGCCGCGGCGTTGGCCTGCGCGCCCGAGTGCGGCTGCACGTTGGCGTGCTCGGCGCCGAAGAGCTCCTTGACCCGGTCGATCGCCAGCTGCTCGATGACGTCGACGTGCTCGCAGCCGCCGTAGTAGCGGCGGCCGGGGTAGCCCTCGGCGTACTTGTTGGTCAGCACCGAGCCCTGCGCCTCGAGCACGCCCACCGGGGCGAAGTTCTCCGAGGCGATCATCTCCAGGGTGGACTGCTGGCGGTGCAGCTCGGCGGCGACCGCGGCGGCGACCTCGGGGTCGACCTCGGCGAGCGACTGTCCGAACGTGCTCATCTCAGCCCTCTTCCTTGGTCAGCTCGGCGTAGGCGGCCGCGTCGAGCAGCTCCGGCTCGCCGTCGGTGCGGAACCGGAACAGCCAGCCGTCGCCGAACGGGTCGGTGTTGACCAGCTCCGGGCTGTCCACGACCGCCTCGTTGATCTCCACGACCTCGCCGTCGGCCGGGGCGTAGAGGTCGGAGACGGACTTGGTGGACTCGATCTCGCCGCACGGCTCGCCCGCGGTGATCTTGGCGCCGACCTCGGGGAGCTGGACGTAGACGACGTCACCGAGCGCGTCGGCGGCGTACTTGGTCACACCGACCGTGGCGGTGCCCTCGGCGAGGTCGACCCACTCGTGCTCGGCGGTGTAACCGAGGTTCTCCGGGTTGCTCATCTGCTTCTCGATCTCCTGATCAGGCGGGACGCTGGTAGAAGGGCAGCTTGACGACCTCGACCGGGGCCACCGTGCCGCGGATGTCGACCGACAGCGCGGTGCCCGGCTCGCTCACCGCGACCGGTACGTACGCCATGGCGATCGGGTGGCCGAGAGTGGGCGAGAGGGCGCCGCTGGTGACCGTACCGACCTCGGTGCCGGTGCCGTCGACCACGGAGTACCCGTGTCGGGGGGCGCGCTTGCCACTGCCGACGAGACCGACCAGGACCTTGGTCTCCACATCGGCGTCGCGGCGGCGCTCCAGCGCCGCGCGGCCGACGAAGTCGCCGGGCTTGTCGAACTTGACGACCCGGCCCAGACCGGCGTCGAACGGGGTGAAGTCGGCGGTCAGCTCGTTGCCGTAGAGCGGCATCCCCGCCTCCAGCCGCAGCGTGTCGCGGCAGGCCAGGCCCGCGGGCAGCAGGCCGTGCTCCTGGCCCGCCTCGGTGAGGACCCGCCAGACCTCGGGCGCGTGCGCGCCGTCCACATAGACCTCGAAGCCGTCCTCACCGGTGTAGCCGGTGCGCGCCAACAGGATCTCGTGCCCGGCCAGGGTGGCGGGCACGCTGGCGTAGTAGGCCAGCGACTCCAGGTCGGCGCCGGTGACCGCGCCGATGATCGCCGCGGAGGTGGGGCCCTGGACCGCGATCAGCGCCAACTCGGCGGAGCGGTCGGCGACCTCGACGTCGAAACCGGCCGCGCGCTCGCGCAGCGCGGCGGCGACGGTGGCCGCGTTGGACGCGTTGGCCACCACCATGTACTTGTCGGCCGCGAGTCGGTACACGACCAGATCATCGAGCACGCCGCCGCTCTCGTCGCAAATCATCGTATAGCGGGCCTTGCCCGGCTTGACCGCGGAGAGCTTGCCGACCAGCGCGAAGTTCAGCGCCTCGGCGGCCTGCGGGCCGGTCAGCTCGATCTCGCCCATGTGGCTGAGGTCGAACAGGCCGGACGCGGTGCGCACCGCCTTGTGCTCGGCCAGCTCGCTGCCGTAGCGCAGCGGCATCGCCCAGCCCGCGAAGTCCGTGAACGAGGCACCGAGGGCCTCGTGCACCGCGTGCAGGGGTGAGGGTGTGCTCATGGAAGTCGGGTCTCCTTCGGCGCGCTGGGCGTGTTTCGCGCAGCCTGACACGCCGGGCACGCGTGGCGCAGCGTGACCGGTCGGGCGGTGGATGGTTGAGCGAATTGTGGATGGACAGGGATCATGGGAGCTCCTGGGAATGCCTGGATGGACGTATCCAGTGCGCGGAACTCCCCCTCTGTCATGGCACCTGAGAGCTTCACCGCAGAGCGGCTTGCACCGTGGGTGAGGCGCCGAGATCGCGCCTGCTTTCCAGAGTGGCCTGGCGTGGAACGGTAGCTGTACCTGAGAGATTGGCGGGGAGATTGCTCCTTCGGTGCCCCGACTCCGCGTCGAGGGCTCTCCCGTTCCGGCTCATGCGGCCCGATATTCGGTTGTGGGGCCGACCCTAGCCGAGGCGGAACCCGAAAGGAAGTTCGAGCCGGTGGGCGGCGAGCAGCTCCTCGTCGGCGAGCAGCTCGCGGGTGGGCCCGTCGGCGACGATGACACCGTCGTCGATGAGCACTGAGCGCGGGCACAGTTGCAGCGCGTAAGGGAGGTCGTGGGTGACCATCAGCATCGTGCGCCCGAGTGTCAGCAGCACCTCGGCCAGCTCGCGGCGGGCCCGGGGCTCCAGGTTGGCCGAGGGCTCGTCGAGCACCAGGATCTCCGGGTCGCAGGCGAGCACCGTGGCCAGGGCGATCCGACGGCGCTGGCCGCCGGAGAGGTGCATGGGCGAGCGGTCGGCGTGCTCGGCCATGCCGACGTCGGCTAGCGCGCGGGCGACGCGGGCGTCCAAATCCGACCCGCGCACGCCGAAGTTCGCCGGTCCGAACGCGACGTCCTCACGCACCGTGGGCATGAAGAGCTGGTCGTCGGGGTCTTGGAAGACGATGCCCACCCGTCGGCGGATCTCGCGCAGGTTCGGTTTCACCACCGGCAGACCGGCGACCTCGACAACGCCCTGACCGGACAGCACTCCGTTGAGGTGCAGCACCAGAGTGGTCTTACCCGCGCCGTTGGGCCCGAGAACGGCGACCCGCTCCCCCGCGGCCACCTGGAGGTCGACGCCGTAGAGGGCCTGGTGGCCATCCGGGTAGGCGAACGCGAGGCGTTCGACCTTCAGCGCGGGCGGCGGCGTGGCGGTGTCGATCTCGACGGCGTGCGGCATCACGGCCACAGTGCCACCCCCAGCACCACGGCGGCCAACCCGGGCAGGGCCAGACCGGACAGCCACGCGATCCCCCGCGCGGGGGTGCTGTGGTCGGGCATCGCGCCGACCCAGCCGCGCGAGACCATCGCCAGGTGCACGCGCTCGCCGCGCTCGTAGCTGCGGATGAACAACGTGCCAACCCCGCGCGCGGTCGCGCCCGCCTGCCACAGGAAGCGCGGGTCGTGGCCGCGGCTGATCCGGGCGAGCCGCATCCGGCGGGCCTCGGCGGCGATGACCTCCAGGTAGCGCAGCATCAGGGTGGCGATGGTGACGACCATGGTGGGCACGCGCAGGCGTTGCAGGCCCACGATCAGCTCGCCCGGGGAGGTGGTCGCGGCCAGGGTGAGCGAGGTCAGCACACCGAGGGTGCCCTTGACCAGGATGTTCCAGCCGGTCAGCAGCCCGTGCTCGGACACCGCGACGCCCAGCACGTGGACCTCCGGTCCCCCCGCGATGAACGGCAGGACGAAGGTCAGGACGACGAACGGCGCCTCGATGAGCGCGCGCTTGGCCAGCCACCCGGGTGGGATGCGCGCGACCACCCAGATCGCGCTCAGCAGGACCAGGTAGAGGCCGAACGCCCAGTACTGGTCGCGCGGTGTGGACACCACGCACAGCGCGGTGGCGATCGCGGCGACGATCTTGACCTGCGCGGGCAACCGGTGCACCGGGGTGTCACCGGGCCGGTGCAGCGGGTGAGAGTGCCCCGCGCTCACGTGGTGGGTCGCCTGCGCAAGAGCCAGAAGAGCCCACCGGCCAGCGTGACGGTGACGACGACACCGATAACGCCCGCCAGGCCCGTAGTGCTCTCGTTGCCGTCTACCGCGTAGTCGGCGAGCGGGCTCCCCGCGAGGGGGTGGGCTTTCGCGTTCTGGGCGATGCAGGTGCCCTGGAGGCTCTCCCCCTGGTCCGAGGTGACCACCTGGCACCCGGTCTGGGTGGCGTGGTCGAGGCCGTCGGGGTTCGGGTCGGCGAAGTAGGAGACAACACCGGCCAGGACCAGGGCCACCGCCAGGAAGGCGAGCAGGAAGCCGGTGTTGCGCTTGGTCGTGGTGGTCATGCCGGGCTCTCCTCGCGCAGCTCGAGCGGGCGGCGGGTACCGCGCAGCAGGTAGACGAGGTCGGGTCGGGTGGCGGCGACCGCGCCGACGGTGAGCGCGGTGATCACGCCCTCGCCGATGCCGATGAGCACGTGCACGCCGACGATCGTGGTGGTGACCCCGCCGAGGAACTGCGGGTCGCCGCCGATCGCGTACTCCAGGACGAAGCCCAGCGAGGCGACCACGGTGTTGACCAGGGCCGCGACGAAGGCGACCGCGATCAGCCCCGGTTTGCTCGCGGCGAACCGCTTGAGCGCGGTGGCCACCAGGAACCCGGCCGCGGTGCCGATCAGGGCCATGTTGGTGATGTTGGCGCCGAGCGCGGTCAGGCCGCCGTCGGAGAAGACGAGGGCCTGCACGACCAGCACGATCGACACGCACAGCGCGCCGACCCACGGCCCGACCAGGATCGAGGCGAGCGCGCCGCCGAGCAGGTGGCCGCTGACCCCGGACAGCACCGGGAAGTTCAGCATCTGGGTGGCGAAGACGAACGCCGCGACCAGCCCCGCCATCGGCGCGGTGCGGTCGTCGAGGTCGTTGCGCGCGCGGGCCGCGGCGAACGCCACGCCAACGACCGCCACCCCGATGAAGATCACCGACGTCTTGGTATCGATCAAGCCGTCGCTCATGTGCATGGCGACCGAGGTCGTCATCGGCGCACCTCCTGCGGGGACTGGGGGTTTGAGCGTAGTTGCCAAGAGGACGTTACCGCCAGCCTCTTGCAACTGCCCAACCCCCGCAGCGGGGTCCCAGGATTCAGAACCGCACCAGGGTGCGGCCGCCGCGGCCCTGGCGCATGTCGTCGAAGGCGGCCTCGATGCCGTCGAGGTCGGTGTGCGCGGTGACCAGGCCGCTGACGTCGAGCTCGCCCGCGGCCAGCAGGTCGAGCAGGCGGGGCACGTCGATGTCCGGGTCGCTGGAGCCGTAGTTGCAGCCGGTGAGGGTGCGGCCGAACCAGTACAGCTCCAGGGCGCTGAACTCGACCATCGCCTTGGCCGAGCCGACCCCGACGACCACCACGTGGCCACCGCGCCTGCTCGCCGACCACGCCGTGCGGATCGCGGTGGGGATGCCGACGCACTCGAAGGAGACATCGGCCCCACGGCCACCGGTGAGCGCGCGGATGGCCTTGACCGTGTTCTCATCGGAGACCACGAAGTCCGTCGCGCCCTGGGACAGCGCCAGGTCAGCCTTCGCCGCGTGCACGTCCACCGCGATGATCGGCGACGCCCCCGCGATCCGCGCGGCCTGCAGGACCGACAGCCCCACCCCGCCGACACCGACCACCACGACGGCCTGCCCCGCGGTCACCTTCGCGGTGTTGAACACCGCGCCCGCGCCCGTGAGCACCGCGCAGCCCAATACCGCTGCGGACTCCAACGGCACGTCCGACGGAATCTTCACCGCGCCCCGCTCGGGCACGACCGTCTCCTCGGCGAACGCGCCCGTGCCCAGTCCCGGGTACACCGGCGTGCCGTCGCCGAGCGCGGCGTGCGGGACCTGGGCCGCGTCGGCCGCGCGCTCGCACAGGTACGGCTCCCCCGCCAAGCAGAACCAGCACTCGCGGCACGGCGGGGACCAGTTGAGCAGCACGTGGTCGCCGGGCCCGACGCGCGTGACGCCCGTGCCGACCGAGACCACGACGCCCGCCCCCTCGTGCCCGAGGACCGCCGGGACCGGCTGCCGCAGCGTGCCGTTGGCCAGCGACAGGTCCGAGTGGCACACCCCCGACGCCGCCACGCGGACCCGCACTTGACCCGGGCCCGGGTCCGGCAGGGTGATGTCGGTGATCTCCAGCGGCTTACCCTGCGCGAACAGCACAGCGGCCCTGACCATGTCACTCCTGAGCTCGGAAGCGGATGCTCAGCCGAGTGTGCCGGACACCCCGGCGTGCCCCTTGAGCAGGTTGCGCGCGATGGTCCGGCGCTGGATCTCGTCGGTGCCCTCGTAGATCCGCAGCAGCCGCAGCTCCCGGTACCAGCGCTCCACCGGCAGCTCCCTGGTGTAGCCCATGCCGCCGTGCACCTGGAGCACCCGGTCGACGATCTCGTTGGCCTTCACCCCGCCGTAGAGCTTGGCGATCGACTGCCAGTGCCGCGAGTCGGCGCCCTGGTCGACCACCCACGACGCGTGCAGCACCAGCCAGCGCAGCGCCTCGATCTCGACCGCGGAGTCGGCCAGCATCCACTGGATCGCCTGCCGGTTGGCGATCGGCTCGCCGAAGGTCACCCGGTTGTTCGCGTGCTCGATGGCCATACCCACCAACCGTTCGCACGCGCCGAGCGCGCGGGCGGGAAGCACGTAGCGGCCGCGGCCGATCCACGCCATAGCCAGGTCGAACCCACGCCCGACCTCGCCGAGCACGTTCTCCTGGGGCACCCGCACGTCCTCGAACACCAGCGCCGCCGGACCCCACTCGCCCATGGTGTCGATCGGCTCGGAGCGCCAGCCCTGCGCGCGGTCGGCCAGGAAGCAGGTGACGCCCTCGTCGGTCACCGCGAACACCATGGCGAAGTCGGCCTCGTTGCCGCCGGTGATGAACGTCTTCTCGCCGTTGATGACCCAGTCGGTGCCGTCGCGGTGGGCGCGGGCCTTGATGTTGCGCGCGTCGGAACCCGCGCCCGGCTCGGTGATGGCGAAGCACGACTTGCGGTCGCCCGCGATGGTGGGCAACAGGTAGCGCTGTCTCTGCTCCTCGTTCGCCTGGAACAAGATGTTGTCGGCAGCGCCACCGAATCTGAACGGTACGAACGAGCGGCCCAGCTCAACCTCTAAGAGGGCGGTCATGACCGCCCCAAGGCCCATCCCGCCGTACTCCTCGGGCGTCTGCACACCCCAGAAGCCCGATTCCTTTGCCTTGAGCTGCAACGCTTTCAGCTCATCGGCGGTAAGACCCGGCCGGTGGTCGCGCTCGCGGCGCAGCACCTCTTGCTCCAACGGCTGGATCTCCTTGCGCACGAACGTACGCACCCAGTCGCGGACCTCACGTTCCTCAGTGCTCAGTGAGAAGTCCACATGTCACCTCTCAGACCTCTTATGCCTCTTAGACAAACGCGTTGATCCCGGTAAGAGCGCGGCCGATGAGCAGCTTCTGAATCTGGCTGGTGCCCTCGTACAGGGTCATCACGCGCGCGTCCCGCAGGAACTTGGCCACCGGGTACTCGTCGAGGTATCCGTAGCCGCCGAACACCTGGATGGCCAGGTTGGCCGCGCTGACGGCGTTCTCGCTGGCGTACAGCTTGGCCATCGACGCCGCCGTGCCGTAGGGCAGGCCGCGCTCGATCAGGTCGGCGACCCGCCAGACCAGCAGTCGCGCGGCGTCGGTGTTGACCGCCATGTCGGCCAGCATCTCTTGCACCAGCTGGTAACTCGCGATCGGCTTGCCGAACTGCAGCCGCTCGGTCGAGTACTTGACGCTGGCCTCCAGCGCGCCCTTGGCCAGCCCGACGCACCCGGCCGCGACCGACATCCGGCCCTTGTCCAAAGCGGACATCGCCACCTTGAAGCCGACACCCTCCTCGCCCAACCGGGCGCTCTCGGGCACCCGCACGCCGTCCAGCACCAGCTCGCCGGTGGACTGGCCGCGCAGACCGAGCTTGCCCTTGATCTCCCGGTGCTCGAACCCGGGGGAGTCGGTGGGCACCAGGAAGGCGCTGATCCCCTTCGGGCCGGGGCCGCCGGTCCGGGCGAAGATCAGCGCGAGGTCGGCCCACGTTCCGTTGGTGATGAACATCTTCGAGCCGGTCAGCAGGTAGTCCCCACCATCGCGCACGGCGCGGGTCGACAGGTTGGCCGCGTCGGAGCCGGTGTCGGGCTCGGTGAGGCCGAAGCAGGCCAGCGACTCCCCCGAGCTGATCCGCGGCAGCCAGTGCCGCTTCTGCTCCTCGGAGCCGTAACCGGCGATCGACTTGCCCACCAGACCCAGCGACACCGAGACGATGCCGCGGATCGCCGAGTCGCCCCGGCCCAGCTCCTCCATCATCAGGCAGTAGGCCAGGTGGTCGCCGCCGGAGCCGCCGTACTCCTCGGGGATGGTCATCCCCAGGAAGCCGACCGCGCCCAGCTTGCCCACGATCGCCCGGTCCACCTGCTCCCGGCGGTCCCACTCGGCGGCGTTGGGCACGACCTCCCGGTCGATGAAGTCCCTGGCCAGGTCCCATAGGGCCTGCTGCTCGCCGGTGAGGGCAAGATCCATCGCTGGTCTCCCGTCCGAGTAACCATACGGTGTTAGGTTTACTCAGGATAGGATCGGCGCACCGACCCCGGCAACCCGCGGCCGGGGGTGAGCTGGGAGACACGCGCGTGCCACGGCCCCGAACCCCGCTGCTCGACCGCGGCCGCATCCGCGCCGCCGCGCTGGCCGCGGTGGACCGCGACGGCCTGGCCGGGCTGTCCATGCGCAGGCTCGCCGCCGACCTCGGCGTGCAGGCGCCCTCGCTGTACTCGCACTACCGCACCAAGGACGAGCTGCTGGCCGACGTCGCCGACGACATCGTGTCCGCGGTGGACGTCGGGGACTTCGCCGCGGACTGGGTCGGCGGCCTGCGCACCTGGGCCCGCTCCTACCGCGCCGCACTCGCCGCGCACCCGAACCTGGTGCCGGTGCACGCCGCGGGCCCGGCCCGGCGCGCGGCGGCGCTGGAGCGCGCGGACGCGGTGCACGGCGGCCTGGTCGGCGCGGGCTGGCCGCCGCGCTACGCCACCATGATCGGCGCCTCCACCAAGTACCTGGTGCTGGGCGCCGCGATGAGCTCGTTCGCCCGCGGCTTCGAGGACGACGTGCAGGTCTACCTCGACCGCTACCCGCACCTAGACCAGGCGCACCGGCTGCGCGAGCACGCCGAGGAGATCGACGCGGACAGCTTCGAGCTGGCCCTGGACGCCTTCCTGCGCGGCCTGGCCGAGCTGCACGCGCGCGTGCGCGTCTGACCCCGCGCCCGATACGGAGCGCCCGATACAGCGCGCCCGGCTCAGAGCAGGATCTGCGCCGCGACCTCGGGCTCGTCCATCGCGATCGTCACCGCCGAGACCACCTGGACCACCCCGGTCATCGCGGTGGCCAGCGGCAGGTCGTCGAGGTTCACCGGCTCGTCGGTGGCCAGCAGCCCGCACAGCAGCGCCGCGCCCGGCTCCGGGCAGGGCAGCTGGTCGAGGGTGAGGTCACCGTCGCGCAACACCTCGGAGACCGAGCGCCACCAGGTACCGATCTCGTTGCGCAGCGCGGGCTCGTCGCGCGGGTCGGCGCCGCGCAGCGCGGGGGTGTCGGCGGCGAAGTCGGCCGCGAGCGCGGGATCGATCGCGGCGGCCTCGGCCAGGATGAACCCGCGCTGCTTGCGCTCGACCTCCTCGTCACTGTCGAAACCGGACAGCACCACGCACGCGACGTGGGCCGGGTTGGTGAACAGCGCGCGGGAGACGGTGGGCACGTCGTCCTCGGGCAAGAGCGCGAACAGCGCCAAGAACTCCCGGATGCTCTGCCTGCGGCTCTCGGCGTCGCCAACGCGCGCGGGGATCACCCGCTCCAGGACCGTGTAGAGGTCGTTCAACGGGTCGGTGGCGTCCTCGTCCTCGACCTCCAGCGCCCGCAACGCGGCCACGATCACCCCGCGCTCGGCCGTCTCGGCCTGCTCCGCCGCGTCCTCGACCGACTCGGCGCTGAAGGACAGCAGCACGTGCGCGGTCAACGGCACCAGGCACCCGGCGACCGCCGGGTCGGACAGCATGAAGTCGATCTCCGAGCCGGCCAGCACCCGGGGGTGGCGCAGCGCCACCCGGATGACGATGTGCGCCTGCGCGGCGTCGACCAGCTGGCCCTCGTCGGTCTCGTCGGAGTTCTCGATCCGGTGCTCGTCGCGCGCGGCGAACACCTCGACCACCGGGTCGATGTCGGTGCTGTCCAGCCCGGCCAGCCACTGCCACGGGGTGCGGACCTCGGCGGTGCGGTCCTGGGTGAGCGTGGCCAGCGTGCGCAGCCCGGCCCACAGCAGGGCGCGCAGCATCTCCTGGTCGTGCTCCTCGTCCTCGTCGCCGTCGCCGCCCTCGCCGTCACCGGCCCGGGTGCCGTCGCCGTCGGTCTCGTCGTGCCAGCGCAGGCCGTGGTGGGCCATGAACCGCTCGAGCAGCGCGTGCCCGCGCAGCCGGTCGCCCTCGTCGGCGTCCACCGGCAGGTCGGCGTCGGCCCGGGCGTGCTCCAGCAGGCCGCGCGCGATGTCGGCGTCGCCCGCGCCGTAGCCGGTGAGCGGGCGGCGCACCCCGGTGGTGGCCTCCGCCCTGGCCGCGGCGACCACCAGGGTGCCCAGTTCGCCGACCAGGTCGGCGTCCCAGGGCTGCTCCTCGACCGCGCCCTCCACCAGGTCGAACGCGTCGACGGCGTCGGCGGTGTAGCGGCTCTTGCCCGCCGGGTCGCACAGGTCGCGCACCGCGCCCGCCAACAGGAACTGCGCGGAGAGCTCCCGCAGCGCCCCGGACAGGTGCTCGGCGACCGGGAACCGGTTGTCGTCGCCGTGGTCGATCGGCGCCAGCCAGTCACCGGACTCGGCCGCCTCGGGCAGCCGGTTGGCCTGCAGCTCCTCGGCCGACCAGCCCAGGAACGGCGCGGTGGCCGCCAAGTGCCTGGTCAGGCTGGTCGCCACGGCCAGGCAGACCTCGATGTCCTCGGTGTCGAGGGCCAGCCCGATGATCGCGCCCTCGGGGTGCGCCAGCACCCGCACGTCGAGCAGGTCGGTGCCGTCACCCGGCCAGCCGGCCTCGATCACCTCGACGATCAGCCGGGGCAACCGGGGCCCGGCGAACTCCTCCGGGATCGGCTCCGGGGCGTCCAGGTGCAGCCACACCGCGTACGGCACGTCAGTTCACATCCTCGGGGTCACGGTGGACGTGGCGGTCATCGTGCCGGCCCGGGACGCGGTTCGGGGGGAAACATGGTCATCGGTACGGACCCGTTGACGCGGTGGCGACGACGACCCGAACCCGCCACCCGGCCGTACACTGCCACGGTGGACCGGGACGAGGACAACGCGTTCCTGACCGAGGAGCTGATGACACCGGTCGGGCGGCTCTACGACGTCGCCGACAAGGCGCACATCATCGTCTTCGACGTCACCGCCGAGGACGCCGAGGGCTACGCGGGCGCGGTCGGCATCGGCTTCGACGAGCAGGACACCCGGTTCGGCCTGGTCGGCCTGGCCGAGGACCTCGACGACGACCTGCGCGCCGACGTGCTCAGCTTCGGCATCGCCGCGGTGGTCGGCGACGCCGCCCGGATCATGGCCGCCACCGACGGCTACCTCGCCATCGAGCGCACCCGCAGGCCCGCCGCCCAGGCCGGGGTTGGCCACTTGGCCTGGCACATCGCCCGCTCGTGCGGGCGCGCCACGCCCTCGGCCACCTTCGACCTGGTCGACATCGAGACCTGACCAGCTGACCGGTCTCAGCCCACGCCCGCGCCGTGCAGCGCGACCCAGCGGCGCATCGAGTACTCCACCATGGTGATCAGCGTGTTCTTGACCGACTGCCGGTCCCGCGCGTCGCACGGGACGATCGGCACCTCCTGGCCGATGGCCAGGGCGTCGCGGACCTGCTCGATCCCGTGGCCCAGGACCCCGTCGAAGCAGTTCAGGCCGATCACGTAGGGCAGGCCGCGCTCCTCGAAGAAGTCGATCGGGGAGAACGAGTCGGCCAGCCTGCGGGTGTCGGCCAGGACCACGGCGCCGATGGCGCCGCGGACCAGGTCATCCCACATGAACCAGAACCGCTGCTGACCCGGGGTGCCGAACAGGTAGAGCACCAGGTCGGACTCCAGCGACACCCGGCCGAAGTCCATCGCCACCGTGGTGGTGGTCTTGTTCGGGGTGGCCGCGGTGTCGTCGATGCCCATGCTCGCGCTGGTCATCACCGCCTCCGTGGTCAGCGGCATGATCTCCGAGACCGAGCCGACGAAGGTCGTCTTGCCCGCGCCGAAGCCGCCTGCCACCACGATCTTGACCGAGGTCAGCGTGGCGGCGTCGTCATAGCCGGCGGAGTCCACTCAGTACCCTTTCCATCAACACCAGGTGCGCCCGGTTGGCGCCGCCGGTAGCGGTCTTGTGCACGGTGACCAGCCCCAGCTGGGCCATGTCGCCCAGCAGGACCTTGGCGACCCCGAGCGGAGCGCCGAGCAGGGTCGCCACCTCGGCGACCGAGCGCGGGTCGCGGCACAGCGACCCGATGGCCCGGTGCTCGGACTCGGCGAACGCGCTCGCGTCCTGGGCCCGTTCGCTGGTGGAGACCATCGTCTCCAGCCGCAGCTCGAAGTTGGAGCGGGTGCGGCCGCGGGTCCAGGCGTAGGGCCGCACGATCGAGGCGGTCTCGGCCTCGACCGGTTCCACCGGCACCGCGAAGTCCGCGGCCGCCTCCCCGAGCTCCTGGTCCGGCCACGGGTACCCCTGCTCGGGCACCGCGACCTGGTCGTCCACTTCGGACTTCTGGCGCTTGCGCCTGCGCCCCCCGCCGAGGGAGAGGCCGTTCATCACATCGGCGATCGTCGCCTCGGGCTCGGCGTCCCGGCGCGCGCTCATGGCTTGCTCATGCGGGCTGGCCCACCATCCTCCCGGCGGAGCCCTGCAGGGCCGCGCGCAGTTCCGGGGTCAAGATCTGGCCCACCCGGTCGACCAGCAGCGTCATCTCGTACGCCACCTGGCCGATGTCGCAGGTCGGGGCCGCGAGAATCGCTAAGCACGACCCGTCGCTGATGGCCATCAGCAACATGATCCCGCGCTCCATCTCGACCACGGTCTCCTTGACCGCGCCCGCCTCGAAGCAGCGGGCCGCGCCCTGGGTGAGGCTGACCAGCCCGGAGGCGACCGCCGCCAGCTGGTCGGCCCGGTCGATCGGCAACCGGGCCGAGGAGGTCAGCAGCAGGCCGTCGGCGGAGACCACCACCGCGTGCGCCACCCCGGAGACCCGGTCGGCGAAGTCGTTGACCAGCCACCCGAACTGGCCCGGTTTGGACTGCGTTGACGTCATCGTTCTCCTTCGGCGTACTCAGGCATCGGACTCCCTCTCCTGGTCGGGACGGCGCTGGGCGAGGCTGCTGCGGCCACGGCCGATCCCGCGCTGCAGGCTGCCCAGCCGGGACCGCAGCGCCTCGGCGTCCCGCTCGACCGGAGGCGGGCCGGCGGGGGCGGACTGGCCGAGGCTGCCGGGCACGAGCCGCTCCCGGGGCGTGCGGCGGGGCAGCCCGCCCTCGGGTGCCTCGGCCGGACCGGCCTGGCTGACCGCCTCGGCGGCCTGCCAGCCCACGTCCGCGGCGAAGCGCCAGCGGGCACCGCGCAGGTCCAACCCCGGTTCGGCCTCCCCGTGCGCGGGGCCAGCGTGGTGGGCACCGCGGGCGCGGTGGATACCGCGCTGGTAGCTCGAGAGCCGGGTGCGCAGCTCCTCGGCGTCGCGGCCGGGTGCCTCCGGGGCCCGCCGCTTGCCCTGCTGGCCCGCGCTGCCGGGGACCAGGTTCTGCCGCGGCGTGCGGCGCGGCAGGCCGGAGGTGGTGTAGTCGGCCGGTTCGGCCGCCGACACCGCGCGGGCGGTGTCGAAGCCCTGGTCGGCGGCGAAGTCCCAGCCGGGGCCGCGGCGGACGTCCTCGGCGGTGGAGTTCGGGTCGTCGGTGAGCTGGCGGAACCAGGCGGAGACCATCTCGTCGAAGATCGGCGTGGTCTCGTGCAGCGCGCTCGCCTCGACCGGCGGGCGCGGCGGGGCCAGCGACTCGTGCACCAGGGTGGTGTCCCACCAGGCGCTGTCGTCCTCGGCGGGGGTGGCCGGGATGGCCGGGGTGAACAGCGGCGGGGCCACCGCGGTGGTCTCGGCCGGGCTGGGCGGCGGTGGCTCGGCCACCGGCTTGGGCGAGCGGCGCGGCAGCGGCGGGACCGCGCCCGCGGCGGGCGCGGGGTCGCGCGGGGCGGGCAGCGACTCGGGCAGCTCGGCACCGTCGCCACCGGACATCCAGGTCGGGTTCGACGCGGAACCGTTGCCGCCCTTGGCAAGCCTGCGGGCCAGCCCGCTGTACCCGTTGACCCCGTTCCCGTTGGCGCCATTGCACCCATTGGATCCGTTGGCGCCGTTGGACCCGTTGCTGCCGTTGGACCCGTTCGACCCGTTGCTGCCGTTCGACCCGTTGCTGCCGTTCGACCCGTTGCTGCCATTGGACCCGCTGCCGTGGCCGTAGGGGCCGGTGGCCGCGGTGTCGTGGCCGTTGGTCTCCACGGGGGCGACCGCCGCGCGCGGGGCGCGGGGCAGCTCCACCACGTTGGCGGTGACCAGGTCGGCGGGGACGGTGATGGTGGCGCGCAGGCCTGCCTGGGCCCCCGGGCGCAACCGCACCTGGACGCCGAGCCGGGCCGCGAGCCGCCCGACGACGAACAGGCCCATCCGCCGCGAGGTGGACGCGTCGACGGTGCCGGTGTCGACGAGCCGGGCGTTGGCCTCGGCCAGCTCCTGCTCGGTCATGCCGATGCCGCGGTCGGCGACCTCGATCCGGACCGCGCCGCCGTCGCCGAGCTGGCTGGAGATCGTGACCTGGGTGGTGGGCGCGGAGAACGCGGCGGCGTTGTCGAGCAGCTCGGCGGCCAGCCGCACCAGGTCGCCGACCGCGTAGCCGACCACCAGCACGGTGGGCGGCGGCGCGATGACCACCCGCTGGTAGTGCTCGACCTCGGACACCGCTGCGCGCAGCAGGTCGCCCAGCGCGGTCGGCTGCGACGCGCGGCGGGCGAGGTCGCTGCCGGAGAGGACCATCAGGTTCTCGTTGTTGCGCCGCATCCGGGTGGCGAGGTGGTCGAGCTGGAACAGCGTGGCCAGCTGGTCGGCGTCCTCCTCGTCGCGCTCGAGCCGCTCGAGCAGCTGCAGCTGGCGCTGCACCAGGCCCTGGCTGCGCCGGGAGAGGTTGACGAAGACGTTGCTGTAGTTGGCCCGCAGGCCCGCCTGCTCGGTGGCCAGCCGCAGCGCCTGCTCGTGCACCGCGTCGAAGGCCCTGGCTACCTGGCCGATCTCGTCGTCGGCGAGCAGCGCGACCGGTTCGACCACCGGCTCGACCACGTCGCGGCCGTCCCGGATCCGGGCGACGGCGGCGGGCAGCCGCCGGGTGGCGACCTCCAGCGCGCCGCGGCGCAGCACGCTCAGCGAGCGCAGCAGCTGCCTGCCGATCACGAACATCACCGCGGCGGCGGCGACCAGGGCGATGATCAGCACCACCGAGGCGATGCCCGCCGCGTCGCCCGCCCGGTCCTGCAGCGCGGCCGAGCGGGCCCGGATCTCCGAGCCGAGTCGGCCGCTGGCGTTGCTGATCTTGCCCGAGACCAGCTCGGAGGCGTCGTTCCAGGCCATCGAGGTGAACGGCAGCGGCACGTTGACCGCGCGCCCACCCGCCGCCCGGCGCAGCAGCTCGGCGCGGGTCCGCACGCCGGGGGCGGACATCAGCTCGTCGTAGGCGCGCTGCTGGGCCGCGGTGGCGATGGCCCGGAAGTCGCCGGTGCGCTCGTCGTAGCGCGCGCCCGAGGCGCGCAGGGCGTCGAGCTCGGTGGCGTTGAGCCCGCCGCGGGCGATGCCCATACCCACCAGGCCCTGCTGGTAGTACACCTCTTCCTTGGCCGCCTCCAGGTCGTGCAGCGCCGAGGCGGTGCTCGACAGGCTCGGGTCGGCGACCTCGCCGGTGATGGCGCGGTCGAACTCCAGCATCGCCCGGATGATCGCGGTGTAGCCCGCCAGGGCGGTGCCGCCGTCGACCGAGCCGGTGCCGACCGGGCGGCGGAGGTTGGCCAGGGACTCGAAGGCGGTGCTGACGTCGGTGAGCCGGGCGCGGGTGACCTCGGTGTCGAAGCTGGCCTTGGCGACCGCGCGCAGCAGCTCCTCCCGCGCGTAGTCCGCGCTCTGCCGCTCGCCTGCGAGCTCGGCGGCGACGTCGCGGGAGCCGGTGGTGAGGGCGACCGCGGCCTTCGTGCGCTCGCGCTGCAGCCAGGTGAGCACCTTGCGCAGGTTCTCGTTGACCGCGACCAGTTTGTCGACGCGCTCGTAGGAGTCGGCGCGCGCGATCTGGCCGCTGATCTGGAGCACGCCGAGCACCACGGCGAAGAGCACCGGCACCAGGATGACGGCGCCGAGCTTGATCGGGATGTTCCAGTCGCGCCAGCGGGTCAGCGCGGTCCACCGGGGGGTGCGGCCGGCTTCCCCGCCGGCGGCTGCCCGGTGCGACCCCGCGGCCGCGGCGGTGTCGGCCTGGGACTGAGGTTGCCTCACGCGCGAGCCTCCGCCACGGTCCCCGGTCGCCGTCGGAATAACTGCCTCACCGCGCCGCTCTCCCTTCACGACAACATCTTGGACAGCCTTCGCCGCAGCACACGCGACAGGGCACGAGAAGACCGCGTGAAACCGTGTCGAAGTGCTGGTGGCCGATTCTGTGAACCGCTCGACATCCCTTCCGGACATCGGCGAGATCGGCGAGAACTTGAGGACAGAGCGTACCCCAATCCGGCGATCATGAAGCCTTTCCCGAAATCCCGCGCTGACCAGCGGAGACGGCGTCCGTTACCGGTCAAGATCGGCGCGCGAGCGGAGATCGGGGGATGTCGTACGAATTACGGTCACGCTCAGCGGAACACGAGCCAGCTTGATCGCTCGATCGGGTAATTCTGGAAAAATCGACTCGATCCGGCGCCCACCTGGGGACTTGCCCGGTACGAGTGACACGGTGGCCACCCGATGCCACTGAGGTAACACATTTCCTCTGATCGATTCACCACTAAGTGTGAAGGTCAGGACCGGGCCGAGAAGCGGCCGAACCGGTACCGTTCGGTGATCCGCGCGCGGATATCCGGTAGCCCCGGCGACGCGGATCGCGCATTAGGAGATTCCGCGCGGGCGCGCATACGATGTCGCCCGCCACGTCGCCCGCCGACTCCGGTCGGAACGCCGAGAGCGGCGCGCCCTTTCGGCGGCAATCACCCACCGGGTCCGCGGTCGGATTTCCGCGCCCGAATCGCCGGAGCCAGTCGTACCTTTCGGAGGAACGCATGACCGAGGTCGTCCAGCCGCGGGTCGCGGCCCGCCCACCGCGGCCGCGCTCGGCCACCTTCGGCGGCATCGGGCCCGCGCCCGGCACCGCCGGGGACACCGGCCCTGACTACGACGCGATCCACGCCGGGCCCGAGTTCACCGCGCTGCGGGCCAGGTTCCGCCGGTTCGTCTTCCCGATGTCCGCGCTGTTCCTGGCCTGGTACCTGGCCTACGTGCTGCTGGCCGCCTACGCCAAGGAGTTCATGGCGATCCGGGTGTTCGGCGCGGTCAACATCGGGCTGCTGCTCGGCGTGGCGCAGTTCGCCTCGACGATCGCGATCACCGCGGGCTACGTGCGGTGGGCGCGGCGCCGGATCGACCCCGAGGTCGCCGCGCTGCGCGAGGCCGCGGGGGTCGAGCGATGAGCGCGCTCGCCCAGGGCGGCCAGGTCGGCGACCCGGTCCTCAACACCGTGGTGTTCGGCGCCTTCGTCGTGATCACCCTGTACGTGGTGTACCGCGCGGGCTCGCGCAACACCTCCACCGCCGACTACTACGCCGCGGGCGGGGCGTTCACCGGTGTGCAGAACGGCATCGCGCTCTCCGGCGACTTCCTCTCCGCCGCCTCGTTCCTCGGCATCGCGGGCGCGATCGCGATCAACGGCTACGACGGCTTCCTCTACTCCATCGGCTTCCTGGTGGCCTGGCTGGTCAACCTGCTGCTGATCGCCGAGCTGGTGCGCAACACCGGCCGGTTCACCATGGGCGACGTGCTGGCCTTCCGGATGCGCCAGCGCCCGGTGCGCGCCGCCGCCGCGACCTCGACCCTGGTGATCTCGTTCTTCTACATGCTGGCCCAGATGGCGGGCGCGGGCGCGGTGGTGGCGCTGCTGCTCGACGTGCACGGCAAGGGCGGGCAGGCGCTGGTGATCAGCGTGGTCGGGCTGATCATGATCTGCTACGTGCTGGTCGGCGGCATGAAGGGCACCACCTGGGTGCAGATCATCAAGGCCGCGATCCTGCTGCTGTGCGTGGTGCTGATGACGGTGTTCCTGCTCGGCAAGTTCGGCTTCAGCCTCAGCGCGCTGCTCGACCAGGCCGCGGCCAACAACACCAAGGGCGAGAAGATCCTCGACCCGGGCGCGCAGTACGGCAAGACGCCGATCAGCACGCTGGACTTCATCTCGCTGTCGCTGGCGCTGATCCTGGGCGCGGCGGGCCTGCCGCACGTGCTGATGCGCTTCTACACCGTGCCCGACGCCCGGCAGGCGCGCCGCTCGGTGGTGTGGGCGGTGGGCACGATGAGCGTGTTCTACCTCGCCACGCTCGTCATCGGCTACGGCGCCTCGGCGCTGGTCGGCTCGGAGAAGATCCTCTCGGCCACCGGCCGGGAGAACGCCGCGGCGCCGCTGCTGGCGTTCGAGATCGGCGGCACGGTGCTGATGGGTGTGGTGGCCGCGGTGGCCTTCGCGACGATCCTGGCGGTGGTGGCCGGGCTGACGATCACCGCCTCGGCGTCCTTCGCGCACGACGTGTACGCCAACATCCTGCGCGGCGGCAAGGCCGACGCCGCCGCCGAGGTCCGGGTGGCCCGGCTGACCGCGGTGGTGGTCGGGGTGGCGGCCATCGTCGGCGGCATCCTGGCCAACGGGCAGAACGTGGCGTTCCTGGTGGCGCTGGCGTTCGCCTTCGCCGCCTCGGCGAACCTGTCCACGCTGCTGTACTCGCTGTTCTGGAAGCGGTTCAACACCAGCGGGACGCTCTGCGGCATGTACGGCGGTCTGGCGTCCTGCCTGCTGCTGGTGTTCTTCTCCCCGGTGGTCTCCGGCAGCCCGACCTCGATCGTGTCCGGAGTGGACTTCCACCTGTACCCGCTGTCCAACCCGGGGATCATCTCCATCCCGGTGTCGTTCGTCTGCGGCTACCTGGGCACGGTGCTCAGCCGGGACAAGGCCGACCCGGCCAAGGCCAGGGAGATGGAGGTCCGCTCACTCACCGGCATCGGCCGGTGAGCGGTCGGGCTCCACGACCGAGCGGCGCAGCAGCGGCAGCACCGCCAGCACCAGGACGGCCGGGATCAGCGTGAAGCCGAGGGTGATCGCGGTGGCCGCGCTCGCGGGCTGCTCGGCGGTGCCACCGGAGATGTAGCCGCCGAGCGAGAGCACCAGGCCGAACAGGCCCGGTCCGAGGGCCAGGCCCAGGGTCTCCCCCGCCGTCCAGACACCGGAGAACAGGCCGGAGCGGGCGTCACCGGTGCGGGCCTGCTCGGTGCTGATGATGTCCGGCAGCATCGCCATCGGGAAGACCTGCAGGCCCGCGTAGCCGACCCCGGTCAGTGCCACCAGGACCATCAGCACCGGGGTCGGCGGCACGAACGCGACACCGGCGATGGCGACTCCGAAGAGCACTGTCGCACCCTGGTAGCCGCGCAGCTTGCCCCACCGGGCGCCGACCCGCTGCAGCACCGGCATCACCAGCAGCGCCGGGCCGATGAACCCGGCGAACAGGACCGGCTGCTGGCCCGCGTCGTGCAGCACGACCCTGGCCAGGTAGTCCACCCCGGCCAGCACGGTGCCGATGCCGACGGCCTGGATCACGAAGGCGAGCAGCAGGGTGCGGAAGGCGCGGGACTCGCGGACCGCGGCCAGCAGCTCGCCGAACCGGGCACCGGCGGATGTGACGCGCGCGACAGGGACGTTCCGGGTACCCAGGTAGACACCCAGCGTGCCCACCAGGATCAGCGCCGCGACCGCCAGGCCCATCACCCGGTAGCTGTCGAACGCGTCGCGGACCAGCGGGGCACCGGCCCCGGCGAGCAGGATGGCGACCGCGAGCATCGCCACCCGCCAGGACATCAGCCGGGTGCGCTCGTCGTAGTCGTCGGTCAGCTCGGCGGCCATCGCCATGTAGGGCACCTGGAAGAAGGCGAACGCGGTCGCGCACGCCAGGAACAGCGCCGCCACGTAGGCGCCGTCACCCAGCGGGCTGCCCGCCAGCGGGGGCAGGAACATCAGCGCGAACAGCACGGCCAGGGCCAGCCCGCCGCGCAGCAGGAAGGGCCTGCGCGGTCCGAGCGGGTGCGTGCTGCGGTCGCTGATCCGGCCCGCGACCGGGTTGAACAGCACGTCCCACGCCTTCGGCAACAGCACCAGGACACCGGCCACCGCCGACTGCACCCCCAGCCGGTCGGTCAGGAACGGCAGCAGGAGCAGCCCCGGGACGGTCCCGAACGCCCCCGTGGCAAGCGATCCCAGTGCGTAACCCGCGCGTGTCCCTGGCGTCATGAACTGCCTCCCGGTGGCCGTGTCGGGCGGATGGTACGGGCCGGTGTGATCGAGTCGGTGACGGCCACTGCCCCCAACGGCGGTCAACTCGGTATTACAGTGCACGCCGTGCTCGACTCTCTGGCGTCGCCGGGCTTGTCCCCCCGGCTGCGCGCGTTCCTCGACGAACGCGCGCCCGCGACGCCGTGCCTGGTGGTGGACCTCGAGGTGGTGCGGACCAACTACCGCGCGTTGCGCGCGGCGCTGCCCGAGGCCGCCATCTTCTACGCGGTCAAGGCGAATCCCGCCCCCGAGGTCGTGGCCGCGCTGGTGGCCGAGGGCTCGTCGTTCGACGTCGCCAGCACCGGCGAGGTCGACCTCTGCCTGGCCCAGGGCGCGAGCCCGGAGTCACTGTCCTACGGCAACCCCATCAAGAAGGCCGCCGACATCGCCCACGCCCACGCGCGCGGCGTCCGCCGGTTCACCTTCGACTCCGACGGCGACCTGGCGAACCTGGCCGAGCACGCCCCGGGATCCCAGGTCTGGTGCCGGTTCCTGGTCGACGCGCCGGACTCCGGTACGCCGTTCGGCCGCAAGTTCGGCTGCTCGCCCCGGATGGCGCTGCGGCTGCTGGCCCGGGCCGCCGACCTAGGCCTGGACGTGCGCGGCGCCTGCTTCCACGTCGGCTCGCAGCACACCGACCCGGCGGCCTGGACCGCGGGCATCGCCCAGGCCGCGTGGATCTCGCGCGGGCTCGCCGAGGCGGGCGTTCGCACGACCTCGCTCAACCTCGGTGGTGGTTTTCCCACCGGGTACCGGGATCCGGCGCCACCGGCCGACGTGCACGCCGCGGCGATCCGCGCCGCGGTCGCCGAGCACTTCGACACCGCCCCCGAGCTGGTCATCGAGCCCGGTCGGGCGATCGCGGCCACCGCCGGGGTCATCCGCGCCGAGGTGGTCCTGGTGTCGCGCAAGGACGACGCCGACGAGCACCGCTGGGTCTACCTCGACATCGGCCGCTACTCCGGGCTGGCCGAGACCGAGAACGAGTACATCGCCTACCGGCTGAGCACCCGACATCCGGCCACACCGGACGGACCGGTCATCATCGCGGGCCCCACCTGCGACGGCGATGACGTGATCTACCAGCACACCGCGTATCGTCTTCCGACGGCGCTGCGGGCGGGCGACCACGTCGACATCCTCGACGCGGGCGCGTACACCGCGAGCTACTCCTCGGTGTCGTTCAACGGTTTTCCGCCCCTTCCGACGCTCTTCGTCGGCTGATTCCCTCGCAGGAGGTAAGACAGATGTCGTACGACCGCGCGCCCGAACAGGGCGTCGGCTACTTCGCAGGCCGACACGTGCTCGCCGAGTTCGACGGGGTCGATCCGTTGCTGCTCAACGATCTGGGCTTCCTGCGCGAGGCGCTGGAGTCCTCGCTGCGCGACGCCGGGGCCACCATCTGCGACGTGGTGGCCAAGCAGTTCGAGCCGCAGGGGGTCACCGTGCTGGCCCTGCTCTCCGAGTCGCACGCCTCCATCCACACCTACCCGGAGATCGGTTCGATGTTCGTCGACATCTTCACCTGCGGCGAGACCGCGGACCCGGAGCTGGCAGCGGGCCTGCTGCGCGACCGGCTGGGCGCGCTGGACGCCCGGATCAACACCGTCCACAGGGGACACCCCGTACCGTCGGAGACCGCCCGATGAGCCCGATCACCGAGCCGCTGGGCCCGGGCCTGACCCGCGTGTGGGACATGCCCGAGGTGCTGGTGGACACCAAGACCGAGTTCCAGCACCTGGTCATCGGCCGCACCGAGCAGGGACTCAGCCTGTTCTGCGACGACGACCGGCAGAGCACCGAGTTCAGCCAGCTCACCTACCACGAGGCGCTGCTGGTGCCCGCCCTGCTGGTGGCGCGCCAGGTCGAGCGCGTGCTGGTCGTGGGGTCCAGTGAGGGCGTCGTCTCGCAGATCTCGGTGGCCGCGGGCGCGTCGGTGGTCGACCACGTCGACATCGACCGGCAGGCCGTGGAGCTGTGCGCCGAGCACCTGCCCTACGGCTACATCACCGAGGAACTGGCCGCCGCGGTCGCGCACGAGGGCCCGGTCCGGGTGCACTACGCCGACGGCTGGCAGTTCCTGGCCGAGGCGCTCGAGCGCGGCGACCGCTACGACGTCGTGCTGGTCGACCTGCCCGACGAGCGGCCGGAGTTCGCCCAGCACAACCGGTTGTACGAGGAGGAGTTCCTCACCCGGTGCCGCTCGGTGCTGGCCGAGGGCGGCGTGGTCGTGTGCCAGGCGGGCTGTCAGACCATGTGGCGCAACGAGACCCTGCTGCGGTCCTGGCGCAGGTTCGACGAGGTGTTCGGCACGACCGTCTACTACGGCTCCGACGAGCACGAGTGGGCGTTCCTGTTCGGACTCGCCGAGACCGTCCCGGACACCACCGCGCGCATGATCGACCGGCTCGCGACGCTGCCGTACCAGCCCAAGACCATCGACGCGGACGCCTTGCGCGGCAACACGATCCCGCCGTACCGGGTGCGCAAGTCGCTCTGATCCGGCCTTGGTCGACCCGGTGCCCGGGGACGCGAGTCCCCGGGCACCGCCGCGTTCTACGGTCGGGGCTTGGTCCCGCCGCGCGGGCTGACGCCCGCCAGCGCCGGGTGGCGCTGGGCGAACAGGGCGCCGCGCACGATCAACTCCTTGTACCAGGCGGCAAGCCGACCGGTGAGCACGCGCTCGACCGGGGTGTCGTCGGCCCGGACGAACTGGATCAGCCCGTCCTTGCGCCCGAGGCTGACGCACTGGTTCACGAACCGGAAGCTCAGCGGTCCCGGCTCGCGGCCCGCCAGCCGGTCGCCGATCGCCTTGGCGGCGTGGTACCCGGCGGGAAGCCCGGTGGCGCAGGCCATCCGCAGCTCCAGACCGTTCACCAGGCGCACCGCGGCGGCGTCGCCGACGGCGTAGACGTCCGGGTGCGACACCGAGCGCAGGGTGCCGTCGACGACCATCCGGCCGCGGTCGTCCACGGCGAACCCGGAGTCCGCGGCCAGGGCGGGCGCGCGGAACCCGGTGGTCCACACCACGGTGTCGGCCGGGACGTAGCCGCCGTCGGCGAGCGTGAGCCCGGTGGCGTCGGTGCCGGTGACCTTGACCTGGTCGTGCACCTGGACCTCGAGCCGGTCGAGCACCCGGCGCAGGTGCGCCCGGCCCTTCGCCGACAGCGCGGCACCCAGCGGGCCCGCGGTCAGCAGCCGCACCGGGTGGCCCGCCTCGGCGAACTCGGTGGCGGCCTCGACACCGGTCAGACCACCGCCGACGACCGCGACGGTGCCGCGCAGCTCGCGCTTGAGCCGCTCGGCGTCCGGCGCGAGGGCCAGCGGGTGCACGTGCTCGACCTCGACGTCGGCCCGGCTGCCCAGGGCGTAGACCAGGGTGTCGTAGTCGAGGGTGTTGCTCTCCAGGGTGCCGTTGGCCAGCGTGACGACCTTGCGGTCGGGGTCGATGGCGGTGACCGTGTCGACCACCAGCTCCACCGGCGCGCGCCCGATCAGCTCGGTGATCCGGTGCGACCGGACCGGCCGACCGGCGGCGACCTCGTGCAGCCGGACCCGCTCGACGAACTCGGCGGCCGCGTTGACCAGGGTGACCCTGGTGTCGGGCAGCCGCGCCGCGCGCTTGGCCGCCACCAGTCCCGAGTAGCCCGCTCCCAGCACCACGATGTGCGTTGTCATGGACGTTCTCCCTCCGTCACGGGGAGGACTACGCGGCGGGCCGGAGTGTGACAGTGCGGCCGGTCACACTCAGAGCTTCTGGCCCGCCTGGGTCTTGTGCGTGACCCGGCGCTCGACCACGAACGAGACGAACGGGACCATGCCCGCCAGCAGGACCAGCAGGGTGCCCTTGACCGACCAGCGGGCCTTGAGCGCCAGGTCGAAGGCGGCGAGCAGGTAGACCGCGTAGAGGAAGCCGTGCGCCGGGCCGACGATGGCCACCGGGGTGGAGTTGTCGAAGGCGTACTTGAGCACCATGGCGGCGACCAGCGCGAGCAGGCCGACACCGACGACGTAGGCCATCACGCGGTAGCGGGCGAGCGCGCCGCGCACGCCCCGGACCCCGACGGCCTGGGCCGGGTTCTCCTCGTCGGTGATGCTCATCGGGACTCCTGGTCTGCGTTCAGCCGGGCAAGGTAGCGGTTGTAGGCGGTCAGCTCGTCATCCGGCTCGTCCGAGTCGAGCGGGTGCACCACGGGCGCCGGGCGCGGGCTGACCTCGGGGGGCGGCGCCTGGAGCTCGCGCTCGCGGAGCTTGCGGAACCGCCAGAACATGTAGGCCGGGGCGATGCCGAACAGCGGCCACTGCAGGACGTAGCCCAGGTTCTGGAACGTCCCGTTGGCCGATTCGAACCGCTGCCACTGCCACCAGGCGAGCCCGCAGCAGACGGCGAGCGAGAGCGCCGACACCCCGATGACGAGGAGTGCGCGCCCGCTTCCCGACGTCCTGCCCACCGCGCGATGCTAACCCGCGCACCCTGAGAGACCACCGTCACGCCCGGTTCGGTAGGTTGGCCGGGTGACTGCCGGGTCGGCCCCACTGGGCCTCGAGCGAGTCAGGCACCCGGCCAACGGGTGACCTCGCGGCGGGCCAGGGGCCCGCCGACCTCCTGCTGTGCCTCGGATCCCCCTCTGGACCCACCAGCAGAAAGCGACCCATGCCCAACCCGTTCAACGACCAGGTCATCACCGAGTTCCGCGCCAACCAGGGCCGCGTCGGCGGCTACTTCGAGGGCGCCCGCCTGATCCTGCTCACCACCACCGGCGCCCGCAGCGGCACCCCGCACACCACCCCACTGGGCTACCTGCCCGACGGCGGCGAACGCGTCATCGTCATCGGCTCCGCGGGCGGTTCGCCCAGGCACCCGGACTGGTACCGGAACCTACTGGCGAACCCGAGCGCCACGGTCGAGGACGGCATCCTCACCTACGACGCCGACGCCACCGTGCTCACCGGCCCGGAGCGCGCGGAAGTCTGGGCCCGCGCCGTCGAGGCCGACCCGGGCTGGGCGGCGTACCAGGAGAAGACCACGCGGGAGCTGCCCGTGGTGGCCCTCGCCGGCAGGCTGCGACTCGGCGGGTCGCTCTCGGCCACGGTCAAGCAGCTGCATGACTCCTTCCGCCGCGAACTCGCCCACATCCGCGCGGACGTGTCCGCCTCCGGCCCGCGGCTGGGGGCCCAGCTACGGGTGAACTGCCTGACCATCTGCGCCGGGCTGGGCAACCACCACACCGGCGAGGACGCCAACATCTTCCCCTGGGTCGCCTCGCGCTACCCCGAGGCGGCACCGCTGCTGGAGCGGTTGTCGGCCGAGCACGTGGAGATGGCGGCGGTGCTGGAGCGGCTGCGCGCGGTGCTGGCCGGGGATCAGGCGTCGGTGGCTGTTGAGGTGGAGGAGTTGGTCGGGTTGTTGGAGCGGCACCTGGACTACGAGGACGCGAATCTGCTGCCGCTGCTAGATTGACCGGCTCTCTCCGCGGTGCCGTCGGCTCTTCCTGCGTTGCCGTCGGGGGTTCCTGCTTCCCCTACGCCAAGTGTGACTACGGGCTTGGTGTCCTTGTCAAGGCGGGAAAGATGCCTTGACAAGGACACCAAGCCCGTGTTTTGGGCTGCGTATGGGATGCAGGGGCGGGAGTGGTCGCCGGGGGGCGTTGTGGCTGCCGGAGACGGTTTGCGGGGGTGGGGGAAGTGACTTGGCGGGGAGGGTTGTGGGGGTGGGGAAAGTGACTTGGCGGGGAGGGTTGTGGGTCGGGTTGGTGCGAGAGGTGAGGTGGGGTGAGGTGAGGATGGTGGCTTGGTGGAGCGGTGCGGCTGGGTCCGGGTGGGACTGTCCACACTGCTAGCGGCGGGCGGCGGCGGTGCGGGCGTAGCCGTCGGCCAGGCCGAAGACCTTTTGGCCGTAGGGCACGGAGTTGTTGTACGAGAAGACGCCCTGCCACCAGCCGGTGGCGGTGCCCAGGTCGCGGCCGTTGGCGCAGAGGTAGCGGCCCGCTGCCAGGGCCGCGTCGTCGATCTGCTGCGGGTCGCCGACGCCGTCCAGGTTGCCGTCCGCGCCCCACTTGCGCCAGGTGGAGGGGATGAACTGCATCGGGCCCACCGCGCGGTCCACGGTGGCGTCGCCGTCGAACTGGCCCGCGTCGGTGTCGGTGATCGCCCGGACGCCCGCCGAGCCGTCCAAGGGCACCCCGATGATCGGGATCGACGGACGGCCGTCCGCGCCAAGTGTGGCGCCGCCGTACTGGCCGTGGTTGGACTCGATGCGGCCGATGCCCGCGAGGGTCGCCCAGGACAGCCTGCACCCGGGCGTGGTCGAGCGGACGTTGAGCTCGGCGTTGCCGTAGGCCACCAGCGCGCGGGCCGGGATGCCGGTGGGACCGGCGAGCCGGTCAGCCCAGGCGCGCAGCGGGTCGGTGCCGGACTGGCCCGCCTGCGGGGCGGGGGCAGTCGCGTCGGCCTCGACCGGGGTGGCGGAGTTGGGCTCGACCGGGGCCGCCTCGACCTGCGCGGCCGGGACCTCGGCACCGGTCTGGGGCACCGTGGCGACTCGGACGACCCACACCACGGCGGCGCCGACCACCAGGGCGAGCACCACCACCAGCAGCCGGAACAGGATGCCCGGACCGCGGCGGGGCGTCTCGGTGCTCGTGTCCGCCACCGTGCCCCCGTCCTCAGCCGGGGCTCGGGTGCGCACCGGTCGCTGACAGCATCAACGACAAGAGCACAGTGGCGTTACGCGGGGGTAGGTTACGCCGCGCCGTCGCGGCGCTGGCGCTGCAGCCGGGCGACGCACCAGGCGGGGGCGCTGCCCCGGCGCAGGTGCTCGAGCACGGTGAGCGGGCCCAGCCTGCGCGCCAGGTCGGACGGTGCGAGACCGGCCGCCCGGTAGTCGAGGGCGCGCTGGTCGAGCGGGCTCATGCCCGCGTCCCACCACTCCTCGGCCTCGGCGACGCCGCCGACCATCTGCCACCACCCGGCGGCGGCGGCGAGCAGGTCGTGCGGCACCTCGGGCAGCCGCTTGCGCATGGCGGAGATGTAGCGCGGGTCGGCCGCCTCCACCGCCGCCCAGCGGGACGAGCCCGCGCGGGCGCGCTGACCGGGAATACCCGGCGCGGCGACCACAGGGGCGTCGGCCAGCCACTCGGACGCGATGCGGTGCGCCTCGTCCGCGTCGGCGTCCTGCGCGCGCTCGGCTGTCCACTGCCGGACCAGGGCGTCGACCCCGGGATCGTCGAGCATTCTGCCTCCTGGAGGTCTCATGATCACTCGATGGCTGAAACCGTAGGGGGAGGGACCGACAGATCGCCAGAGGCAAAACGGACCAGTTCGCCGAACGGCCCCCTGGAGCCGCAGATCCACCTGAACGGTCCAATGTGGATCTCTGGGCAGACCAAGATCATCACGGTCCGTGATCGAGTGCCGGGCGCGCGTCAGCCACCCTGGCGGTCAAGTTCCCGGTCGGCGGTGACGATGGGGCGAGGACGACCCCGCTGTGGACCGGCGGTCCGGCTAGGCGAAGAGGTTCTTCAGGAACGTGATGATGGCCTCGGCGCCGTCGCGCAGCCAGCTGAGCAACCCCTGGACCGCCGCGGCCGCCTGGGCGGGCTGGCTGATCACGTAGAAGAGCACCAGGGCGACCACTGCGAGCAGAACAACCTTCTTCGCGTTCATCGGCACTCCTCCGTCGCCCGTCAGCCACCATGATCCCCCGAACCGACCAGGCTTGGCGACGTTTTCTCGCGATTGATCGCACCGAGAGTGAGATCAACCCCGTCGGTGCGCTTTGGATCACCCTACGGGTCTAGACCGATCACCACTCCCCGAACACGCCGACCGGTGTCGAGCCGAGAAGTCGATCTCCGCAGTCCCAAAAACAGTGTCACTTTTGAGCCGATGTCCGCCTACGGACACGGTTCGGGCGCCGGTGGCGGTAGAACTTGAGGCGCACCGGCGGAGTGATCTCCGACGGCGCGACGGCCCGGAAGGCTCGGGTACCCGCCCAGCAGGCGGGCACCCCACAGCCGCCCAGAGCGGCTGACCTGCGGCTGTGAGGACGCCACAAGCGACCTCACAGCCCTTTTCGGTTTCCGGGGCTCAGGCCACGACCGCGGCCGCGCGCAGCCGGTCGATCTCCTCGGCGGACAGGCCCAGCTCGGCGAGCACCTCGGCGGTGTCGGCCCTGGCCTCGCTCGGCGGCCTCGGCACCCCAGCGGCGGTGCGGCTGAACTTCGGCGCGGGCGCGGGCTGCGGCCTGCCGTCGAGCTCCAGGAAGCTCCCCCGGGCCACGTTGTGCGGGTGCCTGGTCGCCTCCGACGGCGACAGCACCGGCGACAGGCAGGCGTCCGTGCCCTCGGCGAGCGCGGCCCACTCGTCCCGGGTCCGGGTCTTGAACGTGCGGGTGAACAGCTCGCGCAGGGCGGGCCAGTTCTCCGGGTTGTGGTGGTCCGGGACGTCCTCGAGACCCAGCACCCGGACGAGGTCGGCGAAGAAGCGGGCCTCGATGGCGCCCACGGCCACGTACTCGCCGTCCGAGGTCTCGTACGTGTCGTAGAACGGCGCGCCGCCGTCGAGCAGGTTCCGGCCGCGGTCGTCGTTCCACAGGCCGAGGTTGCGCAGGCCGTGCAGGCCCGTGGTCAGCAGGGCGGCGCCCTCGACCATGGACGTGTCCACGACCTGCCCGCGCCCGGAGGACGCCCGCTCGACCAGCGCGGCCAGCACGCCCATGGCCAGCACCATGCCGCCACCGCCGAAGTCGCCGACCAGGTTCAGCGGCAGGGTGGGCTTGTGGCCCGCCTGGCCGATCGGGTGCAGCGCGCCCGCGATGGCGATGTAGTTGATGTCGTGCCCGGCCGCGGCCGCCAGCGGGCCGTCCTGGCCCCAGCCGGTGATCCGCCCGTAGACCAGCCGGGGGTTGCGGGCCAGCAGCGCGTCGGGTCCCAGGCCCATCCGCTCGGCGACCCCCGGGCGGAACCCCTCGACCAGCACGTCGGCCCCGTCGACCAGGCGCAGCACCAGTTCCAGGCCCTCGGGCGACTTGACGTCCACACCGATCCAGCGGCGGCCCCGGGTCAGCGGGTCGTGCGGGAAGGCGAGCACGTCGAAGCCCGGCCGGGCCCGGTCCACCCGGACCACGTCGGCGCCCAGGTCGGCCAGCACGGTGGCGGCGAACGGGGCGGGGGCCAGGCCGGCGAGCTCGACGACCTGCAGACCTGTCAGCGGGCCCATCGGGCCATCCTCTCGGGCGGGTGATCCGGGCGCGAGTCAGAGCGTGCGGGAGATGATCTCCTTCATGATCTCGTTGGTGCCGCCGTAGATCCGCTGCACGCGCTGGTCGGTGTACATCCGCGCGATCGGGTACTCGCTCATGTAGCCGTAGCCGCCGTGCAGCTGCAGGCACTCGTCGATGGCCTTCATCGCCCGGTCGCTGGTCCACCACTTGAGCATCGCCACGGTGGGGATGTCGAGCTCGCCGCGCAGGTGCTTGGCGATGCAGTCGTCCAGGAAGAGCCGGGCGATGCGCGCCTCGGTGGCGACCTCGGCCAGCACGAACTTCGTGTTCTGGAAGTGGTACACCGGGCGGCCGAACGCCTGCCGGTCCTTGGTGTAGCGCAGCGTCTCGGCGAGCGCGAGCTCCATCGCGACCACCGAGGTGATGCCGATGATCAGCCGCTCCTGCGGGAGCTGCTGCATCAGCTGGACGAACCCCTGGCCCTCGGCGCTGCCGAGCAGGTTGCCGACCGGGACCCGCACGTCGTCGAAGAACAGCTCGGCGGTGTCCTGGGCCTTGAGGCCGATCTTGTCCAGCACCCGGCCGCGGCGGAAGCCCGCGCGCGAGGTCTCCACGATCACCAGCGAGGTGCCCTCGGCGCCCTTGGCCGGGTCGGTCTTGGCGACCACGACCACGAAGTCGCACTGGCCGCCGTTGGTGATGAAGGTCTTGGCGCCGTTGACCACGTACTCGTCGCCGTCGCGGATCGCCCGGGTCTTGATGTTCTGCAGGTCCGACCCGGTGCCCGGCTCGGTCATCGCGATCGCGCCGACCCACTCGCCGGAGGCCAGCCTGGGCAGCCAGGCGAGCTTCTGCTCCTCGGTGCCGTAGGCGAGCACGTAGTGCGCCACGATGCCGTTGTGCAGCGACACGCCCCAGCCGCTGTCGCCGGAGCGGGCCTGCTCCTCGAGCAGGATCGCCTCGTGGGCGAAGGTGCCGCCACCGCCGCCGTACTCCTCGGGGATGGACAGGCAGAGCAGGCCGACCTCGCCCGCCTTGTGCCACAGCTCGCGGTCGACCTGCTTGTTCTCGATCCAGCGCTCGGTGTGCGGGCTGAGCTCCTTCTCGCAGAAGGTCCGGGCGAGGTCGCGGAAGGCGGCCAGGTCGTCATCCATCCACTGCGTCACTCGGGGCCTCCGGGCTCGGGACTCGCCGGCGGTGAAACATTCCGGCTTGATTGTAAGTTCTGTCGAGAAGGTACATGCTGGCCGGACTGGCCGTAAAGTGCCGCTGTCACCGCTGGGAGGGTCTCGTGTCCGTGCGCACGCACCGCACCCAGCAGGAGCGCAGCGAACAGACTCGCGAGGCCCTGCTGGACGCCACCATCGACTGCCTGGTGGAACTGGGGTACGCCCGCACGACTGTGCAGGAGATCTGCGCCCGGGCAGGGGTGTCCAGGGGTGCCCAGCAGCACCACTTCACCACCAAGACCGAGCTGATGACCGCGGCGCTGGAGCACCTGTTCGCCCGGTTGATCCGGGAGGTGCGGGGGCTCGCAGCAGCGCTACCGCCCGGGCGGGCGCGGGTGACCAGGGGCATCGACCTGCTGTGGCAGGCGTACTCGGGGACGCTGTCGACCGCGGCCGTCGAACTGTGGGTGGCCGCGCGCACCGACGCGGAACTGCGCGAGGCGCTGCAACCGGTCGACCGGGCACTGGGCCACGCGACGCTGGAGCTCTACCGGGAGGCCGCCGGGGAACTACCCGAGGCCGAGGTGGAGACGCTGATGCTGCTGAGCGTCAACCTGGTGCGCGGCTTGGCCCTCGACGCGATGATCGGCGGCGGCGCCGAGCGGCGCGAACGGCTGCTGGACGAGTGGAAGGCGACGGTCCTCGACCGGTACGCGGCCTCTTCGTCTTCCCCTTCGTCTTCTGAGACGTGATTCTCGAGAGACGAGTGAACCGATCCCGTCGGGGGCACGTAGAGAAGGTGTGCGGGCTGTGCCGCCCGCGCGATCGAGATGACGGCGCCGGTCGAACCAGGTGCTGGGCACGGGGTGCCGCAGGCGGCGTCCGCGGGATGCAGGGCCCGCGGACGCCGCCTGCTGCGTCAGTACTGCCTGTAGTGCTCCCGCAGCGGCCGACCCGGCCCTCGCTCGGGTCGGCCACTGCACCTGTAGATGAGGGACTCGGGACGCCAACGGGACGTTTGCTTCCGCTAACATTGTAGTTGCCGCACCCGCCCCCGGGCTGACCTGCCAAGATCTGCGCGTGACTGCTATCTACGCGCCCGTTCCGGTCGGCTACCCGCGTCCACCGCGCCAACCGGTCTGGTGGACCGGCTTACTCTCCGCGATCGGATTCCTCGCGGCGGCGGCCCTGGCGGTGACCGGGTCGTTCCTCCCGGTGTTCCGGCTGACCTTCCCCGGCCCGGACGAGGAGCTGGTGGTCATCGAGCAGACGCTCTGGTCGGCCTCGACCACCGACCGCACCTCGGTCAGCGACTTCCTGCGGTCGCACTCCGACCTCAGCGGCATCCCGGTCGCGGTGGGCGCGGGCCTGCTGGCGGTGGCCGCGGTGCTCGGGCTGCTCGCCGCGCTGCGCCGCTCCCCCGGCCTGGTCACCGGTCTGCGGGTCAGCGGGGCGGTCGGCCTGGGCGTCCTCGCGGGCGGGGTCGCCGAGGTCGCGCTCAACGTCTTCACCTACGCCGACACGGCACTCAAGAGCGGCATCTTCGGCGACGAGATGACCGCGACGGCGCAGCTCGGCCTGTTCCTGGTGATGGGCGGGGTGGGGCTGGCGCTGGTCGCGGCCGTGCTGAGCTGGCTGCGCAGGCCGAGCGGCCGAGTGGAACCGGCCACGCCGCCGATGGGGTTCCGGATGCCGGGGAACTTCGCGCCGCAGGTCGCCCACCCGGGCGGGCAGCCGAGTGGGCCGTACGGCGGTCAGGCGGTGCCGGGTCAGCAGGGTCTCGCGGTACCGGGTCAGCAGGGTGGCCAGATCGTGCCGGGTCCGCACGGCAACCAGCCGGGGCCGTACGGCAACCAGGTCGCGCCGGGTCCGCAGGGCGGGTTCCCGGCGGCCACGACGGGCGGGCACCCGGTGCGGCAGCCGGGCGCGGGCAGGCCGGTGCAGCCGGTCCAGGCGGTGCCGCCGGTGCAAGCGGGCGCCGGGCAGGCCGCGCCGGACTCGCCCTTCGGCTCGGACGCCGAGGTGACGCAGGCCGTGTCGCCGCGCGTGGTGGCCCAGCCCGCCGCGCAGCCGGATCCGGGCGAGACGCAGGTGGTGTCCCCGCACACCCCGCCCACGACCGCGGCGGCCCAGGCGATCACGACCGGCACCCCGGACGCACCGGCCGCGGGGACCGAGGTGGCCGGGGTGGCACAGCCGGACCCCGCCCTCCCGCAGTTCACCTCACCGCACCCGATCAGCGGCGCGCTGTCGTCGGGCTTCGAACCCGACGTGCCTGCGGACACGACCGTCACCACAGTGGTGTCGACGCCGAAACCCCCGGCCGACAACGCTTCCGAGACCGAGACCCCCGCGGCGGACGCCCCGACCGAGGACACCGCTCCGGCCGCGGACGACAAGGCCGCGCCGGAACCGACGCCCTCGGATCAGGCTCCGGCGGACGCAGCACCGTTGGCAGCGGCACCGTTGGACTCCGCACCGGCGGACGCAGCACAGTTGGACGAGCCCGCGGCGAAGAAGGCCCCGGTCGAGGAGAAGTAACCGCACCCCGGCGGTCCGTCCCACCGGGCGGGCCGCCGGGTCAGTCGGCCTGCTGCCAGACCAGGTCCGCGTGGTAGTGGTCGGCGATCTCCCCCGCCGAGAGCCGGTCGGCGTCGCGCCAGGGGCCCACCGCGTCCGGGTCGTCGACGTCGGCCCAGCGCGACTCGTCGTACTCCGCGTGGTTGGGCAGCGGGTCGCCGCGGTCGAGGTCGAGGGTCGACTGGCTGGGCAGCTGGCACCGCCACAGCCGCAGGACCGCCGGGGAGTAGTCCCCCGACTCGGTCTGCCAGGACTGCAACAGGCGCTCGCCGAGGATCTGGTCCACGCAGTGCACCGAGATGCTGAACTCGGTGGTGAAGACCCGGTCGAGGGCCATCCGGTCATCCTCCCCCGGCCGGACCTCGGCCCCCGGCAGCTCCCAGAACCCGGCCGCCGACTGCGGCCGGGTGCGCCGGGCCACGAACAGCCGGAACGCGCGCACGATCACCGCGCCCGCCACCACCACCTCGCCCATCGGCCCAGTAGGCCCGATCCCGCCGCCGGGCGGAACCGGCGGGCAGGAGGGCGAGGGGGCTCGCGACGCTGCCCGAAGGGGCGTATCCACGGCCGCGGGCACTCGTTGGAGCGGGTGCGGGGATCATCGTCGCGAAAGGACGGTCACGCACCGGGGGCCCGCTCGACCCTGCCCCAAGGGGACGGTCTCGCGCGCCCCGCGCACGGTCGCGCCGAGTGTCCTTTTCCCACGGTCCACCACCAAGCGGAGCCCGGCTAGGCCGAACAGGTGACGGCGGTGGCGTCGACCAGGCGACAGGTCTGGGTTTGGCCCCCGTGCTGCGGGATGATCCAACGGTGTCCGGTGGCTCGGCGGGCGCGCGGCGTGTCACCGCGACGTACCTCCTGCTCACGCTCGCACTCCTCGGGGTAGCCGGGTGGTGCCTGCTGTCCCGCGCGCTCGCGCCCAGCGACGGGTCGGCGGTCAACGTCGGGGACAGCGCGGTCACCATGGGCGCGGTCGTGGTCACCGCCACCGAACCGGGCAGCCTGCTGCGGGTCGGCGACGAGGTCTTGACCATCGACGGCGCGCGCCTGGCCGACGGGCCGCGGCCGGGTCGCGCGGTGGCGGCGGGCGACCGGCTCGTCTACGAGGTGCGCCGCGGCGGTGACACTGTCCGACTGGTCGTCACGGCGCGGGCGTACCCGTTGTTCGAGAAGCTCGCCGAGGGCTGGCCGACGGTGCTGGTGGTCGCGTTGCTGGCGGGGGCGTCGGCGGCGATGTTCCGGCTGCGCCCGGGCGAGCCCGCCGCCCGGGCCGCGGTGCTGGCCGCCGGGACGACAGCGGTGTGCACGGCGGGCGCGGCGTTCTTCCCGTTGGAGGCGCTCGACCTCGTGGCCGGTGGCCAGGCGTGGCGGTGGTTCCTCGGCGAGGCCGCGTTCGCGGTGCTGTGGGCGGCGATGCTGCACTTCGCGCTCGCGTTCCCGGTTCCCCCGGCGGACTCGCGTTATCGGCTCTGGGTCGCGCTGGCCTACCTCGGTGTGCCGGTGCTCTACGGGTTCACCTGGCTGGGCGCGGTGCTCGTCCTCGACCGGCCACTGGCGGTCCTGGCCGTGGCGGGTTCGCCCGCGGTGCCCTCGATGTTCGCCTACCCGGTGGCGATCCTGGCAGTCCTGATCGGCAAGTACGCCGCCTCCACCGACCCGGGCACCCGCCGGGGGCTGCGGTGGCTGGCGGTGGCGCTGGGCCTGGGGACGGTGGTGTACCTGGCGGTCTGGGCGCTGCCGACGCTGCTGTCCGGCGCACCGCTGCTGCCCACCCGCTACCACGGGCTGGCGTTCCTGCCGGTGCCCTTCGCCGTGGGGCTGGCCGTGCTGCGGCACCGGGCGCTCGACATCGAGGTCGTGCTGAGCCGGTCGCTGGTCTACGGGGCGCTGAGCGCGGGCGTGGTGGGGATCTACGTCGCGGTGGTGGCCTGCCTGTCGCTGCTGTTCCCGCCGATCGACCAGGTGTGGCAGCAGGCGGTGGCGGCGGCCGGGATCGCGGCCCTGGTCCAACCACTGCGGCGGTGGTTGCAGGGCCAGGTGAACAAGCGGTTCTTCGGCTACAAGGACGACCCGTACGGCGTGGTGTCCACTTTGGCCAACCGGTTGGCCGAGACGCACGAGCCCGGCGCGCTGCTGCCGGGGATCGTGGCCACGGTGGCCGACGCGCTGCGGCTGCCGTACGTGGCGATCGAGATCGAGACCAAGGGGCGCACCGAGATCGCGGCGAGCGCGGGCAGCCCGTGCGCCGACACCCACGAGCTGCCGTTGACCTTCCAGGGCGCGCGGGTCGGCACGCTCGTGGTCGGCGGTCGCGCGGTGCTGCGCGGGCGCGACCGCGCGGCGCTCGCGGAGGTCGCCCGGCACGCCGGCACGGCCGTGCACACCGCACGGCTCACCCGCGACCTTCGGCGCTCGCGCGACCGGCTCGTGCGGGCCCGTGAGGAGGAGCGCAGACAAATCTTGCACGAGCTGCACGACGGTGTCGGCCCGACACTGGCCGCGATCGCGCTGGGTCTGGACGCGAGCGTGCGCGGTGTGGACAGCGGTAGCGCCACCGGAGTGCTGCTCGGTCGTTTGCGCGACGAGCTGCACGGCGCGATCACGGAGATCCGCAGGCTCGCGCACGGGCTCCGGCCGCCGATCCTCGACCAGATCGGGCTGGTCCCGGCCCTGCGCGAGTACGCCGGGGCGCTGGCCAGCCGGTCGGCCCGGCCGGACGGCTCCGACCCGGGTGTCACGATCATGCTCGAGGTGCCGACGGTCATGCCGAGGCTGCCCGCCTCGATCGACGTCGCGGCCTACCGGATCGTCTGCGAGGCGCTGACCAACGTGACCCGGCACGCGCGGGCCCGGTCCTGCGCGGTCCGGCTGTGGGTGGACGACGACCTGCACATCGAGGTCGTCGACGACGGGGTCGGGCTGCCCCGGCGAACCATCGGCGGCGTGGGCCTGGCGTCCATGCGCGAGCGGGCCGCCGAGCTGGGCGGGGACTGCGTCGTGGTCGGCGAGGACGCGGGCGGGACCCGGGTGCTGGCCACCCTGCCGCTGCCGAAGGAGGCGTGACGCGGATGATCCCCCGGGTGCTGGTCGTCGACGACCACCCGCTGTTCCGGTTCGGGTTGTGCACGGTGCTGGCGGGTGAGCCGACGGTCGAGCTGGTCGGTGAGGCGGCCACCGGGGGCGAGGCGGTGGCCAGGGCCAGGGAGCTGGCGCCGGACGTGGTGGTGATGGACCTGCACCTGCCGGACATGACCGGCATCGACGCGGCCCGGGCGATCGTGCGGGAGCGGTCGTCGGTGGGCGTGCTGGTGCTGACCATGTTCAACGACAGCGAGTCGGTCTTCGCCGCGATGCGCGCGGGCGCGCGCGGCTACCTGCTCAAGGGCTCGGGCCAGGACGAGATCGTGCGAGCGGTGCACGCGGTCGGCCGGGGCGAGGCGATCTTCGGGCCGGCGATCGCGACCCGGGTGCTCGGGTTCTTCAGCGAGCAGGCGCCCTCGGACGCGGTGTTCCCGGAACTGACCGGCCGAGAGCGCGAGGTGCTGGCCCTCATCGCTGATGGGGTGAGCAACACCGTGATCGCGACCCGCCTGTGCCTGAGCCCGAAGACGGTCCGCAACCACGTCTCGAGCATCTTCACCAAGCTGCACGTCGCCGACCGCGCGCAGGCGATCGTCCGCGCCCGCAAGGCCGGGCTCGGCGAGGACCTGTGAGGAACCTGCCCCAGTGGACGAAGACAGGACACCGGTCCCATGCGCTCGGGACGCACCTTCGGGCACGGTAGTGGTGACGCTCAGTGGGGACGCGCGTACAGCGCGGTGGAGGAAGCGGGGTGGGGCGAATGCTGGAACAGACTCGGACGCCGGTACTGGTGCGGGCGACGGATCCGATCTTGCAGAACGGGGTCCAGATGGCACTGCGCACGCGGCAGGAGGTCTGGCTGGTCGAGGAGGAGGACGCGTCACCGGAAGCGGTGGCCCTGGTGGTCACCGACCGCTTCGACGACCGGGCGGGGCAGTTGCTGAAGACGTTGCAGTGCCGGGGGTTCGCCCGGGTCGTGCTGGTGGCGGGGGACCTGGAGGACACCGAGATCCTGACGGCCGTGGAAGGCGGCGTCTGCGCGGTGGCCCGCCGAGCGGACTCGACACCGGACGTCCTGGTGCGCTTGGTGAAGGCGGCGTCAGCAGGTGAGGGCGCCTTGCCCCCGGACCTGCTGGGCCGACTGCTGAACCGGGTGTCCCGGCTGCAACGGCACGTGCTGGAACCGCGCGGACTGCACCTGGCCGGGATCACCAACCGGGAGACCGAGGTACTGCGACTCGTGGCTTCCGGAATGTCCACAAAGGAGATAGCGGACAAGCTGTGCTACTCGCAGCGCACGGTGAAGTCGATCCTGCACGACGTCACCAACAGGTTCCAGCTCAGGAACCGCTCCCACGCCGTCGCCTACGCCCTGCGCGAGGGCTTGATCTGACGGTGTGCCCCGTTGGGTCGTGAGGGTGTGCTCGATGGGGTGGAGTGGCTTTGTTTGGGGCCCCTAAGAAAAGAGGCGCCGTGGGTAGAGCGGGTGGGAAAGGGATACCCACCACCGCCTGGGCCAGGCTAGCGCCTCTTTTCTCCCCAAACAAAGCCACTCCACCCCATCGAGCAGTTGAGAGGTCGGGTGCGGCTTCGCCGGGTCAGCTTCTTGCCACTCCCAACTGGCTAGCCGGCGATCCGACCGGAGAACGACACCGACGGGCGGCACTTGCCGGTAGCCGGTTCAGGCGCACCGGGCAGTTGGCAGTTCACCGCCACCTTCAGCTCCTGCCCCGGCGGGAACGTGAGCGGCTCCAGGTAGTGGTAATCGACGTCCCGGAAGTTGTTCAGGCCGAACTCCAGCAGCACCTGGTCGCCGCGCAAGATGCGCAGGGTTCCCGAGTCACCGCGCGGGTTCTGCAGGACCAGGTCGGTGATCACCAGCGTCTTGCCGTCCGGCACCGGTGCGGGCGCCTTGAACGCCGGGAACGCGGCGCCGTCGGCTGTCGCGGTCGGATCTGTGGTGACGCGGAAGTCAAACGCTTGCCCCTTGGCGACATCCACCCCGCCCGCCGCGGTCACCGGTGGCGGGGCCGGGGTGGTCGACGCCGTGCCGGCGCCGACGCCCTCGTCCACCTTCTTCTCCGCCGAGGCGGCCCGCTGTTCGGCCGCCGCCGCCTTCTTCTCCGCGTTGTCGGCCTTGGTCTCCAGCTTGCCCTGCTCGGCCTTGACCACCTCGGCCGCCGAGTCCCGCGCGGCCGACTGGATCGTCGGTTTGAGCACGGTGAACCACAGCGTCACCGCGACGATCGCCAGCGCCAGCAGGAACAACAGCGCGGGCAGCAGCCACTTCGGCAGGAGTTGGTGCTGCACAACGGTTCCGTTGGCGGTCACCGGGGCGACCTCGCCGCTGGTGACCGTCACCTGGAACGGGTGCCTGCGTTCCGGTCCGCGCAGGAACCGGTCGTGCGGGCGGGCGCGCAGCCGCAGGAACGCCGACGTGCCCGGCTCGACGGTCAGCGCCGGGTGGTCGACGTCCAGCCGGAGCTCGTCCTCCGGGTCGGCGACCGCGATCTCCACGGCCAGCGGGTGGTTGCCCGCGTTGTCGACCACCAGCTCGCCCCGCGCGCGGGAGCGGCCCTTGAGGGTCTTGGGGACCAGTTCGACGCGCAGGTCGGTGTAGGCCAGGACATCCAGGACGCCCTCCTCCACCACCGACCCGGTCGCCGGGTCCTCGCGGGAGAGCACCCGCACGCCGAACGGGACGGCGCCCGCGGGGACCGTGCCGTCGCGGGGTGGGGCGAAGGTGACTGACACCTCGGCCTCGGTGCCCGGTAGCAGGTTGATGACCGCGGGCTCGACCCGCGCCCAGGCCGCGGCGTCGCCGACGACGTCCACGGTGAACTGGTCGACGAGCGTGCCGGAGTTGTTGACCCGCACAGCGGTCGTCGCGGTCTCTCCGGGGGTGACCGCGAGCTCGTTTCCTGCCAACGACGTGGTGGCTCCCATGACACCGCAGTGTCACGGCCCCCGGCACCCCGGCGGACCCCGCGAACGGGTACGTGCGCGGGCAGCCCCGATTGCCCCTTCGTGCGGGCGGCGGCGTCCTGATCGCCACCCGCGCGCCGGGCCCCGGTCGAGGGTGCGCTTCCTAGGCTGGACGCGCAAGTCCAGCGTTGGGGAGGTCGCCGCCGTGCACCGTGCCGTCGTGGTCAGCGTGATCGCCGTGCTGGGGGTGGGCACGCTACTGGTGGCGGCGGGCCCCGCGCCTGCGGTTCCCGCAGCCGGGTCGACCGTGCTCGCCTCCGTCGACACCGCGGGCACTCCGTCGCCGAACGGCGGCGCGGACCAGGACATGTCACTCGACGGCACGGCGGTGGTGTTCACCAGCACCTCGCCGTTGGACTCGCCCACCCGGCCGCAGACGCGCAACGTCTTCGTGCGCGACCTCGCCCGCGGCCGGACGGTGTTGATCAGCCGCGGGCAGCTCACCCGGCCGACGGTCCCGCCGAGCAGCTCACCCACTTCGCCACCATCATCATCGTCGCCGCCGCCATCGTCGTCGTCATCGTCGCCACCCACCTCGTCCTCGCCGCCGTCGGGCGACTCCGGGCCGATTCCCCTTGCCGGCAAACGACTTGTCGCGTTCGCGCAGCCCGCCGTCGTCTACGGCGAGACCGCGGCCGACGGGGAGAGCCTGTTGCCGACGATCTCCCGGGACGGCCGGTTCGTCGCGTTCATCACCGCGGCGACCAACATCATCGAGGCGGACCCCTACTCGCACTACGACGTGCTGCTGTGCGACCGGGCGCCGAACGGCGTGTTCGACGCGCGCAAACCGGACGGGTCCATGGACTACCGGTACTCCCAGGTGACAGTGCCGGGACCCGAGGACCGACCCACCTCGCCCGACCGGCCCCGGCTGGCGGCGGACGCGACGCGGATCGTGTGGTCGCAGACCTCGTCCAGCGGCGATTACGGACCACACCTGTTCGTCGCCGACCTGACCAATGGCGTGGCCTCGTCGGTGCGCATGCTCTCGACCGCTTCCCCAAACAGCCCAACCATTCCGCTGTCGTCCCAAGTGGACCCGGACATCTCCGCTGATGGCAGGCTGGTCGTCTCGGCTGGTGTTTCCCGTGTCGTTGACACGGACACCGTCTGGCGCTCGGTGATCCGCACGGATGTCGCCGCCAACACCAACACCCGGGTGGACTTCGACGCCGACGGCACCGTGCTCGACACCGACGGCTCGGTTCGCTACCGCAGGCCCGCGATCAGCGCGGACGGCAAGGTGATCGCATTCGTCGCGGCGCGGCAGACCGATCAGCCCAACATCTACGTCGTGCGGCCCGAGGCCGTGGTTCCGCCTGGTACCAAGGATTCCGAGCTGGTGTCGCGCGACAACGCCGGGAACCCGGTCAACGCGAACCTCCCTGGGCTGTCCGCCGACGGGCGGTACCTGGCGTTCGTCACCGACGCCCCCGCCACCCACGACGGCGCTGACGTGCCACTGCCGGAATACGACGGTTCGTGCCTACAACCGTCCGGGGGCCTGCGTGCCGTACCGCCGGTGGACGATGCGCGCGACAACCGCGTGCGCTGCCAGGTCGTGGTGCGGGACCTGGTCGTGGACCGCGCGCGCGGAACGGCCCGGCTGCCGGGCGCCCTGGCCTCGGTGGCGCACGACACCGACTGCCCACCCGACGTGGATCCGGTGGAGGGCGACCGCTGCCCGGGCGACAGCACCCCGGAGCTGTACTCGGCGGCACCCTCGCTGTCGGCCGATGGCGGCCGGGTGGCGTTCGAGTCCTCGGCCAGCGACCTCGCCGACGACGACTCCTACTTCGAGGACGACGTCTTCGTGCACACCTTCGAACCGGGGCTGACCGGGGACCCGGTCACCTTCGGGACCGCGACCGTCGGCGACACCGTGAACCGCACGGTCACGGTGCGCCACACCGGCTTCGGTCCGCTCCCGGTGGAGTCGGTATCGTTGCAGGGCAACGATTTCAGCACCGGTGCCGACGCCTGCACGGGCGCGGTGCTGCACGTCACCGGCACCTGCCTGGTGGCGGTGCGGTTCACCCCGACGGTCGCGGGGGCCCGCGACGCGCGACTGGTGATCAAGGTCCGCGGCGGCCGTGAGTTCACTGTGGACCTCAGTGGCACGGGTAGCACCCGACCGGTCATCCCGCCGAACGCGGAGTTCGCCGCGGGCCCGGACCCGCTGGACTTCGGCCCCAGGCTGATGCTCTCCGACGGTCCCGCGCTGCCCCTGACCGTGCGCAACAACGGCGGTTCGCCGATGATGGTGACCGGCACGACCGCCGACTCCCCTGACTTCACGGTCGACGCGACCGCGTGCCTGAGCGCACCGGTGCCGCCGGCGGGCACGTGCGCTGTTCAGGTGCGCTTCTCCCCCGCTGGACCGAGTGCTCCCGCCGCGCCGTCGTTCCGCCCGGGCATCCTGACGTTCACCAGCACGGCCCCGGGCGGTCCGCACTTGGTCGCGGTGCGTGGGGAAGCTGTGCAGCCCGCACTGGACCTGAACCCCGCGGTGATCTCACCGGGACGGGTCAGCACGGCCACCGGAACCGGTTTCCCGCCGGGCAAACCGGTGACGCTGACCTTCCGCGAGACGGTGGGGTCGGCCACCGTGGTGAGCGGGGCGAACGGCCGGTTCAGCACGCAGCTGTTGGTGTTCCCCAAGGCCTCCATCGGACCTCGGACCGTGGTGGCCACTGTGGACACCACGGCGATCGCCGCGGAGCGCCCGTTGCTGGTGGTGATCAACACTGTCAGCCCGGCCGAGTTCGTCGGCCGCGGCTAGCGGGGTTGGTCCGCCAGCAGGCGCAGTGCCAGCGCGGGGCAGGCCGCGGCGGTGCGGCGGGCGGGCCTGTCCGGTACCGGCCCGCGGACGATCGGGTAACCCCACTCGTCCAAGTCGATGGCCTCGGGGAGCAGCTGCGCGCAGACGCCGTGCCCGCGGCAGGCTCGGGGGTCCACCTTGAGCGTGGTCATGCCAGGCACCGGCCTTTCGTGTGGGCGGCGACGTCGGCGGCGAAGACGCGCAGCGCGCTCTCGGCCAGCCGGGTCGCGCCGTCGGGGTGGGCGCACGCACCGCGGCCGGGGATGATCCCCAGGCGTGCGCGCAGGCGCGGCAGGCTGGTGGTCAGGTCGGCGAAGTCGGCGGCGATCGCGGGCAGGCCGAACGTGCATGGCCCGCACTGCCGTGCGGATTCCCCAGCCAGGTAGCCCAGGATGGCGGCGGTCTCGGCGAGGCCGCACGTGCCGCGTCGCAGTGTCCGGATCGCGGCGACGCCCGGGACGGCGCTCAGCCGGACCAGTTCCGCGCCGGCGAGCCATTCGCCACCGAACCCGCCGACGAGCGCGGGTGCGTTCGGGTCACGGCCCGCGGCGCGCAGTGCTTCCCCGATGGTCACGTCGGCGGGCAGCTCCCAGATCTGACCGTCGACGGTGACCAGGCGGGACTCGTCCCGGCGGAACGACTCGGGTCCGACCCGGGCCAGGACCGCCAGCTGGGCCAACGTCTCCACGTTGTCGACCAGCGTCTTGCGGCGCCCCTCGAACGGTCGCTTGCCGGTCGGGCGGGCGTCCCCGGTGGCCAGGAAGTTGACCAGCGCGGTCTCCTCGCTGGCGACGTAGCGGGGCGGGACCTGCACGACGCGCACGGGGAACGGGTGCTCGGCGACCGCCCTGGCGACGGTCCGTGCGTCGTGCACGCACAGGACAGCCTCGCGGGCGCCGACCATCGCGGCGGCGAGCTGGAGACCGTCGAGCACGAGGTGCGGGGCGGTGGCCAGCAGGACCTTGTCCTTGGCGCTCGCCGGATCGCCCTCGCAACCGTTCGCGACGACGACCGCCGCCGGGTTGCGCAGCTTGCGCGCGGTCGGGAACCCGGCGCCACCGCGGCCGCGCAGACCGGCGGCCTCGACGGTGTCGGCGGTCAGACCTGGCAACGCGCCGTGCACGGCCACGTGGGTGGCGTGGTCGGGGCCCGGGGTGAGCAACCGGCCCGCGGTCTGGGTGGTCTGGGTCTGGGTGGTCATCGTGCCCCCTGGAGTCGGGTGACCCGCCAGGTCAGCGCCACCGCGACGGCGGCCAGGCAGGCCACGTCGAAGGCGATCACCAGGCCGGTGTCGGCGGTGCCCATGCCGAAGCCGTGCAGCAGCGCGACCGGCCACAGGGCGTAGGCGCTGAGGTGGACCAGGCGCCACCAGCGGGCCGGGATCCTGGTGCGCAGCAGGCTGGTGACCACCACGGCGATCATCAGGTCGACCGCGACCGCGCCGAGACCGACCCAGAACGGCTGGTAGACCGAGGCGAACGGCAGGACGACGTCGAGCCAGGCGATCTCGACGTAGCCGTCGAGCACCGCCGAGGCGATGTGCACGACGAGGAACACGACGGTGAGCAGGGACAGGTTGCGGTGCAGGGCGCCCACGGCGAAGCGCGGGAGGCGGACGGTGCCGAGCCTGCCCGCGGTCAGCAGGCCGAGCACCAGGGTCGCGGTGAGCAGTCCCAGCGCCACCAGACCGGTGGCGCGGCTGATGTACCAGAGCATCAGGCGACCACCCGGTCCCGGGCGGGCCAGTCGCCCACGGTGAGCACCGCGCCGTCGCCCGCGACCAACAGGGCGGGCAGCCTGCGGTCGGCCAGCCAGGCGGGGGCCTGGGCACCGAGGACGATCGCCGCCGTGCTCGCGGTGTTGGCGTCCACACAGGACTTCGCCGCCACCGACACGGTGCGCCACACCACTTCGGCGCTGCGTCCGGTGCGCGGGTCGATCACGTGGTGCACCTGCCGCCCGGCCCGCCGCCAGGTGCGGCGGGTGGTGCTGGAGGTGGCCAGGCCACCGGCGCCCAGCGCGACCCTGGCCCACGGCGCGCGGTCGGCGGTGCGGTGGTCGTCGCCGACCGCGATCTGCCAACCGCCCTCCGGCGCGGCCCCCGCGACACTCAGGTCACCGCCGAGGGAGACGAGCACACCACCCCCGACGCGCTCCGCGATGGCCCTGGCCGCCCGGTCGGCGGCGAGCGCCTTGGCGGTGGCGCCCAGGTCGATCTCGACGTTGTGCGGGATCAGGACCTTGTGGTCCTGGAGTAGGACTCGGTGGTAGCCGCGGACTCGGCGGATCTCGGCCGGGCGCGGGTCATCGGCGGGCACCGCGGCGAAGTCGCGGTCGTAGCCGTGCCCGTGCAGCGCGCCGCCGACCGTCGGGTCGACCAGCCCCTGGGTGAGCTGGGCGGCGCGCAGGGCCACCGCCAACGCCTCGGCCAGCAGCGGGCTGACCTCGACGGCGTGGCCGCGCGGCAGCCGGGCGAGCTCGGAGTCGGGCCGGAAGCGGCTGCACGCGTCGTCGACCGCGGCCAACTCGGCGCGCAGCAGGGTGGTGGCGACCCGCAGGTCGGCCGGGTCGGTGACCAGGACGACGGCGGTGGTCCCCCAGACGGGGAACTCGGCCCGGGCGGTCACGACCCACCGGACCCGACGTGCGCGCTCCCGCCGCCCCGCGACGGCGCCTGGTCGGCGGCCAGCCCCGAGTCGGTGTCGTCCTGGCCGGTGGTGCTGGAGTCGCTGGTGCTGTTGTCACTGGTGCTGTTGTCGCTGGTGGAGGACTCGCTGGTGGAGGACTCGGTGCCAGCCGAGGAGTCGGCGCTCGCCGAGATCGCGACCCCGACCACGCCCGCGAGCGCCGTGGCCCCGACCGCGACACCGGCGGTCACCAGTGCCACCCGATTGCCCATCCGATCCCGCCACGCCACCCGCTGTGCCCGCTCGTCCATGGTGTCCCTCCGGTAGCTCGTACCGGCAACGGTCCACCGCGACCCTGTGGCACCGCTGTGAGCCAGGTAGGCGCGGGCTGGGCGATCACCCCGGGTCAGGACTCCTGGAACAGCTCGATCTCGGTCACCGCGACATCAGTGCCCTTGACGCTCTGGAACACCTTCACCACGTGGATCTCCACCCACTCGACGCCCGCCCCGTTCTCGATGTCCACCTGCTGCGGGTCGGGGTTGTCCTTGAGCGTCACGTCGGCGGTGCGGCCGGTGGAGAACACCAGGTGCAGCTGCTCGGCGCGGTGCCGGGTCTGGAACTCGTCCCGGGCACCGGTGCGCACGATGGCGCGGGCGAGGCTGACCGGCCGGTCGTAGCGCAGCACGACCGTCGGCTCCGGACCGTCGCGCGGGGCGGCCCAGAAGGTGTTGCTCAACCCGTCGACGGCCAGGGCGCCGGGGTGGTCCGGCAGCTCGGAGGTGGCACTGACCTGCACCGGCGACACGGGCGTGTACTGCGGGAAGATCATCCGCTCGACGCCCTGCTTGGCCGCGACGGCGCGCGCGTTTACCCAGCCGCGGAAGTCGCCGGAGACGCCGTAGACGATGCCGCCCACGAGCAGCAGCACCGACACAACTCGGCGGAGGACCCGGAAGGTCGCGCTGACGGCCTGTCCCAGCTTGGACTTGCCGCGCCTGCCCTTGGGCCGCTCACCCGACTTGCGGACCTTCGCCCCGGTGCGCGGCAGCAGCCGCCGCCACCACGGTGTCTTGACGATGTCGGCCTCGGCGAGGGAGAACCCGCACCGGCTGCAGAACTTGCGGGTGGGCAGGTTGCCCTCGCCGCAGTCGCCGCAGACGAGGTCGCCGGGCTTGAGCTTGCGCGTCGGCGGCCGCTTCCGGGTGACCGGCGGGGCCTGCTTCGTCTCCTGCGGCAGGACCGCCGCGGGCTGTCCGGGGGTGATGGCCTCCACCAGCCCGCCCGCGGCGGCGACCTGGTCCGGCGAGGCCACGCGCTGCGCGGGCACCTCGGCGTGAGCGGACCGAACGGCGCCCGAGGCGGCCCGATCCGCCTGCGCCGAGGGCAGGCTAGGTGGCGCGGAGTTACCCGCGGGTGCGGGTGGAGAACTAGTTGGTGCGGAATTAGGACTAACTGGTGCGGGGGTAGAACCAGCCCCTCCGGAGGTGGGGAGCTTCGGCAACGCGGGCGGGGCCAAGGGTTGGGGCGGAACCAGGGAGCCGGCAGCACCAGGCGGCACAGGTCGGGCGGCAGCGCCATGGGACTGCGGCGGAGCCGAAGGCGCGAAGGAACCGCCCGCGCTAGGCGGCCGCTGCGGGACAGAGCTACCGGGCGGAGAAGCCGGGGGCGTGGGAGCGCCACTCGCACCGAACGGAGCAGGAGACCCGGCCGCGCCAACCAGTCCAGGAGACGTGGAAGGAGCCGAGGACGCACCCGAGCCCGGCGGAACCGGAGATGTGGGTGTACCGCTAACACCGGGTCGCGCGGGCGGCTTGGGCGGGGCAGATGGCCCACCTGCGGAAGAGGCAGGAGCTGCGGACGAGCCACCGGCACCGGGCAGAGCAGGCGGTGTGGGCGGGGCAGAGTTTCCACCTGCGCCAGGCGAAGCCGGTGGTTTCGGCGGGGCAGAGCTCCCACCTGCGCCGGGCGGACCAGGAGGCGCGGGCGGGCCGCCGGGGCTTGGCGGAGCCGGTGGTGTGGGCGGGGCGGGAGGCCCACCCGCGCTGGGCGGAGCGGGCGGCTTCGGTGGAGCGGGAGGTGCGGGCGGACCACCGGCGCCGGGCGGAGCCGGGGGCGTGGGCGGGGCAGGAGGCCCACCGGGACGCAGCGGGGCTGGAGGTGCCGGTGGACCTCCGGGGCGTGGCGGGGCCGGAGGCGCCGGTGCACCACCAGGACGCGGCGGGGCCGGAGGGGCGGGAGAGCCACCGGGGCGCGGCGGGGCGGGGGGTGCGGGTGGGCCACCCGGGCGCGGCGGGGCCGGAGGGGCGGGAGGTCCACCGGGACGCGGTGGTGCTGGAGGGGCGGGTGGACCGCCGGGACGCGGCGGGGCTGGAGGGGCGGGTGGACCGCCGGGGCGGGGAGGCGCGGGCGGGCCCCCGGCACCCGGGCGGGGCGGGGTGGCGCCGGGGGCTCCCGGGCGCGGCGGTGTCTGCACCGGGGGGCGGTCGCCCACGTCCAGGTACAGCGCCGACTGCAACCTCGCCAGGAACCCGCGCTTGGGCGGTGGCTCCTCCTCTTCCTCCGCCACCACCGGCGCGGGCGCCGGGGCGACCTTCTCCCCCGTCCACTCCAGGAACGCGCCGCACTTGCCGCAGAACGTGTCCGTGTCGGCGTTGTGGTAGGCGCAGGTCTTGCAGACGATCATGAGGCCACCTCCACTCGGTGTACCACGTGGGCCGGTTTGGCGGCGGCGACCACGTTCTCGACCAGGTCCCGCGGCGCTGCGGCCGGGTCGGCCACCCGCACCCGGACCGCCAGCCGCGGGTACGCGTCGCCGGGCAGCGGTGCCTCGGGGTCGTGCGACCACGCCGTGCCGCCGCTGTCGGCTATCTCGGCGGTGCCACCGGTCAGCACCTCCAGGTTCGCCCGCAGGCCCGCCACGGTGCCGCGCATCCGGTACATCTCGACCGCCGTGCCGACCACCGCCCGCCGCCGCTCGACCGGCCAGCCGTCGTCGAGCTCGATGCCGACCCAGCCGGCGAGCCAGTCCAGGAAGTCCTCCGGGGCCAGCGCCGGGTCCAGGTAGTCCACGATGCAGTCCAAAGTGGACATGATCGGTGCCAGCACGTCGTCGAAGCCCGCGATGAACCGCTCGGTGAACGGGTCCTCCTGGTACACCGCGGGCAACATCGCCAGCAGCGGCGCCGCGGTCGCCAGACCCGGGGTGAGACCGCGCATCAGCTGTCCTCCACCCGGACGTGGTGCTCGTAGGAGAACACCAGGCTGTGCCGGTCCACCTCGAGCCGCTGGGTCTCCTCACCGCGCTCACCGGTGACCGGGTTGGCGCCGAACAACCGCACGTCCTCGACCATGTCGACCCCTCGAACCCGTTGCAGCAGCGCGTAGACGTCGCCCGCCTGCACCGGCCGCCCGAACGGCCAGCCGGTGCCGCCGACTCCCCCGCTGATCGGGTTCAGGTGCCGGTACAGCGCCGCCAGCGCCTCGGCCCGCACCCGCGCCCGGTCGACCCGGGGCCGGGCGATCACCCGAGCCACCACCGTCACCCCGCGGTACTTCGGCGGCGACACCAGCACCCGGGTCCCGATCAGCCGCACCTCGTCGAGCCGGTCGCTGATGCGCGCCAGCGTCTCCCGCTCCGGCACCAGCTCGGCGAACTCGATCCGACCGTCCACAGCGGACGCCGAGGGCACCACCAGCACCCGCACCGACCCGGCGTCGACCTCGTCGTCGCCCGCGGTGACGCAACGCACCCGGGCGACCTCCGGGGCCGCCTCCCGGGTGATCGCCTCGTAGTCCTCCGCGGTGACCGCGCGGCTGCGGGTGCGCAGCAGGATCGGGCCGCGCGCCTTGGCCTGCTCGATGGTCTCGCCGTCGACCCCGCCGCTCGCGGGCTCCAGGTTCTCCACCCGGGCCACGAACGGGATGGACGATCGCAGCGTCTGGATCGCGCCCTTGCCGACGTTGCCCACCCGACCGCCGCCGACGGCGTAGCGGCGGAGCCGGATCCCGCACTGGTGCGGCGGCACCGCCCCGTACTGCCGCAGGCCGCCGTCCACCTCGCGGATGATCGGTCCGAAGTAGACCGTCCCGGTCGCCCCGTCCAGCAGGTAGTGCCGGTCGTCCGGGCGGCTGTTCGCGAAGTGCGACACCCGCTCCCAAGGCTTCCAACCGTCGTCCGAGGTGGTCTCCAGCACCGGGTCCACACCGGCGACGACCGGCAGCTGCGCCACCGGGAACTGTTGCCCCGGAACACCTTCTGACTGACCGAGCACCTCCTCCTCGACCAGCTCGCAGTGGAAGGCGTCCACCGTGGCGCCCACGGTCGAGGCCGCGAGCGAGGTGATCACCGGCGTCTCGTGGTAGGTCGGGAAACCCTCGTCGACCTCGATCACGCGCGCCCGCAGCCAGCCCGCGCTCTCACCGCCGAGCACCGCCGCGGTGTGTCCCTCCGGTACGTGCACGAGCACGTGACCGTCGGTGTTGATCGCGCCCGTCGTATCAGCGCTGACCCGGCAGGGCTGCCAGTCGGCACCGTCGAAGGCCTCCCACACCAGCGGCGGGTGTTCCGGGTGGACACCGACGCCGCGCACCTCGCAGGCGATGTCCACGCGCACGACGCAGTGCGGCACCGCGCCGGTCAGCCCGACCAGCAGGGCCTCCCCGACCGCCGGGACGGGCGAGAACGCCGGGAACGCCGTCCCCATCCGGACCTGGTCGGTCCGGTCGACGACCTCGTCGGCCAGCTCGTCGGCCGACACCGGCGCGGTCGCCACCCGGCGCAGGGCGCACGGGATGATCCGCAGGTCGGCGCCGGTGCTGAACACCACCGCCGCCGAGGTGTCGTCGCGCGGGGTCGCCACCGAGGTGCCCGCGGCGATGCCGACCGGCGTGATCGCGGGCGCGGACAGCCAGAACGTCACCGGCACCCGCGCGGGCGTCGGCGGCACCAGCCGCAGGCCGATCATCTCCAGGAACTTGACGTAGAGCCGGTCGGGCACCTGGTTGAGCCGGAACAGCAGCTGGTCGGTCATGAAGGCGAAGGTCTCGATCAGCGTCACGCCGGGGTCGGAGACGTTGTGGTCGGTCCACTCCGGACAGCGCAGCATCACCATCCGCTTGGCGTCGTCGACCAGGTCCTGGAACCGGCGGTCGTCGAGGTTGGGCGTGGGCAGGGCCATCAGTAGTCACTCCCGTCCTCGGGGATGGTGTAGAACGGGAACACCAGGTTGCGGCGGTCGTTGGTGTCCTTGACCAGGTACTGGATGTCGATGTAGAGCACGCTGCCGTCGGCCGGGTCCGGGGAGATCCGCACCCCCTCGACGTCCACCCGCGGTTCCCAGCGCAGCAGCGCGTCGCGCACCTCCTGGGACAGCTCGGCGACCGTCTCGAGGTTGGCGGGCCGGAACACGAAGTCGCGGATGCGGCTGCCGAACTGCGGGCGCATCGGCCGCTCGCCGGGGTAGGTGGCCAGGATCAGCCGCATCGCCTGCTCCAGCTCCACCTCCCGGCGCACCAGGGAGATCCCGCCCTGCGGCCCGACCCCGAGCGGGAACGCCCAGCCCGCGCCGACGAAGTCCTGCGCCATCCGACCCTCCTAGTTGAGCTTGAGCAGCGAGCCCTTGACCTCGGTCACCGCGGGACTGGACACCTTCACGCCGAGCTTGCCGGTGAGCTCGAGCTGCCCGTCGGTCTCCAGCTTCATCCCGCCGACCCCGGCCTTGATCGTGATCTGGCCCGCGCCACCGCATTCGATGGTCAGCGCCCCCGCGGGGGTGCGGCTCGCGGGCGGCGCCGGGTTGCAGGTGAGCGCGACCGTGCCCGCCACCTGGTCGATGGTGAGCGCCAGCTTGTCGTCCGAGGTGCCTAGCACGATCGTGGACTTGGTGGGCGGCAACGCACCCGGCGGCCCGGGCGGCAGGTCGTCGGTGAACAGCAACCGGTTGCCCGCGGGCGTGGCGAGCCCGCGCTGGGTGACCACACCGGACCCGGTGACCGCGGAACCCAGGTGCCCGAACGAGGTGTTGTCGTTGAGCAGTCCACCCAGGACATACGGCCGGCGCGGGTCGCCGAACTCGAAGCCGACCAGCACCTCGTCGCCGACCTCGGGGGAGAACAGCGTCCCGCTGCGCCTGCCCGCGCCCGGGTGGGCCACCCGGGCCCAGTCGGACTCGTAGTTGGCCGCGAGCCAGGGCAGGGCGACCTTCACCCGGCCCTTCTTGTCCGGGTCCGCCACGTTGGTGACCACCGCGCACACGACCCCAGACATCGTCGGCGCCTTGGCGCCGCCGGTGGTGAGGCCGAGCAGACTGCGGTTCTGCCGCCCGCTGACCCAGAACCGGGTGTGGTAGCCGTCCTCCTCGGCGTCGAAGACGTGCCGGGCGTTGGTGATCGTCCACTTGCCCGCGAACCGCTCCGGCACGCCCGCGATCTCCACCTCGGCCCCGGCCTGCAGCGCCGGGTCGCCCAGCGCGTCCCCCTCGGCCTCGGCGAACGTGCTGGCGACGTGGTCGGCCAAGCCCTTGGCGGCCTCCTCGGCGGCGGCGTCCGCGGCGGCGCCCGCGGCGATCGGGCGGTCGACCACGAGGTAGGCGGTGTTGCTCGCCGGGAGTCCGAAGTCAAGCTTCGGCAACCCCGGGATCGACGGTATGGCCGGGAGTTTGGGGATCGGCAGCAGGCCGTCGGTGAACGAGTTCGCCAGCTCGGCCGGGTCCTGGCCGTCGATCGTCGCCGTGCCGGTGGCCACGTCCGCGGTCCCGACCGCGACCCGGGCGCCCTTGGGGTCCCAGACCCGGACCTCCACGTCCGGGGTGATGTTCGCCGCGGACACCCGCGGCAGGAACGTCAGCAGGTTGTCCTTGAAGGTGAGCTTCCCGCTGCCCAGACCGAGGAAACCGGCCGCCGCGCTCGCCATCGCGTCGAGCATCCCGCCACCGCCGTCCTTGCGGCCGGAAGCCCTGCGGAAGAAGAACTTCCCGCCCACTACACCGGTCTCGAAGCCGATCTCACGGGCCCGCTGGGTGAGGAACTCCCAGTCGGTCTGCGCGACCTGGGCCAGGTGCTCGTGCTCGACGGAGGTCTTGTCGACCTTGCCGACAGTCAGCCCGGCCCCCTTGGCGACCTTCTCGGCGATCTCGCTGTCGCGCATCTTGACGAACGTGCGAGTGCGCTTGGCGCGCTGCAACCGGTGCGCCTTCTCGTAACCACGCACGATGGAGTAGACGAGCCCGTCGCGGCAGATGGCCTCGATCGAGGTGACCTCGCCCTTGATCAGCGAGGTGGTGCTGTCGCTGTCGGCGCGGCCCGCGCTGATCTCCACGGCGGTGCCGATGTCGAGGCCCGCGTCCGGGATGACCGTGCCCTCCTCGTCGTGGAAGGTCAGCTCGAACATGTCCGGCAGGTGCAGGTGCGTGTCGACCACGGCCCGGATCAGGCACGGCGACACCAGGGGGGACAACGGGAGCGCGATCGGCGAGCCGATCTTGACCCCCGGCCAGACCAGCGCGGAGGTCGGGCCGCCGCCGAGCAGCCCGCCGGGCATCAGGCGCCCCTCAGCTCGTGGGCGTTGGGCAGGTACACCGTGGTGCCGGGGCGCACCCGCGCGGCATCTTGGATGCCGTTGACCTCGGCGATCCGCCGCCAGGCGCCGGGGTTGCCGTAGTTGGCGGTGGCGATCGACTGCAGCGTCTCCCCCGCGGCCACCGTGTGCCTGCGCCTGCCCGCCTGGCCGCCGGAGGTCGGGTTCTGCGGCAGCGAGCCGAGCAGCGTCGGGATCTCCTCCATGGTGAGGCCGACCTCGGCGCGCACCGGGATGCCCGCGGTGGTGAACCGGGTGTACTTCACCGTGCACTTGGTCAGCTTCACGGTGTACATGAAGCCGATCATCGGCGGACCCCACTGGAAGGTCAGCTGCGGCGGCTGGGTCTTGAGGTTGTTCCCGGTGAGGGCGAGCAGCTGCCCCAGGAAGCCCGCGTCCGGCGACATCCAGCCGAGCAGGGTGTCGCAGCGCAGCTTGGTGGTCGCCCCCTCGAAGATCACCTTGGCCAGCGTGATGTCCGGGCCCTTGACCTGCTTGGTGGTCTGGCTGGTCGACCCGGTGGTGCCGCGCCCGCCGCCCGGGGAGGCGCGGATGCCGCTGCGGCTCATCCGGGAGATGGTGATGTCGGTGGGGTTGAAGTCGAACGGCACGAAACCCAGGTGCGGGAAGGTCGTGCAGCGCAGCGAGGCGGGGACCCGGGCACCGGCCAGCGCGGCGATGCCGATCCCGGCGCCGATGGCCAGGTCGGCGCCCGCCCCGGCGGCGAATCCGGCGGAGATGCTCATCGTGTCCCCCTCACAGGAATCCCTCGTGCGCCAGCTCCAGGGTCTCGGTGGCGATCCCCATGGTCATCGCGTCGAGGTCCGGGCCCTTCCAGGTGGCCGGGTAGACGTTGCGCAGCGACCAGGTGGCCACCACGCCCGCGCGCGCGTCGAACAGCTTGATCTGCGCCGTCCCCCCGCCGCCGCTGCTCATCGCGTCGACCCACTCCGCGGCGCGGTCGCGCAGCCAGGCCTGCACCTTGGCGGTGTCGGTGGCGTTCATCGCCCGGGCCAGGATGACGTTCGGGTACTGGATCTGGCCGGGCAGGATCGCCTCGTAGTGGTAGTTCCCGCCCTCCTTGACCACCTCCGGGTTGAACTTCACCTGCAACCCCTGGCAGCGGGCCCAGCCGCCGAGGTCCACCCCGTCGACGGTGACGTGGAACCGGGTGGTGAGGGCGAGCATCGTCTCGAAGCTGTGCAGTGCGACCATGTCCGCGCCCTAGACCGGGAGCCTGCGCTGGTCCTCGAGGAAGCCGCGGTGGGCCAGCTCGAGGGTCTCGATGGCGACCTGGCTGGCGCCCGCGTCCATGGTGGTGATCGCCCACTTGACCGGGATCACGTCGCGCAGCTCCCACTCGGTGATCGCGCCGTCGTCGAACAGCGAGGTGTGCAGCTTGATCGTGCCGACGTAGAGCTTGTGGTCCCAGGAGTTCTTGTTCAGCCAGTCGCGCACCGCGGTGGTCTCGTCGGAGACCGCGCGGGAGAGCTTGACGTTGTTGTACTTGGTGTTGCCGGGGAAGTAGAACCGGTCGTTGCCGCCGTCGCCGGAGCGGTACTCGGCGACGTCCCAGCTGACGTCGAGGCCCTCGGCCTTGGTCCAGCTGCCGAGGTTGTACTTCTCCATGTTCTGCACGACGACCACGAACCGGTTGCTCAGGCCGATCTTGCTGCTGTCGCTGAGCACGGTGCCTCCTAACGGAAGTCGGTGAGCAGGCCCGCCCGCTCACGGTCGATCAGGAGCTCCAGCCGGAGCCTGCTGCGCAACCGGTCGTAGAGCCGGGTGGACAGCTCGTCGAGGTCGATCCGGTCGAGGTCGATCTCGCCGCCGCCGCGCCTGCCGTGCGCGCGGGTGTCGGCGTCGGCGTGCATCTGGTCGGGGCCGGTCGGCTCGAACCAGGTGTCGGGGTCGAGTGACTCCTTGAAGTCAGCGGTGGTGATGCCGATCTTGGCGAAGACGTCGCGGTCGTCCTTGCCGGAGTCCTCGGCCCTGGTTTGCGCCGCCGTGTGCTCTGCTCTGGCCTGCTCGGCCCTGGTGTACCCGGCGGCGATCGCGTAGTGCGACCGGACCTGCCTGGTCCTGGTCTGCTCCTCGTAGTCGAGCCTGCGCTCGATGCGCTCCTGCTGGACGTCGGTGAGCTCGGTGGGTCCCGCGTCCCCGGCGGCGCTCTCCTCGCGGACTTCATCGAGTGCCTCGGCCTGCAGTTCGCGCCTGCGTTCGTCGCGGTCCTGGCGGGGTTGCTCCTCGCGCTGGCGGGCGAGGACCGGGTTGGTCCACTCCTCCACGACGACCCGCGCCTCGTGCTCGGCGATGCGACTGACCTCTTCGCGCTCCGCCGGCTCGAACTTGGAGTTCTCCGGCGCCAGGGGTGCGCGCTGCACGGGGCCCTGGATGTCCACTGTCGACTGTGCTGTTCGGACATCCGCGTGCGGGTGGTGTTGTTCGGCGGCGACCGCTTCGGCCTCGAGCGCGCGGCCCGCGGGCGTGTCCTCCGCCGGGAGGGACGCGCCGAACTTGCGCTGCTGGATAGCGTGCACGAGTTCGTGGGCAAGGAGTCCGGGGGCGGCGTTGTCGGGGAGGTAGACCGCCCCGCCCGCAGCGAACGCCCGGGCGCCGCGAACCCGCGCCTCCTCGGCGACCCGGGGACCGCGGTGCACGGGGACGTCGGCGACGTCGATGTTGTGCCGGGCACGCATGGCGTCGACCAGGTCCGGCGGCGGCCGACCCGGGGGCACCGCGTCGGGCGGGATCGGCGCGCCCAGGCCGAGTTTGCGCGTCTGCCCCACCGACGGCCGCTGGAACCCGCGCGCGGGCATGGGAGCCGGTGGCGGCGCGGGCTCGGCGGGCTGCTGCTGGGTGACCCACTCGGGCACGTACCGCATCCAGCCGGGCGCCCGGTGCGGCTCCGCCGGGACCCGCGCGGCCCCAACGAACTCGTCACTCGCCTCAGTGAACTTTCGCGGGTCCGGGGCCGTTTCCCTGGTGGGCCTGTGGACTAGTGGCTTAGTTGTCCACAGGCGGTTGTCAGCCGGACCGATCGGCGCGTCCCCCTTGGTAAGATGGGCTTGGGCCGCCCCCCAGGGAGGGTGGGGGATGCCCTGAGGGGGGTGGGGGGTCGAAATCCGCGGTGTGGCGCGGGGAGCGGTGTCCGCCGAGGGGCTGGGGGTTGCGGGGGTGGGACGCGCCGAGGGGGTGTTGGGGGCGTGGTGATCAGCTGAGGGGTGATCGGCTGAGGGGTCGCTTGCGGGGGTGGGCGATGTGGGGTGGGTGGCCGGGTGATCACTGGTGGGCGCGATCGACGGCGGCCGGTCGGCGGTGGTGGGGTGATCATCGCTGGGCGGGCTCGCGAGTGAAGAGGAGCTCGCCGGGACTGTCGGGTGTGTGAGCGGGGTGGGTGTGCGGGGATCTCCAGCGCTCGGCTCGACGACCGGGCGGACGGCACCAGGGGGCGAGAGGGTCGAGGCGGGGCCGCGCTCGGGTGACCCGGATGGCTTGGGGACCGTAAGCCGGACTGGGTCTACGAACGGTTGAGGCGGCTCGGGAGATCGGCTCGCGGTGCGGGGTGGGGGCTCAGCCACGGTCGAGGTCGGCGGCTGGGCTGGGGCAGAGGTGCGAGCCGGAGCCGAGGTCGGCGGCAGGGCTGAGGCGGAAGTGCGAGCCGGGGTCGTGGGCGGGGCGGCGGTCGAGGTCGAGTTCGGAGCCGGGGTCACCGGCGGGGGCAGGGTCGGGGTCGGCGCGCTTGCCCTGGTGTCGCCCGGGCCGTCGGCGGGGTTCGGGGCGGGGTAAGCGGTGACCAGGCCCTCGACCCGACCGACCGCTGGATCGACCAAGGCCGGGCTCACCGTTCGGGCGCCGGGCAGGGGTGGGCCCAGGGGTGGTCGCCGGACGATCAGCGGGGCGCGGACGGCGATCGTCGGGCGCAGCGGGGTGACCAGGACCCAGTCCCGCCCCGGCCGCGCAGGCGCGCCAGTGGCCGGTGGAGCGGGATCCGGCCGAGGGTTCGCGGATGTCGCGGAGGCGCCGACAGTCGGGGCAGCGCCAGCCGACGGGCTCCCTGCCGAGGCGGCCGCGGTCGAGGTACCCGCGACCGCGGCGCCCCCGGCCATGATGGCCACCCCGGGGTTGTTCACCGCAGGGTTGTCCGCCACGAGACCGCCCATCGCGGGGTTGTCCACTACGGCACTGCTCACCGCGGGGTTGTCCACCGTGGGACTGCCCACTGCAGGACTGCCCACCCCGGGACTGCCCACCGCGGGCGTCGCGGGTGCGGAGGGGTGCCGGTGACGGAACGGCCAGCGCATCAGGGGTCCCCTCCGTTGTTCTGCCTGGTGTGGATCCGGCCGATCTCGGTGATCAGCCGGTCCCGCACCGGGTGTTCCAGGTCCAAGATGGACTCGAAGGTCCAGTGCAGGTAGTAAGCGATGTACGCGACCTCTTCCCAGAGCCGGTCGGTCGCGTACCTCAGGATTCCCCCGGCGCATCACCGGCGACGTCGACCGCGAACTCCTTGCCGCAGTGCGGGCAGCCGACCGCCACCTCGGTGTGCCCCTCCGAGTTCACCCGGCGGTACAGGTCCTGCAGGAACGCCAGGTCCGAGGCGAACAGGTTCTCCACCACGAAGGTGTCCACCGCCGCCAGCTCCCCCAGCGCGGTGACCGTGCGCTCCAGCAGCAGCACCGTCAGGTAGGCCGGGTTCTGCTTCGACCGCGGGTCCGCCTGCGTGGTGATCTCGTCGCGGGCGGTGGCCAGGCGCATCACGCCGGTGCGGTGGACGGTGCCGTGCTCGTCGACGTAGCCGCGGGGCAGGGTGAACGGGTACTCGGTGCGCAGACCGGTGTCCACGCTCACACCGACACCCGCTGGATGCGCTCGGAGACGATGGTCACCGTCTCCATCAGCACCTCGCTGGAGCCCGCCTTGAGCGCGCCGATCTCCAGCTTGGACGGCCAGGCGTGCTCCAGGTGGTAGCGCGCCACCGGTTTGCCGTCGGTGCCGTACATGATCAGCGAGCAGCTCTTGCGGGCCGCCACGATGTCGCCCATCAGCACCGCCTCGTGCCAGGCCCACAGCTCCATGCTGGAGTTCTTGCCGCGCTTGAGGACCAGCGTGGCGGGCTTGGTCTTGCCGGGCAGCTTCTTGAGCACCACCTCCTTGTCGGTCGACTCCATCAGCTCGACCGGCTCCACCTCGGTGGTGATGCCCTGCAGCTCGGAGAACGAGGCGATCTCGTAGCCGTCGATGGTGATGGAGAACCGCGCCGCGGTGAGGGCGTCGTTGGGCTGGTTGGAGTTCAGGCCTGCGGCCATGTCGTAGTCCTTTCAGGACAGTCTTGCGGGACCGCTATTCCTCTAGCCCGGCGCCCTCGGCGAACTGCGAGATGCGGAACACCACGAACTCCGCGGGCTTGACCGGCGCGATGCCGATCTCCACGGTGAGGATGCCCGCGTCGCGGTTCTCCGGGGGGTTGTTCTCCTCGTCGCACTTGACGAAGAAGGCCTCGTTGGGCTGGCGGCCGAACAGCGCGCCGTCGCGCCAGACCCGGCGCAGGAACATGGTCACCGTGCGCTTGACCGAGTCCCACAGCTTGGGGTCGTTGGGCTCGAACACGACCCAGTTCGTGCCCTGCAGGATGGACTTCTCCACGTAGTTGAACAGCCTGCGCACGTTGAGGTAGCGCCACTCCGGGTCGCTGGAGAGCGTGCGCGCGCCCCACACCCGGATGCCCTGGCCGCGGAAGGAGCGGATGCAGTTGACCGCGATCGGGTTGAGCAGGTCGTGCTCACCCTTGGTGATGTTGAGCTCCAGGGTGACCGCGCCGCGCACCACCTCGTTGGCGGGCGCCTTGTGCACGCCGCGCGAGGAGTCGTTGCGGGCCCAGATGCCCGCCATGTGCCCGCTCGGCGGCACGAACACCTGCTTGCCCGCCACCGGGTCGGCCACCTTGATCCACGGCCAGTACAGCGCGGCGTACTTGGAGTCGTAGCCCGCGAAGTCCTGCCGCCAGTCCTTGACCTCCTGGGCCTTGAGCCCGGGCGGGGCGTCGAGGATGGCGACCCGGTCCGACATCAGCTCGCAGTGCGCGATCATCGCCAGCTGCACCGCCTTGACGTCCTCCATGGTCAGCGCGCCGCGCTGGTAGGCGGCCATCAGGTCGGGCACGCAGAGCATGGTGACCTCGTCGATGGCCTCCAGGCCGCCGAAGCCGGTCCGGTCGGCCGAGTCGCCGACGTAGTCCTTGGCGTCCACTGTGGATGGCCGGTCGGCGCCCGGCGCGGACAGCGCGGTCTCGCCGTGCGCCGGGGCGGTCAGGGCCTTGCCCTTGACCTCCTCGACCTGGATGAGCTTGGACTGCTGGCGCACCACGGTCGCGACGTTGTTGGCCCCGCGCCGGGTGGTGAGGTTGTCGAAGGTCTCCACCGGCTCACCGGCGCGCTTGACCACGAGCTTGAACGCGTCGTCGGCCGCCTCGCTCGCGGGCGCCACCTCGACGGTCAGCTCCCCCGCCTCGGCTTCCCTGGCCGACACCGTCAGCCCCGGGCGCCCCTCGGCGGCGGGCAGCTCGGCGGCGGGCAGCGCGCGCCGCTCGGTGTGGCCGTTGGTCTCGGCGTCCGCGCCGCCGACGCGCACCACGTAGGCGACGCCGCCGCCGTTCTGGAAGTAGCCGTAGACCGCGTGCGCGAGGTAGTAGCCGGGCACGAAGTCGCCGAAGTTCGCCTTGAACTGGGTCCAGTTGGTCACGAGCACCGGCTCGTGCACCGGCCCGCGCTCGGCGAACCCGACGAAGGCGGCGACCGCGGTGCCCACGGCCTCGATCGGCCGCGATCCCGAGGTCACCTCCTCCATGTAGACACCGGGCGCGAGGTAGCTGCTGGCCATCTGCGGGTCTCCCTCACCGTGCGGTTACCGACTTCCGGCCTCCGAGCTTGCGCCCGGGCGCTCCGGGCGCGCAGTCGCCCGGGGGCGGGGCCGGGGGCGGCCGGGACCGCCCCTTCGGGCGGGGTGGGCGCGCCGATAGGACGGGCGGCGGACCGGTGTGCGCGGGCCCCGGGGCGACCGAGACTGGACGCGTGATCACCGAGGTGGACGACGCGCTGTGCGCGCTGCTCGGCCGCGCCCTGCCCGAGGGCACCGCCGTGCGCCTGGACCCGCCGAAGCCGACCTGGCAGGCCGAGCGGCCGTCCAAGGCCATCGACCTGTTCCTGTTCGGGCTGCGCGGCGACCCGCGCGGGCGCGAGTCCGGGTGGGACGAGGTGCGCGACGGCCGCGGCGCCTTGCTGTCCCGGCGGTCCCCGACGCGCCGCTGTGCACTGTCCTATTTGGTCACGGCACGGGCGGCGAAGGTCAGCGAGGAGCACATGCTGCTCGACCGGGCCCTGCGCACCATGGTCTTCGCCGACACCATCCCCGCCACCTGCCTCGGCGGCGCGCTGGCCGGGACCGGCGAGCAGGTCCTGCTGACGGTGTCCGATGAGGACCCGGGCGACCTGTGGAGCAACCTGGGGATGCCCGCGCGGGCGGCGTTCGTGATCACCGTGAGCGCGGTGTACGTGCCCGAGCCGGACACCGAACTCGCGCCCCCGGCGGAGAAGATGGCGCTGCGCTCGGGCCAGGACGTGCCCACCGGTCCGCTGGCCCCGGCCGCGGCCAAGCGCTGGGTGCGCTCGTGAGCCCGGGGGCGAAGATGGGCGACAAGGTCGTAGGCACCGACATCCACATCCTCCTCGTCCCCTCCCCCGGCGGCCCGGTCCCCACCCCGACGCCGATACCGTTCACCGGAACGATCACCGGCGGGTGCAGCGCGGACGTGCTGATCGCGGGCGCGCCGGCCGCGGTCCTCGGGTCCACCGCGACCAACGCGCCCCCGCACCTCGCCCCGCCGCCCGCGACGTTCCAGGTGCCGCCGACCAACCAGGGCACGGTGATCAAGGGCAGCGGCACCGTCCTGATCAACAACAAGCCCGCCGCACGGGCCGGGGACACCGTGCAGACCTGCAACGACCCGGCCCCGGCACCGACCGGATCGATCATCGCCGTGTCCACAGTGGACATCGGCGGCTAGGTACCCGGCATGTGAGGAGAACCGAGATGGCAGACGAGCCCGACCTGGCCCCCGGCGAGAGCTCGGAGTGGGTGACCTACCTGCAGCAGATGCTCAACCACCACTACCAGCAGAGCGTCGTCCCGGAGAGCGGCGAGTTCGACGACACCACGGCGGGCGCGGTGAGCCACTTCGCCGACCAGAACGGCCTGTCCTCGGGTCAGAACGTCGACGCCGCGTTCTGGGACGCCCTGCTCGGCCGCTCCGGCGGCGGGTCCGACAGCGGCGGTTCCAGTGGCGGTTCCGGTGGCGGTTCGAGCGGCGGCGAGCAGGGGCAGCAGCTGCACGAGGTGGACTTCCCGGTCACCCTGCTCAGCCAGCCGGACGAGACCACCTGCTGGGCGGCGTCGATGGTGATGGTGCTCAACGCCCGCGGCGGGGACTACACCGTCGAGCGGCTGTGCGAGGAGACCGGCGCCAACCACGACGGCAAGACCTGGGACGAGGCCGAGCCGATCGGCAAGCAGGTGGGCATGGGCAGCGTCTACTGCGCCTGCTGGACCGAGCAGGGCTGGGCCGACGTGCTCTCCGCCAACGGTCCACTGTGGACGCCGGTGCCGGGCAACGCCTACCACATCATCGTGGTCGCCGGGATCCGCAACGGCTCGGCGGGCGCGGAGGTGCACGTCTACGACCCGTGGCCGGCGGGCAGCGGCGACGAGTCCTGGCTGGACTTCGCGAGCTTCACCCAGCAGTACGAGATGGCCGAGGGCTACGGCGCGGACCTGCTGCACTACTGAGCCCGGTACGAAGAGCCCAGCACGGACCCGACCCGCGGTGCCGGTGGCGCCGCGGGTCAGGCGTGCAGCAGGGCGCCCGGGGTGAACGGCACGGCGACGAGCACCAGCACGCCGATCGCGGAGAGCTCGTGGTCGTGCCGGGTGAACCAGGCGCGCGCGTCCGGCGAACCGTCCCACGGAGCCCGCTCGGGTTCGCGGTGCGGCAGCGCCGAGACGTCGAGCCGGTAGCGGGCGCGACCGGTCACCCGCACGTCGCCGCGGGTGAAGCCGATCTCGCAGTCGCCGGTGAACGCCACGGTGTCGGGTGCGTGGAAGACCCGGCCGCGCTGGGCGAACCGGTGGTCCGCGCCCGCCGCGATCCGCGCCTCAGCCGAGCCGATACCGCCCACCATCACCCCGGCGGCCACCTCGCGCACGGCGGCCAGGGCCCGGACGCGGCCGTCGGCGGCCGCCGCGGTCGCGCGGACCACGAGCTCGCCGTCGAGCCGCAGCGCGACGGTCACGGCGACGTGCCCGATGTCCACCGTCGCCCCGGCGACGGGCACGTCGGCCAACCGGTACCGGAACGACTGGGACCCATCGCCGACCATGTCGCCGCCTCACGCAGGGGGAAGGTGGTCCCGCCAACGCTAGGCCACCGCGGCGGCACCCCACGTGACCGATGGGGCAGCACATCGGGCGGCGACTCCACCCTGGGACGGCAGCGCTCACACCACCGAAACACCGGCGCCCCCCATCGGCAACAGTGCGCGCGCAGGCTGGTCGGCATGGACACGACCCCCCTCCCCGCCACCGCGCCCACGACCTGGCGCCTTCGGGTCCAGCTCGACGACCGCCCGGGCACGCTCGCCCGGGTGACCACCCGGCTGGCCGCGCGCGACTGCAACGTGCTCGCCCTGTCCGTGCTGCCGGTCCCCGGCGGCGTGGTCGACGAGATCGTGGTGAGCACCGGCCCGGGCACCGCGCCCGCCGACCTCATCGACGAGATCCGCGCCGAGGGCGGCCGCTGCGTCGGGATCACCCGGGCGGACCTGCGGCACCTCGTCGACCACACGACCGCGGGCCTGCGCGCGGTCGGGAACGCGCTGCGCGACCCCGCCGGTGTGGCCGAGGCGGTGCGCACGCTGATCGGCGCGGACGCGGTCGTGCCCGCGACCGAACAGGTCACCCCCGACACCAGCGGCCACCGCGCGGTGCTCTCGCTCGCCGACGGGACGTCCTTCGTGGCCCGCCGGGGGTGGGCGCCGTTCACCGAGGTGGAGCTCGCCAGGGTCGCCGCGTTCGGCGAGGTGCTCACGGCGGGCGGGCAGGCCGCGGCCGCCCCCGCCGCGGTGATCACCACCGACGGCGCCGGGATCGTGCTGCGCCCCGGTACCCCGGCCGATGCCGACGCGGTGGCCGACCTGCACGCCCGGTGCTCGGCCCAGACGCTGTTCACCCGCTACCACGCCGGGCTGCGCACCCTGCCGCGCCGCTGGCTGCACCGGCTGCTGCAACCCCCGCGCGGCACCACGCTGCTCGCCCTGTGCGGCACCGAGGTCGTGGCGATGGCCCAGCTGATCCGCACCAACGACCCGGCCGAGGCGGAGATCTCGGTGCTGGTCGAGGACTCCTGGCAGCGCCGCGGCCTGGGCACCGCGCTGATCACCCGGCTGGGCGCCCTGGCCCGGGCGGCGGGCCACGCGCACATGATCGCCTGGTGCCTGCCCTCGGAGGTCGGCTTCGCGCGCGCCGCGGCCGCGTGCGGGCTACCGGTGTCGGTGCGCCGCGAGGACGACATGCTCCGCGTCGCGCTCGCCGTCGGCAGCCACCGCTCGGAGACCATCCCCGCGCTGTGACACTCCTGCGCTGAGAACGTTCCCGCGCAAGGCGATCCGCTCCCCGACAGCGCGAACTTCGTCGGTCGTGACCGCGGTTCGGTTGTGGGGCAAGGACATCAGGTGCGCGGGCACCGTGCTCGGCTCAGCGCCGGTCGACCGGTCCGGCCGAACCCTCGGTGAGCAGGCCCCGGTCGTAGGCCACCGCGACCGCCTCGGCCCGGCGGCTGGCGCCGAGCTTGGCCATGATCCGGCTCAGGTGCACGCTCACCGTCTTCTCGCTGATGAACAGCTCCTCGCCGACCTGGCGGTTGGTCCGCCCCAGGGCCACCAGCCCCAGCACCGCGCGCTCGCGCGGGGTGAACGGGTCGACCTCGTCCCGGATCACGGTCGCCTCGTCCAGCGGGATCCGGCCGCGCCGGGCCGCCTTGCGCAGCGCGTCGAGCAGGGGCTTGGCGTCCAGCCGGGTGGCGACCCGCTCGGCCGCGCGGAGCTCGACCGCGGCGGCCTCCCGGTCGTCGTCGGCCAGCAGGGCCTCGGCCAGGCGCCTGCGGCAGACCGCCTGCTCGTAGAGCGCGCCGTAGTCGAACGCGGCCACCGCCGTGCGCCACCTCGCCGCGTCGCTGTCGCCGGTCAGCCGGGTGTACTCGGCCTCGGCGCGGGCCAACCACGCGCGGCCCTCCGGCCCCAGCTCGCCGGTGCGCGGGCTGCCGAACTCGGCGGTCTTGCGGGCCAGGGCGACCAGCTTGCCGCCCTCCTCGACGGCGTCCTCCGGCCCGTGGGCCGTCCGCCGGGCGGCGACGGCGAGGTCGGCGTGCGCGGCGATGCCGAGCGCGGCCATCCGGATCCCGGCCATCACCCACTGCTCCCCCGCCTGCGCCACCCAGTCCAGCGCCTCCCGCACGCACTCCACGGCCCGCTCCGGACGGCCGCGCCAGGCCGCGAGCTCGGCGCCGACACCGCCGGCCACCAACGGGATCTGCAGGTCCCGGTGCCAGTCGGAGCGCAGCTCGGTGACCAGCCGGTCGGCCTCGGCGAAGCGCCCGCGACCCACCGCCACGTGCGCGCCGACCACCGCCAAGCGCGCGGACACCGTGCTGGACACCTTGTGCCCCGGCGGTTCCGCGGCCGCCTCGCTGCCGTCCCAGTCGCCCTTGGCGTAGAGGATCACCACCTGCACCACGCGCAGCTCCAGGCCGTAGGTGCTCCAGGTGAGCCCGGTCGCCCCGGCCCGCGCCACGCCCTCGGCGGCCACCGCGGCGGCCTCGGCCAGCAGGCCCGCCTCGTAGAAGCTGACGCACAGCGAGTAGGTCGCCCGCAGCTCGACGGTGATCGCCTCGACGTCGCGGGCCCGGTCGCGGGCCTCGACCAGCCACTCCCGCGACTCCGCGCCCTGGTTGTCCGACTCGGCCAGGATCGCCAGCGTGATCAGCGCGTCGGCCTCCGGGCCGCTGGCGCCGACCGAGCGGGCGATGGTGACCGCGCGCTCGGCGTGTTCGCGCGACTCCGCCATCCGGTCGTGGCCGCGCAAGATCGTCGCGTAGGCCGCCAGCACCCAGGCCTGGTCGGCGCTCGCCGGGCGCTCGGCCACCAGTTCCCACGCCTGCTCGATGTTCTGCCGCGACTCCTCTTCCCGGCCGTCCACCGCGTAGAGGGCCTGCGCGAGCCTGCGGCGCAGCTTGGCCGCGCGCTCCGGGCTCACCGTCTCGTCTGCCAGCTTGACCGCCGATCGGGCGAACGCGATCGCCCGCTCCGGGTCGCCGGACATGCCCGCGACCCAGGATGCGCGGCGCAGCAACGTCAACTCGTCGAGGTCGCCGGGTCGCTCGGCCTCGGGCACCGCGTCCCAGAGTTTCAGCGCGCGTTCCAGGTGCTCCAACGACTCCGCGGGCGCGCCCAGCCGCTCGGCTTCCCACGCCGCGTCAACCGAGGCGGTCAACGCCGCAGGCAGCGCGTGGCTCTCCATGCTGTGGTGGGCGAGCGCGGCGGCGATGCCGCGGGTGCCGGTGTCGGCGGCCAGTTCCCGCGCGTACGCCGCGTGCAGGCGGACCCGCTCACCGGGCAGCAGGTCGCCGTAGACGGCCTCGCGCAGCAGGGCGTGCCGGAAGGTGTAGAGGTCACCGTCGTCGGGCACCAGCACGTGGTGGGCCACCGCGTCGCGGAGCGCGGCCTCCAAGTCGGTGTCGGAGAGGTCGGCCACCGCCCGCAACCGCGCGTGCGGCACCCGCCGCCCCGCGACCGAGGCCACCCGCACGACGTTCTGCGTCGCGGGGCTGAGCCGTTCCACGCGCGCCAAGAGGACGTCGACCAGCGTCGCCGGAATTCCCGCGCCGCACTCGGAATAGGCGGCCAGCAATTCCTCGGCGAAGAACGCGTTGCCCTCTGATCGGCCCGCCACTTCGCGCAGCACCGGTTCGGTGATCAGGTCCTCGGCGAGCGCGGTGACGAACGCGCGCGCGTCGGCCGTGCCGAAGGGGGCGAGTTCGATCCGCTCGACCTGGGGCAGCCGCACCAATTCGGCGAGCAGCGGGCGCAGCGGGTGGCGCCGGTGCAGGTCGTCGCTGCGATAGGTGCCCAGCACCACCAGGCGCTGGGAACGCAAGCGGGAAAACAGAAACGACAGCAGACTGCGGGTGGATCCGTCCGCCCAGTGCAGGTCCTCGAGCACCAGCACGACCGGGCGCTGCTCGGCGAGGTCGGTCAGCAGGCCGTGCACCGCGTCGAACAGCTGCAGCTGCCCGATGTCCTGCTCCGAGCGCGGGCCGACGACCGGGATCGCCATCCCCGAGGCGAGCCTGCCCGGGTCGGGACCGGTGGGCAGCGCGACATCCGGGAACAGCCTGCCCAGGGCCGGTCGGACCTGGGCAGGCTCCACCCCCAGTTCGCGCACCTGCGCCAGCGCCTCGGCGACCGGCAGGTACGGCAGGCCGGTCTCGCCCGCGTCCAGGCAGCGGCCGGTGAGCACCAGCGCCCCCTGCTCGCGGGCGTAGGCACCGACTTCCTCGGTCATCCTGGTCTTGCCGACGCCCGCGTCACCGGCGAGCAGCACGGCGGCCGCCCGCCCGGTGCCCGCGGCGTCGACCGCCGCGCGCAGCCTGCGGAGTTCGCGACCGCGCGCGACCAGTGGGATTCCCGAACCCAGACGCGGCATGAGAGGCATGCTCGCACACCTCAGGCCGCGTGGCGGTCACCCTGGCGCGGGTCGGGGCGCTGCTCGCGCAGCCGCCGCCACCAGGGCACCCGCCGCACCTCGCGCAGGTGCAACCTGCTGGTGCGGTCCAGCGTGCCGTTGCGGCGGTAGTTGACCTCGGCCTGCAGGGCCTCGGTGGTCCACTCCATCACTGCTCACTCCCTCGGTCGGTCTTGCCGGTACCGAGGAGGTTGCCGCTGAGGCCGCGGGCGGCGGGATCCGGTGATCACGCAGTCCTGGCCCGCGGACCCTTACCCACGGGGGTCGGCGGTGCCGGCGCGGGCGGGTAAGGGGGTGGTGGCGAGCAGGTGGGTAAGGGGTCGTGCCCGTCGACCGGGTAAGGGGTGAGCGGGGTACGGGGCCACGGCCACGCCGTGGCCCCGCCATCGAACCGGGCCCGGGACCGGGGTGCTGTCGATCATCCCGGTCGCGGACGCCCGTCGGAGCCCGGCTATCCGGCTCCGAGCGAGTCGTCCTTCACGGCGCCGACGAAGGCCGCCCATTCGATGTCCGCGAACGCCAGGTGCCCGAACTCCGCATTCTTGGAGTCACGCACCGCTGCGCCGCTTCTGCCGACCACGAGCTCCACGCAGTCGTTGCCTGCACCACTGCGGCTGCTCTTGCGCCATTCAGCGCCTGCCAGGTCAGAAACGGTCACGCCCCACTCCTCTCGTGTATTCCTTCAATAGCGGGTCAGCCTGTCTGCCGCCCGCTGGACCAGGTCGACGGTGTCGTCAGGTCGCAACGCCGCCGCCCGCAAATGGTCGAACATCAACGTGTACCGGCGCACATCGGTCGGCTGTTCCAAATAGACGCCCGAGGTGGTGTTCTCGACGTAGACGACATCGGGATCCGCCTGTTCCGGGAAACCCAGGATCAGGAACGGGCCCTCCATCCCGGGATGCGCCCCCGCGCCGAACGGCACGACCTGCAGGGTCACATTCGGCATGGTCGCCGCCGCGACGAGCCGGGTCAGCTGCGCGTGCATGACCTCGGGTCCGCCGGTGACGCGGTGGAGCACGGCCTCGTCGATCACCGCCCAGTACTCGGGCGGATGCGGGTCGGTGAGCAGCCGCTGGCGTGCCAGCCTGCCCTGCACCCGCAGGTCGACCTCGGCCTCATCGGCATCCGGGCGGATCGCCCGGATGACGGCTTTGGTGTACCCCTCGGTCTGCAGCAGCCCAGGCACCAGCAGCGCCTGGTGGGTGTGCAGTGATGAGGCCTCGGCCTCGAGGCCGACGAAGGAACCGGTGAACACCTCGTTGTAGGAGTGCCACCAGCCCTTCTGGCGCGCTTCGCGGGCCAGCTGCACCAGCGCCTCGCGCCTGTCCTCCTCGATGCCGTAGAGCTCGAGCATGTCGCGCACGTCGCGCGGGGTCACCCCGACGTGCCCGGTCTCGATGCGGCTGATCTTCGAGGCGGAGCATTCCAGTTTCTCGCCGACCTCGTCGATGGTCAGTTCCGCCGCTTCGCGGAATCGCCGCAGTTCGGCGGCGAGCCTGCGGCGACGAACCGTGGGACTGTGCCCTCGCGCCACGTGTTTCACCTCGTTTCCGACCGCGTCCCCGGGACCGGCCGCAGCGTTGGGTGCGCCCTGCGCGCGCCGTGGCAAGTCTCGGTGCTGATCTTCCCCAGCACAAGGCGCCCGTCGCCGGGTTCCGGGCCGGGTCGGTGGGTACTTAACCGGATCGGGGAGCAATGTCACCCGATCGTGTGGTGCAACTTGCAAAATGCGGTTCCCGGGAAGCAGGCTGCACATTAGGCAGCGTGCGGCTGCGAATCGGACGCGAGGGACTCGGAAACCACCGTACCGAGGTGCGGATGGGCACACTAGACGGTCATCGGTCGTTTGGCCGGTCCACTTGAGCGTGAGCACGACGGGAGGGCACGGGTGAGCGGGTCGATCTTCGGGCACATGGAGGCCTCGTTGCAGGGCTACCTGGCCGACATCAGCAGCCGGGCCCGGCTCGACCCCGACGACACCGCCACCCGGTTGGCCCGCGCCGAGCTGCCCAGGGTGGTGGCCGCGCTGCAGGCCCTGCTCAACGACCACCGGCCCGACGCGGGCGGCCGCTGCCCCTCGTGCCGCACCCGGCTGTTCACCAAGGCGCCCGCGCCGTGCCGGGCGTACCTGACGGCGCACCTGTGCCTGCTGGTGACGGAGGACACCTCCTACCGCGAGCACCTGGCGGGCTGAGACCCGGGACGCGGACCGGAACCACCCCTTCCCCCGCGCCCGGCGCGGCGGGACCGGAGCGCTACCCCCCGACGTTCCGGTCCCGCCACCCTTTCCGTCCACAAGGGACGGTCAGTCGACTCCGCGGGCAACGATCCAGTCGACTGCTCAGTCGATGACGCGGAGCAGGCCCTCCTGCACGACGGTGGCCACGAGCGCGCCGTCGCGGGTGAAAAACCGACCGGTCGCCAGGCCGCGGCCACCGGAGGCGCTGGGCGACTCGCAGTCGTAGAGCACCCACTCGTCGGCCCGGAACGGCCGGTGGAACCACATCGCGTGGTCCAGGCTGGCCCCGATGACCTTGTCGGTGCCCCAGTACACGCCGTGCCGGGCGAGCGCGCCGTCGAGCAGCGTCATGTCCGAGGCGTAAGCCAGGACGCAGACGTGCAGCAGCGGGTCGTCTGCGAGCTTCCCGTCGGCCCGCATCCACACCTGGTTGCGCGAGTCGCGCGGCCCGGTCTCCCGGGAGAGCCAGGGGGGTTCGCTGACGTAGCGCACGTCGATCGGGCGCGGCCGGTCGGCCCAGGCGCCGAACTTGGCGCGCAGCTCGGGGGTCATCCGGTCGCCGTGGGTGGGCAGGGTCTCGGGGTCGGGCACCTCGGGCATCCGGTCGGCGTGCTCGATCCCGCGCTCGGCGACCTGGAACGACGCGCTCAGCGCGAAGATCGCCTTCCCGTGCTGGACCGCCACCACCCGCCGGGTCGTGAACGACCGCCCATCACGGATCCGATCAACCTCATACACGATCGGGACACTCGGATCACCACCACGGATGAAGTACGCGTGCAGCGAATGCACACCGCGTTCGGCAGGCACGGTCCGCCCGGCGGCCACCAGTGCCTGGCCGGCCACCTGCCCGCCGAACACCCGGACGGTGGAGTTCTTGGGACTCACCCCGCGGTAGATGTTCTCCTCGATGCGCTCCAGGTCCAGCAGCGCCACGAGCCGGTCGAGCACGGGCTGCCCCCGCGGCACCCCGTCAACCGCCAACGGCGCGTCGACGGGCACCTCGTCATTGGCGGCCAGGCGAGCGGCTTCGGTCATGCGCACGAGGCTAGTGCAGGGGTTCCGGCGTCGCGGGCCACCACGAGCCCGCAGTGGGAGAACATGGTGCACATGACGCGCAACGTGGCACGAGGGGACAACTCCGGCCACATCGTCCAGGTGGGCGCGGTGCACGGCGACGTCAACCTGGGTGACACCGGGGGCCGAGCGCGGCTGCCGTACCGGTTCGGCCTGATTCCGGGCCGCACCAGCGGTTTCCAGACACGGGACGTACCGGAACTCGCAACGGAGTCGGTGGTCCTGTCCGGCATGGGCGGCGTCGGCAAGACGCAGCTGGCCGCAGACCACGCCCGCCACAGCGAAGCAGCCCTCGTGGCATGGATCACGGCTTCGTCGCGAGACCAGGTACAGACCGAGTACGCCCGCCTGGCGGAGTTGCTGACCGGCACCGCCACTCCTCGCCACCTCTTGGAATGGCTCAACACCAACCCGAACTGGCTGATCGTCCTCGACGACCTCCAGTCCCCCGCCGACCTGGCGGGCCTGTGGCCTTCGGAAACCGGCCAGACCGTGGTGACCACCCGCCGCCGCGACGCCGTCCTGCGCGGCGGCAACCGCAAGCTGGTGCACGTGGGCCTGTTCTCGCCGGCGGAGTCAGCGGCCTACCTGGCGGAGATGCTTGCCGAGCAGCCCCACCTGCGGCCCGGCATCGCGGAACTGGCCGACGTCCTTGGCCACCTCCCCCTGGCGTTGGGCCAGGCGGCGGTCTACATCGCCGACCGCGAGATCACCTGCACCGAATACCTGCGGCGGTGGCGTGAACGACACCTCTCGCAGCTGTTCCCGGACGTGCTGCCGGACGAGCGCCACGACACGATCGCCACCACATGGTCGATGTCGGTCGACCACGCCAATGCCCTGGCACCGACCGGCCTGGCAGGCCCGATCCTGCGGGTCGCGGCACTCCTGGACCCGAACGGCATCCCGCTCGCGGTGCTCACCGCCCCAGCCGTGCTGACGCACCTGTCCGCCGCGGCCGAACGACCGATCACGGCCGACGACGCCCGGGACGCGCTGAGCTGCTTGCACCGCACCAACCTGATGACCCTCGACACCTCACCGTCCGCGGCACACGTCGCGGTTCGCGTGCACGCGTTGGTCCAGCTCGCCACCCGGCACGACATCGAGGACGCACAGTGGCCGGGACTGGTCAAGGTCACCGCCGACGCACTGCTGCACGCGTGGCCGCCGGCGAGGAGCGGACCTGCCGCGCTCGCGTCGATCTACACCAACACCGCCGCGCTGCTCGATGTCGGCGCTGCCCACCTGTACGCCCCGCAGTGCCACCCGGTGCTGTTCCGGGCAGGCCACAACCTGGGCCAGGTGGGGCGCCCCGCCGACGCCAGGGCCTACTTCGCCGACCTGGCCGCGACCGCGCGGATGCTCCTCGGCGGCGACCACGTCGACGTGCTGGCCGCCCGGCACGGCGCCGCCAACTGGCAGGCCGAGGCGGGGGACGTGGCCGGGGCGTTGACCGCGATGGCGGAGCTGCTCGCCGACGAGATCAGGGTCCTGGGGCCCGACCACCCCGACACCCTCGGCACGCGCGCCGACCTCGGCAACTGGCGAGCGATCTCAGGGGATCCGGCAGGGGCCGTGGCGGCGCTGGCCGAGTTGCTCGCCGACCAGACGCGGGTGCTCGGCCCGGACGCCGTCGACACGCTCAACACCCGGCACTCCCTCGCGCTCTGGCAGGGCGAGAGCGCGGACACCGCCGCCGCGCTGTCAGCGGCGGTCGACCTGCTGGCCGACTACGTCCGGGTGCTCGGACCCGACCACCCGGACATCCTGAGCGTGCGGAGCAACGTGGCCAGGTGCTTGGGCAACAACGGCGACGCCGAGGGAGCCCGGGCGATGCTGGCCGAACTCCTCACCGACTACCTCCGGGACTTCGGACCCGACCACCCTGAGACCCTCACCACGCGCAACAACCTGGCCGATTGGCAGGGTGAGGCGGGGGACCCCGCCGGGGCCCGCGCCGCGTTCGGCGACCTGCTCGCCGATCGACTCCGAGTACTGGGCCCCGAGCACCCGCACACCCGCGGCACCCAGGAGAACCTGGACCACTGGCAGCGGGTCGTCGACCAGCGGGCCTAGGCGTGGTCCTCTTCGCCCAGGCGGTGGACGCGGATGAGGTTGGTGCTGCCGATGGTCCCCGGCGGGGAGCCCGCCACGATCACCACGAGGTCGCCCGGCTGGTAGCGGCCGATCGAGAGCATCGAGATGTCCACCTGGCGGACCATCCGGTCGGTCGAGTCGACCTCCGGGACCAGGAACGTCTCGGTGCCCCAGGTCAGCGACAGCTGGCTGCGCACGCCCGGTTCCGGGGTGAAGGCCAGCAGCGGCAGGTGGGTGTGCAGGCGGGCCAGGCGCTTGACCGTGTCGCCGGACTGGGTGAAGGCGACGAGGGCCTTGGCGTTGAGGCGCTCGCCGATGTCGCGGGCCGCGTAGGACAGCACGCCGCGCTTGGTGCGGGGGACGTGGGTGAGCGGGGGGACCGTGGGGACCTCGGCCTCCACCGCCTCCACGATGCGGCTCATGGTCTGGACCGACTCGATGGCGTAGCGGCCGACGCTGGTCTCGCCGGAGAGCATCAGGGCGTCGGCGCCGTCGAGGACGGCGTTGGCCACGTCCGAGGCCTCGGCCCGGGTCGGGCGGGAGTTGTTGATCATCGAGTCGAGCATCTGGGTGGCCACGATGACCGGCTTGGCGTTCTCCCGGGCGATCTGGATCGCCCGCTTCTGCACCAGCGGCACCTGCTCCAGCGGCAGCTCCACGCCCAGGTCGCCGCGGGCGACCATCACCCCGTCGAAGGCCAGCACGATGGCCTCGAGGTTGTCCACCGCCTCGGGCTTCTCCAGCTTGGCGATCACCGGCAGCCTGCCCCGGCCGACCCGGTCCATCACCTGGTGCACCAGGTCGATGTCGGCGGGCGAGCGCACGAACGAGAGCGCGATGAAGTCCACGCCCAGGTGCAGGGCGAACTCCAGGTCCTCGATGTCCTTCTCGGAGAGCGCCGGGACCGAGACGTCCATGCCGGGCAGCGAGAGGCCCTTGTTGTTGCTGACCGGGCCGCCCTCGGTGACCTCGCAGACCACGTCCTGGCCGTCGATGTCGACCACGGTTAGACCGACCTTGCCGTCGTCGACCAGCAGCCGGTCGCCCTTCCTGGCGTCCTCGGCCAAGCCCTTGTACGTGGTCGAGACGCGGTCGTGGGTGCCCGCGACGTCCTCGACGGTGATGCGCACGACGTCGCCGGTGCGCCACTCGACCGGGCCGCCCGCGAAGGTGCCCAGGCGGATCTTGGGACCCTGCAGGTCGGCCAGGATGCCGACGGCCCGACCGGCCTCGTCACCCGCGGTGCGCACCAGGTCGTAGACCTGCTTGTGGTCACCGTGGCTGCCGTGGCTGAAGTTCATCCTCGCCACGTCCATGCCCGCCGCGACCAGGTCACGCACCCGCTCCGGGGAGGAGGTCGCCGGGCCCATAGTGCACACGATCTTCGCTCGTCGGCTCACACCTGAGCAGCTTAGCCCCGCCGGCTGTACCGATCACGAAAACCCCGGGAAAAAGCGCGTTTCGATTCAGAGTGTTCTGCCTGCGGCAACGTTGCCGCTACCGGCCGCGATCGGACGTGCCCACGTGGTCACGAGCCCATTCGTTGAACTCGCGCAGCTGCCGCCACGCGGTGCGGACCCGGGTGAAACAGCCGCGTTCGTGCAGCGTGTCGTCGGGTTCCCAGACGCGCACCGCGAAGACCGAGCGGTACTGCAGGAGGTCGATGCGCGGGTGGTCCTTGGCGTAGCCGCGCGGGGCGGTGCGCAGCCGGTCGCCGCGGATCTCCCAGCCCCCGCGCTCCAGCTTGGCCAAGACGCCGCGCAGGACGTCGCCGTGGATCTCCTCGGCGACCGCCGTGCGGAACCGGGCGAGCTGGTCGGACTCCATGTGGAAGCAGCCGCCGCCCACCCGCAGGCCGTCGGGGCCGACCTCGACGTAGTAGGCGCCCGCGCCGCGACCGGACTCGATCACCCCGCCGCAGTGCGTCTTGTACGGGGTCTTGTCCTTGGCGAAGCGCACGTCCCGGTACGGGCGGAACACCTTGGGGTTGCCGAACTCGCCGCCGAACTCCTTCTCCAGCTCGGTGAGCAGCGCCTGCATGGGGGCGTGCACGTCGGCGTCGTAGGTCGCCTTGTTCGCGTCCCAGTACGCCTTGGAGTTGTCCGCGGCCAGGCCGTCGTAGAAGTCGACCGCGTACTCGCCGAAACCGTCGAACCCGGTCACACCCGCTCCCCCGCGGTCAGGTCGTGGCAGCGCAGCAACCGGGCCGCCGCGGTGTCGTCGGGCTGGTAGGCGGTGTCGTCGACGTGGCTGATCGGGCGCACCGGGCTCAGCGCGTTGGTGGCGAAGGCGGCGCGGAACCCGGGCAGCTCCTCGACCAGCACCGGCCGCACCCGCACCTCGGCACCGAGCCGGAGCAGCCCGCTCTGCACCAGGCCCATCGAGATGCCGGGCAGCGCCGGGGCACTGGGCCAGACCACGGTGTCGCCGTCGAGGAAGCACACGTTCCAGGTGGAGCCCTCGCTCACCTGGCCGTCCGGGGTGACGAACAGGACGTCGTCGAACCCGGCCGCGCGGGCGAGCCTGCGCTGGTAGAACAGGCCGAACGTGCCGACGTGCTTCACCTGCGGCAGGTCGCGCTGGTAGCCGGCGGTGCGCACGCGCAGCGGCTCCGGCCGGGCCGCGGGGAGCTCGCCGAGGGTGACCACGACCTCGGGCTCGACATCGGACTCAGGGCTGCGCGGGTCGAACCCGGGCGCGTGCGCGGTGACCCGCGCGGCCACCGGTCGGTCGACCCCGGCCACGGCGGCGCGGATCGCGGCGCGGACCCGGTCCTCGTCGAGGCCGCGGCCGAAGACGACCCGGGCGTCGCGGTCGAGCCGCTCCAGGTGTCTGGCCAGCCCGCGCACCCGGCCGCCGGCCACCCGCATCGAGGTGAAGTGGCCGTAGTTGACCAGGGCCATCGCCCGGAACCGGTCGCTGTCGTTGGGGAGGTCAGGCTGCGCGCTCATCGCCACGGAGTCTCGCATGCCCTCGCGCGCAACGGGTGTCGACCCGGCGGGGCCCGGTGCCGACCAGGCCCCGCCGGAGCGCTCCCCCACCAGGGGAGAGTCGGGCCGAGCCCGCGGCGGTCCGGGCCCGTGCGCTCGATCTTGGCCGCGGCGGGCGGGCGCGCCTACATCCCAACCGGCCATAAAGTCCGGACTTTTGACCAGAGTTAACCGTGGAAGCCTCCGGTGTGGACCGGGTCAGCCGACGGCGAGCGGGAGCGCGTTCGGGCGGACCGGCGCGGGCAGATCCGATGCGCCGGTGAGGAAGGCGTCGACGGCGTGCGCCACCGACCGTCCTTCCGCGACAGCCCAGACGACGAGCGAGGCGCCGCGGTGGGCGTCACCGCAGACGAACACGCCGGGGGCTGACGTTTGCCAGTCATGGCCGCAGGACAGCGTTCCGCGCTTGGTGAGCGGCACGCCGAGGCCGTCGAGCAGCGGCATCCGTTCGACCCCCTCGAACCCGATCGCGAGCAGGACCATGTCCGCGGGCAGCACCTGCACGTCCTCGTCGACCGGCACCACCTCGCGCAGCCCGGTCGCCGGGTCCTTGCGCACCCGCACCGCCCGCAGCTGCACGGAGGTCAGGTTCCCCTCGGCGTCACCGACGAACCGCTCCACGGCGACGGCGAACTTGCGCTCCCCCGCCTCCTCGTGGGCGGGGTAGGTGCGCAGGACCCACGGCCAGACCGGCCAGGGCGAGCGCTCGTCGTCGCGCTCGCGCGGCGGGCGCGGGTACTGGTCGAGCTGGGTCACGCTGGCCGCGCCCTGCCGGGTGGCGGTGCCGTAGCAGTCGGCCCCGGTGTCACCGCCGCCGATGACGACCACGTGCTTGCCGCGCGCGTCGACCGGGCTCGGCCCGTCGCCCTCGCACTGCCGGTTGGCCGGCACCAGGTGGTCCATCGCCAGGTGCACGCCGCGCAGCTCGCGGCCGGGCACGTCGGCGGTGTCGCGCCCGCGCAGCGCGCCGACGGCGAGCACGACGGCGTCGAACTCCGCGCGCAGCCGCTCGACGGACAGCGCGCCGGGCCCGGTGCCGCCCACCTCGCAGCCGGTGACGAACCGGGTCCCCTCGGCGCGCAGCTGGGCCAGCCGCCGGTCGAGGACCTTCTTCTCCAGCTTGAACTCGGGGATCCCGTAGCGCAGCAGGCCGCCGAGGCGGTCGTCGCGCTCGAACACGGTGACCTCGTGGCCCGCCCTGGTCAGCTGCTGGGCGGCGGCCAGCCCGGCGGGCCCGGACCCGACCACCGCGACCGCGCGGCCGGTGGACACCCCGGCGGTGACCGGCTGGACGTGGCCGCGCTCCCAGGACACGTCGGCGATCGCGTTCTCCACCCGCTTGATCGCGACCGCGCCGCCGGACCCCGGTGAGATCGCGAGCACGCAGGCGGCCTCGCACGGCGCCGGGCAGAGCCGACCGGTGAACTCGGGGAAGTTGTTGGTGGCGTGCAGGCGCTCGCTCGCCACCGCCCAGTCGCCGCGGCGGACCAGGTCGTTCCACTCCGGGATCAGGTTGCCCAGCGGGCAGCCCGCCGAGCCGGAGTGGCAGAACGGGACGCCGCAGTCCATGCAGCGGGTCGCCTGCTCGCGCACCCGCGTGTCCCGGTCGGCCGCGGGCAGGTCGCGGTAGACCTCGCGCCAGTCGCCCGCCCGCTCGTCGGCGGGTCGCTTGGGCGCGTCGTCGCGGGCGTGCCGCAGGAAGCCGCTCGGGTCAGCCACGGGAGGCCTCCATGATCGCCTGGTCGACGTCGCGGCCCTCGGCCGTGGCCAGCCGCATGGCGGCCAGCACCCGCTGGTAGTCGCGCGGCATGACCTTGGTGAACCCGGCGGCGCGGCGGGTCCAGTCGCCTAGCAGGGAGGCCGCCACCGCCGAACCGGTCAGCTCGTGGTGGCGCGCGACGGTGTCGCGGAGCAGCCGCAGGTCGTCCGGACCCGGCTCCTGCAGCTCGACCATCGCGGTGTTGACCAGCGCGGGGTCGAGGTCGAGCACGAACGCCACCCCGCCGGACATGCCCGCGGCGAGGTTGCGGCCGGTGGGCCCGAGCACGACCGCGTGGCCGCCGGTCATGTACTCGAAGGCGTGGTCGCCGACGCCCTCGGCGACGATCACCGCGCCCGAGTTGCGCACGCCGAACCGCTCCCCCACCCGCCCGCGCAGGAAGACCTCGCCCGCGGTGGCGCCGTAGGCGATGACGTTGCCCGCGATGACCTGCTCCTCGGCGGCGAACACCGCGTCCGGGTGCGGGCGCACGACGATCCGACCGCCGGAGAGGCCCTTGCCGACGTAGTCGTTGGCGTCGCCCGCCAGGTCGAGGGTGATCCCGCGCGGCAGGAAGGCGCCCAGCGACTGGCCCGCCGAGCCGGTGAGTCCAATGTGGATGGTGCCGGGCGGCAGCCCGTCGCCGCCGAAGCGGCGGGTGACCTCCGAGCCCAGCAGGGTGCCGACGGTGCGGTTGACGTTGCGCACCGGCAGTTCCAGCCGCACCGGGTGCGCGTCCTCCAGCGCGGCCGACGACAGCTGGACCAGCGTGCGGTCTAACGCGTGCGCCAGCCCGTGGTCCTGCCCGCGCACCCGGCGGCGGGCGGTGCCGTACCGGGTCCGCGGGACGGCGAAGACCGGCGTGAGGTCGAGGCCCTGGGCCTTCCAGTGCTCGACGGCGTCGTCGGTGCGCAGCAGCTCGGCGTGGCCGATGGCGTCGTCGAGCGTGCGGAAGCCCAGCGCGGCCAGGTGTTCGCGCACTTCCCCGGCCACGAACCGGAAGTAGTTCACGATGTGCTCGGCCTGACCCGTGTAGCGCTCGCGCAGCACCGGGTTCTGCGTCGCCACGCCGACCGGGCAGGTGTCCAGGTGGCAGACGCGCATCATCACGCAACCCGCCACGATGAGCGGTGCGGTCGCGAAGCCGTACTCCTCGGCGCCCAGCAGCGCGGCCACCACGACGTCGCGGCCGGTCTTGAGCGCGCCGTCGACCTGGACGGTGATCCGGTCGCGCAGGCCGTTGAGCATGAGGGTCTGCTGGGTCTCGGCCAGGCCGATCTCCCAGGGCGTGCCCGCGTGCTTGAGCGAGTTCAGCGGCGAGGCGCCGGTGCCGCCGTCGTGCCCGGAGATCAGCACCACGTCGGCGTGCGCCTTGGACACCCCGGCCGCCACCGTGCCGACCCCGACCTCGGACACCAGCTTGACGTGCACGCGGGCGTTCTCGTTGGCGTTCTTCAGGTCGTGGATCAGCTGCGCGAGGTCCTCGATGGAGTAGATGTCGTGGTGCGGCGGCGGGGAGATCAACCCGACCCCGGGCGTGGAGTGGCGGGTGCGCGCGATCCACGGGTACACCTTGTTCGGCGGCAGCTGGCCGCCCTCGCCGGGCTTGGCGCCCTGGGCCATCTTGATCTGGATGTCGTCGGCGTTGACCAGGTACTCGCTGGTCACCCCGAACCGACCGGACGCCACCTGCTTGATCGCCGACCGGCGGGCCGGGTCGTAGAGCCGCTCCGGGTCCTCACCGCCCTCACCGGTGTTGGACCGGCCGCCGATCCGGTTCATCGCGATCGCCAGCGTCTCGTGCGCCTCGGCGGAGATCGAGCCGTAGGACATCGCGCCGGTGTTGAACCGGGTCAGGATCGCCTCGACCGGCTCGACCTCGTCGATCGGCACCGGCGGGCGCTCACCCTCCTCGAAGGCGAAGAGGCCGCGCAGCGCACCGCCCGCGCGGTTGAGCCGCTCCACCTCGGCGGTGTACTCGCGGTAGACCTCGGCGCGGCCGGTGCGGGTCGCGTGCTGGAGCAGGAACACCGTCTCCGGGGTGAACAGGTGCAGCTCGCCCTCGCGCCGGTAGGCGTACTCGCCGCCGACCTCCAGGCCGCGGTGCGAGCGGTCTGTCGGATTGTCCGGGTGCGCGCGGCGGTGGCGGGCCCGCGCCTCGCGGGCGAGCACGTCGAGACCGACGCCGCCGAGCTTGGAGGTGGTGCCGGTGAAGTACTCGGCCAGCAGGTCCTCGGCCAGGCCGAGCGACTCGAAGACCTGCGCGGCGGTGTAGGCGCCGACGGTCGAGATGCCCATCTTGGACATGATCTTCAGGACGCCCTTGACCAGCGCCTGGACGTAGTTGCGCACCGCCGCGCGCGGCTCGACGCCGGTGACCGCGCCGCGGGCGATCAGGTCCTCGATGGTCTCGAACGCCAGGTACGGGTTCACCGCGGCCGCGCCGTAGCCCAGCAGCAGCGCGATGTGGTGCACCTCGCGGGCGTCGCCGCTCTCCACCACCAGCGCGACCCGCAGCCGCTCCCGGGTGCGGACCAGGTGGTGGTGCACCGCCGAGACCAGCAGCAGCGACGGGATCGGCGCCAGCCGGTGGTCGGAGTCGCGGTCGGAGAGCACCAGCGTGCGCGCGCCCGCCGCGATCGCGGCCGAGGCCTGCTCGCGCACCGCGGCCACCGCGGCGGCCAGCGCCGGGCCGCCACCGTCCACTTCATACAGTCCGGAGAGGACAGTGCAGGCGTAGCCGGGCAGGTCGCCGTCGTCGTTGACGTGGATCAGCTTGGCCAGCTCGTCGTTGTCCACCACCGGGTAGGGCAGCTGGATGTGCCTGCAGGAGGCCGGACCGGGCTCCAGCAGGTTCTGCTCCGGGCCCATGATCCGCTGCACCGAGGTGACGATCTCCTCGCGGATGGCGTCCAGCGGCGGGTTGGTCACCTGGGCGAAGTTCTGCTTGAAGTAGTCGTAGAGCAGCCGCGGCCGCTGGGAGAGCGCGGCGGGCGGGGTGTCGGTGCCCATCGACCCGATCGGCTCGGCCCCGGTGACGGCCATCGGGGTGAGCAGGACCTTGAGCTCCTCCTCGGTGTAGCCGAAGGTGAGCTGGCGGCGGCGCACCGACTCGTGGGTCTGCACCACGTGCTCGCGGTCGGGCAGGTCGGCGATCTTGAGCAGCCCGGCGTGCAGCCACTCCTCGTACGGCAGCGCGCTCGCCAGGGCGGCCTTGACCTCGTGGTCGTCGACGATCCGACCCGCCGCGGTGTCCACCAGGAACATCCGGCCCGGTTGCAGCCTGCCCTTGGCCACCACCTGATCCGGCGGCACGTCGAGCACGCCGGTCTCGCTGGCCAGCACCACGCGGTCGTCGGCCAGCCGCCACCAGCGCGCGGGCCGCAGGCCGTTGCGGTCGAGCACCGCGCCGACCAGGGCGCCGTCGGTGAAGGTGACGCAGGCGGGCCCGTCCCACGGCTCCATCAGGCTCGCGTGGAACTGGTAGAACGCGCGCTGGGCCGGGTCCATCCCGGTGTGGTTCTCCCACGCCTCCGGGATCATCATCAGCACCGCGTGCGGCAGCGACCGCCCGCCCAGGTGCAGCAGCTCGAGCACCTCGTCGAACGAGGCCGAGTCCGAGCCGTCCGGGTCGACGACCGGGGAGAGCCGGGCCAGGTCGCCGGGCAGCAGCGCCGAGCCGAGCAGCGCCTCCCGGGCGCGCATCCGGTTCCGGTTGCCGCGCACGGTGTTGATCTCGCCGTTGTGCGCGACGAACCGGAACGGGTGCGCCAGCGGCCAGGACGGGAACGTGTTGGTGGAGAAGCGCGAGTGCACCAGCGCGATGGCGCTGCGCAGCCGCGGGTCGCGCAGGTCCGGGAAGAACGCGGGCAGCTGCGCGGTGGTCAGCATTCCCTTGTAGACCATCGTGCGCGCCGACAACGACGGGAAGTAGGTGCCGCAGCCCGCCGCGGCGCTCTCGTGCTCCACACGCTTGCGCAGGCAGAAGGCGAGCCGGTCGAGGTCGATGCCGGTGGGACAGTCGCCGTCGGCGTCCGGGTGCCCGGCCACGAACGGCATGGCGAAGTGGGGCATGACCGAGCGCGCGGTCGGACCGATGTCGGCACCGTCCACCTCGACCGGCACCGCGCGCCACCCCAGCACCCGCAGACCCTCCTCGGCCGCGATCCGCTCGACCAGGGCGACGGCGTGCTCGCGCTCGGCGGCCTCGGCGGGCAGGAAGGCCAGGCCGGTGGCGTAGCCGTGCGCACCGTGCGCGTCCGGCTCGGGGAGGGTGAAGCCGACCTCGGCGCGCAGCAGGTCGTCGGGGAGCTGGACCAGGATGCCCGCGCCGTCGCCGCTGGTGGGCTCGGCCCCGGCGGCCCCGCGGTGCTCCAGGTTGGCCAGCGCGGTGAGCGCGTCCAGGACGATGCCGTGCGAGCGCCTGCCCTTGATGTCGGCCACCATCGCCACCCCGCAGGCGTCCCGCTCGGCGGCCGGGTCGTAGAGGCCCTGCGGGCGCGGGAGAGCGGAGAACAACATGGGGAAGGGCCTCCTTCTGCGATCGCGCGCTCAGCCGGTGGGTCGCCGGAGCTGGGCGCGGGACGGCAGCGGCCCGCGTGGTGACCCGAGCTTAACAGTCCGGAAACGAGCGAGACACCGTCGCCGAGCCCGGATACACCCCATGGGGCGCGACGCCGCGGGGATCACGGCGGTCTGCTCCGCCGTGCCCAGAGAGAATCATCCTCTTGTCCGGCAAGCATAACCGAGCAGGCACGTACCCGCCGGTGCCGCACGCCCCGGACGGCACGCCACGGGGCGGAGTTCGCCCGGGACGGTGCCCGGGCGCCTAGTCGTCGGCGCGGTCGGCCGTGTCCTTCTTCGCCTGCTTCTCCGCGGCACCCGCCGGTACGACGGCCGCTTCGTCGTGCTCCCGCACGCGATCGGCCTCGGCCGGGGCGTCGGTGTCGGTGTCGGCGGCGGCATCGGCGGTGGTGTCGGTGTCAGCGGTGGTGTCGGCGGTCTTCTTGGCAGCCGCGTCGCCGTCCTCGACCACGTTGGCATTGTCGGCTTCGGCCTCGTCCGGCTTCTCGGCACCGTCGTCGGACTCGCCATCAGCCTTGTCCGGCTTGTCAGCCTTGTCCGGATCGTCGTCGGTCTGGTCGTCGGACTGGCCGAGGTCGGTCGCCAGGACGGAGAGGTCCTCGCGGGGGCCGCGCTTGGCCGCCAGGACGAAGTACACGACGGCCCCGGCGAAGAGCAGGATCGAGGTCCAGACGTTGATCCGCAGGCCGGCCACCATGGTGGCCGGGTCGGTGCGCATCAGCTCGATCAGGCCGCGGCCGACGGTGTAGCCGGCCACGTAGATGGCGAACGCGCGACCGTGCCCGAGCCGGAACCTGCGGTCGGCCAGCACGACGACCAGGGCGATGAGCAGGTTCCAGATGAGCTCGTAGAGGAACGTCGGGTGCACCGGGCTGCCGTCGACCAGGGTGTGGTCGACGGCGACGCCGCCCAGCGGGTCGTCCTGGCCGAACTCGTTGACCCGGCGGTAGATCTCCAGGCCCCAGGGCAGGTCCGTGGGACCGCCGTAGAGCTCCTGGTTGAAGTAGTTGCCGATGCGGCCGATGGCCTGCGCGGTGACGATGCCGGGCGCGATCGCGTCGGCGAAGACGGGCAGCGGCACACCCTTGCGCCTGCAGCCGATCCACGCCCCCACCGCCCCGAGTGCGATGGCCCCCCAGATACCGAGCCCGCCGTCCCAGATCCGCAGCGCGTTGAGCGGGTTCTTCCCCGGGCCGAAGTACCGGTAGTAGTCGGTGGCGACGTGGTAGAGCCTGCCGCCGACCAGGCCGAACGGCACCGCGAACACCGCGACGTCGATCACCACACCGGGCTGGCCGCCGCGGGCGGTGAACCGCTTCTCCCCCCACCAGATCGCCACGATGATCCCGGCGATGATGCACAGCGCGTAGGCCCGCAGCGGGATGGTGAGGACTCCGAGATCGATCTCCCACACGCCCCGGTCGGGGCTGGGGATGCTCGCCAGGAAGTGGGTGGGGGCGCTCGTCACGGCCCCCACCGTAACGGTGGGGGGTGTCGCGACAGTGAAGAGGTCGGGACCTAGTCCAGTTTGAGATCAATCGGGAATGGTTCGGTGGACCGCAGCCACCCGTCGGAGCTGATCGCGACCGGCGCGTAGTCCGAGCCGACGAGGCGGTACAGGGTCGCCGCCGCGGGCCGGACCGCCGGGTCGACCAAGAGGTAGAACGGGATCCGCGCCTCGGCGAACAACGCCATCTTGTGCGCCTTGTCGAACGACCGCGACGACGGTGACATCACCTCGACCACCACCGCCATGTCCGCGGCGTCGTAGTACAGGGCGTCGTGCCCCGGTGCGTTGGTCACCACCGCGTCGGGGATGACCACGCGCTGGGCGTTCAGCTTGACGTTGACGCCGACCAGCACCTCGAACTCCCCAGGCACGGCCTGGTCGAGATCGATCACCAGCCGGGTGACCAGGCGCTGGTGCCGCCCGCCCGCGCACGGGCTCACGACCAAGGCCCCGTCGACCAGTTCGACCCGCTGCCCGTTGTCCTCGGGCAAGGTGAAGAACTCCGCGGTGGTCACCGTCTGAATGCGCACGGGGACAGCGTCCGGGGGCGCACCGACAGAAGTCGCCGCTCAGCGCGGGTCCTGGCGCGAGATCACCCGATCGGGGACGGGGCCTTCCGGACGCCCGCGGCCAGCTCCGCCGTCAGCTCGCGGACCGACTCCACGCCCGCCTCGGCGCGGGCCACGAACGCCGACCCGACGATCACCGCGTCGGCGAAGGAGACCACCTCGGCGGCCTGCTCGCCCGACCGCACGCCCAGCCCCACGCCGATCGGCAGCGTCGTGTGCGCGCGGGTGCGCTCGACCAGCCCGGGGGCCAGCCCGCCGACCGCGTCGCGGGCGCCGGTGACGCCCATGACCGCCGTGGCGTACACGAACCCCGAGGACGCCGCGGTGGTCAGCGCGATGCGCTCCTCCGAGGACGACGGGGCGACCAGGAAGATCCGGTCCAGGTCGTGCGCCTCGGAGGCGGTCAGCCAGTCGTCCGCCTCGTCCGGGATGAGGTCCGGGGTGATGAGGCCCAGGCCGCCCGCGGCGGCCAGGTCGCGGGCGAAGGCGTCCACGCCGTAGCGGTGCACCGGGTTCCAGTAGGTCATCACCACGGCCTGGCCACCCGCCGAGGACACCGCCTCGACCACGGTGAACAGGTCGCGCAGCCGGAAGCCGGACCTGAGCGCCCGGTCGGCGGCGGCCTGGATGGTCGGGCCGTCCATCACCGGGTCGGAGTACGGCACGCCGACCTCGACCAAGTCGCAGCCCGCCTCGACCATGCCGCGCAGCAGCTCGACCGAGCCGTCCACGGTGGGGAAGCCCGCGGGCAGGTAACCGATCAGCGCGCCGCGGCCCTCCTCGCGGGTGCGCGCGAAGACCGGGTCCAGCCTGCCCATCAGGACTCCTCGTAGAAGCCGAAGTACTTGGCCGCGGTGTCCATGTCCTTGTCGCCGCGACCGGACAGGTTCACCAGGATGTGGCCCTCGGGGCCGAGCTCCTGGCCGAGCTTGAGCGCCCCGGCCAGGGCGTGCGCGGACTCGATGGCCGGGATGATGCCCTCGGTGCGGGAGAGCAGCCGGAAGGCGTGCATGGCCTCGTCGTCGGTGGCCGAGCGGTACTCGGCGCGCGCGGTGTCCTTGAGCCAGGCGTGCTCCGGGCCCACGCCCGGGTAGTCCAGGCCCGCGGAGATGGAGTACGCCTCGGTGGTCTGGCCGTCCTCGTCCTGCAGCAGGTACGACAGGGCGCCGTGCAGCATGCCGGGGCTGCCCTCGCCGAGGGTGGCGCCGTGCTCGCCGGACTCGATGCCCTTGCCCCCGGGCTCGATGCCGACCAGCCGGACGTCGGCGTCGTCGATGAAGCCGTGGAAGATGCCGATCGCGTTCGAGCCGCCGCCCACGCAGGCGGTGACGACGTCGGGCAGCCGCCCGGTCTGCTCGAGGTACTGGGCCCGCGCCTCGGCGCCGATCACCTTGTGGAAGTTGCGCACCATCACCGGGAACGGGTGCCCACCGGCGGCGGTGCCGAGCAGGTAGTGCGTGGTGTCCACATTGGTCACCCAGTCGCGCAGCGCCTCGTTGATGGCGTCCTTGAGCGTGCGCGAGCCGGACTTGACCGGGATGACCTCGGCGCCCAGCAGCTTCATCCGGGCGACGTTGAGCGCCTGGCGCTCGGTGTCGACCTCGCCCATGTAGACCACGCAGTCCAGGCCCATCAGCGCGCACGCGGTGGCGGTGGCCACGCCGTGCTGGCCCGCGCCGGTCTCGGCGATGACCCGCCGCTTGCCCATCCGCTTGGTGAGCAGCGCCTGGCCCAGCACGTTGTTGATCTTGTGCGAGCCGGTGTGGTTGAGGTCCTCGCGCTTGAGGAACACCCGGGCGCCGCCCGCGTGCTCGGCGAACCGGGGCGCCTCGGTGAGCAGCGAGGGCCTGCCCGCGTACTCGCGCAGCAGCCGGGTGAACTCGCCGGTGAACTCCGGGTCCAGCCGGGCCTTGTCGTACTCGGCGGAGAGCTCGTCCAGCGCGCCGATCAGCGCCTCGGGCATGAACCGGCCGCCGTAGGGGCCGAAGTGGCCGCGCGCGTCCGGGTCGTGCGGTCCGGGGGCGTGCGGGTCGTGCGCCTGGGGCGCCTGCCCGCTCACCGGCCGGGCCGCGGGCAGGCCGGGTGCGAACCGGCGGTGACCAGCTTGACCAGCGCGGCCTTGGGGTCGTCGGTGGCCACCAGGCCCTCGCCGACCAGCACCGCGTCGGCACCGGCGCCCGCGTAGGTCATCAGGTCGCTGGGGCCGCGCACGCCGGACTCGGCGATCTTCACCGTCTCCGGCGGCAGCCCGGGGGCCAGCCTGCCGAAGACGTCCCGGTCGACCTCCAGGGTGTGCAGGTTGCGGGCGTTGACACCGATGACCCGCGCGCCCGCCTCCAGCGCCCGGTCGGCCTCCTCGGCGGTGTGCACCTCGACCAGCGCGGTCATGCCGAGCGACTCGACCCGGTCCAGCAGGGACGCCAGCGCGTTCTGCTCCAGCGCGGCCACGATCAGCAGCACCAGGTCGGCGCCGTGCGCGCGGGCCTCGTGCACCTGGTACGGGCTGACGACGAAGTCCTTGCGCAGCAACGGGATGTCGACCTGGGCGCGCACCGCGTCGAAGTCGGCCAGCGAGCCGCCGAAGCGGCGCTGCTCGGTGAGCACGCTGATCACCCGGGCGCCCGCGGCCTCGTAGTCCTTGGCCAGCGCGGCCGGGTCGGCGATCGAGGCCAGATCCCCCTTGGACGGGCTGCGCCGCTTGACCTCGGCGATCACGCCGACGTCGGAACCGCGTAGCGCGGTCATCGCGTCGCGCGGCGGCGCGGCCCTGGTCGCGAGTTCCTTGATGGTGTCGAAGGGAACCGCCGCCTCGCGGACGGCGAGGTCTTCCCGGACACCGTCGATGATCGAGTCCAGTGTGCTCACTTGCCACCCCGGCCTGACGTCACGCTCGTGTAGTCCCTCACAGCATTGCCCCTTCCCGCCGAATTGATGCTAACTCCGGCCCTTCCCCCGCCCCGGCACCGGGTCACGCTTCAGCGGTCCGCCGCCGTGGGGTCCTCTCCCTCGCTCAGCGCCTGCCACAGGTCCGCCTCGGTGCGCGCGGACTCCTTTGCCGCGCCTGGGCTGCGGTAGCGCCCGCCGAGCCGGGGCATCCGGTGACCGCGCACCGCGAGCAGCGCGCCCGCGGCGACCATCAGCACCCCCCCGACGACGGCCAGCGCGCGCCCGGCGAACGCGTCGGTGTCGGCGTGCGCGAGGAACCCGGTCCAGACCGGGACCAGCCCGGCCGCGACCACGACGGCGCCGAGCACCCGCCGCCATGACCCACTCACCGCCAGCGAGCCTGCCACCGCGGCCAGCGCCAGCACGGCCAACGGGACCAGCGCGGGGGCGAGTTCGGCCCCCGGGATGTCGGCGTTGGTCGTGACGTCGGTACCCGGTCTGCTCCGAACGGCCGAGCCCCACGGCAACCGCGCGGCGCCCCAGAGCGCCGCGGCGGCCAGCGGCAGCAGGACGACGACCGTCCACAGTGGACGGCGGGACTCAGGCACGGGTACCGGTGGCCGGGCGCAGCGTCTCGGCGGTGGCGACCGCGGCGAGCACCGCGCCCGCCTTGTTGACGCACTCGGTGTCCTCGGCGGCCGGGTCGGAGTCGGCCACCACGCCCGCGCCCGCCTGCACGTAGGCCACCCCGTCGCGCACCAGGGCGGTGCGGATCGCGATGGCGGTGTCGGCGTCGCCCGCGAAGTCCAGGTAGCCGACGATGCCGCCGTAGAGCCCGCGCCGAGTCGGTTCGAGCTCCTCGATGAGCTCCATCGCGCGCGGTTTGGGCGCGCCGGACAGGGTGCCCGCCGGGAAGCAGGCCGCGACCGCGTCGAAGGCCGTCTTGCCCTCGGCCAGCTCGCCGGTGACGGTGGAGACGATGTGCATGACGTGGCTGTAGCGCTCGACCCGGAAGAAGTCGACCACCTGCACGGTGCCCGGCTTGCACACCCGGCCCAGGTCGTTGCGGCCCAGGTCGACCAGCATGACGTGCTCGGCGCGCTCTTTCTCGTCGGCGAGCAGGTCCTTCTCCAGGACCTGGTCCTCCTCCGGGTCCACCCCGCGCCAGCGGGTGCCCGCGATCGGGTGCGTGGTCGCCCGGCCGTCGCGCACGGTGACCAGGGCCTCCGGGCTGGAGCCGACGATGCTGAACCCGTCCAGCCGCAGCAGGTACATGTAGGGGCTGGGGTTGGTCGTGCGCAGCACCCGGTAGATGTCGAGCGGGTCGGCGTCGGTGCGCATCTCGAACCGCTGCGAGACCACGACCTGGAACGCCTCCCCGGCCCGGATGGCCTCCTTGGCCGCGAGCACGGCGCCCTGGTAGTCGGCGGGCGTGCGCCTGCGGGTGTACTCGGGGCGCGGGCGCTCGTAGGTGGCGGCGGTGGGCGCGGCCGGCGTCTGCAGGCCCAGGACCATGGCGTCGAGCCGGGCGACGGCGTCGTCGTAGGCGGCGTCCACCCGCTCGGGCGAGTCGTCCCAGTTCACCGCGTTGGCGATCAGGGTGATGGTGCCCTCGTGGTGGTCGAGCGCGGCCAGGTCGGTGGCCAGCAGCATCACCAGCTCGGGCAGCTGGAGGTCGTCCTCGGCCAGCTCGGGGAGCCGTTCGAGCCTGCGCACGGCGTCGTAGCCGATGAAGCCCACCATGCCGCCGGTGAGCGGCGGCAGGCCGGGCAGCGGGTCGCTGTGCAGCAGCCGGACGGTCTCGCGCAGCGCGTCGAGCGGGTCGCCGCCCGCGGGCAGGCCGGTGGGCGGGGTGCCGGTCCAGTGCGCCTCGCCGCCGGTGGCGGTGAGCGCGGCCGGGCTGCGCACGCCGACGAACGACCAGCGCGACCAGGAGCGCCCGTTCTCGGCGGACTCCAGCAGGAAGGTGCCCGGCCGGTCCCCCGCGAGCTTGCGGTAGACCCCGACCGGGGTCTCGGCGTCGGCGAGCACCCGGCGCACCACCGGGATGACGCGCCGGTCCGCGGCGAGCGCGTGGAACTGCTCACGGGTGGGGCTCACCTCACCCATGCCACTCGTCGACGCGGGCCGAGTCGGGATGCCGATCGCACTGACCATGGCGCCATTCTGCCGTGCGGCCGACGCGGGGTTGGCCGTCGGGTTAATTCAACAGGTGTTGGATATTCACCCGGCGTAGTCCATGATGGTCCGGTGACGACTCCGACCAACCAGGACGGCGAACGCAGGCGGGGCAGGCGCCCCGGCGGCACCGACACCCGCGCCGCCCTCCTCACCGCCGCCCGCGAGGTCTTCAGCGAACAGGGCTACGACAACGCCACGGTCCGGGCCATCGCCCGACGCGCCGAAGTGGACCCGGCCATGGTCAACCACTGGTTCGGCGGCAAGGAGTCCCTGTTCACCGAGGCGGTCCTCGAGCTGCCGTTCAACCCGCAGGAACGAATCGCCGAGCTGGCCAAGGGGGATCTCGACACCCTGGGCGAACGGGTCGTGCGGACCTTCCTGACCTCGTGGGACGTCCAGGACGGCGGCATCTTCGCGGCCCTGATCCGCAGCGTGGCGTCGCGCGAGCGGGTGGCCTCGGCGCTCAAGGAGTTCTTCCAGCGCAGCGTCTTCGGTCAGCTGACCGAGGTGGCGGACGACTCGGCGGAGCTGCGCGCGAACCTGCTCGCCACGCAGATGATCGGGCTTGGAGTGGTTCGGTATGTGGCGCGGTTCGAACCGGTGGCGTCGGCTGGGGTGGAGGTGCTGGTGAAGGCTGTTGGGCCTACGGTCCAGCGCTATCTGACTGGGTCTATTGACTGAATTGCTTTGTTGCCTGGGGTTCGAGCGTGGGCTTGATTTTGGTGGGCTCGTTTTCGCGTTGCCGTCTTCGTTGCCCGGGTTACAAGCGCGGGCTCGATCTAGTGAACTCGCTTCGTGTGGGGCCCCTAGAGCACCGCGGTGGTGAAAAAAAGGGCGGGTGAAGGGCATTCCCCACCACCGGCGAGTTTAGCGGTGCTCTCCCCCCACACGAAGCGAGTCCACTAGATCGAGCATCCGTAGCGGGGCCGCCGGTACCAGCAGGGGCGGCCTCTCCGCTGAGGTACCAGCGAGGGCGGCCTATCCGCTGCGGTACCAGCGGGGACGGCCTATCCGCTGCGGTTTAGTAGGTGGTGAACAAACGCAAGGGAGTCTTGGCTAGATCAGGACTCGTGCGTCGAAGCACGTTCGGTCGCCGGTGTGGCAGGCGACGCCTGCCTGGTCTACCACTAGGAGCACCGTGTCTCCGTCGCAGTCCAGGCGGGCTGACACTACCTTCTGTGTGTTGCCGGAGGTGGCTCCCTTAACCCACAACTCGTTGCGGCTGCGGGAGAAGTAAGTGGCCTGGCGGGTTTCCAGCGTTAGGCGGAGTGCCTCGTCGTTCATCCAGGCCACCATCAGCACCTCGCCGGTTCCGTGCTGTTGCACCACCGCGCACACCAGTCCTTCGGCGTTGCGCTTGAGCAGTCCGGCGATCTGTGGGTCGAGCTCGGTCACGACGCAGTGCCTTTCGCGAGGAATTCCCGGGCCGGGCGGGTGAGGAGCAGGACCACCACGTAGGCGTGCGCGGCGGCCAGGACGCCCGTGCCGACGCGGACCCAGGCGGGGAGGTCGCCCAGGGCGATCAGGACTTGGGCGATCGCGGCCAGGGAGGCGAAGCCGATCACCAGGCCGCCCGCGCGGGGTAGGCCGAACAGGATGCTGGCGGCGGCGAGCAGGCCGATCACCGCCAGCAGGATCGGGAACCGGAGTGAGCCGGTGCCCGCGGCGAGCCCGACCAGGCCCAGTGCCACGAACGCCACGGCCGCGGCCGCCAGGATCGTGGCGGCGACGCGGATCTCCAGCGGTCGCTTGGTCACCGGACTTCCGCCCCGGCCGCGCGCAGTGTCTCCTTGACCTCGCCGATCCGCAGGTGGCCGAAGTGGAAGACGCTGGCCGCGAGCACCGCGTCCGCGCCCTGGGCGATGGCGGGCGGGAAGTGTTCCAGGGCGCCCGCTCCCCCGCTGGCGATCAGCGGCACGTCCACCCTGGCCCGGACCATGCGGATCAGGTCCAGGTCGAAGCCCGCCTTGGTGCCGTCTGCGTCCATCGAGTTGAGCAGGATCTCGCCGACGCCCAGTTCTTGGCCGCGCGCGGCCCACTCGACCGCGTCGATGCCGGTGCCGCGTCTGCCGCCGTGTGTGGTGACCTCGAAGCCGGACGGGGTGGGGGCCGATCCCTCCGGGACGCGCCTGGCGTCGACCGAGAGCACGACGCACTGGGCGCCGTAGCGCAGGGACGCCTCGCGGAGGAACTCCGGGCGGGCGATGGCGGCGGTGTTGACGCCCACCTTGTCCGCGCCCGCGCGCAGCAGCTTGTCGATGTCGGCGACCGTGCGCACGCCGCCGCCCACGGTCAGCGGGATGAAGACCTGTTCGGCGGTCCGCCGGACGACGTCGAAGGTGGTCTCGCGGTCCGAAGAGGACGCGGTGACGTCCAGGAAGGTCAGCTCGTCGGCGCCCTCGGCGTCGTAGGCGGCGGCCAGTGCGACCGGGTCGCCCGCGTCGACCAGGTCGGTGAAGTTGACCCCCTTCACCACCCGGCCGTTGTCGACGTCGAGGCAGGGGATCACGCGAACCGCTACTGACATGACCCCGAGCCTACGGGGCGGCGATACTGGACCCACGACCACGAGGGGGGCCGATGGCCAAGACCGGGCGCAGGCCGGGGCCCACGGAGACCAGGGCGCACATCCTGGCCGCCGCGCGCGCCCAGTTCGGCGCGCACGGCTACGACGGGGCCACGATCCGCGGCATCGCGGGCGAGGCCGGGGTGAACCCGTCGCTGGTGCACCACTTCTTCGGGTCGAAGGACCAGGTCTTCGCGGCCGCGCTGGACTTCCCGGTCGACCCGGGCGCGCTGGTGGCCACGATCCTGGCCGGGCCGCGGGCCCAGGTCGGCGAGCGGCTGCTGCGGATGTTCCTGGCGCTGTGGGGCGCGCCGGAGCCGTCGAAGGCCTTCCTGGCCCTGATCCGCTCGGTCTCGACCAACGAGCAGGCCGCCGACCTGCTGCGCCAGTTCCTGGAGCGGGCCGTGCTGGGCCGGGTCACCGAGGCGCTGGGGGTCCCGCGGCTGCGCGCCACCGCGCTGGCCGCGCACCTGGTCGGGCTGGCCATGGTCCGCTACGTCGTGCGGGTCGAGCCGCTGGCCTCGGCACCGGACGAGGAGCTGATCGCCGTGGTGGCACCGGTCCTGCAGCACTACCTGGAGGGTTGAGCTCCACAGTGGACTGATCGGCGGACTGGTCGACGGTCGGGTCGGCGGATCGACCGGCGCGCGGTCAGCGGGCCAGGCGCCAGGTGTCGAAGCGCTCGCCCAGTTCGACGATCGGGTCCAGGGTGGTCTTGGCCAGCACCCGGACCTCCTCGAGCTGGAGGTCCCGGTCGACCAGGGCGGCGGCCCGGCCCTCGGTGCCGCGCCAGCGACTGCTGGTGCGGCGCTCCAGCGCGACGGCGCGGCGCAGCTGGGTCACCACGCGCTGGTTGGCCCGGACCAGGTCGCGGCGGATCGGCGCGAGACCGACCAGGAAGCGGTGTGCCGGGGTGGCGACCCCCAACTGGGTCATCTCGGTGGCCAACCGGGTGTCCTCGGCGAAGTCCGGCTCCATGTCGAAGGCGCGCTCCACCAGGTCCAGCGCGTCGGCGGCGTCACCACCGGCGTCCAGGCCCGCGATGGCGGTGTCCCAGGCCTCGACCCCCTCGCGCAGCCGGGCCAGGAAGGTGGCGGGCGCGGAGTCGCCGCGGAGCCGGTGGCGAACGTCGGCCAAGTCCTGGAGCAGCGCGGACAGGGCTAAGTCGGCGGGCATCGAACCTCCGGTCGGTGAGGGTGATCACGCTAGGACGTTCACCGCCGGTGGAGAAGGGCTTGACGGGGGAAACTCAGCGCGCGCAGAATTAAACGCATGACTAATTCACCGGTCAGCGCCCTCCGGGCCGCGGGCCTGACCGTGGTCCGCGGTGGTCGGGAGGTGCTGCGCGGCGTCGGTTTCGACATCCCGCGCGGCTCGGTCACCGGCCTGCTCGGGCCCAGTGGCTGCGGGAAGACCACCCTGATGCGCGCCGTCGTGGGGGTGCAGGTCGTCGCGGGCGGCACCGTCGAAGTGCTGGGCGAGCCCGCGGGCCACCCGTCGTTGCGCAGCCGGATCGGCTACGCCACCCAGAACCCGGCGGTCTACGCCGACCTGACCGTCGCCGAGTGCCTGCGCTACTTCGCCGCCGTGCTCGGCGCGCCCGCCACCGACGTGGCCCGGGTGCTCGCCGACGTCGACCTGACCGCGCGCGCCGACCAGCTCGTCGGGAGCCTCTCCGGCGGACAGCGCGGTCGGGCGAACCTGGCCGTGGCCCTGCTCGGCTCCCCCGACCTGCTGGTCCTCGACGAGCCGACGGTCGGCCTCGACCCGGTGCTGCGCGACGACCTGTGGCGGCTGTTCCACCGGCTCGCCGCCGCGGGCACCACACTGCTGGTCTCCAGCCACGTGATGGACGAGGCGGCCCGCTGCGACCGGCTGCTGCTGATGCGCGAGGGCCTCGTCCTCGCCGACGACACCCCGGACGGCCTGCGCGCCGCGACCGGGCAGGACGACCTGGAGCAGGCCTTCCTGCACCTGGTCCGGACCACGGAGGCGGCGGCGTGAGCGCGGCCATCACCGCCGCGACCGCGCGGCGCATCCTGACCCAGCTCAAGCACGACCCGCGCACGGTCGTGATGCTGCTGCTGGTCCCCACCCTCCTGATGACCCTGCTGCGCTTCGTGTTCAACAGCGAGCAGCTCTTCAGCCACACCGCCCCCGCCTTGCTCGGGGTCTTCCCGTTCGTGATCATGTTCCTGGTCGCCTCGGTCACCACGCTGCGCGAGCGCACCACCGCGACCCTGGAACGGCTGATGACCATGCCGATGGGCCGGTTCGACCTGATCCTGGGCTACGCGGTGGCCTTCGGCGCGCTGGCCGTGGCCCAGGTCGGCATCGCCACCACGGTCTCGGTGCTGTGGCTGGGACTCGAGGTGACCGGTTCGGTGTGGACACTGCTGTTGATCGCGGTGCTGGACGCGCTGCTCGGCATGGCCCTGGGCCTGCTGGTGAGCGCCTTCGCCACCAGCGAGTTCCAGGCGATCCAGTTCATGCCGCTGTTCGTCCTACCGCAGTTCCTGCTCTGCGGACTGCTCCAGCCGCGCGAGAACATGGGGTGGCTGTTGAACTGGCTGTCCGACGTGATGCCGCTGTCCTACGCGGTCGACGCACTCACCCAGGTGACCCGCTCGGCCGAGGTGGACGGCACGCTGGTCCGCAACCTGGTGATCGTGGCCGCCTGCGCACTGCTCGCCCTGGTACTCGGCGCGAGCACACTGCGCCGCCGCACCCCCTAGAACGGGAACACCCTCGTCCGATCAGCGGCTTCCCGCACCCCGGTACGGCGCCTACCGTCGACCCATCGGCCACTCGGGAAGGCAGGCACCATGCGGGTTCTCGCCACGTTGACCGCCCTAGTCCTGATCGTCCTCACCGCACCAACGGCAGCAGCAGGCCAGATCCTCGTCGGCGGCGACCGGATCCTGTTGGGCACCAAGCAATGCGTGATCGGCTTCAACGCCCACAACGCGGCAGGCGCCCGCTCGATCATCACCACCGGCACCTGCTCGGGCACCAGCGGACCGCTGGGCGTGGTACCCGCACCGGCAGGCTCCACCTCGACACCGTTGGTGCGCAACGGACCCGGAACCACGACAACGGTCAAGGGCGCGACCGAGGCCCCGATCGGCGCTCCGGTGTGCCGCTACGGACCAACCACCGGCTGGCGCTGCGGGACCATCCAGGCCAAGAACCAAACGGTGAACTTCCCCGGCGGCACACTAACCGGACTCACCCGGACGAACCTCTGCGTCGAACCGGGCGACACCGGCGCACCAGTCATGTCCGGCGGACAAGCGCAGGGCATCATCGTGGGCGGTTCAGGGAATTGCACCTCCGGCGGCACAGGATACTTCGCCCCACTCAAGCCCGTACTGAGCGCTTACAGCTTGATCCTGTACACAGGCTGACACTGTGACATCCTCCCTCTTCGGTTGCAGGTTTTCCATCCCTTGACTCGGCTCTTCAACCCAAATCTCCATCCCTTAGCTCTTCACCCCTAAATCTCCATCCCTTAGCTCTTCACCCTTAAATCTCCATCCCTTTGCCCTTCATTCCCTAATTCTCAAGCCCTACGGAACGCAACACCCGTTACGGACATGCTCGATCTGGCGGACTCCCTTTGTGTGGGGGAGGAGTGCCGCTAACCTTGACCTGGTGGTGGGGATGCCCTTCACCCCACGCTTTTTCCCCACAGCGGTGCTCTAGGGGCCCCGCGCAAAGGGAGTTCGCCAGATCGAGCCTGCGTCTTAGTCGGGCAACCTGTATGAGCTACGCCCGGTCGATGAGGGTCGCACGCCGTGTGGACCCGAGTAAGAGCGGGCTCGATTCAGTGAACTCACTTCGTGCGGGGCCCCTAGAGCACCGCGGTGGTGAAAAAAGGGCGGGTGAAGGGCATCCCCACCACACGGCAAGTTTAGCGGTGCTCTCCCCCCACACGAAGCGAGTCCACTGAATCGAGCACATCCGTAACGGGTGTTGCGAAGCGTAGGGCTTCAGATCTAGAGAGAATTAGAGATCGTGTCGGCTTGGCTGCGTGGGGCTTGGGACCTAAGGACCTCTGCCAAGTCGCGATGGGTTGGGGTTAGCCTCTTGTAGGATCCGGCCCGCCAGTGGTGAGGGCACATCTCTCGGGGGGATCGAAGGACATGCGGCTCAAGCTTCTGTTACTGCTGTGTTTGGCCGTGTTCGCCGCCGGCTGCACCGAGGTCGTCTCCCCACCCCCGTCCGCTGCCAAGCCCGTCCCGGACTACGTTCCGTCCAGCGTCGACGTGGCTGCCGCGCTCGGTGATCTGACCACGCTGGACCCCTGTTCCCTGGTCGAGCCCGTCGACTTCGGCGCTGATCGGGCGATGGATCCGGGTTCGCTGGACGAGTGCGCGTTCACCGTGAACCCCGGTGGGGGTGGTCCGTCGGTCTTCTCGGTCGGGCTGGTCGAGTGGTTGGCGCAGATCGAGGATCACTCGAGTATCAAGAGCGAGAAGGGTTTTCGGCACGCTCGCTACAGTGCGCCGTTGGTTCCCTGCGGCAGGCTGGTGTTGGTCGACGACAAGATGGCCCTGACCGCCCAAGCTCGCCAGCCGACCGAGGGGCCCAAGCCTGCCGGCCTGTGTGAGGCGTTGGACAGGGGGTTCGCGAAGGTGCTCGAGCGGTTGGCCAAGGGGCCGTCCGCCGTGCGGCATCGCGTGTTCCCGGCCAACTCGGTGGCGACCGCGAACGCTTGCGGCGCGCTCCCCCGGACGGTCGCGGACTCGTTCCCGAAGTACCGGAACTGGCCCGCCGAGCACATGTGCGAGTGGACGGACGCCACCACGACCCTGCGGATCAGCTTTGGCGTCGGCTCGTCTGCCCCGTTCGGTGCGCCGCAGCGGCCGGTCGCTGGTCGGCCTACCGGGCGGCTGGAGTTGCCGGGTGGCAGTGAGGTGCACTGCGTCTTGAACACGACCCACATCCCGTTCGGGGCCGGTGGGGCGCGGGAGAACGTGAGGCTCACCCTGGCTGTCAAGGGTGGTGTGATGGCGCAGGTGTGCGACCGGGCCACCGGGCTCGCCGAGCAGGTCTGGGCCGGGCTTCCGCGGGTGGGCTGAGGCCGCCCACCCGCGGAAGGGCTCAGGCGACCGGGCCGGTCGCGGACTTGACCTTCTGCGTGCCGTCGGCGGTGGCCAGGGACTTGGCGTACTTGACCCCGGAGGTCGGGCTGAGGCGGTCGGCCACGTAGTACCAGTCGGTCTGGACGCGCTGGGGGTTGACGTCGACCACCGAGTAGCCGTGCGAGTCCAGCTCGATGTACTTGAGGTGCCAGTTCCCCGCGTACAGCGCGGTCTCGGCGGCCACGGACAGCGTGCGCGGGTCGACCTTGAGCAGGTCGTCGATGTTGTCGCTGGTGACCGAGGTGGTGACGAACTCGGTGGCCACCGAGTTGCCGTTCCACCAGTAGCTCGAACGGTCCAGCGGGATGTCGGCGCCCCAGGAGGAGTGGATGTCGCCGGTCAGGAAGACCGTGTTCTTGACCCGGTTGTCCTTGAGGTGGCCGAGCAGTTCCTGGCGGTCGGCGGTGTAGCCGTCCCAGGCGTCGGCGTTGGCGGCGACGCTGCCGATCGGCAGGCCGAGCAGGGAGCCCAGCGACTCCAGGAAGCGCGACTCGACGTTGCCCAGCGAGATCGGCGTGATCATCACCGAGTTGCCGACCAGCTTCCACTTCGCGTCGGTGCCCGCCAGGCCGCCCTTGAGCCAGTCCATCTGCGCGTCGCCGGTGATCGTCCGGCTCGGGTCGGCCGGGTCGCCGCTGGACGGGGTGGTCTGCTTGGAGCGGTAGCTGCGCAGGTCCAAAAGGGACAGTTCAGCCAGCCTACCCCAGCGGAACCGGCGGTAGATCTCCCCACCGGGCCCCTGGCGGACCGGCATCCACTCGAAGTACGCCTGCCGGGCGGCGGCCTTGCGCGCGTTCCAGTCGCCCTCGTTCGGCTGGTGGTTGTCGGCACCGCCGGACCAGGTGTCGTTGGCGTACTCATGATCGTCCCAGGTGATGAACCAGGGCTGTGCGGCGTGCAGCGCGGTCAGGTCGGGGTCGGTCTTGTACTGGGCGTGCCTGCGCCGGTAGTCGGCAAGGGTGAGCACCTCGGTGGCGGGCTGGTGCGGGCGGATGGTGACGCCCCGCGCACCGAAACCGCCCACCTGGTACTCGTAGAGGTAGTCACCCACGTGCAGCACGCCGTCGAGGTCGGTGCGCGCGGCGAGGTGCCGGTAGGCCGAGAAGTAGCCCGCCTGCCAGTTGGAGCAGGAGACCAGGCCCAGGCGCAGCTTGCTGACGTCGGCGTTCACCGAGGGCGCGGTGCGGGTGCGGCCGGTCGAGGAGCGCACACCGTCGAGGGTGAAGCGGTAGAAGTAGGTGGTCGCCGGGCTCAGCCCCGCGACGGCGACCTTGACGGTGTGGTCGCGGTCGGGCCCGGTCTGGACGGCGCCGGACCGCACGACCGAGGCGAACGCGGAGTCGGTGGCCACCTCCCAGCGAACCTCGACGGCGGGGCCGACACCGGAGCCGGGGGCGGATTCGGGGGTGGGGGTGACGCGGGTCCAGAGCAGGACACCGTCGGGCAGCGGGTCACCGGAGGCGACACCGTGGGCGAACTGCGGCACGGCGGCGGCGTTGGCGGTGCCCGCGAGCGCGGCGGGGACCAGCAGCGCGCCACCGGCGACGGCGGAGGACTTGAGGAAGACGCGGCGGTCGAACGGGGTGGTGGGAGTCACGCCTGTCAGTGATACACCGGCAAGGTAAGTGTCACACCCACTGATCGCGTGAACTTCATCGGAACTCGATCCGAAGCCCCCCTTGACGGATCCGCCACCCCGATGCATCCTTAACACATCCCTTCTAGAACGAAACGGTTATGGATGACAGACCAGCTGAGCGCCGTGTTCGGGGCCCTCGCCGACCCGACCCGGCGGGCGATCCTGCTGCGGTTGCGCACCGGCGACGCCAACGTGGCCGAGCTCGCGGCACCGTTCGCGATGTCGCAACCGGCGGTCTCGCGGCACCTCAAGGTGCTCGAGCAGGCCGGGCTCATCTCGCGCAGCCGCCAGGCGACCGCCCGCCTCAGCCACCTGGAGGCACAACCCTTGCTCGACGCGACCGAATGGCTGGCGAGCTACCGCGAGTACTGGACCGAGAGCCACAACCGGCTCGACGACCTGCTCAGCCAGCTGCAGCAGACCGAACAAGACAACACCGAAGACAACGACACCGAGAACAAGGACACCGAGGAGAACCCATGAGCGACACCGTCATCACCGCCCGGCCCGGCTCGCACAGCGTCGAGATCACCCGCGAGTTCGACGCCCCCGCCGCCCTGGTCTTCCGCGCCTACACCGACCCGGACCTGGTCGCGCAGTGGCTCGGCCCCCGCAGGCTGACCATGAAGGTCGACAACTGGACCCTGCACCACGCGGGCGGCTACCGCTACATCCACACCGACCCCGAAGGCGGCGAGTACACGTTCCGAGGCGTCTTCCACGGCACGCCGTCACTCGCCGACGGGATCATCCAGACCTTCGAGTTCGAGGGCATGCCCGGCGACGTCGCCCTGGAGAAGATCGACTTCACCGAGCACAACGGCAGGACCACCGTCCACAGCGTCTCAGTCGGCCTGTCCGTCGAGGCCAGGGACCAGCACATCGCCAACGGCATGGAACACGGCATCCGCGACTCCATGGACCGCCTCGCCGAGGTCCTGAAGACCATCGAAGGCTAGTCCACAAAGGAGAGGGGCAGCACCTAGGCGCTGCCCCTCTCAGGCTCCAATGGCAGGAGGCAGAAGGCAAGCAGGAGGCCGACAAGCAACCGTCCTCCCGCCCTTCTTCCGCCCTCCTCCTCCACCCAGCTGGAACCGCTCGCGCACAGCACACCTGCTCGATTGGGTGGAGTGGCTTTGTTTGGGGAGAAAAGAGGCGCTAGCCTGACCCAGGCGTGGGTGATCCCTTCCCCACCCGCTTCACCCCGGCGCCTCTTTTCTTAGGGGCCCCAAACAAAGCCACTCCACCCGATCGAGCACAACAACGCTAGTGAGCACCGGGCTGCAACGGACCGCCCCAGAACACCAAGCACCACGCAAGCAAGCGCCGACGGCACACCCCCCATGCCGCCGGCGCCAGCACATCAAGACCGCAAGTGCCGATCGAAGAACCCAGCCACCCCGTCCCGCACCTCCCGCACCGACCGCCCAGGCGACACCGCCCCCACCAGCGACACCCGCCCCTCCGCCGAGATCAACCCGGCCGCCTGCACCTGCGGTACCACCGACCCGAAGTCGGTGAACACCCAGTGCCCGGCGTCAGCCATCACCTGCCGCCGCACCGACCTCGACCGCGCCTGCACCGCCGACCAAGCCCGGTCGTAGCGCGCGTTCTGGAACCCCGAGCTCCCCCACAGCAACAACGGCCGATCCACCCCGCACGCCGCCACGGGCAGCAACTCCCCTTCTCCCCCAACGGTTTCCGGGTGGTAGTCCAGGAACCCCTCCAGGTTCACCGCCGCGTCGATCCGCCGGTCCTCGAACATCGCCTCCGCCGCTGTCGACCCGCCCGACCCCTGGCCGTACATCCCGATCCGCCGCGGATCCAGTGCCACCCCGCGCGGCAACGGCAAGTCCCGCAACGAGTCCAGCACGAACCTGGTGTCCGCCAGCCGGGTGGCCATCACCCGGCGGTACAGCGCGGGATCGAGGCTCGGGATGCCGTTCAGGCCGAAGTCGCGCACCTCCCCACCAGGGATGTCGACCTCGCTGGTCTCGCCCGGGTGGTCGATGGTCACCACCACGTACCCCCGGCTGGCCAGGTCCTCGGCCAGCGACGCCCCGATCGTCCTCGGGTCGACCAAACCCGGGCTGTACAACAGAACCGGCCGTCGTCCGGGCAAACCGGGCGCGCCCACGTGCGCGTGCGTCCGGATGTCCTTCCAGGACACCCCTTGCTGCGCCTCGTGCGGGAACTGCGGGTGCAGGATACCGATGTCCAAAGACGCGAACCTGGTAGCCGCCCGCTCCGACATCTCCGGCGCGAGCGGGTAACCCCGCACCTTCGCGGCCGGGTAGAACACCGACACCACCACGTCCCTGACGGGCAACGCCGGGTTCCACGGATCAGGCCTGGACCTGTCGACCAGGTGCAGGTCGACCACTCCGACCGCGTGCGGCCCGGAGAGTTCCGGCAGCGTGGGTACCAGCGGATCAGCCGAGGCGATGCCACCGCCCGCGATCGTCAGCGCGGCGGCCATGGCAAGAGCTTTGCGCAACATGTGTTCCCCCATCTCAGTTTCCGGCCAGGTTCCCGTACACCTGGCTCACGTAGTCCCACAGTTCGTCGCCGAGTCCGAGGTCCGGCTGGCCCACCCGCGCGTCCCGCAACATGCCGTGGCCGTGTTCGCGGAAGAAGCCCGCCACCGAGGTGACCAGCTCTTGGTCGCCGCCGGTGAACATGGCGACGACGTCGACCAGCCTGCGCGCGGTCGCCTGCACCTCGGGATCCTCCGGCGGTGTGCCCGCCCGGCAGTGTTCGGCCAGCCTGGTCAGCACCAGGGGCCACTCGGCGTCCAGCCAGCGGCGGGCATCCGGGCCGATCCGGTCCGACTGCTCCGCCAAGGCCGTGCGCTGCTCCCGGCTCAGACCGTCGTGGAAGACGCTCGCGCGGCCGATCTGGGCCAGCAGCTCACCGGAGTCCGGCCGCCACGACCCGTCCACCTGTTCCATCAGGTTGCGGACCTGGCTGCCCAGCAGCGAGAGCCGCCACTGCTCGTCCTCGATCTGCTCCAGCCTGCGCGCCAGCACATCGCGGACCGCCGTCGGGTCGGTGAGCAGCTCGGCGATGTCGTCGAGCGGGATGCCCAGCTCGCGCAGCAACCGGATCTGGTAGAGCCGGCGCAGGTCGGCCTCGGTGTAGCGCCGGTGCCCGGACTCGGTCCGGGCGCTGGGCCGCAGCAGGCCGAGCTCGTCGTAGTGGTGCAGTGCCCGGACCGTCAGCCCGGACGCCTTCGCCAGCGCCCCGACACTCCATCGCGCTCCCCCGTCAGTCACGTGATCAACCGTAAGACCTCCCGCTACGTGAGGTTCAACCCCCGACCGCGCGGTAGCCTGCGGGCATGGACGAGGTCACCCGCCTGGGCCAGGGCAAGTACGTGTTGGTCACGACCTTCAAGCGCGACGGCACCGCCGTGCCCACCCCGGTGTGGGCGGCCACCGACGGCGCGGAACTGCTGGTGTGGACCGTCCGCGGCTCCGGGAAGGTCAAGCGGATCCGCAACAGCGACCGGGTGGAGCTCGCGCCGTGCGACCTGCGCGGGCGGCCGTCCGGGCCGTCGGTGCCGGGTAGCGCGCGGTTGCTGGACGCGGCGGGCTCCGAGCGCGCGCGCAAGATCATCCAGCGCAAGTACGGGGTGCTCGGCTGGCTCACCATCGCCGGGAGCAAGCTGCGCCGGGGCGCCGACGGCACGATCGGCATCGCGATCACACCGCGGCAAGGGCCTCCGGCAGCGTGAAGTTCCCGGCGTAGAGCGCCTTGCCGACGATCGCGCCCTCGACGCCCAGCGGCGCGAGGGCCGCGAGCGCGCGCAGGTCGTCCACACTGGACACCCCACCGGACGCGACCACCGGCGCCTCGGTGCGCTCGCACACCGCGCGCAGCAGGTCGGTGTTCGGGCCCTGCAGGGTGCCGTCCTTGCTCACGTCAGTGACCACGTAGCGGGAGCAACCGTCCCGATCGAGCCGGGCGAGCACCTCCCAGAGGTCGCCGCCGTCCTTGGTCCAGCCCCGGGTGGCCACCCGGTGGTCGCCGTCGGTGATCCGCACGTCCAGGCCGACCGCGACCTGGTCGCCGTACCGGGCGATCGCCGTGGCGCACCACTCGGGGTTCTCCAGGGCGGCGGTGCCCAGGTTGACCCGGGTGCAGCCGGTGGCCAGCGCGGCGGCCAGCGACTCGTCGTCGCGGATGCCGCCGGAGAGCTCGACCGCGACGTCGAGCCTGCCGACGACCTCGGCCACCAGCTCGCGGTTGTCGCCCCGGCCGAACGCGGCGTCGAGGTCGACCAGGTGCACCCACTCGGCGCCGTCGGTCTGCCAGGCCAGCGCGGCCTCGAGCGGCGAGCCGTAGGTCGTCTCGGTGCCCGCCTCCCCCTGGGTCAGGCGGACGGCTTGGCCGTAGGCGACGTCGACGGCGGGAAGCAGGTAGAAGCTCACCCGCACAGCCTAGGGTTTGGCCTCCGCGCGGCGGTGCACCAGGTATCCGACGCCGAGGCCGACCGCCAGCAGCACGACCCACAGCCACCACGGCACCGAGCCGAGCAGCCCGGACAGCACGCCCGCGATGGCCGCGCCGACGGCGGCGCCGAGCGTGGTCGACGTGGCTTTCTTGCGCCGGGTCGTTGGTTTTCGAGCGCTCGTCGTCCGGGATCCCGTCTTGCGGGGCGTGGGCTTGCGCTTGGCGGGTGTGCCCGCCACCCCCTGGATCTCGGGGTCGGTCATCGGGTGACGTCCTTGAGCCAGTTCTCGAGCAGCTGCGCCCCGGCGTCACCGGACTTCTCCGGGTGGAACTGGGTGGCCGAGAGCGGACCGTTCTCGGCGGCGGCCACGAAGTCGTCACCGTGCGTCGCCCAGGTCACCAGCGGCGGGATCATCGGCGGCTCGGGGTGCAGCTCCCACTTTCGGGCGGCGTAGGAGTGCACGAAGTAGAACCGGGTGTCCGGCGCCATGCCCGCGAACAGCACCGACTCCTCCGGCGCGCGCACGGTGTTCCAGCCCATGTGCGGCACCACGTCGGCCTCAAGCCGGTCGACCACGCCGGGCCACTGCGCGCAGCCCTCGGACTCGACACCGTGCTCGATGCCCCGGTCGAACAGGATCTGCATGCCCACGCAGATCCCCAGCACCGGGCGGCCACCGGCCAGGCGCCGCCCGATGATCCGGTCGCCGCGCACCTCGCGCAGGCCCGCCATGCAGGCGGCGTAGGCACCGACGCCGGGCACGACGAGGGCGTCGCACTCCACCGCGGTGGCGAAGTCCCCGGTCACCTCGACCTCGGCGCCCACCCGCCGCAGCGCGCGCTCAGCCGAGCGCAGGTTCCCGGATCCGTAGTCCAAGACGACGACTCGTGTCACGGGCCAAGCGTAGTCGGCGGCCGCCGTGACCTAAACGTGACACTGTCGAGGGATTGGGCTGTCACTCGATCGGGTACTTACCGCGCGAGTGCTGGGTCGGGGGACCTTGACGGAGGGCGAACCTTGACTACTCGAACCCTGGACCGGAGACCGGTGCGCTGGCTCTTGGCGGCAGTCCTGGTCGCGGCGGCCGCGGTGAACGGGTACCTGGCGATCAGCGAGTGGGTGCTGTGGCCCGCGCCGCTGGCGCTGATCTGGATCGGTGTCGCGGCGGCGTTGGTCATCCCGCCCGCCGACCCGTACGACGGCCCGCGCACGGCCCGGGAAGCGCTCGCGCTCACCGAACCGTCACGCGGCCACCACCGGCCCGCACGCTCGGACCTGCTCGTCAGCTGAGCAGGAACGTCCGAACAGCCCGCCCGATCCCAGCCGCGTCGAGGCCGTGCACCTCGTCGTGCTGGGCCGTGCTGCCGTACGCGCGGATCTCGGCGTCCCGCCGCACCCCGATCGACAACTGGCGGTGCGGCACGTCCACGAGCGTTTCGGCGACTTCACCCGCCGACGTCCCCCGCAGGTAGGGCTCGACCAGCACCACGCTCGGCGCCGACGACCCCACCGCGGCCCGCAGACCCACCCGGTCGAACGGCCGGACCGTGGCGGCGTAGAGCACCGTCACGTCAAGTCCCTCCGTCGCCGCCAGCACCGCGTCCAGCACGGGGCCCACGGCGACCACCACCCCGAGGCTCCCGTGCCGCACCGGGGCGAACCCCGCGGTCACCGGCATCGGGGCGGCGTTCGACCGTGTCGTGAGCCGCACGTACTCCCGCCCCGTCCCGGCGAGCGCCGCCCGCAGCAGCGGCCCGACCTCGCCGGGGTGTCCCGGCACGTGCACCGACCAGCCGGGCAGCGTGTCGAACAGCGCCACGTCCGCGGGTGCCTGGTGGGTGCGGCCCATCCGCGGGTCGTCGTGGGACGCGCCGACGCTCACCAGCACGGCGCCCACGTCCTGGTGGCCGAGGTCGAGCTTCACCTGCTCGTAGGGCCGCTCGACGAGGAACGGCGCGTAGGAGTGCGCGACCACCCGGTGCCCGGTCAGCGCCAGCCCGCTCGCCACGCCGATCATCGCCTGCTCGCGGATACCGACGTTGATCACCCGATCGGGGTAGGCGGCGTGCTGGGCGGCGAACAGCGACGAGGAGATGGTCGCCAGCACCAGCGCCACCCGCTCGTCGGCCTCGATCGCCTCGACCATGGTGTGCACGAATGCCTCCCGCATCGTCGGCGTGCTGACGGTGGTCATCGGTCCCCCTCCAGCTCCGCGTCGATGTCGGCGACCACCACGAGCGGTCTGCCGGGATGCGACGACGTGAACGCCGCGTGCAGCGCGTCGTGGTCGCGCCCGGGGACCACCGCGCTCGCCCAGTTCTCCACGGTGAAGCGGGTCTCGATGCCGCCCGGCCAACCGTGGTCGGCGTTGTGGTTGTCCACGACCACCGCGGTGAGGTTGTCCAGGCCGAACCGGCCCGCCACCGCGATCGCCTCATGGTTGCTGCCCTCGTCGAGCTCGCCGTCGCCCACCAGCACGACCACCCCGGCCCCGCGCGAGCGGACGCCGAACGCCTGCCCGACGCCGATGGCCAGGCCGTGCCCCAGCGACCCGGAACCGATCTCCGCGCCGGGCACCAGCACCCGGTCCGGGTGCCGGCCCAGCGGCGACCCGAACTCGGCCCAGGTGTCCAAAGTGGAGGGATCAAGGAACCCCTTGGCGGCGAGCACGGCGTAGAAGGCCATCGGGCCGTGGCCCTTGGACAGCAGGAACCGGTCGCGGTCGGGGTCGTCGAGCCGGTCGGGCGGGACCCGCAGCACCCGGTCGTAGAGCACCCACAGCACGTCGAGGGTGGACAGGGCGGACCAGTCGTGCTTCTCATCACCGGACATCCGGCGCAGCAGCGGCGCCAGGTCGGCGTACGCGGTGTCAGTCATGCCGCCAGCGTGCAACCTGGAGTTCGGTGGAGGTCAAGGAAACCCGGTGCGCGGTGGCGCGGTGGTGTGGTGGGATAGCGGTGAAATGGAAGACAAGAACATCATTCGCCTCTCCAAGAGGCTCTCCAAGGTCCTTCGGCACGATCCCGGCAGCGCGGGCCTGACGCTCGACCCGGCGGGCTGGGTGGCCGTCGACGACCTGCTCGCCGCCCTGCGCATCACCCGCCCGGCCCTCGACCGGGTGGTCGCGGAGAACAACAAGACCCGGTTCGCCTTCGACGCGACCGGCACCCGGATCCGGGCCAGCCAGGGCCACAGCGTGCCGGTCGACCTGGGCCTACCACCGGCGGTGCCACCGCGGGTGCTCTACCACGGCACCGTCGCCGCGGTGCTGCCCGCGATCCGCGCCGAGGGCCTGCTGCCGATGCGGCGGCAGCACGTGCACCTCTCCGCCACCGTGGAGACCGCGGTCAACGTCGGCGCCCGCCACGGCAAGCCGGTGGTGCTGACCGTGGCCGCGGCCGAGATGGTCGCCGACGGCCACGTGTTCCACGTCAGCGCCAACGGCGTTTGGCTCTGCGCGCACGTACCCGCTCGGTACCTCGATCTACCTTGAGGTCCCCGGTAGGCTCGGCGGGGTGTCCAAACTGCCCGAGACGCTGACCATCGGCGAGGTCGCCGACCGCAGCGGGGTCCCGCACACGGCGCTGCGCTTCTACGAGGAGCGCGGCCTGATCGCCTCGGAGCGCACGGCGGGCAACCAGCGCCGCTACCCCCGCGCGGTGCTGCGCAGACTCGCGTTCATCCGCACGGCCCAGCGCGTCGGCCTCACCCTGGAGGAGATCCACGACGCGCTGGAGACCCTGCCCGAGCGGCGCACCCCCACCAAGGTCGACTGGGCGCGGCTTTCCAAGGCCTGGCGTGGCGAGCTCGAGGCTCGAATCGACTCGCTGCAACGGTTGCGAGACAACCTCACGTCCTGCATCGGCTGCGGCTGCCTGTCACTCAAGTCCTGCGGCCTGGTCAACGACGACGACCGGATGTCCAGCTTCGGCCCCGGCGCGCCGCGGTTGAAGGCGAGCACCGAGGGCGGCATCAGCTGAACTCCGGCACCAGCGCGGCGGTTCAGTGCTCCAGCACGCCCATCAGGTCGTGCACCGGCGATTCGAGCGACCGCCTGCGGATCACCTGAACCCCCTCGACGAGACCCCACCCGCACCCCAGGAACGCCACCAGCGCGACCCAGGACAGCGGCTGGCGCAGCACGCCGGGGACGAGCAGGATCGCCACCGCGCCGACCAACAGTGTCAGCAGTGGCGCGAGCACGATCAAGCCGAACCCACCGGGCGGGTTCCTCCGCCGCCCCCGTCGGGCCTCGCCCACCAGCGACTCCCAGCGGGGCCTCGGGAACACCGGGACGTGCGCGTCGGCCATCCCCGCGGCGATCCGCCGCAGCGCCTCGGCCTCGGCGGGCGACCCGGCCCGCTCGAACAGCTCGTCCGCGGGCCCGTCGACACCCAGGTAATCCGTGCCGGACAGGCGAACGCCCCCGGGTGTCCACTCCAGACCGACGCCACCGAGCACCGCCCGGGTGTCGTCGACCGTGCGCCCGTCGGCGGCGCCGGACCGAGCACGAACGTCCCGTTGGGCGTGGGCACCAGCAGCCGCGGCCGGGCACCGAGCAGGCGCAGCCGGTCCTGGACCTCCGGCAGCGGCTCACGCACCCAGACCGCGACCCGGCTCACCCGGACACGTACCAGGCGATCGCACCGCCCGCGGCGAGCAGCGCCAGGACGAGCAGGATGCCCGCCATCACCTTCGCGGTCTTCCAGGTCGTGTACACGCCGCCGATGAGGATGCCCGCCAGCGCGATCAGACCGATGACCGCGACGTCCTTGCCCACTACAGCACACCCTTCGTGGACGGGACGCCGCCGACGCGGGGGTCGGGCTCGGCGGCGGCGCGCAGGGCGCGGGCGAAGGCCTTGTACTCGGCCTCGGTGATGTGGTGCGGGTCGCGGCCGTGGATCACCCGCAGGTGCAGCGCGATCTGGGCGTGGAAGGCGATCGACTCGAAGACGTGCCGGTTGAGCACTGTCGGGTAGTTGCCGCCGACGGTGAAGCCGACCATCACCTCGGGCTCACCGGTGTGCACGCAGTACGGCCGCCCGGAGACGTCGACCGCCGCGTGCGCCAGGGTCTCGTCCATCGGGATCCAGGCGTCGCCGAAGCGGCGGATGCCCTTCTTCTCCCCCAGCGCCGCGCGCAGCGCCTGGCCGAGCACGATCGCCACGTCCTCGACCGTGTGGTGGGCGTCGATCTCGATGTCACCGGTGGCGCGCACGACGAGGTCGAACGACCCGTGCACGCCGAAGGCGGTGAGCATGTGGTCGTAGAACGGCACCCCGGTGGCGATCTCGACCTTGCCCGAGCCGTCGAGGTCGATCTCGACGAGCACGGAGGACTCCCTGGTGGCCCGCTCCACGCGTCCGACGCGGTTGCTCACTGCACGATCTCCTTACTGGCGGCCAAGAACGCGTCGTTCTCGGTCGGGGTGCCGACGGTGACCCGCAGGTGCCCGGGGATGCCGACATCGCGGACCAGCACCCCGGCGTCCAAATAGGACTGCCAGGCGGCCTTCGGGTCGGCGAAGTGTCCGAAGAGGATGAAGTTGGCGTCGCTGGGCACGACGGCGGCGCCCAGCCCGTCGAGCGCCCGCGCCACGCGGTCGCGCTCGGCCGAGAGCGCGTGCACCGAGGCCAGCGTCCGCTCGGCGTGCCGGAGGGCGGCCCGCGCGACGGCCTGGGTCAGCGCGGACAGGTGGTACGGCAGGCGCACCAACAACAGCGCGTCGACCACGGCGGGCGCGGCGGCGAGGTAGCCGAGCCGCCCGCCCGCGAAGGCGAACGCCTTGCTCATCGTGCGGCTGACCACCACCCGGGTCGGGAACTCCTCGATCAGGTGCACGGCGCTCTCCTGCGGGGAGAACTCCGCGTACGCCTCGTCCACGACCACGATCCCCGGCGCGGCGGCGACCAGCGCGCGCAGGTCGTCGAGCGGGATCGACTGGCCCGTCGGGTTGTTCGGGCTGGTCACGAAGACCACGTCGGGTGCCCGCTCGGCGATCAGCGGCACGGCCGCGTCGACGTCGAGGGAGAAGTCCGCGCGCCGGGGTGTCGGCGCCCACTCGGTGCGGGTGCCCGCGGCGATGATCGGGTGCATCGAGTACGACGGCTCGAAGCCCAGCGCGCTGCGCCCCGGACCGCCGAACGCCTGCAGGACCTGCTGCAGGATCTCGTTGGAACCGTTGGCGGCCCACAGGTTCTCGGTCGTCAGCGCGGTGCCGGTCGCCGCGGACAGGTACGCGGCCAGGTCGGTGCGCAGCGCCACCGCGTCCCGGTCCGGGTAGCGGTGCAGCGTCGCGGCGATCTCGGCGACGGCCGCGGTGATGTCGGCGACCAGCTCCGGCGGCGGCGGGTACGGGTTCTCGTTGGTGTTGAGCTGGTAGGGCACGTCCAGCTGTGGCGCGCCGTAAGGGGAACGACCACGCAGGTCCGCGCGCAGCGGGAGGTCCGAAAGGGACACTCCCGCGCCGAGGGGGCTCACGACTCGCCCCGGAAGCGCGCGGTGACGGCCTGGCCGTGCGCGGGCAGGTCCTCGGCGTCGGCCAGCGCGACGACGTGCCCGGCGACCTCGCGCAACGCGTCCTCGCTGTAGTCCACGACGTGGATCCCGCGCAGGAACGTCTGCACCGACAGCCCCGAGGAGTGCCGCGCGCAGCCGCCGGTGGGCAGCACGTGGTTGGAGCCCGCGCAGTAGTCGCCCAGCGACACCGGCGAGTACGCGCCGACGAACACCGCGCCCGCGTTGCGGACCCGGGCGGCGACCTCGCGGGCGTTCGCGGTCTGGATCTCCAGGTGCTCGGCGGCGTAGGCGTCCACGACCTTGAGCCCATCGTCCACAGTGGACACCAGGACGGTGCCGGACTGCCTGCCGCCCAACGCCGTCGCGACCCGCTCGCTGTGCTTGGTCGCCTTCACCTGCAGCGCCAGCTCGGCGTCGACCGCGTCGGCCAACTCGACCGAGTCGGTGACCAGCACGCTGGCCGCCAGCGGGTCGTGCTCGGCCTGGCTGATCAGGTCGGCGGCCACGTGCACCGGGTCGGCGCCCGCGTCGGCCAGGATCGCGATCTCGGTCGGGCCCGCCTCGGAGTCGATGCCGATCAGCCCGCGCAGCAGCCGCTTGGCCGCGGTGAGGTAGATGTTGCCCGGCCCGGTGACCATGTCCACCGGGTCGAGCGCCGCGCCGTCGGTGTCGGTGCCGCCGAAGGCCAGCAGCGCGACGGCCTGCGCGCCGCCCACGGCCCAGACCTCGTCGACGTTCAGCAGCGCGGCGGCGGCCAGGATCGCCGGGTGCGGCCTGCCGCCGAACTCGGCCTGCGGCGGCGAGCACACCACCAGCGACTCGACGCCCGCGGCCTGGGCGGGCACCACGTTCATGACCACGCTCGACGGGTAGACCGCGAGGCCGCCCGGCGCGTAGAGCCCGACCCGGGCGACCGGCACCCAGCGCTCGGTGACCGTGCCGCCGGGCACGACCTGGGTGGTCACGTCGGTGCGCCGCTGCTCGGCGTGCACGACCCGGGCCCGCCGGATCGACTCCTCCAGCGCGGCCCGCACAGCCGGGTCGAGCTCGTCGAGCGCGCGCGACAGCTCGGCGGCGGGCACCCGCACGGACGCGGGCCGGACCTGGTCGAACTGCTCCGTGTAGTCCAGGACCGCCTCGACGCCTCGGGCGCGCACGTCCTCGACGATCGGGCGCACCCGATGCAGCACCGCGTCCACGTCGACCTCGGCCCGCGGCAGCGCGGCGCGCAGCTCAGCGGGCGATGGGACGGCGGAACGCAGATCGGTGCGCGTCAGCATGGGGTCCTTTCCAGGAACGAGTGGACCCGCCAAGAATATGCGCTGCGCATGTGCGTGGGCTCAGCCGGTACCACAGGTCACAGGGCCGCCACCGCGGCCACCGCCGTGTCGATCTGCTCGGGGGTGACGAAGTAGTGCGGCGACGCCCGGACCAGCTCGACCAGCCCGCGCCGGGTCATGTCGTAGCGGGTTGAGGGTCTGCGGCTGACGGTGACGGAGATGTCCTTGTCCGCCAGCGCGGCCTTGACCGCCTCGGCCTCGGTGTCCTCGACGGTGAAGCTCACCAGCCCGCACGGGCGGTCGCCCAGGTCGCGCACCTCGACGCCGGGCACTTCGGCAAGCCCGGCGCGCAGCCGCCCGGCGCGGTCGGCCACCGCCGCCTCGATCGCGGGCAGTCCCAGCGCCAGGGCGTAGCGGGCGGCGCCGATGAGGCCCAGCCGGTCGGCGACGCTGCTCTCCCACAGCTCGAACACCCGCGCGTCGGGGCGCAGCTCGAACTCGGCGGGGCCGGTCCAGACACCGCCGCGCAGGTCGACCAGTCGAGGCCGCAGGCGGCCCAGGACGTCGCGGCGGACGGCCAGCACGCCGGTGCCGCGCGGACCACGCAGCCACTTGCGGCCGGTGCCGGTGATGATGTCCACGCCCAGGTCGGTGAGCGAGACCGGGAGCTGGCCGATCGACTGGCACGCGTCGAGCAGCACCAGCGCGCCCACCTCGTGCGCCGCCTTGGCGGCCTCGGCGACCGGGTTGACCAGGCCGCCGTTGGTCGGCACGTGCACGAGCGAGACGAGCTTGACCCGCTCGTCGAGCCGCTCGCGCAGCGCGACCACGTCCAAGAGCCCGTCCGGGCCTGACGGCACCGGCTCGACGGAGGCGCCGACCTGGGCGGCCAGGCGCAGCAGCGGGATAGCGTTGCCGCCGTACTCGGCTTCGGTAGTGAGCACGCGGTCTCCCGGACCGAGTGGGACAGCGTCGAGCGCCGCCAACCAGGAGCGGGTAGCGCTATCGGTGAAGGCAATTTCGCTTGGCGCGCAGCCGAGCAATTCGGCTAAAACGCGGTAGCCGTCCTCGAGGTCCTCAGCACGCTCGGCGGCAGCCAGGTAGCCACCGATCTCAGCCTCCCGACGCAGGTGCCCCACCACCTCGTCGAGCACCGGGCGCGGCGGCAGCGACGAGCCCGCGCTGTCCAGGAAGACCCGGTCCAGGCAGCCTGGGGTGTCCGCGCGCACCCGGTCGAGGTCGATGGCCGCGGTCAACGGGGTGTCCAGCTCGACAGGTTCCACCATGCTCCCCAGGTGTGGTCGGTCCCCGTGGCGTCGACCACGGGCTGGTAGCCGTTCCAGTTCTGCCGCATGACGTAGCTGTGCCGGGGCGCGACCAGCACCGCCATCGTGGGCGCCGCCTGGTAGGCCCGCTGCAGGGCGCGGAACGCGACCGCGCGCTGGGCCGGGTCGGTGGTGGCGCGCTCGGCGTCGAGCGCCTTGGCCAGGTCGCCGCCTGCCGGGTGCAGCACCGGGTAGAGCGCCGGGTCGGGGTCGAACGGGTCGCCGAAGGCGATCAGCCGGGGGTCGACCAGGGGCTCGGTCAGGGCAGTCGGGCGTGCGGTGACCGCTATCCCGATCCGCTTCGCGGCCGCGGCGAAGGCGGCCACCAAGTCCCGCGAGACGACGTCGGCCACCGGGTAGCCGATGGTGAACGACGCCCGCGTCGGCCCCTTGGCCCGCACACCGTCCGAACCGAGGACCCAGCCCGCGGCGTCCAGGAGGAACTGGGCTCGGACGAGGTCGTAGTCGATCCGCGCGCCGGGCTCGGTGAACTCGGCCAGGGCGGGCGGCATCGGCAGCGACACCGGGGTGCCCTCACCCGCGAGTGCCGAACCGATCACGGCCTGGCGGTCGACGGCGAGGTTCAGCGCGAGCCGCACGGCGGGGTCGGCGGTGGGTCCCCGGTCGCTGAAGGTGACCGCGCGCAGGTCGGCGCTGCTGTGCTCGACCACGGTGAGGCCGTCGATCGCGGCGAACGGGGCCGCCAGCCTGGCGGGCAGCCCCACGCCGTCGAGCTTGCCGTCGCGCATCCGCTGGGCGCGCACCTCGTCGTCGGGGAGAAACTCGACGGTCACCGTGGTGATGGCGGGGCGGGTGCCGAAATAGGCCTTGTTCGCGGTGAGCACGAGCCGCTTGCCGCGCTGCCAGTCGGCGACCTTGTACGGCCCGGTGCCGACCGGGGCGTCCGGGGTTCCGGCGCGGATGCCGAGGACGAGCAGGTCGGGGAAATAGGCGCACGCCTGCTTGAGGTCGAACCGCACGGTGTCCTGGTCGACGGCGGTCACCGCGCCGAGCATCCAGAACCGGTCGCGCAACGGCGCTCCCGGCTCCAGCACCCGGCGGTAGGTGGCCACGACCGCGGCGGCGTCGAGGGCGCTGCCGTCGGTGAAGGAGACGTCGTCGCGCAGGTCGACCGTCCACGACCGACCGTCGGACGAGGGCTGCGGGAGCGCGGTGGCCAGCACCGGGCGCAACGTCCCCGCGGCCTGGTGCTCGACGAGCCCGTCGAAGATCTGCGCGGCCCCCAGCGGCGCGTACCCCAGCACCGGGTCGAGCGAGGCGGGTTCGTCGGCGACCCCGATGACCAGCGACGTCCCCGCCGGGTCGCCCGAGGCGGGCGGGGTGGCGTCGGCGGTGCAGCTGGCGAGCGCGAGCACAATGGTGAACACCGCGGCGGAGGACATCGCGAGACGGCGCGGCAGTATCGGCACGAGGATCGACACTAGTCGACATCGAGGGAGCGACCGTGCGCGTTGCGCTGTGCCAGATCAATTCCACCCCGGACCCCGCGGCGAACCTGTCCCTCATCCGGACCGGCGTGGCCGAGGCAGCCGCACGGGGCGCCACCGTCGTCGTCTTCCCCGAGGCCACGATGGCCAACTTCGCGGTCCCGCTGGCCCCGCTGGCCGAGCCCCTGGACGGCCCCTGGGCAACCGCGGTCGCCGAGATCGCCCGGTCGGCCGACGTGGTCGTCTCGGCCGGCATGTTCACTCCGGCCCCGGACGGCCGCGTGGCCAACACCACGCTGATCACCGGCCGCGACCACCACCTCGGCTACGACAAGATCCACCTGTTCGACGCCTTCGGCTTCGCCGAGTCCCGCACGGTCGCCCCGGGCTCGGCGGTCGTGACCTTCACCGTGGACGACGTGACGTTCGGCGTGGCCACCTGCTACGACATCCGCTTCCCCGAGCTGTTCCGTGCCTTGGCGGACAAGGGCGCGACAGCGGTGCTCCTGGGCGCGTCGTGGGGAGCGGGACCGGGAAAACGCGAGCAGTGGGAGCTGCTGGTGCGGGCCCGTGCACTGGACTCGACCTCCTGGCTGCTCACCGCGGCCCAGGCCGACCCGGGCCCGATCACCGGCACAGCACCACTCGGCATCGGCTACAGCACCGCCGCGAACCCCCGCGGCGAGATCACGGCACAGCTGACAGCGGAACCAGGCTTGGTCGTGGTCGAGATCGACGCGGAGTCAGTGGAAACCACCCGAGCCGCCATCCCCGTCCTGGCCAACCGCCGCCTCTAGGGCCTGTATCGAAGTCGATCAGAGCCATTCGTTGATCGCGGCGACATAGACGGTGGCTTCGTAGCGCACGGCCAGCTTGTCGTACCGGGTGGCCACGGCACGGTGGCGTTTGAGCCGGTTGAT
>NZ_BSTR01000013.1 GCF_030269645.1 Actinokineospora sp. NBRC 105648 | reverse complement strand
AGCCGCAGCCGCCTGCGATCCTGTCGTCTTCACAAACACATGATCAACAGGCGGCTGCTCCACGTCGAACACGGGCCCCACCACACGTTCCCGCAGGTCACAACCCAAATGGCGGCTGCCGTACTAGGGGCCCCGCGCGAAGGCAGTCCAGCCAATCGAGCCTCCGCTTTACTTGGGCAGCTCGTGGGGTGTGCCGCACGCCGACCTACGGTCGACCTGCATGGTGGCTCATCGCTGGGGTTGCCCGAGTAAAAGCATGGGCTCGATCTAGTGAACTCACTTCGCGCGGGGCCCCTAGAGCACCGCGGTGGTGAAAAAAGGGCGGGTGAAGGGCATTCCCCACCACCGGTCAAGTTTAGCGGTACTCCTCCCCCACACGAAGCGAGTCCACTAGATCGAGCATCCGTAACGGGACTTGCGTACCAGCGGGGTCGGCCTCACCGCTGCGGTACCAGCGGGGGCGGGACCCTGCCGGTTGCCAGCGGGGTGGGGACCTTGTTGCGTTCCGGGGGTCGGGATCATGTTGCCTACCAGCGGGGGTGGGATTCTGTTACGCACCAGCGGGGGTGGGGTGCAGTCACGTACCAGCGGGGTCGGGATCTTGTTGCGCTCCAGCGGGGGTGGCCTCTCCACGCGGTCTCGTGGAGGGTCGGTCCACCTGAGCCTTCGCGCTGGGGCTGGGGCTGGGGCTGGGGCTGGGGCTGGGGCTGGGGCTGGGGGAATTTTGTTGCACTACAGCGTCCTCCGCGCCATCTTTCAGTCTTTCGTGGGGTTTGAGGTTGGAGTCACTCGGATGGTGTTGGGGTGTTCCGCAGGGTGCCGGTGTGGTCTTCCGGTTGACATGTGGCGGTGCGCTTCATGGTCATCTCTGTGCTGCCTGCCTACAGTTGGCCAACATGCGCACTCCACCCGAGGTCCGTCCAAGGTCGACAGAGCGGTCGTTCGTCTGGCTTGTCGCAGGTGGGTTACTCTCCCTGTTCGCCGTGCATGGCAAGTGGGACATCGCTGTTGCCGCCTGGATCGTGCCCGTGTTCCTGCTGCGGTACTCCCGTGGTGCCGGAGTCCTGCGTGGTTTCCTCGCCATCGTTGGGGTCCAGTTGCTTGCCGGTGCGTTCTGGCTGTATCAGGCCGACAGCCTGCTCAATTCCGTGGCGTTGGGTGGGATCGGGGCTCTGTCTGTCGCGCTTGGACTTCCCTTTCTGGTGGACCGCTTGACCGGCCATCTCCACCCGGTTTTCCGCACTCTTGTCTTTCCGTCTGCGCGGGTCGCGGTGGAGTTCGGGATTGCTGCGCTCAGTCCGTTCGGTGCCATCTACGGATCACTCGGTACGACGCAGTACGACTTCGACACGCTTATCCAGATCTCTTCCGTGTTCGGTGCCTACGCCGTCAGCTTCCTGGTGGCCTGGGTGGGGCCGGTGGCCAATCTGGTCTGGGAGCGGCGGTCTGGGGCCAAGGTTGCCGTTGTGCTGGTGCTTTCGGCGCTGGTCGGGACTGTCGGGTTCGGGGTGGTTCGGATGGTGACGACGCGTACCGATGTCCAGACGGTGCGGGTGGCCGGGGTCAGTCCGACGGCCGGTGAGGTGAAGGCGTGGACCAAGAGTCTGGAGGACCTGCCGGAGTTGCGTGACTTCACCACTGCGCCGGCGCAGCGGATGCGGGATGCCTTTTCGAGCGTCAACGCGCGGATGGTGGCGCGGACGGAGCGGGAGGCGCAGGCGGGGGCTGAGGTGATCACGTGGTCGGAGAGTGCCGGTCAGGCCATGGCGCGGGACAAACAAGCGTTGATCGACTCCGTTGCCGTGGTCGCGCGTCGGTATGGGGTCTACGTCAACGTCGCCATGTCGGTCTACACCGATGAAGCTCCGCATCTGCTCAACCAGGCCATCTTGCTCACGCCGCAGGGACATGTCGCGTGGACCTACGACAAGGGGCACCCGGTGCCGGGGCTGGAGCCCGAGACGCCCACGGACAGTCCGGTGCCGGTCATCGGGACGCCGCACGGTGTGTTGGCGGCGTTGATCTGCTTCGACGCCGACTTCCCCGACCTCACCCGGGCGGTTGGCGGGCGCGGGGCCGGTCTGGTGCTGGTGCCTGCCAACAACTGGGAGGGGATCGCTCGACTGCACGCCGAGAAGGCACGGTTCCGGGCTATCGAGGGTGGTTTCTCCCTCGTGCACCAGGCCAGCAAGGGCATCGCCGAGGTGGTCGATCCGCTGGGTCGGGTGGTGGCGTCGGCCGACTTCTTCGTGGCTGATCGGCAGGTGGTGCGGGCTGAGGTGACCACGCGCAACTTGAACACCGTTTATGCGCGGATCGGTGATGTGTTCGCGTGGGTCTGTGCCGTTGTCGCCGTTCTCGCCCTCTGCTCGGTCGGCAGGCGTCAGCAGGTGAAGAAGTCCAGGAGTGCCTTGTTGACCGAGTCCGGGTCCTCCAGGTAGCCGTAGTGGCCGCAGCCGGTGATCTCGAGGTGGTCGGCGCCCGGGATGGCCTCGGCGAGTTCCGCGCCCAGGTGCGGTGGGGTCACCAGGTCGTCGGCGAAGGAGATGACGCGGACCGGGACCCGGATGTCGCGGTAGGCCGCCAGTCGGTTCGGCATGGGTTCGAGGGCCTGTTGGGCCAGGGTTCCCGGGCCGTCCTTCGGGGCGAACTCCAGCAGGTCCAGCCAGTCCCGGGCGGCCACGTCGTCGGACAGGGTGGTGCGGGACAGGAACTGGATCGCCTGCATCACGGCGCGGTAGCTCGGTGGCAGGGTGACGCCGGACGCGCGCAGGTCTCGTTCCGCCGTCGCCAGCGCGGTGCGCAGCAGGTCGCTGCGCCCGCGCGCGGCCAAAAGGACCGCTTGGCGCACCAGCTCCGGCCGGGCGAGGGCCAGCTCCGCGGTGATGTAGGCACCCATGGAGGTACCGACGACCCGACAGGGGCCCAGGTCAAGGGCCTCGATCAGGGCCGCCGTGTCGGCGACCATGTCGTGCACCGTGAAGCCGGACGCGCACTCGTCGCTCGGTGGGATGCCCCGGTTGTCGACCGTGATCGTCCGGTACCCGGCCGCGACCAGGGCCGGGACCTGGTGCAGGTCCCACACCGAGCCACGGGAGCCGGTGCCCATGAGCAGCAGCACCGGGTCGCCGTGGCCGGTGTCGGTGTGGTGCAGGCGGATGCCGTTGACCTCGATCAGCGGCACGTCACTCCCCCATGGCGCGCACCAGGCTGAGCGGGCGCATGTCGGTCCAGTTCTCCTCGACGTACGCCAGCGCGCTCGGCCGGTCGGTCTCGGCCAGCGCCACGGTCCAGCCTGCCGGGACCTCGGCGAACGCGGGCCACAGCGAGTGCTGGCCCTCGTCGTTGACCAGGACCAGGTAGCGGCCGTCGGCGTCCTCGAACGGGTTCGTGCTCATCGTGTTCTCCCCATCTGTCAGCTGATGCGGGTGGCCAGCACCCGCACGATCTCGGTGACCGCGTTGTCGTCGGTCATCATCTCGCCGTGCGCAACCCCTACGGGGTGCACCGCTATGTCCCCGGTCACATACCGCCGCCACACGCCCGGGTCCACCCCCGCCCGGTCCGGTGCGTGCCGGGCGGACAGGAACAGGACGTCGGTGTCGAGCACCGGCGGGACGTGCGCGCGCATGAGGCGCACGTTGTTGACGAACACCCGCTTCAGCGCGGGCATATCGGCCGCCTCGAGGTGGCCGATGGCGGCGTTCTCGGCGCGCAGGTGGTCACGGAAGCGGGCCAGCACGGCAGCCTCGTCGCCGGCCAGCTCGGCCGCGTCGACGTCGAAGCCGAAGTGGCGGAAGTTGTTCGCCAGCAATGCTTCCTCGTCCAACTGTACCGCACGGAGGTCCTCTTCGGACGGATATGCGTCCAGCAGGGCCACCAGGTCGACCCGGTGTCCTAGCTCGCGCAACCGCGCGGCGAGGGCGTGCGCGACGTTGCCACCGAAGGACCAGCCCAGGATCCGGTACGGCCCCTCGGGGCGCACCCGCAACACCTGTTCGGCGTAGTCGGCCGCCATCTCGGTGACACTGGCGGGCAACGGCTCGTCCCCGCTCAGCCCGCGTGCCTGGAGCCCGTAGACCGGTACGTCGGCGTCGAGGTGGCGCAGCAGCCGGGAGTAGCACCAGCTGAAGCCCGCACCCGGGTGCACGCAAAACAGCGGCACGCCCGCACCGCCGGGGCGCAGTGGCAGCAGCACGTCCTGTGCGCCGCCCGAACCGCCGTCCCGGATGGCGGCGCTGAGTGCCGCAGGGGTGCGCGCCTCGAACACCGACCGCACCGACAGCTCCACACCGAGCGCGGCGCCAATCCGTCGGGCCAGGTCCGCGGCCAGGAAGGAGTGGCCGCCGAGTTCGAAGAAGTCGTCCTCGACCCCCACCTCGGGCAGGTCGAGCACCTCAGCGAACAGAGTGGCCAGCACGTCCTCCCACGGGTCACGCGGAGCGACCGCGGTCTCGGCCCGTTCCGGTGTGGGCAGCGCCCGTCGGTCGAGCTTTCCGTTGGCAGTCAACGGAAGCGCGTCGAGCGGAACGAACGCGGCAGGCACCATGTAGTCCGGGAGCGTCTGCGCGGCGTGCTTGCGCAGCGTCGCCGCCTCGGGGGCGGCGCCGACCGGGGTGTAGTAGGCGATGAGCCTGCCGTCGTGCACCAACACCCGGACCGCGCCGACGTCGGCGTGCCGGGCGAGCACCGCGGCGACCTCACCGGGCTCGATCCGGAAGCCGCGGATCTTCACCTGGTCGTCGGCCCGGCCGAGGAACTCCAGCTCACCGGCCCGGGTCCAGCGCGCCCGGTCCCCGGTGCGGTACATCCGCTCACCCGATCCCTGCGGATCCGCCACGAACCGGCCCGCTGTGAGCCCGGGCTGGTTGAGGTAGCCCCGAGCAAGCGCTTGTCCCGCAAGGTAGAGCTCGCCGGGCACCCCGACGGGGACCGGTCGCAGCACGTCGTCGAGCACGTAGGCGCGCACGTTGTGCACCGGCCGCCCGATCGGCGGCACCGCGGGCCAGTCATCCACAGACGCCGGAGCTGTCCACGCTGTCACGACGTGTGTCTCGGCGGGCCCGTAGTGGTTGTGCAGACGCCGCCCCGGCACCCGCGCGCACCACTCGCGCACCGGCCCGCTCAGCGTCAACGCCTCGCCCGCCTGCGCGACCGTGGTCAGCTCCGGCAGGTCCAGGCCCGCGGCGGCCACCGCCTCCACGACGAGGTTCGGCGCGTACAGCTCGGCGATCCGCTGCTCCCCCAGCCAGCGGGCCAGCGCGGCCGGGTCACGGCGCACGTCCTCGGGGCACGACACCAGCGTCTTCCCGTGCAGCAGCGCGGAAAGGATCTCCTGCACGGACACGTCGAAGCTGACCGCGGTGAACTGCGCGACGCGCGCGCCCTGTCCCGGGACAGCCTCGCCGTGCCAGTCCAGGAGGTTGAGCAGCGCACCCCCGGGCATCGCGATCCCCTTGGGCCGCCCGGTCGACCCGGACGTGTAGATCACATACGCCGGGTGTTCCGGCCGGAAGTTGACGACCGGCGCCGTGGCGGGGCCAGTCAGTTCGGCGTCGGCGGCCAGCCAGGCCGTCGGCCCCAGGCGCAGGCGCTCGGCGGTCTCGCCGGTGGCCAGCACGAGCACCGGCGCGGACTCGGCCAGCATCAGGTCCACCCGCTCAGCCGGGTACTCTGGGTCCACCGGCACATAGGCCGCCCCCGCCTTGAGCACCGCGAGCATCGCTACCGCCAGGTGCGCCGAACGCGGCAACGCCACCGCGACCCGCTGCTCGGGCCCAGCCCCACGCGCGATCAACTCGTGCGCCAGCCGGTTGGCCCGTGCGTCCAGTTCGGCGTAGGTGAGTACGACCTCGCCATCGACGACCGCCACGCGATCCGGCGTCTCGGCCGCCGCCCGGGCGAACGTCGAGGGCAGCGTCTCCCCGGATGCCTGCCGCTCAGCACCCTGAACCTGAGCCGAGTCACCGGTCAGCGCCAGCTCGCGAACGCGCAGGTCAGGCTGGGCGACAGCCTGTTCCAGCAGCGCCCCGAACCAGTCCACAAGGGACTCGGCGGTGGCGGGGTCGAACACGTCGGCGTTGAACTCCAGCCCCGCACCCAGTCCGTCCGGCGCGCCGGACGCGTCGAACCGCTCCGCGAAGGAGAACAGCAGGTCGAACTTCGCGGTGCCGGAGTCGGCCACCTCCGGCCGGGCCACCAACCCGCGCAGCGCGACCTCTTGCGGCTCGGCGCGCTCGGCGGTGTTGTTGAAGGTGAGCATCACCTGGAAGAGCGGGTGCCGGGCCCGCGAGCGCTCCGGGTTGACCAGCTCGACCAAGCGCTCGAACGGTACGTCTTGGTGGGCGTAGGCGGCCAGGTCGGTCTCGCGCACCCTGGCCACCAGTTCGCGCACGGTCGGGTCGCCGGTCAGGTCGTTGCGCAGCACCAGGGTGTTGACAAAGAAGCCGATCAGCCCATCCAGCCGGTCGTCGGTGCGGCCCGCGATAGGCGTGCCGAGCGGGATGTCGGTACCCGCGCCGAGCCGGGACAGCAGGGCCGCGACCACGGCCTGCACCACCATGAACGGGCTCGCCTGGGCCTGCCGGGCCAGCTCGACCACCCGGCGGTGCACGTCCGCGCCCACCTCGTACCGCACGCGGCCGCCCCGGTGCGAGGCCACCACGGGACGCGGCCGGTCCAGCGGCAGCTCCAGTTCAGCGGGCAGGTCGGCGAGCTCCTCCCGCCAGTATGCCAGCTGTCGCGCGAGCGGACTGTCCGAATCAGACTCGTCACCGAGGAGATCTCGTTGCCAGAGCGTGTAGTCCGCGTACTGCACAGGCAACGACGCCCACCGCGGCGCGGACCCGGTCGAACGAGCGGCATAGGCGGTGGCCAGGTCGCGGGCGAGCACCGGCACGGACCACCCGTCACCCGCGACGTGGTGCAGGACGACGAGCAGCGCGTGCTCCTCGGGCGCGAGCTGGAACAGCCACACCCGCAGCGGCACGTCGACAGACAGGTCGAACTCATGGGCCGCCGCCGCGGCCAGCGCGGCAGGCAGCTCGGCTTCGGCGATCGCGCGGGCCTCGAAGGTCGGCACGGCGTCGAGCACGACCTGGTACGGCCCTTCGGCGTCTTGGCCGAACACCGTGCGCAGCGTCTCGTGCCGGCTAGCCACGTCGGCCACCGCGGCCTGCAGCGCCGGAGCGTCGAGTGGCCCAGAAAGCCGAAGTGCCAAGGGAATGTTGTAAGTCGCGCCCACGGCCTCGAACCGGCTGAGGAACCACAGCCGCCGCTGCGCGAACGACGCCGGGACCCGCTCAGGCCGCGGCCAGACCGCGACCAACGCCGGGCGGGTACCGCGGTCGTCGAGAGTGGGTGCGAGGGCTGCGACCGTGGGGTGCTCGAACAGGTTGCGGATCGTCAGCTCGGCACTGAGGGTGGCGCGAATCCGACTGACCAGGCGGGTGGCGAGCAGCGAGTGGCCGCCGAGCGCGAAGAAGTCGTCGTCGATGCCCACCCGGCCACGCCCGAGCACCTCCGCGAAGAGTCCACATAGGATCTCCTCGCGTGGGTCGCGCGGCTCCCGGCCCACCTCGTCGGACACCGGGTCAGGCAGCGCGGCCCGATCGACCTTTCCATTGGCAGTCAACGGGAGGGCGTCGAGCTGGAGGAACGCGGACGGCACCATGTACGCGGGCAGCCGCTCGCTCAGGAGGTCGTTGAGGGTCACCGGGTCCGCGTCGCCGACGGTGTAAGCGACGAGCCGCTCGTCCCGGGCCACCACCACCGCGTGCGTCACGCCCGGCGCGGCGGTGAGAGCGGCCTCGACCTCGCCGGGCTCGATCCGGAACCCGCGCAGCTTGACCTGCTGGTCGGTGCGCCCGAGGTAGTGCAGGACCCCGTCATCGGCCCAGCGGGCCAGGTCGCCGGTGCGGTACAACCGCTGCCCCGGGCTGAACGGGTCGGCCACGAACCGCTCCGCGGTGGCTCCGGGCCGGTCGAGGTAGCCGCGCGCGACGCCCGTGCCGCTGAGGTACAGCTCGCCGATCACCCCCGGTTCCACCGGCCGCAGGCGTCGATCCAGGACGTACCCGCGCATGGCGTCCAGCGGCCTGCCGATCGGCATCGGGGCGGGTACCCCGTCAGCGGGGAAGAGCTTGTGCGTCAACGCGAACGTGGTGGTCTCGGTCGGGCCGTAGCCGTCGACCACTGTGAGCTCGGGGCACGCCGACCGGACCCGGCGGACCGCGTCGACAGGCACCACGTCACCCCCGGTCCACACCTCGCGGACACCCGCGAGGCAGTGCGGCGCCTCCTCAGCGACCAGCCGGAAGAGCCCGGCGGTGAGCCAGAGCCCGGTGACCGCGTTCTCCGTGATCACCCTCGCCAGCACGTCCACGTCGAGGTCACCGGCGGGCGCCACGACCAGCGTCCCCCCGGAGAGGAGCGGGACCCACAGCTCGTAGGTCGAGGCGTCGAAGGCGTGCGGTGCGTACAGCAGCACCCGGCGGTGGGCCGAGGTGTCGAACGCGCTGTCCTCGACCAGCGCCACGATGTCGCGGTGGGTCACCGCGACGCCCTTGGGCACGCCGGTCGACCCGGACGTGTGGATCACGTACGCCAACTGCCCCGGCACCACATCGACGGCGACAACAGCACCCGACGCGTCCGCGCGCACCACCGGAATCCCCAGGTCAGCCGCACGTTCGGCGTTGGCCGAGTCGGTGAGCGCCAGCACCGCCCCCGTGTCGGCGGCCAACGCCCTGAGCCGCTCGACCGGGTACCCGTGGTGCATGGGCACGTAGGCCCCGCCCGCCTTGAGCACCGCCAACGTGGCCACGACCAGCTCCGGGGATCGGTCCATCAGGACCACCACCCGGCTCTCTGCACTGACCCCCTGCGCCACAAGGGAACCCGCGAGCGCGTCGGACCGTTCGTCCAGCTCCCGGTACGTCACCTCGACGCCATCGGCCACGATCGCCACCGCGTCCGGGGCCTCCCACACGCGAGCCCTGAACACCTCGGTCACCGACCGCTCGGACACCGGCCCCGCCGTCCCGCTGAACTCGAGCGCCCGGCGCACGGCCGCCGGGTCGGCGAGGTCGAGAGCGCCGACCGGCAGGTCCGGCGTGGCCACGACAGCGCGCAGCACGGCGACGAACTGATCCAGCGCTGCCTCCGCGGTCTGCGCCCCGACCACGTCCGGCCGGTAGTCCAGTCGCAAGTGGACATTGGCCCGGGCGACCGCCACGAGCGCCAACGGGTAGTGCGTGGCGTCGGAGTTGCGGCTGCCCGTCACCACCAGCCCGCCGTCGTCCGCCGCCGCCTCGGCCGCGTCCAGCGGGTAGTTCTCGAAGACCATCGTGGTGTCGAACAGCTCGCCCACGCCCGCGATCCGCTGGATCTCGGCGAGCCCGAGGTGCTGGTGGGCGAGCAGCGCGGCCTGCTCACCCTGCAACCGGGAGAGCAGCGCGGTGAGCGACTCGGCCGGGTCCAGCCGGACCCGCAGCGGGAGGGTGTTGATGAACAGCCCGACCATGGTCTCGACCCCGGCCAGCTCGGCGGGCCGCCCGGACACCGTCACCCCGAACACCACGTCGTCACGGCCGACCAGCCTGCTCAGCACCAGCGCCCACGCGCCCTGGACCAGGGTGTTCACCGTCAGCCCACGCTCGCGGGCGCGGTCGGCCAGCGCCGCGCTCTCGGCCGCGTCCAGCTCACGGGTCACCCGGCCCGGAGCCACCGCTCCCTGCGGCCGGTCAGGTGCGATCCGGGTCGGCAACACGTCCGCCAGGCACTCCCGCCACGCGGCGGTGGCCTGGTCGCGGTCTTGGGCGGCGAGCCACGACAGGTAGTCCTTGAAGGGCCGCACCGGCGGCAGGCCCGCGTCCGCGCCCCGCAGGTAGAGCCGGAACAGCTCACGCACCAGCACCGGGCGCGACCAGCCGTCGAGCAGGATGTGGTGGTTGGTCAACGCGAAGCGGTACCGGTCGTTCCCCAAGCGCAGCAACGTGAACCGGATCAGCGGCGGCTTCCCCAGGTCGAAGCGGGTCACCCGGTCCTCGGCGAGCAGCCGGTCGGCCGCCGCGTCCGCGTCCGGCTCACCGGAGAGGTCCACCGACCGCCACGGCACCTTGACCCCGTGCGGGATCAGCTGCACCGGCTTGCTGAGCCCCTGGTGGCGGAACGCGGCGCGCAGGTTGGCGTGCCGGTCGAGCAGCAGCGCGGCGGCCGATCGCAGGCGGTCCTCATCCAAGGTGCCCGCCAACGAGAACACCTGCTGCACGAGGTAGACGTCCGGGGCGGTCTCGTCGTAGATGCCGTGGAAGAGCAGCCCCTCCTGCAACGGGGACAGCGGCAGGATGTCCCGCAGGCCGGATCGCGTCACGTCAGGTCCTCCCACTCGGCCTCCAGGCGCGCGATCTCGGCCTGGTCCAGTTCGGTCAACGCGACGTCGGACGGCGTGAAACCGCCCGCGTCGGGGTTCTCCGCGTGCGCCACGAGCGCGTGCAGCGCCTCGAACCACGCCTGCGCCAGCGCTTCCGCGCGCTCGGCGGTCAGGAGCCTGCCCGCCCACGTCCACGTCGCGGCCAGCACCGGACCCTCGGTTCCATCGGTGGTGCGGGCGTTCAGCTCCACGACGTGAGCAAGCGCTTGCTCAGGGTCCACACCGCCCGCACCAGCGGCAGCGCCCAGCACAGTCCAGTCCGGCACGCTGTCCAGGCTCGCGTCCGCGTCGGCGCCCGCGGCCCGACCCAGGTAGTTGAAGCCCAGCTCCGGCTCGGCCGCGCCGGTGAAGGCGGCGGCGGTGTGCGGGTTGAGGTAGCGCAGCATGCCGTAACCGACACCGCGATCGGGGACCGTGCGCAACTGCTCCTTCACGCGCTTGAGCAGTGCGCCCGCCGCCGGACCCGACCGCCACGCCTCGGCGCGGTCCAGGCCGCCGGTGGTGAGGCGAACCGGGTAGACGCTGGTGAACCAGCCGACCGTGCGGGACAGGTCCGCGCCGTCGACGACGTCCTCCTCGCGGCCGTGGCCCTCCAGGTTGAGCAGCACCGAGTCGGCGCGGCCGGTCTGCCAGTCGGCCACGGCCAGCAGGAACGCGGTCAGCAGGACGTCGTTGATCTCCGCGTGGAAGGCGGACGGGACGGTGGTGAGCAGCGCCCGTGTGGTCGCCACCGGCAGCCTCAGGGTCAGGTGGCCCGCGGTGGCCTGCGTGTCGCGGACTGGGTCGAGCCGCGCACTGGACGGCATGCCCACCAGCGTCTCGGTCCAGTGCCGCAGCTGCGGACGCCGGTCGGCCGCGGCCTCGGTGAGCCGCCGGGACCAGCTCCGCAGTGAGGTGCCGGTCGGCTGGAGCGCGGCCCGGTCGCCCCGGGCGCGGGCCTGGCAGGCCTCGACCAGGTCGGCGGTCAGGATGCGCCAGGAGACACCGTCGACCACGAAGTGGTGGATCACCAGGAGCAGCAGGCCCGGGGCCGTGCCCCGGTCGAACCACACCGCGCGCACCATCCGCCCGGCGGCCGGGTCGAGGTCCTCGCGGGCTCGCACGGTCCACTGGCCGACCAGCTCCCGCAGGCCGTCCTCGTCAATCCCTCGCACATCCACAGTGGATAGATCCGCCGACGCACCCGCGACGATGATCAGCTCGTCCTCGCTCAACCGCGCACGCAAGGCGTCGTGGTGGTCCAGTAGGTCTTGGACAGCGCCGACGAGGTGGTCCGCGCGCAGCCCAGCGGGCACGGTGATGAGTCGCGACTGGTTGAAGCCGCGCAGCGGGCCGCCGCGGGCCTTGGTCCAGTGCATCACGGGGGTGAGCGGCAGGGCACCGATGGCGACCGCGCGGTCTTCGGTGTCCCGTTCCGCAGCCTGGGCGGTGACCGCGGCGATGCGAGCGACCGTGCGGTGCTCGAAGATGTCGCGGACCGAGAGCACCAGCCCAGCCCGACGGGCCCGGCTCACCAGCTGGATCGACATGATGCTGTCGCCACCCAGGTCGAAGAACCCGTCCTCGACACCGACCGCCGGCAGGCCCAGCACCTCGGCGAACAGCCCCGCCAGCACGCGCTCGGTGTCAGTGCGCGCGGTCCGCGTGGTGGTCGCGGCGACCTCCGGCGCGGGAAGAGCAGCGCGATCCAGCTTTCCGTTGCGTGTCAACGGGAGCGCGTCGACAGCGACGAACGCCGAGGGCACCATGAATGCGGGCAGCCGTGCCGCGAGGTGCTCGCGCAGCGTGTCGGCGTCCACCGAGCCGACCAGGTAGGCGACCAAGCGCTTGTCGCCCGGCCGGTCCTCCCGCAGGATCACCGCGGCCTCGGCGACCGACGGGTGCGCCACCAGCGCTGCCTCGACCTCACCCGGCTCGACCCGGAAGCCGCGCAGCTTCACCTGGTCGTCGACCCGACCCGCGAACTCCAACTGCCCGCTGGGCAGCAGCCGCACGAGGTCGCCGGTGCGGTACATCCGGGCGCCCGGGCCGCCGTGCGGGTCGGCGACGAACCGCTGCGCGCTCAGGCCCGGCCGGTTCAGGTAGCCGCGGGCCAGGCCCGCGCCGCCGATGTAGAGTTCGCCGAGCACCCCCGGGGCCACCGGCCGCAGCGCGCCGTCCAGCACGTACAGCCGTGTGTTCCACAGTGGACGTCCAATGGGGACGATGTTCGGCACGGTGTCGCCGGAGCGCATCCGGTTGACCGAGGAGAACACCGTGGTCTCGGTCGGGCCGTACTCGTTGGCCACCACGGTGTGCGGGCAGGCGTCGAGCACCCGGCGGACCGCGACCGGCGAGACGACGTCACCACCGGCCCACACCTCGCGGACCCGGGCGAAGGCGTCCGGCCGCTCGTCGGCCAGCACCCGGAACAGGCCCGCGCTGACGAACATCCCGGTGACCCCGCCGTCGGCGACCACCGCCGCCAGCTCGTGCGCCGACAGCGGCCCCGGCGGGGCGATGACGACCTGCCCGCCTGCCAGCAGCGGTGCCCAGATCTCGAAGGTGGACGCGTCGAAGGCGTACGGCGAGTGCATGAGCACCCGCTCGTGGTTGCCCGCCCGCCACCGCCGGTTGACCGCCAGGTGCGCGACGTTGCGGTGGGTGTTGGCCACGCCCTTGGGCCTGCCGGTGGAGCCGGAGGTGTACATGACGTAGACGACCTGCTCGGCCTCCGTCCGCACCTGCGGCGCCTGGTCGGGCCCGTCGGCGACCGGGGCGACCAGCGGCACGCCGTAGTCCGGCGCCCGGTCGGTCACCAGCGCCACCGCGGCGGTGTCGTCGAGGATCATCCGGGTGCGCTCGTCGGGCTGGTTGGCGTCGATCGGCACGTAAGCGCCACCCGCCTTGAGGATCGCCAGGGTGGCGACCACCAGCTCGAACGAGCGGTCCAGCAGCACCGCGACCTTGCTCTCCGCCCGCACACCCCGCCGCACCAACTCGTGGGCGAGCCGGTTCGCGCGGGTGTCCAGCTCGGCGTAGGTCATGGTCTCGGCGCCGAAGCGCAACGCCGTCGCGTCAGGGGTCGCGGCGGCCTGCTCGGCGAACAGCTCGTGCACGGCGTGCTCGGTCGGGAACGCCTCGTCGGTGGCATTCCAGTCGGTCAGGATCCACTCGCGCTCGGCCGCGCCGAGCACGTCGATGGCCGCGACCGGGGTGTCCGGATCTGCCACCACAGCGGCCAGTACCCGAACTAGGCGCTTGGCCAAGGCGGCGGCGGTGACCTCGTCGAACAGGTCCAGCGCGTACTCGAGCTCGGCGGTGATCCCGTCCGGGCGCTCGGTCAGCTCGAACGACAGGTCGAACTTGGCGTGCTCCACCGGCAACGCCCGACCCACCACGCTGAGCCCGTCGGGGTCAGCGGCCACCGGCGCGGCGGTGGCGATGTTGTTGTAGGTGAGCGCCACCTGGAACAACGGGTGCCGGGCCAGCGACCGCTCGGGGTTGAGCCGGTCGACCAAGCGCTCGAACGGCACGTCCTGGTGGGCGTAGGCGGCGAGGTCGGTGTCGCGGACCCGGGCCAGCAGTTCGCGGAACGTCGGGTCGCCCGCCACGTCGGTGCGCAACACCAGCGTGTTGACGAAGAACCCGACCAGGTCGTCGAGCGCGTCGTCGGTGCGGCCCGCGACCGGCGCGCCCAGCGGGATGTCGGTGCCCGCGCCCAGCCGGTGCAGCAGGGCGGCGATACCGGCCTGCACCACCATGAACGGGCTCGCCCCGGCGTCCTGGGCCAGTGCGAGGATCCCGTCGCGCAGCGCGGGCTCGATCGTGAACGGGGTGCGGCGACCGCAGTAGGACGCCTCGGCGGGGCGCGGCCGGTCGGTGGGCAGCGCCAACTCCTCCGGGAGGCCGGCGAGCCGGTCGGCCCAGTGGTCGAGCTGGGCGGCGAGCGGGCTGCCCGGGTCGTCGTCGGCGCCGAGGACGTCGCGCTGCCAGAGGGCGTAGTCCGCGTACTGCACCGGCAACGGCGTCCAGCGCGGCTCCTGCCCGGCGCGACGCGCGGCGTAGGCCGTCGTGAGATCACGACCGAGCGGGCCACGCGACCAAGCGTCACCGACGATGTGGTGCAGCAGCAACAGGAGGACGTGCTCGGATTCATCCACTTGGAACAACCAGGCGCGCACGGGCGGCTCGCTGGTGAGGTCGAAGCCGTAGCGCGCGGCGCGGGCGAGTTCGGCGTTCACGTCCTCGACGGCGGTGACGGTCAGCTCCGGCACCTGGTCGACGATGACCTGGTGGGCGCCCTCGTCGTCCTGGTGGATCACCGTGCGGAGCACCTCGTGCCTGCCCGCCACATCGGCGAGCGCCTGGCGCAGGGCATCGACATCGAGCGCGCCGGACAAGCTCAACACCATCGGCATGTTGTAGGTGGCGCTCGGTCCCTCGAACTCGTGCAGGAACCACAAACGCTGCTGCGCGAAGGAAAGCGGCACCCGCTCAGGCCGCGGGACCACCGCGACAACACCCGCTCGGGCCCCGACCGCGTCGTCGAGCGCGGCGGACAGACCCGCCACGGTCGGTGACTCGAACAGCGCCCGGACGGCCAGTTCGACACCCAGCACCGACCGCACCCGGCTCACCAGCCGGGTGGCCAGCAGCGAGTGGCCGCCGAGGTCGAAGAAGCTGTCGTCGATCCCGATCCGGTCGACGCCGAGCACCTGCGCGAAGAGTCCACAGAGGATCTCCTCGCGCGGGGTCCTGGGCGCGCGACCCGCGGCTGCGACCCGGATGTCCGGCGCGGGTAGGGCTTTCCGGTCGATCTTGCCGTTCGGGGTGAGCGGGAAGGCGTCCAGCAGGACGAACGCCGAGGGGACCATGGCGGCGGGCAGGCTCTCACCCAGGTGCTTGGCCCAGCCCGCGGTGTCAACCTCGCCCACAGTGTCAACCCCGCCCACAGTGCCGGCCTCGCCCACCGGGACCACGTAGGCCACCAACCGGTCGTCCCACACCGCGGCGACGGCCTGGGCGACATCCGGCCGGGCGGCGAGGACGGCCTCGACCTCACCCAGCTCGATCCGGTGGCCGCGCACCTTGACCTGGTGGTCGACCCGGCCGAGGTAGTCCAGCTCACCGGCGGCGGTCCAGCGGACCAGGTCGCCGGTGCGGTACATGCGCTGACCAGCGGCGAACGGGTCGGCGACGAACCGCTCGGCGGTGAGCCCAGGACGGTCGTGGTAGCCGCGGGTGACACCGTCGCCCGCGATGTAGAGCTCCCCCACCACGCCCGGCGGAGCCAGCCGCAGATCGCCGTCGAGCACGTAGACCCGGGTGTTGGCGATCGGCCGACCAATCTTCGGCGCACCGTCCACATCAGACGCTGTGGACCAGATCGTCGTCTCCGTCGGCCCGTAGAGGTTGGTGACCGACTGGCCGGACGCCAACGCCTGGGCGAGACCCCGGGGCAGGGCCTCACCACCGACCAGCACGCGCAGACCGCGCACCACGTCGGCGTCCTCGGCCACGATCGACCGCCACCAGGACGGGGTCGCCTGCACCGCGGTCACCTCGGCCGAGCGGATCAACCCGCACGCGGCGGCCGGGTCGCGCACGACATCTCGGTCTGCGACCACCACAGCCGCGCCGGACACCAGCGGCACGAACAACTCCAGACCGTGGATGTCGAAGCCGATCGTGGTGACGGCCAACAGCCGATCGGCGCCGCCGAACCGGAACCGGTCGCGCATGGCCGCCACGAAGTTGGCCAGTGCGCCGTGCGGCACCACCACGCCCTTGGGCAGGCCGGTCGAGCCGGACGTGTAGATCACGTACGCGGGTGCCTGCGGGTGGACCTCCGCACTCCAGACCGGGTGGTCGTCGAGGACCAGCTCAGTCGGATCGATCACCGGCACGTCGACCGGCGGAAGCTCGGCGGTGGCCAGCACCAGGACCGGACCCGCGTCGTCGAGCATGTACGCCAGCCGGTCGGCCGGGTACTCGGTGTCCAGCGGCAGGTACGCCGCCCCCGACTTGAGCACTGCCAACAGCGCGACCACCATCGCGGCGCCACGCGGCAAGGCGACCGCGACCAGCTTCTCCGGACCAGCGCCCCGCTCCGCCAAGTAGTGCGCGAGACGCGACGAGCGGGTCTCCAACTGGGCGTAGGTGAGCGATTCATCGGCGACGACGGCGAGCGCGTCGGGCGTACGCGCGGCCCGCCTGCTGATCAACTCGACCACACCCGCGTCCGGGCGCGGCGCGTCGGCACGGCCCCAGTCGTCGAGCAGCAGCGCGCGCTCGCCCGCGGGCACCAGGTCGAGCGCGCTGACCCGGGCGTCCGGGGTGGCCGTCGCCGAGGCCAGGACCAGCAGGAACCGGTCGACCAGGGTGGCCGCGGTCGCCTCGTCGTAGAGGTCGGCGCTGAACTCCAGGACGCCGTGCAGGGTGCTCTCGTGCTCGGCGAAGGAGAACGCGAGGTCGAACTTGGCCGCGCCGGTCTGGTTGCCCTCGCGTCGGACAGTCAGACCAGGCAGCGGGTCGGTCGTCTCGGCCAGGGTGTTGTTGACCGCCAGCAGCACCTGGAACAGTGGGTGCCGGGCGAGCGATCGGGCCGGGTTGAGCACCTCGACCAAGCGCTCGAACGGCACGTCCTGGTGCGCGTACGCCGCCAGGTCGGTCTCCCGCACCCGGGTGAGCAACTCGGCGAAGGTGGGATCGCCCGCGAGGTCGGTGCGCAGGACCAGGGTGTTGAGGAAGACGCCGATCAGGTCGTCGAGCGCATCGTCGGTCCGGCCCGCGATCGGCGTGCCGACCGGGATGTCGGTACCGCCGCCGAGCCTGGACAGCAGCACCGCGAGCGCGGCCTGCAACACCATGAACGGGCTGGCCTGCGCCGTACGGGCCACCTCGGTGAGCCGGTCGCGGACACCACCGGGGACGGTGAACTCCAGCCGCCCGCCCCGGAAGGTGGCCACGGCGGGCCGCGGGCGGTCGGTCGGCAGGTCGAGCTCTTCCGGCAGACCGGCGAGGCGGTCGGTCCAGTAGGCGAGCTGGCGGGCGATGGGGCTGTCGTCGTCCTCCTCGGCACCGAGGACGGCGTGCTGCCAGAGCGTGTAGTCCGCGTACTGGACCGGCAGCGGTGCCCAGTCGGGCGCTCGGTCGGCGATCCGAGCGGTGTACGCGCGGGAGAGGTCGGCAGCGAGCGGGCCACGGGACCAGCCGTCACCGGCGATGTGGTGCATGAGCAGCAGCAGGACGTGCTCGTCGGCGCCGGTCGCGAACAGCCAGGCGCGCAACGGGATCTCGGACTCCAGGGCGAACGGGTGCCGCGCGGCCTCGGCCAGGCGCTCCGACAGCTCGCTGGCGACGACGTGCTCGTGGATCACCGTCGGGCGCGCGTCGGCCAGGATGACCTGGTGCGGACCGTCGGAGTCCTCGGCGAAGACCGTGCGCAGGCTCTCGTGCCTGCCGACCAGGTCGGCGATGGCCGCGCGCAGGGCGGCGACGTCGAGCGGACCGGTGAGGCGCAGGGTGAGCGGGATGTTGTAGGTCGCGCTCGGTCCCTCGAACCGGTCGAGGAACCACAGTCGCCGCTGCGCGAACGACAACGGGATCCGCTCCGGGCGTTCGACCGCGGTGACCCTGGTGCGGGCCTGCCCCGCCGCGTCGAGGCTCGCCGACAGACCGGCCACGGTCGGGGTCTCGAACAGCTGACGGATCGCGAGCTCGACCCCGAGGACCGAGCGCGCCCTGCTGACCAGCCGGGTCGCGAGCAGGGAGTGGCCGCCCAGGTCGAAGAACGCGTCGTCGATCCCGACCTCGGCCACGCCGAGCACCTCGGCGAACAGTCCACAGAGGATTTCCTCGCGCGGCGAGCGAGGTGCCCGCCGACGCGCGCCGGTGTCGTACTCCGGCGCGGGCAGCGCGCGTCGGTCGAGCTTGCCGTTGACGGTGAGCGGCAGGGAATCGAGGCGCACGAACGCCACAGGCACCATGTACTCCGGCAGCCGCTCAGCCAGTGCCTCGCGCAGACCGGCGGTCGAACCGACCACATAGGACACAAGTCGCTGGTCGCCGGGGCGGTCCTCGCGCACGAGCACCGCCACGTCGGTCACCCCGGTCTGCTCCAGCAGCACCGAGCGGATCTCGCCCAGCTCCACCCGGAAGCCGCGCAGCTTGACCTGGTCGTCCACGCGGCCGACGTAGACGAGGTCACCGTCGGCGTTCCAGCGGACGAGGTCGCCCGTGCGGTACATCCGACCGCCGTTGAACGGGTCGGCGACGAACCGCTCGGCAGTGAGGGCGGGCTGGTTGAGGTAGCCACGGGCGAGAACGTCACCCGCGACGTAGAGCTCACCCGCGACACCCTGCGGCACCGGCTGCAAGACCTCGTCGAGCACGTACGCACGGGTGTTCCAGAACGGTCGCCCCACGGGAACCGGGCCAGACGGAGTGGGCTCGCCGGGCGCCAACCGGTAGTCGAGGCAGTTGACCGTGGCCTCGGTAGGGCCGTAGGCGTTGACGACGAGCGCGTCCGGGTGCCGCTCCCGCCACGGCGCGAGGGGCTCGCCGAGCAGGGCTTCGCCGCCGAGGATCAGCAGGTCGGTGGGCGAGGCGTCGTCCGGCAGCGCGTCGAGCAGGGCGAGGTGTGACGGAGTGGCCTTGGTGACGGTCGGGGTCGCCGAGCCGAGTGGACCCAGGTGCACGCACCCACCCGCGACGAGAGGGGTGAACAGGGCGGTCACCGTGAGGTCGAAGGCCAGCGAGGTGTGCACCAACGAGGTGCCACCCATCGGGTACACCTCCCGCGCCCGAACCAGGTACGCACCCACTGAGCGGTGCTCGACGACGACGCCCTTGGGGCGGCCCGTCGACCCGGACGTGTAGATCACGTACGCGGGATCGTGCGGGTGGATGTCGGCGGTGGGCGCGGTGGCGGGCAGGTCGTCCCAGGCGAGTTCGTCGATCCGCAGCGTGCGGAGGCCGTCGGGCAGGGCGGCGGCGCCGTCGGTGATGACCAAGGCGGGTCGGGCGTCGCCGAGGATGTACGCGATCCGGTCGGCCGGGGCCCCGAGGTCGATGGGCAGGTAGGCCGCGCCGGTCTTGAGAACCGCGAGCATGGCGACCACGGCATCAGCCGTGGGCGGCAACGCGATCGCGACCAGCCCGCGCGCCCCGTCGAGAGCGTGGGCGAGCCGGTTCACCCGGGCGTCCAGTTCGGCGTAGGTGAGCGACACACTGCCTGTGACCAGGGCAGATGCGTCAGGAGTCGCCGCCGCCTGCTCGGTGAACAGCTCGGGCAGGGTCGTGCGGCGCACCTCGCGGTCGGTGGCGTTGCGGCTGACCACCAGCTCGTGCCGCTCGGCCGCGTCCAGCACCGCCACCTGGCGAGCAGGCTGGGCCGGGTCGGCGACCACGGCCGCGAGCACCCCGAGCAGTCTGCGCGTCAGGGTCTCGGCGGTCGCCCGGTCGAACAGGTCGGTGGCGAAGTCGAGCGCGCCGCGCAGCCCGTCGGGGGTCTCGGTGAAGCGGAACGACAGGTCGAACTTCGACGCCGCGGTGCCCACCGCGAGCCCCTCGACCTCGAGCCCGTCGAGCCCCGACGTGGTCTGCTGGTCGTTGGTGAACGCCAGCAACACCTGGAACAGCGGGTGCCGGGCCAGCGACCGCGCCGGGTTCAGCACCTCCACCAACCGCTCGAACGGCACGTCCTGGTGCGCGTACGCCGCCAACGCCGCCTCACGAACCCGCCCAACCAGCTCCACAAAGGACGGATTGCCGGACAGGTCTGTCCGCAGCACCAACGTGTTCACGAAGAAGCCGACCAGACCATCGACCGCGTCATCGGTCCGCCCCGCGATCGGGGTGCCGAGCGGGATGTCTGCCCCGGCGCCCAGCCTGGACAGCAGCGTGGCCACCGCGGCCTGCGCGACCATGAACAACGTCGCCTGGCTGTCACGCGCCAGTCGGGAGAGGCCCGCGTGCACCTCGGCGGGCACGGTGAACGTCACGCGGTCGCCCGCGAACGTGGCCACCGCCGGGCGCGGCCGGTCGAACGGCAGCGCCAGCTCCTCCGGCACCCCGTGCAACGCCGACGACCAGAAGGCCAACTGCCGGGACACCAGACTCGCCGGGTCCGACTCCAGTCCCAGCAGATCCCGTTGCCACAGCGCGTAATCCGCGTACCGCACCGGCAGCGGCGCCCACTCGGGCACCCGACCGTCGACCCGAGCCGCGTAGGCCGCGCTCAGATCGGCGGCCAGTGGGCCGGTGGACCACGCGTCCGTGGCGATGTGGTGGGTGAGCAGCAGCAGGACGTGGTGATCCACCCTCTCCGCGAACAGCCACGCGCGGATCGGCAGCTCGGCGGTGAGGTCGAACCGGTAGGTCAAGGCCAGGTCCAGCGAGCCTCCGGTCTCCACCACGGGCTCCCGGTCGAGCACGACCTGGTGGGCCCCGAGGTCGTCCTGGTGGATCACCGTGCACAGCGGCTCGTGGCGGGCGACGACGTCGGCGAACGCCCGGCGCAGGGCGTCGACGTCGAGCGGACCGGTGAGGCGCAGGGCCAGCGGGATGTTGTAGGTGGCGCTCGGTCCCTCGAACTGGTGCAGGAACCACAACCGCTGCTGCCCGAACGACAGCGGCACCCGCTCGGGCCGTGGCGACACCGGCACCACGGAACCTCGGGCAGCGGCCGCCTCGTCGAGCGCGGCGGACAGACCCGCGACCGTCGGCGTCTCGAACAGCCGTCGTACGGCCAGTTCCACGCCGAGCACCGACCGCATCCGGCTCACCAACCGGGTCGCCAGCAGCGAGTGGCCGCCCAGGTGGAAGAACCCGTCGTCGATGCCGACCTCGGGCACCCCGAGCACCTCGGTGAACAGTCCACAGAGGATTTCCTCGCGGGGCGTGCGCGGGGCGCGGCCGGTCACCGACACGGCGGGTTCGGGCAGCGCCTTGCGGTCGACCTTGCCGTTCGGGGTAAGCGGCAGGGCATCGAGCGCGACGAACACCGACGGCACCATGTACTCCGGCAGCCGCGCGGCCAATGCCTCCCGCAGACCGGCCTGCTCGCCGACGACGTAGGCGACGAGGCGGTCGTCGCGCACGATCACCACGGCGTCGCTGACGTCCGGCAGGCGCAGCAGTTCGGCCCGGATCTCGCCCGGCTCGATGCGGTGACCGCGCAACTTGACCTGGTCGTCGGCGCGTCGCAGGTACGACAGTTCGCCGTTGGCGAGCCGCCGGACCAAGTCGCCGGTGCGGTACATCCGACCGCCGGTGAACGGGTCCGTGACGAACCGCTCCGCGGTGAGCCCCGGCCGTCCCAGGTAGCCCCGGGTGACCCCTGAGCCGCCGATATACAGCTCGCCCACCACTCCCGGCGGCACCAGCCGCAGGGACGCGTCCAGCACGTACACCTCTGTGTTGGCGATCGGCCCGCCGATCGTCGGTTCACCATCCACTTCGGACATCGTCGACCAGATGGTGGTCTCGGTGGGGCCGTATAGGTTGATCACCGACACTGCGTTATCGGCCAACGACCGCGCGAGGTCGGCGGGCAACGCCTCACCACCGACCAGTGCGCGAACCCCTTGCAGCGCTTCAGGGTCCTCAGCCACCACGGCGCGCCACCAACTCGGCGTCGCCTGGATCACCGAGACACCCGCCGACCGGACCAGGCTGGCAACGGCGGCCGGGTCGCGCACGACTTCGCGATCGGCGACCACGACGGTGGCGCCGGAAGCCAGTGGCACAAACAGTTCCAGGCCGTGGATGTCGAACCCGACCGTGGTCACGGCGAGCAGCCGGTCCCGGTCGCCGAGCGCGAGCCGGTCCCGCATCGACAGCACGAAGTTCGCCAGCGCCGACCCGGGCACCACCACACCCTTGGGACGCCCGGTGGATCCGGAGGTGTAGATCACATACGCGGGCGCTGCGCCCAAAGCGTTGTTGTGTAGGGGTTCGTACTGAGTCAAGTCCCCGATTTCGACCGTCTCGCACGGCGGCAGCTCGGCATCGGCGGTGGTGAGCACCAGGAGAGGACGTGCGTCGTCGAGCATGTAGGCGAGTCGGTCGGTCGGGTAGTCGGTGTCCAGGGGCAGGTAGCCCGCACCGGACTTCAGCACCGCGAGGAGCGCGACCACCAGGTCCGCGGAGCGCGGCAGAGCCACGCCGATCAGCCGCTCGGGGCCAGCGCCGCGCTCGACCAGGAGCCGGGCCAACCTGCCCGCGCGCTCGTCCAACTCCGCGTAGGTCAGCGACTCGGTGCCCGCTACCACAGCCACGACGTCGGGCGTCGCGGCGGCCTGCTCGGCGACTAGGTCCGCCACCGACACGGCGGGGAAGTCGACAGTGGTATCGGCGCGGATCTGCTCGTCCTGGTTGAGGACGTCGATCGGCTCGCCAGCGGCGGCCTGGGTGAGGACGCGGACGAACCGGGCGGCCACCGTGGCCGCGCTGTCCTCGTCCAGCAGGTCGGTGGCGTACTCGAGGACCCCTGACAGGCCGGTCACCGTGCCGTCGGCGGCTCGCACCTCGCGCAGGCCGAAGGCGAGGTCGAACTTGGCGACGCCGCCAGCGGTCTCCACCAGCTCCGCGGTGAGTCCGGGCAGGCCCGCCAGGTCCCCGACGGCACCCTGCGCGTCGGTGCTATCGAAGGCGATCAGCACCTGGAACAGCGGGTGCCGGGCCAGCGACCGGCCCGGGTTGAGCACCTCGACCAAGCGCTCGAACGGCACGTCCTGATGCGCGTACGCCGCCAGGTCGGTCTCCCGGACCCGGTCGACGACCTCGGTGAACGTGGGGTCGCCGGAGACGTCGGTGCGCAGGACCAGGGTGTTGAGGAAGACGCCGATCAGACCGTCGAGCGCGTCGTCGGTGCGACCGGCGATCGGCGTGCCGAGCGGGATGTCGGTGCCGCCGCCGAGCCGGGACAGCAGCAGCGCGAGCGCGGCTTGGGCGACCATGAACATTGTCGCGTTCCGGGCTCGGGCGAGTTCGGCGAGGCCGGTGTGGACCTCGCTGGGCAAGGTGAAGCCGACCCGGCCACCGCGGTAGGACGTCACGGCCGGACGCGCGCGGTCGAAGGGGAGTTCCAGCTCGTCCGGGAGGTCGGCGAGGTGATCGGTCCAGTAGGCGAGCTGGCGGGCGAGCGGGCTGTTCTCCTCGTCTTCGGCACCCAGCGCGGATCGCTGCCACAGGGCGTAGTCCGCGTACTGCACCGGTAGAGGTGACCAGCGCGGCGCCTGCCCGGCGTGCCGAGCGGTGTACGCGGTGGCCAGGTCGCGGGCCATCGGGGTGCGCGACCAGCCGTCACCCGCGATGTGGTGGGTCAGCAGGAGCAGCACGTGCTCGGCCTGGCCCAGCTCGAACAGCCACGTCCGCAACGGGATCTCCGCGTCCAGCGCGAACTCGTGCGCTGCGGCGGCCCTCATGGCATCGGCCAGGTCGGACTCGTTGGTTGACAGGCGTTCCATGACTGGACGGGCGCTCTCAAGCACCACCTGGTGCGGGCCCTGGGCGTCCTCGGCGAAGATCGTGCGCAGGCTCTCATGTCGCGCCACCAGGTCGGTGAGCGCCTCGGCCAGCGCGTCGGGGTCGAGGTCACCGGTCAGCCGGAGCGCGACGGGCTGGTTGTACGTGGTGCCCGCGCCCTCGAAGCGGTGCAGGAACCAGAGGCGCTGCTGGGCGAACGACAGCGGGATCCGCTCTGGTCGCGGCCCTGCCTCGATGGCCGCCCTGGCCTGGTCTGCGTGATCGAGCACAGTGGACAGACCGGCCACGGTCGGGGTCTCGAACAGCTGGCGGATCGCGAGTTCCACGCCGAGCACCGAGCGCACCCGGCTGACGACCCTGGTCGCGAGCAACGAGTGCCCGCCGAGGTCGAAGAACCCGTCGTCGATGCCGACCTGCGGCACGCCGAGCGCCTCGGCGAACAGTCCACAGAGGATCTCCTCGCGCGGGGTGCGCGGGGTGCGACGTGGGCCGGTCTCGTACTCGGGTGTCGGCAACGCGCGTCGGTCGAGCTTGCCGTTGACCGTCAGCGGCAGGGCGTCCAGCGACACGAACGCCGAGGGAACCATGTACTCGGGAAGTCGCGCCGCGACCGCTGCCCGCAACCCATCGACCGGGCCGACCACATAGGACACCAGGCGTTGGTCACCGGCGCGGTCCTCGCGCACGACCACCGCGGCGTCGACGATCCCCGGCTGCTCCAGCACCACCGAACGGATCTCGCCCAGCTCCACCCGGAAGCCGCGCAGCTTGACCTGGTCGTCGACCCGGCCGACGTAAACCAGGTCGCCGTCGGCGTTCCACCGCGCCAGGTCGCCGGTGCGATACATCCGGCCACCGTTGAACGGATCCGCGACGAACCGCTCAGCGGTGAGGCCAGGTCGATTGAGGTAACCGCGAGCGAGGACGTCACCGGCGACGTAGAGCTCACCCGCGACCCCCTGCGGCACCGGCTCGAGCGCCGAGTCCAGCACGTAGGCCCGCGTGTTCCAGAACGGCCTGCCCACCGGGACCGGCCCGGACGGCAGCGGCGCACCCGGTTCCAGGCGGAAGTCCAGGCAGTTCACGGTCGCCTCGGTCGGGCCATAGGCGTTGACCACCACGGCGTCCGGGTGCCGCTCCCGCCAAGCCGCCAGGGTCTCGCCGAGCAGCGCCTCACCGCCGAGGATCAGCATGTCGGACGGGGACACGGCATCGGGCAGCGCGGCCAGCAACGGCAGGTGCGAGGGCGTGACCTTCATGATCGACGCCCCACTCGGCGCGCTCTCGTCGAGCGGCGCGAGGCGGACGTGACCGCCCGCGACGAGCGGGGTGAACAGGGCGGTCACCGTGAGGTCGAAGGCCAGCGACGTGTGCACCAGCGACGTTCCACCCATCGGGTACACCTCGCGGGCACGCACCAGGTAGGCGCCGACCGATCGGTGCTCGACTACGACGCCCTTGGGGCGCCCGGTCGACCCGGAGGTGTAGATCACGTACGCCGGGTCGTACGGGTGGAGGTCGACCGCGACCGCCGGGCCCGTGCCCGCCTCCGCAGGGTGCAGCACCGGCACTGTCGTGGGGATGTCCCGGTCCGCGATGAGCAACGCGGGGCGGGCGTCGTCCAGCACGAAGGCGACCCGGTCGGCCGGGTGGTCGGCGTCGAGCGGCAGGTAGGCCGCGCCTGCGGTGAGCACGCCCAGCATGGCGACCACGGCGTCGGGGGTCGGCGGCAGCGCGATCGCGACCAGCGCGCCACGACCGATTCCCCGCTCCCGCAGCGCCTGAGCCATCCCCGCGACCCGTCCGTGCAGCTCCGCGTAGGTGAGCGACTCGCCACCACCGCTGAGCGCGGGCGCGTCCGGCGTGGCCGCCGCCTGCTCGGCGAACAGCTCGGGCAGGCTCGCTCGGCGCACCTCGCGCTCAGTGGCGTTGCGGTTGACCACCAGGTGATGCCGCTCGGCGGGATCCAGCACCGGCACCCGGTGGACGGGCTGCGCGGGGTCGTCGGCCATCGCGGCCAGCACGGACACCAGCCGGGCGGCGAGCGCCTCGGCGGTGGCGCGGTCGAACAGGTCGGTGGCGAACTCCAGCGAGCCGGAGAGCCCCTCGGGCAGTCCGTCACCGCCGTGCGACTCGGCGAACCCGAAGGACAGGTCGAACTTGGCGTTGGCCGTCTCGGCCCGGATCGGCTCGACGGCCAGGCCGGGGAGGGTGCCAATCTCGGCGACCGCGGACTGCGGGTCGGTGTTGTTGAACGTGAGCAGCACCTGGAACAGCGGGTGCCGGGCCAGCGACCGCGCCGGGTTCAGGACCTCCACCAACCGCTCGAACGGCACGTCTTGGTGCGCGTACGCGGCCAGCGCCGCCTCGCGAACCCGCGCGATCAGCTCCACAAAGGACGGATCGCCGGACAGGTCTGTCCGCAGCACCAACGTGTTCACGAAGAACCCGATCAACCCGTCCAGGGCCTCGTCGGTGCGGCCCGCCATCGGCGTGCCCAGCGGGATGTCCTGCCCCGCGCCCAGCCGGGACAACAGGGTGGCCAGACCAGCCTGCACGACCATGAACACGGTCGACTGCGATTCCCGCGCCAGCCGCTCCAGGCCCCGGTAGACCTCGGCGGGCACGCTGAACGCCACCCGCTCACCCCGGTACGAAGCCACCGCGGGTCGCGGCCGGTCGAACGGCAGCGCCAGCTCCTCGGGGACTCCGCGCAACGCTGCGGACCAGTACGCCACCTGCTTCGACACCACACTCGACGGGTCTTCTTCCGCGCCCAGCAACCCGCGCTGCCACAGGGCGAAGTCCGCGTACTGCACCAGCAACGGCGTCCACGCGGGCGCGACCCCCGAGGTCCGCGCGGTGTAGGCGGCGGCCAGATCACGGGCCAGCGGACCGCGCGACCACGCGTCACTGGCGACGTGGTGGGTCAGCAGGAGGAGTACGTGCTCATCCGCGCCCAGCGCGAACAGCCACGCCTTGACCGGGATGTCCACGGTCAGGTCGAAGCGCCGCGCGCAGTACTCCGCGATGCGGTCGGCGATTTGGTCCTCAGTGGACTCCACAACCGGCAGCTCGACATCTGCCTGGTCGGGAGTGAGGATCACCTGAACGGCACCGTCGGAGTCTTCGGCGAAGACGGTGCGCAAGCTCTCGTGCCGGGCGACGACATCGCGCAGGGCAGCGGTCATCGCGGCCCGGTCGAGCGCACCCGAGAGGCGCAGCGCGACCGGCGAGTTGTAGGCGACGGCCTGCTCGTCGTCGAACCGGTTGAGGAACCACAAGCGCTGCTGCGCGAACGAAGTGGGGACGCGATCGGGGCGCGGGTGAACCGCGGTGATCGACCGGCGAGCGCCATCGGCGGCGTCGAGGGTGTCGGACAGCCCCGCCACCGTGGGGTTCTCGAACAGTGCGCGGATGGCCAGCTCGACCCCCAGCGCCGAGCGGATCCGGCTGACGAGCCGGGTGGCCAGGAGCGAGTGGCCGCCGAGGTCGAAGAAGCTGTCGTCGATGCCGACGCGCTCGACCCCGAGCACCTCGGCAAACAGTCCACAGAGGATCTCCTCGCGCGGCGACCGAGGAGCGCGGCCAACCGAGGTCGCCGCGTAGTCGGGAGCCGGAAGGGCCTTGCGGTCAAGCTTTCCGTTGGGAGTCAACGGGAGTACGGGTAGTGCCAGCAGTGCGGCGGGCACCATGTACGCGGGCAGCTCGGCCGCGATCGCGTCCCGGACCTCGGCGACATCGACGGACTCGGGCACCAGGTAGGCGACCAACCGCCGGTCCCCCGGCTGGTCCTCGCGCACCACGACGGCGGCCTGGCGCACCGCCGGGTGCCGGGTGAGCGCGGCCTCGATCTCGCCCAGCTCGATCCGGTAGCCCTGGACCTTCACCTGCCCGTCGACCCGGCCCGCGAACTCCAACTGACCGTCGGCGTTCCACCGGGCAAGGTCACCCGTGCGGTACATCCTGGCGCCGGTGTCGAACGGGTCGGCCACAAACCGTTGTGCGGTAAGCGAAAACCGGTTGAGGTAGCCGCGAGCCAGACCGGTGCCCGCGATGTAGACCTCACCCACGGTGCCCACCGGCACCGGGCGCAGCGCAGCGTCGAGCACGTGCACGCGGGTGTTCCAGAACGGCCGCCCCACCGGGACCGGCCCGTCGGGCGTCGGCGTACCCGGCAGGATCTCGTTCTGCACGCTGTTGACCGTCGCCTCGGTGGCGCCGTAGACGTTGAACACCGTCGCGCCGGGGTTGCGGGCGCGCCAGCGGTCGAGCACCTCGCCGAGCAGTAGCTCGCCGCCGAGCATCAAGGCCCCGGTTGGCGAGACTTCGTCCGGCGCGGCCTCGAGCAACGCCAGGTGGCTGGGCGTGCCCTTGACGAAGGTGGGCCGGGGCCCGCTGGCGGCGTCTTCGCCCAGGTCGGTCAGCCGGACCCGGCCACCGCTGACGAGGGTCGTGTACAGGGCGGTGACGGTGAGGTCGAAGGAGATCGGCGAGTGCACCAGGGCGGTACCCGTCATGGCCGGGTACGCCGAGCGGGCCCACAGCAGGTAGGCGCCCAGTGAGCGGTGCTCGATGACCACGCCCTTGGGCCGCCCGGTGGAGCCCGAGGTGTAGATGACGTACGCGGGGTTGGTCAGCCGCAGCGGCACGCCGGTGACGTCGTGCTCGGGCAGTCCGGCGGCCGGGTCGCCGTCGAGCAGCACGACCGGCGCCGGGCTGTCGGGCACCCGCGAGCGCAGGGCGGCCGTGGTGACGACCAGTGTAGGAGCGGTGTCCTCCAGCATGAAGGCCAGACGGTCGGCCGGGTAGTCCGGGTCGAGCGGGAGGTAAGCGGCACCTGACTTGAGGATCGCCAGCAGTGCCACGACCAGCTGCTCAGTACGCGGTAGCGCTACCGCGATGAACTGCTCCGGGCCTGCGCCGCGCTCGATGAGCAGGCGCGCGAGTTGGTTGGCCCGTGCGTTCAGCTCGGCGTAGGTAAGCCCGGTAGCACCGGGTAGCTCGCTCAACACGGCAATGCTATCCGCGTGCAGGTGATCGGCCTCTTCAAAGAGGTCGACGATTCCGCGCGCGGGGACATCGTGGTCAGTGGCGTTCCACGCCCCCACCGTCTCGGCGATCTCTTCGGCGGAAAGCAGCTGGAGCCTTCCGACCGGAAGGTCAGGCTCTTGCGCGAACGCGTCGAGAACGCGCGCGACACGACCGAGCACTGCACGTGCCTCGGCCGGGCTGAACAGATCGGACCGGTAGCCCAACCGCAGCGTGACGTTGTCGCGGGCAGCGGCGATCAACACGAGCGGGTAGTGCGCGGCGTCGCGCGTCCGCGTCGCTGCCACCGACACCCGCGCCTCGGTCTCTGCCGAGGGGTGCACGGGGTAGTTCTGGAACACCATCTGGGTGTCGAACAGCTCGCCGACGCCGGTCGCGCGCTGGATCTCGGCCAGACCGAGGTGCTGGTGGGTCAGCAGCCGGGCCTGCTCGCCCTGCACCCGGGTGAGCAGCTCGGCCAGGGTCTCGGCCGGGCGCACCCGAACCCGGACGGCGACGGTGTTGATCAGCAGCCCGACCATGGTGTCGGCGCCGGGCAGCTCGGCCGGCCTGCCGGACACGGTCATGCCGAAGAGCACGTCGTCGCGGCCGGTCAGCTGGGCGACGACCAAGCCCCAGGCGGTCTGCATGAGCGTGTTGAGGGTGAGCCCGTGGGCGCGGGCCTGTGCGGTGAGCGCGGCCGCGGAGAGCTCCAGCTCGACGTCGTCGGACCGGGCTGCCGAGCGGCCGGTGTCCGGGGCCACCAGGGTCGGCTCGGACACCCCGTCGAGGGCCTCTGCCCACGCTTGGCGCGCGGCGTCGCGGTCCTGCCGGGCGAGCCAGGCGACGTAGTCGCGGTACTGCGGCGCGGGAGGCAGGATGGCCGCTTCGCCGCCGTTGTCGTAAACGGCCAAGAGCTCGCGGACAAGTACTGGGACCGACCAGCCGTCGAGGACGGTGTGGTGGTTGGTGAGCACGAGCCGGTGCCGGTCGTCCGCCAACCGCAGCAGGGTGAACCGGACCAACGGCGGCTTACCGAGGTCGAACCCGCGCCCGCGCTCGTCGTCAGTGACCCTCTGGGCAGCGGCCTCTATGTCGTCTTCTCCGCGCAAGTCCTCTTCGCGCCAGGCCGGAGGGACCTCGCGTAGCGCTACCTGCGCCCATTCACCGCTCTTACGCTGCCGGAACGCAGACCTCAGGTTGACGTGCCTGCGCACCAACGCGCCCGCCGCCGCCCGGAGTGTGCTGGGCTCGAGCGGGCCCGTGATGTCGAACGCCATCTGCACGGTGTAGGCGTCCGGCGCGGAGACGTCGTAGACGCTGTGGAAGAGCAGCCCCTCCTGCAGGGGCGAGAGGGCGAGGACGTCCTCGACGAGGCTCACGGCTGGTTCTCCCATTCGGACTCCAGGTCACGCGCGAAGTCCTCGAACTCGTCGAGTTCGACCTGCGTGATCGAGTGGAGCGAGACGTCGGATGTGCTGATGCCGCCCGCGTCGGGCCGGGTGGCGTGCTCGGTCAGCGCGGTGAGCAGCGCGAACCAGGTGTCGTTGACCGCGGTGACCTCGTCCTCGGTGAGCAGCCCGGCCGCCCAGGTCCAGGTGGCGACCAGCTGCGGGCCGAAGATCCCGACCTCGGTGCGCGGGTTGAGCTCCAGCACGTGGGCCAGCGGCATGTCCGGGTGCTCGCCACCGACCGCGTCGGTGATCGTGCCCTCGGGGGCGAAGTCGGCGTCGGCTCCGCCGACCTCGAACCGCCCGAGGTAGTTGAACGCGACCGGCGGGTGGCTGAGCTCGGCGAACGCGGGGGCACTCGCGTCATCGAGGTAGCGCAAGAGGCCGTAACCCATCCCCTTGTCCGGGACCGCGCGCAGTTGGTCCTTGACCCTCTTGAGCGCATAACCCAGGTCGGGCCCACCGGCAAGGACGTCGGTGCGGTCTACCGGGCCCGGGGCGAGCCGCACGGGGTAGAGGTTGGTGAACCACCCCACCGTGCGGGACAGGTCGCTTCCCTCGACCAAGTCCTCTTCGCGGCCGTGCCCCTCTAGGTGGATCAGAACCTCTTGGCCCATCGCGTGCCGCGACTCACCGAGGGCGAGGGCAAACGCCGTCAACAAGACATCGTTGACCTCGGCGCGGAAGACCGAGGCGACCGTGGTCAACAGCTCACGGGTCACGTCGACCGGCAACCGGGCCTCGAGTGCGCCCGCGGTGCCATAGGTGTGCTTGGTCGGGTCGAGATCTGACGGCTCAGTGCCCACTGCGGAGACCCAGCGCGGCAGTTCGGCGCGCCTGCGGACCGCCGCCGCGCCCAACCGCTGCGCCCACCGGCGGAACGACGTGCCGACCGGCTGCAACGCCGGTGCCTGCCCGGCCGCGACCGCCCGCCACGCCTCGGCGAGATCGGCCACCAGCACCCGGAGCGAGACACCGTCGACGAACAGGTGGTGCACCAGCAGCGCCAGGCTGCCCGGCCTGCCGGGACCCCGGTCGAACCAGACCGCCTGCAACGGGACCCCGGCCGGGTCGAGCCGGGCCCGCGCCGCCCGGCCGTGGGTCGCGATCTCCACGCCCACGCCGTAGTCGTCGAGCCCGGCGACGTCCACCCGGTGCACCCAGCCGCTCGCGTCCGCCGCGGCCAAGACCTCGTGGGTCCACTGTGGAGCATCCGGGTGAAAGACGCCGCGAAGTGCGTCGTGGTGGTCGACCAGGGCTTGAACAGCGGTGGTGAGCGAGGGCAGGTCGACGGCCGCCGGGACGCGCAGCACCACGGACATGGTGAACTCGTCGAGCCAGCGACCCTGGCCGCGCTCGGCCAGCCACCGGGTGATCGGCGTCAGCGGCACCGGCCCGATCCCCGCGCCCGGCTCCTCGGCGGGCTCGTCGGTGACAGGCGTAGCCGTGGCGGCGAGCCCGGCGACTGTGCGACGCTCGAACACGTCCCGAACGGTGACCGAGAGCCCGACCCGCCGGGCCGCGCTGACCACCTGGATGGACAGGATGCTGTCCCCACCCAGGTCGAAGAACCCCTCGTCAACACCGGGTGGCTCGATCCCCAGCACCTCGGCGAACACCCCGGCGAGCTTCGCCTGCGCGTCGGTGGCGGCGTGCGGCCCCGTGCCCCCGGGTCCAGTACCCACAGTGGACCGTTCCGGCGCGGGCAGCGCGGCCCGGTCGAGCTTGCCGTTGGCGGTCTTGGGCAACGCGTCGAGCAGCACGAACGCCGAGGGCACCAGGTAGTCGGGCAACCGCTGCTGGAGGTACGCCTGGACCTCTCGCCAGTCGCTGACACCCTCGGCAGCGGGCACGAGGTAGGCCACGAGCCGGGTGTCGCCGGTGTCGGAACGCGGCACCACAGCGGCCGCCGTCAGTCCCGTGTGGCCTGCCAGGACGCCCTCGATCTCGCCCGGCTCGACCCGGAAGCCGCGCACCTTGACCTGGTCGTCGACCCGGCCGTGGTAGTCCAGTTCGCCGGTCGGCAGCAGGCGGACCAGGTCGCCGGTGCGGTACATCCGGGCTCCGACCGGACCGAACGGGTCGGCGACGAACCGCTCCGCCGTGCGATCAGGCCGGTTGAGGTAGCCGCGGGCGAGCTGGGCACCCGCGACGTAGAGCTCACCGATCACTCCCGGCGGCGCCAGGTTCAGCGCCGCGTCGAGGACGTACACCCGGACGTTCCACAGTGGACTACCGATCGGCGCCACCGCGGGCCACTCGGCGACCTCGGCGGGCAGGGTCAGCGTGGTCGCGGCGTGAGTCTCGGCCGGACCGTAGACGTTGTGCGCCCGCAGACCCCGCGCGGCCCGGCCACGCAGCTCGGCGCTGAGCCGGAACGCCTCGCCACCCTGGAAGACGGCGGTGAGCGAGTCCAGGTTCGCGCCGGTCCGGCCCGCGACCTCGATCAACGCGTCGATCACCAGGGTGGGCGCGAACAGCTCGGTGACCCGGTGCTGCTCGATCCAGGCCGCGAAGCGCTCCAGGTCACGGCGGACGTCGTCGGCGGGTAGCACCAGGGTCTTGCCGGACACGAGTGCCTGCAACACTTCCTGGACCACGAAGTCGAACGCCAGCGAGAGGAACTGCGCGGTGCGCCCATGGTCGCCGAAGGTCGCGCGGTGCCAGGACAACAGGTTCACCAGGCCCGCGACCGGCATGACCACGCCCTTGGGCGTCCCGGTGGAGCCGGAGGTGTAGACGAGGTAGGCCGGGTTGAACCGGTCTGGGCGCACGGCCACGGGGCCCTCTGAGAGCACCGCCAACTCAGCGAGCACGGCCGGGTCGTCCAGTGCCACGACGGCCGGGAATTCGCCGAGCCGGGGCGCGGTGGCCAGATCGGTGACCACGGTGACCGGGGCTGCGTCAGCCAGGATGGCGGCGATCCGCTCGGCGGGCGCCTCGGTGTCCAGGGTCAGGAACGCCGCCCCGGTCTTGGCGACGGCCACCATCGCCACCGGCAGCTCGACCCGCCGGGGCAGCGCGATGGCCACCACCCGCTCGGGTGCGGCCCCGGCCGCGATCAACAGCCGGGCCAGGCGATTCGCCTGACCATCCAATTCTACATAGGACAACGTCGTCTCGTCGCAGATCACCGCAGGGGCGTCCGGAGTCGCGCGGACCTGCTGGGCCACCAGCTCGGCAGGCGTCGGGTCGGGCACCGGGTGCGGGTTGGTGTGCCAAGGGCCGAGCAGCAGGTCACGCTCCGACTCGGCGAGCACGTCGACGGTCGCGACCGAGACCGCGGGATCGGCGACCACGGCGGCGAGCACGCGGACGAAGCGTTCGGCGATCGCCCGCGCGGTGCCCTCGTCGAAGAGGTCTGTGCTGTACTCCAGGCCGCCGCGCATCCCAGCGGGAGCACCCGCCGCGTCGTGTTCGGTGTCCAGGAAGAACGACAGGTCGAACTTCGACCGACCGCCCCGCACATCCGCCAACTCAGCGGTCAAACCAGGCAGGCGCAACAACTTCAGGGCGGCCTGGTTGTCGTCCAGACCGAGGAGCACCTGGAACAACGGGTGCCGGGCCAGCGACCGGACCGGCTCGACCTGCTCCACCACCCGCTCGAACGGCAAGTCTTGGTGGGCGTAGGCGGCGAGGTTGGTCTCACGGACCCGGCTGAGCAGCTCAGCGAAGGTTGGCGCACCGGACAGGTCGTTGCGCAGCACCAGGGTGTTGACGAAGAAGCCGACCAGCCCGTCGAGAGCATCGTCGTCCCGGCCGGCGACCGGGGTGCCAATCGGGATGTCCGTGCCCGCACCGAGCCGGGACAACAGGGTCGCCACGGCGGCCTGCACGACCATGTGCGGCGTGACGTGGTGCGCCTTGGCCAGCTCGGTGACACCTCGGTGCAACTCACTGTCCACTGTGAACTGAATGCGACCGCCGCGGTAGGAAGGCGTCGCGGGCCGCTGCCGGTCGAACGGCAGCCGCAGCTCCTCCGGAACACCCTCCAGGGCAGCCCGCCAGAAGATGGCCTGCCGGGAGATCGCGCTGTCCGGATCATCTTCGGAGCCGAGGACGTCGCGCTGCCACAGAGTGTAGTCCGCGTACTGCACCGGGAGGGGTTGCCAGTTCGGCGCTGCACCCTCGACCCGGGCCGCATAAGCCGTGCTGAAGTCGGCCGCCAGCGGGCCCATCGACCAGCCGTCGCCCGCGATGTGGTGCAGCAACAGGAATAGCACGTGCTCGCCGTCGCCGATCTGGTAGAGCCAGGCTCGCAGCGGCGGCTCGGCGGACAGGTCGAACTCGGTGTCTGCGGCAGCGTCCAAGGCGGCGGGCAGGTCGGCGACCTCGGCGACGGTCAGCGGCACGTTGCCTGTGGGCAACACGACCTGGTGCGGACCGCGCTCGTCCTGGCCGAAGACCGTGCGCAGGCTCTCGTGCCGGTCGGCCACGTCGTTCAACGCCGCACGCAGGGCAGCAACGTCCACAGTGCCGCGCAAACGAATCGTGGCCGGGATCGTGTACGTGGCGTTGAGCCCGTCCAAGTGGCTGAGGAACCACAACCGCTGCTGCGCGTGCGACACCGGCAGCCGCTCGGGCCGCGACACAGGCACCACCCGCGGCCGGGATCCCGCGGACTCGTCAAGCACCTCGGCCAGCCCCGCCACCGTCGGCGCCTCGAAGAGCCGCCGGATCGGCACCTGCACGCCGAGCACCGAGCGGACCCGGCTCAGCAGTCGCACCGCGGCCAGCGAATGTCCGCCCAGGGCGAAGAAGTCGTCGTCCAGCCCCACGTCGGATCTGTCCAGCATCTCCGCGAAAAGTCCACTGAGGATCTCCTCGCGCGGGTTCCGCGGCCCTCGCCGAGCACCGAACACCGCCACGTCACCCGCGACCGGCAGCTCGTCGAGCACGGCGCGCGGGGTGTCATCGGGCAGCGGCAACGCGCTGACGGTCTGGTCCGGATCGGCCACGGCGGCACGCAGGACCAGCAGGAACCGATCAGCGATCAGCCGCGCGGTGTCGCGGTCGAACCGGTCGGTGGCGAACTCCAGTTCCGCCTCGATCCCCAGCGGCTCGCCGTGGGCACCGCGGCGCTCCAGCAGCTCCCAGGCCAGGTCGTACTTGGCCACCTGCTCGACCGGCCCCTCAGCCTCGACCCGCAGGCCAGGGACCCGGTGGAACGCCTCGACCGCCGCGCGCGGGTCCTCGCTCTGGAACGACAGCATCACCTGGAAGAGCGGGTGCCTACCCGCCACCCGGACCGGGTTGACCGCCGCCACGAGCGCCTCGAACGGGAGGTCCTGGCGCGCGAACGCGGTGAGATCGGTCCGCCGCACCCGCTCGAGCAGCGCACGGAACGGCGGATCGCCGCCCGTGCCCACCCGCAGCACCAGGGTGTTGACGAAGAACCCGACCAGCTCGTCCAGCGCCGGGTCGGTGCGCCCGGCGACCACGGTGCCCACCGGGATGTCCTCCCCCGCGCCCAACCGCGTCAGCAACGCGGTGAGCGCGGCGTGCACGACCATGAACGTGCTCGCCCGGCCGGACGCCGCCAACGCGTCCACCCGCTCGTGCAGCTCCCCCGGGATCTCCACCCGGACCCGGTCACCCGCGAAGGTGGCAACCTCGGGGCGCGGCCGGTCGGCGGGGAGGGCCAGCTCGTGCGGCATGCCCGCGACCTGCGCGGTCCAGTGCGCGAGCTGGCGGCCCAGGTCCGATCCCGGGTCGTCGGGGGAACCGAGCACCTCAAGCTGCCACTGCGCGTAATCCGAATACCGCACCGGCAACGCGGGCAGATCGGGAGTTGTCTCAGAAACCCTTGCCCCGTAGGCGACACCGAGGTCGCGGACGAGCCGGGCGACCGAGATGCCGTCGGCGGCGACGTGGTGGACCAGCACCAGCACGACGTGCTCACGAGCGGCGACCGGCAACACCCGTACCCGCACCGGGGCCTCAGCGCCGATGGCGAACACGTGCTCGGCCTCGGCGACCGGGTCGGTCATCTGCTGGACCAGCGGCACCAGGTCGGCAAGCGACAGGACCACCTGGTGCGGGCCCTCGTCGTCCTCGGCGAGGACGGTGCGCAGCGCCTCGTGCCTGGCGACCACGTCCCGCGCGGCCAGCTCCAGCGCGTCCGGGTCGAACGGGCCGCGGAACCGCAAGGTGATCGGCACGTTGTAGGCGGCGCCGGTGTCCTCCATCCGCTCCAGCAGCCACAACCGGGTCTGCGCGGCCGACAGCGGCAACCGCTCCGGCCGCGGCTCGACCCGGCGCGGCCCCGGGCGGGCGGGTGCGGCGTGCTCGACCAGCTCGGCCAGCCCCGCGACGGTCGGGGTGTCGAACAGCAGGCTGCCCGCCAGCTCGGCGCACAGCTCCGCGCGGATCCGCCCGGTCAGCCTGGTCGCCAGCAGCGAGTCGCCGCCGAGCTCGAAGAAGTCGTCGTCCGCGCCGACCTCGGCCACGTCCAGCACCTCGGCGAACAGCGCGCACAGGCGCCGTTCGGTGCCGGTGGCCGGAGCACGGAACAGCGCGCTCCCCCGGTACTCCGGATCAGGCAGGGCGCGGGTGTCGAGCTTTCCGTTGGGGGTCAGCGGAAGCTCACCGACGGTGACCACGGCGGCGGGGATCATCGCCTCGGGCAGGCGCGTCAGCAGGTGATCGCGCAACTCGGCCCGGCCGAGGTCGCCACCCCGGCTGACGACGTAGGCGACGACGCGCTGCCTGCCCGCGTGGTCCGGCCGGGCCAGCGCGGCCACGGCCCGGACGTCGGGGTGGGTGGCGACCTGGGCCTCGACCTCGCCCAGCTCGACCCGGAAGCCCCGGATCTTGACCTGGTCGTCGGCGCGGCCCAGGCAGTGCAGCAGCCCGTCGGCCCAGCGGGCGAGGTCGCCGGTCCGGTACATCCGGCCGCCGCCGAACGGGTCGGCCACGAACCGCTCGGCGGTGCGCCCCGGCTGTCCCAGGTAACCACGCGCGAGGAGCGACCCCGCGACATAAAGCTCACCGACCTGGCCGGGCGGCACCGGCCGCAGCGCGGCGTCTAGCACGTAGGCCCGTGTGTTCCAGAATGGACGTCCAATAGGGACAGTGCCGGAAATGTCGGGGTCGCCCGGCTCGATGCGGTGCTCGACGCACGCGATGGTGGCCTCAGTGGGTCCGTACTCGTTGACCACCAAGGCGTCCGGGTTCGCTCGTCGCCACACGGCGAGCGCGTCGCCGGACAGGTTCTCGCCGCCCAGCATCAGCTCGGCGCTCGGCGACGCGTTCGGGAACTGCTCCAGCAGGCCCAGGTGCGACGGGGTGCCCTTGAGGAACGAGGGTCCGGCGGCGTCCGCGAGTTCGGCGAACCGCACGGTGCCGCCCGCGATCAACGGGCCGAACAGCGAGGTGATGCCCAGGTCGAAGGCCACCGAGGTGTGCACGACCGCCGACCCGGCCACGGCGGGGTGCTCGGCCTTGAGGTGCGCGAGGTAGGCGGACAGCGACCCGTGCTGGACGACGACGCCCTTGGGGGTGCCCGTCGAACCGGACGTGTAGATCACGTACGCGGCGTCTTGCGGGCGGAGCGCGGGGAACGCGGCATCGGCGGTACCGACGCCGGCGAGGTCCGCGAGCACCAGGTCGGTCGCGGCGTCGGCAAGCATGACCTGCACGCGCGCGGCGGGCTGGGTGGTGTCGATCGGCAGGTACGCGGCACCCGCGCGGGACACCGCGAGTGCAGCCACCAGGAAGTCGACACCACGCGGCAAGGTCAGCGCGACAACCGATCCCGGCCTGATCCCGTCCCGCACCAGCACCCCGGCGAGACCGTCGACGCGGGCGGCCAACTCGGCGTAGGTGACCTCCCGGCCCCGCTCGGCGGCCGCCACTCGCTCCGGTGTCCGCGCGGCCTGCTCCAGCACGAGATCCGGCAGTGCCGTGAACCGCACCCGCCGCTCGGTGTCGTTCCACTGCCGGAGAACGAGATCACGCTCATCGGCGGACGCGGTGTCGATCAGCCCCAGCGGGCCGTCGGCGTGGGCCAGCCCGTCCAGGAAGACCAGGAACCGCCGGTGCAGGGCCGCGAGCTCCTCGGGGGTGTGCAGCGCGCTGTTGCCGTGGAAGTCGACCCGCACCCCGCCCCCGGTCTCCGGCGATCCGTGCAGGTTGACCACCAGGTTCTCCACCCGACCCGGCGCCACCAGCCGCAAGAGCCCGGACACCGGGCCGAACACGAGCGGGCGGTTGAACGACACGACGTTGGCCACCAGGCCGAACAGCCCGTCCCGCCCGCGCCCGGAGTCACGGCGCACGTCCTCGCCCCGGTAGCGCTGGTGCCGTAGCAGTCGCCCGATGGCCGCAGAGGCACCGCGCAAGGCGTCGTCAACGGACAGTCCGGAGTGGACATCGAGGAGTAGCGGCAGCTCGTTCGCCATCATCGTCGGCGTCTGCAGCCCCGCTCGACTGGTACGCGCGGCGACGGGAAAGCCGACAGCGCCACCGCCGACCCGGTGCGCGAACGCGGCACAGGCCGTCACCGCCAAGACGGACCACGGCACACCCGCACGCTGGCACACCCGCACCAACCCGGCCACGGTCTCGTCCGGAAGATCCGCGCCGCAGCGAACAGTCTCGCCGACATCAGTCGCGGCAGACGCGAGAAGTCCCTGTCCGGTAACACTTCTTGCCGTCTCATCCCAGAACTGGCGATCGCCCTCGAACCGCGTGGACGACCGGTAGGTGGAATCCTCGGCGAGGACCTCCGCCACTGTCCCGAACTCGGTCGCGGTGGGCGCCCGACCCGCCGCCAACGCCGAGTACACCTCGGCCACCCGGCTCAGGTAGAGGTGCGCGGCGAAGCCGTCCAAGACAATGTGGTGGTAACGGAAGTAGCAACGCCACTGCTCGTCACCCAACCGGAATAGCACGTGTGCGCACAGCGGGGCGGTAGCCAAGTCCAGCGGGACCGCCAAGTCGTCCCGCATCCACTGCCACGCGGCCGAATCAGGGTCCGCTTCGGCCCGCAGGTCGACCACGACGACGGCGGCCTCCGCGGTGGCCGAGATCTCCTGCACCGGTTCACCGTCAACCTCGGAGAACGTCGATCGCAACGCCTCGGCCTCGGCGACCACGGCCCGGACGGCGGCACCGAACACCTCGGCGTCGACCGGGCCGTCGAGATCGGCGAACACGCCGCAGTTGTACTGCGCGGTTCCCGGGTAGAGCCGTTCACCGACCCAGATCCCGGCCTGCGCGGAGGACAGGGGCAGCCGCCGTGTGGTCATCTCAGCTCTCCGCCAGCACCAGGATCCGCGCGCTCAGCGCCCGGACCGTCGGATGGTCCCACAGGTCGGCGGGGTCGAGCTCGATGCCGAACTCGTCCTCGGCGGCCAGCACGACCGTCAGCGCCGACACCGAGTCCAACCCGAACTGCGCGATGGGCAGGTCGACGTCGACGGCCTCGACCGGGCGCCCGGTCACCGCCGACACCCGCGCCACCAACCACTCCTGCACCCCTGCGTGCACTACCTCGGCCATAGCCCCTCCTCGAAGTCTTCGGCGATCACTCCAGGACCGTCAGGCCGGGACGGCGATCCCGGCGGGCGACAACGTCCCGGCCAGGTAGGCGGCCCGCATGGCCATCCGCTGGACCTTGCCGCTGGTGGTCCGCTGGACCGTCCCCGGCCGCACCAGCACCACCTCGGCGACCCCGGCCCCGAACTCCCGGCCGACCGTCTGCCGGATCTCGGCCGTCAGCAACCCGTGCTCCTCCGCCGAGAACCGGCCCCGAATCTCGTGTACGACAACGAGATCGGTGTCCACAGAGAACACCGCGCCGATCAGACCGGCCAACGGCGGGTGCTGGGCGCGCAGCTCCTGCTCCACGTCCTGCGGGTACAGGTTGCGGCCGTGGACGATCATCATCTCCTTGAGCCGCCCGGTGATGTAGAGCTCACCGTCGTGCAGCACGCCGAGATCGCCGGTGCGCAGGTACACTCCATCAGAGAGCTGCGCCTCGAAGACCTCCGCCGTGGCGGTGGGATTCTCCCAATACCCCTGGGCGATGCTCGGCCCCCGCAGCAGCACCTCGCCGATCTCCCCGGACTCCAGCACCCGCAGCGTGACCGGGTCCACGATCCGCACCGTGGTCGCACGCGTGGGCCCACAGCTCGCCAACTCCTGCGCGTCGGGCCCGTCGCTGAGCACAAACTCGTTGCGTGCCAACGCTTCCCGGTCGACCGCACAGGCGGCGTAGGCACGGTCGCGGGTCCCGCTAACCAGCACGGTCGCCTCGGCCAGCCCGTAGCACGGCGTCAGCGCGTGCGACGCGAGGCCCGCGCCGGCGAACCGCTCGGCGAAGGCCCGCATGGTCGGGATGTGCACTGGCTCGGAACCGTTGCACGCCAGGTGCCATCGGGACAGGTCGACGCCTGCCAGCTGCTCGTCGGTGATCCGCCGGGTGCACAGCTCGTAGGCGAAGTTGGGCGCGGCCGACATGTACAGGTCGTGCCGGTCGATCATCCGCAACCACAGGTGCGGCCGCTTGAGGAAGGCCATCGGGCTCATCAGCACGCACGCCCCGCCGAGGAACAGCGGCGGCGTGAGCTGACCCATCAGGCCCATGTCGTGGTAGAGCGGCCCCCACCCGCCCAGGCGCGGCCGGTCGGGCAGACCGAGCACGTCGATCATGTCCTGGGTGTTGGCCAGCAGGTTGCCGTGCGTGACCACCACCCCCTTGGGGTCCGAAGTGGACCCCGAGGTGTACTGCAGCAGCGCGGGGTCGTCGCGGTCGGTGTCCGGTGGCACCCACTCGGCCGCGCCACCGGTCAGCTCGTCGACCGCGAGCACGTCGAGGTCGGTCATCCCCTGGTCGGCGACCAGCTCCAGCACCGACGGCCGGGTCGCGGTGTCGGTGAGCAGCACGCCGACCCGGGCGTCGCGGGCGATCACCCGCACCCGGTTGCGCTCGTGGCGGTAGCGGCCGCCCGCCGGGGCGAACACCGCGACCATGCCCGCGTACAGGCAGCCGACGAACGCGTGCACCGCCTCGCCGCCCTGCGGGAAGAGCAGCAGCACCCGGGAACCCACCGGCAGCTGGGCGCGCAGGGCGACCGCGATCGCCCTGGCCCGCTCGTCCAGCGCGCCGTAGGTCCAGGTGCGTGCGCTCGCGTCGTCCTCGGGGTCGACGAGGAAGGTGAGCGCCTGCGCCCCCGGCGTCGCCACGGCGTGCGCCCGCACCGCCGCGCAGGCATTTCGCCGGTCCAGATCCGCGTGCATGGTCCACCATCCCGGTCGAGTGATTCGACAAGTCCACGGGCACGGCGAAATACGCCGACCGCGCGAAACGCGGCCGCCGAAATGCGATTGCCCCCGAGCCCCCGGCCGGGTGGGAACACCGTCCCACCAGGGCCAGACCCGACGCTACCAGCGCACACGGCACCCACCAACGAACTGCGCCGGGACTAGTGAAAATCCCGGACCCCGCCTTTGCCAGTGGTCCCCATTGACCCCGGTTGTTACGTTCACCGAAAGCCACGCGTGCGCGCGGGAGATCGCGCCGCGCTCCCATTCCCATGATCAAGGAGCGCCCCACCATGCGCGACACCACCTTCCGCCCCCGCCGCGCCCTGGTGCTCGGCGTCGCCGCCAGCGACGCGCACGCGGTGGCCAACCGGCTGATCCACCTGATGCTCACCGAGCAGGGCTTCCGGGTGCGCAACCTGGGCGTGTGCACCCCGCTGGCGGAGTTCGCCGACGCCGCCGCCGAGCTGGACGCGGCCGCGGTGATCATCGGCAGCGTCAACGGGCACGCCGTCAACGACCTCGCCGACCTGCCCGGGCTGCGCGCGATGGGCAGGCTGGCCTGCCCGGTCGTGTTCGGCGGCAGACCCTCGATCGAGGTGGGCGGTGCCGCGACCGGCCGGGCGCGGCTGCGCGAGCTGGGCGTCGACCACGTGCTCGACCGGGCGGAGCAGCTGCCCGCGCTGCTGGACTCGATCCTGGCGCCGGTGCTCACCCATGCTGGGTGAGGACGTCATCGAGCTCGACCGGGAGCGGCGGCAACGGCTGCCGTCCTGGTCGGAGATCGTCGACGGCCTGCGCTCGGCCACCTCGGACACCTCAGACACCGCAGTCGAGGTGCTCAAGCGCGCGAAGGGCAGGCCCGTCCTGCAACCTCGGTGCGGTGTCGGCGGGCACGCGGAGATGCTGGACCTGTTGCGCGCGTTGGAAAGCGCGGGCGCGCCGGACCTGCTGTCGGTGACCATCGACTCGCACACCCGGCTCCGGCACTTCGCGACCGCCGACCGGGTGCGCCGGGAGAACCCCGCGCAGCTCAACGGCTACCCGCTGGTGGCCCACGGTTGGGAGCGCGGGCGGGAGCTGGTCGCGGCGGTCGGCGTGCCGCTACAGGTGCGGCACGGGTCGCCGGACGGCCGCGACCTGTTCGCGGTGTCGCTCGCCGCAGGCATCACCTCATTCGAGGGTGGCGGGATCGGCTACAACATCCCCTACGCCAAGGACGTCCCGCTAGCCGACTCGCTGCGCGCGTGGCAGCAGGTCGACGCGGTGACGGCCGAGCTTGCGCGGTCCGGGGTGGTGCTGGAGCGGGAGCTGTTCGGCAGCCTCACCGCGGTGCTGGTGCCGCCCTCGCTGAGCCTGGCCATGACGCTGCTGGAGGCGGTGCTCGCCGCCGAGCAGGGTGTGCGCTGCGTGTCGATCTCCTACCCCCAGTCGGGCGAGGTTCACCAGGACGTGGCGGCGCTGCGCGCGATCCGGGCGGTCGCGGCGGAATACCTGCCTGCGGACATGACGGTGTTCACCGTGCTGCACGAGTTCATGGGCGTCTTCCCGGCGGGCCGCGACTGGGCGGAGGCCCTGGTCCACTACGGCGGCCTGGTCGGCAGGCTCGGCGGCGCCGACAAGGTGATCACCAAGACGCACCAGGAGGCGCTCGGTATCCCGACCGCCGCCGCGAACGCCCACGGCCTGCGCCTGGCCCGCGCCGCGTGCTCACCGCTGCTGGACTTCGTCCGGCTGGACGAGGGCCGGGTCGCCGAGGAGCAGCACTGGATCGAGCGCGAGGTCGCCGAGCTGGTCACCCCGGTGCTCGAGCGCCCTCGGCTGGCCACCGCCGTCGAGGCGGGCTTCGCCGCCGGGACCTTGGACATCCCGTTCAGCGCGAGCGTGCACGCCCGCGCCGACGTGGTCCCGCTCCGCGACCCCACCGGCGCCATCCGCTACCACGCCGCGGGCGCGCTCCCGCTGTCCGGCGACGTCCTCCGACGCCAACACCGGCTGCTCAGCCACCGCACGGCCGCGCTGACCGACGAGATCCTGGCCGACATCAACTACTTCGCCGACCGCCCACCCTGGACGGCGGAGAAAGGGCAGGTGCCCGCATGACCGTCCGACCACACCGCCGCCCCACCCGGGCCGGGTCGGTGGTCGCATGACCGCCGTCGACGTGCCCGCACGCCCGCGCCCCCGGCAGCCCAGTGCCCGCAAGCAGGTCGCCGCGCTGACCGGCCGGTCACTGCGCGCCCACGTCAGCGATCCCCGAGCCGCCGTCCTCGGCGCCGTCGGCCCGATCCTGATGCTGGTCATCCTCAGCCAGGTCTTCGGCAGCATCGCCGACGCCGACCTGCTCCCGCACGGGGTCGGCTACCTGGACTACCTCACCCCGGCCATCCTGGTCACCACCGGCGTCAGCGCCGCGCAGGTCTCCGGCCAGGCGTTCCTCCGCGACATGCGCAACGGCGTGTTCGACCGGCTCCGGTCACTGCCGGTGCACCTGGCGGTCCTGCCCGTCGCGCGCAGCCTGGCCGACGCGGTCCGCTACGGCGCGCAGGCCGTGCTCGTCCTCGCCGCCGCGATCGCGCTGGGGTTCACGCCGTCGCTCGGCCTGATCGCCGCGTTCGTGCTGGCCTGGGCCCTGGCGTGGGCGCTGATCTGGGTCTACCTGGCGCTGGCCGTCTGGCTGCGCAGCCCCGAGGTGCTGCAGAGCCTCGGGGTGCTCATGTTCCCGGTCATGTTCACCTCCAGCGCCTTCGCCCCGGCCGACCGGCTGCCCAGCTGGCTGGGCGCGATCGCCCGGGTCAACCCGCTCACCTACGGCATCGACGCCACCCGCGCGCTGGCCCTGGGGCTCCCGGCGGCCACGGTCACCGCCGTGGTCGTGATCGTCGCGCTCGGCGCGGTCAGCGCCGCCGTCACCATCCGGCTGTTCACCCGCAAACCCGCCTGACAAGGGGAAAGGGGCCATGTCGTGATCGACATGGCCCCTTTCGCCGTCCTCACAGGGCGCGCAGCTCATCCAAATAGGACAGACCGCGCAGCGTCGTCGCGGGATCGACCCCGAAGTCGATCAGCGAGGCCACCTCGGTCACGCCGACCGCGCGCAGCTCATCGACGAACCGCGCGCAGGTCGGCACCGAGCCGAACAGCGCCGCGGTGCGGAAGTAGCGCTCGAAGGCGTAGTCCAGCAGCCGGTCCTCGTGGATCGAGTCCAGCTCGGACCACTGCCCCTTCCACAGGTCCACAGAGGACTTCAGGTACCGGGTGAACGGCTCCCGCACGGTGGCGCGTACCGCCTCGTCGGACTCGCCGACGAAGGTGTGCACCATCAGCGTGACCTTGCGCTCGGCCGGGTCGTGCCCGTGCGCCACCAGCGCTTCCCGGTACGCGGCGAGCTTCGGCGCCAGCTCGTCCACGCGCTGGAACAGCAGCGCCGTCAGCACGTTCGCGCCCAGCGCGCCCGCCAGCTCGAAGGTCCCGAGGCTGGAGCTGCAGGTCAGCCACAGCTCGACGTCGTCCTGCGCCGGCCGCGGGTACGTGGTGACCTCCACCTCGGCCCCGGCACCGTTGCGCCTGGTCACGGACTTGCCCGCCCAGAGGTCGCGCAGCTGCCCCACCTGCTCGGGCAGCCGCGCGCGCCGGTCGGCGAACGCGTCCGGGGCGAGCACGAAGTCGTTGGGGTTCCAGCCGGTGGCGATGGCCAGGTCGACCCGGCCCCGGGACAGGTTGTCCACGAACGCCCAGTCCTCGGCGACGGTCAGCGGGTCGTGCAGCGGCAGCACGACACTGCCCGCGCGCAGCCGGATCCGGGACGTGACCGTGGCCAGCGCGGCGGCGGCCAGCGCCGGGTTCGGGTAGGCGCCGCCGAAGGGGTGGAAGTGCCGCTCGGGCAGCCACAGGGCGGTGAAGCCGTGCTCGTCGGCGAAGCGCGCGGCGCGCAGCAACAGGTCGTACTCGGCCGGGGCGTCGTCGACCTCGCGGTTGGCGAAGTACAGCAGGCTGAAGTCCACGGCTCAGGCCCTGACCCGCAGCGACCGGGTGGAGTACGGGTCGAGCACGTTCTCCGGGTGGTGCTCGATCGCCATCTTGGTGCCCAGCCCCAGTTCCTCGGCCGCGCTGAGGAACACGTCGAGCGCGACGTGGTCCTCGAAGGCGAAGCCGGTCGAGTCGAACACGGTGAGCCCGGACCGGCGCGCGGCCGCCTCGTCCGGGTGAGCGCACAGGTGGCCCAGCGTCGGGCCGATCTCGTCGGCGCGCAGCTGCTGCGACTCGCCCTCGCGCTCGGCCTGGCCGCGGTGGTCGACGCAGACGAAGGCCCGGCGCAGCAGGGTGACCGGCAGCTCGGTCTTGCCCACCTCGTCGGCGCCGAGCGAGTTGACGTGCAGGTGTCCCAGGTGCGGGCCGTCGGGCACGACCGGGCCGCCGCCCACCGGCACCGAGGTCGCGGTGCAGACGATGTCGCTCTCGGCCAGCACCCTGGCCGGGGTGGCGACCTCGACCCGCAGGTCCAGGAACCTGACCCGGTCGGCGAACCCGGCGGCCACGGCCGGGTCGATGTCGCTGACCAGCACCGAGTCCAGCGCGAACACCTGGCTCAGCGCGTGCGCCTGGGTCACCGCCTGGGCGCCGGCGCCGATCAGCCCGAGCCGGGTCGACTCCGGCGCGGCGAGCAGCCTGCTGGCGACGGCCGAGGCGGCGCCGGTGCGGACGGCGGTGAGCAGCACGCCGTCGGCCAGCGCCATCAGCCTGCCGGTGGCCTCGTCGATCCGCGAGATCGTGCCCACGATGGTGGGCAGCCCGAACAGCCGCGGGTTGTGCGGGCTGTAGGCGATCGTCTTCACCGTCACCGACGAACCGGACTCGCGGTGCGGCATCAGCTCGATGACCCCGGTCAGCTCCCCGGTGCGGGCGAACCCGCCGCGGGTCGGGGTGTCCTCGCGGGCCCCCCGGCCCAGCTCGGTGAGCTCATGGCCCATCCGGTCGATCATCCTGCGCATGAGTGTGTCGCGGCCGATGACCTGGAGAATGCGCTCCAGGTCGTCTTGGCCCAGTAGCCAGGTCTCCATGTCCCCACCCCTAATCCGGAAATTCCAGCTGTCGGTCCCCATCCTACGATCGGCCAAAGCGGTGACCCAGCGTCGGCGAAAACACTGGTGGTGGCATTAGAAATACCCGGGGGCAAAGGATGAACGGGCCCGCGGACCGGATGATGGAACCACCGGCGACCAGGATGGAGAATGTGCCGTGACCGCTTCGCAGATCATCTCGGGGACCCTGGAACCAGCGCTCGAGCCCGGCAGACCGCCCGTGCTGACCGTACCGCCACCCGCGCGGGCAGGCTGGCCCGAGCGACACGCCGAGGCCGCCCGCGCCGTCGCGCGCGAGCACGGGAGCTTGCTCATCCGAGGTCTTGACCTGTGTGAACACTCCGACTTCCGGGTGGCGGGGAACGCGCTGCTCGGCTCGCTGTCGATCGAGCGCGAGGGCTTCGCGCCGCGCGACGACCACGGTGGCGGCCTCTATTCGGGCACGCGGTGGCCCGCCGATCAGCCGATGTGCATGCACCACGAGTTGAGCTACCGCACGGAGTTCCCGGAATTGCTCGCCTTCGGCTGCGTGCGCGCCCCAGAAGCGGGCGGGGAAACCGCACTGGCCGACGCGGCCGACGTGTTCGATGCCCTTCCCGCCGACATCCGCAACCCATTTTCCGAGCACGGCTGGATTCTCACCCGCAACTACGGGGACTTGCTCGGCGTGGATTGGCGAGACGCATTCGGCACCAGCGAACGCACCGAGGTCGAACGCCGCTGCGCCGCCGCCGGGATCGAGTTCTCGTGGGGCCCCGACGACGTGCTGCACACCGTGCAGCGGATGCCCGCGGTGCGGGTCGACCCGAACACCGGCAGGCGGTGCTGGTTCAACCAGGTCGCCTTCCTCAACGAGTGGACCATGGAACCGGCGGTGCGGGACTACCTGATCGCCGAGTTCGGCCGCGAGCACGGCCTCCCGTTCACCACCTACCTCGGCGACGGCAGCCCGCTCGACCTCGAAACCGTGGACCGGATCAACGCCACCTACGACGCCCACACCGTCAGCACCCCTTGGCGCGACGGCGATCTGCTGCTCGTCGACAACACCCGCACCGCGCACAGCCGCCAGCCGTACCGCGGCGACCGCACTGTGGTCGCCATGCACGGCCCGCTCGTGCACCGCTGATGACCTCGACGTCGATGATCTCGGCGTCAATGTTTCTCGGCGTCAATGTCTCTCGGCGCCCGCCGGGTGAACCGCAGTCGGTTCACCCGGCGAACGCGCGCTAGCGCTCGGCGGCGAGGTGGAACTCCACCAGGCCGGTCGCCCGGTCCAGCGCCTCGGACAGCTCCGCCCGGCTGGGCGCGTGGGCGATGACGTAGCCGAGTCGGCCATAGGCGTCGGTCGGCGGACCGACCACGGCACCCGGCGACGTCGTCACCGTCACCTGGCGCACGAACGGAACCGCTTCGGCGGCAGCCACACCGACCACCTCGGCCAGCTCACCTCGGGCTTCGGTGCGCAGGAACCGGATCCCCGCGTACCCGTCGAACGGCGCGGGCTCGGCCACCGGCAACCCACCGAGGTGGCGCACCTGCTGCTCCAGCAGGTCCACCCCGGTCGCCAGCCGCACCAGCTCGGGGATCATCCCGCCCGCCAGCCGCGGGTTCACCTCGATCACCACCGGACCGTCAGCGCCCACCCGCACCTCGGTGTGCGTGGCCCCCTGCGTCATCCCCAGCGCCAGCAACGCCTTGCGGACCGTGTCGACGATCGCCGTCGCGGCGTCGGCGGGCAGGTCCGCGGGCACCACGTGCCCGGCCTCGACGAACTGCACATCGTCCACAAGGGACTTCGCCACGATCGCGTACAGCCTGGGCTCGCCGTCGACCCCGATCATCTCGACGCTGTACTCCGGCCCGTCGGCGAACGACTCGACCAGTGCGCCCGGCGCCCGCCGCTGCCCCCGCCCGTTGACCGCCACCGCGGTGATCGCCGAGACCTGCGCCGCCACCTCCTCGAGGGTCGAGCAGCGCAGCACCCCCGTCGACCCCGACTCGTCCACCGGCTTGACCACGCACGGCAACGGCAGGTCGGCCCGGCTCAAGACCTCGTCCGCACTGGCCACCAAGGCGAACGCGGGCTGGGGTACACCGGCCTCCGCGAGCGTGGACCGCAGCGCCCCCTTGTCCCGGCAGCGCGCGATCGCGTCCGGCGCGGCGGCGGGCAATCCCAGCCGCGCGCCCAACTCCGCTGCCCTGACCAGGTAGAACTCACTCGTGCTGCCGACCGCGGAGACCTGTTCGAGCGGGACCAGCTCCGCCAGGGCGGTGGTCATCGCGTCGAGGTCGCCGGTGTCGCAGACCACGGTCTCGACCGCCGCGTCGGCCAGGCCCAGGTACCGGGACGGCCGGTCGGTGAGGAACACCGGCCGGTACCCCAGGCTCGACGCGGTCGCCAGAGCGCGCATCCCGGTGCCGGTCGTGTTGGACTCGACGAACACGAACGCGGGCCGCGCTTCCTCCGGCGGCACCGAGTACGCCCACTCGCGGACCACCGCGTCCGAGGGCACCAGCCGCGGCCGGGTGCGCAGCGGCAGGCCCGCCAGGCCGCGCTCTTCCCAGTACTTCTCGTTGTGCACGGTGGAAACATAGCGGTCGCCCCGATCGGGGAAGATCCCGACGATCGTCGCCCCCGGCTCGGCCCGCGCGGCCAGCCAGGACACGACGCGGTAGGCCGAGCCGGACGTGTTGCCCGCGAACAGGAACTGCTCACGCGCGAGGTCCCGGGTGGCGGCGAACGCCTCGCGGTCGTTGAGCCAGTGCACCTCGTCGATCACCGAGCGGTCCAGGTTCGGCGGGTGCATGCTGTTGCCCAACCCGCTCTGCAACCGCTGCGGCCAGTCCGGCTGTCCGAACAGGACACTGCCGACGCAGTCCACGCCCACCGACCGCAGCCCCGGCAACGACTCCCGCAGCGCCCGCGTGGTCCCGCACAGCGAGCCGCCGCTGCCCACCGGGCCGACGATGGTGTCGATGTGCCCGAGGTCGGCCACCAGCTCCTCGGCCAGCACCCGGTAGGCGGCCGGGTTGTCCGGGTTGTCGTACTGCCGTGGCCAGAACGCGCCCGGGTGCTCCGCCATGATCTCGGCCAGCCTGGTCAGCCGGGCGCCCTGCCAGCCGTGTTCATCCATTTCGGACACGATGTGCACCGCGCAGCCCAGCGCCTCCAGCTTGGCCAGGGTGATCGCGTCGACCCGCGGGTCGGTGACGATGTGCACCGGGTGCCCGAGCGCGCGCCCGACCAGGGCCACCCCGAGCGCCATGGTCCCCGACGAGCTCTCCACCAGCGGCGCGCCCTCGGCCAGCGCGCCGGACTCGCGCGCCCGCAGGATGATGTTGCGCGCCACCCGGTCCTTCATCGCGAACAGGTTGTTGAGCTCCAGCTTGGCGTAGGCGCGCACGTCCGGTCGCTCCGGCAACCGCAGCCGCACCAGAGGTGTGCCGCCGATGGCGTCGATCAGGTGCTCACTGCGCATGGGGGTACCCCTCCGGGGACGGCCCGCCGTCGAAGCTCAGCGAGCGGTAAACAGTCACGTTGCCCGCCAGGCTCAGGCACTTCTTGGCCGCCTCCGCCACCCTCACGCGGCTCTCCGGCGCCCGGGTGTCGAGCAGGATGCCCAGGGTCGTGCCGCTGTGCGCGTTGACCACGCCCAGGCCGCCGACCTCGGCACAGATCCGTTGCAGCGCGGGCAGAGTGCGCTTCGGCCGGAGCACCTGGTTCATCTCCGCGCTGCGCGTGGCGACCTCGCCGATCGTGTCGAGGTCGCCGTCGCGCACGGCCGCCGTGACGCGGTCCAGCAGGCTCGCGTAGTCGCGGCGGTCGGCGGCGGTGAACGGCTTCGGGATCCGGTTGAACGCCACGGTGTCCACGGTGCCGCCCTCGTCGATGCCGACCACCGCCATCGGCGGCAGCGACCCGAGGAACGAGTGCAGCCGCACCCGCCGGTGGTAGAAGGCGACGATGCCGGGGTAGAGCACGCCGTCGGTCGGCTCGATCCGGCCGAGCAGCTCCTCCACCCGGTGCGCGGGCATGGGCAGCCCCAGCGCGTTCGCCACCGCCCGCGCGGTCGCCACGAGGTCGGCTGACGAGCTGGCCAGGCCCTTGCCCTCGGGGATCCCGCTGTCGATGGTCAGCAGCCCACCGCTGGTCTCCCCCGCGTCGGCCAAGATCATCCGCGCCAGCCGCAGGGCCTTGCGCTTGCCCGCGGGCCGTACCTGGAGCTCTACCGACTCCGGGTCGGTGCGGAACGTCGCGATGCTCCAGCGCGCGATCGGCAGCGTGACCAGGAAGTCCCCGTCCGCCTCCGGCAGCGCGCCCTGCAACAGCTCGCCGAACGTGCCGAACGCCGTGCTCACGCCGGTCGCGCCGCGGTACGACGGCGCCAAGATCATTGATGTGCTCACCTGCTCCCCCTCCATTCCCCCGCGCCTGCCAGCAGGCGCTCCACCACTCGACCACCGTCCTCGACGTCCGCGCGCCGCCTCGCCCACTCCGCCTCGGCCCGCGCCAGGGCGGACCGCTGCGCGTCGAGCACCGCCGCGACGTGCTCGGGCCCGGTCGACCCCGCCGTGCGCTTGGCGGCCACCGCGCGGTCGACGTCGAAGGCCTCGACCAGCAGCGCGTGCCCGTCCGCCACCCGGTGCCCGGACGCCCGCGCGATCTCCTCGAGCAGCCGACCGTCCGGTTCACCCGGGGTCAGCCCGCGCTCCAGGGCCGCCACGACGTAGCGGCCCGCCACCACCTGCGCCTGCCGCCACGGCACCCCGGCGGCCAGGCACAGGCCGTTGGCCAGCCCGAACCCGCCCAGGTACTCGGTTTCGCACACCGCCCGCAGGCGATCCGCGCGCAGCACCAGGTTGTCCAGCACCACGCGCAGCAGCCGCAGCACCGAACCCGCGTCGTCGAACGCGGCAGGCACCCCCGAACTGGCCTCTTTGGACACTTCCACCGTGTTGCTGAACGGCGTCGCGCGCTGGGCGACCACCACCTCGGTGAAAGCGCCCGCCAGCCGGGCCGTGCGGGCCCGGATCCTCTCCAGCACCGGGAAGTTCTTCTTCTGCGGCATCGCCGAGGAGATCCCGCTGAGCTCGTCGGGCAAGTCCAGGAACCCGTACCCGGCCCCCGCCCAGGTGATCAGGTCGGTGGCGAATCGGCTCAGCGGCACACCGAGCAGGCACAGCTCGGCGGTGGCCTCCAGCGTCCAGTCCCGGGCCGCCACCGCGCGCAGCGCGTTGCCCGAGCCGCTCGCGAAGCCGAGCAGCTCGGCCATCCGGTCGCGGTCCCAGCCCAGGTCGCCGCCGGTCATCGCCCCCGCGCCCATCGGGCACTCGTCGAACACCCGCAGCAACGCGGTGAACCGGTCCAGCGCGTGCAACAACTGCTCGGCGAGCGCGGTGAAGTAGAAGTCCGCCGTCATCACCTGGGCGGGCTGGGAGTGGGTGTAGCCGGGCATGACCACACCCCGCTCCCGCTCCGCGAGCCGGTGCGCGGCCCGGACCAGGTCGGCCAGCTCGGCCACCAGCTCGAAGACCCGCGCCCGCCCGTACATCTTCTGCGCCGTGGCCTGCAGGTCGTTGCGGCTGCGGTCCACGTGCCAGGCGGGCGGCACCTCGCCCAGCTCGGCGGTGACCGCGCGCTCGACCCCGAAGGCGATGTCCGCCATGCCCTCCGCGGCCGCCTCGACCACACCCCGATCCACTGTGGACAGAGCGGTGCCGATCCGGGCGACCTCGTCGTCGGTGAGCACGCCCATCCGCTGGTACTCCAGCAGCAACACCCGTTCGATCGCGAGGTAGTGCGGCAACAGGTTGTCCAGCTCGAAGCGCAGTTGGGGCAGCAGCACCTCGGCGCGCAGTAGCGCACTGGGCCCGGCGGCGATCCGCCCGGTGAGCGCCTCGACGGTCATCGGGCGACCGACACGGCGCCGAGCGCGGCCAGCACCCGGGCCGCGACCTCGTCGGCGACCGTGCGGACGAAGTAGTGCCCGCCGTGCGGCAGGACGTGCGTGCTCACCCACTCGGCCAGCTCCACCCACCGGCCCGCGTCCGCGCTCGGGTGCCCTGGGTCGTCAGCGGCGTTGACCACATGCAGCGCCGTCGACAACCGGTGCGCGCCCGGGTCGGCCAGCACGCGCAGGAGGTACTCGTTGGTGCTGAGGACGTCGTGCCGGTAGGCGGCGCCGACGACGTCCACCCGCTCGGCCTTGAGGTCGTCGAGCTCGACGTAGGAGCTGTCCGCCCGCAGGACGGCGGTGATCTCGTGGTTCGCCAGCCCCGACACCTCGGTGATCTCCGCGCGCAGCGGTTCCGGGCCGCTCAACGGCGCGGCACCGACGAACACCGCCGCGGGCGACTCGCCATCGGCCGCCAACAGCCGGGCCAGCTCCACCGCGTGCGCGGCCCCCGCGCAGTGTCCCCACACGGCGACTGGCCCGGTCAGCCCGGCGACCTCAGCGCGCACCGCCGCGGCGACGGCGCCGACATCGGCGAACTCCTCCCGAGCGCGGGACAGGTCGTGGCCGGGCAGTTCCACCCCGAACACGACGACCCCGTGCTCGGCCAGGGCACCAGCCAAACCGCGGAAGTTGACCGCGTTCCCTCCCGCATAAGGGAAGCAGACCAGGTGCACACCGTCCACGCCGTCCGGGCTGAGCCGGTGCAGCAGCGCGGGCCGGGGCCGGTCGGCCTGGTCGGCTTGGTCGAGGTGGTCGCCCTGCAGCCGCAGCGCCAGCTCACTCAGGGACGGGTCCTGGGCCAGGTCGCGCAGGCTGAGCCTGCGGTCGAGCCGCACCACCAGCCGCACGGCGGCAAGGGACGTGCCGCCGAGCTGGAAGAACCGGTCGGCCCGGCTGATCCGCTCGACCGGCACGCCGAGCACCTCCGCCCACGCGGTGGCCAGCGCGTTCTCCGCGACCGTGGTGGGCGCGGCGTAGCTCGCGGCGGCGTGGCCCAGGGTGGCGGCCAGCTCGCGGAGCACCTTCCGGTCGACCTTGCCGTTCTCGGTCAGCGGCAGCGAGTCCATCCGGTGGCAGGCCCCGGGGACCATGTAGTCCGGCAGCGCCGCGGCCAAGTGCGCGAGCACCTCGGCCTCGGCCACGTCTGGCCCGGCGTAGAACCCGACCAGCTTGCGGGCCTCGCCCTCGCCGTCGACGACCACCGCGCAGCCCCGCACCCCGGGCAGCTCCAGCAGCCTGCCCTCGACCTCGCCGATCTCGATCCGGAAGCCGCGGATCTTGACCTGCTGGTCGCGGCGGCCGAGGAACTCGATCCGCCCCTCCGGCAGCCAGCGGCCGAAGTCGCCGGTGCGGTAGAGCCGCTCGCCGGGCACGTGCGGGTCGTCGGCGAACGCCTGCCGGGTGCGCTCCTCGTCGTTGATGTAGCCCCGGCCCACGCACACCCCGGCGAACGCGATCTCCCCCGGGCTGCCCAGCGGCACCAGCCGCAGGTCGGGGTCGAGCACGTAGGTGCGCACGTTGCGCAGCGACCGCCCGACGGTCACGAAGCCGCGACCCGGCTCGCCGGTGAGCACCTCGTGCATTGTGTCGTCGCCGACCTCGGTGGCCCCGTAGGCGTTGACCAGGGCGATCTCGGGGTAGCGGGCGAACCAGCGGCGCACCAGGTCGAGCTTGAGCGCCTCGCCGGTGACCGAGATCGACCGCAGCGGCCCCAGCTCGCGCGGGTGCCGCTCCAGCTCGGTGAGCAGCACCTCGAAGTAGGACGGCACCAGTTGCACGACGCCGATCCCGTGCCCGGCCAGCTCGTCGAGGAAGGCGGGCACGTCGAGCTGGGTGTCGGTGTCCACCAGCCGCACCCGCCCGCCGACCAGCAGCGGCGCCACCAGCTGCCACAGCGAGATGTCGAAGCACTGCGACGCGGTCTGGGCCACCGCGGTGCCCGCGTCCAGGTCCAGGTCGTCGATCTTGGCGCGCAGGTGGTTGACCATGCTCGCGTGCTCGCACATGGCGCCCTTGGGCAGACCGGTGGAGCCCGAGGTGAAGTAGATGTAGGCCAGCTGCCCGGGACCGACCGGCACCGGCGGCGCGGTCGCCGCGGGCAGGTCCTCGACCAGCAGCAGCGGCGGTGCCTGCGGCAACGCGGCCAGCGCGGTGTCCAGGGTGGCGTGGCTGCCCGCCTCGGAGAGGGTGAACCGCACGGTCGCGACCTCGAGCTGGGTGCGGATCCGGTCGGCCGGGAACCCCGGGCGGATCGGCATGTACACCCCGCCCGCCTTCAGCACGCCCAGCGTGGCCGCGACCCAGCCGAGCGTGCGCTCGGTGACCACGCCGACCACGTCCTCGGCCACCAGACCCGCGCCGAGCAGGGCGGCGGCCACCCGGTCGGACCGCTCGTCGAGCTCCCGGTAGGTCCAGGCGCGGTCGCCGTGGCTGACCGCGGGCGCGTCCGGGTGGGCGCGCACCCGCTGGGCGAACAGCTCGGGGAACATCGCCTCACCCACCGGGCGGGTCGGCCCGGCCAGGCCGTGCACCTGGTGGTGGGTCTCCTCGGCGTCCGGGAGACCGTGGGCGTCGTGCCGGGCGTCGGGTTCGGTGAGCGCGGCGCGCAGCGCGCCGCGCAGGTAGCCGCCCAGCCTGCGGGCGTGCTCGGCGTCGAACAGGTCGCCGCGGTGGCGCAGCCGGATCTCGCCCGCGTGCAGGGCGATGACCAAGGCGACCGGCTCGGCGGGGTCGGTGTTGGCGCCGTCGAGGTCCAGCAGTACCTCGGACCGGCCCACCTCAGGCCGCGCGGTGGCCCTGGCCTGGTCGGCGGCGGCGCGCAGGGCGCGCCAAGTGCCGTCCACGACGGTGATGTCCAGCCGGTGCTCGCGGCCACCCTCGCGCAGCCCGAGGACGAGATCCCGCTCGCCGACCACGGTGCGCAGGACGGCGGCGGCCACCGCCACCAGGAGGGTCCCCCGGTCCGCTCCCGCCCGTTCGGCGAGTTCGGTGAGTTCGGCGGAAAGGGGGGTGGAATGGCTCCGAAAAGCCGGGCGAACCGGCGCGTCCGGGTGAATCCACCGGGGCACCCTGGTCAGGACGCGCTCGGCTTCCCCGGGCGCGTAATCGGTTCCGACATTGCGTGAAGTCGCGGCGCTCACTGGTTAGGACTGCCCTTCGCCCGAGTACCGCGAGAGCGCGCGAACGACCGGCGTCCCACGTCCGGAAATAGGACGCGGCCCCCGAGTGGCGCCCTGCGGTGATTCCCCATTTCACCCGGCTCGATGAGACCGGGTCAGCAATGGCAGCATTGCCCGCGGGATCGGTGGGCGTCAAGGCCGCGGGCCCGGCGGGCGAGTGCCCGACCGAGCCCGGGTGAATCGGGTGAACCAGCAGGTGGGAATCCATTTCGCGGCCCGCGGCGGGGGCACCGGGTGCCGGGCAACCTCTAGTGGCTTCGTTAGCAAATCACCGACCACCGGCGCCGGCCCCGGTACGCCCAGCGGTGGACAGCGGCACTGGGGGTGTGCGCCGCTGTCCACCTCGCTGGTCCCGCCTGGGACCTGGACCGGGTCGGTCAGTACCGGCGCTGGGCCCGGATGACCTGGGTGGCCTCGGGGTCGTAGCCGGTGCCACCGGCACCGCCGTCGCCGCCCTTGTCCTTGCCGCGGTTGCGCAGCCGGACCACCACGAACAGCGCCACGGCGATGATCACGGCGACGATGACGATCTTCTGGAAGATGTCCGCGTAGTCGCTGACCAGGTGCCAGTTGGCGCCGAGGCCGTAGCCGGCCAGCACGAAGATCGAGTTCCAGATCAGGCTGCCGAGCGTGGTGAGGAACAGGAACTTGGCCACGTTCATCTTCTCGACCCCGGCGGGCAGCGAGATCACGCTGCGGAACAGCGGGACCATCCGGCCGAGGAACACCGCCTTGTTGCCGTACTTGGCGAACCAGGCCTCGGAGCGGTCGAAGTCGGTCACCTTCATCAGTGGGATCTTGGCGATCAACGCCCGGGTCCGCTCCCGGCCGAGCAGCGCGCCGAGCAGGTAGACGATGATCGCGCCGACCACCGAACCGGCGGTGGTCCAGGCCAGCGCCTCGACCAGGCTGAACGTTCCCCGGCTGGCGGAGAAGCCGGCGAGCGGCAGGACGAGTTCACTCGGAATGGGCGGGAACAGGTTGTCCGCGCCGACCACCAGGGCCGCGCCCGGGCCGCCGAGCGAATCCATCAGGTCGACCGCCCAGCCGGCCAGGCCGCCCACCGGCTCGGCGGTACCTTCGGCAAGCAGGAAATAGGACATGGTGTGCAACCCCTTGACAGGTCGTGGACTGTGGTTCCGCGGCTGTCACAAACCTAGGAACCACCGGCCGCGCCGACAATGAGGCGAGCCACCCAGCGGGCGGGGTCAAACCGCCAGGGGGATAGTGCGGTAAACCGCAGTACCGGCTCGTTGCGGGTCGGCTACCTTGGGGTATGTGCACCAGAATGCCGCCTGGGCGCCCCCGGCGCTGCAGATACCGCTGCCGGAGGAGTTGAACGCGCGCGCGCTGGCCGGGCGCTGGCTGCGGGCCGTGGCGAGCATCCTGGCGGGGGCGGTCACCGCGCTGGCCGAGTTCGGCTACCTGGTGCTCGCCCTCTTCGGCGCCGCGCTCACCGCGATCCCCGGCCCGCACCGGCGGGCCATCACCGCCGCGGCCGACCAGCAGGCGCTGCGGCTCACCGAGCTGGAGCTGCGCCGGGTCACCCGCTTCCACGGCCCGATGCACATCGACGTGCTCACCCCCGCGCGCTGCCGCCGCTACCTGGCGCTGCGCTGGATGGTGGGCGGGCTCGGTCTCGGTGTGCTGCTCATGCTGGTGCTCTGCCTGGTGGTGGCGGGCTCGATGCTCTCCGCGTGGGTCCTCGACGGCGGCTGGGGGCTGATCGAGAACGGCTCCGACCGGGTGGACACCTGGCTGCTGCTGCTGGCCGCGCTGCCCGGCACGATGCTCACCTTCGTCAGCGCCGTGGGCATCCTCGGGGTGGGCACGCTGGACCGCTGGCTGGCCACCGAGGCGCTCGGGTTCAGCGCGCAGGTGGTGCTGCAGCAGCGGGTGCTGGAGCTGACCAACACCCGGGCCGAGGTGGTCGAGGCGATCAACGACGAGCGCAGGCGGATCGAGCGCGACCTGCACGACGGCGTGCAGCAGCGGCTGGTGGCCCTGGGCATGCTGGTCGGCCGGGCGCGCCGGGCCGCGGTCGGCTCCGACGCGCTGCGCGGGCTGCTGGAGCAGGCGCAGGTCGCCGCCCAGGAGGCGATCAGCGAGCTGCGCGAGGTGGCCAGCCGGGTGTACCCGATCGCGCTGGACGACGCGGGCCTGCACGCGGCCCTGGAGTCGCTGGCCGAGCGCTCGAGCGTGCCGATCCGGCTGGACTTCCAGCTCGGCGAGCGGTTGCGCTCCACAGTGGAGGCAGTGATCTACTTCGTGGTGTCCGAAGCGGTGACCAACGCGGCCAAGCACGCGAGCCCGAGCACGGTGGAGGTGGTGGTGACCCGCCAGCAGGACCGGATCCAGGTGGTGATCACCGACGACGGCAAGGGCGGCGCGGACCCGGCGGGGACCGGCCTGTCCGGGCTGGCGCGGCGGGTGGCCGCGGTGGACGGGCTCTTCGCCGTGCGCAGCCCGCTGGGCGGCCCGACCGTGGTGGAGGCGAGCCTGCCGTGCGCGTGATCCTGGCCGAGGACTCCACCCTGCTGCGCGAGGGACTGGTCCGGCTGCTCGCCGAGGAGGGCTACGACGTGCTCGCCGCCGTCGACAACGCCCCCGACCTGATCACCGCCACCGCCGAGCACCAGCCCGACATCGTGGTCACCGACGTGCGGATGCCGCCCACGCACAACGACGACGGCCTCAAGGCGGCCCTGCAGATCCGCCGGGAGTGGCCCGACATCGGGGTGCTGGTGCTCTCCCAGTACGTGGAGAACCGCTATGCCACCGAGCTGATCACCAGCACCGCGGGCCGGGTCGGCTACCTGCTCAAGGACCGGGTGGCCCAGGTGGACGAGTTCCTGGAGGCCCTGGGCCGGGTCGCGGCCGGGGGGACCGCCTTCGACCCGGAGGTGGTGCGCCAGCTGCTCACCCGCACCACGCACGTCGACCCGCTCGAACGCCTGACACCGCGGGAGAAACAGGTGCTGGCGCTGATGGCGCAGGGCTTGACGAACGCGCGGATATCCGAGGTCCTGCACGTATCGCAGAGCGCGTCGGAAAAGCACATCAATGCGATCTTCGACAAACTCGGCCTGGCCCGTTCGACCGGGCTGAGCAGGCGCGTCGTCGCGGTGGTCAAGTACCTGGGCAGCTGAGCCATTACCTGATCGGAGGTACCTCGATGGTGTGATACCCACGGCCCGTTCCAGTGGTCGGTTTATCCTTGACCATGGAATCCCGGACTGGTATACAGGAAATATCGGAAAAGAGTTCGGCCGAATCGCGCCGGGCTCGGGGGTTGCCCGTATTTACCTGGGGGTTGTTCTTTCATGACCGAAACAATCGAGGCGAGAACGGCCACGATGAGCGTGGTGCCCGATTCCGCGGAATACGCGGGCGACTGCCGGAGCTACTTATCAGTCCGCCAACTCGACATCATCGCCAACTCGATGTTCATCTTCCCGGCCGACCTGTGCATCCTCACCCTGGACGAGCGGCTGCGGGTGGTCGACGCCAACAGCGGCGCCTGCCACCTGATGGGCGGCCTGCCGCCCGCCCGGCTGCGCGGCAACCGGGTCGCGGGCTGGTTCCACGCAGAGGACCGCAAGGACCTCTCGGCCAGGCTGGACGCCCTGGTCAAGGGCACCCTGCCGCGGGTGGCCATCGAGGCGCGGCTGGCCGGGCCGCCGCGGGTGAAGTCGGCGGTGCGCATCCTGGCCTTCCCCAACGAGGTCCGCGGCGACGACGGCACCAGCCGGGTGGTGGCCGTGCTGCGGCCCTACGTCAGCACCGACACCAGGAGCCGCAAGAACCAGACCCTGGTGCTCAGCGACATCGACATGAAGATCATCGAGGGAATCGCGGCGGGGGTGTCGACGAAAGAACTCTCGACCGAGCTGTACCTGAGCAAACAGGGCGTCGAATACCACGTCAGCAGCATGCTGAAGAAATTGGATGTGCCCAATCGCGCCGCCCTGGTGTCCAAGGCGTACGTGCTGGGAATCCTCAACGCCCAACAATGGCCGCCGCGCCTGGTGGCCAGCTGACACAGATCGTGCCGTAATGACAAATGCAGGACAAAAGGGGCGGGGCGCCGAACAATAGGCGCCCCGCCCCTTTGTTCGTTTCGTGAGCGATTGATATCGCCGGTACCGCCCGATCGGGTGGGGCTCCCCAAGTCGCGTCAGGGCGCTTCACCGGTCGGTCGGTGGATGCCCGCGTCGTAGGTGTTCCAGACGGCGGTGACATCGCGGTGCAGCGCGCGGGTGGCCAGGCGGTTGCCGAGGGCGATCAGCACTCGGCCGAGCTGGTGTTCGTCCCGGGGCGGCGTGGGGGTGGCGCGGCCCAGGTGCGCGTCGACGTCGCGCCGGACGTAGCCGGTGATCGCGGTGCTGACCGCGGACAGGGTCGCGCAGAGGCGTTGCTGCTCCTCGTCCCCGTCGCCATCGGGGACGGCGGCAATAGTGGCGACCAAGGCTGTTCTCCCGTCTATCGGATGTCGCGGGCGAGCTGGGATCCCGGGTTGGCGAGCAGCCAGCGGGCGGCGGCGACGCTAAGCGCGTGCGCGCGGTCGAGGCGGTCGATCGCGGCGGCGGTGAGGGTGCCGGTTTGGATGTGCGCGCGCAGGGCCCGGGCGTGGATGCCGACGTCGGTGAGGTTGCCCAGCACGTAGATCGTCTCCGGTGGCGGCGGCGCGGTGATCGCCGCGGTGCAGCTGTCTGCGGTCATGGGTGCGGTCTCCGAATGGGGGTGCGTACCAGGCAAGGGTGGGCACACCGGCTCCCTGGTGCGAGACGCACGTGCGATGGCGATCCCCCGTCGTGCCGCGGAGGTCGAGTGTGACCGTGGCGCATGTGACCGATGTGACCAGTGGGGATAGTGGCGGTGATATGCCCGGCATATCCCCTTGGCAGATCAGCGGCTCCCGCGCGCGACCGGGCCAGAGACATGTGTCGCTGTGGGTGCCCAGTCGGCTACCGTGAGGTTCCTGACGTGGCCGAACCGAGGCAGGACCGATGAACACCACCACGTGGGGCGACGCACAAGACCAGCCGGACGCCGCGATCTGGGACACCCCACCCATGCGGGACGCCCTCGCCATCCGCGACATCGGCGCCGTGTTCCGACTGCTCAGGCGGCACGGCGTGTCCCAACGCCGGATCGGGGCACTGACCGGGCAGGCGCAGGCGGAGGTGTCCACGATCGTCCGGGGCCGCCAGGTCATGGCCTACGACGTCCTCGTCCGCATCGCCGACGGCCTGGGGATCCCACGGGAGCGGATGGGCCTGGCAGGCGCGACAGGTGTGGAGTCGGGTGGTAGCGCAGCGGGAGAGGCGGGGGACATGCCGGATCGACGCACGTTCATCGGACTACTGGCCCAAGCCGCCGTCGGCGCAGGCATAAGCCCAGCGGATCTCGGCATCCTGACCACCCCGAGCTCGGCCATCCCGGTTCGGTCGAGGATCGGCCGCACGGACGTCGACCAGCTGCGCGAGATGACATTCCTCCTGTGGACACAGGAGAAACGCCTCGGCGGTGGTGCAGTGCGAGGAGCCGCGATCGCCCAACTCGGCCACGCCCGCGACATGCTCAAGGCCACCCACACCGACGACATCGCCCGCGAACTGCACGGGGTGCACAGCGACTTGCTCCTGCTGGCCGGCTGGACCTCGCACGACAGCGCGAACCTTGGTACCGCAAACACCGGCGCAGGCCTGCGCTACCTCGGCCAAGCTCTCGTCGCCGCACGTGAAGCCGACGACGACCTGCGCAGCGCGCTCGCGCTGGAGCGGATCGGGCGGATCTACCTGCGCGCCGGGCAGTTCGACGACGCCAGGCAGGTCCTGAGCCTGGGCGTGATCGCCGCTGATCGAGCCCGGTCCGGGGAGGCGGCCGGGTGCCTGTACTCCACCCAGGCCCGTGTGCACGCGGCCATGGGGGACGCCGCACGCGCGCACGACTCAATGGAGCGCTCCCGGCTCGCCTTGGTCACCACCAGCGACAATCGCATCCCCGCACCCAACAGCTTCACGATCGAGAGTTGGAACGGCTTGGCAGGCAAGGTCGACTTCGCCCTGTCGGACAAGAACAAGGCGTATGCCGCGTCGGCAATTGACGCCCTGACGACCTTCACCACCTTCGAATGGGTCAAGAACAAGGGGAAGGCCATCGTGTTTGCCGAGTTGGCGACCTGCCACCTGCGCAACGGCGACCCCACCACCGGCATCCACTACGGGCATCAGGCAGCGGACCTCGCGGCGAGCATCTCATCAGACGGCCTGCAGCGGCGTCTCGGAACACTCGCGCACGCCGCGAAGTACCACCCTCGCAACGCAGACGCCACCGACCTCGTGCACCGCATCACCGCCGGCACAGCCAGCTAGCTCCGTCCAACCTGACCTGGTGCCAGGTTCGGTAGCGGTACCGTGCGGGCACCGGCGATCGGCCAAGCCCTAGTGGCCGCCCGTGACGCCGACGACGGCATGCGCAGCGCGCTCGCCCTCGACCGGATCGGGCGGATCTACCTGCGCGCCGGGCAGCTGGAAGACGCCCGGCAGGTCTTCAGCCTGGGGGTGATGGCTGCCGACCGGGCCCGCTCGGCGGAGGCGGCCGGGTGGCTGCACGCTTCCCAAGCGCGAGTTCACGCGGCCATGGGGGACGCCGCACGCGCACGCGACTCCATCGAGCAGTCTCGATCCGCGCTGGATGCCCCAAGCGAAGCCATTCCCGCCCCCAACAACTTCACCCTCGACAGCTGGACCAGCATCGCCGGAAAGGTCAACTTCGCCCTCGCCGAAACCGACGGGACGTACGCGGCGTCAGCGATCGACTCCTTGTCCGCGTACACCGCGACCGTCGACCCGGTCCGGGTCAAGCGGAAAGCATTCGCCCTCACCGAGCTGGCAACCTGCCACCTGCGCAGCGGTGACCCGGCCACTGGCATCCACTGTGGACATCAAGCAGCGGACCTCGCGGCGGGCATCTCCTCCGACGGTCTGCGCCAGCACCTCCGGATGCTCGCTCGCGCCGCCCAATACCACCCTCGCAACACAGACGCCACCGACCTCGTGCATCGCATCACCGCGGGCACCGCCGTCTAGCAACAGCGGTCAGGCGTAGGACCCGGTGGTCACGCGGTAGGTGACCTTCCTGCCCTGGGCTCCCTCAGCTTTGTGCATCACCAGGGCGTTGTCCCAGACCAGCACGTCGCCGGCCGTCCACGAGTGTCGGTGGACGTTCTCGGCCGCGGTCGCCGTCCCGTACAGCTCGCGCAGCAGGGTCGTGCTCTCATGCTCGGGGATGTCGGCGATCGAACGGAGCCAGTGCTCGTTCAGGTAAAGAGCCTGCTCGCCGGTCACCGGGTGGTTGCGGACCAGCGGGTGGTGCAGGTTCCGCAGCTCGGCGAGCTTGCGGTCCCGCTCCTCCGCCGAGATCGCCGCCGTGCGCAGGACCCGGGCCCGGTCCATGTCCTGGCGGGCGATGTCCTTGGCCGGGTAGTAGCCGCGCAGCCCAGTGACCCTGGCCCGCACCGGCTCCGGCAGTGCGCGCAGCGCGGCTCGCATGTCTGCGAAGAGGGTGTCGCCTGCCGACTCCGGTGGTTGGACGCACAGCAGGATCGTCACCGCCGTGGGGTCGGGCTTCAGCGGTCCGTCTGCGTGCCAGTAGCGGCCGCCTGCGCTGGCGCCTAGACCGCCCACATTGGACTGGAGGCGGACCGCCGGGTGGCCGGGGACCTGGTGGGCCTCGGGGAACACCGGCTCCGGCTCGCCGAACCGCTCGGCGAGTCGCACCAGGTCGCCCGCGTTCGAGGGGAAGTCGCTCAGCACCAGCACACCGTGCGCGTGGAGCAGTCGCGGGAGGTCGTCGTGGCTGTCTGGTCGGTAACCCAGCATTAGCGGGCCCCCGCAGGCGGGACCTTGATCAGCGCACGGTGGTAGCCGGCCGGGTACGGTTCGTCGACCGGTTCGCCGTCGACCTCCACCCAGGCGTGGCCGAGGAATGGCATCACCCGCACGCCCGAGCACCAGGTGGGCCAGGTCCCGCTCGCCCGGCAGAGCAGAGCCGTGGCGATCGACCGGGGCAGGCAGCCCTCGCCCGCGCAGGTCGAACTCACAGTGACCACAAGGGACCGTGCGCGGGCAGCCTCCACAGTGGTCGCCGGGCGGGCGCCGGCGCGCAGGCGGGTCATGATGCGGCGGATCCGGGCTGGCGGTTGGGCTGCGATCACCATTGCCAGCCGCACCGCCAGCCACGGGAGGACTCGGTGGTGGGGCGCGACGGAAACCCGAGCACCCATGGTGACCGGCGCGGTCACGAGGTCACCAATCCACTGGATACCAAGCGCCCCAACAGTTCCTGGGCATCGACGTTGACCACGTCCGGCGCCACCCGGTAGACCGAGGCGACCTCGGCCACCGCGTCCGGGAGACTGCCGCCGGCGAGCAGCTTGTCCAGGATCAGACCGCCGGAGCGGTTGAGCTGCCAGTACTTCCCGGTGCGCTCGTCGAGCAGCACCACACCCAGCTCCGCGGCGGCCATGGACACCTCGGCACGCAACTTGATCGACATCGTCCCTCCAGAATCCTTGTCCGACAACGAACCCGACGCGGCCAAGCCGCGACAATCTACTTGCGACAGTCACGCCACCCGGCCGACGTCGCGCGCACCCGCGCCGACGGCCCGCAGCCAGTTCTCCACCGACATCGCGGTGTCCAGGGCGGCCATCGGCAGGCCCACCGGGTAGGCCGACAGCGCCGCCCGGCGGAGCTTGTCCCCGTCCACTAGGCCCATCCGGGCCAGCAGGGAGTCCTCGAACAGCAGCGCGAGCTGGTCGCGGTGCCGGTGCAGGCCGCGCTGCAGGTCGTCGGAGAACTCGCCCTTGGTGCCGCGGCGCAGCGAGTCCGGCGGCATCTGGTCACGCATCGCCTCAGCCATCAGGGGTTTGTAGCGCCAAGGGCTGCTGCGCTCCTCCGGCCGCACCGCAAGACACGCCTCCAACACCCGGTCGTCGAGATACGGCGCGTGCAGCGGGGCACCGGCGGCGAGGGTGACCTGCTGACCCTGGCGCACGGCGGCGCCGACCTGCCGGACCAGGTCCACGGTCAGGTGCGTCGCCCGGCTGCCCTGCGGTTCGGCGTGCGCTGCCGCGGCGCGGAGCCGGTCGGCGACCTCGGCGCTCGCGGCCGGAGTGGCCCACGGCGGCATGCGCACCGGGTACTCCCAACCGAACATCGGGATCTCCGGCGCCGGGAACGGATCGGTGAGCCGGTCCGCCTCGCGGAGCATCCAGCGGGGGTACGGGGTGCGGTCGCTCAACTCGCGCAGGCCCGCGGTCAGCGACCAGCGCTTCATCGCCCGCAGCGCGGTGAAGTGGCTCTTGGCCAGGGCGGGCTTGCGGGCGATGAGGTCGTGCAGGTAGTTCGGCTTGGCCACGAGGACCTCGTCGCCGCCGTGGCCGGTCAGGTGCACTCGGGCGCCCTGCTCCGCCAGCCAGCCAGCGGTGAACCGCAGTCGCCCGGCGGACCGGATCCAGCGCAGCGGCTCGTCCACACCGGCGATCGGGGTCCCGACCTCGGCGAACATGTGCGGCATGTCGGCGCTGGTGAAGACGTGGTGGCGCAGGTGATCACCGGCCAACGACCGCTCGGCGCGCGCCGCCCAGACGTGGTCGTCGTGAGCGGGGTCGTCCACCGAGATCCGCACCGTGTCAAGGCTCCCGCCCGCGCCGGTGACGGCATCAGCGGCGAGGAAGCACAGCGGCGTCGAGTCCAGTCCACCGGAAAGATCGGCACCGACCCGCGAATCGTGCCCAACCCGGGCGAGCACTGATTGCTCGACCGCTTCCCGCAGTCCCTCAGACCCGGCGGCCAGGTCGAGGTGCGGCTCCGGCGGAGACCACCAGCGCACGACCCGGTCGCGGCCGGCGCGGTCGAGCTCGAGCCAGGAGTCGGGCGGCAGTTGGCGCACGCCCTGCCAGATGGAACCGGCCAGCGCGGTCGAGGAGATCGGCAGCAAGCGGGTCGCCAGAGCGATCTCGTCAAACCCGGCGCCGATCATCCGGGCCAGCAGGTCACCGCGATCAGCAGCGATGGTGATGCCACCGACCCGGGCGTGGCTCACCGCGCGCACACCGGACACGCTGCCCTGCACCCGAACCCGCCCGCCGACGGAGGCGATCACGTGCACGCTCCCGTGCAGGCGTCGGGCGACTTTGTCCACATCAGACAGTGAGTTGACTTGAGCGGCGTAGTCGCGCAACCGCTCCTCGGTGACGGTGGTGGCACCGACGACCACCAACCGCACATCACCCACGGCCGCCGCGACCACGGCGTCGGCACCGCCCCGGTCGAGGTCGCCGACCAGCCACGGCCGACCGGACGGGTGGGTGAACACGGTCGCGGGCAGCACCTCCGCGATGTCCCGGTCCGGCAGCGCCAGCCAGCCGCCGATGTCAGTTCGCACGATTCCGCCCTCTTCCGCCTCTTGCCGGGAAAAGGCAGCGGAGTCGGAACTCCGCCGCCTTCCCGGTCACGCTTCCGAAATCGCCGGAACTTAGTCGAAGTGGATGAAGAAGTCCGCCAGCGGGAAGCCGACGCCCCTGGTCAGGTCGTCGTAGTCGCCCAGCTCGACCAGCTGCGGGGCCTCGTAGGTCAGCTCGTTCTCCATGACAACCTCCGTGAGTTCTCATTGCGGAACCGACCGGCACTGCTGTGCCGTGCCACCACTGAATCAGAACGACCGGCACTTGATCAACGGTTTTCGAGACCGCCGGGCACGTCTATGAGGAAAACACCAGTCCGACAATTCTGGTGTTTTCCATAGGACGCGCTACCGTACGGTGGCCCCCCGGAAGGAGCACACCCCGTGCGAATGCTCGCCCAGGCCCTGCTGGCCCACACCGACACCCTCGCCACCACCGCGTCCCTGGCCGACCCGGACGCCCTGGTCCCGACCTGTCCGGAGTGGACAATCCGGCGATTGGTCACCCACGTGGGCCAGGCCCACCGGTACTCGACGACCGCCGTGCGCACCCACCAGGCCGCCCCGGCCAGCACCGCCGACCCCGGACCACAGCAGAACTGGCGAACCTGGCTGACCGGTGGTGCCGAAGACCTGCTGGCAGCACTGCGAACCACCGGCCCCGACACCGAGGTCTGGACCCGCTTCGGCACCCGCCGAGCCCTGTTCTGGCTGCGCCGGATGACCCACGACACGGTCGTGCACAACGTCGACGCCGCCCTGACGACCGGTGCCGAGTTCAAGATCGAGGACTCGCTTGCGGCCGACGGGATCACGGAGTACCTGGAACTGGCGATCGCACGGATCGCGGCGGGGCTACTACCGTCGGTGGAGAGGTTGAGGGGCGACGGCGAGACAATCCGACTGAACGCCACAACCGGACAAACCTGGCTCATCACCCGGACGTCGACCGGGATCAGCACAGATCTGGTTGCAGGTCAGGCGGATGTTACAGCGACGGGGAGCCCGCAGGACCTACTGCTTCTGCTCACGAGAAGGACCTCACAAAATGCGCCACAGATAGCTGTCACCGGAGGACAGGAATTGCTGGAACACCTACTCGCAAGCACAGACTTCTAACCCAAACACCCCGCCCCACCTATTCCACCTAGCCGCCCCACCGCTTCACGCTTGCCCTTGCCCTTGCCCTAAATCTTTCAATCTCTAAATCCCGAGCCCGCTGGTACGCAAGACCCGTTACGTTTGTGCTCGATTGGGTGGACTGCCTTCGCGTGGGGGGAGGCGACCGCTAAACTTGACCTGTGGTGGGGATGCCCTTCACCCCACGCTTTTTCCCCACGCGGTCGCCTAGGGGCCCCACGCGAAGGCAGTCCACCCAATCGAGCCCCCGTCTTTACTCGGGCAGCTCACGAGATGCGCCGCCCTGGGGTCGACGCCACGGGCCGCGCATCGCTTGGGTTGCCCGAGGAAAAGATGGGGGCTCGATCTAGTGAACTCACTTCGTGCGGGGCCCCTAGAGCACCGCGGTGGAGAGAAAAGGGCAGGGTAAGGGCATCCCCACCCACGGCAAGTTTAGCGGCACTCTCCCCCCACACGAAGCAAGTCCACTAGATCGAGCATCCGTAACGGGACTTGCGTACCAGCGAGGTCGGTCTATCCGCTGCGGTACCAGCGGGGACGGGATCTTGTTGCCTGTCAGTGGGGTCGGTCTATCCGCTGCGGTACCAGCGGGGGCGGGATGCCGCTGCGCTTTGCCGGGGACGGGAACCTGTGCTTCCAGCGGGCTGGGATCTTGTTGCGTATCAGCGTGGTTCGGCTACTTGTCGCGTGCGCTGCCCTGGGGCCAGATGATGGTTGTCGGTATAGCCCGGTGGTGAGCAGCCTCGACCACGTCAGCGGTGCCGCCCTGCCCCGCGGCCGGTTGCCCGTCCCAGATAGCGATGATCGTGTCGACGGTCTCGAGAACGTATTCGCTGGCCGCCATGTACGCCTGGCTGTTCGAGTCGGCGAACGGCATCGTGTGCACGGTGTCCGCCCTGCCGAGCAGGTAGTCGAAATCGGCCGCGTTGGTGGGCTTTACCTTGCGGTCCCGGTAGTCGGCGGCAGGTAGGACCACCTCCAAGGTGCCTCCCGAATCAAGCACCTCGCGAGCGAAGATCTGGTCTGCTCCGCGCGCCAAGCAAGTGACGCCCACGAGGTCGGTACCCGCGTGCTGGGCAAGAGCGTCACGGATGGCAACAGCAACGAGCCGAGCCGTCGCGGCTGTGAGGTTGGTATGGCCGGTAATGCCGATGCGCACGAAGTGTCCTTATCCGGTGTGTGCCGAGACGGTACCGAATGCTCCTGCCTCAGCGGAAGCGAGCAGCTTGGTGTCCACTCGACCGGGGAACCAGGTAGCGGTGTGCGGGAGCACCTAGGAGCCGGACATCGAGCGGCAGGTCGAGGTCAGCGACTATCCACAGTAGACAGGAGCGGGCCGGCTCTGGTGACCGGACGTGTCCGGGTAGCGTGTGTTCCCGCCGATTGGCGGCGCTGGGGGGCGTGTTACTGGACCACCCGAATGGGCGATGTCCCTGAGCCGTTGACCCGGTACGCATGCTGTCCTCGACAGATGATCAGTGGAGGGGCGCCGGGTGTCGGCCGACAGTTCGAGCTCGACCACGGCACCTGCCGACGGTGACGCCGTCTCCCTGCGCCGGATCCGGACCCTGACCGAGGTCTTCTCCTGGTTCAACTCACTGGCGGTGGCCACCCAACTGCTGCTCGCCGGCACCTGCGGTCGGTTCGCGGCCTGTGTCGTGCTGGTGGCGTTGGTCCTCTGGGTCCTCCCCCGCCGGTTGCCCTGGGTGTCGACGGCTGTCGAGGGGGCCGCGATGCTGCTGGGCTGCCTGGCCCTGCCCGCGCCCAACCCGATGGTCGGGCTGCTGTTCGCCTTCACCATGCGCCGGGCGCTCGACGAGGATGAGGCCAGCTTCGCGATCGCGGCGGTCGGGCCGCTCGTGGGTTACCTGGCCGGGCTGGCCGGGTATGTCGCGGCGGGTGGGGGAGCCGGGTTGAGTGTGCTTGGGCCAGCACTGTTTCCGCTGGTCGGGCTTATGATCGGCGCGTTCGCGCTGCGCCTCACGGTGATGTCGGCGCGGCGGGAGCGCAGTGCGCGCCGGGACGCCCAGGACGCGCAGGCGCGTACGGCGGCGATCTTGCGGGCGAGTCCGGTGGGGCTGGTGTTGCTCGACAGCACTGGCGAGTCGGTGCTGTCGAATGACCGCGCGCGGCGGTTACTCGGCGATCTTGTCCCCTGCCCGCACTCCCCTGACGTGCGCACCTGCGCGACCGGGTGTCTTGGTGCGGTGATCGGCGCGGGTGAGCCGGTCGAGGTACGCCACCAGACCCCCGACGGCGTTGAAGCGACCTTGGAAGTTAGCGCTACCGCGTTGCCCTCGCGGCACGGTGGTGCGGCCGACATCCTGCTCGCGGTGTCCGACATCAGCGCGCGCAAGAGCCTGGAAAACCGCCTGCGCACGCGCGCCGAGCGCGACGACTTGACCGGTTTGGCGAACCGCGCGCACTTCTCCGACACGCTCGCGGGTGCGCTGCGTGACGACGCCCAGGTGGCCCTGCTGCTGATCGACCTCGACGGGTTCAAGCAGGTCAACGACGTCGACGGGCACGCGGCGGGCGACGAGGTGCTGATCGCGGTCGCGCGCCGGGTGCACCGGGTGTGCCTCGGCCAAGGCCTGGTCGCTCGGCTCGGCGGTGATGAGTTCGCGGTGCTCGCCCCCGGCCTCGACACCGAGACCGCCACCAAGCTCGCCGAGGCCGTGCTCACCGAGTTACGTCTGCCGCTCGACGGTCGCGACCGCGCGCGGGCCAGCGTCGGGCTGGCGCTGGCGACCACGCCGGGCACCACCGGCAGCACTCTCCTGCGTGACGCGGACGCGGCGATGTACACCGCCAAGCGCGCAGGCGGCGACCGGGTGGCGGTGTTCGGCGCGCACATGCACGTCGAGGCGCTGGCCCGCAAACGGTTGCGCACCGAGTTGCGCTCGGCGATCGTCGACGAGCAGTTCGTGCTGCACTACCAGCCGATCGTCGACCTGGCCACGGGCACAGCCATCGGCGCGGAGGCCCTGGTGCGCTGGCTGCACCCCAGCCGCGGCCTACTGCCGCCGGACGCCTTCGTCGCCCTGGCCGAGGAGTCCGACCTGATCATCGACCTCGGCGACTGGGTCCTGCGGACCGCGTGCGCCCAGGCCGCGCGCTGGCACTCCGAGGGTCGACCGCTGGACATGAGCGTGAACGTCTCGGCCCGCCAGCTGCTCGACCCGGCCTTCCCCGACCGGGTCACCGACACCCTCGCCGACTCCGGGCTCCCGGCCGGCTCGCTCACGCTGGAACTGACCGAGTACGCGGTGGCCCACGACAGCGTCATCGCCGTGCTGTCGGACCTGCGCTCGCGCGGCGTGCGGGTGGCGCTGGACGACTTCGGCACCGGGTACTCGTCGCTGAACCTGCTGCGCAGGCACCCGTTCGACGTCATCAAGATTGACCGGTCGTTCACCGGCAAACTGGAGCAGTCCAGCCGGACCACGGGGATCGTCGCCTGCGTGCTGGCCCTGGCGGACACGCTGCGCACCCCGGTGGTCTGCGAGGGGGTCGAGACCTCGCGGCAGGCCACATTCCTGCGCGAGTCGGGGTGCCCCCGGGCGCAGGGCTACCTGTTCGGCAGGCCGATCCCGGCCGAGCAGTGGTGACCACCATCCACAAGGGACAGTGACCGGACACTCACGACTTGCGGGTGGCGCACTGCCCCGCCGGGTGAATACCGGGCAGCCGGGAGCACCGGCAGGCGCACAGGTCGTTGTACTCGGCGTCGTCCATCGGCTTGGTGCGCGGCTGGGGGCGGGTGCTGGGCTGCGGGCGCAGTGCGGTGTTCATGGCGACACTCCAGGTGGGGACTCCGGCGGCGAGGTGGGGCTCCTGGCAGTCAAGTACCACCGATCCACCGGTTTGACGCCTACTTCACCGGGAGCAGCAGCCCGTGCTCGGACTCCGGCCGGGAACCGAAGATCCGACGCTCACCGGCGGTGATCGGCACGTCGTTGATGCTCGCCTCGCGCCGCCGCATGAGGCCGTCATCGGCGAACTCCCAGAGCTCGTTGCCGTAGGAGCGCGACCACCGCCCCGCCCGATCCCGGCACTCGTACTGGAACCGCACCCCGATCCGGTTCCCCCGAAACCCCCACAACTCCTTGCGCAGCGCATAGTCCAGTTCGACCGCCCACTTCTCCCGCAGCAACGCGATGATCTCCCCATGCCCGGTGGCGAACCGATCCCGGTTGCGCCACACCGAGTCCGCTGTGTACGCCAGGGCCACCCGCTCCGGGTCACGGGTGTTCCACAGGTCCTCAGCAACCTGCACCTTGCGCCGAGCGCTGTCCTCATCGAACGGCGGCCGAATGCTCACGCGCACTCCCCTCATCGGGAGAACGGTCGTTCTCCCCAGCTGCCACTACACTAGAGAACGAACGTTCTCCACGGCAAGGGGACCCTACGATGGACCACGACGAGGCCACCACCCGACTACTCGACACCGCCGAGCGGCTCTTCTACGAACGCGGCATCCAGACAGTCGGCATGGACGAGGTCCGAACCGCCTCCGGGGTCTCCCTCAAGCGCCTCTACCAGTGCTTCCCTGCCAAAGAAGCCCTGGTAGTCGCCTACCTACGCCGCCGCGACACCCGCTGGCTCAGCTCACTGGCGAACTTCGTCGCCCACCACGACCCAACCGACCAGATCCCCGCCGTCTTCGACTGGCTGCACGCCTGGTTCAGCGAACCAGGCTTCCGAGGCTGCGCGTTCATCAACTCCGCAGGCGAACTGGGCGCCACCTCCCCCGAGGTACTAGCGGCAGTCCGCGACCACAAGGCGGCCGTACGCGAATACCTCGCCACACTGGCCGACCAGACCAACGTCCCCGACCTGGCCGACCACCTGAACCTCCTGGTCGAAGGCGCCATCACCACCGCAGCAATCACCGGCGACCCAACAACCGCTCACCAGGCACGCCAAGCCATAGAACTGCTACTAAACCGCCCCTGACACCACGAACCCGCACCCTCACACGCACAGCAATCCCGCCCCCATCCACCCAACCGCAGCGGAGAGCCCGCCCCATCGCCAGACCACAGCGCAGCTCCCACCCCCACCAGACCGCAGCGGTGAGGCCGACTGCGCTGGTACCGGCGGCCCCGCTACGGATGCTCGATCTAGTGGACTCGCTTCGTGTGGGGGGAGAGCACCGCTAAACTTGACCAGTGGTGGGGAATGCCCTTCACCCGCCCTTTTTTCACCACCGCGGTGCTCTAGGGGCCCCACACGAAGCGAGTTCACTAGATCGAGCCCACGCTTGTAACCCGGGCAACGAAGACGGCCGCCTGAAGCGCGTCCACCAGATCGAGCCATGCTCGAAACCCGGGCAACGAAGACGACAACACCACGGCAGGACCCGCTCAAAACCCGAGCAACACAGGGCAGCAAAACCCGCCAGACCGAGCCCACCCTCGCGACCCGGGCAACGAAGACGGCAACACGAAAACGAGCCCACGCTCGAACCCCCGACGCAGCAAGTACACAAAGATCAAGCAAGCTCAACAGACTCAGCAGGCCGCCGACACCCAGCATTCCCACAGCTGGAGTTCAACCGCCCCTGCAGATTGTTGATCGCCCGCTGATCCGACCCCCACTGGATCGTCGCCTCCAAGTACTCGTCCTCCTGCTCCACCGACCCACCCCCCGGTATCGCCAGCAGAGAATTGATCATGCACTGGATCTGGTTCGCGGTCGCGTTGTCGTCCCAGTAGATGTTGAAGGTGTTCACGCCGACCTCCGCCGCCTCGATGATATGACCACAATGGACACTACGACCGCATCCGTGCCCGACAAGTCCTCGAACGAGCGACGTCCGGTTCACCGATCGTGTTCACCCTGCGCCATAAGCGAAGTCGACTAGGCCGACCGTGGCGAGAGGACGTCCACGAGCCGCGAGAAGGCGTCCCCACCGTGACCGGTGTCGATCGCGCGGTCGGCCACGGCCAATGCCGCGTCGAGCACACCGGTGTCGATGCCGCGGGACCGGGCGGCGTGCGCGATGTGCCGCATGCCCGCCGCCGCGGAGTCGATGGCCGAGGTCGTGCCGGGGTGCGTGCCCGCGTCGACGTTGGCGGCGAAGTCGGCGATCACCCCCTGACCGGTCAGCAGCCCGACGATCCCCGCGGCGTAGGGCGCGAGGTCGGCCGCGGTGATCCCCTCGGCCCTGGCCAGGGCGAAGGCGTGCGTGAGACCGCTCATGGTCGTCCAGAACAGGTCCAGCAAGGCAACGTCGTGCGCGGCGGCCCGACCGGGGTCGGCGCCCAGGTGCGCGGCCGAACCGCCGATGCTCGCCAACACCGCCCGGCTCCGGGCGTAAACCTCGGCGGGACCGCTGTAGAGGACGAGGGCGGCCGGGCCGCCGATCGTGGTCGTCGGCGTCATGATCGAGCCGTCGAGGTAGTCGACGCGCCGATCAGCCGCCCAGGCCGCGGTGGTCCGGGCCCGGTCGGGCGAGTCGGAGGTGAGGTTCACCAGCACGCGCCCGGCGAGCTGGTCGGCGACCGGGTCGACGATGGCGTGCACGGCGTCGTAGTCGATCACGCACACGATCACGACCGGGCTGGCGGCGACCGCGCGGGCGACGGTGTCAGCACACACCGCGCCCTGCGCGACAAGGGTGTCCGCCCTGGCGGGAGTTCGGTTCCACACGGTGGTCGGGTGGCCCGCGCGCAGGAAGGCGCCCGCGAGCGCCTGCCCCATCGGGCCCAGACCCAGGATCGTGACGGGCTGCTCGGCTGTCAGCGGTTGGGTTGTCGGCAGCTGGATTGTCGGCGGTTGGGTTGTCGACGGCTGGGATGTTGGTGGCTGGGATGTCATACCGGCACGGTAGAAGTTGACACCGGCGTGAAGGTCAACGCACGGTGAGGGAGGCCACATGCGGATCGGCGAGCTGGCCCGGCGGACCGGGGTGAGCGAGCGGTCGCTGCGCTACTACGAGGAACAAGGGCTGCTGGCGCCCACCCGGTCGGCGAGCGGCTACCGGCAGTTCACCGACGAGCACGTCACCACGGTGCGCGGCATCCGCAGCCTGCTGGCGGCCGGGCTGTCCACGGCGATCATCGGCGAGCTGCTGCCGTGCATGGTCGACACCGGTGCCGGACTGGCCCCGGGCTGCCCGGAACTGGTGCCCGAGCTAGAGCGCGAACGCGACCGGATCACCGCCGCGATCGACGAGCTAGTCACCGCGCGCGCCCTGCTGGAGCAGGTGATCGCGAACACGCCTGCGGCGGTCTGACAGTCCACAATGGATTTAGCAGAGGGTGCTCGCAGGTGGGACGGGCGACGTAGTTGCCTCGGTAGAGAGCGGGATGGGCTTGTCAGCGTCCCGGTGGCGAGGCGGGGGCACGAAGCGGGGACTTCACCGGAGACTCAGCGGAGGATCGACGCCTTCGAGCAGACCAGCGCCGGTCAGTCGCAGTTCGGTGAAGTCGGCGATCACGTGGTGCGCGCCCTCGGCCGCCAAGTCCGCACCGCCGATGCCGACGCACCGGGAGCCCGCCGCCAACGCAGAGCGGACACCGCTGGCCGAGTCCTCGAACACCAGGGCGTCAGTCGGGTCGACAGCCAGTGCCGCGCACGCCAGCAGGTAGGGCTCGGGGTGCGGTTTCCCGTGCACTACGTCTTCGCGCGTGACCACCGTCGCGAACGGGGTCGGCAGGTCCAACAGGGACAGCACGTTGCGCACTTTCGCTCGCCAACTACCGGTTACCAATCCGACCACCGTGCCGCGCGCGGTGAGAGCCGCTAAGAGGTCCCGCACGCCCGGAATCAACTGGTAGTGCGCGTTCTCCTCAAGCTCGTCTACCGCAGACCAGATCTCGGCGTGCGCGTCGGGGTGCTCTGGAAACAGCGCGGCTACGGTATAGCTCCCGACTCGGCCGTGCACGTGCTCCTCGATCGCGGCCGGGGTGAGCACCCGGCCGGTGTAGCGGGTGAACACCTCACCCCAGGCGGCCTCGATCACCGCTCGCGAGTCGACGACGACTCCGTCCATGTCGAACAGCACAGCCTTGACCGGCTCGGCCACCGGAAGCTCCTCTCTCACAGCGCGAAGTCCTGCGGCTGGGCCAGGAAGCCCTCGAACGCCAACTCGGCCGCGCCGACGAGCACCGGGTCGGCGACGGTGCCGACCACGATCTCGGTGCCGTCGGCGCGGGCGACGATCGAGCGGTTCAGCCGGGCGCGCACCTCGGCCGCGCCGAGCCGGTAGAGCTCGCCCAGCACGCCGGACAGCACCACTCGTTCCGGCGCCAGCAGGTTGACCATGCTGGCCAAACCGACGCCGAGGCGGTCGGCGGCGGTCAACGCGACCCGCGCCTCCGCGGAGCCGGTGGACCACGCGCGGTCGAGGACCGAGCGCAAGGCGGTCTGGTCGTCGACGTCCGCCGCGCCGAGGGCGCGCAGGATGGACTGGCCGTCGGAGTACATCTCCAGGCAGCCGAGCTGGCCGCACGTGCACGGGAGCCCGTCGAGGTCGATCGAGACGTGCCCCGCCTCCAAGACGTGTCCGCCGGGCGGGAAGACACCGTCGCCTAAGAGGGCGCCCCCGATACCAGTGTGTGCGCAGCTGAGCACCAGCACCGTCCCCGCGTGTCGGCCCGCGCCGCGGCGGTACTCGGCGAGGGCGGTCAGTCCGGAGTCGTTCTCCAAGAGGACTGGCATCGGGAGGTGTTCTGCCAGCAACTCTTGCGCAGGAACGTGATCCCAGTTGAAATGCACTGCGTTGCGTGCGACGCCCCCTGCGCGGGTCATACCCGCCAGCCCTACCGCTACCCCCACGCACGGTCTACCGGCCCGCCGTGCGGCCGCCGCGATCCGGCCAGCGACGACGCGCAACACCTTGGCGGGTGCGTCTTCACCGCTCAGCGGGTACGCGCGCTTGGGTCCAGGCGACGCACCGAGACCGACCACGGCGACGTCCACCCGTCGCGGTAGGAGGTGCGCGGCGACCACGACCGGCCCGCGCTCGTCGGGGCCGAGCAGTGGCGACGGTCTGCCGCGGCCGACCGGGGCGGTGTGCTCGGCGCTGAGCACGCCAAGGTCGGTGAGCCACCGAGCGGCGTCACCGATCGCAGTCCTGGTCAGGCCGAGGCGGGTGGTCGCTTCCGCGCGGCTCATCGGCCCCTCTTCGTGCAAGAGGCGCAGCAGCCTGCTCACAGCGGTAGGACGAACGGGCCTTTCCACCGACGACTCCTTCACCTAGCGTGGGCGTCGACGGATTTTATCAAGTTCTGGGACAAAAGGTGGCGACGGTGGGCCAGAGACCGGGGGCGTTCCCGACGGCGGCGGCGTTCGTGCTGTTCGTGGCGCTCGGCGCGGCCAACGCCACGCTCGGTGTCGCCATGATCTCGCTGCGCGAGCGCCACCACCTCGACCTCACCGACGGCGCGTCGATGGTCACCGCGTTCTACCTGGGCTCGCTCGCCGCGATCGTGGGCTGCGGGCTCGCCGAACGCGTCCTCGCGCCGCGCCCGGCGATGACCGGGATGATCGGCGCCTTCGCGGTCGGCGTGGCCGGCATCGCGCTGGCCCCGGCGTGGGCGCTGGTGCTGGTCGCCGCCGTGGTGGCCGGGCTCGGCTTCGGCGGTCTGGCGCTGCACCTGAACACCTCGTTCGCGCACGGCTTCGGCCGCTACCGGGTGCTGATGGTCAACCTGCTGAACGCGGCCTTCGGGGTCGGCGCGGTCGCCGGTCCGCTGCTGGTCGGCCTGGGCGTCGACGTCCGGGGCGTGCTGGTGGGTGTCGGGGTCGTGTCCGTGTTGTGCGTCGCGGCCGCCCGCTGCCCGGTGCCGCGCGGCGACACGGCCGAGGTGTCGGCACCGGCGTTCCCGGTGGTGCTGCTCACGCTGCCGTTCGCGCTGGTCGGCTTCCTCTACGGGGTCCTGGAGACGTCCGCGGGCACCTGGGAGGCCACCTACCTGATCTGGACCGGGACCCCGGCGGTCGACGCGGCGCGGATGACCGCGCTGTTCTGGCTCGGGCTCACGGCGGGGCGCGTCGTCATCTCGGTCGCGCTGTTCTGGGCACCGCCGGCGATGATCATCTGCTGCGGGTTCGGGGTGGCCGCGGTCGGGCTCGGCCTGGCGACCGGGCCCGACCTGGCGGTGCTGGGCTTCGCGGTGGCCGGGTTCGGCATCGGGCCGGTGATCCCGACCCTGTTCGCCTGGCTGGCCCAGGCGACCACGCGCGGCAGGTTGGCGAACTCGGTGCTGATGACCTGCTCCTCGGTGGCCAACGCGGTCGCCCCGGTCCTGATCGGGTTCACCGCGGACCAGGAGTACCCGGCCGGGATCCCCCTCACCCTGGCCGTCTTCGCCGTCCTCGGGGTGCTGGCGGCGCTGTGGACCGCCTACGCGCGTGGCAAGAAGGAGACCAACGCGCCTGCCAGCACCGTGGCGGCGGCCGCCAGGTAGGCGGTGGTCGTCATCGAGAGGGCTTGGGCGAGGGCCGGACCCGCCACCGCACCCGCGAGGGTCGCCGCGGCTTCGGCGGTGAAGAAGGCGGCCGAGGCTCGACCGAGCAGCTCGTCGGGGGCGGTGCGCTGAGGGTCGTCTGGATCGAGGCGAGCGCGAGCGAGCCCGCTGCCCCGACGAGGACGGCGGCGACCAGGGCGAGCGGGAGCGCGGTGGCGCTGAACAGGAGGGCGAACCCCATGCCGGTGAGGGCAAGGGCGGCCGCGAGCAGTCGTGTCGTCGACACGGGGAGGCGGATCAGCGGGGCGCCGATAAGAAGCCTGACACCGAGCGCGGACATCAAGACGCCAGTTTGGACAGTTCCGCCAAGAACCTGGACCCCGAAGGGGACGAGGAGCGCGGTAAGAGAAGCGTTGGCGCATAAGAAGAGTGTGTTGACAGCTAAGAGCGCGGCAGCGGTCCGGTTCGCGCGGAGGAAGACCAGACCGGACCTGATGTCGACCCTGTGCTCGCGAGCGGGCGCGGAGACGCGGGCGGTGGCGGCGATCGCGGCGGCGGACAGCAGATAGGTGCTGATGTCGATCCAGACGAGCGCCGAGAAGCCGGTGACAGCCAGGAGCGCGCCACCTAGCGGTGCGCCGATGAGCCGGACAGCGCCATCGGTGATCGCGTTAAGAGCGTTGGCACTCGTTAAGAGCGGACCGGTTCCCACTACCGCTGGCGTGTGCGCTTGGGCGGCGGGTCGGAAGAAGACCGTGCCAGTGCTTTCCACTGCCAGCGCCAGGTAGGCGAGCCAGACGTCCTGAGGCTCTTGCACGAAGAGGAGCAAGACCACCGCAACCGCGCGCGCGAGGTCGGCAACGATCATCAAGCGTCGCCGGTCGTGCCGGTCCGCGTACACGCCTGCGAGCGGACCTAGGAGGAGCGGCGGTAGGAACTCGGCAGCAAGAGTGAGACCGGTGGCTGTCAGCGAGCCGGTGAGTAAGAGGACGTGCGCGGGAACCGCGACGACGAGCAGCCACGAACCAAGCAGACTGACCAGGCGAGCCGACCAGAGCAACCGGAAGTCGCGCAGCCGCAACGCGTTGAGCACCGGCCGAGACTATCGATCCGACCCGCGAGGTGCCCGCGGTTTACTTGGGAACGCGGACTACCTGAAATCCCTCGGTAGCGCTATCCAAGCCCGACAACGACAAGATGCGTGCGGGAGCGCTACCTGCCCTGGTGATCACCGTCAGTGGGCGGCCCTCCGCGAGCTCCAACAGCAACGCGATACCCGCGCTGCTGAGGTAGCGGACCTCGGTGATGTCGACCGCGATCGGGCCCCGCTCGTCGCTCAGCCGCTTGCGTTGCGCGGTCGCGCCTGCCAGGTCGAGGTCCTCGGTGAGGTGGACGACGCGGATCTCCCCCGCAGGGAGCGTCGTCGGCGGTGTGGGGAGTGCACGGGTCTCGCGGGTCAGGTGGAAGTGCACCGTCGTGCCCGCGTCGGACTGGAGGTAGTCCACCGAGTGCGACAGCGCGCGGATGATGTCGACGCCGCGGCCCCGGTGGGTGTTGTCCTCGGGCTCTGGACGCCACCGGCCGCGGTCGCGGACCCGCACGTCCACGCCGCCGTCGCCAGTGCGGGCGATCTCGACGTCGAAGTCGCCGCCGCCCGCGTAGGCGTGCTCGACGGCGTTCGCGGCGGCCTCGCCCAACGTCAGCTGCAGGTCGCCCAGCAGGTCGTCGGGCAGGCAGGCGGTGGCCGCCCACTGCTCCACCGCCTCGCGCAACGCGGCCAGCTCGGCCGCGACGGCGGGGATGTTCCGCCTGGTCAGCGGGGGTGGGATGAAGCGGGCGACGACGAGGGCGACGTCGTCGTCCTGGCCGTCGGCGAGCAGTTCGCCGGTGATCCGGGCGGTCAGCGCGTCCGGGTCCAGGTCGGCGCCCGCGCCCACCAGGGCGGCCGCCGGTCCAGGCCGGTGTCGATCACCTGGCCCGGGTGCTCGACGAGGCCGTCGGTGTAGAGCACCACGGACGTGCCGGGGACCAGGGTCTCGGCGTGGTCGGCGTAGGCCGCCCGGCCCGGGACGCCGAGCACCGTGCCGACCGCGCCCGTCAGGTAGCGCTGGCCGCCCGCCTCAGCGAGCAGCGGTGGCGGATGACCCGCCAGCGCCCAGCGCAGCTCACCGGTCGACCAGTCGAAGGTCAGGCACGCGCAGGTGCTGCCGACCGCGCCCGGCGTGCGCAGCGCGAACCCGTCGAGGCGTTCCAGCGCCGCGGCGGGCGCGTGGCCGTCGAGCAGGTAGCCGGCCAGGGCACTGCGGAGCTGCCCCATCACCGCCGCCGCCGTCGGGCCCTTGCCGACGACGTCGCCCACCGACAGGGCCACCACGGTGTCGGTGAGCGGCAGGACCTCGTACCAGTCCCCACCCGCCTGGGTGTGGCGGGCGGCGGGCAGGTAGCGCGCGGCGGTGGCCAGCCGGGCCAACCGGGGCAACTCGCGGGGCAGCAGGCTGCGCTGCAGGGTCTCGGCGATCTCGTGCTCGCGGGCCAGCAGCCGCTCGCGCTCGGCCTCGGCCCGCACGCGGGCGGTGACGTCGCGCCCGATCGCCTGCAGACCACCGCCGGGGACGGCCTGCATGCTCAGCTCCAGCGCGATGACCTGGTCATCCGCGCGGCGCACGTCCCACACCTCGGTGACCACCTCGCCCGCGGACAGCCGGTCGACCAGGTCGGCGAGCTTGTCCTGGTCGGCGGCCCCGATGAACTCCTCGACGGTCCGGCCGAGCAGGTCCTCCCGGCGGTAGCCGAACAGCTCGCACGCGGCGGGGTTGACCTCGACGTAGCGGCGTTCGGCGTCGGCGATCCAGATGCCGTCCTTGGCGCGCTCGAACAGCAGCCGGTAGCGCTCCTCGCTCTCCCGCAGCGCGCGGATCGCGTGCGCGCGCTCCAGCGACTCCCAGCAGCGCCCGACCACCACGTCGACCAGGTCGACCTCGGCGGGCGTCCAGTCCCGCGCGGTCGTCTGGTGCACCGCCATGGCCGCGACGAACCGGCCCGCCTTGTGCAGCGGCACGCAGATGACCGCCCGGATCCCGGTGATCCGGTAGGCCTCGCGGTCGCCCAGCCGCTCGTCGGTGTGGCTGTCGACCACGACCCAGGGCCGCCCCGCGCGCATCGCGGCCAGGCACCCGGGCCCGAACCGGGACATGGCGAACCGGCCGGAGAGCGGCGGCAGCCCGGTGGCGTGGCCGCCGCTCATCACGAAGTGGTCCTGGTCGGTCTCGGTCCGGGCGTAGGCGCACCGGTCGGCCCCGATGTGCCCGCCGAGCAGCCGCGCGGCGACGGCCATGATCTCCTCGGCGTCCTCGAGCGGCTGTAGCGCGCGTTCGAACGCGGCCAGGAACCGCTCCCGACCCGCCACCCCGCCAGCGCCCATGGCGGGAGAGCCTTCCCGCTGCGTGCGGCAGGCACAAGCCGACGCGCGACCGCCGCGACCGCGGCCGCGGGCGGAACAATTCTTGGCACCACCGTTACAAAGGCGAAACGCGATAGGGGTCTTTCGGAAGAATCGGACCATAAGACACCTACGCACAGTGGGTCTATGCGGCCGTTCGACCCCCGACACCCGGGCACCCCCGCCCGCTCTGCGGCGGGTTGCCCGAATTGGCTGATTAACACTTGGCTATGTGTGAATATCTCGACGGCCACGACGTCTACCGGTCCGACCTGCGCGGAGTTAACGTCTGAACGTCCGGCCATGCCCCGAAAAGCGGCGGAAGAGGGCGAGGAAAGGCACGACTCGAAAGCCGCGATTCGAATAGCACGAATCGGACATTTGTTAGCAGAGTGTTCCCATCACTCGTTCCCCCTGCATTTTCCGCGTTTCGCCGTGCCCGGCCGCCACGAGCGGCCCGGGACCGCGTGGAGTCGCGGGAAAGGAGCCATGTTCCATGAAGTCCACACATCGCTTGCTCGCCGTGGGTGGCGCGGTGGTGACGGGTCTGGTGGTGATCGGCACCGCGGTCGCGGCCCCGAACGCCACGCAGGCCCCCACCGCGTCCGCGGCACAGGCCCAGGGCAACGCGGTCCAGGCCGCGACCGCGCTGGTCAACAGCCGCCCGGCCGCCCTGCACGCCTCCGCTGACGACGCGTTCGTCCAGCGCAACGTGTACTCGTACGCGGGTTCGCAGTACGTCTCCTACGACCGCACCTACAAGGGCCTGCCGGTCATCGGCGGCGACTTCGTGGTGGCCACCAACGCCGCGGGCGCGGTGCAGTACACCTCGGTCGCCCAGGACCAGGCGATCCAGGGCGTCGGCACCACCGCCAAGATCACCCAGGCGCAGGCCGAGGGCACCGCCAAGGGCAAGCTGAAGGCCGTCACCGAGGTCGAGGGCAGCAGGCTCGTCGTGGTCTCGCTCGGCACCCCGACCCTGGCGTGGGAGACCACTGTCAAGGGCACCTCCACCGACGGGGAGTACAGCCGGCTGAGCGTCTACACCGACGCCACCAGCGGCAAGGTCGTCCGGACCCAGGAGCACGTCGCGCACGGCAGCGGCAACTCCGCCTACAACGGCCCGGTCACCATCGACACCACGCACTCGGGCAGCACGTACACCCTGCGGGACCCGAACACCACCAACCTGTCCTGCCAGGACCTGAGCACCGGCACGGTGTTCTCCAAGTCCTCGGACAGCTGGGGCAACGGCTCGGCGACGAGCAAGGAGACCGGCTGCGTCGACGCGCTGTTCGCCGCGCAGACCGAGAAGAAGATGCTCTCCCAGTGGCTGGGCCGCAACGGCATGGACGGCAACGGCGGCGCGTGGCCGATCAAGGTCGGCCTGGACGACCTGAACGCCTTCTACGACGGCTCGCAGGTCCAGATCGGTCACAACCAGTCCAACGGCTGGATCAGCTCGATGGACGTCGTGGGCCACGAGATGGGCCACGGCATCGATGACCACACCCCCGGTGGCATCTCCAACGGCGGCACCCAGGAGTTCGTCGCCGACACCTTCGGCGCGGCCACCGAGGCCTTCGCCAACGAGGCCTCGCAGTACGACCCGCCGGACTACCTGGTCGGCGAGGAGATCAACCTGGTCGGCAACGGCCCGATCCGCAACATGTACAACCCGTCGCTGGTGAACAACAACGCCAACTGCTACTCCAGCAGCGTCCCCGGCGGCGAGGTGCACGCGGCCGCGGGCCCGGGCAACCACTGGTTCTACCTGCTGGCCGAGGGCAACGCCCCGGCGGGCAAGCCGGCCAGCCCGACCTGCAACAACAGCAGCCTGACCGGCCTCGGCATCCAGAGCGCCATCAAGATCATGTACAACGCCATGCTGCTGAAGACCTCCTCGAGCTCCTACCTGAAGTACCGGACCTGGACGCTGCAGGCGGCCAAGACCCTGTACCCGGGCAGCTGCGTCGAGTTCAACAAGGTCAAGGCGGCCTGGGACGCGGTCTCGGTCCCGGCCCAGTCGGCCGACCCGACCTGCACCGGCGGCACGACGACGACCCCGCCGTCGAGCACCACCACCACCCCGCCGACCACCACCACCGCTCCCCCCGGCGGCTGCTCGGGCCAGAAGATCCTCAACCCGGGCTTCGAGTCCGGCGCGGCCTCCTGGACCCAGACCTCCGGCGTGATCGGCCAGTTCGGCACCCAGGAGCCCGCCCACGGCGGCACCTACGACGCGTGGCTCAACGGCTACGGCTCGACCCACACGGACTCGGTCGCCCAGTCGGTGACCATCCCGGCGGGCTGCCGCGCCACGCTGACCTACTACCTGCACATCGACACCGCCGAGACCGGCAGCACCGTCTACGACAAGCTGACCGTGACCGCAGGCTCGACCACGCTGGCCAGCTACTCCAACGTCAACAAGGCCGCCGGCTACGTGCAGAAGTCGGTCGACGTGTCCAGCCTGGCAGGCTCCACCTTCACCCTGAAGTTCAACGGCACCGAGGACGCCTCACTGCAGACCTCCTTCGTGCTCGACGACCTGGCCCTCACCCTGGGCTGAGTCATCAGCTAGGCAGCTAGTCGCAGACCCGTGAGGGCGGGCACCCGGCAGGGGTGCCCGCCCTCACGCTTTTCATTTTCCAAGTTCCCAATTTCCCACTCCACCCCGCCTAATCCGCCGCACCCAACTCTCGCTGCAACTTCGCCCTCGCCCTTGTCCTTGCCCTCGCCCTTGTCCTTGCCCTCGCCCTCGCCCTCGCCCTCGCCCTCGCCCTAAATCTTTAGTCTCGAAATCTCTAAATGCCGAGCCCGCTGGTACGCAACACCCGTTACGTTTGTGCTCGATTGGGTGGACTGCCTTCGTGTGGGGGGAGAGCACCGCTAAACTTGCCGTGTGTGGGGATGCCCTTCACCCCACGCTTTTTCCCCACCGCGGTGCTCTAGGGGCCCTACGCGAAGGCAGTCCAGCCAATCGAGCCCCGCTCTTACTCGGGCAGCCCACACGGTGTGCCGCACACCGACCTACGGTCGACCGTCCACGGTGGCTCATCGCTTGGGCTGCCCGAGGAAAAGACGGGGGCTCGATCTAGTGAACTCGCTTCGCGCGGGGCCCCTAGAGCACGGCGGTGGAGAGAAAAGGGCAGGGTAAGGGCATCCCCACCCATGGCAAGTTTAGCGGCACTCTCCCTCCACACGAAGCAAGTCCACTAGATCGAGCATCCGTAACGGGACTTGCTTACCAGCAGGGTCGGCCTATCCGCTGCGGTTTGGTGGCGGGAGGGGGCGGCCGCCTTGCCGCTGTGACTGGACAGGGGGTCGAGAAAAGGAAAGAAATGGGCTAGAGCGATTCCGCTACTGCCGGTCGGCGTTCCGGTTCCACGTCTCCCGCTCCCGGTGCCCGGCGCAGTGCGATCACCACGAACACAGCCAAGGCCGCCACCAACAAGCTGCACAACGTCGCCGCAACCGCGTGGTTGGGCAGTGTCGCCAGTGCGTAGGTTCCCGCCGAGACCACTGCGGCGAACGGGATCGTCACGAGCCAAGCCAGTGCGACTCGGCGGAAGATCGACCAATCGACTGATGCGCCCTTGTTCACCGTGCCTACGCCGGTGATGGCACCCGCCACTGTGTGTGTTGTGGACACCGGTGCCCCCAGAGCTGTCGAGCCGAACAGGGCGATGGCTGCTCCGGTCTCGGCCGCGAAGCCGCTCACCGGGCGTAGTGGGGTGATGTCGTTGCCCATGGTCTTCACGATTCGCCAACCGCCGGAGAGGGTGCCCAGGGCGATGGCGCTCGCGGCTGCCAGGCCGACCCACAGGGGGATGGGCAGGTGTCCGTCCTGGGCCTGTAGGTGGCCGGTGCTGACCAGCAGTGCCGCGATGACGCCCATGGTCTTCTGCGCGTCGTTGCCGCCGTGTCCTACCGAGACCGCCGCCGAGGAGACCAGCTGCGCCCAGCGGAAGCCGCGTTCGCTCTTCTCGACGTCGGCGCGGGCCAGCAGGGCGCGCAGGCCGAGCATGATGAGACCGCCGAGCAGCATGCCCGCTACCGGGCTGACCAGGATGAACACCGCCGTCTTGATCACGCTGGCGCCTTTGAGCGCGGCGAAGCCGCCGACCGCCAGGCCCGCACCTACCAGCCCGCCGACCAGGGAGTGCGAGGACGAGGTGGGCAGGCCCAGGTGCCAGGACACGTAGTTCCAGCTGATCGCGCCGAACAGGGCGGCGAAGACCAGGGTCGGGCTGAAGAACTCCGGTTTGACCGTCTGCCCGACGGTGTCCGCCACCGCCGTGGCGACCAGCAGGAACGCGATGAAGTTGAACCCGGCCGCCCAGGCCACCGCCCACCTGGGGCGCAGCACGCCGGTGGCGACCACCGTGGCGATCGAGTTCGCCGAGTCGTGGAAGCCGTTGGTGTAGTCGAACAGCAGGGCCAGGCCGATGAGCCCGACCAGCACCAGCATCGCCGTGTCCATGCCGGGGTATTACCCGATCGGGTGACACCCGGGTGAACCCCTCACCTGAACTGGGTGAACTCAGCCAGCGAACGGTCCGGCCCAGGCGAGTGCCGCCAGGCCGGGGGCGAGCAGCAGGGTGATGGTCACCGGCCAGTACCAGCTGCCGCGCTCGGCCACGGCGTGTCGCAGGATCGCGTTCACCGCCGCGAAGATGGCCACCGCCGCCAGCACGCCACCGACGGCGAGCGCCGCGGTGAAGTCACCCTCCAGCGGGTCCCCGATACCGGTGAACCGCTCCCTGATGTAGTCGCGCGCGGCCGAGTAGTAGATCAGCACCGGGTAGCTGGCGAAGACTCCCAGCACGACGTTGGCCAGCACCGGCACTGTGTAGCCGACCCAGGGTCGCCGCACGGCGGTTCTCCCTCCGCTGAGCACGGGGGACCATCGTATCCAGTTGATCAAGGCCAGTTGACCTGGAGCGACCAGATCTTGCCCCCCAGCGCTCAGGCGGACCCGCGCGGCTGGCCCGGCGGGCGCCGGGCTCCCACGATGGGCGCATGTCGACCGCACCCGAGGACGAGTGGCGCACCTACGACGAGTTCGCCGCGGGGATCGCCACCTACCGCCTGCCCAACGCCGATCTCACCGGGCGTGAGCTCACCGTCACCCTCGATGACGGCAGCACGCTCGACCTGCGCTTCGACGACGCGGAGAAGCTCACCTGCAACGGTGTGCAGGACCCCTACGACGCGGTCGCCGTGCGCGAGGACGTCTACTTCGTGAACCTGCCCAAGACCAGCGTCGAGGGCGAGTCGCTGACGGTGGTGTTCTCCACGACCACCCACCGCGCGCTCGCCGTGCGGTCGGTGCTGGGTGCCGAGGACGTCGAGGGCGTCCCCCGCGTGTCGCAGACCTTCTGGGCGGGCACCACCGACGGCGGCGAGCCGACCGGTGAGGTCCCCGGCCCGTCGCGCGACCTGATCGGTCGGCGCAACCTCTACCGCTACAGCCCCGAACACCTCTACGAGCACGTCTACGTCTCCTCGCAGCGCTACGCCTGGCAGTGCCTCGAGGGCATCCAGCGCGGGCACGGGGACATGGACCTCTCGACCGTGTGGAAGTTCGCCGACGGGCTGTACCTGTTCTGCTTCCGCGAGTTCCGCATCGCGGTGGCCAGCGTGTGGCTGCACGACCTCGGGCTCGCGCTGCGCACGACCGGGGTGTTCCTCGGGATCACCGGCGACGGGAGCACGGAGCACTCCACCGCCGGTGGGCACGTCTACCCGCTGGGCTCGGTGACCTACCCCGACGCCCAGCCCGTCTAGAAGGAGACCGGATTGTCTACAGTGGACGTCGTCAGCGCGCACTACGCGGCCAGCGACCGCGGTGACCTCGACGGCATGCTCGCCCCCATCACCGCCTCGACCACCTGGACCGAGGCCGCCGGGTTCCCCTACGCGGGCACCTACACCGGCCCGGACGCGGTGCGCGCCAACGTGTTCGAGGCGATCGGCCGGGACTGGGACGGCTACACCTTCACCCTCGCCGAGCTCGTCGACGGCGGTGCCACGGTGGTCGGCCTGGGCAGCTACGCGGCCACCCACAAGGAGTCCGGCCGCTCGTTCACCGCGCGGGTGGCGCACGTGTGGAAGTTCGACGGCGAGACCGTCACCAGCTTCGAGCAGATCGTGGACTCCGCACCGGTGGTCGCCGCCACCGCTGGATAGACCTTCTCCGCGAAGGAAAGCCGTTCCCCGGGCCCACCCGTGCCCGGGGGACGGCTTTCGGCGTCGCGGGGGTGATCCAGGTCGCACCCCGTGCCGGGCGAGACAACTTGCGTGCCCGCAAAGCCAAGGCCCGGCGCGCTCGGCGCTCGTAGGGTCCCATCCACCTCGAAGATCCCCGTGTACTGCGAGCGAAAGCGACCGCAGCCGAGAAACAGGACAGGGACCGCTATGAGAAAGATCATGCGCCGCGTGGCCGTGGCCGCCGCGGTCACGCTCGTCGCAGCCGGGTGTGCCAACAACAGCAGCAGCGGCGGCAGCGGCGGGTCCAGCGGCCCGATCGTGGTCGGCTCGGTCAACGCGCTCAGCGGTGCGGCGACCTTCCCCGAGGCCTCGGCCGCGGCCAAGGCCGTCTTCGACGCCGCCAACGCCGCCGGTGGCGTCAACGGCCGCCAGATCTCCTACAAGGCGCTCGACGACAAGGGCGACCCGGCCGCCGCCGCGGCCGCCGCGCGCGAGGTCGTCGGCGCGGACAACGCGGTCGCGCTGGTCGGCTCGTCGAGCCTGATCGAGTGCGAGATCAACAACAAGTACTACGCGCAGCAGAAGATCCTGTCCATCTCCGGCATCGGCGTGGACCCGGCGTGCTTCAGCAGCCCCAACATCGCCCCGGCGAACGTCGGCCCGTACCACGACATGACGCTGACGCTGCTCTACGGCTCCGAGGTGCTCAAGCTCGACAACATCTGCGCGCTGCTGGAGATCGCGGGCAACACGCTGCCCTCGTACCAGGCCGCGATCGACGAGTGGACCGCCATCACCGGCAAGAAGCTCACGTACATGGACGCCACGGTCCCCTACGGCGGATCGGACTACACCTCCTACATCGTCAAGGCGCGCTCGGCGGGCTGCAAGGCCATCACGGTGAACCCGGTCGAGCCGGACTCCATCGGCCAGCTCAAGGCCGCCGCGGCGCAGGGCTGGAACGACGTCACCTGGCTGCTGCTGACCAGCGTCTACAGCGAGAACTACGCCAAGGCGATCGCCAACGCCGGCGCTGGCGTCTACGTGCCCGCCGAGTTCTACCCGTTCACCGACGCCGCCAGCACCCAGACCAAGGAGTGGCGGGAGCTGATGACCAAGAACAACATCCCGCTGACCTCGTTCAGCCAGGGCGGCTACCTGGCGGCGAAGTACTTCCTGCAGGTGATCAAGGGCATCTCCGGTGACATCAACCGGGAGTCGGTGACCAAGGCGCTGCAGGAGATGTCGCCGATCAGCGACCCGATGGTCGGCACCCCGTACGTGTTCGGCAAGGGCCAGACCCACCACGACAACACCGCTGGCTGGCCGATCAAGCTCGCCACCGGCACCAACAAGTGGGAGCTGGCCGCGGACGACTGGCTGCGGATCCCCAAGAAGTAACGGGAACCCACCACGACCGGTCGGGGCCGCGGGCGAGACTACCGCGGCCCCGACCGCTCCAGGAGTAGTAGGGAACACAGCACATGCTGCAAGGAGCACTGGCGGGGCTCGCCGCGGGCGGGCTGTTCGCGGTACTGGCCGTCTGCCTGACCCTGATGTCCAGACTCGTGCGGGTGGTGAACTTCAGCCAGTCCGCGACCGGGATGTTCGGCTGCTACGTGGCGGTCTGGCTGTCCATCTACTTCGGACTGCCCACCTGGGCGGCGACGCTGGTCGGGATCGCGCTGGGCGGCCTGCTGAGCGCGCTGCTCGGCTGGATCGTCGCCACCTGGCTGGCCGAGGCCGACATCGGCACCCGCTCGGCGGTCACCGTCGCGGTGCTCCTGCTGCTCATCTCGCTCTCGTTCATCCTGTTCGGCAACAAGCCGCAGCCCTTCCACCCGATCCTCGACGGCCCGGCGTTCTCGGTGAACGGCGTGGTGGTCAGCCAGGTGACGGTGGTGACCGTGGCGCTCTCGGTGCTGATCGCGCTGGGCTGCCGCGCGGTGCTGGTGAAGAGCTCGTTCGGCCTGGAGCTGCGGGCGCTGTCCGAGCGGCCGACCACCGCGGAGCTGATGGGCATCCCGGCCAAGAAGCTCAGCGTCGCGGTCTGGGGGGTGACCGGGCTGCTGAGCACCCTGGTCATCTCGATCGTGGCGCCGTCGCAGTCCAACGACGCCACCTCGCTGGCCATGCTGGTGGTCCCGGCCTCGGCCGCCGCCCTGCTGGGCGGTTTCCGCAGGCTCGACCTGGCGGTCGCGGGCGGGCTGGTGCTGGGCATGGCCCAGGGCGCGGTGGCGCAGGTGGACAGCCTGTCGGTGGCGCGGTACTTCCTGCCGTTCCTGGTGATCGTCGGCCTGCTCCTGTGGTCGCAGCGCAAGGAGGTCTGGGATGTCGCGCGCTGAACACGGGCCGCGCGCGGCCCACGAGCCGGTGTCCAGGGGCACCGGGCGGGTACGGGTGTCCAGCGCGGAGGCAGGGCCCGCGCTGGGCACCCTGGCCGCGGTCGGGCGCGCCGCCCCCGCTCTGAAGTCCACACAGGACTGCGCCGCTCCCGATCTCCGATCCGCGCAGCACCGCGCCGCACCCGCTCTCCGATCCGCGCGACACCGGGCGGCGCCCGCACTCCGATCCGCGCGACACCGGGCGGCGCCCGCACTCCGATCCACCGAGGACCGCGCGGCACCCGCTCTCCAGTCCCCGCAGGACCTTGCCGCGCCCGCTCTCCGATCTGTGCGGCACCGCGCGGCACCCGCCCTCCTGTCCCCACAGGACCGTTCGGCACCCGCCCTCCGATCTGTGCGGCACCGGGCGGCGCCCGCACTCCGATCCACCAATGACCACGCGGCACCTGCCCTCCGGTCCACACGGGACCGTGCGGCGCCCGCCCTCCACTACACCGCGCCGGTCGCCGCACTGCTTGTCACAGCACTGCCTGTCACCGCACTGCCTGTCACCGCACTGCCCGTCGCCGCGTTGCCCGTCATCGCACTGCCGCCGCGTTCGCGGCGCAAGGAGGTTTGGGATGTCACGCGCTGAGCCAGGGCCGCTGAGCCGGTTCGGGGTCCCGCTCATCGTCGCCGGGGCGGCCATCGTCGTCGGGTACCTGCTCAGCGTCGGGCTCGACGGCTACTTCGTCTACCTCGGGATGAGCGCGATCGTCGCGGGCATCGCGCTGCTGGGGCTGGGGGTGGTCACCGGCAGCGCGGGCATGGTCTCGCTGTGCCAGCTGACCTTCGCCGCCGTCGGCGCGTGGGTGGTGTCCTGGCTCAACCGGGAGGGCGCGCCCGGCGGCTTCTTCGTCTGGCTGCTGCTCGGCGGTCTGGCCGCGGGCGTGGTGGGCGTGATCGTCGGGCTGCCCGCGCTGCGGTTGCGCGGCATCAACCTCGCCGTGGTCACCCTCGGCCTGGCCGCGGCGGCCGACCTGACACTGGTGCAGATCCAGTTCCCGGGGACCGTCGACGGCATCTCGGTCGAGCGGCCCACGGCCTTCGCCGATGACCGGGAGTACTTCCTGCTCGGCATCATCGTGCTCACGCTGTGCTGCCTGGGTGTGCACTTCCTGCGCCGCGGCCGGTGGGGCAGCGGGTGGCAGGCGGTGGCGTTCTCCGAGCGCGGCACGGCGGCGGCGGGCGCGAGCGTGCGCACGTCGAAGCTGACCGCGTTCGCGGTGAGCGCCGCACTGGGTGGTGTCGCGGGCGGCCTGCTGACCGGCCAGGTCGGTTTGGCCTTCCCGGCCAGCTTCTCGGCGATGCAGTCGCTGGCGCTCTACGTGCTGGCGATCATGTCCGGCGCGCACCTGATCGACATGGCGGTGTTCGGCGCGGTCCTGTGGGTCGCGGTCCCCGAGCTGCTCAAGCGCTGGGGGGTGCCGCAGGACTGGGGTTTCGTCATCTTCGGCCTGCTCGGCACGCACGCGCTGACCACCGGCGGGAACCTGGGCGTCCTGGTCCGCGAGCTGTGGCGCAAGCGCTCGAAGGACGCCGCCGGGGTGGCGCTGTCCGAGCCGCCACCGGACCTCGAGGTGCCGCCACCGGGCGCGCCGGTGCTGGTGGTGCGCGACCTGAGTGTCAGCTTCGGCGAGGTCAAGGCTTTGTCCCATGTGGACTTGGCAGTGCCGTCCAACGGGGTGCTCGGCGTGATCGGCCCCAACGGCGCCGGGAAGTCCACTTTGGTCGACATCATCAGCGGATTCCTCCCGCAGGCGAGCGGATCGGTGGAGTTGGACGGGCGTCCGCTGACCGGGCTCTCACCCACCAAGCGCGCCCGGGCGGGTCTGCGGCGGACTTTCCAGCAGGACCGGGTGCCCGCAGGGCTGACGGTCGGGGCGTACGTGCGGTTCGTCGCCCGGCGCAGGCTGAGCGGGACGGAGATCGCCGAGGCGCTGGAGTTCTTCGGCTGCCCACCCGCGCGCACCCCGCTGCGCCGCGTCGACGTGGGCGCGCGGCGGCTCGTGGAGGTCGTCGGCCACCTGCTGGCCAAGCCGAAGGTGCTGCTGCTCGACGAGCCCGCCGCGGGCCTGCCGCACGAGGAGCACGTCGCGCTCGGCGCCCGGCTGCGCCAGGTGCCCGCCCGGTTCGGGGTGTCGGTGCTGCTCATCGAGCACGACCTGGACCTGGTGCGCACCGTCTGCGACACGATCACGGTGCTGGACTTCGGCCAGGTGCTGGCCAGCGGCCCGCAGGCCGAGGTGCTGGCGGACCCGGCGGTGCTCAAGGCGTACATGGGTGAAACGGAGTTGCTGTGAGCGGTTTGCGGGTACAGGACGTCACGGTCACACGCGGCGCGGGCCCGGTCATCCGGGACGTCACCCTCACCCTGGCGCCGGGCCGGATCACGGCCCTGGTCGGACCGAACGGCGCGGGCAAGACCAGTCTGCTGGAGGCGATCTCCGGGGTCGTCCCGACCGCGGCGGGCAGTGTCCACATCGGAGACACCGAGATCACCAAGCACTCCCGGGTGGCCAGGGCGAAGCAAGGCCTGGCGCACATCGAACAGGGCCGCGCGGTGTTCCCGGGGCTGACCGTGATGGAGAACCTCAAGCTGACCGCGCGCACCTGGCCCCGAGTGGAGGAGGTGCTGGCGCTGTTCCCGGAGCTGGACAAGCGCCGGAACTCCCCCACCGCGCTGCTCAGCGGCGGAGAGCAGCAGATGGTGGTGCTGGCCAGGGCGTTCGCCGCGCGACCGAAGTTCCTGCTGATCGACGAGATGTCCCTGGGCCTGGCCCCGGTCGTGTTCACCCGGCTGCTGCCGATGGTCACCCGCTTCGCCGAGGAGGGCGCGGCGATCCTGCTGGTGGAGCAGTTCACGCACCTGGCGCTCGGGGTGGCCCAGGACGCGCTGGTGGTGTCCTCGGGCCGGGTCACCTACCAGGGCGACGCGCAGGAGCTGCTGGGCTCCCCGGAGACCCTGCACCACGCCTACCTGGGCGAGAGCGCCTAGCACCGGGGATCGTGGGCGGTGCCCACCGGCCTGATCGGGTCGGTGGGCACCGCTCGCTCGTTGATCGCCGAATACCGCTCGCGCCGGATCCGCCTGGCGGGCACTGGTCGACTACCGGGTCGACCCGGGGGTCGCGCGGCGGTTCCCGCCACCGGAGCTGGACCTCGGCGCGGACCCGGGCCGGGCCGCCGCGTCTTCGCCGACTGGCAGTGGTGCTCGGACACCGGCGCGGAGCCGGCCGAACCCGCCCGCTGTGGCGCGGGGTCAGGCCGGGAAGCCGGAGCGGGCCGACACGCCGAAGTCGGCCAGGACGGCCTGGCCGTTGATCGACCGCGACACCGGCGAGGCCAGGTACAGCACGTGCGCGGCCACCTCGTCGGCGGCCAGGACCGGGAAGTCCGCCTCGTCGATGACGTGGTCGCCGAGGTCCGCGCGGGCCATCGGGGTGTCCACGATGGACGGGCAGACGCAGTTGACCCGGATGCCGTCGAGCTCCACGGCCAGCGCGCTGGTCAGGGCCACCACGGCGCCCTTGGAGGCGCAGTAGGGCACCATCCCCGGGGCCGAGACGAAGGCGGAGTCGCTGGCCAGCAGGACGATCGAACCACCGACCGGCAGGTGCGGCACGGCGTGCTTGGCGACCAGCAGCTGGCCGGTCACGTTGACCGCGAGCACCTTGGCGATGTCGGCCGCGCTGGTCTCCACCAGCGGCGTGCCGACCGGCCCGGACACCCCGGCGCACCCGACCACGACGTCCAGCCCGCCGAACCGCGCCACCACCGAGGCGATCGCGTCGACGACCTGGGACTCGTCGGTGACATCGGCCTGCACCACCAGCCCGTCGAGCACCGGCACCGGCACCCGGTCCAGCATGGCCACCCGGGCGCCCTCGGCGAGGAACGCCCGCGCGCAGGCCAGGCCGATCCCCGAGGCCGCGCCGGTCACCAGTACCGCTCTACCCGCGAGTTCCAGACGCATGCGGCCCATCCTGGGCGCTCCCGGGGTGCTCCGGTTGCCACCCACTGCACCGTCTTTGACCGCGACCGCACGGCGGTTCCCATCCCGGTTCCGCCCGGGCGCCGCACGGCCAACACTGCTGAGCAACCCGCTGAGAAGGGACCGTCATGACCGACACCGCGCTCTCCCTGTCCGACACCTCGACCTGGCTGCCGCTCGACGGCCTGGCCCCGGGTTTCGACGCCAACAAGGCCCCGACCGTGGGTGACCTGCACGGCAGCACGCTGGTCCTGGAGCGCCCCGACGGCAGCACCCTGACCGCGTCCTTCACCGGCACCCGGGTCGAGTGGGACGGCGGTGTGGACCAGTGCGAGACCTTCCTGGTCGACGACGGCCTCTACTACGTGCAGCTGCACGCGCAGGCGAACCACCAGCAGGCCGTGTCCCTGTTCCTCGACACCCGCTTCGGCCGCGCCCTCGAGGTCCGCACCACGATCGGCGACGGTCGCCCCCGGGTCACCCAGACCTTCACCCCCGCCACCATCCAGGGCGTCGACGTCCGGGGCGAGACCCCCGCCCCCAGCACCGCCCTCATCGGCAGGCGGGCGATGTGGATCTACAGCGAGGCCCACGCCTACGAGCACGTCTACCTGAGCAGGCACTGGTACACCTGGCAGTGCCTCGCGGGCCCGGAGAAGGGCCTAGCGGACACCGACGAGAACACGGTGTACGAGCTCCGCCCCGGCATCTACGTCTTCACCTGGCGCGAGAAGGTCATCCCCTGCGCTTCAGTAACGGTCGCCGACCACCGCGACGCACGCAGGCTCCGGTCCCACGGAGTCCTGTTCGGACTCGACGAGACCGGCCAAACCCCAACCCACTTCACCTTCGGCGCCCACGGCCGAATGCTGAGCAACACAGTCCACCCGAACGAATACGACCCGGCAATCGACTGACCGGCCGGCTCACAGCACGGCGACTGACGAAGGTCGAGTCGCGAGCAGCGGAGACGAGGGCGCAGCGGAACACATCCGCTGCGCCCTCAGCCTTTCCACCCACAAACCGCACCACCAACCCTGCCCTTGCCCTTGCCCTTGCCTTTACCTTCAATCTCTAAATGCCGAGCCCGCTGGTACGCAAGACCCGCTACGTTTGTGCTCGATTGGGTGGACTGCCTTCGTGTGGGGGGAGAGCACCGCTAAACTTGCCGTGTGTGGGGATGCCCTTCACCCCACGCTTTTTCCCCACCGCGGTGCTCCAGGGGCCCCGCGCGAAGGCAGTCCAGCCAATCGAGCCCCGCTCTTACTCGGGCAGCTCGGAGGGTGTGCCGCACACCGACCTACGGTCGACCGTCTTCGGCGGCTCGTCGCTTGGGCTGCCCGATTTACAAGCAGGGCTCGATCTAGTGAACTCGCTTCGTGTGGGGCCCCTAGAGCACCGCGGTGGGGAAAAAGCGTGGGGTGAAGGGCATCCCCACCACAGGGTCAAGTTTAGCGGTACTCCTCCCCCACACGAAGCGAGTCCACTAGATTGGGGTGCCCCGAAGTCTCCGGACAGTGACTAAACAGCGACTGGAGCTGCTGATTGTCGAGCATGGTATGCGTGGTGCACTTCTCGTGGTGTGCGGTATCCCAGTGCGGAGTGACGGCGTCTGGAATTGTAGCGGAGTTCGATGTATCGGGCAATGTCTTGGCGGGCGTGTTCGCGGGTGGGGTAGCGGGTGCGGTGGACGAGTTCGTTTTTCAGGGTGGCGAAGAAGGATTCCGCGAGGGCGTTGTCATAGCAGATTCCGGTGCGGCCCACGGACTGTCGGATTCGCAGTGATGTGAGGGTGGCGGCGAAGGTGGCCGAGGTGTAATTGCTGCCGCGGTCGGAGTGGAATATCGCGTTGTCGGCCAGGAGGCCCTTGCCGGCGGCGTGGCGGATCGCGGTGTCGATCAGGGGAGTCTTGTAGTTGTCGTCCATGGCCCAACCGGTCACGGCCCTGGTGTGGCAATCGATGACGGTGGCGAGATAGAGCCACCCTTCGTCGGTCGGGATGTAGGTGATGTCGCCCACGGCCTTCCGGCCCGGCGCCTCGGCGGTGAAATCTCGCCGGACCAGGTCGGGGATGTCGTGGACCTGGCCGTCGTCGGCGGTCAGTGAGAACCGCCACGGCCGGGGCTGACACGCTCGAAGCCCCAGCTCACGCATGACCTGACGTACCAACTCGGGCCCGCACCGCACGCCCTGGGCCGCCAGATCGGCGTGGATCCGCCGATAGCCGTAGGTACCGTCGGACGCCTCGAAGAACGACGTGATCAACCGCGACAGTCCGCTCCGACGCACCAGGGTGGCCGAGGTTGGGCGAGTCCTCCATTCGTAGAAGCCCGACCGCGATATGCCGAGAAGTCGACACATCCGCGTGACCGGCAACGATGTCGGGGAGTCCGTATTGTCGGGTGCGTGCTGTGCGTCGATGAACTCGAACTTGTCGCTCACCGATGATCCTTGGCAAAGTACGCGGCAGCTTTTTTCAGGAACTCGTTCTCCAGCCTCAGATCACGCGCTTCCCGCTCCAACTCCCGCAATCTCGCCCGCTCCGACACAGTCAACGGCGACTCCTCGCCACCCTGCGACGCACGATAGTCCTTCACCCACTTTCCGAGACTGACCTCACCGACACCCAACTCCTTCGCCACCTGTGCGATCGGACGCCCGGTCTCGATCACCAACTTCGCAGCTTCCTCCCGATACTCCCGAGAGAAACTCCTCCTCGACCGCGCCAACATCGTCCCCTTCCAGAGAACCCAATTCTACCTTGGTTCACTGTCCGGAAACTTCGAAGCACCTCAGAGGTCGGTGTGCGGTGCGGTGCGGTGCGCGGTGTGGTGCTGGGCGTGGGTTATGCGGGTAGGTGGTTGATGGGGTGGGTGCTGGTGGCCCAGAGGTACTGGGTGGCGTAGGAGCGCCACGGGCGCCAGGCGGTGGCGTGTTCGGTCAGGGCGCGTGGAGATGTTGGCAGGTCAAGGGATTCCGCCGCTGCCTTGATGCCCAGGTCGGTGGGGATGAAGGCGTCCGGGTCGCCGAGGGCGCGCATGGCGATGGTTTCCACTGTCCAGGGGCCGAAGCCGGGGAGGGCGTGCAGTCGTTCCCTTGCCGCCTCCCAGTCCGCGCCCGGGGTGAGGTCCAAGGGGGTTGTGGTGAGGGCTTCCACCAGTGCGATCAGGGTGCGGCGGCGGGAGCGGGGGAGGGCTAGGGACTCGGGGTCCAGGTCGGCCAGTGCCTCGGGAGTGGGGAAGAGGTGGGTCAGGCCGCCTTCGGTGTCCTCGATTTCCTCGCCGTGTGCCTGTACCAAGCGGGAGGCGTGGGTGCGGGCGGCCTGGGTGGAGACCTGTTGGCCCAGGACGGCGCGGACCGCCAGCTCCGGGCCGTCGACCGTGCGGGGGACGCGTCGGCCGGGGTTCTTGGCGATCAAGGGGGCCAGGGCCGGGTCGGTGGACAGTTGGTCGTCCACGGCTGTCGGGTCGGCGTCGAGGTCCAAGAGGCGGCGGCAGCGGGCGATGGCGACCGGGAGGTCGCGCAGGTCGGCCAGGGACAGGTCGCAGCGGATGTGGTCGGGTAGTGGGCGCAGGGCGACGATGCCGTGGCCGTTGGGCAGGCGGAGCGTGCGGCGGTAGGCGCCGTCGCGCCATTCCTCGACGCCGGGGATGCCGGTGGCGGCCAGGTGGCCGAAGAGGTTGTCCGGGCACAGCGGCGCGCGGAACGGGAGTCGTACGGACAGGCCGCCGGGGGTTGCCCGGGTGCGCTTGGCGGTGCGTTGTCGCAGCTCTGTGGGGGACAGGGCGAAGATCTCGCGCACGGTCTCGTTGAACGCCCGCAGGCTCCCGAACCCCGCCGCCACTGATACGTCTGTCATGGTCAGGGGGGTGGTTTCGATGAGGATCCGGGCTGTTTGCGCTCGTTGGGCCCGCGCCAGTGCCAGCGGGCCCGCGCCGAGTTCGGCGCGGAGTTGGCGTTCGACCTGGCGGACGCTGTAGCCGAGTCGGGTGGCCAGGGCGGTGACGCCGCCGTTGTCCACGACCCCGTCGGCGATGAGGCGCATGGCGCGGCCGACGAGGTCGGCGCGCTCGTTCCACTGCGGCGAGCCGGGGGTGGCGTCCGGCCTGCACCGCTTGCACGCCCGGAAACCGGCCTGCTGGGCCGCCGCCGAGCTCGGGTAGAACCGCATGTTCACCGGCTTGGGCGGCGCGACCGGGCAGCTGGGCCTGCAGTAGACGCCGGTGGTGACGACGGCGGTGAAGAACCAGCCGTCGAAGCGGGCGTCGCGGGACTGGACGGCGCGGACGCAGCGCTCGGTGTCGGAGTGCATGGCGTCCAGCATCGTCCGTCGCGGGCGCTCCTACCAGCGGAAAAACGACAGCACGGTGTCGGATGGGTGATGGCGGGCAGCCTGATCCCACCCTTCCGTGTGGCGGCTTGGGTCTCTGGGTCCCCTGTCGGCGCAGCCTGTGGGTGGCTCGTTCACTTTCCGTGAAGGTTGGTTCGTCGGTTCGGGAATTCGTTTGGTTCGTTCGGGGTGACAAGTTGGGGGAATGTGTTAATGCCTGGTGCATCGATATGTGGCCGGGGGTAACAGGTCTCGGAAATGCCGCGACACCCTATTTTGACGAGGGGGAGGCGTCATGCTCGGTGAACGGGTGTTGCTCATCCATCCGGGGATCTACGACGATGTCGATCCGCGCGCGTTCCCGCCGTGGGGTGCGTTGACCATCGGTCACGCGCTCCGCGCGGTCGGGCACGAGGTTCGGGTGCTCGACCTGAACGGCCAAGACGTCGCCGCGAGCCTGGACGCCGAGCTGGTCGTCGCACCCCCGACGGTGGTGGGTTTCACCGCCAAGCAGGGGGTCGGCGCGCGCCGGTTCCGGGCCGCCGTCGACCACCTGCGCGCGGTCGCCCCGGGTGTCCCGATCATCGCGGGTGGGCCCCTGGTCAGCACTTTCCCGGATCCGGCGAGCCCGATCTGGCGCGGTGTGCGCACGATCTTCCTCGGCGACGGCGAGCAAGCGCTGGTCTCCTGGCTGGCCGACCGGTCGCGCCCGGCCGGGCTGGTGCACGGCGCCGAGCCGATCTCGCTCGACGACGTCGGCGTCCCCAGCTGGTGGCCCGAGCTGCCCGGCTACGTCCACCCGGCGCGCAGCTGGCCGAACATGGGCGTCCCCGGTATCCACGTCGCCTCCGCGCGCGGGTGTACCCGCCGGTGCACATTCTGCTATCTCAACGCGCAATACCCGGGTGCCCGTTTTCGATTTGTCTCGGCGGCCAGGCTGCACACCGACCTGTGGTCGCTGAATTCCGCCACCGGCGCGCGCGGCTTCTACTTCGTCGACGACTGCTTCATCGACCGCGCCCAGGAGCGGGTCCGCGAGTTCTGCGCCCGGATGATCGCCGACGGCGCCCCGTTCCGGTTCGGCTGCGACGTCCAGCTCACCGACCTCGAGCGCTACCCCGACCTGCTCGCGCTCATGTACCGCGCGGGCTTCCGCTCGCTCTACGTCGGGGTCGAGTCGGCCGCGCCGGAGACCAGGAAGCGGCTGGCCAAGGGGGTGCTGCGGGCCGCGGCCACCGACGTGCTCAACCGCGCGCTGGACACGGGCTACGTGCTCCGGGCGTCGATCGGCATCGGCTGGCCCGGCGAGACCGGCGCGCACGCCCGGCAGACGCTGGCGCTGATCGACGCGGTGCCCCGGCTCGCCTTCGACGCCTACCGCTACTACCCGCTGCCGCACACCCCGCTCGGCGAGCGCGGCCGCTGGGCGGCGGCCCGGGCCCGGATGTCCGCCGAGGAGTTCGCCGAGACCGCGTTCCAGGACTACTCCGACCACAACGACGACTACTCCGAGATCCCGGCCGCGGAGTACGCCGAGCTGTGGGCCCGGTTGCGCGAGCGCGAGGGCGAGCGGCTCGCCGCCTACTTCGCCCTCGGGCACTGAGGGGGCGTGGTGGCACCGACGGTCCTGGTCTCTGGTGTCCATAGTGGACCCAACCCGTCGCCCGGGCTGGGTGTGGCCCGTTCGCTCCGGCTCGCCTGGCCGGGGGCTCGGTTGGTCGCGGTGGATTACTCCGCGGCGGCCACCGGTCTCAGCGCGACGGTATTCGACCGCGTGCTGGTGCGCCCCGACTGGGCCGCTGCGGACCTGGCCGCGACGTGCGCCGGGTTGGTCGACGCGGTGCTGTCCGAGGACGCGGTGTTCGTACCCGGACTGGACCTGGAGGCGGCCCTGCTCGCCGAGCGGCACCCGGGGCAGCGCGCGCTGCTGCTGCCCGGGGTCGCGGCGTTCGACGCCGTGCGCAAGCCCGGGGTCGAGGCCGCGCGGCTGCTGGGTCTGCGGGTCCCCGCATACCTGCTCGCGGCCGGGATCGAGGACGCGACGGAGTTCGCGGTCGCGCACGGCTGGCGGATCTGGGTCAAGGGTCCGCGCTACGAGGCGACCGCGCCCGCCGACCTGACGGCGCTCTCCGGCGCGCTGCACCGGGCCCGGGTCACCTGGGGCGCGGGTGAGGTCCTGCTGCAACAGCACGTCGACGGTGTCGAGGAGTCGATCGTGTTCGCCGCCCTGGACGGCGTGCTGCTCGGCGCGGCGGCCATGCGCAAGACGCTGGTCACCCCTGAGGGCAAGACCTGGGCGGGCGCGGTCGAGCCGGTCGAGCACGCGGGTCTGGTCGAGTTCGTCCGGCACACCGGCTGGACCGGCGGCGGCGAGGTCGAGATGGTGCGCGACGACGACGGTGACCGCCACCTGCTGGAGGTCAACCCCCGCTTCCCCGCCTGGGTGCACGGCGCCACCCTGGCGGGGATCAACCTCCCGGCGCGGCTGGTCTCCGCCGCGACCGGGAGTTCCACCACCCGGCCGGAGTCGTTGCTCGCCAACGGTTTCGTCCGGGTCGTCGAGGAGATCCCGGCTGCCCCGCGCCTGCTCGGCGCGCGGGCGGCCGGGGCACCGGCATGGCCGACCGGCGGCAAGCACCCGTCGGCCATGCCGGTGCTCGCGCGCAGGCTGGCGGCCGGACCGGTGCCCACCGAACCGCTCGACCTCGACGAGCGGACCGCCGCCGACGTCGCCGCCACGCTGCCCGTCGACCCGGGCGACTCACCCGCCCGGGTGCTGCTGCGCCCGGTTCTCGACCGCCGGATCGCCGCCCTCACCGGGGTGGCCCGCGCGGTGGCGGGCGCCAGCGGCGTGCCGACCGGGTTCGCCTACTCGGTGAAGACGAACCCGGACCCGCGCGTGCTCGACGCGGTGCTGCGCGCGGACGCGGGCGCAGAGGTGATCTCGCAGGCCGAGGCCCGCCGGTGCGCCGCGGCCGGGTTCCCGGCGGACCGGGTGGTGCTCAACGGCCCGGCCAAGTGGTGGCGCTTCGACGGGGTGCCGGCCAAGTACGGCGCCGTCTTCTGCGACTCGCTCGCCGACCTGACCCGCACCGTCGACCTCATCCGGGACGGCTCGGTGCACACCGATGTGCTCGGCGTGCGCCTCGCCCCGCCGGGCGTCCCGTCCAGGTTCGGTGTCGACGTCAGTGACCCAACCGGCCAGGCGCGCTTGGTCGACGCGCTCCGGGCAGCCCCGGTCGGGCGGATTGGCCTGCACTTCCACTGCGCGGCGAGCCGGATCGGCCAGGCGCGGTGGCTGCGGGAGTTCACCATTGCGATCACCGCGGCCGCCGACCTGTGCGCGCGAGCCGGGGTGCGGGTGCAGTGCCTCGACCTGGGCGGTGGCTGGTCACCGGCTACGCGGGCCGAGGACCTGACCGACGCGCTGGTGCGGGCTGTGCGGGTGGCCACCGATCGGCTCGGCACGGTCGACCAGGTGCTGTTCGAACCGGGGAAGTACCTGGTGGAGCCCGCCATGGCGGTGTTCAGCACGGTGCTCGACGTGCGCGACGGTCCGGCAGGTCGGGCGGCGGTAGTGGACGCTTCGGTGGCCGAGCTACCGGACTGGACCACCCATCCGCACCCGGTCCTGTGGCGCCCACCCGGCGCGAACTGGCGCAGACTCGGTCCGGGCGACGAGGCGGTGCTCGGCAGGCTGTGCATGGAGCACGACCGGCCGCGAGAGGGGCTCGCGCTGCCCCCGGGGCTGCGCGCGGGGGATCACCTGCTGTTCCTCGACGCAGGCGGCTACGACGCCAGCATGAGCTACCAGTTCGGAGTCTGAAGTAGACATTCTATTGTGGATTGATCGGCGGTTCCGCACGGGTGTGCGGCGACCTCTCGGTCTCGGAGAGATCACGCATCGATCACGGCTGAGACTCGGGCTTGGGCCGTTCGGAGGTACCTGGGACTCGACGACGTCGTTACCGTGGCGGCGGTCCAGGGCACACGGTGCCCTGCGACGTCGGGGCACGAGGCGAGGTGGCTCTTCTCCCGACAGGCCGACCACTGTGGACACTCCCGGCCGCGGCAACGGTGCCGCGTCGGGGTGTTGGGAGCCGGGTGGCGGTGCAGCTGGGACGCGATGGTGGTCTATGCCCAGGCCACCCTCTCGCGCTTTTCCCAGGTGCTGCTTTGTTGCCTGGTGGCTAGCTGGGCTCGATCTAATGACTCGTTTTGGTGTTGCCGTCTTCGTTGCCCGAGTAAGAGCGTGGGCTCGATCTAGTGAACTCGCTTCGTGTGGGGCCCCTAGAGCACCGCGGTGGTGAAAAAAGGGCGGGTGAAGGGCATTCCCCACCACCGGCCAGTTTAGCGGTGCTCTCCCCCCACACGAAGCGAGTCCACTAGATCGAGCATCCGTAGCGGGCCTTGCGTTCCAGCGGGGGCGGCCTATCCGCTGCGGTTTGGTGGGCCGGGGTGGGATTTTGCACTCGCTTCGACTCCTGCTTCCGTGCCGCTCTCCCGACATTTCCACACATACCGCCTATCGCATCACTGCCACTTCCCGATTCCACACCCGCTGGCAGCGGTTGGCCAGCCGTGGCTGGCGCGGGTCCGTGTCCGTCTGCTGGGCGTTTCGCCGGTGGTCGTCCATGTGGTCGACTGGGGCGTCGACCAACCGGCGGAGGGAGTTGCGGTGCGGGCGGTGCTGTTCGAGGGGTTCGGGGTGGATCCGAAGGTCACGCGGGTGCCTGATCCCGCCCCTTCCGCGCGAGGGGTAGTGGTGCAGGTGGCCGCTACCGGTCTGTGCCGGAGTGACTGGCACGGGTGGATCGGCCACGACCCGGACATCGTGTTGCCGCACGTTCCCGGTCATGAGCTCGCGGGCACCGTGGCCGCCGTCGGGTCCGGTGTCGATCGGGTTCGGATCGGGGATCGGGTCACGGTTCCGTTCGTGTGCGCCTGTGGCAGTTGCGCGGCGTGCGCGGCTGGTGATCAGCAGGTGTGCGAGCGGCAGACCCAGCCCGGGTTCACGCACTGGGGGTCGTTCGCGGAGTACGTCGCGATCGAGGACGCCGAGGTCAACCTGGTCGGCTTGCCCGATGAGATGTCCTTCGCGACGGCGGCGGGTCTGGGGTGTCGGGTGGCTACGGCGTTCCGCGCGGTGATCGCGCAGGGGCGGGTCGCGCCGGGGGAGTGGGTGGCGGTCCACGGGTGCGGTGGTGTCGGTCTGTCCGCTGTCGCGGTGGCCGCCGCCGCGGGTGCGCGGGTGATCGCGGTGGACATCTCGCAGACCGCGTTGGACCTTGCCGCCGCCATGGGGGCCGAGCTGGGCCTCAACCCGGTGACCACCGTAGACATCCCGACCGCCATCGTGGAGGCGACGCGGGGTGGGGCCCATCTCTCGCTGGACGCCCTGGGCAGCCCGGGTACCTGTGCCGCGTCGATCACCTGCCTGCGCAGGCGCGGGCGGCACGTGCAGGTCGGGTTGCTGCCCACCGACCCGCCGGTGCCGATGGCCCGGGTGATCGCCTACGAGCTGTCGGTCCTCGGCAGCCACGGCATGCAGGCGCACGCCTACCCGCAGCTCATGTCGATGATCACCGCCGGGGCGCTGACCCCGGACCTGATGATCACCAAGACGATCCCGCTGGCCGAGGCGCCCGCCGCGTTGACCGCGATGGGCAACGCGCCGGGGACCGGGGTGACCATGATCGAGCCGTAGCGCCGGGGTCAGCGGAGGATCCAGGACCTCGTGCCCGTCCTCGCGCGGCACCACCTGGCGCCCCTTCCCGCTATCCGAGTTCCTTGCGCACGGCGGGCAGCACCTCGGTGCCCAGCAGCTCGATGGCCGTCATCACGATCGACTGCGGCACGCCGGACCAGTCCATCTGCATCGCGTACCGGTCGGCCCCGACCAGGCGCCCGACGGTGATCAGCCGGTCGGCGATCTCGTCCGGGCTGCCGGCGAAGATGGCCGAGGCGCCGTCGGTGTAGGCGTCGTAGTCGCCGCGGCTCGGGACGGTCCAGCCGCGGGCGCGGGCGCCGTACTTCATGGTCTCCAGCCAGTACGGGTAGAACGCGTCCTTGGCCTCCTGCGACTTGCGCGCGACCAAGCCGATCGCGCCCATCGTCACGTGCGGCTCGCCCTGTCCGCCCGCCTCGACGGCGCGCCGGTAGAGGTCGACCAGCGGTGCGAACCGCTCCGGGCCGCCGCCGATGACCGCGTACACCACCGGCAGGCCCAGCAGGCCCGCGCGGATCGACGACTCCGGGTTCCCGCCGGTGCCGATGGAGATCCGCAGCCGGTCGCCGAACGGCCGGGGCAGCACCCGGGCGCCGGTCAGCGGCGGCCGGAACTTGCCCGACCAGGTCACCGGGTCCTCCCGGTCGATGTGCAGCAGCAGCGCCAGCTTCTCCTCGAACAGCTCGTCGTAGTCGCCGAGGTCGGCCCCGAACAGCGGGAACGACTCGGTGAACGAACCGCGCCCGGCCAGCAGTTCGGCGCGCCCGCCGCTGAGCTGGTCGAGCGTGCTGAACTGCTGGTAGAGGCGCACCGGGTCCTCGGTGCTGAGCACCGTGACCGCGCTGCTCAGCGTGATGTTCGAGGTCACGCTCGCCGCCGCGGCCAGCACCGTCCCCGGGTTGGAGATGGCGTAGGTGTCCAGGTGGTGCTCGCCGAGGCCGTAGAAGGACAGCCCGAGCTCGTCGGCGAGCTTGATCCGCTCGAGGGTGTTCCGGAGTGCCTGGGCGACCGAGAGCTGCTCGCCCGTCGCCGGGTCGGGGTGCCGGTCCGCGAAGCTGTAGATGCCGAGTTCCACGAACCAATGATGACACATCAACAAAGTCTGGGTAGCCTGATCGCCCATGAGGTGGTTGGACCAGCGCGAGGCCCGGGTGTGGCGGGCCTACCGCGAACTGCACCGCGAGCTGCAGAACGCCCAGGAACGGCAGCTCAGCGGCGACAGCGGCCTGTCCCTGGCCGACTACGCCCTGCTGGTCCCGCTCTCCGAGGCCGCCGACGGTGTCGTCCGCTTCCGTGACCTCGGCACCGAGGTCGGCTGGGAGCGCAGCAGGCTTTCCCACCAGGTCAGCCGCATGGTCAAGCGGGGTCTGGTGGTCCGGGAGGACTGCCCGGAGGACGCGCGGGGCTGCATGATCCGGCTCACCGAGGCGGGCCGCACGGCGATTGTGGCCGCGGCCCCCGCGCACGTCGAGACCGTCCGTCGGTACTTCTTCGCCGACGTCGCCGATGCCGAGCTGGACGTCCTCGACGCCGTCTTCACCCGGCTGCTGACTCGGCTGCGCGACCCGAATTGACACTCGATCGGGCGACAAATAAGGATGACCTAACTACTGAGGAGGTCACGCCCGATGCCTGTGGTGCCCGTCAACGGGATCCAGCTGAGCTACCACGACCACGGCACCGGTGACCCGGTCTTCCTGCTCATGGGCATGGGCAGCTCCGGGCGGGTGTGGCAGATCCACCAGGTCCCCGCGCTGGTGGCGGCGGGCCACCGGGTGATCGCGGTGGACAACCGGGGCATCGCGCCGACCGACCTGTGCGCCGACGGCATCACCGTCGCCGACCTCGCCGCCGACGTGCGCGCGCTCGCCCGGCACCTGGGTCTCGACCGCTTCTCCCTGGTCGGCACCTCGCTGGGCGCCCGGATCGCGCTGCACCTGGCCGCCGAGGAGCCCGCGCTGGTGCGCAAGGTCGTGCTGATGGCCGTGCGCGGCCGGTCCGAGCCGCTGCACGAGGTGTTCGACGAGGGGGAGCGCCAGCTCACCGACCAGGGCCTCCGGCTCCCGCCGCGCTACCACGCCGCGACGACCGCGATGTGGAACCTGTCGCCGCGCACGCTGTTCGACCCGGTCAAGGTCCAGGAGTGGCTCGACGTGCTGGAGTTCGGCGACCAGCCCGCCGGGCCGGGGGTGCGCGCGCAGATGGACATCGGCGACGACCCGGGGCTACCCGCGCGCTGCGCCCGGATCACCGCGCCGACGCTGGTGCTGGCCTTCGCCGACGACCTCATCGCGCCGCCGCACCTGGGCCGCGAGGTGGCCGGGATGATCCCCGGCGCGCGCTTCGATGAACTGCCCGACGCGGGCCACTTCGGTTACCTGGAGCGCCCGGAGGCGGTCAACAAGCTGCTCACCGAGTTCCTCTGACCCGCTGCGGCGGGTTATCGGTGTGGTGGTCGACCTCACGGCGCAGGCGGTTCGTCGACACGCCGCGGCTGGTCGGCCACCTGGCCGGCACCGGCCCGGCGTGGCCGGTCTCGATCCACAAAGGACGGCCGCCGCGCGCCGGGAGCGCGCGGCGGCCGGGTCGGGCCTGCCTACTTGCTCGAGGCCTCGAGGTCGGCGAGCGCGGCGGCGAGCCGGAAGTACTTGTTGGTGCCCAGGTCGCGCACCGTCTTGATGTTGAACGCGGCGGCCAGCTTCTCCGCGTCACCCTCGCTGACCCCGGCCAGCGCGGCCACCGGGGCGTCGAGCACCTCGGCGACCGACAGGCCCTCGTAGGCCTTGTCGAGCTGCTTGTCCAGGTCGGCGGTCACTGCCATGGTGGAACCTCCATAGTCGATCATGATCTTGGCCGGACACTAGCGTGGCCCCGACGAGTCGGAACCTAGGGGCGCCCGGGCTCCCCGTCCAGCCCGAGTACCGAACGGGTTCCCGCGAACACGGTGCGTGAAACCCGTGGTCCTCGGTCGAGGGGGTGCGGTCCCGGCGAACGGGCGGTTCCGGCGGCGGCGGGCACACCGCGTGTGGGCCTCGAAAGCCTGACGTGGCAGTGGTTCCCGGCGCGCGGACGTGCGCCATGGTGCTCCCACTCAGCCACCCGGAGGTGTGAGCGACGGCGGTGAACCAGTGCCGTCAAGGGGCCGTGCTGCTGTTGGGAAAACACCGAGCCCGGCAGCCGAGGAGGCCGTCAGTGTCCGTGACCGAGCACGATCCCGTTGTCCCGCCCCCGTCCCGCGCGGCGCCAGTAGCGCCGTCGGTGCTGGTCGCCGCGACGTTCGCCTGCGACCCGTTGACCGCGTTCCTGCGCGACGCCCTGACCCACACCCGACATCCCCACCCGGTGGCGGTCGCGCCCTACGGCCAGGTCGCCGAGCAGTTCCTGTTGCCGCACAGCGCTTTCGCGCGCAACACCGACGGCGTCAACGTCACGTTGGTCCGCCCGTCCGACTGGGCGCCTGAGGTCACCGATCGCGCGGCGGCATTCATCGCCGCGGTGACCGTGTTCGCCGCACCCGTGCCGACACTGGTGGTGCTGTGCCCCGACCCGCCCGGCGCGACCCGCCCCGAAGTCGAAGATCTCGTTAACAACGGGTTGCGCGCGATCCCGGAGGTCGCGGTCGTGCGGGCGGCGGATTGGTTCGCCCAACAGGGTTGTGCGAACCCGCACGACCCGCAGGCCGCCGCGATCGCGCACCTTCCCTACACCGACGAGGCGTTCGCCGCGCTGGCGGTCGGGATCATCCGGGTGGCCCAGTCGCTGACCGCCCGGCCGAAGAAGGTGATCGCGATCGACTGCGACCACACGCTGTGGGGCGGCGCCTGCGGCGACCTGCCACCGGGTGAGCTGGACCTGGGAGAGCGCTACCTCGTGGTGCAGCGTTTCCTCAAAGCCAAGCGGGACCAGGGTTTCCTACTCGCCGTGTGCAGCCGCAACGACCCGGCCGCGGTCGAGCGGGTCTTCGCCGAGCGGACGGACGACCTCGTGCTCGAGCGTGCGGACTTCGTCGCCACCCGGGTGAACTGGAGTCCGAAGTGGACTAACCTGGTCTCCCTGGCGGACGAGCTGCGCCTGGGTGTGGACAGCTTCGTGCTGGTCGACGACGACCCGTACGTGTGCGCCGAGACCACCGCCGCCTTGCCCGAGGTCACCGTCGTCCAGCTGCCACCGGACCGGGACGCGCGCGCGATCCTGGACGACACCTGGGAACTCGACCGGTTCTTCACCACCACTGAGGACCGGCTGCGCAACGCCACCTACCTCGCCGACGCGCGCCGCGCCGAGGTAGCGGCGATCACCGGCCCCGAGGAACTCAACGCCAGACTGGGTACCGACATCCGGGTTCGTCGTGCGGATGCGGGGGACACCGGTCGCATCCGCCAACTCCTGGCCCGTACCAACCAGTTCACCTCTGCGACTGTCGGTGCCGCGAGCGTCCGCGACCTGCTCGACTCGGGCGCGACTGCTTGGTTGGCCACGATGTCCGACCGGTTCGGCGACTACGGCACCGTGGCCGCCGCGCTCACCTTGACCACCACCGAGCAGACCACAGTCGAGTGCTTCGCGATGAGTTGCCGAGTGCTCGGCCGGGGTGTGGCCGAAGCGCTGTTCAACGCGGTGGCCGCCGACGGCCGCGCGCTCATCAGGTTCCGCGAGACCGGGCGCAACGGCGTCGCCCGCGAGTTCCTCACCCGGTACGCGACCGAGGACAACACCGGTCCCGAACCGGTGTTCCTGCTGACCGGTACCGCCGCCGCGGCGCGTACCGCCTGAGGAAGGAGACGCTGATGGACGACACGTTGATGGACGAAGCACTGACGGGTAACGCACTGACCGCCACCGCGCTCGTAGCCCGGGGCAGAGCCCGCGCGAATGGCCTCGCCGACGCCGCCGACCGGGTCCGCCGCTTCCTGTCCGCGCAGGTCGGGGTCACCGCGGTGGAGACCAGGCCCGCTTCCGACGGTTCGGCCGTGGTGGCCCAGGTGTGGGTGGCGGACTCGCGCTCGGGACTGCCCCGGCGCGCGCTGCCCGACGGCACGGTGCTCACCGAGCTCAACCCGCACGAGACCGACTACGTCCACGACGAGATCTTCGTCGAGCGCGTCTACGCCGCCCCGCTCCCCGCGGCGCCCGTGGTGCTCGACGTCGGCGCGAACATCGGCCTGTTCTCGCTGTACGTGGCCAGAGAACGCCCGGCGGCGCGGGTGTACGCCTTCGAGCCCGCGCCCGAGGCCTACGCGGCCCTGGTGGCCAACGTCGCCGACCACGACCTGCCGGTGACCTGCCTGCCGTGGGCCGTCGGCGGACACACCGGACCGGGGACGATGACCGTCTACCCGCACGCCGCGGTCTTCTCCAGCCTGGCGGGCGACCGGTCCGCCGACCGGGCGGCGATCCGCGCCGCCATCGCCACCGCGGTGGCCGACAGCGCGGACCCGGCGACCACCGACTCCGCCGACGAGGCGGGCGCGGTGGTCGACCAGCTCGCCGACGACCGGATGGCGGGCGCCCGCACGGTGCCGATCGAGGTGGTCGCGCTGGCCGACATCCTCGACCGGCTGGCCGAGCCCCGGGTCGACCTGCTCAAGGTCGACGCCGAGGGCGCCGAGGTCGCGATCCTCGGGTCGCTGCGACAGCGGCACTGGGCGGTGGTCGAGCGGATCATCCTGGAGGTGCACCAGTCCGCCGACCTGGCGGACCTGCTGGCCCTGCTCACCGGGGCGGGCTACGCCTGCGATACGTCCACAGTGGACGCCCTGCGGGACACCGGCTACACCAACCTCACCGCCTACCGCCTGAACCCCGCCGCCCCGGTGGAAAGGGCAGCCGCGGTGGCGAGCGTGCCACCACCGGGTCCGCGCGAACGGCTGGAGCAGGCCCTCGCGGGACTCGGCGTCCCAGTCGAGCTGACCGTGCACCGAGGTGGCGGCACCGCGACCGCGGCCACCCCCGGCACGGCGAGCCCGGAGGTGCTGGCCGAGCTCGCGGCGATCTGGGCCGAGGTCCTCGACCGCCCGGTGCGCCCCGAGGACGGCTTCTTCACCGCGGGCGGCTCCTCGCTGGCCGCGGTCCGCATGCTCGGCCGCGTCCGAGCGCGCTTCGGCGGCGACGCGGGCCTCGCCGACCTGATGGACGACCAGACCCTCGCCGCGCTCGCGGCGCGGGTGTCGAACAACAGCACCACGGAGGACTGACATGCGAGTCATCGACGAAGCGGGCTGCCTGGACGCGCTTGAGCCGCTGCCCCCCAAGTACCAGGCGCACTTCACCGGGCTGACCGGCCTGCACGACCTGTTCCCGTCCGAGCAGCCGCACACGGTCAGCGTGCTGATGGTGCGGTTCGAGGCGGGCGCGCGCAACAACTGGCACTGGCACCGCGGCGGCCAGATGCTCTACATCACCGAGGGCGAGGGCTACGTCCAGGTGCGCGGCGAACAGCCCCGCCTCATCCGCGCCGGCGACGTCGTCTGCTGCCCACCCGGCGAGGAGCACTGGCACGGCGCCAGCCCGAACAGCCCGATGACCCACCTCGCGGTGACCCTCGGCGAGATCGTCTGGCTGGAGCCGTCCACCCCCGACCTGGCGGGCCGCTGACATGGCACCCGAGGAGAGGTGCCGGGTGGCGGTGATCGGCCTGGGCACCATGGGCCGCCCGATGGCCCGCAGGCTGCTCGCCGCCGGGCACACCGTCACCGGCCACGACCCCGACCCGGCCGCCCTGGCGGAGGTGGCCGAACACGGCGCCCAACCGGCGCCATCGGCCAGGACCGCCGCCCACACCGCCGACGTGGTGATCACGATGCTGCCCAAGGGTTCGCACGTGCTGGCCGCGACAACCGGCCCCGACGGCGCACTGGCGGGCATGCGCCCGGGCAGCGTCCTGGTGGACATGAGCACCATCGACCCGGCAACCAGCGCCCGCGTCAACACCGAGGCCACAGCGCAAGGGGTGCGCATGCTGGACGCACCGGTGAGCGGCTCCAGCACCGGCGCCACCGACGGCACGCTGACGATCATGGTGGGCGGCCCGGCCGAGGTCCTGGCAGCGGCCCACCCGATCCTCTCGGTGCTCGGGCAGCGGATCATCCACTGCGGACCCGCAGGCAGCGGCGTCGCGGTGAAGCTGGCCAACCAGGTAATGGCGGGCGCGGCCATGGTCGCGGTAGCCGAGGCATTCCTGCTGGCGGAGCAGTTGGGCATCAACCCCAACCTCCTCTTCGACGTCGCCACCACGAGCTCCGGCGATTGCTGGGCATTGCGAACCCGCCCACCAGTACCAGGAATAGTGAAAGGCGGCCCAGCCGACAACGACTTCGCGCCAGGCTTCAAGGGCGCTTTGATGAGCAAGGACCTCTTGCTGGCATTGGACACCGCACGCGGCGCAGGTATTCGACTACCGCTCACCGAACAAGCACACGAACTCTACGCCCTGATGGGAGAAAAGGGATTCGGAGACAAGGACTTCTCCGCGGTCTTCACCGCCCTACGCGAGTAAATTCGGGGACGTGTGGTTGGCATGCGCCCATGCGGAGGCTTCCCCCTCCAGTTGCACCACCGCACTAACCACCGCACTAACCACCGCACTAACCACCGCACCAACCGCCGCTCCGACCGCAATGGCAGCACCTCTGCAACCCCCGGTTCCCGACCGCCGCACCACCGCAACTCGCGCACCACACTGCTGGATTGGGTGAACCTGTTTTGTCTGGGGAGAAAAGAGGCGCTAGCCTGGCCCAGGCGGTGGGTATCCCTTTCCCACCCGCTCTACCCACTGCGCCTCTTTTCTTAGGGGCCCCAGACAAAACAGGTTCACCCAATCCAGCCCCCACAGCACAACTCGCGCGATAGCCCCGCAGCACAGCCCAACCCAGGGCTCACCCAATCCAGCCCCACAGCAGAAGCCCGCGCGACAGCCACAAGCACGAACCAGCCACAGCAAGCCCAAGTCACCCGACCGGGCAGCATGTGCGCGCGCCCACGGTTCGCCCACCCGGCTCCGGGGTACTTTCCAGACATGTTCCCCGTGGAGAACCTGCGTGACTGGGTCGGCTTGGACGTCATCGACCCCGAGTCCAAGAAGATCGGTGCGCTGGAGGCGGTCTACGTCGACACGCTCACCGACGAGCCGAGCTTCCTGACGGTCGAGTACGGCTTCCTCAACCGCCGCCACCTGGTGTTCGTCCCGGCCGACGGTGTCACGGTGACCCCCAAGGCCGTCCGCGTGCGGTACAACAAGGACCTGGTCCGCGACGCCCCCGGCATCCCCACCGACGGTGAGCTGCTGGCGGCCGACGAGCCCAAGGTGTTCGCGCACTACCACCTCGACTACGGCACCGCCCCCGAGCGCAGGCTCGCGCGGCGCTGACGCCACCCACCACACCCGCGGGTACGCACCGGGGCGGTCCACTGTGGACCGCCCCGTTCGGTTGTCCACCCCGCAGGACGTAGGACACACCCACTGCCGCTCCAGGCCAGGTTAGGCTAGCCTAAATACTGCTCGACGGGCGACAGCGGGGAGTGCGGATGTCTGGTTTCGCGGGCGCGGTCGCCCTGGTGACCGGCGCGGACCAGGCCATCGGTGCCGCCGTCGTCGCGGCCCTGGCGGGCGAGAACGCGCAGGTCGCGGCCGTGGGCGCCGACCCGGTGCTGGTCGAGGCCGTGGTCGCCGAGCAGGTCGCGCGGCGGGCCCGGGTACGCCCCTACGCCGTGGACGTGAGCTACTCCGCCGCCGTCGACCGGTTGGTCGAGCGGGTGCGCACCGATCTTGGACCGATCGACCTGCTGGTGACCGTCGCCGGTGTCCCGCGCCCGGGTCCGGTGCTGGCGTCCACTGACGACGACTGGCTGTCCACCTTCGCCGCCCAAGTCGACGGTGTCTTCTTCACCTCCCGCGCGGTGGCCCGCCAGATGGTGGCCCGGGGCTCGGGCGCGATCATCACCGTCGGCTCGGACGCCGCCGGTGTGCCGCGCGCCGGGTTCGCCGCGCACGCCGCCGCCGCGGCGGCCGCCACCATGTTCACCCGGTGCCTCGGGCTCGAGCTCGCCGAGCACGGCATCCGGTGCAACATCGTCTCGCCCGGCGCCACCGACACCCCCGCCCAGCGCGCGCTGTGGACCGGCGCCGGGGCCCGCCAGGTGATCGAGGGCAGCCCGGGGTCCTACCGGGTCGGCATCCCACTCGGTCGCCTCGCCGCGGCCGCGGACGTCGCCGACGCGGTGCTGTTCCTGGCCTCGGACCGGGCCCGGCACATCACCCTGCAGAACCTCTACGTCGACGGCGGCGCCACCCTCGCCAGCTGATCACTCCACAGTGGACATCCAGTGGACATCCAAACCGGTGGACACCCGAAACCAGCGGACATCCAGACCCGAACGGAGCAGCCTGTGCCTGTCCTGGGAGCACTTCCCGCCGAGGCCCTGTCGACGGACTTGGTCGCCGACTACCGGGAGGGCGCGTTCCTGTTCGCCGCGCCCTCCGGGGTGCTGCTGGCCGAGGGGGAGCGGGCCGTGCTGCGCTCGCCCGCCGAGGCGGTCGCGGTGCTCGAGCGGGACGAGATCGTGGTGGGCGCGGTCCCGTTCGACCCCAGTGCGCCCAGCAGGCTGGTCATCCCGCGCACCGTCCGCAGGGGCGCGCCGCTGACCACGCGGCCCCGGCCATCGGTGTCGGCCCGGTGGCTCAGCCAGCACACCGACGCCGAGGCCTACCGCGACGGGGTGCGCCGGGCGTTGGAGCTCATGGCCGGTGGCGCGCTGCGCAAGGTGGTGCTCGCCCGCAGGCTCGACCTGGTCGCCGCCGAGCCGGTCGACGTGACCGAGCTGGTCGCCGCCCTGGCCGCGCGTGACCCGCGCGGGCACACCTTCGCCGCGCCGCTGGACGGGCGCACCCTGGTCGGCACCAGCCCTGAGCTGCTCATCAGGCGCACCGGGCGGCTCGTGCTGTCCAACCCGCTGGCCGGGTCGCGGCCGCGCTCGGAGGACCCGGTGCTCGACGGGCGGCACGCCACCGAGCTGCTCGGTTCGGCCAAGGACCGGCGCGAGCACGAGCTGGTGGTCAGCGCGGTGGCCGACGCGCTCGCCCCGTTCTGCCGCGAGCTGACCGTGCCGACGCAGCCGGAGCTGTTACCCACCCGCTCGATGTGGCACCTGTCCACCCGGGTCAGCGGGGTACTGGCCGATGCGGACACCACGGCGTTGGAGCTGGCCACCGCCCTGCACCCCACCCCCGCGGTGTGCGGCGCGCCGACCGAACGCGCCCGCCGCGTCATCGCGGACCTGGAGCCCTTCGACCGCGGCTACTACACCGGCGTCGTCGGCTGGTCGAACGCCCAGGGCGACGGCGAGTGGGTGGTGACCATCCGCTGCGGCGAGGTGGCGGGGCCGAACCTGCGGCTGTACGCGGGGGCGGGCCTGGTGCCGGGGTCGGACCCGGACGCCGAACTGGCCGAGACGGGCGCCAAGCTGCGGACGTTCCTGGGCGCGCTGGGCGTGGAGGAGCCCGCCTGACCCAGACGTGGCGCGGTGGCCCCGCAGAACCCGGCCTGACCCAGGTGTAGCGCGGTGGCCCGCCGAACCAGCGCGGTCGGTCCGGCGGCAGCCTTCGGCGCGGGATCCCGCCAGGGCCACCTCGGTCTCGATAGCCGAGGCGGCTGATGTCGCCCGCGCCACCGGCTCGCCGCGCGGGAGTGGTCAGAGCGTGCCGAGGAACCCGGGGGACGGCAGACCCAGCTGCTCGCACGAGTTCTCGGCCAGGCCGAGCAGCTCCGTCATCGGGACCGGCCGCCTGCGGGTGGCCCCCATGTCCGCCGCCGCCTGCGTCGACCACGGGAACGGGTACACCACGATCCCCTGCGACAGCTCGAGCGCCGCCGCCTCGATCTGCCACCCCGGCCAGTGCAGGCTCCGGTAGAACTCGGCGGGGCCGTCGGTCAGCAGCCAGGACAGCCAGTCCGAGTAGCCGATGTCCAGGCACTCCCAGGCCACGGTGTCCGGCGCGAAGTACACGATCTGCCCCGGCGCCCCTGGCCGGCCGGCATCGGCCGAGCCCGGTCCGTTCACCGCGAACACGCCACCGAGCACGTCGTGCGCGACGACCAGACCAACCGCCAGGTCGGCGCCGTTCACCGCGGTCAGGCTCGGCAGCTCGGAGCCGCCGCCGTACACCCGCAGCCAGCCGTCCAGCACGAGCAGGCCGCCGGTGTGCAGCGCCAGCGCGCCCAGCGTCGAACGGGCCGTGACCTGCAACTCCAACAGGCAGCGCCTGCCCTGCTCCGCGTCGACGGGCAGCACCAGCACCGGACCCGCCGCCAGTTCCGCCGACAGGGCGGGCCACGCGGGGTCGAGGACGTCGAGGAGATCGGTCAGTGGTCGCACTGGACCATCATCGACCACCGGCCGACTTACCGCCGCCGGAGGAACCACCGCCCTGGTACTGATGGCGCGCGGTGCCCGGACCGGTCCATGCGCTTGTGCCAGACTGGCCGGGTCCCGACACGTCCTCCCGTCGGTCGAGTGCCGGTGGCAAGACCTCGATTCTCGGAGGTATCCGATGGAGCGGGACGCGGCACCGGCCGTTTCCGACCTGGTGCGCCGCAGTCAGCAGGAGTGGTTGCGGATTCGGCGGGCCCCGGGCGCTCTGGGGCGGGAACTCTCGGAATCGGCGCTGCGCCTGTACTCCAGGGACCAGCACGCCGACGGTGGGCACGTGCTGACCGGCTCCGGTTGGCTGCTGGCCGAGCCCGTCGAGCTGGACGAGGTCGTCCTGGTTGCCTCGTTCGCCGAACAACCGTTGCCGCGGCTCGGGTCGGCGGACCACGTGCTGCCGCTGACGGCGGCGGGCGATCGGTACGCCACCCCCAGCCACGCCGTCCGAGATCTCGCGCGGCCGTTGCTGTTCGACGACCGCCCCAGCTACCGGCTGCTGGAGGTCAAGCGGGACAACGGTTTCACGTTGACCTTCGGGCTGACGACGTTCTTCGCCGGGTTCGACGCCAGGGAGGCGTTCGCCCACGAGTTCAAGGCGGCGTGGCTGGCCGCGGGTGGATCGCTGCCGCGCTGGGGCGCCCTGCCGCTGCGGGCGGCACTCGGCGATCCCTTCGACCCCGCGCGGCGGGTGATGTCGCCGGGGATCATCACGCTGACCATCCGGCGCGGCCGGGACGGCGACCACCGGTTCGTCCTGCACCAGCGCGACGGCCGGGCGGTGGCCGACGGCGGCGGCCTGTGCACGGTGATGCCCGCGGGCGGGTTCCAGCCCACCTCGGTCGCCAACCGCGGCGCCGACTTCTCGTTGTGGCGCAACATCATGCGCGAGTACGCGGAGGAGTTCCTCGGCAACCCGGAACCCGACGGGTCAAGCCCGGTCGACTACACCGCCGAACCGTTCCGGTCCTTCGGTGCCGCTCGGGCCGACGGCCGCTTCCGGCTCTGGTACTACGGGATCGTCATGGACGCCCTCACCCTTGGGCCCAGCCAGCGCACGGTCGCCGTGGTCGACGACGAGGTCTTCGACCGGCTCTTCGCGGGACTGGTCAAGACCAACGACGAGGGGACCGTGATCGGTGAGGGCGGCCGATCCGACATCCCCTTCACCGACGAGGCCATCGACCGCCTCGACCCACGCCTGTCCGCGGGCTCGCTCACCCTGCTCCGCCTGGCCTGGCGAGACCGCCACCTCCTGCTGCGCGGCTGACTCACCTGTTTGCCTGCCGACGGGGGGAGCGGGCGGGCCCGCTCCCCCCGTGGTCGACGGTTCCACGTCCGCGGACCGATCAGTCCATAGTGGACAAAAAGGTGCCTACAGCGCCGAGTAGTGCGAGGCGTCGCCGGTGCGCACGACGCTGGGGGTGCCCTCGATGCTCACCGGGACGTCGCCCGCCAGGGTGATCCGGTGCAGCCTGCGGGCCTGGTCGTCGTAGTCGGCGACGGCGTAGTGCTGGGTGGCGCGGTTGTCCCAGATCGCGACGTCGCCGGCCTCCCAGTGCCAGCGGACGGTGTGCTCCAGCCGGGTCACCCTGGCCTGCAGCAGCTGGTAGAGCGCCTGCGACTCGGTCGAGGTGAGCCCGATGAGCCGCTTCACGAAGTGCCCCAGCAGCAGCGCCCGCTCGCCGGTCTCCGGGTGCACGCGCACCACCGGGTGCTCGGTCTCGTAGACGTCGGAGACGAACTCGGCCCGGTACTGCTCGGTCTTGACGTCGACGCCGCCGATGCGCAGCTCGTCGATGTTGGCCGCGTAGTCGTAGGCGTTGGTGTGCAGCGCCCACAGGCCGTCAACCAAAGCCTTGAGCGACAAGGGGAGCGACTCGTAGGCCGCCACCGTGTTGGCCCACGTCGTGTCGCCGCCGTAGGGCGGCAGGTGCACGGCGCGCAGGATGGAGATCGCGGGCACCCGGTCGACGAAGGTGACGTCGGTGTGCCAGCTGTTGGCCTTGCCGTAGTCGGAGTCGATCGGCAGGACGTTGGCGTTCTCCCGGCCGCGCACGGTCGGGTGCGCCAGCGTCGGGCTGCCGAGCAGCTCGCCGAACGCGAGTTGGCCGGCGTCGTCGAGGTGCTGCTGGCCGCGGAAGAAGATCACCTTGTGCTTGAGCAGCGCGGCGCGGATCGCGGCGACGGTGTCGGCGGACAGGTCGCCGCCGAGCGCCACGCCGTCGACCCGGGCGCCGATGGCCGAACCGAGGCGGACCACGGAGACCGCCTGGTCCTCGGTTCCCACGCTTTCCACAGACAGGCTCACAGCGGTTCCTTTCCAAGGGGTGGCGCCGCGATCGCGGCTGCGGGCGGGCGGCCCCGCTCCTCGACGGTACGAACGGCCCAGCGCGGTCAACAAGCTTCCGTCAAGCACTGAAAATAAGTGGGTGACCGAATTCCATATCCCGGACGTCGTTGACATCCCGTGTGGACGAACGGAGTCTTCGGCTGTGCACCGCTGTCGTTGACCACCACCGGTACCCCATCGACGCCACCCGTGTCCTTTTCCAGTCCGCCGAACAAAAGCGGGCATCCGCGAGAGGTTCCCCTTGACCGACACCCTGCGCCCGCCGCGCACCGGCGTCCGCGCGGCCAACGCCGCCGCGGTGCTCGCGGTGATCCGCCGCGAGGGTCCGCTCTCCCGCGCGGCCATCGGCGAGCACACCGGGCTGAGCATGCCGACGGTGAGCAGGCAGGTGGCCGCGCTCATCGAGATCGGTCTGCTGCGGGAGTTCCCCGAGCTGGTCCCGGCGGGCGCGATCGGCAGGCCGCGGGTGCCGATCGACCTCGACGACACCGTCTTCGCCGCGTGCGGCGTGCACATCGGCGTGAGCACCACCACCTACGGACTCGCGGATCTGCGCGGGAACCTCTTGGACTCCGAGGAAATCCCAACACCTCCCGGCAGCGCGGAGGACGCACTTGCCCACATAGCGGGAAAGGTGCGCTCCTTCTTGCGCCGCTGGTCCCGGCGCACCGTGGTCGGCATCGGCCTGGCGAGCGGTGGTCTGGTCGACACCGAGCGCGGCCTGCTCGACCACGAGCGCCTCGGCTGGCACCGGGTGCCCGCCGCCGACCTGCTGCACCGCGCCACCGGCTACCCCGTGCACCTGGACGGCCACGTCGCCGCGATGGCCAACGCGGAGCTGCTCTTCGGCTGGGGGCCGCGGGTGTCGAGCCTGCTGTACTTCTACGCCCGCGAGGTCGTCGGCATGGTCCTCGCGGTCGACGGCTCGCTGCACCGCGGCCCCGGTGGCGGCGGCAGCATCGCGCACCTGCCGATCGGCGGCGACACCCGATGTCCGTGCGGGTCCACCGGCTGCCTGGAGGCGACCGTGGCCGACCGGACCGTGGCCGAGAACGCGGTGCGCCAAGGGGTCGTCGCAGAGCCGGACATCCGCCTGGTCCGCGCCGCCGCCCGCGCGGGTGAACCGGCGGCCCAGCGGCTGCTCGCCGACCGGGCCGCCGCGCTTGGCCGGGCCGTCGGCCTGCTGCGCGACGCGCTCAACCCCGACCGGGTGGTGCTCGGCGGCCAGGCGATCACCGACCCGGCCGAGCGGCTGCCGGACCTGCTGCACGCCTTCGCCACCACCACGACCCTGCCCGGCGCCGACATCGTCTCGGTGACCCGCTTCGGCCCCACGCTGCAGGCCACGGCCGCGTGCACCGGCCTGCTCAACCGGCTCTTCGACCACCCGCTCGACCTCCTCGAACCCGCCCCGCGTTCGGAACCACCAGCCAGGAAGGCGCCCACCCGATGACCGCACTGACCAGACGCGCGACGCTCAAGGCCACGGCGGCGGCCGCCGTGCTGCTCGCCGCCACCGCCTGCCAGTCCGCCGTGGACGCCCAGACCGGCGGCGCCGGTGCCTCGGCCACCCCCAAGCCCGGTGGTGTCGCCGAGGTGGGCGTCAACCTGGACCTGGTGCCCGGCAACGTGTTCACCAACAGCAACGTGGCGATCACCACCCTGGTCGGCCTCGTCTACGACACGCTGGTGCACTACGACCGCGACAAGCTCGAGCCCAAGCCCGCGCTGGCGACCGAGTGGCAGGCCGCCGACGGCGGCAAGACCCTCACCCTCAAGCTGCGCGACGGTGTGAAGTTCCACACCGGACGGCCGTTCACCTCGGCCGACGTCAAGTTCTCGCTCGCCTCCTACGCCGACCCGAAGTGGAACGGCCAGCTGCTCAGCACCGCGAAGACGATCACCTCGATCGACACGCCGTCGGCCCAGGAGGTGGTGCTGCACCTGGAGCACCCGGTGAGCAACCTGTTCGACCTGCTCGACACCGTGCCGGTGATCGACTCGGAGTCCGCGGCCGACATCGCCACCGGCAAGCGGTTCGTCGGCACCGGCGCGTTCAAGTTCGACGCCTGGAAGCCGAACACCGAGCTGAAGTTCTCCCGCAACGCCGACTACTGGGACGGCGCGCCCTACCTCGACGGCGTGCACGTCCGCGTCATCCCGGACAGCCAGTCGCTCGTCGCCGCGGTGCGCTCGGGCCAGGTGCAGCTCGCCCGCGGCGTCGGCTACCGCGACGCGGAGTCGGCCGCCACCACCGAGGGCGTCAAGGCGGTCCAGCTGGAGGGCGCCGAGCTGCAGGCCTACGTCGGCCTGAACGTGACCGCCCCCGGGCTCGAGGACGCGCGGGTGCGCCAGGCCGTGGCCTACGCCCTGGACAAGGACCGGATCATCAAGGAGGTCTTCCGGGACAAGGGCTACCCGGTCTCGCTGCCCTGGCCCAAGACCAGCCCGGCCTACGACCAGGAGCTCGACGGCCGCTACCGGCACGACATCGCCAAGGCCAAGGCGCTGCTGGCCGAGTACGGCAAGCCGGTGCCGGAGATCCCGCTGGCCTACGTCGGCAACGATCAGGTCTACACCGCCATCGCCCAGGTCGTGCAGAAGGACCTGGCCGACGCGGGCATCACGGTGAAGCTCACCCCGGTCGACTCCACCCAGTTCGTCAAGCAGCTCATCGGCGCGCAGTTCCCCGGGCTGTGGACGACCAGCCACTCGTGGGCGCAGTTCTCCCCGTCCACGCTGACCGTGAGCGCCTACCCGTTCAACGCCCGCCGCAACTCCTCGCACTTCCTGTCGCCGGAGTACACCGCCGCCGCCGAGAAGGCGTGGCAGCTGCCGACCGCGACCGGTCCCGAGGCCACCGCCGCCTACAAGACGCTGTCCAACCAGCTCCTCGACAACGCCTTCCTCGCCGAGATCGGCGTGGTCTTCGAGCAGTTCGTCACCCGGTCGAACCTGCACGACGTGGACTGGTCGCGCAGGCGGGAGCTGGACCTGAGCAAGGCCTACCTGGGATGACCCGCTACCTGCTGCGCCGGGCGCCCTCGGCGCTGATCGTGCTCTGGCTCGCCTCAGTGCTGATCTTCCTGGTGCTGCGGGCGATCCCCGGTGACGCGGCCGCGGCCCTCGCGGGCCCGGACGCGTCACCGGAGGTGGTGGCCGCGATCCGGCACGACCTCGGCTTGGACCTGCCGGTGGTCACCCAGTACGGGCAGTGGATCGGCGGCCTGCTCAGCGGTGACCTCGGGCGGTCGTACCTGATCGGCGGCGACATCGCCGAGCTGGTCGGCGACGGCCTGGGCAACACGGTCACGCTGACCCTGGCGGCCTTGGTGCTGGCGGTGCTCGTCGCGCTGCTGCTCGGACCGCTATGGGCGGCTACCCGCAGCCGGTGGGTCGACCGCGCGCTCACCGCGTTCCACACAGCGGCGGTAGCGCTACCGACCTTCGTCACCGGGGTGCTGCTGATCATCGTCTTCGGCGTGCTGTTTCGCGTGCTGCCGACGGGGGGAGTGCCTCCCAATGGGCTCTTGGACCGGGTCGACATCACGGTGCAATACCTGGTCTTACCTGCGGTGTGTCTGGGGCTGCCGGTGGCAGGTGTGCTTACCGGCTTCCTCGCCGAGACCCTGCGCGGAGAGCTGCGACAGGACTACGTGACCACGGTTCGTGCTGCCGGGGTCAAGCGTCGGGAGGTAGTGCTCCGACACGCTCTTCGCGGGGCGCTGCCGGTAGCGATAACCACGCTCGGCCTTCAGACCGGTGCCCTCTTGGGCGGTGCGGTACTGGTGGAGTCGATCTTCGCCTGGCCCGGTTTGGGGCTGTTGGTCGAACAGGGCATCACCCGGCGGGACTACCCGGTGGTGCAGGTGCTCTTGATGCTGTCGGTGACCGTGTTCGTGCTGGTCCAGCTGCTCACGGACGTGATCCACGCGTGGCTGGACCCGAGGATCAGGCTGGGGGCCGCCGCATGACCGCAACCGACCCGACCGCCACGGCCGAGGAACCGGTGGAGGTAGCCGTTCCCCAGCGGCCCACCACGTTCCGGCGGGGCAAGGGGCTCGTCGGGCTCGTCCTGGTGGGTGTCGTGGTGGCCCTCGGGGTGATCGGGCCGCTGCTCGTCCCCTGGGACCCGTACGAGCAGATCCCCGGCGCCAACCTGCTCGGGCCCTCCGCCGAGCACCTGCTCGGCACCGACGACCTCAACCGCGACGTGCTCGCCCGGCTGCTCTCGGGTATCCGGGTCGACCTGCTGATCAGCTTCGGGGCCGTGCCCGCCGGCGCGCTGCTCGGCTGCGCCATCGGGGCGCTGGCGACGCTGAACAACGTGCTCGACGTCGCCGTGCAGCGGCTCTTCGACGTGCTGCTCGCCTTCCCGCAGCTGATCCTGGCCATCGGGCTGGCCGCGGTGATCGGGCCGGGCACCACCTCGGTGGTCATCGTGGTGGTCACGGTGGAGATCCCGATCTTCGGCAGGCTGCTGCGGGCCGCGGTGCTGCGGGTCCGCGAGTCGCAGTTCGTCACCGCCGCCGAGGTGGTGGGGGCCGGGCGCGGGCACATCCTGCGCACACACGTGCTGCCGAACTCGTTGGAGCCGGTGCTCGTCCAGTTGGCACTGTCCATGTCGGTCGCGGTGTTCATCGAGGGGGCGATGAGCGTGCTCGGCATCGGTGTGAGCCCACCGCACCCCTCGCTGGGAGCGGTGCTGACCACCTCGCTGCGCTACCTGGACCTCAACCCCCTCTTCGCGATCGGACCCCTGGCGGTCACCGCCGTGCTCGTGCTGGGGTTCCAGTTGATCGCCCAAGCCGCGAACGCCGCCCGCGGCGCCTGAGAAAGGACCCGCTCGATGACCATCCCAGAACACGCCCGCGGCTACCGCGACTTCAGCGGCCAGGTCGGCCGCACGTTCGCCGAGTCGCGCCCGGGCTGGCCCGCCGAGCGGCGCCCCGGTGGTCCGAACATCGTCGTGGTGCTGGTGGACGACCTGGGCTACGCCGACATCGGCCCGTTCGGCGGCGAGGTCGAGACGCCCACCCTGGACGCGCTCGCCGCTGGTGGCCTGCGGTTGACCAACTACCACACCACCCCGCTCTGCTCGCCCTCGCGCGCGGCGCTGCTCACCGGCCTCAACCCGCACCGCGCCGGCTTCGCGTTCCCGGCCAACGCCGACCCCGGCTACCCCGCGTACTCCTTCCAGCTGCCCGACGACGCGCCCTCGGTGGCCGAGTCGCTGCGCGCGGCCGGGTACGCCACCTTCGCCGTCGGCAAGTGGCACCTGACCCGCGACGCCGCGAGCCACGACGCCGCCGACCGCGGGTCCTGGCCGCTGCAGCGCGGGTTCGACCGCTACTTCGGCAGCCTGGAGGGCCTGACCAACCTGCACCACCCGCACCGGCTGGTCTGGGACAACAGCCCCTACGACGTCGGCGACTACCCCGAGGGCTACTACCTCACCGACGACCTCACCGACCGGGCCGTCGGCATGATCGACACGTTGCGGGCCAACGACCCGGACAAGCCGTTCTTCCTCTACTTCGCCCACCACGCCATGCACGGCCCGCTCGGCGCGAAGCCCGCCGACCTGGAGCGCTACCGCGGCCGCTACGACGTGGGCTGGGACGTCATCCGCGAGCGCCGCTTCGCCAAGCAGCTCGCCGAGGGCCTGTTCCCCGAGGGCACGGTGCTGCCGCCGCGCAACAGCGAGCCCAGGCGCGACGTGCTGCCGTGGACGGAGATCCCGGAGTCGCGGCGGGAGCTCTTCGCGCGGTACATGGAGGTCTACGCCGCGTCACTGGACAATGTGGACCAGAGCCTAGGTCGGATCGTCGCCGCGCTGCGCAAGCACGGCGAGCTGGACAACACCGTCATCGTGTTCACCTCCGACAACGGCGCCACCGCCGAGGGCGGCCCGGAGGGCACGCGGAGCTACTTCAGCCAGTTCGTGCACGTGCCGGGTGTTCCGTCCACTTGGGAGCGTGATGTCGCCCGCGAGGTCGACCTGCTGGGCGGTCCGCAGACCACGATCCACTACCCGCGCGGGTGGGCCCAGGCGTCCAACACCCCGTTCCGGCTCTACAAGTTCGACACCTACGCGGGCGGTGTGCGCACCCCGTTCGTCGTGCACTGGCCCGCTGGGCTCGAGCCGGGACTGCGCCACCAGTACACCTACGTCACGGACGTGACGCCGACGTTGCTCGAACTAGCCGGTGTGCCGCGTTTGCCGCAGCGCCAAGGAGTTCCGGCTGCGGACCAGGACGGCGTCAGTTTTGCCGCTCTGCTGCGCGACGCCGAGCGGCCCAGCGTGCACACCAGCCAGTACACGGAGACCGGCGGCAACCGCGGCTACTACGCTGACGGCTGGAAGGTCGTCACCCGGCACATTCCCGGGAAGCCCTACGACGACAGCGAATGGGAGCTCTACCACGTCGCCGAGGACCCGACCGAGACGACGAACGTGGCCGCCGAGCACCCGGAGAAGCTGGCCGAGCTGGCCGCCGCCTGGGAAGAGGCGGCTTGGCACAACACGGTTTTCCCGCTCACCGACCACGGTCCCGCCGCCGAGCTGCGCAGGCCGTCGGACGAGCGTTTTGAGCGGCCGGTGACCCTGTACCCGGGCACGCCGCTGCTGGAGCGCTACCGGTCCGCGCAGCTGATCCAGTTCCGCGACTTCACCGCCACCGCGTCCCTCGACCATGATCCATCCGATCGTGGTGTCCTCTTCGCCCATGGCGACCAAGGCGGCGGTTACGTCGTGTATGTCGAGGACGGCGCCGCGCACCTCACCTACAACGCCTACGGCGAGGTCCACCGCGCCGGCCCGGTGCCGCTGGTACCGGGCCCGGTCGACGTCCGGCTGAGCGCCGAGGCGCTGCCCGACTTCCAGTGGAACCTGGTGCTGGAAATCGGATCCGAGTCCGCGGGGCTCGGCCCGGTGCCGCAGTTGATCGGCATGGCGCCGTTCACCGGCATCAGCGTCGGCGCCGACCGCGGCGGCCCGGTCGACTGGGACCTGCACACCCGCGAGCGCACGTTCCCGTTCACCGGCGCGCTGACCTCGGTGCGCTACGAACCGGGCGCGCAGGCCGACTACGACCCCAAGCTCGTCGCCCGGCTCTGGGCCGAGGCCGAACGCGTCTACGACTAGGGAGTGGCGACGATGAGCGTGCTGACGGTCTCGGGCCTGTCGGTGTCCTTCGGTGCGGTGCAAGCCGTGCGGGGCATCGACTTCGCGGTGGCGCCGGGGGAGATCCTGGCGCTGGTGGGGGAGTCCTGTTCGGGCAAGTCGGTGACGGCCAAGGCGATCCTGGGCCTGCTGCCGGACACCGCCACGGTCCGCGGCAGCGTGCGGTTGGGCGGCGATCAGGACTCACCGCGCGGACCCGTTGGCGCGCAAGGAGAACCTGGTGAGGAGGGCGCGGGTGGACGCGAGTTGGTCGGTGCGGGTGAGGAAGCGTTGCGGCGGGTGCGCGGCACGGAGGTCGCCATGGTCTTCCAGGAGCCCTCGACCGCGCTCAACCCGGTCCACACCGTCGGCTGGCAGATCGCGGCCGTGCTCCGCGCGCACCGCCGCCTGACCCGCGCCCAGGCCCGTCAGGAGGCCGTCCGCCTGCTCGACCTGGTCGGCATCCCCGACCCGGCGACGCGCGTGCGCTACTACCCCCACCAGCTCTCCGGCGGCCAGAAACAGCGCGTGGTCATCGCGTTGGCGCTGGCCAACGAGCCGTCGCTGATCATCGCCGACGAGCCGACCACCGCGCTGGACGTCACCGTGCAGGCGGAGATCCTGTCCCTGCTGCGCGACCTGCGCGACCGCCTCGGCACGGCGATCCTGCTGATCACGCACAACATGGGCGTGGTCGCCGACCTCGCCGACCGGGTCGCGGTCATGCACCGCGGTGAGTTGGTCGAACAGGCGCCCGTCGCGGACCTGTTCGACCGCCCCACCCGCGCCTACACCCGCGAACTCCTGGCCGCCGTGCCCCGCCTGGGCCACCGAGCACCCGCGGCCGCCCTGCCCGCCCCGGTCGACGCCCTGCGGTTGACCGACATCTCGGTGCGGTTCAAGGACTTCCTCGCGGTACAGGGGGTCTCACTGCACATCGGCCAGGGTGAGGTCGTCGGCCTCGTCGGCGAGTCCGGCTCCGGCAAGTCCACCCTGGGCCGGGTCGCGGCGGGCCTGCTGCACCCCACCACCGGCACGGTGTCAGTCCTCGGCGGCGACCCGCGAACCGCCCGCCGCCACCTGGGTTTCGTCTTCCAGGACCCGGGCGGCTCACTGAACCCACGGTTGTCCATTGAGGACTGCGTCGGTGAGCCGCTGAAAGTGCACAAGACCTTGCGCGGCAACGACTACCGCGCCAGGGTGGCCGAGCTGCTGGACTCCGTCCGCCTCCCGGCGAGCTACGCCAAACGCCGCCCCCGCGAACTCTCCGGCGGCCAACGCCAGCGGGTCGGCATCGCCCGGGCGCTGGCCCTGAACCCCGCCCTCCTGATCGCCGACGAACCCACCAGCGCCCTGGACGTGTCCGTCCAGGCGGCGGTCCTGGACCTGCTCACCGACCTGCAACGCGAACACGGCTTCGCCTGCCTGTTCATCAGCCACGACCTGGCCGTCGTAGACAGCCTCGCCCACCGCGTGGCGGTCCTGCACCGCGGCCAGGTGGTGGAACAAGGCCCCCACCACGAGGTCCTGCGCACCCCGACGGCCGAGTACACCAGGCAGCTGGTGGCCGCCGTGCCCATCCCCGACCCCACCGAACAACGCGCCCGCCGCACCCAGCCGGCGGACGCCGTCTCGATCGCCTGATCCCTCGGCGCGAATGTCCCACACTGTCGGTCGCGCGCCACTGCGCCGGGCGGACGCCGATATCCAGTGGTCGACCAGGTCCGGCAGGCCATCGTGGCCACCAACCGCCGGGTCGACTGATCCCTACCTGGCAGCCATTGGCCGACCCGGCGTGTCTGAGCTGATCAGCGGCCGGAGTTGTAGTGCGCGAGTACCTGGGCGGCGGTGAGCGCGTACGGGTAGTACGCCACGAAAGCCAAGTTCCCCACGAAGTGGGACAGGGTCTGGGTGGCGAAGCCGTTGACGTAACCCAACGTGCTCTCATAACCGATTCGCACGTAGCCGTTGAAGGTTTCCGGGTGGCCGCCGGACAGTGAGGCCGACAGGGCGCCGTCGAGGTAGAGCCGGATGCCGAAGCTGGCGTCGTGCACGCCGACCACGTGGTGCCAAGCGCCGTCGTTGTAGGCGAAGGGGGAGGTGATCTCGTAGTTCAGCAGGTTGTAGGTCAGGAACCCCACCCGGCCGAGGGCGGTGATGATCAGCAGGTTGTCCTTCTTGGTGGAGGCGCCGGTGGCCAGGTCGCCCATGCCGGTGATCACGCCCTGGCTGTTCACCGTGCGGAACCAGGCCTCGTGGCTGGAGCTCGTGGTGGCGCTCACCGGGAGCGTGCCGGTGGTGGAGACGTAGTGGGTGGTGTCGACGGACGCGAAGTTGCCCACGTCGCGCACGCACGGGTAGGGCGATGAGCTGACCGACTGCCTGCCGCCCTGGTAGACGCCGTTGGCCGCGGACGGGGAGACATCGAAGGCGGTGGTGCCGGTGTTCTCGTTGAGCGGGTAGAGCCGGGTGGCGCTGTCGGCCAGGGCGGTCGCGCGGCAGTTGTTGACGTACATCGAGATCGTGTCGTTCGTGTTCACGACGCTCGCCGTGTAGGCGCTCAGGGTCGGGCTGGTACCCAGGTACGCGCACAGCGCGAAGACCACCGCGGCGAGGGCGGCGAGGCGTCGCTTGGTCATGGCACCACCTTCGGCCGGACGAACAGGGACAGCACCAGCGGGACCGCGCACAGCAGCAGGCAGACCACCCACCAGGACAGCGGCATGTGCGCGTCGATGGTGATCGGGAGGTGGCCGCGGTCGTCGGTGGCCGTGCTGACCAGGTCGCTGACCTGGCCCGCGCGCAGGTCGGCGTACCGGCCGTCCGGTGTGCTCACCCGGATCGGGAGGATCCCGGTGGAGACCACGGTGGCCCTGGTCTCGTTCACGGCGGCGAAGGTGGACAGCAGGGTGGCCCCCACCAGCGGCCGCAGCACCACCACGGCCACGCACACCACCAGCGGGTAGCCGACCAGCCGCAGCGGGGTGCGCCACCTCGGGCCGGTCCAGCGGGTCAGCAGCCACACCGCCAGGCCGCCGAAGGCCAGGATCGGCAGCGCCTTGACCAGCCAGGCCAGGCCCCACCAGCGGGCGACGACCTTGCCCAGCACGTCCTCCTCGCGCAGCGGCACGCCGTCCTCGGCGCCGTTGATGTCCCCCTTGGTGCGCAGGGTGGACCCGTCGACCGCGACCAGCCGGTGGGTGTGGATCGGGCCGCCGCCGGGTGGCTTGAACGAGATGATGTCGCCGACCTGGAGCTCGGCGAGGCTGGTGGGTCTGGTCAGCACGAGCGTCCCCACCGGTGCGGCCTCGCCCATCGACGGTGTGTCCACCGAGAGCCACCGCCCGCCGGTGGCCCGCCAGGTGATCACGGTGGCGACCGCGCCCAGCAGGACCAGGCCCACCAGCGCGGTGACCACGACCCGACGGGCGGCGGGGCGGGTGCCCCGCCGCCCGTCGGGCGACTGCTCGTCTGCCACCCGGTCAGGAACTGAACGTCCAGGTGAGGGGCTGCGACGCGGTGAGCCCCATGTAGGTGTTGCCCAGCGAGGAGGGCACCGACACCACGAAGGTGTAGGCCTGGGTGGCCGCCGGGGCCAGCGGGGTCAGCGGGAGCGCCGCGGTGAAGCCGGAGAGGCTGCCGTTGTAGATCGGGGTGCCGGTGGCGGTGGCCGCGGCGTAGATCTTCAGGTTGATCTGGGTGCAGAAGTCGGTGGCCGGGGTGATGCCGCTGACCGAGCCGGACTGCGTGCAGGTGCCCGGGGTCAGGGTGAAGGTGGCCGGGGTGACCGTGCCGTCGTTGGCCAGCGTGACGGTCTTGGTGGCCGTGCCGCCGGGCACCAGCGTGGTGCCGGTGTACTTGTTGATGGTCGCGCAGTTGGCCGAGTTGGTGGCCGAGCTGGTGCTGATGCAGGTGTTGGTGCCGTCGGTCTCGCGCAGCACCAGCGACCCGGTGGTGACCGTGTCGGTGGTGTTGGTGATCGCGGCGGTGAACGCCGAGAGCGTGCCGGTCAGCGACAGCGTGAGCAGGGTGCTGCCGACCACACCGCCCACGATCGCCAGGGCGGCGAAGCGGCGGTTCTTCCGGCGTCCGGTTTCCGAACTCATGGTGTGTCCCTTCCTGGGTTCCGGCTCGGTGTCGGTGCCGGCCTGCGTCTCGCGGTCCGCGGTCCGCCAGAGTGTCCACATCGGACTGCCCGGCGGTTTCGCATGGTTGGTACGCACGAGTTTGCCGCCCATGACGGCAGACTTCCGGTGATCACCGGCGGCCTGATCGTCTGGATAGGACGCTCTGTGGCATTCGTCGAGCTGAGTCGGGCTGAACCGGTCCCCGACCGGAGGGGCGGCCGGGGATCTGGGGTGTCAGCTATACGCAGAGTGTGGCCGGAGCGTCAGAAAGGGTCTTTAGTAACGAGATCGGGTGAAACGTTGATGGTTCGTGTACTTGCCGACCGTTCGGATTAGGCCCGCTGCTCCACGAGCGACTTCAGGTCCGCGAGGATCTTCGGCCAGCCCTGGCTGACGCCCTCGCGCAGCTCCGAGCCCGCGCCGAACCCGCCGTGCACGACGGTCAGCCGGACCTGCCCGTCCTGCTCCTCGATCTCGAAGGTGACGTGCGAGCGCGGCTCGGCGGCCATCCGCGCCACCACCTCGGGGTCGGCCTGGTGCGAGTCGGCCCACTCCCGGCTCAGCGTGTGCCAGGTGTAGGACAGCCGCCTGGGCGGGTCGGCCTCGAGCACCACCTGGGCCGGGTCGGTGATCGTGACGCCGTTCTCGTGCCAGGTCATCTCCGCGCCGGTGGTCCACTCGCTGGTGAAGGTGGCCCCCCAGTACTGGCTGGTGAACGCCGGGTCGGTCAGCGCCTGCCACAGCTGCTCCGGCGTGGTCTTGATGTAGGTGGTGTAGACGAAGTCCTCTTGCGCCATCGGTTGCTCCAGAGCTCGTTTGAGGTCGGCGAGGAGGTGCACGCGCTCGCGGGTGTAGCGGCTGATCCAGCGGTCGGCGATGGCGCCGATCGGCTCCGCGTTGAGGTGGTGCAGCTTCTCCCGGCCCCGCCAGCGGGCGGTGACCAGGTTGGCCGCCTCCAGGACGGCCAGGTGCTTGCTCACCGACTGCCTCGTCATGCCCAGACCGGCGCAGAGCTCGCGCAGGGACTGGCCGTCCTGGGCGTTGAGCCGGTCGAGGAGCTCGCGCCTGCTGGGGTCGGCCAGGGCCCGGAAGACGTCGTCGATGGTGCCGCTCCTGTGTCCTCGTGCGTGGTCCTCGTGCGTGCGGTGCCCTCCTGTGGATATGCAGCCGTCCGGCTGCGTGAGTAGCTTAGGCAGCCGGACGGTTGCATGTCTAGGGGCTGGTTCTGGCTCTCTTGCGGGCGCGGGTGCTGTCGGCGCTGGGGTAGGTGAGCCCCGGGTGGTTGCGCGGGTTGTGCTGTGGGGCTGGATCGGGTGAACCTGTTTTGTCTGGGGCCCCTAAGAAAAGAGGCGCAGTGGGTAGAGCGGGTGGGAAAGGGATACCCACCGCCTGGGCCAGGCTAGCGCCTCTTTTCTCCCCAGACAAAACAGGTTCACCCAATCCAGCAGTGCGCTGGGCGAGTTCCATTTAGGAGGGGTGAGAGTGGGGAGTGGAGGCAGCCCGTTCTGACGAGGGTCAGAGTGGGAGGGGAGCCGGGTGGGGTGGGGTGGGGTGAGGCGAAGTGCATACTGCCCGAGGACTGTCTGGAATGGAGTCTCTACTGTGGACTTGCTATCCCACGGTGACTGTGGCGTCGTCGATGTAGTAGGTCCTGGTGGCGGGGAAGGTGGCCTTGATGCCGACGGCGGTGTAGAGCTCGGACTTGCCGATGGTGTTGACGGTGGTGGTGAAGGTGTACTTCTTCCAGGTGCCGCTGGTCTGGGTCACCGAGGTGTACTGCCAGCCCGCTGTCGGGGAGCCCGTGTCGTCGTGGGCGTCGGTGGTGGCGGCGTAGGCGGCGGCGGACCAGGTGTTGGCGGGGCCGCCCGCTGTGGTGTGGACCCAGAAGCTGATGCTCACCGGGAGGGCGGCGGACTGCTGCGGGGAGTAGTACACCCACTGGATCCAGGGTTTGCCCGCCGAGGTGAAGGAGCGGATCCGGTAGCGGGCCGACTTGGTGCCGCCGTGGGCCTGGGCGGTGTCGCGGTCGACCCAGTAGCCCGAGGTCTCGCCGTCGTCGTAGTTGGAGTCGAGGTCGGCGCTCTCGAAGTCGTAGGTGTGGGTCACCGCCGTCGTGGAGTTCGGGCTGGTGGGGTTCGGGCCAGTGGAGTCCGGGGCGGCGGTGGCGGTGGGGCCGGTGAGGGTGGCGCCCGCGGTGAGCAGGGCGGCGGCGACGGCGATCAGTCTCTTGGACATGGGTTTTCCCCTCAGCCGATCGTGACGGAGACGTCGTCGAAGTGCAGGTAGGTGCGCTTGGACTCGAAGTTGGCGTGCAGGGCGATGGCGACGTTGATCGCGCCGCTGGACACCGTGGTGTCCACTGTGGTCGACACCGTGTACTGGTGCCAGCTGCCGTAGTAGTGCTCGGGGGTGTGGTCCCAGGTGCCGAGGTTGGTCCACGGGGCGTTGCCCGCGGTGTTGCCCAGGACGTGGTCGGTGTTCTGCACCGAGGCCGTGGTGGCCCAGATGCCCGCGCCGGGGCCGCCCGCGGCCGGGCTCCAGGCCCAGTAGGACACCGTGACCGGGACCGCGGTGTTCACCGGGCCGGTGAACACCTTCTCGATCCAGATGGTGCCGTTGTCCCAGGTGCCGTCGAGCTGGTAGTTCAGCGAGGTCGTGCCGCCGTGCGCCTGGGCGGTGGAGTGGTCGATCCACCAGCCGCGGGAGTTGCCGCCGTCTTCGGGGGACCAGCCCTGCCAGTCCGCGCTCTCGAAGCCGCTGGTGTAGGTCGTCGAGGTGGTCCCCGCCGGTGCGGGAACCGGTGCGGGGCCGGGGCTCGCGACCGCGGGGACCGCGATCGCGACGGCCACCGCCGCGGCCACCGCGGTGAGCGCGGTGGCGATTCTGCCGTTTCTGGACACAGTCGTCCTCCGTTGTGTGGGAAGCGAATGAGTCGCGGCCGGGGTTCGGCCGCACGGGATCACCGGCGACCGATCGGTGGCGCCGGTGAGCTTTTCGGTTTCGGTGTAACACCCTCCCCAGATGTTCGCCCGAAACCGAAGTTAGCAGCCCGTGCGGGCATGGGTCAGCGCCGATTGGGTGGATCCCAACCGGGGGTGGAGTCCGGACCCTGTGGTATAAGGGCGGCACTGGAGTCCTTTGTGGACTACGAGTCGACGGCGACCGCCGTCCGGGTCGACTGGTCGGTGCCCCACTCGACCGGGCCGCGGCGGGTGCGCACCAGCAGCCGTGCCAGCGCGGTGATGCCGACGAACACCAGCACGTCTACGGGGCCCGCCTGCCGGGTGCGCACCAGCTCGGCCATGGTGTGCAGGCCGGTGGAGCCCGCCTTCCCCTGGGGCAGCCCGGTGTTGCCCTGGTGCACCCGCTGCCTGCGGCGCAGCAGGCTGCGCACGTCCTTGGGGGCCTTGACGACCACGACCGCCTCGGTGGCCAGCGCCCGCGAGTCCTGCGGGACCCGTTGGGAGACATAGCCGTCGTCGCTGATCAGGTCGGTGGGCATCGGGAAGACCCGCTCGTGCGCGGTCGCGGTGAGCAGGTACACCCCGCGCCCGGCCGAGGAGCTGTTGACCGCCGGGAGCCGTTGCCACACCGCGTAGTAGCGGCGGACCGGCCACGACGCGCCCGCCAGGTCCAGGCGGACCGCGGGCATCACGGCCTCGGCGTCGGTGTCCTTGGCCGTGGTGGCCAGGGCGTCCAGGCCGGGGCCGCTGAGCTCGATGTCGGCGTCGAGGTACACCCGGGGGAACGTGGCGCAGCGGGCGTCACCGGCGTTGAGCGCGCCCGCTTTACCGGGCCGCTCCACCACGACGACCTCCGGCGCGCTGGGGTGCGCGCGGGCGAGTTCGACCGTGCGGTCCGTGCAACCGTTGGCCACCACGATGACCCGGTTCACCGAGGTCGCGTCGGCCAGCCGGTCCAGGCACCCGGTGATCACGAACTCCTCGTTGTGCGCGGGCACAACGACATCCATGGTGGTTCCCCTCGTCCAGTCCCCGATGATCGTCACGAAACAACCAGTGGATCGCGGTCGATCCCTTGTCGTTACGACGTTTTTCGGGGGGCCGCCGAGGTCTCGCGCGCGGGTGTGTCAGTTACCTGGTCGGCCATTCGGGAACGCTGCGTGAGGTATTTCGGGCAATCTCGGACAAACTTTCACGATCTCCTCACCGGGTGCGCACGTCGTCGTGCGCGCACTGCTCTGGACGGGGAGTACCAACCGGCCGGTAGCTACCCGGAGTTGTGTCGTGTTTCATTCCCAGTACTCCCAAGGGAAACTCTGGGAGTAGCGGGAATTCGAACTCGACTCCGCCGGGTGGCCTAGTGGGCGTTCGCCGGATGGGTAGCGGACACCAATTCCCGGTGGTAATTCGATGAATTGCGCCCTACTCGTCCTCCGCCTGCTCCTCGCGCCCGGAGAAACGGCGCCGGACGACCAGCGCGCCGCCCGCCGCCACGATCAGCCCGCCCGCGACGTACCACCGGTTGCGGGCCATCCACGGCTCCGGTGCCCGCGCCTGGGCCGCGGCGGCCGCCCCCGCGGGCAGCTGCGCCGAGTGCGAGGCGCAGACCAGCGGCGGCCCGTCCTCGCCCGCGGTGCGCGCGCACGCGACGGTGGCGACGCGCAGCTGGTCGGCCGGGGTGTCCACGACCGTCATGGTGGAGTGGAACACCGCCTCGGCCGCGGGCGGCAGGTCGACGGTCCAGGCCACGGCGCCCGACCGCGGCCGCCCGTCCGGCTCGGCGGTGTCGAAGTGCAGCCCGGCGGGCACGCTCTGGGTGACGCCCAGCCCGCTGACGTCGGTGGCGCCCAGGTTGCGGACCGTCACGGTGTAGGTGAGCCGGTCGCCCGCCACCGCCGAGGCGTGCGTGTTGTCCACCGCGATGCTCAGGCGCGGGGCCGAGTCGTCCTCGGCCGGGGTGGCGGCCAGTAGAACGGCGGCCAGGACTGCGGTGGCGATCACGTCATGTCTCCTTGGCGGTGGCTCACTGGGTGCCTGCCACGTACTCCAGCGTCGCGGCGTACGTGTCCGAGGGGACGTCGGGGATCTCGACCCGGTAGTCGTTGCTGACCGCGTCGCCGCTCGGTGCTGAGGGGGTGTCCTGCCGGTGCACGACCCGCGCGGCGCCCGGCGCGAGCGGCTGGAACGCCCCGCCGCCGGTCTCCCGCACGCTGAGCCGTTCCACCGGGATCGTGGTGGTGCTGCCGACCAGGGTCGGCGAGAGCGGCCGCACGGTGACCGTGTAGCCGCTGGTGCTGTTCGTGGTGACCGTCATGGTGACGATGCCGGTCGAGTCCACCGCGACGCCCGGCAGGCCGGTCAGGGTGAACTCCGGGGTCAGGTCGGTCAGCGTGATGAACCGCGGCGCGACCGGGGTCGTCGTCGAGCAGGCGGGCGCGCTGCCGCCGACCGGGCATGTGCTGCCGACCGCCGCGGACTCGACCCGGTTGCGCAGCACCTCGTCGCCGGTCGTGCCCGCGTTGACCGCGACGGTGAACGTGATCAGCACGGTGGCGCCGCGGGCGACCGGCCCGGTCCAGGTGACGGTGCCGCCCGCGTAGCCGACGGTGCCGCTCGTGGCGGTGGCGTTGTCGCTGTAGACGGCGTCGTCGAGCACGCCCGCCAGCGGGTCGGTGATCGTGACCGACGGGTAGTCGGCCTCGCCGGTGTTGGTGGCGGTGATCGTGTACTGCACGGAGCCGCCCGCCACGACCTGGGCGGTGTTCGCGGCCTTGCTGATCGCCAGGCCCGGCACCAGCAGGGCCACCGCGGTCGAGCAGCCCGCCTCGGCGCCGGTGCGGCAGCTCGCGCCCGCCGACGGCGAGGACACCCGGTTCGACAGCGTCTTGTCGCCGGTGGCCGGGTACCGCGTGCGCACCGAGTAGGACACGGTGGCGACCTCGTCCACCGCGAGCCCGCCGGACCAGGTGATGGTGCCCGCGGTGTAGGCGACGTCGCCGGTGCTGGCGGTGGCGTCGCCCGCGTAGTCGGCGTCGTCGAGGACCGCGGCCAGCGAGTCGACGAAGGTCGCCGGGGTGTAGTCGGTCTCGCCGGTGTTGGTGAGCGTGACGGTGTAGCGGACCGACCCGCCCGCCACCGCGGTCGCGGTGTCGGCCGTCTTGGTGATCGCCAGCGCGGGCACCAGCACCTGCACCGTGGTCGAGCAGCCCGGGGCGCTGCCGTCCGGCGGGCAGCTGCTGCCCGGCGAGGGCGAGCTGACCTCGTTCATCAGCCACTTGTCGCCGGGGTCCGGGTCGCGGACGGTGACCGAGTAGGTGATCGTCGCGGCCGCCCCGATCGGCAGCGCGCCGGTCCAGGTGATCGTCGAGTCGGCGTAGGACAGGGTGCCGCCGCCGACCACCGCGGCGTCGCCGTCGTAGTCGGCGTCGGTGAGCACGTCGCGCAGCGAGTCCGAGACGACCGCGGCCGGGTACGCGGTCTGCCCGGTGTTGGTGACCACGATCCGGTAGCCGACGGTGGACCCGGGCGTCGCCGTGGGCGAGCTCGCCGTCTTGCTGATCGTCAGCGCCGGGACCAGGACGGTCACCGACACCGTGCACGCGGGCGCGCCGCCCACCGCCGGGCACGTGCTGCCCTGCGCGGGGGCCACCACGGTCGAGGTCAGCAGTTTGTCCCCCGGGTCGGGGGAGCGGACGGTGACCGCGTAGGTGATCACCGCTGTGGCGCCCACGGCGAGGCTGCCGGTCCAGGAGAGCGCCGGGGCGGTGTAGGTGGCGACGCCGGTCGAGGCCGTCACGGTGCCGTCGAACAGGGCGTCGTCGACGACGTTCGCCAGCGATGTGCTCACCGTGGTGTTCGTGTACGCGGTCTGCCCGGTGTTGACCAGGGTGATCGTGAAGACCACCTCGTCGCCGGGCGTCGCGGTGGACACGTTCGCCGTCGTGGACACCGACAGCCCCGGGATCAGCACCACCACGGTGTTCTGGCAGCCCGCGCCGCAGCTGCTGCCCGGCGCGGTCGAGTACGCCGTGGTGACCAGCCGCAGGTCGCCGGTGTCCGGCCGGGCGACGGTGACGCCGTAGCTGACCACCGCCGTCGCGCCGACCGCCAGGTCGCCGGTCCAGGTGAGGTTCGGCGCGGTGAAGGCGAGGCCGCCGGTGGTGGCCGTGCCGTCGCCGTCGTAGGCCGCGTCGTCGAGCACCCCGGCGAGCTGCACGACCACGTTCGCGCCGACGTAGGGGGTCTGCCCGGTGTTGGCGATGGTCACCGTGTAGTCGACCGACCCGCCCGGCACGGTGGTGGTCCGGTCGGCGGTGACGGTGATGTCCAGTGCGGGCACCAGCACGGTGACCTCGGTCGAGCACCCCGCTCGGGCGTCGCCGGTGGGGCAGGTGCTGCCCAGCTCGTCGGAGGCGACGCCGTTGACCATCCGCTTGTCGCCGAGGTCGGGGGTGTTGACCCGGACGTGGTAGGCCACCACGACCACCTGGGCGAGCGCGAGGTCGCCGGTCCAGGTCAGCGTGGGGTTCGTGTAGGCGACGGTGCCGCTGGTCGCGCTGGCGTCGCCGAGGTAGGTCGCGTCGGTGAGCACCCCGCGCAGCGAGTCGCTGACCCGGGCGCCGGCGTACGGGGTCTGGCCGGTGTTGCTGATCGTGATCGTGTAGCCGACCGTGCCGCCCGGCGTGGTCGTGGTGGTGTCGGCCGACTTGGTGATGGTCAGCGCCGGGGTGAGCACCGTGACGCTGGTGCGGCACCGGGTGTCCGCGCCGCCGGTCGGGCAGTTGCTCCCGGCCGCCGCCGTGGTCACCACGGTGCTGAGCACCTTGTCGCCCGGCTCGGGGTACTTGACCGTCACCGACCCGGTGATCACCACGCTGCCGCCGACCGGGAGGTCGCCGGTCCAGCGCACCGTGCCGGTCTCGGCGATCAGCAGCAGGCTGCCGGAGCTGGTGGCGGCGTCGCCGTTGTAGTCGGCGTCGTCGAGGGCACCGGCGAAGGCCGCGTCGACGGTGATCCCGGTGTACGGCGTCTGGCCGGAGTTGGCCAGGGTCACCGTGTAGCTCACCACCGAGGTGGGTTTGGTGGTGGCGGTGCTCGCCACGTTGGTGATCGTCAGCCCGGCCACCGGCACCGAGGTCGTGCACCGGGGGTCGGTCCCGCCCGTCGGGCAGGTGCTGCCCTGGCTGGTCGACACCACGGTCTGGGTGAGCCGGTGGTTGCCGGTGTCCGGGTTGTTCACCACCACCGGGTAGGTGATCGTCGCCGCCGCGCCGGTGGCCAGCGGGCCGGTCCAGGTGAGCGTCTGGCCGGTGACGGTGACCGTGCCGGAGCTCGCGGTCGCGCCGCCGGGGTAGGTGGCGTCGTCGAGCACGTCGGCCAGCGGGACGCTGAAGGTGGCCGCGCCGTAGGCGGTCTGGCCGGTGTTGGTCGCGGTGACGCTGTAGGCGACCGTCTGCCCGGGGATCGCCGAGCTGGTCCCGGCCGACGACGTGATGGTCAGCGCCGGGGTCAGCACGGCGACCGTGGTGCGGCAGGCCGCGTCCCCGCTGGCGGGTGGGCAGGTGCTGCCGACGGTGGTCGAGAAAACCGGGTTGACCATGGTCTTGTCGCCGGTGGCCGGGTTCCGCGCGGTGGCCGAGTAGGTGACCGTGGCGGTCGCGCCAACGGCCAGGTTGCCGGTCCAGACCAGGTTCGGGCTCGTGTAGACCACCGCGCCCGAGGTAGCGACCGCGTTGTTGTTGTAGACCGCGTCGTCGAGCAGCCCGGAGAGGACGTCGGTGACCGAGGCGCCGGTGTAGGGCGTCTGGCCCGAGTTGCGGATGGTGATCGTGAAACCCGCCGTGCCGCCGGGGACGACGAACGTGGTGTCCGCGCTCTTGGTGATCGTCAGGCCGGGGATGAGCACCGGGACCGTTGCCGTGCAACGGGTGTCCATCGTCCCAGTAGGACAGTTGTTGCCCAGCGCGGTGGACTGGAGGGTTCCGGTGAGCAGCCTGTTGCCGGTCGGCGGGTCCTTGGCGGTCAGCTCGCCGGTGAGCGTGATCGTGGCGCCGACCGGGATGTCGCCGGTCCAGGTGATCGCGGTGGCGGACAGCACCAGCGTCCCGGAGCTGACCGACTGCTCGCCGGGGATCGCGTCGTCGAGGGTGTCGGCGGTCGGGCTGGTGATCGAGATGCCGTTGTAGGCGTACTGCCCGGTGTTGGTGAACGTCGCGGTGAGGTGCACCGTGGAGCCGGGGGTGGTCGAGGTCTCGGTGTAGGCCTGCTGGATCCGCAGGCTCGCGACCGGGATGGTGCTGACGCAGCGCGGGTCCGTGCTGGTGGACAGGCAGTTATTGCTGGAGAGCAACGCCGTGGAGACGACTCGCCCGGTCAGGATCTGGTTGCCGGTGGGCACCGCCTTGGTGGTGACCGAGTACGTCGCGGTGACCGTGCTCAGCGCGCCCACGGAACCCGCCCAGGACAGCGTGGTGCCGGAGTAGGTGATCGTGCCCGCCGAGACGACCGCGTCGTTGTTGTAGGTGGCGTCGTCGACGATGTCGGCTAGCGGGTCGCTGAAGTCGGCGCTGAGCACCGGCAGGATGCTGGCGTTGACCACCTTGACCGTATAGGTCACCCGCTGCCCGGCGGTGGTCGCGGTGACGTCGGCCGTCTTGGTCAGCGTCAGGCTGGTCGCGTTGGTGACCGCCACGGTCGCGGTGCACCGGCCGTCGGTGCTCCCCGAGGCGCAGTTGGCGCCCTGGGTGGTGGAGACGACGGTGTTGGTCATCGACTGGTTGCCGGGGTCCGGGTTGCGGATGGTGACCGTGTAGGTGATCGTCGCCGCGGCGCCCAGCGCCAGCGGGCCGGACCAGCTCAGCACGCCGCTCGCGTAGGAGACGGTGCCCGCGGTGGCGGTGGCGTTGTTGTTGTAGACCGCGTCGTCGAGCACGGCGGCCAGCGGGTCGGTGAAGGCGGCCGAGGCGTAGGCCGTCTGCCCGGTGTTGGTGGCCCTGATCGTGTAGGTGACCGTCGACCCGAGCGTGGCGTTGGGCAGGTCCGCGGTCTTGACCAGGGTCAGCGCCGGGGTGAGCACGGCGACGGTGCTGGTGCACGCGGTGTTGCCGCTCGCGGGCGGGCAGGTGCTGCCCGCGTTGGTCGAGCTGACCGAGTTGGTCAGGGTCTTGTCGCCGGTGCCGTTGGTGTTGACCGTGACCGAGTAGGTGATCGTCGCGACGGCGCCCACGGCCAGGCTTCCGCTCCAGGAAAGGGTTTCCGAGGCGAACGACACCGTGCCGGTCGTCGCCGCGCCGTTGTTGTTGTACGTGGCGTCGTCCAGCACGGCGGAGAGCGAGTCGGTGAACGCGGCGCCGGTCTGCGCGGTCTGGCCGCTGTTGGTGACGGTGACCGTGTAGCTCACTGTGCCGTCGGGGACCGCGGTGGTGGTGTTGGCCGCCTTGGTCAGGGTCAGCCCCGGGACGAGCACCGGCAGCGCGGCGGTGCACCGGGTGTCGGTCGTCCCAGTAGGACAGTTGTTGCCCGGCGCGGTCGAGTTCATCGTGCCGGTGAGCAGCTTGTTGCCGGTGTCGGGGTTCTTGACGGTCAGCGTGCCGGTGACCGACACCGTGCCGCCGACCGGGATGTCGCCGGTCCAGCTGATCGCGCTCGCGCCCAGCGACAGCGTGCCCGAGGTGGCGGCCTGGTCGCCGTTGGCGATCGCGTCGTCGAGGGTGTCCGCGCTGGGGCTCGACACCGTGATCCCGGTGTAGGCCACCTTGCCGGTGTTGGTGAACGTCGCGTTGAGCCGGACGACCGCGCCGGGGGTGGTCGAGGTGTCCTGATAGGACTGCTGGAGGACGAGTCTGGCCACCGGGACGGTCGAGCCGCATCTGCTGTCGGTGTTGCCGGACGTGCAGTTCACGCCCCGGGTGCTCGAGGTGACGGTGTCCTTCACCAGGTTGTCGCCGCCGTCGGCCGGGTGCACAGCGACCGTGTAGGTGATCGTCGCCGAGGCGCCGACGGCCAGGTTGCCCGACCAGCTCAGCACACCACCCGCGTAGGACACCGTGCCGGTGGAGGCGGCGGCGTCGCCGTTGTAGTCCGCGTCGTCCAGGGTTCCCGCCAGCGCGTCGGTGAACGCCGCGTCGGTGTAGGGCGTCGCGCCGGAGTTGGTGACGGTGATGGTCTTGCTGAGCGTGGCCCCCGGGACAGTGGTGGCGCTGCCCGCGGTGCTGGTGATCGTGAGGGCGGGTACCAGGACGCTCACCGTGGCCGTGCACCGCGCGTCGGTGCCGCCCGCGGGGCAGTTGTTGCCGGGTGCGCTGGAGACGATCGTGTTGATCAGGCGCTTGTCACCGGGGTCCGGGTCGCGGACCGCCACGGCGTAGGTGATCGTCGCGGTCGCCCCCGGCGCCAGGGTGCCGCTCCAGGACAACACTGGCGCGGAGTAGGACACCGCACCGGTGGTGGCGGTGGCGTTGCCGGTGTAGACCGCGTCGGTGAGCACGGTGGTGAGGTCGTCGGTGAACGCGGCGGGGGAGTAGGTGGTCTGGCCGGAGTTCACCACCGACACCGTGTAGGTCACCGGGTCACCCGGGGTGACCGCGCTCGCGTTGGCGGACTTGGTGATCGTCAGCCCCGGCACCAGCACGGTCACGGTGTCCCGGCAGGACGAACTGGTCGAGCCCGCCGCGCACGGGCTGCCCGCCGCCGTGCTGTAGGCCGCCACCCGCAGCACCTTGTCGCCGGTGTCCGGGTTGTTCACCGTGGTGGTGAGCGTCAGGTTGGCCGCCGCGCCCGGGGCCAGGCTCAGCGTCCAGGTGGCGGTGCCGTCGCCGTTGTTGACCAGGCTGCCGGTGCTGACGGCGGCGTCGTTGTCGTAGGTCGCGTCGTCGGTGGCGCCGTTGAGATCCACCGTGACGGCCAGGTTGGTGTAGGTGGTCTGGCCGCTGTTGGTGACCGACACGGTGTGCTTGACCGTCGAACCCGGCGTGGTCGTGGTCGCGTCCGGGGTGACCGCGAAGGTCAGCGCCGGGATCAGGACCGCGACGGTGCTGGTGCACTGGGCGCCCGGCGAGCCCGTCGGGCAAGTGCTGCCCGCCGCGGTTGAGGTGGCGGTGTTGGTCATCGTCTTGTCGCCGGTGGCCGGGGACTTCACCGCGACCGAGTAGGTGATCGTCGCGGTGGCGCCCACGGCCAGGTTCCCCGTCCAGGAAAGCGTTGGCGCGCTGTAGGAGACACTGCCGCTGGTGGCCGCCGCGTCGCCGTTGTAGGTGGCGTCGTCGAGGACGCCGGTGAGCTGGTCGCTCAGCGCGGCGCCCGTGTAGGGCGTCTGGCCGGAGTTGGTGACCGCGATGGTGTAGCGGACGGTGGCACCCGGCGTGGTGGTCGCCGAGTCAGCGGCCTTTGTGATCGTGAGGCCCGGGATGAGTACCTGGACGTTGCTGGTGCACGCGGAGTTCGCGCTGCCCGCCGGGCACGCGCTGCCCGCCGCGCCCGACGACACCACCGTGGTGATCGTCTTGTCGCCCGGGGCGGGGGAGCGGGCGGTGAGCGCGTAGGTGATGGTGACCGTGCCGCCGATCGGGATGTTCCCGGTCCAGGTGAGCGTCGGCGCGCTGTAGGCGAGGCTGCCGCTGGTGGCGCTCGCACCGCCGCCGTAGATGGCGTCGTCCAGGGCGCCGGACAGTCCGATCGCGACACTCGTGCCGGTGTAGGCGGTCTGCCCGGTGTTGGCCAGGGTGACCGTGTAGGACACCGTGCCGCCGGGGGTGGTGCTCGTGGTGTTGGCCGTGTTGGTGATCGACAGCGCCGGGACGAGCACGGTGACCGTCGAGGTGCACTGCGCGGCCGGGGCGGCGCTCGGGCACGAGCTGCCCGCGGTCGGCGAGGTCACCGTGCCGGTGAGCGCCTTGTCGCCGGTGTCGGGGTTGTTGACCGTGACCGAGTAGCTGACCGTGGTGCTCGCGCCGATCGCGAGCGGGCCGGTCCAGGTGAGGTTCGGGCTGGTGAACGACACGCTGCCGGAAGTGGTTGTGCCGTCGCCGTTGTAGCTCGCGTCGTCGAGCACACCCGCGAGTCCGTCGGTGAAGGTGGCGGCGGCGAAGGCGGTCTGGCCGGTGTTGGTGGCGGTGATCGTGTAGCGGACCGTGCCGCCCGGGGTGGTGCTGGAGACGTCGGCGGACTTGACGATGTTCAGGCCGGGCACGGTGACCGTCGCGGTGCACCGGGTGTCGGCCCCGCCGCTGGGGCAGTTCGTGCCCAAAGTGGACGATGACACCGTGTTGGCCAGGATCTTGTTGCCGGTGCCCGGGTTGCTGACCGCGACGGAGTAGCTGATCACGACGGTGGCGCCCGCGGCGACGTTGCCCGTCCAGCCCAGGGTGGACGACGAGTACGTCAGCGTGCCGCTGGTCGCGGTGGCGTTGCCGCTGTAGGTGGCGTCGTCGAGCACGCCGCCGAGCGGGTCGGACAGGGTGACCCCGGTGAACGCCGTCGAGCCGGTGTTGGCCACGGTGATCGTGTAGGCCACCGTGCTGCCCACCGCGGCCGAGGACGTGTTGGCGGTCTTGGTGATCACGATCGGACCCGCGCCGACGGTCAGCGTGACCGCCTTGGTCGCGGTCTGCCCGAAGGCGTCGATCACGGTGACGCTGAACGAGTACGTCCCCGTGGTGGTCGGCGTCCCGGAGAGCACCCCGGTGGCGGTGTTGAGCGTCAGCCCGGGCGGCAGGCTGCCCGCGGTGAGCGCCCACGAGTACGGCGCCGTGCCGCCGGTGACGTCGAACGAGGTGCTGTAGGCGACGCCCACCTGCGGTGCGGGTGGCGTCGCGGTGCTCAGCGTTGGCCGTGCGGCGATCGCGACGGTCACCGTCTTGGCGGCGGTCTGGTTGAACGCGTCGGTCGCGGTGAGGGTGTAGGTGTAGCTGCCCGCCGTCGTGGGCGTCCCGCTGACCACGCCGGTCGAGGTGTTGAGCGTGAGCCCGCCCGGGAGGCTGCCCGCGGTGACCGCGTAGGTGATCGGGCTGGTGCCGCCGGTGACGGTGGGCTGCGTCGTGTAGGCGACGCCAACCTCACCGGCGGGCGGGGTGAAGGTCATGGTGGGCTGGGCGGCGATCACGATCGTCACCGACTTGGTCGCGGTCTGGCCGCTGGCGTCGGTGACCTGGACGGTGAAGGTGTAACTGCCCGCCGTGGTCGGGGTGCCGCTCAGGACGCCCGTCGAGGTGTTGAGCGTGAGGCCGGGCGGGAGCGCGCCGCTCGGGATGGACCAGGTGAACGGCGCGGTGCCGTCGGTGACGGTGAACGTCGTGCTGTAGGCGACGCCGACCTCGCCGGACGCCGGGTTGGCGAAGGTCAGGCTGGGGGAGCGGTTGGGGGTGACCGAGGCGGAGAAGCTCGACGGCGGCCCGGTCCCGGCGGCGTTTTGCGCGGCGACGGTGAACGTGTACGCCGTGCCAGGCGTCAGGCCGGTGACGGTCTGGGTGAGCGCGGTGCCGCTGAACGTCTGCGGTGCCTGGGCGACACCGTTGATGTACGGGGTGACCACGTAGCCGGTGATCGCGCTGCCGCCGTTGCTGGTCGGCGCGGTCCAGGTGAGGGTGGCCTGCGCGTCGCCCGCGCTCGCCGCGGTGATCGTCGGCGCGGTGGGCACCGTGTAGGGCACCACGGTGTTGGACAGCGGGCTGGCCGCTGACGTGCCGTACGCGTTGACCGCCGCGACGGTGAAGGTGTAGTTCCCACCCGCGGTGAGGCCCGTGAGGGTGCGTGTCGTGGCCGACGCGTCGTAGTTCACCGGTGTCTGCGCCACGCCGTTCAGGTAGGGCGTGACGACGTAGCCGGTGATCGGGCTGCCATTGGTGGCGGGCGCCGTCCAGGTGACCGTGGCGCTGGTGACACCCGCGGTGGCGGTGGGCGCCGCGGGCGTCGCGGGTTTGTCCACATAGGTGTAGGCGACCGAGTTGGCCACGCCCTGGGTGACCACGGTGACGTTCACCGCGCCCACCGACGCCCGCGCGGGCATCCCGTTGATCACCAACGTGCTGCCCGAGACGGTGAAGCACCCCGTGGTCACTGTGGCGGTGCAGGGGAACAGCGTGACCGGGGTACCCGCCTGCTGCTCGGCCGTGGTGCCGATCTCGATCGCGGTGGCGTTGGTGATGTTCGAGCCGGTGATCGTGACGTTCCCGCCGCCGGACACCGACCCGGTCGCCGGGCTGAGCGCCAGCCCGGACGGCGTGGTCGCCAGGGTGCCCGCCGTGGTCGTGGTGTCGGTCGCCGGGCTGCCGTCCGAAGAGGACACAGTGGACGGTGACCCGCTCTGCACGGTGGCCGCGGTGACGCTGGTGGTGGCGACCCCGACGACGGTGATGTTGGGCAGGGTCGTGCCGTTGGCGATCGAGGTGGCCGTCGTGGTGCAGGTGACCGACTGGCCCACCGGGGTCGCACAGGTCCAGCCGGAACCGTAGGCGCCCAGCGGTTTCACGCCCGCGGGCAGCGTTTGGGTGACCGAGACCGCGCTCGCCTCGTCGGCGCCCGCGAGCACACCGGCGGAGACGGTGTAGGTGACCGGACCGCCCGCGGTGGCGGTGGCGGGCGAGTAGCTGGTCGTGCTCACCGTGAGCTGGGGGACCGGGTTGGCGCTGAGGCCCTTGACGTTGCCGATCTCGTGCACGTCGGTGACCGCGCCGGTCGAGCCCGCGAAGCCGAACGCGAGCTGCTTGGGCACCCCGGAGGCGGTGAGCCAGCTGCTCGAGGGGTACAGCGTGGACGAGACGGTCGGCAAGGTGCCGGTGAGCGTCTTGGCGGTGCCGCCGACCGGGGTGGCGACGACCTTGTAGGAGTTGCCCGCGACCGAGACGCCGGTGGCCGAGGTGTAGGCCACCGTGGTCGGGTTGATCAGCACCTGCACCGGCACCACCGAGGCCGCCCTGGTCGAGGCGCGCAGCGTGACCCGGGACGCGGTGGTCCCGGCGTAGGTGGTGGTCAGCCCGCAGTAGCCGACCGTGCCGTTGCCCGGGCCGCGCACCACGATCGCCCCCGCGACCGCGGCGCTGATGTAGGTGGGGTTGGCGCAGCCGGAGCCCTGGAAGCTCGGCGAGCTGAAGTTGCCGTAGACGTCCAGGCCGATGCCCAGGTAGCCGTTGGGCAGGCCGACGGTCCCCGCGCTCGAGGAGTAGCCCAGCGAGCCGCCGTTGGGGCCGATGGTGGTCGGGATGACCGGGTTCGCCGGGTCGACCGCGGCCAGCACGAACGAGATGCCGTCGGCCCCGGTGCCGCCGTACTGGTAGGTGTTGAAGGTGATGTCCAGGCCGTTGGACGTGGGGAAGCTGGTCGCGCCGAACACCGACCCCGCCTGGGTGACCGCCGCCGAGGTGAGCCGGAGCTTGCCCGCGCCGTTGGCGTCGGTGGTGCCCAGGCAGCTGGTCACCGGCCCGGTGAGCAGGTTGCCGGTCGCGGTCAGGCAGGCGGCGTTGACCCCGCCGACCGGAGTGGGCACGGTGACCGTGCCGGTGCCGCCCGCGGCGATGGTGTTGTAGGCGAAAGAGTTGTCGAACAGGGTGGTGCCCGCCGCGCGGGCGGTGCCGGGGGAGACCCCGCCGACCACGGCGCCCACCACCCCGGCCACCAGCGCCGCGGCCGCGGTCAGGGCAGTCGCCCTACGCATCGCCCGACTCGTTCACCCTGGCCGCCGCCGTGGCCACCGCCGCGCGGTAGCGGCGCCGGGCCAGCCGGTAGGCCAGCCACAGGACCAGCAGCGCGCCGAGCACGACGCCGATCAGGTGCAGCGGGACCACCACCACCTGGGCCTGCACCGTGCGGGTGACCCCGTTGGCGTTGGTGACCGTGACGCTGGGGTAGCACACGCAGAACAGCGGCGGCTCCCAGTCGGTGCTGATGTCGCGGGTGCCGCCGCGCAGCACGGTGAAGTCCGGGAACGTCGCGCTCTCGCCCGACGCGCTCACCCGCAGGGCGGTGGGGCCGCGGAAGTCGCGGTGCACGGTGCCCTCGTCGTGGACCTTGGCCGAGAGCCGCACCGGCCCGTCGAGCACGAAGCCGGGCGCGGCCAGGTCGGTGATCGTGCTGAAGTCGTGCGCGGGCCCGGACACGGTGATGTAGATCGGCGTGGCCACCCCCCGGTTGACCCGGACGTTGGCCTCGGTGACCCCGGCCTCGACCAGGAAGACCAGCGCGACCTGGTGGTCGCCCGGCTCCGGCGCGGGGGGCACCGCGACCGCGGCGCGCACCACCTGGCTGGTGCCCGGTCCCAGGTCGAAGGTCGTCGGGCTCACCGCGACCCACTCCGAGGCCGAGTACGGCGCCCGCTCCTGGAACACCAGCGAGCCGTCGGCACCGCCGACGAAGTCGCGCTCCTGCACGGTGACGGTGGCCCGGGCCTGCCCCCGGTTGACCACCAGGACCTCGTGCGTGCCCGTGCTCTCCTGCGGTCCGACCACGATCCTGGTGGGACTCACCGTCAGCGAGAACCCCGCCGGGACGGTGCTGTACGAGGTGGTCTGCGCCGGGTTCGACCACGGCGGGGTGGTGGTGCTCGAGCCGGCGGGGGTCGAGCCCGCAGGGGTCGCGGTGGTGGGTGTCGGGGTGGTGGGTGTTGTGGTGCCGGGTGCCGTGACCGCTGGCGCGGCCGGAGCCGTGCAGGCCCACAGCAGCGTGGCGGTCGCGAGCACGGCACCACCCCTGAGCGGGTGGGCCATGGGCGTGTCAGCGGTTCAGAGCGTCGTCGCGACGTAGTCCAGGGTCGTGGTGTAGGTGTCCTCGTTCACGAACGGGATCACGACCTGGTAGTCGTTGCTCAGGTTGTCGCCGGTCGGCGCCGAGCGGGTCGACTGGCTGTGCACGGTCACCGGGGCGGTGTTGCTCAGCGGGGTGTACGGGGTGGTGCCGGTCTCGCGCACCGACAGCGCGCTGATCGGGATCGAGTCGGTGTTGCCCGACGCCGTCGGCGCGAGCGCCGGGGTGCGGCTCTGCACGGTGACCGCGTAGCCCGCCAGGTTGTTGGTGGTGACCGTGAAGGTGACGATGCCGCTCTGCGCCACGGTGGCGCCCGGCAGCCCGGTGAGGGTGAAGTCCGGGGTCAGGTTCGTCAGGGTGATCGCCGAGGTGACCACGACCTTGGCGATGGTGTCGTCGGTGTCGGTCTGCCCGGGGGCCGCGGCGGCGACGCCCGCGGTGGCGGTCGCGGCGACCACGGCGGCGGCGGTCACGAGCAGCCCGCGCCTGCCGGTGGCACGGTTCCGGGAACGGTTTGGCGAGTCCGAAATTGAAGTCATGACGTGAGTCCTTCGAACGTGCGCCTGCATCGGCGCTGGGTCCGGGCGCGCTGCGGATTCACCATACGGACCGAAACCGGGTAGCGATTTCCATGCCACCCGATCGTGTGGCGGAAACGCGCTCGTGTGCCGGGGTTGTCGATCTACTGCCCGTGCACCGCCGCCCGATCAGTGGTCACCCGGAAGACTGAGGTCCGACGGCTTGTCCGGTTTGCGCCGTGCGTTGACCTGAATTGCCGGTTGTGTCGCATTGCCCCGGGCGGAGTGTCATCGCCTGGACGGCGAATGGACACCCGCCGTCTGTGAACGGGGATTACCGTGCGCCCGAGTCTCCTCGTTAGGCGAAAGGTCAATAAATGAAACGACAGGTGATTGTCGCCGTCGCCGGTGTGGCCGCCCTCACCGCCGCGGTCGGCGCGGGTACCGCGTCCGCGGACGGTTCTTTCAACGGTTCCGGCGCCACCGAGCGCGCCATTGTGCAGGCGCTTGTCGACCGGCACCCGACGAATGTCATCTACCTCATCGGCGATGGCATGGGCACGCAGGAAATCACCGCCGCCCGCTACTACCAGGGCGTGCACAACAAGCTCAACGTCGACCGGCTCGCGCTCACCGGTTTCGACACCACCTGGTCGGTCAAGCCCGCCGCGGCGGCGCCGTACCTGCCCGACTACGACCCGGACTCGGCCTCCACCGGCACCATGTGGGCGACCGGCCGCAAGACCATCGACGAGCGGATCTCGCAGGGCCCGAGCACCGCGATCGACGTGCCCGGCGAGAACTACGAGACCGTCCTGGAGAAGGCCCAGAAGCGCGGCCTGAAGGTCGGCGACGTCTCCACCGCCGAGATCACCGACGCCACCCCGGCCGTGCTGTCCTCGCACATCTCGCTGCGCGGCTGCCAGGGCCCGGCCAACATGGCCGCCTGCGCCAAGGAGACCAAGGCCGTGGGCGGCCTGGGCTCGATCGCCGAGCAGCAGGTCGACCACAAGATCGACGTCCTGCTCGGTGGCGGCCGCGGCCGCTACGACCAGACCGTCACCGGTGGTCCGGACGCGGGCAAGACCGTCGCGCAGGCCGCGCAGGCCAAGGGCTTCCAGTACGTCACCGACGCCGCGGGCCTCGCCGCGGTGAAGAAGGCGGACAAGCCGGTGCTCGGCCTGTTCAACGCGAGCAACATGGCCGTCGAGTGGAGCGGCCCGGCCGCGGCGCTCGGCAAGGGCAACGCCCCCGCGCCGTGCGTGGAGAACCAGCGCCCGGCCAACGAGCCGAGCCTGGCCGACATGACCAGCAAGGCGATCAGCCTGCTGGAGAACCGGCGCGGCTTCTTCCTGCAGGTCGAGGGTGCCTCGATCGACAAGCAGGACCACGCCACCAACGCCTGCGGCCAGGTCGGCGAGACCGTCGCGTTCGACAAGGCGATCGGTGTCGCGCTGGACTACCAGCGCAGCCACCCCAACACCCTGGTCGTGGTCAGCGCCGACCACGCGCACACCAGCCAGATCGTCTCCGAGGACGCCTCGGGCAACGGCCTGCCCACCGGCTACTCGACCAACCTGACCACCAAGGACGGCGCCACCCTGACGCTGACCTACGGCACCGCCGGCTACGGCGGCCCGGGTGCCGCCCCGGCCGCCACGGCGCCGAGCCAGCAGCACACCGGCGCGGTCGTCCCGGTCTGGGCCATCGGCCCGGGCTCGCTCGCGGTGCTGGGCACCCACGACCACACCGATCTGTTCCACACCCTCGGCGGCTGATCACCCCGCTGGTCACAGGGGCCCGCACCGGTTTCCGGTGCGGGCCCTTTGACATGTAACCCCTTGTGGGGTTATCTATGGGGGTAGCGAAAGGGGCGACCATGCCGAAGATCAACGTGTACCTGCCGGACGAGCTGGCCGAGGCGGTCCGGGCGGCGGGCGTGCCGGTGTCGGCGGTGTGCCAGCGGGCACTGGAGCAGTCGGTCAAGCGGGTGACCGCGATCCGCGCGACGGTGCTGGGCGACCTCGCGGTCGCCGACCCGACGGCCGGGCTGGCCCAGTTCACCGAGCGCACCCGCGCGGTGCTGCGGCTGGCGATCGAGCGGGCGCGCGCCGACGGCGCCGCCGAGGTCGGCACCGAGCACCTGCTGCACGGGATGCTGGCCGAGGGCACGAACCTGGCGCTGCACGTGCTGCGCGCGGTGGCTGTCGACCCGCCCGCCGTGGTCGTCGCGCTGCCCGCCGGGGACGGCCCGGCCGACCGGTTCTCGACTGGCGCGGCGGGCGCGCTGGAGCTCGCGGTCACCGAGGCGGTGTCGCTGGGGCACAACTACGTCGGCTGCGAGCACCTGCTGATCGGCCTGCTCGCCGAGCCCGACGGCGCCGGGGGCGCGGCCCTGCGGGCGGCGGGCGCCGACCTCAAGGCGGTGCGGGCGGCGGTGGTGGCGGCCCTGGCGGGGTACGTGCACCTGCGCGCCCAGGCCGGCGATCCCGCGGCGGCGCTCACCGCGGTGGTGCGCAAGGAACTCGCCCCGCTGGTGGCGCGGGTGGCACGGCTGGAGGCACGTGCGGAGCACACCGGCTGACCCGCTCCGAACTGGGCGAACGTACGGGTGATCTCGTCGGCTGGGGCGGCTCCGGGGCACGCGGTGCCCGGTCCGGGTTCGTGACGCAGCGCACACCGTTCGTCCGGTTGGTGTAACCGACCGGGGGAGGGGGTATCTGTCGGGTGAAGCGAGTCGGCGACCGGGAAGGGACCGTCCTATGTGGATCGGACTGGCAGTGCCGTTCATGCTGATGATCGGCGCCATGGGCCTGCAGCGCCTCGAGCCCGCCTCGATGACCCCCGCCGCGAGTGATGATCCCTTGCAGCAGAACACCATCGGCCTCTGACCGTCTGAACGCCCTGTTCGGTCCGGGCTCCCGCTGGTCAGGAGTCCTGGGCCTGCAGTGACCGGAGCAGGCCGGACAGGTCGGCGACGGTCTCCGGGCGCAGCGCCGCGGTGAGCTTGCGCTCGTGCGCGGCGGCCAATGCCTCCAGCCGGTCGAGCTTGGCCAGGCCGAGGTCGGAGACGTGCACCGAGACCCGCCTGCGGTCCTCTTCGGACTGTGACCGGTAGAGCAGTGCCGAGTCCACCAGGGTGTCCACCAACCGGGTGAGGGTGGGGTGCGGGATCTCCAGCGCGCCCGCCAGCTCGCCCATCGCCCGCTCGCGCACCGCCAGCTCGCGCAGCACGCGCCACTGGTCGACCGTGGTGCCCTCCTCCTCGAACACCGTGCCCAGGTCGCGGGCCAGTGCCCGCTGCGCGCGGGTCAGCAGATCGACCAGGTCCGGCACCGTGGTGCCGCGCTGATCAGCCATGACGCGCCTTCCGCCGGGGTGGGTGTCCCGCGAGCATACTGTCCGGTCATGGACTCGTCTGCGGTCGTGCGCGCGGTGCTGCGGGACCGCGTCGAGGTCGCCGTGGCCGGTCCGGACCCGGGCGCGCTGCGGATCGGCCTGCTGCTCCCGCTGTCCGGCGCGCTCGGGCTGACCGGTCCGTCGGGTCTGGGCGCCGCGTCCCTGGCGGCCACCGAGCTCAACACCGCGGGTGGGGTGGCGGGTCGCCAGGTGCAGCTCGTGCTGGTCGACGCCGGTCGTGATCCCGCGGTGGTCGCCGGGGACGCCGCCGGGCTAGCGGGCCTGGTCGACGCGTTCGTCGGGTTCCACACCAGCGATGTGCACCGGTCGTTGGAGGTCGCGCTCGGCGGACGGGTGCCGTACGTGTTCACCCCGCCGCACGAGGGCGGGTCGCGCCGCCCCGGGGTGGTGCTGCTCGGCGACAGCCCGGCCCGGCAGCTCGCGCCCGCGCTGCGCTGGCTGGTCGCCCGGCGCAGGCTGCGCCGCTGGGCCCTGGTCGGCAGCGACTACATCTGGCCGCGCGCGGTGCACCGGGTCGCGACCGGGATCGTGCACGCGCTCGGCGCCGAGGTGGTCTCCGAGCGGCTGGTGCCGTTCCCCGGGCCCGGCACCGACGCCGACGAGATCGTCGGCGCGCTCACCCGGGTGCGGGTGGACGCCATCCTGCTCAGCCTGGTGGGCCGCGACCTGGCGAAGTTCAACCGCGCGTTCGCGGCGTCCCCGCTGGCCTCGCGGGTCGTGCGGCTCTCGGGTTCATTGGAGGAGAACGGCCTGCTGGCGGCGGGCGGCGACGACACCGGCGAGCTGTACGCGGCGATGCGCTCGTTCGCGGGCCAGGGTGACGAGCGCCGGATCGCCCTGGCCGAACGGCACCGCGCGCTCTTTGGCGGGCGCGCGCCGGTGCTCGACGCGTACGCCGAAGGTTGCTACGACGGGGTCCACTTGGTCGCGGCGCTGGCCGCCTCCGGTGGTCTGCACGCCGCGGGTGCCCAGATCGCCACCGCGGGCCTGCTGGCCACCACCGACCGCGGCGCGTGGTCGGCAGCTCCGCTGGGCCCACCGCGCGCGGGCGGTTTCCTGGCGCGCGCGGACGGGCTCGACCTCACGGTCATCACGCAGCTGTGAGCGTGGCGGGGCGGTGTCCGGCGGGTAAAGATCTTCCAGACGGAATCTTTTCAAATGGAAGGATCGGGCCTACGCTGCGCGGACGACGACACGGCCAGGAGGACGCATGAGCGAGGACGCGGAGCTCGCGCGGTACGGGTACAAGCAGGAGCTGCGGCGCTCGCTCGGGTTCCGGGACCTGCTGGTCTACGGGTTGATCTTCATGGTGCCGATCGCGCCGTTCGGCATCTTCGGCAGCGTGTTCCAGGGTTCCGGCGGCATGATCGCGCTCGCCTACGCCATCGGCATGGTCGCCATGCTGTTCACCGCCTGGTCCTACGCGCAGATGTCCAAGGCGTTCCCGATCGCCGGCTCGGTCTACACCTACGCCGGCCGCGGCATCGGCGCGCCGGTCGGCTTCCTGGCGGGCTGGATGATCCTGCTCGACTACGTGCTCGTGCCCAGCCTGCTGTACCTGATCGCGGGCATCGCGATGAACTCGCTGGTGCCCGCCGTGTCGGTGTGGCTCTGGCTGGTGATCTTCGTGGTGCTCAACACCGCGGTGAACTACCTGGGGATCGAGATGACCGCCAAGGTCAACCGGGTGATGCTGGTGGCCCAGCTGGTCATCCTGGCGATCTTCCTGGTGATCGGCGTCGTGGCCCTTGTGCAGGGCAAGGGCCACGGCTTCAGCTTCAAGCCGGTGTTCGACAGCGCCACGTTCTCCTGGGGCCTGGTGTTCGGCGCGGTGTCGATCGCGGTGCTCAGCTTCCTGGGCTTCGACGGCATCTCCACCTTGGCCGAGGAGAACCGCGACTCGGCCAAGGCGATCGGCCGCTCGATGGTGGCCGCGCTGCTGGTCACCGGCGTGCTGTTCATCGTGCAGACCTGGGTCGCGGCACTGCTGGTACCCGACCCGGCGGGCCTGATCGCCAACGGCGACTCCGGCGGGACCGCCTTCTACGACGCGGCCCGGGTCGCGGGCGGCGGTTGGCTGGCCGTGCTGACGGCGGCGGCCACGGCGGTGTCCTGGGGCTTCGCCAACTCCCTGGTCGCCCAGGCCGCCACCAGCAGGCTGCTCTACGCGATGGCCCGCGACCGCCAGCTCCCCGGGTTCCTGGCCAAGATCCACCCGACCCGGCGCATCCCGGTCAACGCGACCCTGCTGGTGGCCGGGGTGTCGCTGGCCCTGGGTCTGTACATGCAGTCCCGAGACGACGGGATCACGCTGCTCAGCTCGCTGGTGAACTTCGGTGCCATGACGGCGTTCCTGGTGCTGCACGTGTCCGTGGTCGTGCACTACGTCGTGCGCAACCGCAGCCGGAACTGGTGGGCGCACCTGATCGCGCCCGCCATCGGGTTCGCGATCCTGGCCTACGTGGTGGTCAACGCGAAGGTCGCCGCGCAGACCACCGGCTTCATCTGGCTGGGCATCGGCGTGATCATCCTCGGCGGCCTGCTCGCGGCGGGCCGCAAACCGGAACTGGCGGGCATCGGCGGCGAACCGCAGGAGGACAAGTGAGCATCGAGGTCGTGGCCCTGCCCCCGGGCGAGCCGAACTTCGTCTTCGGCGGCCGGGAACCGGTCCTCACCGTGCGGCCGGGCACCGTGGTCGAGCTGTCCACAGAGGACTGCTTCGGCGGCGCGGTGCGGGGGATCGGCGACTTGCCCAGCCAGGTCTGCCAGTTCCCCTACCTGAACCCGGTTTCCGGCCCGATCGCGGTGGTCGGCGCCGAACCGGGGGACACCGTGGCCGTGCACTTCGTCGACATCCGCCCGGTCCGCGACTGGGCGGTGTCGACCACCTTCCCGCACTTCGGCGCCCTGACCGCCACGCACACCACGGCGATGCTGCACGAGGCACTGCCGGAACGGGTCTGGTTGTACGAGGTGGACACCACGCGCGGCACCTGCCGATTCCAGGCCCGCTCCAGCGACTTCTCGGTCGAACTACCCCTGGACCCCATGCACGGCACCGTGGGCGTCGCCCCGGCCGCGCACGAGGTGATCATGAGCATCACCCCGGGCGCGCACGGCGGCAACATGGACACCCCGGAGATGCGCGCCGGAACGACGGCGTACTTCGGCGTGAACGTCCCCGGAGCCCTGATCTCCCTGGGCGACGGCCACTGCAGGCAGGGCGAGGGCGAGGTCTGCGGAACAGCGGTCGAGGCCGCGATGTCCACCGTGATCGTGGTCGACCTGATCAAGGGCGGCGGCCCGGCGTGGCCACGCTTGGAGAACGACGACTACCTGATGTCAACGGGATCGGCCCGTCCCCTGGAGGACGCCTTCCGGGTGAGCCAGCACGACCTGGTCGGCTGGACATCGGAGCTGCTGAACCTGGACGCACTGGACGCCTACCAACTGGTGAGCCAGGCCGGACTCGCACCGGCGGGGAACGTTGTCGACACCACCTACACGATGCTGGCGAAGGTGCCGAAGGGCATTGTCAAGACACCCGCTTATGACGGCATCCACACCAGGCTACGCGAGACCGCATTCCAATACCTCAACGAACGCGGCAACATCTAACCCGACCTAACCCAACCAGTGCCCCGACCTGACCCCGACCGCGCACCCCGCTCTTCGTCCTTCGCTCTTCGTCCTTCGCTCTTCGTCCTTTGCCCTTCAATCTCTAAAGCTGAGCGCGCTGGTACGCAACACCCGCTACGCCAGTGCTCGATCGGGTGGAATGCCTTCGTGTGGGGGAGGAGTACCGCTAAACTTGCCGTGTGGTGGGGATGCCCTTCACCCCACGCTTTTTCCCCACCGCGGTGCTCTAGGGGCCCCGCGCGAAGGCATTCCACCCGATCGAGCCTCCGCTTTACTCGGGTAGCTCGTGAGGTGTGTCGCATGTGGACCTACGGTCGACCTTTCGGCGGCTCATCGCTTGGGCTGCCCGAGGAAAAGATAGGGGGCTCGATCTAGTGAACTCGCTTCGTGTGGGGCCCCTAGAGCACCGCGGTGGAGAGAAAAGGGCAGGGTAAGGGCATCCCCACCCACGGCAAGTTTAGCGGCACTCT
>NZ_BSTR01000012.1 GCF_030269645.1 Actinokineospora sp. NBRC 105648 | reverse complement strand
GTGGTGCTCAGGTTCTTCTTGGTCGACGAACCAACTACCGGAGACCTCACCCATGTCGACCACCGACACGCCCAACAGCACCAACTCCAGCTCAAACAGCCCGAGATGACTTCGATACAGGCCCTAGCGGGCCAGCCGGGTGACCAACGCCCGAACGGCCGAACGGGACACGGGCAACGACACCTCGGGGTGCTTGCTGTCGCGAACAGCCGCGAGGTCCTGACGCAGCTCGACGCAGTTGCCTGCGTTGCCCGAGCGGGAAGCCTTACGCCACTCCATGATCACAACCTTTCCACGAGTTGGTCAATCATACTGCGACTTTCCGCACCGGAAAGCGCAACTTGCCGCAGCGCCAGGCGCACGTCTTCGTAGATGGCCGCCTCGCGGTCGTAGAGGAAGACGTTGCTCCGCTGCAACTCCACGTAGACCACCGGCGAAGCCTGTGGGAACTCGATGAGCAGCCAGGCGTGGATCAGCGCCCGGTGCGGCACGCCCTCCGGCACCACTCGGACGCCGTGACCGCGCTGGTTCGCGTCGCGGAGGTGCCGGAGTTGCTCTCGTAGCGCGGCAACACCGCCATACGGGGTGCGGAGTGCCCCCTCATGGATATACGCCTCGTAGTCGACCGAGGGAAGAACTTGCTGTCGGCGCAACCGGGCGATCCACCGCATCTCCACATCCCGGGTCGAAGCGCCGTCGGCGACCATGAGCCCGACCGCGTAGGCATAGGTCTGCATCAGGCCGGGCACCACGGTGAGGGACCAGTCGGTCAATGCCCTGGCATTGCTCTCATGCCCGGCCAGCATGCCGACATCCGGCAACACCCCTGGCAGCGGCCGTGACCACCACCCCTCCGCTTGCCCGGTGGCCCTGGCGGCCTCCACCAGCTCGTTGCGTTGTCCCACCGGGACTTGGTAGAGGGTGAGGAGCATGGCGACCTCCTCACTGGTGATGTGCCGCTTGCCGTTCTCCGTCCGGCTCAGCGTCGCGGCCGACCACTGCAGCGCCTCCGCCGCCTGCTCCAGCGTGTAACGGGTCTGCTCCAATCGGATGGTCTTCAACTGGGCGCCGATGGTCCGGTCGCGCGCTTGGGACGGCTTCCGTTCACCCGACATGACGAACTCTCTTTCCGCTTTTGCAAGCGTCAGCGCGCTTGTCGACCTAGGCATATCTTTCTGCTACCAGGAGAAAGGGAGGGCCCAGCCGTGGCGAACTGTACAGACTCCACTCAGGACGTCGAATACTGGCTCGGGGTGCTCCGCCAACGCAAGTGGCTCATGTATTTCCCCGGTGCGCCAGGCGACACGCGCGAAGTCAGCGCCGTTCTCACCTGGCCGGATGTCTACGACGTCGTCGTACTCATAAGCGAGTCGCACGCACTCGCTTATCGTGCACCGCGCGGTAACGACAACGACCCGTTCGCCCCAGAGTTCGTCTTAGACAGCTACGCCGGACCGGCTGTGTGGACGCTGCGGTGGCTCTTAACGCAAGAGCCGCCCGGTAAGCAGCTTTCACCACTTCGCCCGGTGCCGGCGGACTTCACGATCCCGTACCGTGGGCCGGTGACCATCCGACCGGCCAGGAGCACGCCATGAGCGCCGACGACGAAATCATCAGACTGGTCAACGCCTCCCAATCCGAAAAGTACATCCCGGATGCACTCCTCCCCCGGCTGCGCGCTGAATTGCGCAGGCGCTACGAAACCGGCGAGACGATCCACGCCCTCTCCGCCGCCATCGGTCGCAGCTACTACACAACGCGAAACGTCCTCACTGAATCCGGGGTCACCATGCGACTCCCCGGCCGAGGTGGCGTCGTCGCCGACAACCACGCCCTGCGAGAACGCGCCGCCGCCCTGATCTCCCAACCCGGCGCCACCTACCGCTCCGTCGCGGCCGCGCTCGGCGTGCAGAGCTCCACCGTCTTCCGCTGGACGCACGCCCAACGCTCCTGACCGCGTGCGGTCGAGTTCGCCGCGGATCGTGTTGCGGACTGTCGGCGGCCCCGGCACGCTGGAGCGCGTGCCGAGGCTGCTAATCGTCCACCACACGCCCTCGCCCAACCTGCAGTCGCTGTTCGAGGCGGCCGTGCTGGGGGCGAGCGACCCGGAGATCACCGGGATCGAGGTCGTCCGGCAGGCGGCGCTCTCGACCACCGCCGCGGACGTGCTCGCGGCTGACGCGTACCTCTTGGGCACTCCTGCCAACCTGGGCTACATGAGCGGCGCGCTCAAGATGTTCTTCGACCTCATCTACTACCCCTGCCTCGACAGCACACGCGGACGCTCTTACGGCCTCTACGTCCACGGCAACAACGACACCGCGGGCGCTATCCGCTCCGTCGAGTCCATCACCACCGGGTTGGGCTGGGTGAAGGCCGCCAACCACGTCCTCTCCACGGGGGAACCAGGTAAGACAACCCTCGACGCCTGCCGAGACCTCGGCGGCGTCTTGGCCGCGGGGCTGATGCGCGCGTAGATGGGCCGTTCGGGTTGTCCACACTGTTACAACGTGCGAGGCCGGTAAGACCTCGGTGACGGACAGTCCCCGGCCGAGTACAAGAGAACCATGAGCGACGACAAGGCTGGCGGGGACTCGGCAGACCACTCGGTCACCGGCGGGGTGGGTGGGGACGCCGCCCAAGTGCGCGACGTTCACGGCGACATCTACTTCGGCGGTACCCGGGCGACCGACCGCCCAGTGCCGCACCAGCTCCCTGCGGGCCCGCTGACGCTCGTCGGCCGGGCCACCCAGCTCGACCTGCTCGACTCCTGGTGCGAGACGGCCACACCGATCATCGTCTCGCACCCGGCGCCCGGGGCGGGCAAGTCGGCGCTCGTCGTGCACTGGGCGGCCCGACAGGCCACCCGCTTCGCCGACGGCATCCTGTACTTCGACCTGCGCGGCACCGACCCGTCGGGGATCGCCCGGCGAACCGCGGACGTGATCCGCGACGTCCTGCGCGCCTTCGGTGACGACCTCCCCCAAGGCGACGACGCGCAGCTCGCGCTCTACCGGTCACTCCTCGCCGCGAAGTCCGTGCTCTTAGTCCTTGACAACGCGCGCGACGGTGCGCAGGCGCTCCCCCTCCTGCCGCCGGGGACCAAGTCGCTCGCGATTGTCACCAGTCGGAGCCCGCTCGCGGACCTGGCAGCCCAAGGAGCCCGAGCACTGCCGTTCGACGTCCTCAACCCGGGAGACGCGCAGACACTTCTTAGCGTTCTCGTGGGTCAACAGCGGGCAATGCAAGAGCCCGAGGCGTTCCACCGGTTGGTCGAGCTCTCTTGGGGCGTACCCGGGGTTGTCGGCGCCATCGCCGGTATGGCTACCGGGCCCCTGGCCGAACTGGCGGCCAAACTATCCGCGGACCCCGCTGTCGCGCAGGCGCCGGATCCGGCAGCACGGGCGCGCGCGGTCGCCGGTTGGGGTCGCGGACAAGCACCTGTACCCGAGTGGCGGGAGCGGCTCTCCGCGCGGAGGGCGAGCTGGGCGGAAAACCCGCGAGTCCTCTACGCGGTGGCCGCGGCGATGTGCGTGTCGGTAGCGTTGGTGTCAACCGGGATGTTCGAGGCTGCGGGACTGCTCGCAGGGGTGTACTTCCTACTGCGGTTCGCGCTCATCGCGTTCGGGCTCGCGTACGTGGAGCGGGGCGGGCCGCGTGCGGTGCTAGCGGGTGGTGCGCTTGTCGGTAGCACTGTCTACTTCGGTGTCGACGCTCTGGTGTCGATTCACAGCAACGCGCGCTTCTTGGTGTGGTTAGAACTCTTCGCGGTAGCGGCGTTTGTCGTACTCGCGACCGCGCGCTATCGACCGCTACGCCATTTGCCGCGCAGGCTACGGTGGGCGCCAGTGGAATCACGTCTGGTAGCACTAGCGGTACTGGGCGGTGTGGTGGCGTGGTTCATACTCCTGTTCGTCGGTGTGGAGTTCACCGGCGCGTACGGCTACGCGTCGACCTTCACCCTCATCGACACGACCGGACCACTCGGCGGGCTGCTGCCATTCCTGGTGATCGGCGGGTTGTGCGTGGTGGTGGCCCTCACGCAGCTGGAACACGAGTCCCACCGGCTCTTCGCCGCGTCGGCCGTCACCGCCTACTTCGCGCCGGAGGTGTTGCTGCTGCTCGGTTCGCTGGCGTTCGGTGACCAGTTCAGCTACCTCGGCAACGGCGTCGGCGGCGCGATGCCGTCGGTGACCTGGCTGACCGTGGCGCAAGCGGTCGTCGCGGTCGTCCTGGCCGGGGGCACGGCGGTGCTCGTCCGAACGCCACCGCACCGGTGACTGTCCGGATCGGACGGAACACGCAGCAAACAATATTGGTTAAATGAGAAACAACCTGGTGCTGGGGAACGATTCGGCGGTCAAGGCATACGCCGAATTGGAGGCACCGATGACCGTTCGCTCCCGGGTTACCTGCGTGCTCGTGGCGGCTGTGGCGTTGGCGACCGTGCCGGGCACCGCGCAGGCGGCGAACCCGATCACGTTCGCCCCCAGGGTGGACTACGCGACGGGCAACAACCCCGAGTCGGTCGTGGACGCGGACCTCAACGGTGACGGCAAGACCGACCTGATCACCGCCGACCGGTACGAGTGGCACCTGACCGTCCTGCTGGGATCCGGCGCGGGCGCGCTCGGCAACCGCACGACCGTCTACCCCGGCGACGAGCCGACCGCGCTCGCACCCGCGGACTTCAACGGCGACGGCAAGACCGACGTCGCGGTGACCACGGCGGGCGAGGTGTCCATCCTCCTCGGCGCGGGCAACGGCACGTTCGGGCCACGCGCGGGCTACCCGGTGAGCGGCGGTGCCGAGGGCATCGCGGCCGGGGACCTCAACGGGGACAAGAAGATCGACGTCGTGGTCAGCCGTCCAACTGGGATCTCCGTGCTGCTCGGCGCCGGTGACGGCAGCCTGGGCGCCGCGGTCGACATCCCGTCCGGCGGGTACTCGCGCGGGGTCGTGCTCGCCGACCTCAACGGCGACGGCAAGACCGACATCGCCATCGGCGGCTTCTTCAGCGGCACCGTCTCGGTGTTCCTCGGCGCGGGCAACGGCACCTTCGCGGCGCCGGCGGCGTTCCCCACCGGGGCGAACCCGATCGACATCGCCGCGGGTGACTTCAACAAGGACGGCAAGGTCGACCTGGCCACCGCGGACTACGGCGCGGGCAGCGTGTCCGTGCTGCTGGGCGCGGGCAACGGCACCTTCGGCGCGCCCGCGTCGCAGGGGATCGGGCCGTCGCCGTTCGGCGTCGCGGTGACCGACCTGGACATGGACGGCGACAACGACCTGGCGGTCTCACTGTCCGGAGCGGACACCGTGACCGTGCTGGGCAACGGCGACGGCACCTTCGTCCCGGCGGCGAGCCTGGGCACCGGCACCAAGCCGACCGAGGTCCTGGCGTCCGATGTGGACAACGACGGCCGACCGGACCTGGTGACCACCAACCGCGACGCGGACGGCATCTCGGTGCTGCTCAACCGCACCGTGCCGCCGAAGTCCGACCTGGCGGTGACGCTCAAGGCCACGCCGCGGGTCGGGATCCTGGTCCCAGCCCTGGAATACACCGTGACGGTGCGCAACGCGGGCCCCGACCCCCTGCGGTCGGCGACGGTGACGGCCACCCTCCCGGCGCGCCTGGCGGCCGTCGGCGGCCCGGGCTGCACGGTGGCGGGCACCGCGGTGACCTGCCAGGTCGGCGCCCTCGCCGTGGGCGCCTCGGTGACGAAGACGTTCTCGATCCCGTTGCGGCTGTTGACGATCGGCACCTACAAGGTGACCGTCGCCCGCACCGCGAGCGCCCCGATCGACCCGGTGGCCACCAACGACACCGCCAAGTCCACCTGCTCGGTCCTCGGCTTCATCGCCGCGGCCTGCTACTAGAAATAGACCTCCGCGGCCGGTGTTCCCCCCTCCAATGCCGGCCGCGGAACCCCCCGGTGTTCCGTCGCGGTGATGCTCCCACCGCGACGGAACACCCACAAACCCGGAGCCCGTTCACCCTATTTTGATCACCTGGATCCGAGCAGAGCCCTTGGCGTCGTTGAGTGTGGGCAGGCTGACCTTCTGGGGCACGATCTGCTTGAGACTGGTCTGCACCAAGATCGCATCGAACGTCGGGCCCCCTGCGGACCGCGCGTCCTTGATCGCCTCGGCGGCGAAGCGGAAGGCGTCGTTCCCGGTAGATGTCTCGCTGCCCACCGCGGTGTTCGCAAGGCTGGTCAAGTACAAGTCAAGCCATTCATTGGCCTGCCCTCGACCGTCGGGGTCATAACTTTCACCAGGTTTTCCGGCGGCTGCTTCGACAATCATCCCAGGGCCGACCAGAACGGCCATAGGATTCTTTCGATTGGCGCACGTGGCAAGATTCTTCATTCGACTCAAGATCGCAATCGTCTGATCGGCGCGCCCGACAAGAATCGGGATCCGAGTGTCGGCGTGTTCACACATCACACCGATTTTCTCGTCGTCAACCTCAGACATCTTTTCGCTCACCTTGATGTCGCTCTCCTCCGAACCGACCTTCTCCCCACGCAGCGAACTGTGCAGTTCGGCACTGAAGTAAGTATCGTCGGGATCATAGACAACCGCCCCCTTCTTGTCCCCCATCTCCCGAAGCCAGGTCGCTATCGTGGCAGCAAATGCGGGGTTGAGCGGGGCGGTCAACGAGATGTCATACTTCGCGACCATGGCCGAACCGTACATGCTGGCACCGATGACGGGAATCCCCTTGAGGTTGCCCAGGATCACATCGCGAACTTCTTGCCTGCTTTGCGATATCCCGATAACCGCCGCCAACTCGCCCTGTCCGGCGTGTGGCCGTGCCGCGATCTTCGCGGCCACCCAGGCGCCCCCGGCGAATCGGTCCCCGCTATTGGCGAGGATCAGTTTGATGGGTACCAGATTGCCATTCTTCGCCGTGTTGTTGTGTTCGCGTTGCGCCCGCACCGCTCCTTGAAGCTGCCAGATCGAGTTCGGTGGCGCCGTGCGCCCGACGATGTCGGGACGAGTCAAGGGGGCGAAGAACACAACCTCCCGGTAGTAGAGCGGCTCATTGTCCTCACCACGCAGGCTGTCCACAAAAGCATTGTTCTCGAACACCTCATTCTCCAGGTCGCTGAGGTGTGGTACGTCGTCGGCATACGGTTGGCCGAAGCTGCACCCGCTCTCGATCACGCCTACTCGCTCGCCGGAGTCCAGCACTTTGGTGTCGGCGCAGCCGCTGCCGAAATAGCGGTAGGCGGCGAATCCACTGCTCGCCAGGAGAAGCAGCACTGTGAGCACCAGCGGCGCCAACGCGGAGACCCGCCCGGGGACCTTGGGAGTGACCAGGCGGTGGGTGCTCAGGTAATTCCGGGCGACCGGGTCCGGTTCGAAGTCCGCAGGCAGGCGCAAGACGATCCGGCGGGGCTGACGGGCGTTCTGCTGGTCCACCAACTCGCGCAACGGCTGCGCAGCCGCGTCGAACTCCACAACGGTCTCGTCTTTGGCGACGGCCTCTTCGGGCATCGCCGCGATCACCAGCAATGGCATGGCCGGGCGGTCGCTGGACAGCTCGTCGTACAGGTCGACCAGTGTGGCCCCTGCCGATTCGTGCGCGTCGATCATCAGCACCGGTGTCCACCTGCGGCGCCTGCGGTGTGGGAAGAAGCGCCTGCGCCGCATGAAGAGCGCGACATCGCGTAGCAGCGCGTCGAACAAGATTCGCCTGCGTAGGGTGCGAACATCACCCAGCATCCCGTCGGGCAACAGGTACACGGCTTGGCCGATGAAATCGCCGTGCAGACCGGTCGCCTTCACCACGTGCTCGCCGAACCACTGCAGCTTGCGGCTGTTCAATCGCCGGGCGAACAACCAGCGGCTGGGCCCTTGCAGCAGCGCCGTGATCACGAACCCCAAGACCTTGCTCGGCAGTTCGCCGGACGCGCTCACGCGCTTGGCCCAGGAGAGCAGCTTCCTGCGCCCTTCCCAGCGCTTGTAGAGCCAGTCAAGCAATTCGTCCCGGTTTGCGTCCGTCTCGGTCAGGTGGACGTGACCAGCAGCTTGGAACACATCCAGGCACAGGGCGAACTGCTCAGCCCGCCACCGTCGACCCGCCCCCGAGGGGATGCTCGACCGCAGCTGGTTGACGATCTCGTCGAACAGCGCGGTATCCGGTTCGGCCGCGGCGCGCGCCATGGCCAGGGTGATCGCGCCGACACGGGCGCTAGGGACCAGCGGTCGGTCCTTGATGTCGCGGAGCCGGTCGTGGTACCCGTCGACGAAGAGCTTGCTGTCGGCCGGGTCTGCCGAGGTCACGGCTATGACCAACGGTGGCATCGAGGGCTTGGTCTCGACGATGTGGTCGATCAGGGGGAGTACGAACTGCATGCCGTTGACCGGCTTGAGCATTGCCACCTCCGTACGGTGTGCGCTGTGCTGAAGAGATCTCCAGCGCAGCGCACATCGTTACGGCTTGGGCCCAATCGGGCACAGAATGTGACATCCGCGCGTGGTGCGGACACCACAGTGGTGGTAGTTACCGGCCCAGGGTTTTCATCGCCTCGGCCGGGTAGCGCTCGCCTGCGACCGCGTCCACCGGAACGGCGTTCTCGATCGCGGTGATGTCCTCTTCGGACAGTGCGATGTCCGCCGCGGCCACGTTCTCCACGAGGTACTTGCGGCGCTTGGTTCCCGGGATCGGCACGACGTCCTCGCCGCGGGACTGGACCCACGCCAGCGCGAGCTGCCCGGCCGTGACGCCGCGCTCCTCGGCCAGCGAACGCAGGGCCGCCACGATGGCCAGGTTCTTCTCCAGGTTGCCGTCGGCGAACCTCGGCTGGCCCGCCACCCGGAAGTCGCCCTCCTCGAAGTCCGCCTTCGAGGAGAAGCGACCGGTGAGGAAACCGCGCCCGAGCGGCGAGTACGGCACCAGGCCGATGCCCAGTTCCCTCGCGGTGGGCGCGATCGCGTCCTCGATGTCGCGCGACCACAGCGACCACTCGGTCTGCAGCGCGGTGATCGGGTGGGTGGCGTGCGCGCGGCGCAGGTTGTCCACGCCCGCCTCGGACAGGCCGAGGTAGCGGACCTTGCCCTCGGCGACCAGCTCGGCCATCGCGCCGACGGTCTCCTCGATCGGCGTGTTCGGGTCGACCCGGTGCTGGTAGTAGAGGTCGATGTGATCAACCCCGAGCCGCTTCAGCGAGGCCTCCGCGGCCTGCTTGACGTACGCCGCGTCGCCGCGGATCGCGCGCACGCTCGGGTCATCCGGGTCGCGGACGACCGCGAACTTGGTGGCTAGCACCACCTGGTCGCGGCGGTCCTTAATGGCCCGCCCGACCAGCTCCTCGTTGAGGAACGGGCCGTACATGTCGGCCGTGTCGAGCAGGGTCACGCCGAGGTCGAGGGCTTGGTGGATGGTGGCCACCGACTCCGCGTCGTCGCGGCCCGCGTAGAAGTCGCTCATGCCCATGCAGCCGAGGCCCTGGGCACTGACGGTCAGGTCACCGAGGCGCCTGGTGTCCATTGCGTACTCTCCTTATTTGCCAACGGCTCGCTGCATCGCGGGGGTGTACCGCTCGCCCGCGAACGCGCTCGCCGGTGCCGCCGACTCGACGGCCGCTACGTCCTCTTCGGACAGTTCGATGGTGGCGGCGGCCACGTTCTCCGCCAGGTAGGTCCGCCGCTTGGTGCCCGGGATCGGGACCACGTCGGCACCCTGGGCCTGCACCCAGGCCAGCGCCAGCTGCCCGGCGGTCACCCCGCGCTCGGCCGCCAGCGACTCCAGCGCGGCGACGATCGCCCGGTTGCGGTCGAAGTTGTCGGCGCTGAACCGGGGCATCGAAGCCCGCATGTCGCCCGCGCCGATGTGGTCCGCGGCGACCCGGCCGGTCAGGAAACCGCGACCGAGCGGCGAGAACGGCACGATGCCGATGCCCAGCTCGCGGCAGGTGGGCAGCACCTCGTCCTCGATGCCGCGGGTCCACAGCGACCACTCGCTCTGCAGCGCCGCGATCGGGTGCACCGCGTGCGCGCGCCGGATCGTCGCCGCGCCCGCCTCGGACAGGCCCAGGTGGAGCACCTTGCCCTCGGCGACCAGCTCGGCCATCGCGCCGACGGTCTCCTCGATCGGCGTGTTCGGGTCGACCCGGTGCTGGTAGTAGAGGTCGATGTGGTCGACGCCGAGCCTGCGCAGGGACGCCTCGACGGCCTCCCGCACGTAGGTGACGTCGCCGCGCACGACGGGCCCGTCGGGGGTGTGGCCCGCGATGCCGAACTTGGTGGCGAGCACGACCTGGTCGCGCTTGCCCTTGATGGCCTGGCCGACCAGTTCCTCGTTGGCGCCCGCGCCGTAGACGTCGGCGGTGTCGAGCAGCGTGACGCCGAGCTCGAGCGCCCGGTGGACGGTGGCGGTGGACTCGACGGGGTCGCCGGTGCCGTAGCCCTGGCTCATGCCCATGCAGCCCAGGCCCTGGGCACTGGTGGTCAACGCGCCGAGCGCGCGGGTCGGGATGGTCATGCGGTGGCCTCCTGGACCGTTTCCACGCAGATGATGCGCTCGTAGTTCTCGATCTTGTAGTCCAGCACGTCCAGGCACGACCGCAGCTCCTCGATGCGGGCGCGGACGTCGTCGCGGTGGCGTTCGAGGATGCGCTTGCGCGGCGCGGCCGAGGCGATGCCCTGGTGGCGCAGGCGGGCGTACTCGCGCATGAGCTTGATCGGCATGCCGGTGGTGCGCAGCCGGGTGAGGAAGTGCAGCCAGCCCAGGTCGTCCTCGGAGTAGACCCGCCTGCCCCCGGAGTCACGCGCGGGCGGGTCGATGAGTTCCATGCGTTCGTAGTACCTGAGGGTGTCGATCGACAGCCCACTGCGGTGGGCGGCCTCGGCGATCGCGTAGGTCACCTGTCGACCGTAGAAGCTGGAGTGCACTCCAGGTCAACTCGAAACTCAAGATTTCGGCAGCGCCCACGCCTCGAGGTGCTCGGCCATCTTGGGCACCTCGACCGATCCTCGGCCCACGGCGCGCACGATGTCCAGGGCATCGTCGGTGTCGGCGTCGATCCACCAGCCGTTGATATCGCACATCGTGACCGCCGCCACCCAACCGAGTCGCCAATTTCCCTCGGCCAGGGGACGGGTCCGGACGATCGAGTCGAGCAGCGCGGCCGCCTTGAGCCACAGCGAGTCGTAGGCCTCGACGCCGAGCACGGTGGCCCGCGGCCGGTGCGCGGCGGAGTCGAGCAGCCCCAGGTCACGCACCACCAGGTCACCGCCGGTGACGGCGGCCGCGAGGACGAGCAGGTCGCTGGCGTCGAGGTAGGCGGTCACCCGGAGATGATCACACAGGGCCCAGCCGGTCCAGCAGGCCCTGGTAGCGCGGCAGGATCCGGCCCAGCACCTCGCCGAGCTGCTCTTCCTTGTGCAGGCGGGCCCAGCGGTCGGCCAGGGCCAAGCGCATGATCTCCTGCTTCGAACGCCCCTCGGCGGCCGCGAGCTCGTCGAGTCGGGCGTTCTCTTCCTCGGTGAGCCGCAACGTCATCGCCATGGGAACGACGGTACCACCGTGATACCACGATAACACTGTTATAGCGGTAGACTGCCGAGGTGCCCAGACCCAAGACCCACGACGAGGCACTGCGTCTCCGCCTGCTCGACCGAGCCGGAGAACTGCTGTCCCGCGAGGGCGCCACGGCACTAAGCCTCCGCAAACTCGCCGCCGACGCAGGTACATCTACCACCGCGGTCTACTCCCTCTTCGGCGGGAAGCCCGCGCTCGTCCGCGAGCTCTACGTAGAGGCTTTTCGACGTCTGGGAGGCCGCCTTCGGGCGGTAGCACCTACCGACGACCCCGCCGAGGACCTGATTCGTCTGGGCCTGGCCTACCGCGAGAGCGCCTTGGCAGACCCCCACCTATACGGGGTGATGTTCGGCGGCGCCGTACCCGGCTTCGAACCAGACGAAGCGGCGACAGCACAGTCCCGCGCCGCATTGGCCCCGCTGCTGGAGGTCATCGCAACGGGCACCCGCGCGGGGGTCTTCACCGACCACGACGGCACCATGGCAATGGGGTGTTGGGGGATCGTGCACGGTCTGGTGTCGCTAGAGCTGTGCGGGAACCTACCGCCGGAGATAGACGTACCGACCACGTACGAACGCGCCCTCCGCGCCAACACCGCAGGCTGGACACGCGTCAGATAGAGCCGCGTCTTCGTGGTGCCGGAGATGTCGGCGCGGGTTGCTGTACTCAACAGTCGTCAGGTTCCCGAGTGGAATGGCGGTTCATGACGAGCTACATCGGCGCTAGACCTGCATGTGCTGGCTGCGTGAGCGCTTTCTGACCCGCAGAAGAAGCTTCAGCCTGGATGAAATGATCTTGCTCACGCCGAGGGCTCCTCGGCGGGGTGAAGCTGCGGGGTGCGAGTTGGCGCTAGCGCTGGTGCACGACCTGCGCGAGCAGCGGACGCCGTGGGACAAGGACGACTTGGCCGCGTTATACACCGACGTGCTGTCGGAGTTCGTGCTCGCGCGCGCGTCGGCGGGACTGACGACAGCACCATTCGCAACGACACCAGCCACTTGGAGTTGATGCGGGACTGGTTCCGGCCAGCCGTTGTGGGAGATGGAGCCCACCGACGCCGATGCCTACTTCTGCTGCGCGCTGCGCAGCGTCGCGCTGTGGACCCGTGTGGGACGAGCCAGCGTGCCCACGCTCTACGTCGACGCCCTCAAACTGCGCTACCGCGCCGAGATCTACAACCTGACCGGGCGGCCGGTGGAATGCCCGCTCGACGAGGTGAACCGACCGCGCCGCTCGGTCGAGCCGCGGCTGAGCATCCGCCGACCGAGGTCGAGATCGAGCAACTGTTGTCAGTGGTGCGCGGCAGCCGAACGGGTTCGATGACAAGCAAGAAGACTACTCATTGGGGACGTCGCGATGCCTGTCATCTAGTGGTACTTGGGCGCAATGGAGGCCGCTGCTTCAACCGGACTCGCAGCCTGATACCAGGCTTGATTCCTATCGCCGACAATTGGCGGTCGTCGCCTTTCTTGCCCTGTCGTTCCGCCCACTGCCATCCCATGTCAGGCAGTGGTTGGCCGGTGTGAGCCGACACCAGTTCCCACTTCTCGCCGTAGCTGAAGGCTGGAACCACAGATGCAAGGCCAAGCCAGAGTTCGTCCAGGAACTCCTGCACACTGGTGTGCGGGAAGGCGGGGACCGCGATGCCCTTCGGGAGTGGGCTGTCTTCGCGTAGCGGGCCGGTCTCAACGAACACCAGTGCCTTCTCGATGCTCTCGTGTGCGATGTCGAGGGCAGCCTGGACACTCTCCTCGATGGCCGAGCCTGGGAGCCTGTCGCGCAGTACCTCTTCGATCGTGGTCTGAACGACCGCATCGAGGCTGCGGAGTCTGCTGGCCCGCGCGACCGAGACCGCGTCGACGAAGTCGGCGACTCGCGTTCCGTCCGGGTAGTCGTTCGGGGCGTACAGCACGTACGGGCGAAACCACAGGATCAGGAAGAACGCGACCGCGATCCCGACCGGGAACGCCACTGAGAACACCGCAAGCAGTCCTTGGATCCAGCCCTCAGATTGGGTCGCGACAATCCCGACGGTCACCTCGGCCACGCCCAGGAAAGCCGCGATCACCCACAACGGGTTCATGCCATGGGAAGGCTCCAGTGCGGTCACCCTTGCCCCCTTCGAGATCGAGTGGGGGCTAACCATATCGCTTGAGGGGTGGCAGCCCGGCTGGATAGCAACCATGCGGGCGGCGGTCTGGGTCTGGTGACCGGCTCCGCGATCGTACTGACCGAGGTGGAGCGCTGTAGCGCCTGCGGCGGCGGTGTCTGCACGAGGGTGCGAGCAGCGCGGCCGCGGACACTTCGTTGACGTTCATCACCACTGATCTTCAAGCCGTTGGCACACAACGGGCTGACCGACCGCCACCAGCATCCAGCCGAAAGGCCCGACGTGATCTTGCACGTCACGTTCCCAAAGTCGCGAGTTCAACCCCGGTCACTTTCAGTCACACTAAGGTCATGCAGGACACTTGTTGGGTGTCACGAGGCGCATGGAATGTTGAGTATCAGACCGCGCCGTACTGGCGGTCGCCTGCGTCGCCGAGGCCGGGGACGATGAAGCCGGAGTCGTTGAGCCGGTCGTCGATGCTGGCGGTGACCAGGCGGACCGGCAGGTTGGCGCCGCTGAGCCGCTCGATGCCTTCCGGCGCCGCCAGCGCGCAGATCGCGGTGACGTCGGTGGCCCCGCGGTCGGTGAGCAGTTTGATCGTGTAGACCATCGAACCACCGGTGGCCAGCATCGGGTCCAGGACGAACACCGGCCGCCCGGACAAATCCTCCGGCAACGACTCCATGTACGGAGTCGGCTGCAACGTCTCCTCGTCGCGGGCCAACCCGACAAACCCCATCTGCGCATCCGGGATGAGCTTGTGCGCCTGGTCGGCCATCCCCAACCCCGCCCGCAACACCGGCACCAACAGCGGCGGATTGGCCAGCCAATACCCGTCCGTCCGCGCCACCGGCGTATGAATCCGCTCCACCCGCACCGGCGCACTGCGCATGGCCTCGTAGGTGAGCATCACCGTGAGCTCCTGCAACGCCGCCCGAAAGGTAGCGCTGTCGGTCCGGGCATCGCGCATGACGGTGAGCCGGGCCTTGGCCAGCGGGTGGTCCACGGTGAGCACGTCCATGGACCGAAACCGTAGCCCAGCGGTACGCGAGCGCGACGACCATCGTCACGGACATGGGGAAGTCCATGCGGGAAGTCGCCCAGGCGGGCGCCCTCGACGGGGGTGGATTTCCCCAGGTCCGTGACACCACTTGTCCGCGACGCCCCCGGCCCTATGGTCGACACCCACGGCCCGTGACACCGCAGGCCCGTGACGTCGCAGGCCCGTGACCCCGCACGGGCCTACGAGGCGGCGAGGTCGACAAGGGTCGGCATCGACAGGGGCAAGGGTTGGCGAGGATCGGCAAAGCCCGGAGGTCTGGGAGACCGCGACGCCACAAGGCCGGAGAGCGTGACGTCCGGGGGGCTGCCGGGGAGGGTCTACCCGGGGGGGCTGCCGCCGGGGTTTGCACCGCCGCGCGGCCGCGGACCCGCCGCAGGGATCACGGACCCTTCCGATCCGACACGGGGCATCTCACGCCACGGGGCATCGGCGGACCAGGTCCGGGCAGGTCCGGGCAGGTCCGGTCTACCCTGTCGGTCCAGATCGGGGGAAGGTCCAGATCGAGCGTGGGTCCGTACCTGGGTAGACCGAGTAAAGATCGTGAACCTGGGACTCATGTCATCGCCGGGTCTGGTCTATCGCCGGGTCCGGTCTTCTGTCATCGCCGGGTCTGGTCTTCGCCTCTCCCGCTCGCACCGACTTCTTGAGCAACGAATCGAACAGGCGTGCTAGTTCCGCATCCACATGGCTCGTTCGAGTGAATGCCTCGTACCCTGCCGGGTCGCCGGGGTGCGTGATCTCTGTTCGAACCGTGGCCGGTGAGCATCCGCTGGTCGGCGGCGTCGAACCGGAACTGCCTCGTCGCTACTCGCTACCATAGTCCGTTTACGCTGGTTGGGCTTCTGACCCATTAGGGGGTGCGATGGCGCTACCCTCGTGTGCGTGAGTGAGCAGCCCAGCCTTCCCGGCCCATACGAGATGCGTGCGTCGAACGACGACCGGGAGCGGTTCGCCAAGGTCCTGCACGATGCGATGGCCGAGGGCAGGCTGACGGTCGCCGAGCTCGAAGAGCGGCTCGACATCGTCTACGCGGCCAAGACCTTCGGTGAGCTCGAACCGCTCGTCCGCGACATCCCCGGCCAGCAGGTCGTCCCCCGCGCGGTGGCCCAGCCCGCGCTGTCGCCTGTCACCTCCACCTCCCCCCGGGTCGGTGGTCGGGGTACTTCCGCGAGTGCCATCGCCGTGCTGTCCGGTTCCGAGCGCAAGGGCATCTGGACGGTTCCCCCCACCTTCAACGCCGTCGCGATCCTGGGTGGCGTGGAGATCGACCTGACCCAGGCGACCTTCGAGGCGGGCGAAACGGTCATCCAGGCGTTCGCGCTGATGGGTGGCATCGAGATCACGGTTCCCCCGGACGTGACGGTCCACGTGACCGGATCCGGTTTCATGGGCGGCTTCGGCAACTCGATCCGCACCCAGGCACCGCCGGGGAGCCCGGTTGTCCGGATCACCGGGCTCGCGGTGATGGGCGGGGTAGAGGTCCGGCCGCCCAAGAAGACCAAGGAAGAGAAGAAGAAGCTCAAGGAGCAGAAGGAGGAGCAGAAGGAGATCACGGACTGACCTCCGTGGACACCTCCGCTCACACCAACCGAACACTCACGGATCCGCACGCACTCAGCCGCCCGATGCCTCAACCCAGCCGAAACGCTCGCTGACCTACCGGCCAGAACACCGCAGGCTCCACCAGAGCACGTTTGCAGATGTCGATGGCAAGGCTGTCGCCACCGGGCGGACGGCCGGACGCGCTGACGCGACCGGGGCCTTGCAGTCCAGCGCCACCAATATTGTCCTATTTGGACAGCCGAGCTGTGGGCGATCTGGACTCAGCACCGGTCGCGACCAGGGCAAACGTCAACTTGGCGGCAGGGAACCAAGGCCCGCTGCGGATGATCGACCTAATGCACCGGCTGAACCGCAGCAGAGAGGCCAACCACGCTGGTCCAGCAGCGGAGAAGCCAACCACGCTGACACCCGGCAGGATCCCGACCCCGCTGGTCCAGCAGCGGAGAGGCCGCCTCCCTGGTTCCGCAGAGGAAAAGCCGCCCCTCCCTGGTTCCGCAGAGGAGAAGCCACCCTCGCTGGTCCCGCAGCAGGGAAGCCGTCCTCGCTGGTTCCGCAGCGGTGAGGCCGCCCCGCTGGAAAGCAAGTCCCGCTACGGATGCTCGATCTAGTGGACTCGCTTCGTGTGAGGGGAGAGCACCGCTAAACTTGCCTGGTAGTGGGGATGCCCTTCACCCCACGCTCTTTCCCCACCGCGGTGCTCTAGGGGCCCCACACGAAGCGAGTTCACTAGATCGAGCCCAGGCTTCTAACCCGGGCAACCCAGGGCAGCAAAACCCACCAGACCGAGCCCACACCCGCGACCCGGACAACGAAGACGGCAACACCGAAGCGAGCCCACTCGGGCAAGAAGAACCAGCATCAAGCAGAACCGGCGCACCCGACCAGCAAAACCTGCAGCGACCACCGGAATTGATCTTCGGTGTTCCACCGGGCCACCACCGGCCAAGTAGCCGCGGTCAGCGGAAAGTACTGCGCGTCCATCTGGATCGCCATGCGCTCCGCGACCACCGCCTCCTCCCCGCGCCCGTTCAAGTCCGCCGCAGTAAGCGTCGCCGAGCCCAGCACGTGCACGATCACCACATAGGTAGCGCGGGCGGCGTCATCCGGCGCCAGCCCGGCCGCGACGAAGATTGCCAAGAGGCGCTCGCCGACAAGAGCCGCCGTAGGGCCGTCCATTGGCGCGGTGTGCAAGAGCGCCGCGGCACCTCGGCGACCCAAGAGCACCCCTCTTAGCGCGCACGCGTAATCCTCTACGCGCTTGCGCCATCCCTTGCGCCCCAACAACAAGTCCGGGTCTGCTTCGGCCAAGAGTCTGTCCACCAACGCGCGCTCCAAGGCAGCGCGGTCGGGTAGGTACGTGTACAGCGTGTTCGGCCGCACCCCCAGGTGTGCCGCCACCCCCCGGATCGAGGGGCTCTCCCCGTCGAACAGCTCCATGGCCGCGTCGACGATGCGGGTGGCCGACAGGCTGCGTTTGGGGCCTGGGCGTTGGGGCTTCTCTTCCACGGGGCATCACTGTACAGTGTGCAATATTGCACGCCGTACAGAGATAGGACTCGATCATGCTCCCCTTCCTCCTCGTCGCCGGTGCCGTCGGCGCCAACCTCGCCTTCGTGGGTCTCGGGGTGGTCTTCGGCTACCCGGACGTCCTGGCCAGACCCGCGCCGGAGGTCCTGGACCTGTTCGCGCAGCACCAGTTCGCCGTCTCGGCCCTGTTCGTGCTGCTGGCCGCCAGCGCGGGCCTGCTCGCCCCGATCTCCACCCGGCTCGCGGCCCGCGCCGCCAACCCCGCCAACCCCGCCGGGCTCGTGGTGGTCGGCACGGCGGCCGCCGCCGTGCAGGTCATCGGGCTGGTGCGGTGGCCGCTGATTGTGCCGTTCGTCGACGACCCGGACACCTTCCGCACCCTGTCCACCGTGCTCGGGACGAGCATCGGCGAGACCCTCGGCTACGCCCTCACCGCCGTCTGGACCATCCTGGTCGCGCGCCAGTTCGGCCTCCGCCCGCTCGCCTGGCCCGCCGCCGCGCTGGTGGCCCTCGGCGTGCTCATCCCGCTCGGCGTCCCGGGCACCGACCTGGCCAACTTCGTCGGCTATGTCCTGTGGACGGTCTGGCTGGTCGCCATGGCGGTCCGGGTGTGGCAGCCGAGCCGCGCCACGGTGTCGTCAGGGGCGTGATCAGCAGTCCTCTTGACGCTTGACGACGGTTAGCACTACCGCCTGCCCGGTTAGCGGCACCCCCGCGCGGGGGTCTTGGTCGCAGACCTTCCAGTTGGGCGGCCAGAACACGTACCGCCCTTGCCCGGTCCCATCCTCAGTGCTTATCCGTTGGTGGTAGTCGAACAGCTCGTACGCCGCGCTAAGACTCTTCCCAGCCACATGCGGCATCCGCGGCGGCGGCGCGGCAAGAGCTGGAACCGCCACACCGACCGTCGCAACGGTGCTCACAGCAGCTGCCAAGAGGAATCGCTCAAGAGGGCTCATGGCTCAGGCGTACTGAGCAGGTCTTAGCAGGTAAAGCGGTTGTCCCCCGGCAGCACGTGGTGGTCGTCCGTGTGGGTGGCCACCAACCTGGTCCTGTCAGAGCAAGGGAACAGCCCAAGACACCTAGACTCGGGGGCATGGCTGAGACGACGACCCGCGAGTCCCCGCCCGAGTTCGCCGACGCCGCTCGGGACGAGGCGTCGCTGCGGCGGTTCCTGCACGGGCTGCCCGGGGTGGACGCGGTCGGCGTCGAGCAGCGCAGCGCCGGGTTGGCGACCCGCAGCATCAAGAAGGACAGCAAGCTGTGGGCGATCGACCTGGCCATCTCCATGGTCGACCTGACCACCCTCGAAGGCTCCGACACCCCCGGCAAGGTCCGCTCGCTCTGCGCGAAGGCGCGGCGCCCGGAGCCCGGCGTGCCGTCGGTGGCGGCCGTGTGCGTCTACCCCGACATGGTCGCCACGGCGGTCGAAGAGGTCCGCGGTAGCGGTGTCGGGGTCGCCAGCGTGGCCACGGCCTTCCCGTCCGGCCGGTCCAGCCTGCGGATCAAGGTCGCGGACACCGAGCTGGCCGTCGAGGCCGGGGCCACCGAGATCGACATGGTGATCGACCGGGGCGCGTTCCTGTCCGGCCGCTACGGCAAGGTGTTCGACGAGATCCGCACCATCAAGGCCGCCTGCGGCAACACCCACCTCAAGGTCATCCTGGAGACCGGCGAGCTGGCCACCTACGACAACGTCCGGCGCGCGTCCTGGCTGGCGCTGCTCGCGGGGGGCGACTTCATCAAGACCTCCACGGGCAAGGTCTCCCCCGCCGCGACGCTCCCGGTCACCAACGTGATGTTGCAGGCCGTGCACGACTGGCACGCGGCGACGGGGGAACTGCGCGGGGTGAAACCGGCAGGGGGCATCCGTACGACCAAAGACGCCATCCGGCACCTGGTAGCGGTGCACGAGGTCGCGGGCGAGCAGTGGCTCGACCCGCACCTCTTCCGCTTCGGCGCCTCGAGCCTGCTCAACGACCTGCTGATGCAGCGCCGTACCCAGCTGGAGGGCCACTACAGCGGCCCGGACTACGTGACGGTGGACTAGATGACCTGGGAATATGCCCCCGCGCCGGAATCGCGCGCGATCGCCAACCTCAAGCCGAGCTACCGGATGTTCGTAGACGGTCAGTTCGTCGAGGGGGGTGGAGAACCGCTTAAGAGCATCAACCCCGCCACCGAAGAGGTCTTGGCCGAGGTAAGCACCGCGAGCGCGGCCGACGTCGACACCGCGGTCAAAGCCGCGCGGCGCGCGCAAGACAAGTTGTGGGGCAAGATGCCCGGCGCGGAGCGGGCGAAGTACATCTTCCGGATCGCGCGGATGATCGCCGAGCGCGGTCGTGAGCTGGCGGTCCTGGAGAGCCTGGACAACGGCAAGCCGATCCGCGAGTCGCGCGACACGGACATCCCCACGGCGTCCGCGCACTTCTTCTACCACGCGGGATGGGCCGACAAGCTGGACCACGCGGGCTTCGGCCCCGACCCGCGCCCGCTGGGCGTGGCCGGGCAGGTGATCCCGTGGAACTTCCCGCTGCTGATGGCGGCGTGGAAGATCGCACCGGCGCTGGCCTGCGGGAACACCGTCGTGCTCAAGCCCGCCGAGACCACGCCGCTCACCGCGCTGGTGCTGGCGGAGATCATCCAGCAGGCCGAGCTCCCGCCCGGCGTGGTCAACATCCTGCCTGGCGCGGGCGAGGTGGGTGCGGGGCTGGTGAACCACCCCGGCGTGCAGAAAGTGGCGTTCACCGGGTCCACCGAGGTCGGCAAGCTCATCCAGGCGTCACTGGCGGGCACCGGCAAGAAGCTGACGCTGGAGCTGGGGGGCAAGGCCGCGAACATCGTGTTCGACGACGCGCCGCTCGACCAGGCGGTCGAGGGGATCGTCAACGGGATCTTCTTCAACCAAGGGCACGTTTGCTGCGCGGGGTCGCGGTTGCTCGTGCAGGAGTCGGTAGCCGAAGAGCTGCTCGCGAAGCTGCACAAGCGGGTAGCGACGTTGCGCGTCGGCGACCCCTTGGACAAGAACACCGATGTGGGCGCGATCAACTCCCGGGAGCAGTTGACCAAGATCCAGGAACTGGTCGCTTCGGGCGAAGAGGAAGGCGCGGAACGGTGGACGAGCTCTTGTCCGTTGCCGGATAAGGGGTTCTTCTTCGCACCCACCGTGTTCGCCAACGTCAGCCAGGCGATGCGCATCGCGCGTGAGGAGATCTTCGGGCCGGTCCTGTCGGTCCTGACGTTCCGCACGCCCGACGAGGCCGTGGCCAAGGCGAACAACACCCCGTACGGCCTGTCGGCCGGGGTGTGGACCGAGAAGGGCTCGCGCATCCTGTGGATGGCCAACCGGCTGCGCTCGGGTGTGGTGTGGGCCAACACGTTCAACCGCTTCGACCCCGCGGCGCCGTTCGGCGGCTACCAGGAGTCGGGCTTCGGCCGCGAAGGCGGCCGCACCGGGCTGGAGGCGTACCTCGATGTCTGATCGCGTGACGGTGTCCAAGACCTACAAGCTCTACCTCGGGGGTGCCTTCCCGCGCTCGGAGTCCGGGCGGACCTACCCGGTGACGGACTCCCGCGGGAAGTTCTTGGCCAACGCCGCCCAGGCGTCCCGCAAGGACGCCCGCGACGCCGTTGTCGCGGCCCGCTCGGCCTTCGGCAAGTGGTCTGGCGCGACGGCCTACAACCGCGGCCAAGTCCTCTACCGGGTGGCGGAGGTCCTGGAGGGCCGACGCGACCAGTTCACCGCCGAGGTGGCCGCGGGCGAGGGCGTCCCGACCAAGCGCGCGCAGTCCCTTGTGGACGCCGCGATCGACCGATGGGTCTGGTACGCGGGTTGGACCGACAAGATCGCCACGGTGCTGGGCGCGGCAAACCCGGTGGCCGGGCCGTACTTCTCATTCTCGGTCCCGGAACCGACCGGGGTGGTCGCGGTGCTTGCACCACAGCAGTCGTCCCTGCTCGGCTTGGTGAGCGTCCTGGCCCCGGTCCTGGCAGTCGGCTCCACGGCCGTGGTGGTCACCAGCCAGGAGCGGCCACTACCGGCGATCACGCTGTCCGAGGTCCTGGCCACTTCCGATGTCCCCGGCGGGGTGGTGAACCTGCTCACTGGTCACACAGCGGAATTGGCTCCGTGGCTGGCTTCACACGCTGATGTGAACGCGCTTGATTTGGGCGGTGCACCGGCGGAGTTGCGCACGGACCTGGAGCGCTCGGCGGCGGGAACGGTTAAGAGGGTTCTGCGCAATCCGGCAGCAGAACCGGACTGGACGAACCGTCCGGACATCTCCCGCCTGCGCGCGTATGTGGAGACGAAGACGGTCTGGCACCCGATGGGGGTCTAGGTCGGTTCTCAAGCCGGATGAATATGAACCTACCCAAGAATTGCAACGGAATCCCGGCCCCGCTGGAACGCAAGGGAATCCCGACCCCGCCGGTACCGCAGCGGATAGGCCGACCCGGCTGGTACAGCAGCGGATAGACCGACCCCGCTGGTACCGCAACGGACAGACCAAGCACGCTGGTACCGCAACGGACAGGCCGACCCCGCTGGAACGCAACGCCCGCTACGAATGCTCGATCTAGTGGACTCGCTTCGTGTGGGGGGAGAGTACCGCTAAACTTGCCGTGGGTGGGGATGCCCTTACCCTGCCCTTTTCTCTCCACCGCGGTGCTCTAGGGGCCCCGCACGAAGCGAGTTCACTAGATCGAGCCCCCTATCTTTTCCTCGGGCAGCCCACACGATGAGCCGCCGAAGACGGTCGACCGTAGGTCGGTGTGCGGCACACCCTCCGAGCTGCCCGAGTAAAGCGGAGGCTCGATCGGGTGGAATGCCTTCGCGCGGGGCCCCTAGAGCACCGCGGTGGTGAAAAAAGGGCGGGTGAAGGGCATCCCCACCACACGGCAAGTTTAGCGGTGCTCTCCCCCCACACGAAGGCATTCCACCCAATCGAGCACAAACGTAACGGGTGTTGCGTACCAGTGGGCTCGGCTTCTAAAGACTTAAAGATTTAGAGCCAAGTGACCTAACCTGGTCTATGCGGGGCCGACCATGGCGTGGGCGAATTGGGTGGCGAGGGTGTCCAGGTGGCCGACCATCGCGTCTACGCAGCCTGCGACGTAGTCGTCTCGGTCGAGTCTGGTGAAGTCGAGGCGCCAGCCTGCGTAGAGGGCCAACTGCCTGAAGAAGGCCCGCTGTGCGCGTCCGTTGCCCTCTCGGAATGGGTGGACCACGTTGACCTCGGCGAAGAAGTACGTGAACCGCGTGAGGAACTCCGTGCGGTCAAGGCCCGTCAGTAGACGTTCCGCACGGAGTTTGCCTAAGAGGTCCGCGAGAGCAGGCTCCACGTGGCGCCAGTGGGCGAACGGGGAGTGGCCGCGTGACAGGTCGACGCGGCGGTGTTCGCCTGCCCACGGGTAGATGTCGCCGAAGAGGTGGCGGTGGAAGGCTCTTAGGTGCGCGGTGTCGTAGATACCCGGTAGGGGTAATCGCTTCAGTTCGTCGTCGCGGAGGAAGGCGAGGTCTCGTTCGGCTGCCGCCAAGATGTCCGGGTCGGTGAAGCCGTGCAGGTTTCGGAGCACGCCGGTGTCGGGGTCCAGGTACGGGTCAGTCACCAGGCTGCCTAGTAGTGGGAACGACGGTCAGGCTCCGAGCAGTTCCCGCAGGCGCCGTTGGACGGCCTCGTCGGTGCTGATCCGGCCGTCGGCGACCTCTGCTGAGGCGGCCAGGGCGTCGGCGGAGACCGCCAAGCCCTCCAACCTCGCGTTCGCACAGGCTTCGGCGGTGGCCGTGCCCGGGTCGGTCATCATCCTGCCGAAGAAGCGGGCCATCACCGTCTCCGACAGCCTGGCGCTGCTGCGCGCGGTGTCGGGCAGGGTGCCGCGGGCGGTGCGCCAGGGCTCTTCCTCGTGGCTCATCGCGCTCAACTCGTGCCGGTCGAACCCGCCGTAGCGGGCCACCACGGTGCCGACCAGGTCGCTGTCCGCCCCGCTGAGCCTGCCGGGGTCACCCTCCGGCCACTCCGCGACCTCGCGGCTGCCCTCGTGCCGCCGGTAGACCTCCGGGACGACGGGGCCGGCCGTCCAGGCCTCGATCCGGTCTGGGAAGAGCGGCTCGCCGAAGAGCCCCAGGTGCCAGCCCTGCGCGTAGTACAGGAGTTTCTGCAGCTTCATCGGCGACTCGGGACCGGTGCGCTCGAGGATCGCGGCAGCGACGTCGTGTACGGAGGCCACACCTGCTCCCGTCGGTCGAAACTGCCGGTCAACACCATCGAACCACAGGTCAGCGCCCTGTTCTCGGCTCAGGTACAGCATACCGGTTCCCGGCGGGCAAGGGTACGGACAGCACCTGTGGACAACTGCCCGCCCAGCCCGCTCATCTGTTCTAGCCTGATTCGGACTTGAGGGAGCGATCGGCACCGGTACAGCGTCCGAGTGCCGAACGAGAGGGGAGAACATGGGCGAGTCGGACGTCGGTGGCTACCACGGCGAGGAAGACGCGTTCCGCGCGTACACGGCCGGGGTCGATCCCCTGGCCGAGCAACTGCGCGGTGTGGCGGACAAGGACCTGCGGGGGCCAGCCGAGTTCGGCGAACACGCCTTCTCCAAGATCGGCAGCGAGGTCGGGCTGGCCGAAGCGCTGCGCACGGCCACGCGGCGGCAGGTTGAAGGTGTGCGCGGGCTGGCGGACAGCCTCGGCGGCACCGCGCAGGCGGTCCGCAACACCTGGACCAACCTGGAGAGCACCGAGCACGACGCCGAGGCGGCGCTGCGCCGCGCGGCAGGTGGGTCATGACCACGGCTTCCGCTGCCTCCGTGCGCGACCTGCTGGACCCGATGATCCAGCCCGCCGCCACCGCCCAGCAGCACCTCGCCACCGACGACGACGCCATCGACCGGCTCGGCCGAGCGCACGCCTCGGTCACCAACACGCTCACCACCGCGGGGTACGACGCCGACCGGTACGCGGTGGGCCTGCGCGAGGGCTGGACCGGTCAGGGTTCGGGGCGCCACCAGCAGGACGTGGTGGCCCAGCGGGCGGCGGGGGCCGACCTGAGCCAGTACAGCGCCGAGGTGCGGCAGGCGGTACGCGAGGCGGGCGAGGTCCTCAAGGTGGGCCAGAAGGTCAACCAGGACCAGATCGACGAGTTCAACCGGCGGGCCGCCGAGCTGTTGCAGGCCGCCGCCGCGCTGCGCCGGGCGGGCGACCCGGCGGGCGCGCAGCAGAAGCTCACCGAGCTGGCCCGCTACGCCGCGCAGCTGACCGGGGACACCTCGACCAACCTCGACTCGGTGATGACCCAGCTCAACGGGGTCGTCACCAGGCTGACCGGGGGCGACGCGGGCGCCACGTCCGCGGCGAGCGCGCCGGTCGCGGCGGCACCGCCGCCCGCCGCGTACAACCAGCGGCACAGCGGTGGTGGCGGGGGCGGCGGCGGTGGGGGCGGCGGCTACAGCGGGGGTGGTGGCGGCGGGGGCGGTCGGGCGACCAAGCGCAGGCTGCCGATGGCCATCCCGCCGCAGCCGGGCACCGGGGTCGCGGTCAACCTGCCCGACGGCAGCACGGTGATGGCCCCGAACGAGACCGCGGCCCGCGCGGTCCGAGCGGCTCTCGGCCAGTTGGGCGTGCCGTATGTGTGGGGCGGGACCACCCCGGGCGTGGGGCTCGACTGCAGCGGGCTGACCCAGTACGCCTACGGCGAGGGCGGGCTGGAGCTGCCGCGCACGTCGCGGGAGCAGGACATCGGCGCCGAGGTGCCCTCGGCCGACCAGTTGCAGCCGGGCGACCTGGTGTGCTGGGAGGGCCACGTGGCGATGTACATCGGCAACGGCCAGATCGTCGAGGCGGGCGACCCGGTGCAGGTGGGTCCGCTGCGCACCACGAACTCGGGGATGCCGTTCGTCGGCTTCTACCGGCCGACGGGCTGATGGCCGTGGAGATCGACATCGAGCACGAGCTCGACACCGTGGCCCACCGGGTCGACCGCGCCGACGCCGACGCCGCCGAGCGGGTGCGCCAGACCGGCCCGATCACCGGCACCGCCGCCAGCGGCGACGGGGCGGTCACGGTGCAGGTGCGGCCGGGCGGTCTGCTGTCCGAGGTCACGCTCACCCCGGCGGCGCTGGCCAGCGGGTCGCAGGCCCTGGCGGCCCAGATCATGGCCTTGGCCGAGCGCGCGACCCGGCGCGCGGGGGCGAACATGCACCAGGCGCTGGCGCCGGTGCTGGGCCCCGGCGGCGAGAAACACCTGGCGTCACTGGGTTACGAACCGCTCGACGACGACGAGGACGAGTCCTTCGACAGTCCGCTGGGCGCCCAACCGAGGCGGCGGCGATGAGGGTGGGACCGGCGCTGGTCTTAGGTGGCGACGGAGCAGGCGGGCACCGAGTACGACCCGTGGTCAGGGCAGCGGGCATGACTGAGCGGCGGCTGTTGGGCCGAGGTGGGCGGGTCAGCGGGATCGCGGCGCCGGGGCAGCGATCTCGACCGCCCGGATCAGCGCGGCGCAACAAGGGCGGGAACTCGCGGAGCGCGGGCAGCTGGACCGGCGCGTCGGGCGGCAGGGAGTGGGGGCGATGACTGAGCGGGAGCCGTTGGAGCGGAGTACTCAGCAGCTCATCGAGGACGGGCGGGCGCGGCAGGAGGCGTTGGCCGGTATCGACACGGTGTTGCAAGGGGTGCACGGGACCGCTTACGACAACCACGCCAGCATCCGGGTCACCGTGGACGGGCGCGGGAAGCTGGTCGAGCTGTGGTTGCGGGAGGACGCCGTCCGGTGGGGTGCCGACCAGCTCGGGCGGTTGATCGTCATGGTCGCCGAGGCGGCCATGGCGCAGGCCACCCAGGCCGGCTACAACAAGCTGGGGCCGCTGCTCGGCGACAACCTGACCCAGGCGGTCGAGCTGATCTCCGGTCGGGCCGCGCCCGCGCGGCGGGACACCGGGCCGGGCATCACGGCCGAGGAGTTCCAGCGCAGGCGCGACGAACGGGTGCGGGCGGCGGAGGGCGGGTCCGAGCGGGCTGGAAGTGGACAGGGGGATCACCACGGGTCGGCACCCGGTGGCGGCCAGTCCGGGGATCGCTTGCGCGGCAACGAGAACCAGCCTGGCGAGCAGCTGAAGCCGGCAATGGGAAGCGGACAGCGCGGCCCCGGCGGCACCGCGGGGCGGCGCCCCGGGGCTCCCGTCGACGACGACGGGTTCGACCCCGACGACCCGCTCTCGTTCGACCTGTCCTCCCTACGTTCGGACCGGTGATCCGCACCCCGTAGGCTGCCGTCGCTCGCGTGTGTTCGCGCGAGCGCCGTACGCCGATGGCTGCGCGACCAGGAGGACCTCCAATGGCCCAGGACATCGTCCCGATCGAGCTGGGGTTGCCGCAGGGTGACGTCGTCACGCTGTGGGCACCGCGGTGGCGGGAAGACGGTGAGGAGTGGGAGGCGTTCCTCGGGCACGAGGACGACCTCTACGCCTTCCCGGACGCCGCGCACCTGGCGGCGTTCGTGCGGACGGCCGAGGAGCACGACCTGTCCGACCACCCCGCGTGGCACCTGGTGCCCGCGCTTTCGGTGGCCGAGCTGATGCCGGACGAGGCCCACCAGTACGACCTGGTCGGCGTCCCGGAGCTGGCCGCCGAGGAGCCGGACACCTGGACCGTCGGCGAGCTCGCCGACATCGTCACCATCGTGCGGGCGCTGGCCGACGTGTGCGAGCTCGACGAGGTGCACGAGGTGCTCAACTCCGCGGACGGCTTCGCGGTCCTCGAGCAGGGCACGTTCCCGTTCACCGGGCGCGACGGCGAGCGGCTGTGGACCGACATGGCCGAGACCATCTCCCAGCGCTGGGACGAGGTGCTCGACGCCCTCGACTCGGTGGTCGCGGTGCCCGAGGTGGACGAGGTGGCGCTGGAGAAGAGCGCCGAGGAGCTGGCCGCGTTCCACGCCGAGGCGGCTGAGGCGGCCAAGACCGGGGACGGCGAGGAGCTCGACGTCGTCGAGGACGACGAGGAGGCCGAGGCCGAGGTCGCGGCACCGGTGGGCTTCTGGGCCGAGGTCGGCATCGACCCGATCAAGATCATCACCGATGGCGCCGAGTACTACACGCTGCGCTGCTACCTCGACGACGAGCCGGTGTTCCTCGGGTCCGAGGGCAAGATCGACGTGGCCGGTTCGCCGCGCGCGCTGGCGAAGTTCCTGGCCACCGAGGACCTGGCGGACAACGACCTGACCGAGGTCTCCACCTGGTCGGAGGTCGCCACCAAGGCGACCGACGGCACCCTGGAGATCGAGGTGCACACCGACAACACCTACGTCCTGCAGGGCCTGGGCGACGACCTGGGCGAGGGCGTCGACGCGGTCGACCCGGTGCAGCTCGACCTGGCCGTGGAGCTGCTCAACGACGCCGCCGACTGGGCGGGCGACGAGACGGTGACCGCCGCGCTCAACCAGTCCGAGAGCCTGGGCTGGCTGGTCAGCTTCATCCTGGCCCCGGACCCGACCCGGCTCGCCCCCAGCGCCCCGTTCGACGCCGAGGCGGCGTCGTGGAACAAGCTGGTGCAGAACCTGGAAGACCGGCTCACCGCGCACTAGGTCCACCGCGTGCACGAAGGCCGCCACCCCGAGGGGTGGCGGCCTTCGTCGTCGCGCGGTCGGTCGGCGGCGGTCAGCGCTCGGCGGGGGCCTCGCCGGCGAGCAGTGCCGCGTAGCCCGGCTTGATCGTGTCGTTGATGATCGCCAGCCGCTCCTCGAAGCCGATGAACGCCGACTTCATCGCGTTGATGGTGAACCACCGCAGGTCGGTCCAGTCGTACCCGAAGGTGTCGACCAGCGCGGCCAGCTCGCTGCTCACCGTGCAGCCGCTCATCAACCGGTTGTCGGTGTTGACCGTCACCCGGAACCGCAGCCGGGTGAGCAGCCCGATCGGGTGCTCGGCGATCGACGGCGCGGCCCCGGTCTGCAGGTTGGACGTGGGGCACATCTCCAGCGGGATGCGGCGGTCGCGCACGTAGCTCGCGAGCCTGCCGAGGTGGACGGTGCCGTCCGGGTCGACCTTGATGTCGTCGACGACGCGCACGCCATGACCGAGCCGCTCGGCGCCGCAGTGCTGGATGGCCTCCCAGATCGACGGCAGCCCGAACGCCTCGCCCGCGTGGATGGTGAAGTGCGCGTTCTGCTGGCGCAGGTACTCGAAGGCGTCGAGGTTGCGGGTGGGCGGGAACCCCGCCTCCGGGCCCGCGATGTCGAAGCCGACCACGCCCGCGTCGCGGTAGCGCACCGCCAGTTCGGCGATCTCCAGCGAGCGCGCGTTCTGGCGCATCGCGCACAGCAGCGTGCCGACGCGGATGGTGCGGCCCGCCGCGGCGGCCCGGCGCTCGCCCTCGCGGAAGCCCGCCTGGACGGCCTCGACGATCGCGTCGAGGCCGAGCCCCTTCTCGGTGAAGAGCTCGGGTGCGTACCGCACCTCGGCGTAGACGACTCCGTCTGCAGCAAGGTCTTCCGCGCATTCGGCTGCCACCCGAACGAGTGCATTTTCGTCCTGCATGACACCGCAGGTGTGCGCGAAGGTCTCCAGGTAGCGGACCAGCGAGCCGGAGTCGGCGGCCGCGCGGAACCAGGCGCCGAGCTCGGCCGGATCGGTCGTGGGGAGGTCGCCGTACCCCGCCGCGGCGGCCAGGTCGACCACCGTGCCGGGGCGCAGACCACCGTCGAGGTGGTCGTGCAGCAGGACTTTGGGCGCGGAGCGGATGGCCTCCGGGGTCACCGGCACCGGGGTGGGGGTCGACATGGGGTCACGGTACTCACCCGGTGGCAGGCACCCGTTCGGGTAGCCAAGCGGTCACGTAAGGTGGAAACGAGCCGCCGGATTGACCTGGATGGCTGTCCACCGAACGGACTAATCGTTCGTGTCTGGACCGACGAACGAGCAACGGGTGGTGTATGGACGCCTTCTGGGACTGGCTAGGCTCCCCTGCGTCTCCACCACATCCCCTCCCCAGGACGAAGGTCACCTCCGTGAACGAAAACAACCCCACGGTGTCGTTCGACCGGATGCGCAACATGCTCACCCGAGCGGCCGAGATCCGTGAGAGCGAACAGCAGCAGATCTTCGACGCCCTGGACGAGATCCACGCCCGGCTCTCGCCCCTGGAGTCCATCGGGTCGGTGCGCAAGCGGTTGTCGGAGATGCCCGACCGGACCGAGGTCGGCGTGCTCGCCGAGCGGCTGGACGAGGCGATGACCAAGCTGGAGGCGCAGGACACCGCGATCGCGGCCATCGGTCGCGCGGTGGAGAGCATCGTGGACAAGCTGGCGACGCCGTTCGCCCAGCTCGACGGCAGGCTCGACGGGGTGGCGGGCCGGTTCGAGGGCGTGGCGGGCCGGATGGACGGCCTGGAGGACAAGCTCTCCAGCATCCACCGGCGCATCGACGAGCTCGACCACCACCTGGACAAGCAGGACGGCAAGATCGACCTGGTGCCCAGCTCGGTGCACGGCCCGGTGCGCGAGCGGATCGAGATCATGGAGACCGCGCTGCGCGGGCGGCTCGACGAGGTCGACGAGGGCGTGCACGAGCACCTCGACGGGACCAAGGACGCCCTGGCGCGCGCGGTCGGCGAGAGCGCGGACGCGGTGCAGGGCAAGGTGGGCGCCTCGGCGGACCTGGTGCAGGGCAAGGTCGCGGAGACCGCGAGCGCGCTGCAGGACAAGGTCGCCGAGTCCGCGAACACGCTGCAGGGCAAGGTCGCCGAGGTGCACGGCAAGGTCGTCGAGGCCGCGGGCGTGCTGCAGGACCGGATCGCCGAGACCACCGGTGTGGTGACCGAGACCACCAACGCGCTACACGGCCGGTTCACCGAGACCTCGGACTCGTTGCACGGCAAGCACGACGCCGCCGCCGAGGCGCTCTCCGGCCTGCACGCGGCCGTCGGCGAGTCCCGCGAAGCGGTGTACGGCAAGCTCGACGAGGCCACCGGCGCGCTGCGCGAGGCGCTGCGCGAGACCCAGGAGACGGTCGACGCGAGCGACCGCCTGGAGTCGCTGGCGCAGCGGCTGGAGAAGGTCACCGCGCGGCTGGACGAGATGGCCACCCGGCTCGACACCGTCGAGGACGGCTTCACCGCCAAGCTGGGCGACCTGGGCGGCTCGATCGAGCGCGGCCTGAGCAAGGTCGAGGTCACGCTGTCCAACCGCCCGGACTCCGACTCGGTCGAGTCCCTGGTGCGCCGGGGCAACGACGAGTCGGTCCGGCGGATCGGCGGTCACCTGGACGAGGCCATGGCCACCTTCGCCGAGCTCATGCTCGGTGGCGGCCAGCCCACCCCGCCGCCGCCCACCACGCTGCCGCGGCAGGGCAACCGGCGCCGCACCAACGGCAAGGGCCCGAAGTCGGCCGACAAGGTGCGCGACGAGAACGGCGAGGACAGCGACATCGCCGCGGGCGCCTGAGGCACGCGCTTGACGCAGGTCTGACGAGTCGGGCCCGCCTCCCACCGGAGGCGGGCCCGACTCTTGTCAGAGCACCAGCAGCACGACGCACAACGCGGTGGCCACCATGATCGTGACCAGGCGCAGGGTGGGGCCCCACCCCCCGATCGCCGCCCGCACCAACCTGATGATCTTCCGCCACACCGACTCCGGCAGCACAGCGCACCTCCGCGACCGGCGCCTCGGTCATCCCCGGTGGACCCGATCGGCGCAGTGCGCAGCCAACCGCCGGGGGGCGGTTGCGTACCCCCACGCACGCGCAACGGCTGCGTGGTTCCGGGACGTGGCAAGGTGATCACCATGAACACGCCGTCCTTCGCCGACGAACTGCTGGCCACACCAGGGGCGGGCATCTACTGGTTCGCCGACCAGCGCCCCGACCTGGCCAGGACCGCCCTGGTCTGGCTGCTGGAGGTGGTGGTGCGGCGCCTCGCCGAGGGACGCGAGCCGGTTGGGCGGATCGGCGACGTGGAGTGGTGGGTGGACCGGTACGGCCACCAGTTGACCGTGGCCGAGGTCTCCAGCCTGCGCCGCGGCCTCACGACGAGGCACGCGGCGCTGCGACAGGCGCTGACAGCAGGCCCCTAGCCGCGGATGGTGTCCAGCACCAGGGGCCTGCGCTCGGGGGCCGAGTCGCCGATGGCGTAGGCACCGTCCAAAGCGGACAGTGCGGCCGGGATCGCCTCGGGGGTGTCGGTGTGCAGTTCGAGGATGGTGTCGCCCGCGGCGACCGGCTCCCCCGGCTTGCGGTGGCAGAGGATGCCCGCCGCGGCCTGCACCGGGTCTTCCTTGCGGGCCCGACCAGCGCCGAGACGCCAAGCGGCCACACCGACGGCGTAGGCGTCCAAGTGGGACACCACGCCTGATTCCGAGGCCGTCACCAGGTGCGTGTGGGTCGGCGTGGGCAGAGGCACCTCGGGGTCGCCGCCCTGGGCGCGGATCATGCGGGACCACGTCTCGTACGCGGCGCCGGAGGACAACACCCCCGCCGGGTCCACATCGGACAGTCCGGCCAGTGCCAGCATCTCCCGCGCCAGTGCCAAGGTCAGGTCCACGACGTCCGAGGGCCCGCCGCCACGCAGGACCTCCACGGATTCGGCCACCTCCAAGGCGTTCCCGACGGCCCGGCCCAGCGGGACCGACATGTCGGTGAGCAGGGCCGAGGTGCGCAGGCCCGCCGCCACGCCGATGTCCACCAGGGCCTTGGCGAGCGCGCGGGCGTCGGGCTCGGTCTTCATGAAAGCGCCCGAACCGAACTTGACGTCGAGGACCAGGGCGCCCGCGCCCTCGGCGATCTTCTTGCTCATGATCGAGCTGGCGATCAGCGGGATGGACTCGACCGTCCCGGTCACGTCCCGCAGCGCGTAGAGCTTGCGGTCGGCCGGTGCCAGGCCCTCGGTCGCCGCGCACACCACGGCGCCCACGTCGGCGAGCTGGGCGCGGATCTCGGGCAGGGTCAGCTGGGCGCGCCAGCCGGGGATGGACTCGAGCTTGTCCAGGGTGCCGCCGGTGTGGCCGAGGCCGCGGCCGGAGAGCTGCGGCACGGCCGCGCCGCACGCGGCCACCAGCGGCGCCAGCGGGAGGGTGATCTTGTCGCCGACGCCGCCGGTGGAGTGCTTGTCCACGGTGGGGCGGTCGACGTCTAGCGAGAGCGTTTCCCCGGACGACACCATCGCCTCCGTCCAGCGGGCGGTCTCGGTGGCGTCCATGCCGTTGAGGAAGATCGCCATCGCCAGCGCGGACATCTGCTCGTCGGCGACCGCGCCGCGGGTGTAGGCGTCGACGACCCAGGCGATCTGGTCGTCGGGCAGGCGCAGACCGTCCCGCTTGGCGCGGATGACGTCGACGGCGCTGAACGGCTCCATGTCAGCTCTCCCCGGGCAGGTCGGCGGGTCCGAACGCGTGCGGCAGGACCTCGGTCATCGGCGCGGGCCCGGTGGGGGTGTCGACCAGGCAGTCCGGGCCGCCGAGCTCGTAGATCACCTGGCGGCAGCGGCCGCACGGCATGAGCAGCTCCCCCTTGCCACTCCGACAGGCCAGGGCGACGAGCCTGCCGCCGCCGGTCAACCGCAGTTGGCCCGCCAAGGTGCACTCGGCGCACAGGGCCAAACCGTAGGAGGCGTTCTCCACGTTGCACCCGGTGATCACGCGGCCGTCGTCGACCACCGCGGCGGCGCCGACCTGCAAACCGGAGTACGGGCAGTAGGCCAGCGCGGCGGCCTCGACCGCCGCCGAACGCAAGGCGTCCCAGTCGACGCTCATACGCCCTGCCCCCGCCGGTAGGGCTCCCCCGCGTGTCGCGGCGGTCGAAGTCGTTGCGCGGCAAGGCCGAGCACCAGCAGCGTCACCACGTACGGCGCGGCGCCGACCAGCTCCGGCGGGACCTCGTCGGTGCTGAAGTACCAGTAGCCGAACAGCACGCCCAGGGCCGCCGCGACGCCGGAGAGCAGTTGGTGGCCCGACCGGTACTGGATCACCGCGACCACCACCAGCGCGATCCCCAGCAGCAGGAGCAGCGCGTGCACCGCGCTGGACCCGCGCAGCGCCATGGCGTCGGTGTACCCGAACAGGCCCGCGCCGGTGGCCAACCCGCCCGGCCGCCAGTTGCCGAAGATCATGGCCGCCAGGCCGATGAAGCCGCGCCCGCCGGTCTGCCCGTCGCGGTACTGCCCCGAGCTGACCGCCAGGAACGCCCCGCCCAGCCCGGCGAACGCGCCGGAGGCGACCAGCGCGAGGTACTTGTACTTGTAGACGTTGACGCCCAACGACTCCGCGGCCGCGGGCGACTCGCCGCAGGAGCGCAGCCGCAGGCCGAACGGGGTGCGCCAGAGCACCCACGCGGTGCCCACGATCACCAGCACGGCCAGCAGCGTCAGCAGCGAGACCTCGGTGGTGAGCCCGCGCAGCACGCCCGCCAGGTCGGAGACGAAGAACCAGCGCTTGGCCTCGATGTCGGCCAGCAGGCTGGACAGACCGGGGATGGTGACCTTGGGTGCGTCGGAGATGCGCGGCGACTGCTTCTGCCCGCCGCCGGGCGCGTCGGAGAAGTACAGCTTCGACAGGAACAGCGCCGCGCCCGGGGCGAGCAGGTTGATCGCCACGCCGGAGATGATGTGGTCGACGCCGAAGGTCACCGTGGCGACCGCGTGCAGCAGGCCGCCGACCACGCCGAGCAGCAGGCCGAACACCACCCCCGCCCACGGACCCCACTGGTAGCCCGCGTAACCCGCGCCGAAGGTGCCCAGCACCATCATGCCCTCGAGGCCGATGTTGACCACGCCCGCGCGCTCGGCCCACAGCCCGGCCAGACCGGCCATGGCCAGCGGCACCGCGGCGGTCAGCGCGGCCTGCACGGTGCCCGCCGAGGTCAGGTCCGTCGCGCCGCTGAGCAGCCGCACCACGCTGAGAACGACCAGCGCGGCCACCGCGACCAGCGCGTACACCCACGGGGACAGGCGCTTGCCGCGGTCGGCGGGCGCGACCTCCAGCCCGACGGCCAGTCCGCCGACACTCATGAGGACACCTCTTCCAGCGTCTTGGTGCGGCCCAGGGCCCGACCGACCTCTTGCTGCTCGGCCCGGACCCGGTAGCGGCGGACCAACTCGTAGGCCGCCACCACCGAGAGCACGATCACGCCCTGCATGATCGCCACGATCTCGCGCGGGATGCCCGCCACGTCGAGGGAGTTGGCCGTGTTGTCCAGGTAGCCCCACAGCAGCGCGGAGACCGCCATGCCGACCGGGTGGTTGCGACCGAGCAGGGCGACCGCGATGCCGATGAAACCGAGGCCCGGTGGGAAGTCCAGCGCGTAGCCGTAGGACGAGCCGAGCAGCTGCGGCATGCCGACCAGCCCGGCGACCGCGCCGGAGATCAGCATCGAGTAGACGACCATCCGCTTCACGCTGACGCCGCTGGCCACCGCCGCGGACTCCGACAGACCGGTCGCCTTGAGCTCGAAGCCGAAGCGGGTGCGGGAGAGCACGAACCAGTACAGGACGCCGACCAGCACCGCCAGGAAGATCAGCCCGAAGACCTTCGACGTCGAGCCCGGGTAGGGCAGGCCGGGGACCTGGCCGCCCGCGTCGATGCGCCGGGTCGAGATGTTGTTGCTGCCCGCGGTGGCCTGCGCGAGGCGGGCCGGGTTGAGCAGGTAGGACACCAGGTAGGTGGCGATGGCGTTGAGCATGATCGTGGAGATCACCTCGGACACGCCGCGGGTCACCTTGAGCAGCGCGGCCAGACCGGCCCACGCGGCGCCGACCAGCATGGCTGCGACGATGGTCATGGCGATCCGCAGGAACTGCGGGACCCCCGACATGAACGTCGCGCCGGCGAGCGCCGCGGAGAGCATCGCGGCCATCCGGTACTGGCCGTCGACGCCGATGTTGAACAGCTTCATCTTGAAGCCGATCGCCACCGCGACCGCGGCCAGGTAGTAGGTGGTGGCGCTGTTGATCGAGTTGGCGATGGTGCGCGGGCGCTGGGTGGCCGTGGCCATCGCGTCGATGGTGTCGGCAGGCGACTTGCCGGTCAGCGCGAGGATCGCCGCGCACACCAGCAGCGCGAACACCAGCGCACCCACCGGGGCGGCTAGTCCTAACAGGACGGACCGTGGCGAGAGCTTGCGCATCAGTCTTCCCTCCCCGCGCCGGTCATCGCGGAGCCGAGCTGCTCCGGGGTCACGGTGGCCGGGTCGTGGTCGGCGACGAGCCTGCCGCGCAGGATCACCGCGAGGGTGTCGGACATGCCGATCAGCTCGTCGAGGTCGGCGGAGATGAGCAGCACGGCCAGCCGGTCGGCGCGGGCGCGGCGGATGTGCTCCCAGATCGCGGCCTGCGCGCCGACGTCGACGCCGCGGGTCGGGTGCGAGGCGATGAGCACGACCGGGTCGCCGCTCATCTCGCGGCCGACGATCAGCTTCTGCTGGTTGCCACCGGAGAGCGCCGCGGCGTTGACCTCGATGCCGGGCGTGCGCACGTCGTACTCCTCGACGATGCGCCGGGTGTCGGCCTTGGCGCCGCGCCGGTCGAGCAGCGGCCCGCGCGCGTTGGGCGGCCGGGTCTGGTGGCCCAGGACGCGGTTCTCCCACAGCGTCGCCTCGAGCAGCACGCCCTGGCGGTGCCGGTCCTCGGGGACGTAGCCCATGCCCGCCTCGCGGCGGTGCCGGGTGCTGGCGCGGGTGATGTCCCGGTCGGCCAGGGTGATCTTGCCCGCGGTCGGCACCCGGATGCCCATCAGCGCCTCGACCAGCTCGGCCTGGCCGTTGCCCTCCACCCCCGCGATGCCGAGCACCTCGCCCGCGTGGATGGTGAAGGAGACGTCGTCGAGGACCGTGCGCCCGTCGGCACCGACCACGGTGAGCCCGCGCACGTCGAGCACGGCCTGGTCGGTGACGGTGGACTCGCGCAGCTCCGGCACCGGCAGCTCGCTGCCGACCATCAGCTCGGCCAGCTTGCGCGCGGTGACCCCGCTGGGCGAGACGCTGGCGACCGTGGTGCCCCGGCGCATGACGGTGATGTCGTCGGCGACCGAGAGCACCTCGTCGAGCTTGTGCGAGATGAACAGGATCGTCAGGCCCTCGGCCTTGAGGTCGCGCAGGTTGCCGAAGAGCTCGTCGACCTCCTGCGGCACCAGCACCGCGGTCGGTTCGTCGAGGATCAGCGTGCGGGCGCCGCGGTAGAGGACCTTGAGGATCTCCACCCGCTGCCGCTCGCCGACACCGAGGTCGTCGACCAGGCGGTCCGGCCGCACACCGAGCCCGTAGGCGTCGGAGATCTGCCGGATCTTGGCTCGGGCGGCGGCGAAGTCGAGCCCGAGGCCCTTGCGCGGTTCGCTGCCGAGGACCACGTTCTCCAGTACGGTGAGGTTGTCGGCGAGCATGAAGTGCTGGTGCACCATGCCGATGCCCGCGCGGATGGCGTCGGCGGGCGAGCCGAAGGACACCGGGTGGCCGTCGACGGCGATGGTGCCCTCGTCCGGCGGCTGCATGCCGTAGAGGATCTTCATCAGGGTCGACTTGCCCGCACCGTTCTCACCGACCAGGGCGTGCACGGTCCCGGCCCGGACGGTGATGTTCACGTCCGAGTTCGCGATCACGCCCGGGAAGCGCTTGGTGATCCCGGACAGTTCGACGGCGGGCGCTGGGGTGTCGGCTTGGTGGGGCACGGGCGGATCCTTCCCGATCTGGCCGTCGGCTGGAAGCCGGACGGGCCCGGTCCGCGCGGATCGCGCTGGACCGAGCCCGTCGGCGCGGGAGCCGGACTACTTCTTCTCCGGGACCTTGATCTCGCCGGAGACGATCTTCGTCTTGGCCTCGTCGACCTTGGCCTTGATGTCGTCGATCTTGCCGCCGCTGGTGGCGTAGTCGATGCCACCGGCCTTGAGGTCGTAGACCTTCTGGCCCGCGACGAACTTGTTGTCCTTGATCGAGGTGACGAAGTCGACCACCGCGACGTCCACCTGCTTGATCATCGAGGTGAGGATGACGTCCTTGACGTCGGTCAGCGAGGGCAGCGTGTACTGGTCGGAGTCCACGCCGATGCCCAGCTTGCCCTTGGCCTTGGCGGCCTTGAACACGCCGTTGCCCGAGCCGCCCGCGGCCGCGTAGACCACGTCCACACCGGCGTCGAACATGCCGTTCGCGGCGGTCTCGCCCTTGGCCGGGTCGTTGAAGCCGGTGAAGTCCGGCGGCTGGGTGAGGTACTTGACGTCCACGGTCGCCTCGGCCTTGGTGGCCTTGACCCCCGCGGTGAAGCCGACCTCGAACTTCTGGATCAGCGGGGTGTTGACGCCGCCGACGAAACCGATCTTGCCGGTCTGGCTCTTGAGCGCCGCGGCCACGCCGACCAGGTAGGAGCCCTCGTTCTCGGCGAAGGTCAGGTTGGCGATGTTGGCGCCGGTGTCGGTGCCCTCGGTGAAGTCGTCGACGATCGCGAACTTCACGTCGCTGAAGTCCTTGGCGACCTTGCCGACCGACTCGGCGTAGGAGAACCCGACCGCGATGATCGGGTTGTAGCCGCCCTCGGCGAGCTGGCGGAGCCGGTCCTCCTTCTGCGCCTCGGTCTCGCCCGCGGCCGCCTCGAGCTCCTTGGCCTCGACCCCGAGGTCGGCCTTGAGCTTGTCCAGACCGCGCGCGGCGGAGTCGTTGAACGACTGGTCGCCGCGACCGCCGATGTCGTAGGCCAGCCCGACCTTGATCGCCGGCGACGTCGAGCCCCCGGTTGAGCCGGGGCTGCTGGTCCCGCCGCTGCCGGTGGTCGCGGTGTCCGAACCGCATGCCGCCAGGACGAGTCCGGCGGCGAGCAGGCTCGCGACCAGTCCTGTCGTCTTCCCTCGCATCAGGCGCAAGGCCCTGCTCCCTTCGTGCGCTCACGTCCACCGCGGTTCGAACGCCGTATGGCGCGCTCGACCTGGCGTTGTGTTCGGTGTGGAACGTACCCCGATGGGTAGAATTCGCTACCGCAGCGGAGTCTCGTAACCCAATCGTTGATCGCGACACTTCCTTGCACGATTCAGACACCGGTAGTGAAGAATCCACGGCCCCGGCCGCCACCGGGCCGCTGAACACCGCGATCGTCGATCGTCCGTCCACACAGGACCCCTTGATCGGCCCCGGGAGGCGTGAACTGGGGTGGACAGGGGTTGCCCGGCGAGCGGGCAGGGGTCGACCGGGCGGTGACGCCCGACGAGGGGCGCCGCCCGGCCCCATTCGCGACGCAGAGTCACCACCGTGCCGATCCCGCGGCCCGGCACGGGCTCCACCAGCGGGGGACGGGTGGTGAGGGCGTGTCTCGTCCGTCACAGAGGGGATCGGCGGGTTGGGTGCGCTCGACTTGTCGGGTCTAGCATCCGTTGGGTCAAGTCCCGTTTCGTGTGGATCCCCGCATGGGCGGCGAAGTCCATCAGCGACGTTGGAGGCCATCCAGCGATGTCCGCCTCGGTCAACGCCACCGAGAAGGTGGCGGCGCGCCGTTCCCGGCGCAACGGGACCCTCTACCGGGGCGACCCGGGCATGTGGTCGTGGGTCGCCCACCGGATCACCGGGGTGCTCACGTTCTTCTTCCTCTTCGCGCACGTGCTCGACACCGCGCTCGTGCGGGTCTCGCCGAACGCCTACGACGAGATCATCGAGACCTACAAGACGCCGATCGTCAACCTGATCGAGGTCGGTCTGGTCGGCGCCGTGCTCTACCACGCGCTCAACGGCCTGCGGGTCATGCTGGTGGACTTCTGGTCGCAGGGGCCGCGGTTCCAGAAGCCGATGCTCTGGACGATCCTGGGCATCTGGGTCGTGGTGATGCTCCCCGGTGCGTACTTCATGTTGGAGCGCACCGTGCGCGAGATGTTCGGGGGTAACTGACCATGGCGCTCGCACTGGACAAGCCGCGCGCGCCGCGGCGACCGGCCGCCCGGCGCAGCAACTTCGAGCTCGTCAGCTGGCTGTTCATGCGGATCTCCGGGCTGGCGCTGATCGTGCTGGTGCTCGGCCACCTGCTGATCATGAACATCCTCGACGGCGGCGTGCACCGGATCAACTTCGCCTTCGTCGCGGGCCGCTGGTCCAGCCCGTTCTGGCAGTTCTGGGACCTGTCGATGCTCTGGCTCGCCGAGATCCACGGCGGCAACGGCCTGCGCACGGTCATCAACGACTACGCGCGCAAGGACAGCACCCGGTTCTGGCTGAAGATCATGCTCTACGTCTCGATGGTGCTGATCCTGGCCCTCGGCTCGTACGTGATCTTCACCTTCGACGCGACCATCCCGGCGAACTGAGCCCATCCCGGCCACCGCCCTGTGCCCACCACACCCGGAAGAAGCGGTAACCCATGCAGTTCCACAAGTACGACGTGGTGATCGTCGGGGCGGGGGGCGCGGGCATGCGCGCGGCCCTGGCCGCGGCCACCGAGGCCGGGCACGCCCCGCGAACGGCGGTGCTCACCAAGCTCTACCCGACGCGCTCGCACACCGGTGCGGCCCAGGGCGGCATGTGCGCCGCGCTGGCCAACGTCGAGGAGGACAACTGGGAGTGGCACACCTTCGACACGATCAAGGGCGGCGACTACCTGGTCGACCAGGACGCCGCCGAGGTCATGGCGAAGGAGGCCATCGACGCGGTCCTGGACCTGGAGAAGATGGGTCTGCCGTTCAACCGCACGCCCGAGGGCAAGATCGACCAGCGCCGGTTCGGCGGGCACACCCGCAACCACGGTGAGGCCGCCGTGCGCCGGGCCTGCTACGCCGCGGACCGCACCGGCCACATGATCCTGCAGACGCTGTACCAGAACTGCGTCAAGCACGGCATCGAGTTCTTCAACGAGTACTACGTGCTCGACATCTGCCTGACCGAGACCGAGAACGGCCCGGTGTGCACCGGCGCGGTGGCCTACGAGCTGGCCACCGGCGAGCTGCACGTGTTCCAGGCCAAGGCGATCGTGTTCGCCACCGGCGGTTTCGGCAAGGTCTTCAAGACCACCTCCAACGCGCACACGCTCACCGGCGACGGCATGGGCATCGTGTACCGCAAGGGGCTCCCGCTGGAGGACATGGAGTTCTACCAGTTCCACCCGACCGGTCTGGCGGGCCTGGGCATCCTGCTCACCGAGGGCGCCCGCGGCGAGGGCGCGATCCTGCGCAACGCCTCGGGTGAGCGGTTCATGGAGCGCTACGCCCCCACCATCAAGGACCTCGCGCCACGCGACATCGTCGCCCGGTCGATGGCCCTGGAAGTGCTGGAGGGCCGGGGCGCGGGCCCGAACAAGGACTACGTGCTGCTCGACTGCACGCACCTGGGCGCCGAGGTTCTGGAGACCAAGCTGCCCGACATCACCGAGTTCGCCCGCACCTACCTCGCGGTCGACCCGGTGACCGAACCGGTGCCGGTGTACCCGACCGCGCACTACGCGATGGGCGGCATCCCGACCAACATCCACGGCGAAGTGCTGCGGGACAACGACAACGTCGTCCCCGGCCTGTACGCCGCGGGCGAGTGCGCGTGCGTCTCGGTGCACGGCGCGAACCGGTTGGGCACGAACTCGCTGCTGGACATCAACGTCTTCGGGCGGCGCGCGGGCTTGGCGGCGGCGGAGTACGCGGCCAACCACGAGCAGCTGGAGCTGCCCGCGGAGCCGACCCGGCTGGTCGAGGAGCAGGTCGCGCTCGTGCTCTCCGAGCACGGCAAGGAGCGGGTCGCCGACATCCGCACCGAGCTGCAGGCCACAATGGACGCCAACGCCTCGGTGTACCGCACCGAGGAGACGCTCAAGCAGGCGCTGCACGACGTGCAGGCGCTCAAGGACCGGTACGCGCACATCTCCGTGCAGGACAAGGGGAAGCGCTTCAACACCGACCTGCTGGAGGCCGTGGAGCTCGGGTTCCTGCTGGAGCTGGCCGAGGTCCTGGTCGTGGGCGCCCTGGAGCGCAAGGAGTCCCGCGGCGGGCACGCCCGCGAGGACTACCCGAACCGCGACGACACGAACTTCATGCGGCACAGCATGTTCTACAAGCAGGGCGACGGGCTCAAGGGCGACATCCGGCTCGACTACAAGCCCGTCACCTTCACCCGGTACAAGCCGATGGAGCGCAAGTACTGATGAGCACTGCGACTGTTGTGGAAGAGAAGTCCGGCGCCCGCAGCGGCCAGCCGCCGGTGGCCGACGGCGCGGTGACCGTCACGGTGAAGATCCTGCGCTTCAACCCCGAGGTCGACTCGGAGCCGCGCTGGGAGTCCTTCGGCGTGCCCGCGCTGCCGACCGACCGGGTGCTCAACCTGCTGCACTACGTGAAGTGGTACCTGGACGGGACGCTGACGTTCCGCCGGTCCTGCGCGCACGGCATCTGCGGCTCGGACGCCATGCAGATCAACGGCGTGAACCGGTTGGCGTGCAAGGTCCTGGTCAAGGACCTGATGTCCAAGGGCGACAAGCAGACCACGATCACCGTCGCGCCGATCAAGGGCCTGCCGGTGAACAAGGACCTGCTGGTCGACATGGAACCGTTCATGGAGGCGTTCAAGGCGGTCAAGCCGTTCCTGATCACCTACGGGAACGAGCCGACCCGCGAGCGCATCCAGTCGGCCGCCGACCGCGAGCGCTTCGACGACACCACCAAGTGCATCCTGTGCGCCTGCTGCACGACCTCGTGCCCGGTGTTCTGGAACGAGGGCAGCTACTTCGGGCCCGCGGCGATCGTCAACGCGCACCGGTTCATCTTCGACTCCCGCGACGAGGGTGCCGAGGAACGCCTGGACATCCTCAACGACGCGGAGGGCGTTTGGCGCTGCCGCACCACGTTCAACTGCACGGACGCCTGCCCGCGCGGTATCCAGGTGACCAAGGCGATCCAGGAAGTCAAGCGCGCACTGCTCTTCCGCCGCTGAGGCGGTTTCAAGCGCCGTTGTCCGAGGCCGTGTCGACCCGCTGGGTCGGCGCGGCCTCGGGCTTTTCCCGCGCTCTGTGGCGCCACACCGGGACCCTTTGTCCGTGCGCTCGCACTTCGAGCGAACCGGCGTGGCGCTAGGAGTTGGTGCAGGAAGCCAGCGAGGGCCGCGGGAAGGGGAAGTAGTCGCGGCAGTCGACGGTGGTGCCGGTGGGTACGGTGTCGCCCTCGTGCAGGAGCCGGTAGGTCTCGGCGAGGGTGCGGTCGGCGTCGCCCTCCTCGTCGACGGTGGCGAGGGAAATGTGGAAAAGCGCGTAGTGGTCCCGATTTTCAGCCAATTGAGTGAGCGCCCACGGCACCATGCCGTCGATCGCGGCGGTAGTCTCGGCGCTGTCCAACGCGTTCTGATCAAGCGGCACAGGTTTGATGGCCACCGGCAGCCAGTCGACCCTCGAGCTTGACCGCGTTGCGACCACCTGGTGCAAGAAGTACCCGAACTCCATCTAGTCCTCCTCTATCGGTTGGTTGCAGCATAGGTTATGCGCTGTCATGATGGATGACGGATGGGATGAAATCACCCGAACGGAGGGCCGACATGCCCAAGCCCCGCCAGAAACCCCAGGCCCGCGGCCTGGCCGCCGGCCTGCGCGCCGCCCGGCGGGTCACCCCGCTCTCGGCGATGGACGTCTCGGCGAAGCTGGGCTGGTCGCAGTCCACGATCAGCCGCATCGAGACCGGCAAGCGCAACGCGGCACCGGAGGAGGTGATCGCGATGCTGGCGCTCTACGGCGTCACCGGCGACGAACGCGAACGCCTGGTCGCCCTGGCCCGCGACGCCGACCGGACCACCTGGCTGGAGACCAAATACCGAATGGTTCCCGAACAAGCCAAGACGATGGCTCTGTACGAGCGCGAAGCTAGCGAGATCGTCGATTTCGGGTTGATCCTGATGCCCGGCCTGCTGCAGACACCGGCCTATGTCCGAGCACTGATGAACTCGGGCGGAGTACCGGTTGCCTCCATCGAACCTCGTGTGCAACTGCGGCTGGAACGGCAGACCGTGCTCGACCGGCCGAAACCGCCGAAGTTGTTGGCAATCATGGATGAAGCCGTGCTCCACCGGCGCTTCGGCGGCCGTCGAGTGATGGCGGAGCAGCTGCAGCACTTGCTCGCGATGGCAAGGAACCCGGACATCGACCTCCGGGTGATTCCCTTCGACCACGGTGGCCACGCGGGTGTCGACGGCGGCTTCCACTTGGTTCGGTTCGAGGATGCTTCGCCAGTCGTGCACCTGGAGCACACTCGCTCCGGGTTGTTCCTCGACGAGCGGGATGACGTTGCTCCATATGAGGCCGCGATCGCTAGTATGGCAACAGTTGCCCTTGATGCCGAGCAGTCGGCACGACTGGTGACAGAGGTCCTGGCCACCTACCAGCAGGAGTGACCATGCCGATCCCCACCGGCTCTTGGCGCAAGTCCAGCTTCAGCGGCACCGAGTCGAACTGTGTCGAGCTGGCTTGGCGCAAGTCCAGCTTCAGCGGCACCCAGTCCGCCTGCGTCGAGCTGGCCTGGCAGGACACCACCCTCATGATCCGCGACTCCAAGGCGCCTGCCGGTCCCACCCTGGAATTCACCGGCTCCGCCATCACCGCCCTGCTCACCACTACCCGCACCCGCTGACCCGACCACATGGCGAAGCAGGCCCGCCGGAGGTACCGACGGGCCTGCCTGTTGTAGGTCAACCTGCCTTGCCGTCCTGGTCGCCGTGATCACGCTTGTGGCTGTGCCATGCGGCGACGATGAGTCCGCCAGTGAGTCCGCCGATCGCACCGCCGATACCGGGCACCCGGTCGTGCAGGGTCATGATGGCGAGAGCCGCCAACGCGGCGTCCCGTTCACAGCGCACCGACCGTGGCAAGCGATCTCGCCCCGGCCCTACCCCGCCAGTCGGCAGCCCCTGCTGGGCAAGAGGACTGGCGGGGCAGGAGCCGGGTCAATCGCCAGGTGTTCCTGAGCGCAAGGCCGAGCGCAATGCGAGCGCCGCCAAGATCACCAACACTACGCCCAGAAAGATGGCGAAGACTCTACTGGTGGTGATGTAGAGGACCGTCCCACCCACTACCGCAGCCGCCAGCATGGCGGTCGCCCAGCGAAGTGTTCTGCGGTCGAAGCCGTCAGACATCTAATGGTCGACTCGGAATTGGTTTATCGGCAGCATGGATCTGCTTGCCGATTTCCTGCTCCTTGCTCATTCTCTCACCTCATGCAACGGACGTGGACCAATCGCGACTACCGCCGGAACTCCTCCCTGGCCAACCTGCCCCGAGCGCACCGCCACCGATCGCGGCCCCGAGGCCCGCGCCAAATGACCCGATAGCCGCGCCCGCGACGAACCGGGCCAGTGGTCCGACCGCCTCCGTGTGGTCGTTGACGTCATGAACTGCTCCGCTCAGGTGCCTGGCAGATAACCGTCAATCCGCGGCTCGTGACCACACGATCGTGGGTTGAGCCCGGGGCGAAGATCGCTGGAGCTCGGACGGAAAGCCCTTGCCCGCACACGGTCGAGGGCGTGGCCAGACCCATCCACACCCTCGACCGCGTCCGTGCTCTAGCCCCCTGTGCGTGTATTCAGTCAGTATCGCGCTATTTGGCCTTGCGATGTTTCGACCAATCCATCATCGCATCGAAAATAAACCCGCCCGTCACTGCGCCAAGCCCAGCCATGGCCCACGTGGCCCGTTCGAGCACAAAGATCACGAGAAGGGAAGCAGTTGTCAGGATTGCAAAGACAACAACGTAGTAACGTAAACCGTGTGGAGCCCATCCATCGTCGGTCATCCGAGAATCTTACCTAGGAGGCCACCGAGTTCGGATCCGCCCTGGTCGGGGGTCGGGCGCACCCGCCGAGCGGGAGTGATGACGTTCACCCGGGGTCACCGGACTGCCAGGTTTATCGGCGCAGGGTCAGCGGCAATGCGCCATCGGTGCGCGGGCACGCGGGCAAACTACGTCGATGGTGTGGTTCTCGGCTACGCGATCTCGGTGGGGGTGCTGCCGGTGAGGGCGCGGAAGTCGCGGTTGAGGTGGGACTGGTCCGCGTAGCCGCAGAGGGTGGCGATTGTGCTGCGGGACAACGGTTCTTTGGCGGTGAGCAACGTGGTCGCCCGGTGCAGGCGGGCGATTCGGGCGATGGTCTTCGGTGGTAGGCCGATGTGGGCCTGGAACCTCGTGCGCAGGTGTTGGCGGGTCCAGCCGAGTTCCTCGGCGAGGGAATCGATGCGGATCTGGCCCCCGGTGGTGGTGATGCGGTGCCAGGCGCCGTGGAGTTCTCGGGGGAGGGCGTGGGTGAACCAGGTCGCGAGGTGGGTGTCGAGGAGGGTGAAGCGGGTCGGCCAGTCCGGGGCCTCGGACAATTGCTCGGTGAGCAGTCCGACCCGGCGGCCCAGCAGGGTTTCCAGGGGGACGGTGGTGTTGGCCAGGTCGCGGAGCGGGCCGAAGAGGGCCACGGCACCGAGCGGGGTGAGGCCGATGGTGATGGCGCGGCTGCGACCCGCAGGGGTGTCGAGGCGGAAAGGGGTGTCGCGCAGGCCGAACACCGGTGATTCAAGCGTCCAATGTGGACTGTCCAGTTCGAGCACTACGAGGACCGCGCCGAGTGGGGCCATCAGCCAGGACATGGACTCCGGCTGGACGAAGTCGTGCGCGGTGTAGGTGTGCACGTGGGCGGCGAGGGCCGGGTGCGGGCCGCCGAAGACCCGGGTGGTGGGCACCTGGTCGATCTCGCGCTGGGGGACGACCAGGGACCAACCTGCCATCGTGGTTTCCATTCGTCCAAGACGCCCGGGGCTCGGGTGCCTACCGTCAGGGTCATGATCGGGGAGTTCAAGAGCGAGGCCGAGCGGATTCGGTACTTCGAGTACTACCAGCGGGCGATGGACCTGTGCCCACCGCCCGCCGCCACGCTCGACGTGGAGTCGCGGCACGGGGTGACGCGGGTGTACCGGTTCGGCTCGGGGGACGGACAACCGGTGCTGGCGGTGCACCCGCTGTCGGGGACGGCGCTGTCGATGCGGCCGCACCTGGACCTCGGCCGTCCCGTCTACGCGATGGACCGCCTCGGGGAGCCGGGGCGCAGCGTGCAGACGGCGCCGATCAGGTCGTTGGCGGAGCGGGCGGCGTGGGCGGACGAGGTGTTGGGCCTCCTCGACCTGGACGGCGTGCACCTGCTCGGGGTGTCGTCTGGCGCGTGGCACGCGGCGATCCACGCCGTGCACCGGCCGGAGCGGGTGTTGTCGCTGTCGCTGGTGGAGCCGACCACGACGTTCGGGCGGTACTCGGCAGGCGTGCTGTGGCGGGGCCTGCTCGCGGCGGTCGTGCGGCGGCCGTGGACGTGGCGGCTGTTCATGCGCTGGGCGATGGACACCGACGACCTCGACCGCGCGGACGTGCGACTGGTGCTGGCGGGGGTTGACGCGTACCGGTCCAGGCCGCTGCCGATGGTGCCGCCGTCGGACGAGCAGCTGCGAGCGCTGGCGATGCCGGTTTTGGCGCTCTTCGGTGGGCGCAGCAGGGTGCACAACCCGAACGCGGCGGCGGCCAAGGCCCGGCGGCTGCTGTCGAACGCGGAGGTGGAGGTGTGGCCGGAGGCTACGCACGACATGTCGGCCGCCGCGGTGAACGTCCGGGTAATGGCGTTCATCGAGGCGGTGGACCGGGCTGGGAAAGATCACTCGATCGAGTGAGCGCGGGGGAAATCCGCCGGAAGTTGTCAGACCTGCCCGGCAGACTCCGCGTCGAGTTGTGACCAAGGGGGATGCATGGGGTGGAGAACCCAGCCACGGGCGGCCAACGGGCAGTGGGGCAAGAAGTCGGCGGGAGCGGCGGCAGTGGTGACCGCCGGGGCGTTGGTGATCGGCGGCGCGAGCGGAACCGGTGCGGGAGCCGGGGCCGCGGTCGAGGCGAGTGGGGCCGCGGACAGTGTCGCGGCGCGGGTGAAGCAGGGGAAGGAACCGGCGCGTAAGGGCAAGTCGGACGAGGCGTGGCGCAAGGCGAAGCTGCGGAAGGTCAAGCAGGAGGCCAAGAACGCGGTCAACTGCGCGGTCAACTCGTACGGGCGGGTACAGGAGTACTTCGTCCAGCACCCGTGCAAGTCGCTCGACCGGACGCTGTTCACCCTGGCCGACCCGGCGGGCGGCACCTTCGTGGTGTCCGTGTCCTGGCTGCGCCTGCACGACCGCGACGACGTGCGGCCGCTGGAGGCACTGGTCACCAAGGACGGGACGGGCAGCGTGAAGTCGCTCGGGTTCGACGCCCTGCGCAGCCAAGGGGTGCGGTTCACCGGGACCCCGTTCGACGCGCGCTCGGACGGCAAGCTGCTGGTGGTCGCCGAAGGTGCGGTCGTGTCCGGGAAACCCGATCCCGACCTGGTCAAGGGCGCGGTGGAGATCGCGGTGGAGCTACCCGGCTGAGCGCGATGCCGGCATACCGGTTCGGCATTACCAGGCGCGGGCCCGCCGCCATAGCGTCACGGGAATGGGAGCCAATCCGAGAACAGTGAACAGGTTCAGGGCAGGCAGACGGGCGTTCGCCGCACTGCTCGCCGCAACCGGGCTGATGGTGGCCGGGGTCGGTACCCCCGCCACCGGGCAGACGGGACCCCGAGCGGACCCGCTGGAGATGGACGTGACCGCCGCGACCTGGAACCAGGCGGTGGCGGTCTCGCGGGACAAGCCGGTCGTCCTGGACTTCGGCGGCAAGATGTGCCAGGGGTGCGAGGAGATCAACGCGGCCCTGCGCCAGATGGTCACCACGGACCGGGGTGCGTGGATCATCGGGCACGTCGACCGCGAGGCGGCGCCCGAACTGCTGGACCAGTTCGGCGTCTTCGAACTGCCGACACTGGTGGTGCTGCGCAACGGGATCGACCAGACGCAGGTGGTGCCGCGCAAGGTCGGGTACACCGCGAACAACCAGGAATGGCTGGCGCTGTACCGGTGGGTGCAGAGCGTGCGAAACGGCGACTACCCGCCCGCGGTGCCGCCGGACCCGAACGTCGAGGTGACGGTGACGACGGAGAACATCGACTCGGTGCTCGCGATTTCCCGGGACAAGCCAGTGGTGCTGGAGTTCGGGGCGCCGTGGTGTTCGGCCTGCAAGGAACTCAAGCCCCACATGCAGAAGTTCGCGGCCGCGGACGGGGGTCGGTGGTTGCTGGGGCAGGTCAACGGCGACAAGTACCCGCAGTTCAACACGCGGTTCGCGGTGAAGGGGTACCCGACGTTGGTCGCCTTGCGGAACGGGGTGGAGGTTTCGCGGAAGTTCGCCTACAACGGGGATCCTGCTACGTATCGGAAGTGGGTTAACACGTTGCTGCGGTGAAGCTTAGTTGCTTGGCTTGGGTTGGGGTGCTCGATTGGGTGGAGTGGTTTGCCTGGGGCCCCTAAAGAAATGAGGCGCGGTGGGCAGGGCGGGTGGGGAAGGGATCCACCCACTCGCGGGTCAGCTTAGCGCCTCATTTCTTCCCCAGACAAACCACTCCACCCAATCGAGCAGATTGATGAGGCCCTGGCGGTATGCGGGTGCTGGGCGACGAGGCTGCCCAGGGCTTGGGGGCTCGGTGGCCTCGATGCGTTGTGCTGCAACGGGTACGGTGCGGGGGAAGGTCACAGTGCGGCGAAGCTCTTGATGCCTGCGATCTTGTACACCTGCTCGGCGACATCGGGGCAGTTCTTCTGCGCGTTGGCTTCGATCTCGAGGCCGTTGGGGACCTTGCCCTGCTTGTCGTAGAAGTCGTAGAGGCCGATGGTCAGTTGGGCCATCGCACCGACGTCGGAGCCGACAGCCTTCAAGGCTGGGATCTGCCCGCGCAGGTATCCGCAGACGTCGACGCCGGAGGACTCCGCCGGGGTACCCGCCTTCGCCGCCGGGGTGGCCGGTACGACCGGGTTGGGGTTGCTGGAGCTGGACGTCGCCGGACCACAGGCGGTGAGGGCCACGGCGCAGGCTGCGATCAGGGCGAGTCCGGCGGTGCGGTTCATGGGAGGCCCGTCCTACTGGCACCACCCCGGACTGGGGCGGTTCGTGCCACTAGAGACGCACCGTCGGGCATAGCGTTGCCTGGGCACATGGCCCCGGTGAGCACATGCCTCACTGACACCCGAGCCTCCCGCGACAACCGACCCTCAGCAACACCCAGACCCCCAGCACCACCCGAGTTTCCAGCACCACCTGAGTCCCAGAGGCTTAGTCGCCCCCGCTTCCTCGCACAGGCCATCTTTAACGCTGGGAGGGTGCTGTCAAGGGTGGAGCGCAGCGGAATCGCGCAGCGACGCCGCAGGCGCCCTTGACAGCACCCTCCCAGCGTTAAACAATTTCAGCGAGAGAAAGCCGCCTCACAATGAAGCCCGGGGCGCTACAAGATTCGGGGCGACAAAGGTCAGCGAACAACGCTCCCATCAGCCGCGATCCGCCGGAACCCGGTATACGGCACCAGGGCCGCCGGAATGTCCACACCGCCATCAGCGGTCTGGTGCTGCTCCAGCAGCGCCAACAACGTCCGGCCGACCGGCAACCCGGACCCGTTGAGCGTGGCCGGGAACCCTCTTTCCTTGCCGCGCAACCGGATCCCGGCCCGTCGGGCCTGGAACGTGCCGGTGTCCGAACAGGACGAGATCTCCCGGTACCGGTCCTGCCCGGGCAGCCACACCTCGATGTCGTAGGTGTAGGTGGCCGAGAAGCCCAAGTCGCCCGCGGCCAACGCGACCACCCGGTAGGCGAGTTCGAGCCGCTTGAGGCATTCCTCCGCGTGGCTGACCATCAATTCCAGCTCAGCCCGGGAGGACTCCGCGTTCACGATGCGCACCAGCTCGACCTTGGTGAACTCGTGCATGCGCAGGATCCCACGGGTATCGCGCCCGTAAGACCCGGCCTCGGCCCGGAAGCACTGCGTCCGCGCGGTGAGCGCCAGCGGCAGGGCACCTGCGTCGATGCTCTCGCCCGCGTACAGGTTCGTCAGCGGGACCTCGGCAGTCGGGATCAGGAACAGCTCCCGGCCGCCCACCGCCGTCTTGAACAGGTCGTCCTCGAACTTCGGCAGCTGGCCCGTCCCGGTCATGGTCTCCCGGGTGACCAGGGTCGGCACCGAGTACTCGGTGTAGCCGTGCTCACGCGTGTGCAGGTCGAGGAAGAACGACGCCAGCGCGCGCTCCAGCACCGCGCCCGCGCCGGAGGTGACCGCGAAGCGCGCGCCGGACAGCTTGGCCGCGCGGCCCAGGTCGAGGATGCCGGTGGACTCGCCGATGTCGGCGTGGTGGCGGGGTTCGAAGTCGTAGGTCCTCGGCTCCCCCACCCGGCGCACCTCGACGGCGTCCTCATCGGACTTCCCGTCGGGGGCGTCGGCGGACGGCAGGTTGGGGATGGTGAGCAGCAGGTCGTGCAGCCGGGTCTGGACCTCCTTCTGGCCGACCTCCAACTCCTGGATCTGCTCCTTGACCTCCTTGGCCCGCGCCCGCACGGCCTCGCCGCCGGTGCGGCCCTCCTTGGCCAGCCGGTTGCTCTCGCCGCGCAGCTTCTGCGTGGCCTCCATCAGTTCCTTGCGCTCGCGGGCCAGCTCGGCCAGGGCCGCGACGTCGAGGTCGTAGCCGCGGCGGTGCAGGGCCGCCGCGGCCTCGGGCTCGAGCAGTGTCTTCGCCTCGTGCACGGTGGTCCTCCTGCTCAGCCCGCCAGCGCGACGGCGGGCCGCGCGGGCGAGGAGATGTGCGCGGTCACGTCCGGCCAGACCATGGTGGTGGCGCCCCAGGTCAGGCCGCCGCCGAAGGCGGTGAGCAGCAGCCGCTGGCCGCCGCGCAGTTCGCCGGTGGCGGTCGCCTCGGCCAGCAGCAGGCCGATCGAGGCCGCCGCGGTGTTGCCCACTCGCTCCACATTGGACACGGTCTGCTCCGGCCGGATGCCCAGCCGTTCACCGACCGCGACCGAGATCCGCGCGTTGGCCTGGTGCGGGACGAACTTGTCCACATCGGACATCGTCAAACCCGCGCGCAGCAACGCCTCCTGCGCCGAGCCCGCCATCCGCTCGACGGCGTGCCGGTAGACCTCGCGGCCGCGCATGCGGAAGTAGTAGTCCTCCGGCGCCGCCTCCTCGCCCGAGGAGCGCTGCCGCGAGCCGCCCGCCGGGATCTGGATCAGGTCGGCGAGGCTGCCGTCGCTGCCCAGCACCAACGGGCCCACCGCGCCCGGCTCGTCGGCCGAGCCCGCGCGCAGCACCAGGGCGCCCGCGCCGTCGGCGAAGATCACCGCGGTGCCGCGGTCCTTCGGGTCGATGATCGTGGAGAACGTCTCGGCGCCGATCATCAGCACCGAGGACGCGTTGCCCGCCGCGATCAGGCCGACCGCGCTGGCCAGGCCGTAGAGGAAGCCGGTGCACACGGCGTTGACGTCGTGCGCGGAGATGCCGGTCAGGCCCAGGCGGGTGGCCACCTCGGGCGCGGTGGCCGGGCAGAGCCGGTCGGGGGTGGTGGTGGCGACCACGACCGCGTCGACCCGGTCGACCCCGGCCGAGCGCAGCGCCAGCTCACCGGCCTGGGTGGCCAGGTCGCCGGTGGACACCCCGGTGTCGACCCAGCGCCGGGTGCCGATGCCGGTGCGGCTGCGGATCCACTCGTCGGAGGTGTCCAGGTACCCGGCGAGCTCCTCGTTGGTGACCACGCGCTGGGGCAGCGAGGCGCCGACCCCCGTGACGACGGCCGCGGTCATCGCACGGCCTCGGTTTCGGGCATGAGGTGTCCTTCCTGGGGCGAACCCGGGTGCGCCTGCCGCTCGGGCAGGCTGCGCAGCGTTCCGTCGTGCAGTTGGCCCGCGTAGCTCAGCAGCGGGGCGCCCTCGCCGGGCACCCCGGCGAAGACCTCGGCGACGAGCAGGTGGTGGTCGCCCGCCGGGGTGTGCGAGCGCAGCCCGCACCCCAGCCCGGCGAGCGACCCGGCGATCAGCGGCGCGCCGCTGTAGGGGTCGGGGGTCCAGTCGACGCAGTCGAACTGGGCCAGTCCGCGCGGTCGGCGCGGGTCGGCGAACCAGCTGGCGAAGGCCGCCTGGTGGGCGCCGAGGATGTTGACCGCGAACCGGGCGCCCGGCTCGCGGACCAGGTCGGCGAAGACCGAGCCGACGCGCAGGCAGGTGCCCAGCAGCAGCGGGTCCCGGGAGACCGCGGTGACCGAGCTGACGGTGGCCGCGTGCGCCCGGTCGCCGTCGCGGAAGGTCAGCACCGCGACCCCGGAGGCCAGCTTGCGCAGCGCGACCCGGCTGCTGGTCTGTTCGGTGATCATCGCTCAGCCCGCCGCGAGGAGTTCGGCCTGGCGGTAGAGGAAGATCGTCTCGGCCTTGAGCGCCGCCCCGGCCTGGTCCTCGACCTCGACGGTGACCTGCAGCCGGACCTCGTGGAACGAGCGCGGCCGGGGGGTGGCCGAGCCCAGCTTGACGGTGCCGCGGACCCGGCTGCCGACCTTGACCGGGTTGGCCAGCCGGACCTTGTCGAAGCCCTTGTTGACGATCACGTCCGCGCCCTCGACGGAGAACGCCTCGGTGATCATCGACGGCAGCAGCGCCAGGGTCAGCAGGCCGTGCGCGACCGGCGCGCCCCACGGGCCCTCGGCGGCGGCGCGCACCGGGTCGGTGTGGATCCACTGGTAGTCGCCGGTGGCGGCGGCGAACTGGTTCACCGTCGCCTGGGTCACCCGGTGCCAGCTGCTGACCCCGAGCACCTCGCCGACCAGTCCGTCGAGCTCGTCGACGCGCACGGTGCGGCTCATCGGACGGCCGCCAGCTCGGGTTCGGCCTCGGCGGCCGGGGCGGGCTTGGGCACCGTGCCGCCGATGGCGTGCACGCCGCCGTCGACGTGGATGACCTCACCGGTCACCCCGGGCAGCCACTCCGACCACAGCGCGCAGATCGCGCGGCCGACGGCGGTGGCGTCGCGGTCGTCCCAGCCCAGCGGCGCGCGCTCCTGCCAGACCGACTCGAACACCTCGAAGCTCTTGATCGCGCCCGCGGCCACCGTGCGCAGCGGACCGGCGGCGATCAGGTTGACCCGGGTGCCCGCCGGGCCCAGGGCGTGCGCGAGGTAGCGGGCGCAGCTCTCCAGGCCCGCCTTGGCCACGCCCATCCAATCGTAGCCGGGCCAGACGACCTCGGCGTCGAAGTCCAGGCCGACGATCGAGCCGCCACCGGCCGCGGCCAGCAGCGGGGCGAACTCGCGGCCCAGGGCGGCGAAGGAGTAGGTGGACACGTGCAGGGCGGTGGCCACGTCCTCCCACGGCGCGGTCAGGAACCCGCCGTCGAGGGCGTTGGCCGGGGCGTAGGCGACGGCGTGCAGGAGGCCGTCGAGCGCACCCCACTTGGCACCGAGGTGGGTGACCACGGCGCTGACCTGCTCGGGCGCGGTGACGTCCATCTCGAGCACCTCGCAGCCCAGCGACTCGCCGAGCCGTTCGGTGATCCGCAGGCCGCGGCCGAAGCCGGTGAGCACCACCTCGGCGCCCTCGGCGAGCGCGAGGCGGGCGGCGGCGTGGGCGATCGACTTGGTCGACACCACGCCGGTGACGAGCAGTCGCTTTCGTTCAAGGAGCATCGCTACCTCATCGCGTAGACGGTTCGGCTGCAGGCCCTGACGATGCTCACCCCTGCGCCTGACAGCGGGTTGATGGCCGCCTGACCATCTGCGCCGTTCGGCCGCATTGAGGCAGGATTCTGCTTATCATCGGTGCTCGTACTTGCATCAGACTTCTGATTCATGGAAGCATCCTGCTTGTCAGACACAGCCAGCCGGGGAGCGCGCATGCTGACCTATCGAATACTCGGTCCGATCGAGATCCAGGCGGCGGGTGAGCCGGTGGAGATCAACGGGACCTTCCAGCGAACCCTGTTGGCCGCCCTGCTGGTCAACCACGACCGCCTGGTGCTGACCGAGTCGTTGATCGGCGAGCTGTGGGAGCACAACCCGCCGCGCAACGCCGAGAACGCCTTACAGGCACACATAAGCAGGCTCCGCAGGCGGTTACGCTCGGTCGACCCGGAGCAGCGCGGCGGGCGCTTCCTGAGCATGCCCTCGGGCTACCGGCTCTGCCTGGGCACCGACGACTTCGACGCCGACATCTTCACCCACGCCCTGCTCGAGGTGCGGGCCAACCAGTCGCACACCCCGCTGGAGATGATCGACAAGCTGCGCGACGCGCTCACCCTGTGGCGCGGCCCGACCTTCGGCGGCAACCTGGGCGGCTTCATCTGCCAGGCCGCGGCGGTGCGCTACAAGGAGTACCGGGCGGCGGCGCTGGAGCGGCTGTTCGAGGCCGAGCTGGTCATCGGGCGGCACAACGAGATCGTCGCCGAGCTCTCCGAGCTGGTGGAGTCCGAGTCGCTCAACGAGCGGCTCTGCCAGCAGCTGATGGTGGCGCTCTACCGCTGCGGTCGGCAGCGCGACGCGCTGGCGGTCTACCAGCGGATGCGCGCCCGGCTGATGGACGAGCTGGGCGTCGAGCCGTCCCCGGTGCTGCAGAAGTGCCAGATGGCGATCCTGGCGCACGACCCGGTCCTGCAGCCGCGGCCGGTGCCCGCGCACCTGTAGGTCCCCGAAACACGAGACCGGCGCCACCCCGATGCGGGGTGGCGCCGGTTTTGCTTTGACCGCAGGGTAAATACCCGCTCAAGAAAGTGAAAACACCGGGTACGGCCAATGCCGCTCCCGGTGTCCGCATTTCCTTTGTCGGATAAGCATGTCGGACAAGCATGACGATGCCCGTGCAGGTGAACTCGGCGAGTGCGCGCGCCATTCGGGGCCATTGCCCCGGCCCGGGTAGTCGGCCCCGGCCGGGGTTCACCAGCCCCATCGTGGCTCGCGCGCTCCAGCCGTCAGGCGCAGGGGCACGGGCTCACAGCGACGGCACGCCCGCGGTGGTCAGGAACCGGGACACGGTCTCGCGGTAGGGCGCCGTACCCGGCACGGTGCGCCAGCCGCGGCGGCGGGCGAGCAGGGTCAGCACCGGGTCGGCACCGACGACAACAGGGGTCCCGACCTCGCTCAGTAGGGGTAGGTCGGAGGCGTGGTCGCCGTAGGCGTGGCAGTCGGCGGCGGAGATCCCGTGCGCGCGCAGGTACGCCCGGACCGCCAGGACCTTGGTGGGGCCGATCATCGAGCGGGCGGTGGCGCCGGTGTAGACACCGCACACCGCCTCGGGTTCGGTGCACAGCACGGTGTCGGCGCCGACCGCCTCGGCGATCGGGTCCAGGCACGGGGCGAACGAGCCGGACACCAGCACGACGCGGGTGCCGCGCTCGGCGTGCGCGCGCAGCTCGGCCAGCACCGGCGGGTGGAACAGGCCCCCGGCGGCCGCCAGCTCGGCGAACCAGGCCCGACCCTGCGCGGTGGCGTCAGCGACGGAAACGCCCGCGTAGAGGGCGAAGTACGCGCGGTTGGCCGCGGTGCGCTCCAGCCGGGCGGCAGGGGCCAGCAACCGCCAGGCGCTGGTGCGCGGGTCGCGCGACCGGCCCATCCGGTAGTCCAGGAAGTCGACCGCGCTGCTGACGGTGATCAGGGTCTCGTCGACGTCGAAGAACGCCGCCTGGGCCGCCATCGGGTCAGGCGCCCTGGGGAACGCGCGCGGCGGCGCGGCGGGCCGGGGCCGAGGAGCACTGCCGCGCGGGGGCGCCCACGGGCTGCTCGGCGGTGAACCCGCAGGCCTCGATGGCCTTGGTCGCCAGCATCTCCTCCTGGCGGGCCAGGCCGCGGGTGCGGACCACCTGGAACTCCGCGCTGATCCGCGCGGCGACCTCGCCGGACTGGGTGACCTCCACCTCGGCGGTGAACTCCAGCCTCGCGGGCTTGGAGCTGGGCAGCTTGGTCAGCCGCAGGGCCAGCTCGGCGCCGATCGGGAAGACGTAGCGCTCGAAGGCGACGCTGAGCGAGCCGAGCACGAAGGAGAAGTCCGGCTCGGTGTCCGGGGTGAGCACGAACTCGTGCGTGCCCGCCAGGATCATCTGCCGACCGGCCTCGATGAGCACCATGCCGGACAGGTGCTGGCCGGTGACGTGGTCGGTCACCAGCTCGTTGCGGTCGGAGAGCCGCAGCCGGGCGGTCAGCGCGAGCGGGCCGCTGGCCGCCACGTCGGCGAGCAGCACGTTCTCCTCCTGCTGCTTGTGCACGTCGGCGGCGGGCACGGCAGCGGGCAGGCGGGCCGGGAGGACGAAGCGGTCCAGCAGGCCGCGCCGGGACAGCTCGGTGCGGACGGTGTCCCAGTCGGAGGCGTCGACCCCTTGGCCCGCCACCAGTCTCATCGGGTCGACGAGGCGGTCGAATAACCCGCTGCGCACGTTCCCCACGAACCGGTTGACCGTCTCGACCCGGTCCTTGCGCGCGAACGTCTCGAACCGGTCGCCCACGAGGTAGGTGGTGGGCAAGAGCTGTGCGTCCATTGTTCGTCCCCTCGTCACAGCGGTCTGGTCTGACCAGGTCACCTTCTCAGCATCCTGACCTGTATCAGTGTTCGAAGCTATCTACGGGTAATTGATGCTCATCAGCATGATGTCGACTGCCTGTGCTCGAAGTCAAGGATCTGCCCTGACGGGCAATGTGTGTCCGCACAACGGTTTCCCGGGCACGCCGACGGGGACCATCCGACCAATGGGCGACGGTTGTTGGACCGTTCGGCCGCATTTTCGGCGAAACCGTCACGGCGGCGCGGGACACTGGGATAACAGTGCGGGAAGGACTGACCTACGCCTGATGGCGCGGTGACACGAAGACTATTCGCGCTCGGGCGAGACCGAATCACGTTGTGGCAACAGTGATTCCAGTCGGGACAGTACGTCGTACGCACGTGCGGCCGGGGCGTGCGCCAGCACGTGCTGGTCCGGACGGACCAGCACGACCCGGGTGCCGCGCGCGGTTCGACCCTCCACAGAGGACAGTCCGGATCGGAGGACCCGGCCGTGCAGCGCGCGCATGTCGACCTCGTCGGACCACTGGCGCGCGACCCGGTCGAGCAGCGCGCGCAGCTGCGCCCCGCGGGCGGGACCGTCCACCAGGACGGTGAACCGGTGCCTGCACAGCGCCGCGCGCAGCGGCGTGCGGACACCGTCCACCAGGACCGGCCAGTTGGGCACCAGGGCGCCGGGGCGGTACGGGGACAGCCGGGAGCCCCCCGCGCCGGGCTCGGCGGCGTAGCGGACGCGCAGGCCCGCCAGCCGGGGCACGTAGTCCAGGTCGGCCAGCCGGGTGGCCGAGACCACCCGCGCGGCCAGGTCGCGGACCACCCGGTGCCAGCGCTTGCGCACCAGCCACGCCTTGGTCTGCAGGTCGGCGTCGCGCACCACGGCGGCCACCGCGGCCATCCGCTCCGGCTGGTAGCTCGCCAGCAGGTCGGCCGCGGCCCGGCCGTGCCAGACCATGGCCAGCTTCCAGGCGAGGTTGTGCGCGTCGCCGATACCGGTGTTGAGCCCCTGCCCGCCCGCCGGGCTGTGGATGTGCGCGGCGTCGCCCATCAGGAAGACCCGCCCGTCGCGCATCCGCTCGGCGTGCCGGGCGTGCACGGCGAACGCGGTCAGCCACAGCGGGTCCGACATGGTGAGCCCGCCGGGGCCGCGGTCGTCGAGCAGCCGCTGGACGTCGTCGAGGGTGACGTTGTCCCGGTCGAGCCCCGGCGGCGCGGAGGTGAACACCCGGTAGCGGCCGTGCGGCATGCCGACGAGCGCGAGCATCCCCTTGTCGCTGACGTAGTAGTAGGCCTGGTCCGGGGCGAGCCCGCCGTGCAGCCGGACGTCGGCGAGCACGAACCCGACCGGGTAGGTGCTGCCCTCGAACGGCACGCCGAGCAGCTTGCGGACCGTGCTGCTCGCGCCGTCGGCACCGATGACGTAGGAGTACTCGGCCCACTCGGTGCCGCCGTCGGCGAGCTCGAACCGCGCGCGGACCGCGTCCGGGCGCCGCTCCAGCTCGACCAGCCTGGTCCGCCAGCGCACGGCGCCGCCTCGGGCGTGCAGGCCATCGAGCAGCAGCCGCTCGATCGCGGGCTGGCCCACGACCATCGGCCGGGTGTGCGCGCGCAGGCCCAGGGTGAGGATCGGGCGGTTGCCGGAGAAGTAGTGCAGGGCGCCGAGCGGGTGCCCCAGCGCCGGGTCGCGCAGCTCGACGCCGAGCCCGCGCAGGATCTCCATCATCCGCGGCCAGGCGGCCAGCGAGCGGGTGAACGGGTACTGCCCCGCAGCCGCGTCCACGCAGTGGACCGCGACCCCCTTGTCGAGCAGGTCGGCCGCGGCGGCGAGCCCGACCGGACCGGCCCCGACCACCAGTACCGGCAGCTGGCGGGGGGTCGCCCCCGACTCCGACTGATCCGTCATGAGCGTCCTTCGCGTTGCCCGACAACGACTGTGCACCAGCGGAGCGGCATCAGTTTCCTGCCTCAGGTGAGGAACCTTACACGTCTCAGGAGATCATGGGAACCGCTCCCGCGGCGGCCGGGGCGACTACGCTGGGCGGCGCCCCGACACTGTCAGCACTCGTTTGATATCCAGCACCGGTGGACATATCATGGGTCGATTGCAAAACAGGAGGCTGACTTGAGTACACGTTCTGGTATGGCAGGGCTGGAGGCGGAGATCGCCCGCCGTCCGGGCCACGTGATCAAGCGCGCCGAGCAGGCCCTCATGTCGGCCAAGAGCGGCGTACTCCGCGAGTTCGACCTGACCGTCCCGCAGTACGGCGGTCTGCTCGTGCTCTCCTACCTGCCCGGCGCCTCCGGGGCGCAGCTGGCGCGCATCCTCGCGGTGACCCCGCAGACGATGGCGACCGTGCTGTCGAACCTCGAAGCCAAGGGCCTGATCACCCGCACTCCCTCCGCGGTGCACCAGAAGGTGTTCGTCACCAAGCTCACCCGCGTGGGCGGCGCGCTGCTCAAGCGGGCCGACGTCAAGGCGCACGCGGTCGAGGAACGGCTCTCCGCCGAGTTCACCGACGATGAGCGCCGCACGCTCACCACGCTCCTCGAACGGGCGATCAAGGTGCTCCACGACGAGTAGCCCGTACCCGCCAGCACAACCGGCCGTACCCTCATGGGGGTGCGGCCGGTTCTCGTTGGGCCAGCGGTGGTCCCCGGCAGCCGCACAGCTGTATACGAGTACTGATAACTACAAGAACTCTGTTACGATGGGGACGGCTCACCGAACCGGCGCCGCCGGTCTGGTCGCGCCGTGCCGATCGCCGCGCCACCCCGCCACCCGACGTCATGCTAGGGGGGACATTGAAGACCGGATTCCCCAGTCAGCGCCCGGATCCCGGTATCCAGGAGCTCGGCGCCACGATCCGCAGCGCCGACCACGCCCTCTCCGGCGAGACCGCCGCGCTGCTGCGGGAGATCGACCTGACCGTGCGCCAGTACTCCACCCTGCTCGTGCTGGCCAACTCACCCGGGCTCTCCGGCGCGCACCTGGCGCGGTTGTGCCTGGTCACCCCGCAGAGCATGGCCGCGATCCTGGCCAAGCTCAGCGCCCGCAACCTGATCGAGCGCGAACCCTCGCAGGTGCACGAACGAGTGCTGCTCGCCAAGCTGAGCGGCGAGGGCTGGGCGCTGCTGCGCAAGGCCGAGACGCTGATCAAGTCCGCCGACGAGAAGCTGGCCGACACCCTGCACCCGGACGAGCGCAAGCAGTTGCAGGACTTCCTGCGGCGCATCGTGGATGCCTTCGCCGACACCGGTTCCTAGTCCAATGGTCGAAAAGTCCGAATTGGTCAGTGACCGATTACCCTGGCAGTCATGGGACAGGTGACCGACCGCGGGTGGACTCCAGTCCACTTCGGTCCACGGACCCGAACGGCCGCCGACGGATGACGGGCCCGCGCCCGTCCCCGGCCCGCCCGCCGCGGCCGGCTCGCGGGTGGGCACCGCGAGCCGGCCGCCGCGCCCGCTACCCGGGCAGCGAGATGAAGGACTTGATCTTGCCGGAGATCCGGTTGCGCGGGATCCGCTCCACCGCGGCGATCGAGACCACCGGATCGGCCAGCCCGGCCTCGCGCATCGCCGAGACCAGCGCCGCGCGCACCGGACCGAGGTCGCAGGCCGCGCGCAGCTCCACCACCACGTCGGCGCCCGCGGCGGTCTGGCGAACCTGGTACTGGGCGATCCGCGAGTCCCACAGCGGGGTCCAGAACACGTACGGGTGCACGTAGACCCCACCCGGGTACTCGAAGACGTCGTCGTGCCTGCCCGCCACCGGGGCGATCCGGCGACCGGTCCACGGTCCGGGGTTGTCGCCGCCGGTGTGGTCGTCGAGGACGAGCACCTCGTCGGCGATCTCGTAGCGGATCAGCGGGAAGACCTTGTTGATCACGTTGGTGACCAGCAGCTTGGCCGCCCGGGTGCCCGCCGGGACCGGCTCGTGCGCGGCGTCGACCGGCTCGTAGACCGCCAGGTCCTCGCCCAGGTGCAGCTCGGTGCGCCCGGGCATCGAGCAGGCCAGCATCCAGGTCTCGGAGGTGCCGTAGAAGTCGATCACCGGCGCACCGAAGGCGTTCTCGATGGTCTCGCGCATGTGCGGGAACAGCGGCTCCGCGCCGCCGAGCATGACCTCGGGCTTGATGTCGAGCCTGCCCTCCTGCTGCTCGAGCGCCAGCCGCCAGAGGATCGACGGGTAGGCCAGGATCTGGTTGGGCTGGAAGCGGTTGAGCGCCTCGACGATCTCATCCAGTGGGCGGGTCACCGGCACCTTGCAGCTGTCCTCGCCGGTGTCGAAGGTGGCCCGGATGGCGTCGGACATGTGCGAGGCGTGCGCCGCGCCGACGAACGCCCCGCGCGGCGGCGAGAGCTCCAGGTCCTTGATCACCCACGGCATCAGCCGCCAGGCGCCCAGACCGGCCTGCAGCCAGCCCTCGTAGTCCCACGGGAAGAGCCCGGTGAGGCCGGAGGAGCCGCCGGTGGTCACGATGTGGAACTCGTCGAACAGGTACTCCGGCCCGTTCTCGGTGACCTTGTCCAGGTGCGCCTGGGCGATCTCCAGGTTCAACCGGGGGTCGGTGACGATGTGGTCCCAGTTGGCCATCACGTCGGCCTTGTTCATCGTCGGCAGGTGCCGGATGTCGTCGCCGGTCAGGCCATCGGGGTCGACGTCGCGCAGCCGCTCCCGGTGCCACGGCGAGTTCTCCTTGGCGTGGCGCACCATCGCGCGCAGCCGCTCGTCGCGCAGGTGGTGCAGGCGGGCCAGCGGCCAGGTCAGCTTCTCGGCCTCGGCGCTCATCTGGCCGAGCACGGCTCTCAGGTGCGGCTGCCGGGCCTCGTCGTAGGTTCTCGCCATCGGGTTCGCGACCTCACTGTTCGGATCTGGTTTGGGGCAGTCGCCGCAGCAGCGCGGCGAGGACGAGGCCGACGACCACCAGGGTCACCAGGGCGGGGACGAAGCCGGAGCGCGCGCCGTAGAAGACGATGCCGATCAGCGCGACCCCCAGGGCGCTGCCGATCTGCACCGCGGTGTTCAGCACGCCGGAGCCCGCGCCCGCCAGCCGGGCCGGGACGCCCGCCAGGGTGCGCGCGGTCAGCTGGCTCATGATCAGGCCCATGCCGAGCCCGCAGACCAGCAGCGCGGGCGCCAGCCAGACCACCGGCAGGTCGGTGAGCAGGGTCAGCAGCGCCCAGCCCGCGGTGAGGACCAGCGCCCCGACCGACACCATCCGGACACCGATCCGGCCGGCCAGCGCGGCGCCGCGGATGGTCATCACGAAGAAGCCGACCCCGATGGCGGTGTAGAGCACGCCGGAGCCGACCGGGCTCATGCCGCGCTCGTCCTGCAGGTAGACGGCCAGGACCAGCAGGAACGCGCCCATCGCGGCGAAGTAGAGCGCGGTCGAGGCCACGCCGACGGCGAAGGCGCGGTCGCGGAAGAGGGCCGGGTCGACCAGCGGGGTGCTCGCGGTGCGCTGGCGGGCGACGAACGCGGTCAGCAGCACCACGGCGACCGCCAGGCTCACCCAGGTCCACAGCGGCCAGCCGTGCTCGCGGCCCTCGACCAGCGGCAGCACCAGGGCGATCAGGGCGACCGCGGCCAGCACCGAGCTCCAGCCGTCGAGCCGGGTGTCGCCACCGGCGCGCGACTCGGGCACCGCGCGGCGGGTGAACGCCAGGGCGACCAGGCCGATCGGCAGGTTGACCAGGAAGCAGAGCCGCCAGCCCAGGCCACCGGAGTCCGCCGCGATCAGCAGGCCGCCGATGAGCTGGCCGAACACCCCGGCGACGCCCTTGGACAGCCCGGAGATGGCGAACACCTTGGCCCGCTGGGCACCGGTGTAGGTGGTGCCGAGGATCGCCAGCACCTGCGGGGCCATCACACCCGCGGCCAAGCCCTGCGCGACGCGGGCCAAGATGAGCATGTCGGCGTTCCCCGCGAGTCCACAAGCGACAGACGCGGCGGTGAACACGCCCAGTCCGATCGCGAACAGCCGCCTGCGACCGTGGATGTCGCCCAGCCTACCCCAGGTGATCAGGCCCGCGGCGTAGGCGAGCGCGTAGCCGACCACGATCAGCTGCACCTGCGCGGCACTGGCGTGCAGGTCGCGGCGGATGGCCGGAATGGCCACGTTGGACACGAAGAAGTCCAGTGTGATCATGAAGTCACAGGAGAGCAACACGGCCAGCGCGCCCCGGTTGGTCACCGGTCGCCGGACAGCCTGGTCCACCACGTCCTACCCCTTTCCCCCGACAGTGCCGAAAGTGGAGCCCGCGGCGCTGACGAGTCGCTGACCCGGTCCTGACTGGACGGTGATCAGCCCTGGGTCATCGGGATATCAGTCGCGCGGAAGAGATTGTGCGCGTCTCGACTGTCCACATGAGAGGAGTTTGACGTGCGCTGCACGAGAGAGATCTTCGTCGCGGGCACCGCCACCGCACTGCCGCCGACGGTGTCGGTCGCCGAGGCCGAGGCGGCCGGGCTGGTCGGGGAGGGGCACACCGGACTGGGCTACGAGCGGATCGCGGTGTCCGACGGGGTGACCGGCCCGGAGCTGGCGATCGAGGCGGGCCGGGCCGCGGTGGCCCGCGCGGGCGTCCCGGCGGGCGAGTACGACCTGCTGCTGCACAGCAGCCTGTGGTTCCAGGGCCTGGACATGTGGGGCACGGCGAGCTTCGTGGCCAACCAGACGGTGGGGCCGCAGGCGGTGTCGATGGACCTGCAGCAGCGCTCCAACGGCGGCATGGCCGCGTTCCACACCGCGACCGCCTACCTGCTCGGCGGGCTGGCCGACACCGCGCTGCTGACCACCGGGGACAACTTCGCCGCCCCCGCGTTCGACCGCTGGAACTCGCAGATGTACACCGTCTTCGGCGACGGCGGCACCGCGCTGGCGCTGTCCACCCGGGGCGGGGTCGCCCAGGTGCTGTCCACCGCGGCCTTCGCCGACAACTCGCTCGAGGGCTTCGGCCGGGGCACCGAGCCGTTCCGGTTCGCCCCCGGCACCGAGGCCCCGGTGCCGGTGCTGCGCAGGCTCGCCCAGCACATGGCCACCCCGGCCGCGGCCAACGGCTGGGACCGCATCGAGGCCGCCATGTTCAAGACCCGCGACCAGGTGCTCGCCGACGCGGGCATCGAGCAGGACCAGGTCGTCCGCGCGGTGCTGCCGTTCATCCACCGCGGCCAGGGGCAGGCGGAGAACTTCGACGCGCTCGGCTTCACCGAGGCCCAGTCGCTCTGGGGCTTCGGCTCCGGGGTGGGCCACCTCGGCGCGGGCGACCAGTTCGCCGGGCTCGACCACCTGCTGTCGAACGGGCTGGTCACCGAGGGTGACCACGTGCTGGTGTTCGGCGTCGGGGTCGGCTTCAACTTCGCCGCCACCGTGCTGCGGATCGTCGGGCCGACCGGCTGGTGAGCGCGGCGTCAGCACCTGGTCAGCCGGTGCTGCCACCGTCTGCGGAACACCCGCGGCACCCCGCGGGCGCCGGGCTGGGACCACGCGGTCGCAGTCCGGCGCCGCCGTGTCCGGGGTCCGCCGTGCTCGCAGTTATCGGACTCCATTCAGCTGCTTGATATGTCACAGGGCACTGATATCGTGGCGTGGACTGCTACAGCACCCGGGTGCTCAGGCCGGGATCGCTTGACCTGAAACAGCTACGGAAGAGACAGCCATGACTGTGACAGCCGAACCCTCCCTGGCGACCCTGTTCGACCCCGCCAACCGCGCCGACCCGTACCCGGTTCTCGCAGGTCTGCGGTCCGCGCCGCGCACCGAGCTCGACGGTGCCCTGGTCGTGGTGGGGGACTACCGGAACTGCGCCACCATCCTGCGCGACCCGACGGTCAGCGCGGACCGGCGGAACTCGCTGCTGGGCGCCACCTTCGGCGACACCCCCGACGAGGTCCCGTTCGACTCGTTCCTGTCGATGGACGCCCCGGACCACACCCGCCTGCGCGGGCTGGTGTCCAAGGCGTTCACCCCCCGGGTGATCGCGAACCTGGAGCCGCGCATCCGCGAGATCGTCGCCGACCAGCTGACCAAGGCGGGCGAGGCGAACGCGATCGAGGTGGTCTCCCAGCTGGCGAACATCCTGCCGGTCACCATCATCAACGACCTGCTCGGCGTCCCGGCCCGCGACCACGACATCCTCCAGGACTGGTCGCACCGCCTGGTGCGCGGCCTGGACCCGGCGACCGACCTGGGCGACCCGGTCGTGCTGGCCGACATCGAGCTGGCCAAGGAGGGTTTCCGGCTCTACTTCGCCGACCTGGTCGCCTTCCGCCGCGAGAAGCCCGCCGACGACCTGCTCTCGCACCTGGTGCGGATCGAGCAGGACGGCGAGGTGCTCACCGAGGCCGAGCTGCTGGCGACCTGCGCCCTTCTGCTGGTCGGCGGGTACGAGTCGACGGCCAACCTGATCGCGAACGGCGTGCTGGCCCTGCTCCGCCACCCGGACCAGCTCCAGGCGCTGCGCGAGAACCCGGGCCTGGCCTCGGCGGCGGTCGACGAGGTCCTGCGCTACGACACCCCGGCCCAGATGGTCACCCGAGTGGCCCGCCGGGAGATGTCGGTGGAGGGTGTGACGGTCCCCAACAACGGCGTGATCATGCTCCTGCTGGCCGCCGCCAACCGCGACCCGGCCGTCTTCTCCGACCCCGACCGCTTCGACCTCCGCCGCGGCGCCAACCACCACCTGGCCTTCGCGGCCGGACCGCACTTCTGCATCGGCTCGAGCCTGGCCAAGCTGGAAACCTCCATCGCCCTGTCCGAGTTCGCCCGGCGGGTGCAGGCACCGGAGCTGGACGAGAGCCTGCTGACCTACCGCCCGCACGTGAACCTCCGGGGCCCGGAGCGGATGTTCGTCCGCTTCGACAACATCACCAACTAGCCCCACACCGCACCCGAGGCATCGCGCAGGCGGCAGAGCCACACCCACACACAGCCCGCCCCGGCGCGAGCCAGCCCACCAGGCCACGCCCAACCCAGCCAGGCTCTCCCGGTCACCCCCAACCCAGCCAGGCCAGCCTGGTCACCCCCAACCGAGCCAGGCCAACCCGGCCACACCCACCCCAGCCGGGCCAGTCCTGCCCAACCCAGCTGGAACGCAAGCCCCACAACACACTGCTCGATCTGGTGGACCTGCTTTGTCTGGGGAGAAAAGAGGCGCTAGCCTGGTTCGGCGGTGGGTATCCCTTTCCCACCCGCTCTACCCACGGCGCCTCTTTTCTTAGGGGCCCCAGACAAAGCAGGTCCACCAGATCGAGCCCACCCACGGTCCCGGGCACCCACCAATCGCCCAGCGTCCCCGGGCACCCACCAACACCCATCGAGGCAGCACCGAGCACAGCGATACCCACCGCGACACACCTCGAAACCGGCGCAGGGCAACAGATCAGCCGAGCATCAGCACAGCATCAGCCGATCAGGACACAGTGGACACAAAAACTCCCCCGGAGATGAGATGTCCACAACCCTCGCCCCGCCAACAAGAGCCTCGATCAGCGACCGCCTGGAGCGCCTGCCGCTCGGGCGCACGCACCGGCACCTCACCCTCGTCGTCGGCATCGGCCTGTTCTTCGACTTCTTCGACAGCAACCTCTCCGGCACCATCGCCAAGGTCATGCAGACCAGCTTCGGGTTCGGCACCACCGAGCTCAAGCTGGTCCTGGCCTCGGCGTTCGTCGGCCAGTTCGTCGGCTCGATCGTGCTGGGCCGGTTCGCCGACCGGTACGGGCGCCGGGCCGCGTTCATGCTCAACCTGGGCATCTACTCGTTCTTCACCCTGCTCGGCGCCTTCTCCCCCACCGCCATCTGGCTGATCGCCACCCGGTTCCTCGCCGGTGTCGGGATCGGTGCGGAGAACGCGCTCTCCGACTCCTACCTCGCCGAGATGCTGCCCGCCAAGAAGCGCGGCCGCTACATCGCCTGGGCCTACACCGTCGGGTTCTGCGGTGTCCCCGCGGTCGGGTTCGCCGCGCTCTGGCTGGCGCCGCAGACCGTGTTCGGGATCGCGGGCTGGCGGGTCCTGTTCGTCCTGGGCGCGCTCGGTTCCGCTGTCGTGTGGGTGTTGCGGCGCAAGCTGATCGAGTCGCCGCGGTGGCTGGCCGTGCAGGGCCGCGACGCCGAGGCCGACGTGCTGGTCCGGAAGATGGAGGCCGAGGCCGGGATCCCGAGCGCGGTGTCCGCGCCGACGCCGCCGCAGGGCAAGCGACCGGGGATCGGCGCGCTGCTGAGCCGGGAGTACCGCAAGCGGACCCTGGTGCTCTGGACGTTCAGCATCCTGTCGGTGACCGCGTACTACGGCTTCGGCACGCTCGCGCCGCAGGTCATGGCGGCCAAGGGGTTCGGCGTCGTGGCCAGCCTCGGGTACGTGGCGATCTCCTTCCTCGGCTACCCGATCGGCTCGCTGCTCTCGGTGCCGCTGATGGACCGGTTCGAGCGCAAGACGCTGCTGGCCGGGTCGGCGGTGGCGATGGCGGGCTTCGGGCTGGGCTTCGGCTACGCCGCGTCGGTGCCGATGCTGGTGGCCTGCGGGATCGGGTACACGCTGGTGAGCAACGTCTTCGCCAACGCCTCGCACGTCTTCCTCGGCGAGCAGTACCCCACCCAGATCCGCACCACGGCCGCGGGCATGGCGTACTCGTTCTCCCGGCTCAGCGCCGCCGCCATCCCGTTCGTGCTGTTCCCGGTCCTGCAGGCGAGCGGGCCGGGCGCGCTGTTCGGGGTGATCACCGGGTGCATCGCGCTGATGGTCGTGGTGCTGCTGGGCCTGGGCGACCGGACGACCGGTGTCGAGGTGGAGCAGTACGTCCGATCCTGAGGTAGCCTCCGGTCATGGGGTCGGAGGCGGGTGTGGGGCCGCTGCTGCGGCAGTGGCGGGAACGGCGGCGGATGAGCCAGCTGGAGCTGGCGCTGGCCGCCGACAGCTCCACCCGGCACCTGAGCTTCGTGGAGAACGGGCGCAGCAAGCCGAGCCAGTCGATGGTGCTCAAGCTGGCCGAGCACCTCGACGTCCCGGTCCGCGACCGCAACGCCCTGCTGCTGGCCGCGGGCTACGCCCCGCTGTACTCCCAACTCCCGCTCTCCTCACCGGAGATGACCACTGTGCGCGTAGGCATCGAGCGCTTGCTCGATGCCTACGCGCCGTTCCCGGCCCTGGTCTTCGACGGCACCTACGAGGTGGTCGCGGCCAACTCCGCGGTACAGCGGATCTTCCTCGACGGGGTGTCCCCCGCGGTGACAGCCAACGGCATCAACCTCCTGCGCGTCGGACTCCATCCAGACGGCCTGGCAAGACGGGTCGTCGACTTCCCGGCCTGGCGGGAACACCTGCTGGAACGGGTGGAGCGCAGCCTCACCGCACGCCCGTCCCCCACCCTGCAAGCGGTGTACGACGAAGTGACCGCCTACCCGATCGTCGACGGCCTACCCGGCACCGGCCCAGGACCAACGGTCGCGGTCGCCCTGCCCTTCCAACTGGCGGTGGACGACCGGGTGCTCTCCTTCATCACCACGGTGGCGACGTTCAACAGCCCACTGGATATCACTGTCTCGGAACTGGCCATCGAGACCTTCCTCCCGGCCGACCAGTCCACTGTGGACTACCTACGCGACTGAGAACGCCGGGACCAGGTACCACCGATTGGCCGGTTCCTCAGTAGCATCAAGACTCACCACGGCGGGCTCGACTCCGTCGATCACCGCGAGCTCCAACTCCCAGGCAGTGATCCGGTAGCCGGTGTAGGTGGGCTGAAAACCCCACGCCTGCCCAGCACCCCCATCACACGGACCAACCGAGGGCACCGGCGCCGATGTGAGGCACCAGGTACCGACGCTGATCGTCCAACCACCATCAGCGGGAGCGGGCGAGATCCGCCACTCAAGCCCATCCCCGGCACAGTCCCGCAGACTCGGCAGCTCGGTATCAGCGGCAAGACAGGTCCCGGTCAACGCGGAAACGACCTGGTAGTACTGCGCACCCCCAGCCGAGGCCGGAGTCGCGATACCCGCGACACCGATGACGGTGCAGGCCACCAGGACGGCCAGACGCAGGGCGGTCGGAGGTGAAGCAGAACTTGCGGTAGAACGTTCAGGGCTACTCATGGCCCAAGTGTCTACCCACCACACCAACGAAACGCCGAACCGAGCGCCCGGAACCCCTCAACCGAGTGAAATCCATCCCCACCAGCCCGGGACAACGTCCCAAAGCGCAGGAACTCCAAGCACCACCGCTCCCTTGCCCCAGACACACCCACCTCTTGCCGCCCTTGACTCCCATCCATCTCTTGTTGCCACCCTTGGCACCCACCTCTCACCTTCCACCCTTTGCCGCCCCACCCCATCCTTCTTTGCTCTTTCAATCTCTTCAATCTCTAAATGCCGAGCCTGCTGGTACGCAACACCCGTTACGTTTGTGCTCGATTGGGTGGACTGCCTTCGTGTGGGGGGAGGCGACCGCTAAACTTGACCTGGTAGTGGGGATGCCCTTCTCCCCACGCTTTTTCCCCACGCGGTCGCCTAGGGGCCCCACGCGAAGGCAGTCCAGCCAATCGAGCCTCCGCTTTACTCGGGCAGCTCGTGGGGTGTGCCGCACGCCGACCTACGGTCGACCTGCATGGTGGCTCATCGCTGGGGTTGCCCGAGTAAAAGCATGGGCTCGATCTAGTGAACTCGCTTCGCGCGGGGCCCCTAGAGCACCGCGGTGGAGAGAAAAGGGCAGGTAAGGGCATCCCCACCCACGGCAAGTTTAGCGGCACTCTCCCCCCACACGAAGCAAGTCCACCAGATCGAGCATCCGTAACGGGACTTGCGTACCAGCGGGGTCGGCCTCACCGCTGCGGTTTAGTGGGGGACGGGATTCTCTTGGTGCTGGTGGGGTCGGCCTATCCGCTGCCGTTTGATGGGTGGGGGCGGGATTCACTTCGGTGCAGCAGGGTCGGCTTATCCGCTGCGGTAACAGCGGGGGCGGGATCTTGTTACTTGCCAGCGGGGTCGGCCTATCCGCTGCGGTTTGCTGGGGGCGGATTCACTTCGGTGCAGCAGGGTCGGCTTGTCCGCTGCGGTACCGGCGGAGTCGGGATTCTCTCGGCCGGGTGGGTGTCGCCCAGGCCGGTGGGTCACACCGTGGCCGGGGACGCGAGCGGCCCGTGCGCGAGGTGCGCACGGGCCGCTCGATCACTCCTTCAGGTGCCTACTAGCTCAGTCGAGCCAGGCGCCAGTCCCACACGCCGGGGCCGCTGCGCCACTCCACGTACGGGAGCGGGGTGTGCCAGCCCGAGAAGACGAACAGGCCGGTGTCGAGGTTGAAGTAGTTGTAGAAGGCCAGCACGTCACCGTGGCCGTCACCGTTGAAGTCGCCCGCGGTGATCTTGGTCTTGCTCCAGTCCCAGGAATTGAAGCCGCTGTCCCAGAGGCTGAACGGCACCGTGGCCGAGGAGCCGCGCCCGGTGGTGCCGGGTGCGATGAACAGGGCGGTGCGGGCCTGGTTGTAGTTGTAGAGCAGGGCGACGTCGGCCTTGCGGTCGCCGTCCATGTCGGTGATCGAGACCTTCGCCTGGTTCCAGTCGAAGTTGCCGAAGCCGCTGGCCCAGGTCTGGTACGCGCCGGTGGCCGCCGGGCCGGAGGCCGCGGTGCCGGGCACGACGAACAGGCCGGTGTTCGCGCCGCCGTAGTTGTAGAGGGCGGTCACGTCGACCTTGCCGTCGCCGGTGAAGTCGCCGACGGCGTACTTGGCCTTGCTCGACTCCCAGTTGCCCACCCCGGTCTGCCACGCCGGGTACGGCGTGGTCACGTTGCCGGGGCCGGTGGCCGCGGTGCCGGGGAAGACGTAGAGGCCGGTGTTGGCGTTGCCGTAGTAGTAGATCGCGACGACGTCGCCCTTGCCGTCGCCGTTGAAGTCGCCGGCGTGGAACTTCGTCTTGCCCACGGCCCAGTCGCCCGCGCCGCTGGCCCACACCCGGTACGGCGTGGTGGTCTCCCCCGCGGTGCCCGGGAACACGAAGATCGCGGCGGTGTTGTTGCCGTAGTCGTACTGCGCGAGCACGTCGGTCTTGCCGTCGCCGTTGAAGTCGGCCGCGGCGATCTGGTTGACCCTGGACCAGTTCCACGCGCCGAAACCGCTGTCCCACACCCGGTACGGGTAGGTCGCGCGGCCATCGATGGCGGTGCCGGGGAAGACCCAGAGCCCGGTGCGCGCGTTGCCGTGGTCGTACATGGCGAGCACGTCGGCGCGGCCGTCACCGTTGAAGTCGCCGGTGATGGTGCCGCTCTCGTCGGTGCCGCCCACCGGGGCGGGCACGTCGGTGAGCAGGGTCAGGCCGTAGCGGGAGAGGATCTCGTTGACCGGCTGGAAGAACGTGGTGCCGCCGACGGAGCAGTTGCCGCTGCCGCCGGAGGTGACGCCCTGCGCCTGGTCGCCGCTGATGAACGAGCCGCCGGAGTCGCCCGGCTCGGCGCACACGTCGGTGCGGGTGAGGCCGTAGACGAGCTCGGGGGTGCCGACGCCGTAGTTGACGGTCTCGTTCTTGGACAGGATCTTGCCGCACCAGTAACCGGTGGTCTGGCCGGAGCGGCAGACCGCGGCACCGACCGGCGCCTCCTGCGAGCCGCGCACGGAGACGTACGGGCCGGTGTAGGGGTTGACGTCGGGGCGCGGGGTCCAGTCGCTGGTGGTCCGGACGAAGGAGAAGTCGTCGGTCGGGAACGCGGACTGCTCGATGGTGCCCTGAGCCACGCCGTTCCAGCCGGTGGTCGGCGTGCTGGCCGGACCGCAGTGGCCCGCGCTGACGTAGCCGCCCTGCACGGCGAAGCCCACCGAGCAGCCGCCCGCCGGGGTGGAGTACGGCTCGCCGCCGCGCAGGTCGGTGGCGTACTTGCGCGGCTTGTCGGCCGAGCGCACGACCTTGACCAGGGCGGACTCGCCCGCCGCGGCCGCGAAGCGCTTGACCTCGGCGGCCTCGGGGTCGGCGGCCAGGACCACGACGCTGTTGGACGCGAAGTCCACCCGCCAGCCGGGCACCGAGGCCGGGACCAGCTTGGCCGCGGCGTCGAGCTTGGCCTTGGCCGCGTCGAGCCGCGCCGCGCTGTTGCGCACGACCTGCGGGCGCGCCCCCGCGGCCCGCACCTTGACCGCCGCGGCGTCGTCGGTGACCGCGACGACGAGCTGGCTGGCGTCGTCGTTCAGCCAGGAGCCCGCGTACGCGCCGCCCAGCTGCTCGCGCAGTGCGCGCTCGACCTTGGTCGCGTCGCCCTCGCGGGCCAACCGCAGGGTGACCTGCTGGTCGTTGAGCTTGAGGTCGCGCTTGATCGCCTCAAGGGCGCTCTTGGTCTGCTCGGCCTTGCTCTTGGTCGACGGCTTGGCGGGCGTGGGCGCCTGCGGGACGGCCTGCGGGGCCGCGGGCGCGGCGGGCGCGGCCTGGGCCGCGACACCGGTCAGCGGCAGCAGTGCTGCCGCGAGCAAAACCGGGACGGCTCTGCGAGATCTCACCTGTGAATACCTCTCCCCAGTGGATGTGGCCACCCAGCGCGGTACGCCGATCGGAGCAACGTCTCCCCAACCCGTTCGGCGACCCGGCGAGCGGCCGGCAACGTGAATGCCGTCGCAGAGTATTCGGGCCCACCGACAATCCCGTCAACGGCATTGGGTGACCCGCACGAGAGCGGGAAACGGCCACCTGGCAAAGGAAGTGGCCTGCGCCCGGTCAGCCCGCCTCGGTCTCCGGGACCCGGTCGAACTCGCGGGCGGCGCGCTGCTGCTGCGCGGGCACCACCACCGCGGGCTCGGCCTGCAGCTCCTTGGCCTTCGCGGCGTACATGTCGACGTACTCCTGGCCGGAGAGCTCCATCAGCGCGTACATGATCTCGTCGGTGATCGAGCGCTCGACGAACCGGTCGCCCGCGAGCCCCTCGTACCGGGAGAAGTCCAGCGGCTTGCCGACCTTGATCCGGATCGGGTACGGCCGCCACATCTTGGAGCCGATCGGGTTGGCCTTGTCGGTGCCGAACATCGCCACCGGGACCACCGGAACCCCCGCCTCCAGCGCGATCCTGGCGACCCCGGTCTTGCCCTTGTAGAGCCGCCCGTCCGGCGAGCGGGTGCCCTCGGGGTAGATCCCCATCAGGTTCCCCTCGCGCAGCAGCCGCACGCCGGTGTCCAGCGCGGCCTGGGCGGCCGAGCCGCTGGAGCGGTCGATCGGGATCTGGCCGACGCCGGTGAAGAACCACTTCTTGAGCCTGCCCTTGACCCCGGGCGCGGTGAAGTACTCCAGCTTCGCCGGGAAGGTGACCCGCCTGCGGACCTTGAGCGGCAGGAAGAACGAGTCGGACACCGCCAGGTGGTTGCTGGCCAGCAGCGCGCCGCCCTCGGCCGGGATGTTCTCCAGCCCCTCGATCCGGGGCCGGAAGAACACGTGCAGGATCGGACCGAGCAGGACCCTCTTCATCAACCAGTACAGCACTCGACCAGCACTCCCGTCTCCACCGCGTCGCCACCGAGCCTACGAACCGCCACCACCTGGCACAACGCCGCGCCCGGCGGCGTAACACCGCGGCCACCGGAGGAGATGCCGCAGACAGGTGTGGGTCCAACGACGAGACCGGTGGGATCGATCCGGGCGCGACCGGCCGGGTTCGTGCGACGATGGCCACAGCCCAGGCTCACCGGTGATGATCATAGGAGGGGCGGGGTGCCAGCGATCTCAGGCGCGCAAGCCTACGCGCACGACGGCTCCACCGGGGTCGGCGTGCTGCTCAGCCACGGCTTCACCGGCTCACCGGTCAGCCTCCGGCCGTGGGCCGACCGGCTGGTCGCCGAGGGGCACAGCGTGCGGTTGCCGCTGCTGCCCGGGCACGGGACGAGCTGGCAGGAGATGAACGCGACGACCTGGCCGCAGTGGTACGGCGAGGTCGAGCGGGCCTTCGACGAGCTGCGGGCCTCGTGCGAGGTGGTGTTCGCCTTCGGCCTGTCCATGGGCGGGGCACTGTGCCTGCGGCTGGCCCAGGAGCGCGGCGCGCAGGTGGCGGGCCTGGTCCTGGTCAACCCGTCGGTGATGACGCTGCGCAAGCAGGCCCGGCTGCTGCCGGTGCTCTCGAGGGTGGTCGCGTCGGTGGCGCCGATCAGCAACGACATCGCCAAGCCCGGGGTCAGCGAGCACGCCTACCAGCGGACCCCGCTGCGCGCGCTGGCGAGCCTGGCGAAGCTGTGGGCGACCGTGCGCCGGGACCTGCCCAGGGTGGACCAGCCGGTGCTGGTGCTGCACTCGGCGGTGGACCACGTCGTGGAACCGGAGAACTCCGCGCTGGTGCTGGGCGGGGTCTCCAGCACCGATGTCACCGAGGTCGTGCTGGAGAACAGCTACCACGTGGCCACCCTGGACCACGACGCGCCGGTGATCTTCGACCGGAGCGTCGAGTTCGTCCGGCGGGTGCGTGCCGAGCGGGCAGGAGATCGGGTGTGAAAGGCCGCCCAGGCGACGGTCCCGAGGACGTGGACGCCGCCTTCGCCGAGATCGTCGCCGACCTGGAGCGCGAGGGCGTCGGCCGCGACGTCCCGTCGGAGGCCGAGCTGCGCCGCGAGCTGCGGGAGCAGGAGCCCGACCAGCCCGTCGACCCGCCGCGGCCGCCCGCGCCCGCCTCGTCCTGGCGCGCGCACGACACCGAGTTCGACTGGACCGACGAGAACGCCGACGAGCACTACGAGCCGCCGGAGCCACCCCCGCTGCCCCGGCTGCGCCCGGCCACCATCGTGGCGATCGTGCTGCTGGTCGCCGGGGTGCTGCTGCTGGTGCTGCCCAGCCTGATCGGCCTGGACGCCCGGATCGCCACCCCGATCGCCCTGGTCGCGCTGGCCTCCGGCATCGGGCTCCTGCTGCTGCGGGCCCGCAAGCACCCGCACGACTACCCCGACGGCGACGACGGCGCCCAGGTCTAGGAGTCCGGTACGACCGCCCGAACAGCGCCACTGCCCGGGACGACGGGGAGGTCGTCCCGGGCAGTGGCGCTGTTCGGGCGCGCCGAGCGACTCAGGTGATGGCCTTGTAGCCGGTCCACTCGCCGGTGCCCGGCCACATGCCGCCGCCCCAGCCCACGTGTCCGGCACCGTCACCGGGGAACAGAATCAGGTTCGAACCCGGGTCGATCGCCGCGATGTCCGTGCGCCCGTCGTTGTTGTAGTCAGCGGCGGTGAGCTTCTTGTACCCGGTCCACTCACCGGCACCCGGCCACATGGCACCGCCCCAGCTCACGTGCCCGGCACCGTCACCGGGGAAGAAAGTCAGGTTCGAATACGGGTCCCACGCCGCGACGTCGGTACGTCCGTCGCCGTTGAAATCGCCTGCCGTGAGTTCCTTGTAGCCGGTCCACTCACCAGCACCGGGCCACATCGCACCGCCCCAGCTCACGTGCCCCGCACCATCACCGGGGAACAGAGTGAGGTTCGAATACGGGTCCCACGCCGCGATGTCCGTACGTCCGTCGCCGTTGAAATCGCCTGCCGTGAGCTCCTTGTAGCCGGTCCACTCACCAGCACCCGGCCACATCGCACCACCCCATGACACGTGCCCCGCACCATCACCGGGGAAGAAGGTCAGGTTGGAATACGGGTCCAGCGCCACGATGTCCGCGCGTCCGTCGCTGTTGAAATCACCCGCGGTGAGCTCCTTGTAGCCGGTCCACTCACCAGCACCCGGCCACATCGCACCGCCCCAGCTCACATGCCCCGCACCATCGCCCGGGAACAGAGTGAGGTTCGAGTACGGGTCCCACGCCACGATGTCCGCACGGCCGTCGCCGTTGAAGTCGTGGCCTCCGGTGCCCCGCCACACCGCGTCGACGACCAGCGACGCCGCACCGACGTTGACCCGGTAGTTGGAGCCGTCCGGGAAGGCCGAGCGCTGCACCCGCTGGCAGATGTCGGCGATGTCCCCGCTGCCCCAAGAACCGTTGGGGTAGAACGACTGCATCGAGTTGAGGAACGCGTTGGTGGCGTAGACCGGGTCGACCAACTGGGCCGGGGTACCCCAGCCCTGGCTCGGGCGCTGTTGGAACAGCCCCAGGCTGTCGTGGTCGAGGGCGACGTTGTAGTTGTTGAGGTGGGTCTCGGTGATCACCGTGGTGATCGCGATGTCGGCGGCCCGCTCGGTGAGACCGCGGGCCCGGACCTGGTTGACCACCGCCCTGGCGCAGGAGACGTGCGTGGCGGTGAGCCAGGTCAGCTGGCCGTGCAGCTGGTTGGCGATGGCGGTGTCGGCGCCGGTGACGCCCGGGCCGCAGGGGGCGACGCTCGCGGTGAGCGCCCGGGCGTCGGTCGTCTCGACTGTCGCCGAGGCGGTCGCGGCGCTGGTGAGCAGGGCGAGGGACACCAGGGCGGTGGCGCTCGCGCAGGCGGTCTTCTTCATGATCAGCCTCTCGGGTCGGGGTGCGCTGCTACGCGATCGCCTTGTAACCGGTCCACTCGCCGGTGCCCGGCCACATGCCGCCGCCCCAACCGACGTGTCCGGCACCGTCACCGGGGAACAAGATCAGGTTCGAACCCGGGTCGATCGCCGCGATGTCCGTACGGCCATCGCCGTTGTAGTCACCTGCGGTGAGGGTCTTGTACCCGGTCCACTCACCGGCACCCGGCCACATCGCACCGCCCCATGACACGTGCCCGGCACCATCACCCGGGAAGAGAGTCAGGTTCGAGTACGGGTCCCACGCCGCGATGTCCGTACGGCCATCCCCATTGAAATCACCTGCGGTGAGCTCCTTGTACCCCGCCCACTCGCCAGCACCCGGCCACATCGCACCGCCCCAGCTCACATGCCCCGCACCATCACCGGGGAACAAGGTGAGGTTCGAATACGGGTCCCACGCCGCGATGTCCGTACGGCCATCCCCATTGAAATCACCCGCCGTGAGCTCCTTGTAGCCGGTCCACTCACCAGCACCCGGCCACATTGCGCCACCCCAGCTCACATGCCCCGCACCGTCACCCGGGAAGAAAGTCAGGTTCGAATACGGGTCCAGCGCCACGATGTCGGTGCGTCCGTCGCTGTTGAAATCACCCGCGGTGAGTTCCTTGTAGCCGGTCCACTCACCGGCACCCGGCCACATCGCACCGCCCCATGACACGTGCCCCGCACCATCACCGGGGAACAGAGTGAGGTTCGAATACGGGTCCCACGCCACGATGTCCGCACGGCCATCGCCGTTGAAGTCGTGGGTGTTCGCCTGCGCGGACTCGACGACGTTCTTGTACCGGCGCGGGGTGAACGTGTTCGCGTAGGAGGCCGACCACGAGCGCTCGACGGCGGGCTGCCCGGTGGTGTACTCCTCGCGGACGACCGGCGAGGTCTTACCCGCGTCGGCCCACCGCACGAAGAGGGCGACGTGCTGGATCGAGGCGTCGCGGCGCAGGAGGATGTCACCGGGGCGCAGGTCTGCGCGGGCGATGACGTTGGAGTAGTTGGGCAGCGTGTCGGTGGTCGCGGACGTGCCCAGCCCCCAGGCCATGGACACGAAGCCGGAGCAGTCTTGGCGCCAACTCCCGTTGGAGTTCGTATAGCAGGAAGCCTGGTCGTACATGACGTGCGCGTCGATCCACTGCTGCGATCTGACCAACATCTGCTGGCGGTTCATCGACGAGACCCCGGTGGTCGCGCAGTCGAAGAGCACCCGGTCCATCCCGGCCGGGCCGGGAGTCCCCTGGTCAGGAGCGGCGGAGGCGATACCCGCGGTGGTGAGCAGGGAAATGGCGACAGCACCGGTGAGAGCTATCTTCCGAAACATCTACAACCCCTTTGGCAAGTGATTCGAACTGTTTCCCTCGAACAGTTCAAACACTTCCAACAACGCCTAGAGGTCCCCTATAGAAGATCTGCACCGCATTCTTATAGCGGCTTATAGAATTCCTATAGCCCCGCCGCGAGGGTGGCCGCGCCCACCAGACCAGCGTCGTCGCCGCGGTGGGCGGTGCGCAGGCGGGCCAGCGGGCGGTGGCCCGCGCCGGTGATCAGGGTCTGGTAGTGGTCGCGGGCGGCGTCGAGGAACAGCGGCGCGGACTCCGAGACACCGCCGCCGATGACGATCAGCTCCGGGTCGTAGACGTCCGCCGCCAGGGCCAGGCCCTCGGCGAGCCACTTGGCCAGGTCCGCCACCGCCAGCGCGGCCACCGGGTCGCCCTCGCGGGCGGCGGCGGCCACCAACCGACCGGTCACCTTCCCCGGGTCGCGCTCGGCCTCCCGGGCCAGCACGGTCGAGCGGCCCGGGTGCCTGCCGAGCAGACCGAGCGCGGTGGCGGCCAGCGCGGTGCCGCTGCAGTAGCGCTCCCAGCAGCCCGACTTCCCGCACGGGCACGGCCGCCCGCCGGGCACGAGCCGCAGGTGCCCCAGCTCCGGGGCGACGCCGAACGCGCCCCGGTAGACCTCGCCGTCCACCAGCAGCGCCGCGCCGATCCCGGTGCCCAGCGCCACCAGCAGCCCCACCCGGGCGCCGCGCAGCGCGCCGAAGCGGTGCTCGGCGATCCCGGCGGCGTTGGCGTCGTGCTCGAGGACCACCGGGAGCCCGAGGCGCTCGGCGATCCGGTCGGCCACCGGGGCGGCGCGCCAGGGCAGGTGCGGGGCGAACAACACGGTCCGCCGGTCGGCCGCGACGAACCCAGCCACGGCGAGCCCGATCGCGCCGACGGTGTGCCGGGCGCGCAGTTCGCCGACCACCGCGCAGATCACGTCCTCCAACTCGCCTTCCCCAGGCGGCGTGGACCCGCGCGCGGTGTCCAGGACCGTGCCGTGCCGGTCGACCACGCCCGCGCGGACGCTGGTGCCGCCGACGTCGACGCCGATGGCGATCACCGGCGCCGCACCGGGATGCGCTGCACCCGCCCCGAGGGCGGCGGCTCGGGCCGGAAGCCGGGCATGTGCGGCTCGCCGGGCTGCCAGCGGTCGGCGAGCACCGCGCGCAGCAGGGCGACGACGTCGGCGAGCCGGTCGATGCTGCTGGCGGCCAACTCATTCGGCTCGCCGCGCACCAGCGCGATCAGCGCGCACACCACGCACGAGCCGCACGGCGACGGCGTCGGGCCGTGCTCGTCGTGGCTGCTCGCCGCGACCCGGTCCAGCCACGGCGCGGCGCGCTCGGCCACGGCGGCCAGCAGCAGCACCAGCTCGTCGGCCAGTCTGCTGCCCGGTTCGCGCTCGCTCACTCAGTCCTCCCGCCCGGGCGCGAGTCGCAGGTGGAGCCCCGCGTCGTCGGCCTCGGCGTCGGTGACGGTATAGCGGCGCAGCACAAGCGGCAGCGCGATGAGCCTGCGCACGCCGTCGACGGTGACAACCAGGTCGTCACCGACCCGGGCCAAGTCGAGATCACTACCCGCGCCCAGCGGCAGCGCGATGGCGAGCAGGTAGTCCGCGCCGTCCGCGGTTACCGACAGCAGCGGCGCGCCGGGCGCGCGGGCGGCTAGCGGATCCGTGTCGCCGTAGAGCTCCTGGGCCACCGCGCGCAACGCGACCGCCCCGACGGGTTCGTGCGCGCGGTGCTCCACCCGGTGCACGGGCAAGGCGGTGGAGGAGTCCAGTTCGGACAGCACGGCGTCCTGTTCGGACCGCCGGGTGCGCAGCCAGGCCGCGGCGGGGCCTTGCCAGCGACGAGCCCGGGGCACCAGCCGGTTGGCGATCAGCGCGTCGACGTGGACACCGCGCAGCGCGAGGGCGGAGAGCGTCCGACGGGTCTCGGCGACCACGAGCCGCTCCGGGGTGAGCACCAGGCGCACCCCCGTGGTCCCGGCATCGGTGAGCAGTGCGCGCAGACCGGACAGGTGGTCGGCCAGCGTGCTGACCGCGGCGGCGGTGGCGCGCAGGTCGGGGATCAGCCGGGTGCCGCGCACGCGGTCGAGGTAGCCCGCGACGGCCTCGGGCAGGGCGAGCAGCCGCAGCGTCTCCGCGGTCGGACCGCAGTCGACGACGAGCGCGTCCCACGTCCCGGACTCGGCGAACCGGGCCACCTCGGTGAGGGCGAGCAGCTCGTCCACGCCGGGCAGCACGGTCAGCTCCTCGGCGTCGAGCGCGTCGAGCCCGGCCCCGGCGGCCAGCCCGCGCAGGTGCGTGCGCAGCGTGGGCCAGTACCGGTCGACCAGCCCGCGCGCGTCGACGTGCGCGGCGTGCAGCGCGGTGTCCACTTCGGACGGGTCAGCGCCCAGCCGGACGCCGAACGCGTCGGCCAGCGAGTGCGCCGGGTCGGTGGAGACCACCAGCACCCTGCGCCCGGCCGCGGCCACCCGCGCGGCCGTCGCCGCGGCGAGGGTGGTCTTGCCCACCCCGCCCTTGCCGGTGAAGAGCAGGACGCGCAACCCGGGGTCAGCCCTTCTCGACCCGGCGCTTGAGCTCCTTGAGCGCGGTGTCCATGATCATCTTCTCGGCCTTGCGCCGGAACAGCCCGATCATCGGCACCGCCAGCTGCACCGAGAGGGTGTAGGTGACCGTGGTGCGCGCGCCGTCCGGGGCCAGCGCGTAGCGGCCGTTCTGCGAGCGCTGCATGGTCCCCTTCACCAGCGACCAGTCGACGGTCAGGCCGTCGTCGGCCCACTGGTAGGCCAGTGTGTAGGAGTCCTTGAACGGGCCGCTCTCGATGGTGAACGCAACCTGCTCGGCCTTGCCGTCGGCGGCCCGGGAGACCACCTCGGCCTGCTTGAACGCCGTCGCCCACTCGGGGTACGCCGGGAAGTCCGCGATCACCGCCATGATCCGCTCGGCGGGCGCGTCGACGACGATGGACTGGGTGGACTCGTCGGCCATGGTCGGCAGGCTACCCGTCACCAGCGCAGCACGTATGGGCGGCGGGTGCGCTGGAAGTGGCCCACGTTGGCGCACTCGGTCACCCCCACCCGCAGCCGCGCCGCCAGCGGCTGGTGCACGTGCCCGAACACCGCCCACCGCGGCCGGTGCGCGCGGATCGCCGAGAGCAGCGCGCCCGACCCGATCTCCGCGCGGCGGGCCAGCACGTCGTAGGTGAGCTCGGGCACGTCCGGCGGGACGTGGCTGCACAGCACGTCCACCGGCCCGAGCGCGGCCACGCCGGCGTCGAAGTCCTCGGTGGTGCGCAGGTACGGCCGGAACACCCCGCCCGCGCGCGGCCGGGCGTCCGGGGGCAGCAGCGCGCCGCCGACGAAGCCGAACCGCAGGCCGCCGATCTCGGTGGTCTCGCCGTCGAGCACGCGCACGCCCGCACCGGCGAACTCCGGCCACAGCGCGGGCTGGTCGACGTTGCCCGGGGTCGCGTAGGTGGGCGCGGTCATCGCCGCGAAGAGCTCCTTGTACTGCGCGCGCACGGCTTCGGTGACCACGTCGGCGGCGTCCTCGAGCTCGGTCCACAGCTCGCGGGCGTACGCCGCCGCCGCGCCGTGCTTGCGCTCGCGGCGCAGGCCCGCGAACACCCCGACCCGCTCCGGGCCGAAGACCGCGCCCATGATCCCGCCCGCGTGGTCGTGGTAGTCCACGAAGTCGATGAGGTCGCCGAGGACCACCAGGGCGTCGGCCCCCTCACCCGCGCGGGCCAGCGCCTCGGCGTTGCCATGCACATCGGAGACGACGTGGACCCGCACCCGTTCCACACTACGCGGGGGCCGGTCCCACTCCCGGGGCTCTCCCGTCCTCCAAGACGGTCTTGAGCCCGAGCGCGACCGCCTTGGCGGCGAGCTGGCGGCGGGTGCGCTCCCGGGCGGCGGCCTTGGCGTCCGGCGCGCCCGGCAGGTCGGCGCGCAGGAAGTAGTGCACGACGGTGCCGTCGAGCACGGCCTCCAGCCAGACCTCCATCGTGCCCACCAGCGCGCCGCGCACGGTCCACCGCAGGCCCTCGGCGCCGCGGTCGGCGTAGACCTCGAGCACCAGGTCGGGCCAGAACCGGCGCCAGGCGGCCGGATCGCCGAACGCGGTGGCCACCACCGCGGGCGGCACCACGATGAACGTCTCGTCCACGACGTCGACTTGCGCCATGCCCGGAGCATGTCACGGTGGTCCGGGGCCGTGCGCGCGCCGGGTCGGCGCAGGGCTAGTTTCGGAGCCGGACGCCGGTGGCGAGCGGGAGGTCGGAGTGCGGGAGTTCAGCGTGACCACGGGCGCGCCGGTTGCCGAGCAGGAGAGCCTCACCGACATGGTGTGGGCCAACGCCGAGCGGTTCGCCGACGCGATCGCCTTCCGCAGGCGGGTCGAGGGCAGCTGGCTGGACGTGACCACCGCGGACTTCGCCGCGCACGTGCTGGCCGTGGCCAAGGGCCTGGTCGCCAGCGGCCTGGAACCCGGCGACCGGGTGGCGCTGCTCTCGCGCACCCGCTACGAGTGGACGCTGTTCGACTTCGCCGTCTGGGCGGCGGGCGGGGTGACGGTGCCGGTGTACGAGACGTCCTCGGCCGAGCAGGTCGCCTGGGTGCTGGCCGACTCCGGGGCCCGGGCCGTGGTGGTCGAGACCGACGCGCACCGGCACACCGTGGAGAGCGTCGTCGACCGGCTCGGCGAGGTGGTGAAGGTGTGGCAGCTCGACGGCCCCGCCGTCGACGAGCTCACCGCGCTGGGCGCGGGCGTGCCGGACGCCACCGCCCACGAGCGCAGGCTGGCGGTGCGGTCCGCGGACGTGGCCACCCTGGTGTACACCTCCGGCACGACCGGCCGCCCCAAGGGCGTGGTGCTGACCCACCGCAACCTGCTCGCCGAGGTCCGCGCCGACCTCGCCGCCTTCCCGGAACTGATGCGCGCGGGCAACTCCATGCTGGTGTTCCTGCCGCTGGCGCACGTGTTCGCCCGCGCGATCTCGCTGTGCTGCGTGTACACGCGCACAACGCTGGGACACCTGCCGGACGTCAAGACCTTGCAATCGGACCTGGCCACCTACCGCCCGACGTTCGTGGTGGCGGTCCCGCGGGTGTTCGAGAAGGTCTACAACTCCGCGAAGCAGCGCGCCCACGCCTCCGGCAACGGCGGGATCTTCGACGCCGCCGAAGAGGTGGCGGTCGCCTACAGCCAGTCCCCCGGTTCCCTTGTCCTGCGCGCCAAGCACGCGGTGGCGAGCAGGCTCGTCTACGCCAAGCTCCGCGCGGCCCTGGGCGGCCGGTGCGTGGCCGCGATCTCCGGCAGCGCCCCCCTCGGCGAACACCTGGCCCACTTCTTCCGCGGCGTCGGGATCCCGGTGTACGAGGGCTACGGGCTGACCGAGACCTCAGCGGCGATCTGCGTGAACACCCAGGCCCACTTCCGGGTGGGCACGGTCGGCCGCCCGGTCGCGGGCGCGTCGGTGCGCGTAGCCGACGACGGCGAGATCGAACTCCACGGCGACATGGTGTTCACCGGCTACTGGAAGAACCCTGACGCCACCGCGGACGCACTGGTGGACGGCTGGCTGCGCACGGGTGACCTGGGCGAGCTCGACGAGGACGGCTACCTGCGGATCACCGGCCGCAAGAAGGAGATCATCGTGACGGCGGGGGGCAAGAACGTGGCCCCGGCGGTACTGGAGGACGCGGTCCGCAGACACCCCCTGGTCAGCCAGTGCCTGGTCATCGGCGACCGCCAACCCTTCATCGCCGCCCTGATCACCCTGGACGAGGACTTCCTGCCTGCCTGGACGGCCCGCCACGGCAAAGCGGGCAGTGAGGTGTTCGAAGACCCGGACCTGCGCGCGGAGATCCAGACGGCGGTGGACGAGGCGAACGAACAGGTGTCCCGGGCAGAGGCGATCCGCGAGTTCGTGGTGCTGCCCAGGGACTTCACCGAGGCAGCGGGCGAACTGACACCGAGCCTGAAACTCCGCCGCGACGCCATCCTCAAGACCCACGCCGCCGAAGTCGCCTCGATCTACGCGAACTAGAACGGCCGCGTGCCCCGGAGTGCCATCACCAGGCGGGCCGCCAGCTCATCGGCGATCTCACCACCGTGCCGCACGACGTCGGCGTAGGCGACCGAGTCCTCAGCCGGGAGCCGGATCTCCGGTAGTTGCGTGTAGGACATTGACCCCGAGTTGCTGGCCAGATCCGCCATGGTGCCCTCACGCAGCCCGCTGATCGGCTCGATCGCGACGGAGAGCGCGACGGCCGCGGGCTCGGGGAGTGCGATCGAGGTAAGCAGCGCGAGCGCGTCAGCGATCCGACGCACCAGGTCGTCGTACACGAGCACGGTCCCAACGGTCGCCTTCGGGAAGCCGGTCCAGCACGACCGCTGCCCATCGCGGAACACGGCCAGTCCGGTGACCGGTCCACCACGCACATCATCGGTGGCGGCCCAGGACGCTTGTTCCGTCGAGCCCACAGTGAGCCCCTGGACGGCGGAGAAGAGCCCCTCCTGCCTACCCAACACCGCCAACTCGTCCCCAAAGCGGTTCAACCGCCGCATCTGCAGCCGCTCGTAGCCCCCGACCGGGACAAGGTGGACCTCAACCGTCGGCGCGACCGCCCTGTGCCGCTGCCGTAGCAGCACTGCGCGGGACACGACCTCCAGCGGAGACTTCAAAGGCCGCCACTGCACCAAGTCAGGCGACACGACAGGAGCGACGTAGGCAGCGGGCGGCTCCGGGGGCAGCACCGGACGCGTACCCAGGTCGGGTCGAACCCGGGCAGGCTGTCCGGTGAGCACCCGCAGGAGATCCTCCGCTCCGCGGTCGTCGATCGAGGTCACGCGGTAGTGGGTCGCGTCCCGTGGCTGCAGGAACAGCGGAATCTCCTCGACATCGTGTCCAGGCAGGAGAACGGGCAACAGCTTGCTCAGCCAAGTCTGCCGGTCGCCGTGGAGAAGATCACGCAGGACGGCGGTCTCGGCCTGCACACCGCGGTTGGCCAGGGTCGGGCCGACGCCGTCACCGACGCGCTGGTAGTCGGGGGAGGCGACAACCAGGACGAAGTCCGCCTTCGACATGCCTTCGACGGCCCAGGAGCCCCAGTCGATCCGAGCCACGTCCGCCCATTGGTCCAGATCCACGTCCATGCCGCGCTGGACGAGGAACTCCGCGAGCGCCCGCACTGTGCGCTTGTGTTCGGGTGTGTCGTGTGCGTACGACACGAACACCCTGGGCGTCCCAGTGCGAACGACCTCATCTTGAACCAACATCGGAACCTCCAGGAAGTGATCCAACTACGGTAGACCCAGCCACCGACAACGGTTACGCATTAGCTCTGGTGTGCAGCGTGTGTGACCGCCCGTGTAGCGGTAGTGGTCGCGCACCACCCGTCCGCGTGATCGTTTCCCCGTACCGGGTGAGTGGAGGCGGGGATGGACGAGCGGGAGCTGGTCGACTTGATCAGCGCACGGCTGGGGACGAAGCCGGACGAGGGCAGGTCTCAGTCCGGTGGACGGTCCGAAGGGAGAAACCCCTCCGACAGGTCCTTCGGTGTGGATGTCGAAGCGCTCACCGGGTACGCCCGGGAGGTCGAGGGGATGGCCGACGAGCTGCGCACGGTCGGACGCAACGGTGTCGCCTCCGTTACCGGCGAGGGGTTTGGGTGGGTGGGGCGGGATTCCGGGTTCGCCAAGGCGCTCAAGGGGTTCGCCGACTCCCTCACCCGCCAGATCGTCGGTACCGCCGACAACGCCGACCGGTTGGGGCGGGCAGTCGGGCGCACCGCCGACGCGTATCGGCGTGAGGATGCCGAGATCGCCGCCGACCTGGGCAAGGTGCGTCCATAGTGGACACGATGCGGATCGCCCGGTTGTTCGCCGAGCAGATGGTCGAGCACCGCAACCGGCTGGCGGGCAAGGCCGAGGACGCCCGGGCCGCCCAGCACGCCTTCGCCGACGCGCACAAGAAGGTCCTCGAACACCGCGACGCTCACGAGAAGGCCACCAAGGCGACCACCGCGGAGTGGTCCGGCCGCAGTGCCGACGGGTTCGCCAGGCGGGCCAAGAAGGTCGACTCGGCGTTGAGCACGACCGCCGCCGCCGCTGCCAAGGGGGCGACGATCGTCAAGGGCACCGCGGAAACCCTCGACGGCGGCCACACCGCAGTCGTGAAGCTCATCGACGAGTACACCACCGCCGCCGCGAAGGTCCTGGACGCGGGGATCGCCGTGGGGCAGCGGGCGGCGCTCCTGCGTGCCGTTGGCCAGGTGGTGGAGCTGGTTCGCGACTACACCAACGAGACCGCCAAGCAGGTCGCCACTGTCCACACGCGACTCGAAGACGCCGCGAAGGAACTGCGCGCGCTGGAGAAGTCCGTCGAGCACGACGGTTACGCCGACCCCCGACGGCAGCACGCCGGCACCAAGCCCGCCGAGTCGCACAAGCCAAGCAAGCCCGACATGCCGAAACCCGGCAAGCACAAGGAGATCACCCAGATCGCGGCCACCCAACTGGGCTACCGCGAGGGCGCGAACAACGCCAACAAGTACGGCCCGCAGGCCGCCTGGTGCTCGTCGTTCGCCACCTGGGTCTGGCGCCGCGGCGGCGTCAACATCCCGCTCTACCCGTTCACCGGCGACGTCTTCACCTGGGGCCGCGGCAAGGGCCTCGCCTACACCAGCCTCAAGGCCGCCCGCCCCGGCGACGTCCTGCTGTTTGGCACCGGCCCGCAGAACACCCGGACTAGCACCCACATCGGCATCGTCGAGAAGGTCGACGGCGGCACCGTCACCCTCATCGAGGGCAACTCCGGCCCGCACACCGACTCCGTCGTCCGCCGCACGCATCCCTTGTCCAGCAGCATCTTCTACGGTGGTGTGCACCCCTCATGACCACCACCGCAACCGCCCGCGACGCCGGTGTCGAGGTCGAGGTCTTCGCCGGTGGCGCCTTGTCCGCGCTGCGCGTCAGCGAGTCCGCCACCCGGTCGCCCGCGCTCGCCGAGACGATCCTGCGGCTGGTCCGCGAGGCCACCGCCGAGGCGAACTCACGCGCCCACCACCTGCTCGCGGGCGTCGACCCGACCGCCCTCGGTCTGGGAGCCGCCGCCGACGAGACCACCCCGCGCACGTGGAGGCAGGAATGACCGAACTGTCCATGGCGGACCTGCTGGCCGCCGCCGACGACCTGGACGCGCGCAGCCGCGGCATCGTCGACCGGCTGGGCGCGGTCACCGCGTCGGCGCGCGGCAGGCACGGGATCACCGTGACGGTGAACCTGGAGGGGATGCTGACCGGTCTCGACCTCGGTCGGGCCGCCCGGTCGATGTCCGGCCACGCGCTCGCCGCCGAGATCCAGGCCTTGGTCCACCGCGCGTCCGTCGCGGCGCTCTCGGACGGCGTGGACATCCTGGCACCGTTCGCCGCCGCGGAACTCCTGGCCGAGACCCAAGACAGCACAGCCGAGGACCCCGAGGACGACTTCGCCACCCAGACCTGGCGGCTCGCCGACTGAGGTCAGTTGTTGCTGAACCGGTAGACCGTCTCGCCGTCGAGCAGGTGCCGCAGCCGGGCCGCGCGGTCGGACCACTGCCAGGCGGACTGCATCCACCGCCGCCCCAGGGCACCCATCGCGGCGGCGGCGTCCCGGTCGGACAGCAACTCGACCAGGCGGTCGGTGATCACCGCGAGGTCCCGGCCGCCGACCACGTGCCCGGTCTCACCGTCGCGCACGGTCTCCGGTGCGCCACCGGAGTCGCCGACGAGCACCGGCAGCCCAGTGGCCGCGGCCTCCAGGAACACGATGCCCAACGCCTCCACGTCGAGGCCCTTGCCGTGCGTGCGGCAGGGCATGGCGAAGACGTCACCGGCCGCGTAGTGCGCGGGCAGTTCCTCCCAGGGCACCGCCCCGGTGAACACGACGTGCTCGGACACCCCTGCCTGCGCGGCCAGCGCCTCCAGCCGAGCCCGGTACGGGCCGCCGCCGACGAGCAGCAGCGCCGCCCCGGGCACCCGCTCGCGCACGGCGGGCAACGCGCGGATGAGCATGTCCTGCCCCTTGCGCGGCATCAACCGGGACACGCACACCACCACCGGCCGGTCGCCGAGCCGGTGCCGAGCCCGGATGTCCTCGCGCGCGGCGGGATCAGGGCGGTAGAGGTCGGTGTCCACGCCGGAGGGCAGCAGCTCGAGTGCGGCCCGCGGCCCGAACGCGGCGGCGAACCGGGTCCGGGTGTAGCGGCTGACGTAGGTCACCACGTCGGTGGTGCGCCCGATCCGGCGGACGGCCTGCCGGGCGCCGGGCAGCATCGACCACCCGACCTCGTGCCCGTGCGTGCTGGCGACCACCCGCCGCGCCCCGGCCTCGCGCAGCGTCGGGGCGAGCAGCGCCAGCGGGGCCGCTGCGCCGAACCACACCGAGTCGCAGCCCTCGGCCTTGAGGATCTCCCGGGCCCGCCGGGCGACACCGGGGACCGGCAGCATCAGCTTGCCCGGGTGGCGGACCACGGTGAACGGCTGCGCCGCGTCGAACTCCCGCGCGCCCGCCCAGTCCGGTGCGTAGACCACGATCTCCTGACCCGGCAGCCACCGGGCGAACGAGTGCAGGTAGGTCTGGATCCCCCCGGGCCGCGGCGGGAAGTCGTTGGTCACGAGGAGGGTCTTGCGCACCGGTCCAACCTAGCCCTGGTCAGCGCCGGGGTTCTCCCGGGTGGAACTCGCGTCCAGCCCGGCACCGCTCGCCCAGGTCAGGTCCGGGCGGATAGCAGCGGGACGGTCAGCGGTGGCATGGCGCTGTTCGGCACCGAGGCCGTCGACATCGGCCCGCAAGCGGCCAGCAGGCCCGCGGTGACCTCGGCGAGGAACTGCCAGACAAGCTGAAGAGCCGCGACCAGCTAGAGCGTCCCCTCCAACACCGTGCGTGGTCGACATCCGGACCGCACCGGCGCCACTAGTCCGACTTCGGGCTGGTCAGGCACGGCAAGAAACCCACCCCGCCAGGGTCCACGCCGGCAGCGCGACTCGGGCAACCGCGCGTCAGCGCAGCGCCCCGCGCAGGTAGGCCTGCCACTCGCGCAGCAGCCCACCGCGGTCCATGCCGATCGCCTGGCGGAGCAGGTCGTCGGTGTCGCTGGCCGAGATCGGCCCGGCACCCGCCAGCTCCCGGTAGAGCGCGACCAGCCGGGGCTCGCCGAACCGGTCGGCGACGAACCGGGCCAGCGACCAGGCCTGCTGGTAGGCCAGGTCGAGGCTGCGGTCGCGGGTGCGGAAATCGCGGTCCTCGGGCAGCGCGGTCGGCGGGCCGGACTCGCGCACCCGACGGGCCAGGTCGGGCGCGCCCTGGGCCAGCGCGATGCCGCTGTCGCGGTAGCCGACGTAGTCGGCGAAGCCCTCCAGCAGCCACATCGGCGAGCCGTCGACGGTGGCCGCGCGGGCCGCGACGTGGGTGATCTCGTGCCGCAGCACCACCCGCAGCGAGGACATCGACAGCGCCCGCGACCCGGTGGGGCTGAGCACCACCCGCTGGCCGGTGGCGGTGTGCTTGGCGGTGTCCACCCGGTCGGCGATGGCGACCGCGACCACCGACTCCACCGGGAAGTCCGGCCCGACCAGGGCGCGCATCTCGGTGGGGCTGTCCGGCAGGAACAGCGCCACCCGCTTGGGCCAGTCGTCGCCCCAGACCTGGCTGACCGCCTGCACCGAGGAGTCCAGCTCGCGGACCAGCCGGTCGACCATCGGCTGGCTGCCGCGGTGGGCCAGGACCAGCCCGTGCGCGGTGGGGGTGACCTGGCAGGGGCCGAAGTCCCACGGCCCGCGCCAGCTGCGCCTGCCCAGGTCGGTGAGCGCGCTGTCGGACCGCAGGTACCAGGCACCGGCGCGCTTGGCGAACAGGTAGCCCATCGGCCTGCTGGTCGGCACCTGATCGATCCCGCGCAGCGCGTAGCGCAGCTCCACCGCGGGCGCCCACAGCTCGGCGGCCGTCGGGTCGGTGGCGGGCGCGGGCAGCGTGGACAGGTCGAGGGTGTCGTCCGGGCGCACGCCGTAGGACCAGGAGTCGAGCGGGATGTCGCCCAGGTTCGCGAACAGCGCGCGCTGCTCGTCGAGGAACACCGGCTCCGCCTGCGGGTCCAGGGTCGCCACGAACGCGGCCTCGTCGCGGACCAGCAGGGCGTCGGCCCGGCGGCGCAGCAGCTCGGTGATGGCCGCGGCCCGCTCGGTGTCCTCCGGCTGGGTGGGCGGCGGCACCGCCCCCATCGGCTGCCCCTGCCCGAGCTGGGCGGGCGCCTCGACCGGGCGGCTGGGCAGCGAGGCGACGGTGACCCCGGACAGCGCGAGCACGGCCACCGCCGCGCTCAGCAGTGCCCGCACCCTCGCCCTCGTGGCCACCGGCAAATCTTAGGGGAGGCTGCCCGGATTCACGGGGGCGTTGTCCACAGCGCCGGGGAAACCGCCTGTTCGCGTGATCAGCACCGGAAAACGCGAGCGGGACCGGGGCCAACCGGCCCCGGTCCCGCTGGACGTGCTCGTCGACTAGCCGACGATGCGGCGCGCGCCGAAGAAGTCGCGGCCACCGCCGTCGAGCGAGTCGGTCTTCACCGGCACGCCCGAGGTGGAGGCGTGCACGATCCGGCCGTCGCCGATGTACATCGCGACGTGGTGGATCGAGCCCGCGCTGCTGCCGTAGAACAGCAGGTCACCGGGCAGCAGCTCGCTGCGCGAGACCGACTTGCCGTAGCCGAACTGGGCCCGGCTGGAGTGCGGCAGGCTCACGCCCGCCGCCGCGTAGGCGTACATGGTCAGACCGGAGCAGTCGAAGCTGCCCGGGCCGTCGGCACCCCACACGTAGGGCTTGCCGCGCTGGGCCAGCGCGACCTCCATGGCCCGGCCGGCCGAACCGGCGGGCGCGAGGTAGACGCCGTCGTCCGGGGTGCCCTTGAGCACCTCGGTGTCCTTCTTCGACAGCCGGGTCTTGGCCTCTTCGACGGTCTTGATCTGCGTCCGCAGGTCGTCGCGGGTCTTGGTGATGTCCGCGGTCAGCTTCTCGGCGGCGGCCTTGGCCTCGGCCGCGCGGCGCTGGCCGTCCTCGGCGAGCTTGCGCGAGTCCGCGGCGGTGGCCACGGCGCCGGTGTACTTCTCCAGCGCCTCCTGGTTGTCGGCGGCGAGGACGTTGAGCGCGGTGGCGCGCTCGAGGAAGTCGTCGGCCGAGGAACCGGTCAGCAGCGCGGAGATCTTGTTGAACCGGACACCCTGGAACGAGGCGTTGGCCAGCAGGTCGACCTGGCCGCGGAACTGCTCCTCGAGCGCCTGGGCCTGCTTCTCGTTGGCCGCGGCGACGGTGACGTCGTTGGTGGCCTTGTCGTACTCGGCCTTCTTCGCGTCGAGGTCGGTCTGGGCCTTGAGCAGGTCCTCGTTGACCTTCTCCGCCTGCTTGCTCAGCTCCTGGTACTTCTGCAGGGCCTCGGACGCGGTGGTGGGGGGCGTCGCCGGGGGCTGGGCGAACGCGGGGGTGGGCGAGAACGCCACCACCGCGATGACGGCCGCCACGCTCAGGGCACCGCGCTTTGCACGTTTGAGTCGATGCGACGACACGGTCGCGCGTACTCCTTCGTCCGTCTTACCGCCGACGGCCGTCCTGGTGTCCAGCGCACTCGGACACCAGTGCGGTGCCCGGGCCCCGGTCCGGCGCGTGCGGGTGAACCGCTACGTGCCCGATCAAGGACGGCCCCACCGTGGGGGATTCCGGTTCGACCCTGGGGAGCGGGGCCGGTTCGGCGGCGATCTCGCGTAGCCACCCTCGGGGCGGGCGGCTGCGGGCCGCGAGATCTCGGACAGGTTACGAAAAGTGAGCCCCGCCGTCCACCGGCACCGGCGAAAAAGGCTTGCCGGACGCTGGAAAACACCAACGGAGCAGTCGCGACTCCCGTCTGTGATGACGACAACAGCACTGTTCACCCGGGTGGTGAACCGTTTAGCGACCGAAGCGACCACTCGTCGCCCGAATGGTTTCACCCGGGCGTGTCACCCCCGATCAGGCGGTCTTCTCGATCGGGAGCAGCCGCAACCGGGGCACCAGACCCGCCCCGGCGAGCACGTCGATGGCCCGCTGCTCGGAGGCGTCGAACTCCACGGTGGGCGGCGCGCCCAGCAGAACGGTGATCACGCACTCCTTGCACGCGTCGCCGCGGACCTCACAGCTGTCGCAGTCGATGATCATTGCCCGGCTCCTTTCCGTGCGGCCGATCTCGTGATCCACACATTAGGAGAGGGCACCGACAATTTCGCTCAGGTGTTCGACCACCGGTCGCGCACCCGCTGGTCAGGCCCCGGTGAATTCCCAGTGCCAGGGTTCCTCACGCCCGCGCCCCGGTCGCGCCCACGGCGGATTCGACCACCCGAACAGCGCAGCGTTGGAGATCATCCACGCGTATTCGGCGGAACCGAATGACTGAACGCCACCACAAAGGTCGACCGCGAGCCCCCAACCGTGGTTGCTCGTCCCCGGAACGGCCGCCAACGCCGGTTTCACGGCGTAGAGGCGGACTTGCGCGGCGAATGTCCGGTACGAGTCGGTCAGGCAGATCGGCGCGCCGAACACGGCCGCGTACGCCGCGGACATCGCGCGGAACGCCTCGGCCGCGTCGCAGCGCAGCACGTGCGAACCCTGGCCGAGCGGGCACAGGGCCGTCAGCGGGATCAGACCGTTGGGGTAGCCGCCCCACGCCCCGGCGGCCTCGCCGGCGCCGCGGGCGGGCAGCTGGACGCCACCGCAGCGCCACGGCAGGCCCCCGTCGGCGGCCGCGGGCACCGGCTGGGCGGGCCGCTGGGCCAGCGCGGGCCTGCCGAAGCCCAGCACCGTCTCGCCCGCGGGCAGGTCGGCCACCACAACCCCGGCGAGCCGGGCGTCGGCCGCGAGCATGGTCCGCTCGTCGAGCACGATGCCCACGCCCTGCACGCCGAGCCGGGCCGGGCCGAGGAACACGACGTCGCCCGGCCGGGCGTCGGAGACCGGCGTGAGCACCGCCATCTGCTCACCGGCCGCCGCGGGCAGGCCGATCCCCCCGACGGCGTAGGCGGCGCGCACCAGGCCATCACAGGAGTACGCCGTGGGCCCCTCACCGCCCTTACCGGGCACGAACGGCTTGCCCAACGCGGCCACGGCCGCGTCGACCGCCTTGACCGTCTCAGCGGGCAGCACGAGCAACCGCTCCCCGGCGACGTCGACCTGCGCGACCCCGGCCTGCGGCACCCCGGTCTTGCCCAGGAGCGGGAGCAGCCAGGCGGGGAACCGCGCGGGGTCCCGCAGCGCGGCGGCACTCGGCGGGGTGATCTTGGCGGCGGCCAGCTTGTCGGTGTAAGCCTTCCAGTTCGCCGCGGTCTTCCCGTTGCGCTCCTGCTGGGCCTTCTGCTGCGCGACGACCGCGGTGTTGGTGTCGTCGACCTTGCCGCGCAGCTCGGAGGACACCGCGGCCGCCCGGTTCGACGCGTCGCCGGTGCGCCGGTCCAGATCGGCCTTCCGCTCGGCGGCCGAGCGCTCGGCGCCCACCGCCGTGTCCTCGGCCTCGATCGCGGCCCGCTGCCTGCTGACCGCCGCGCTGAGCCGGTCGTCCTGGTCGGCGCGCAACCGCGCCACCAGCTCGCTGCCCGCCAGGAAGTCCTCCGCGCTGCCCGCGGTGAACAGGACCTGAAGGTCGCTCGGGCGGGCCAGCGCGGAGTAGATGGCCGAGGAGTAGGCGTCGACCTCGCCCTGCTGGGCGGCCACCACCCGGTCTGCGGCCGCCCGGTCGGTCTTGGCCCGCGTCGCCGTGCCGGTCGCCGAGCGCAGGTCGTCCTCGGCGGCGCGGACCCGGTCGGACAGGTCGGCGAGCTCCCGCTGCACGTCGGTGGCGGTGCGCTGCAGCTCGGCGACCTTCGGGTCGGCGAACGCCTCGCCCGGCCGGGTGTCCGGCACCGGCGCGCCCGGTCCCACCCCGGCCTCGATCTGCGGCGGGTCACCCTGGGTCGGGGCGGGCTGGGTCGGCTGGGCGGCGGCGGGGAGCCCGGTCAGCACGGCCGCCAGGGCCAGTGCCGCCGCTGTGATCTTCCGCTGACCTCGGATCTTCCGCTGACCTCGCACGACCACCCCGTCAGACGCGACCCAACCTGGCCAGCAGGACCGCCGAGGGCACCGGGTGGGCACCGCGCCTGCGGACCGCGTCGGCGACCGCGCGGTCGGAGGTGACCACCACGACCGGCCGCCCCTCGGGTTCCGCGGTGACCAGGGCCTTGATCACGTCATCGGCCAGCACCCCGGGGTCGCTGAAGAGCACCCGCACCCCGCGCGGGGCGGCGATCGGCACGGCCACCACCCCCGCGCCGTCGAACACCAGCGTGACCTCGGCCGAGGTGCGCGCGGCGAGCGAGGCGAGCTGACGGATGAGCCGGTCGCGCTGGTCGGCCAGCGGCAGGTCGGGGTAGCCGGTCTTGGTGACGTTGTAGCCGTCGACGACCAGGTGCACGGCGGGCAGCGCCAGCAGCCGGTCGAGCGCGGCCGGGTCCTCCACCCGCCCCACGACGCCCTGGGCCGCGGTCGCGCCGCGCACCAGGTCCGCCGGGCGCGGTCCGCCGCCGCCCAGCGCCAGCTCGCGGCGCAGGCCGGTGACGGCGCCGTCGAGGGTGTCCACCAGCAGGGCGAGCCGGACCTCGTCGGCCTGGCGGGCCTCCCGCGCGGACTGGCGCGCGATCTCGGCGTCGGCCTCGGCGCGCGCGGCCCGGTTCCGCTCGGTCTCGGCCCGGTCGCGTTCCCGGTCGCGCTGCTCGACTAGGGCGGCCAGCTCGGCGCCCACCCTGGCCTGCGCCTGCTCGGCCGCCGCCTGGGCCGCGGCGGCGGCGTCCTTGGCCTCGCGCAGCCGGGCGCCCTGCTCGCGCAGCCGCTTGCGCAGCCGCTCCAGCTCGGCCTCGCCCTCGGCGCGGACCCGGTCGGCCGCGCCGGTGGACTCGGCCAGCAGCTCGCGGAGCCGCTCCAGCTCGGCGTCGGCCTTGCGCAGCCTGGCCACGGCCACGTCGCGCTCGGCGCGCAGCGAGCTGTCCGAGGCCCGCCTGGTCACCAGCTCCAGGTAGTGCACCGCCGACTCCTCGCCCAGCAGCACCGCCGCCGCGGCGACCGACACCGGGTCGTCGCCGCCGAGGTCGAGCGCGGCGGGCTTGTGCTCGCGGCACCACTCCACGACGGCGGTGCGGAACCCCACCACGTCGCGCAGACCGGCGATGATGGCCGCCCCGCCGAGCCGGGCCCGCTTGGCGGGCGCGAAGCGCGCGACGTTGCGCAACTGCTGCGGCACGTCGACCTTGGGCAGCGCGCCGACCGCCGCCGCGCCGAGCTCGGCGAGCCGGGCGCGGACCGGCTCGGGCAGCCCGGACCACTCCACGACCGGACCTGAACCGTCCGATGTGGACGGCTCGGGACCATCCGGCTCGGAGGGCAGGGACGACAGCGCCATCCCATAAGGCTAGCCGCGCCCCCCGGAACCGCAGCGGGGAACTGTCGGTGGGGTGATCTAGCTTCGGCGCCGATGAGCACCCCAGCCCAAACCCGCAGGCAGCTCGCCTTCGACGAGCTGGGCACCCCGCTGCGCGACACCACGTTCGTGGTGTTCGACCTGGAGACCACCGGCGGCAGCCCGGACGACGACGCGATCACCGAGTTCGGCGCGGTGAAGGTCCGCGGCGGCGAGGTGGTCGGCGAGTTCGCCACCCTGGTCGACCCGGGCCGGGGCATCCCGCCGGAGATCGTCGCGCTCACCGGGATCACCGACACGATGGTCTACACCGCGCCCCGGTTGGCCGAGGTGCTGCCCGCGTTCCTGGAGTTCGCCGCGGGCTCGGTCCTGGTCGCGCACAACGCGGGCTTCGACGTCGGGTTCATCAAGGCGGCGTGCGGGCGGCTGGGCTACCCGTGGCGCAAGCCCGCGGTGGTGTGCACCGTGCGGCTGGGCAGGCGGGTGCTCAGCCGCGAGGAGGCGCCCAGCTGCAGGCTGTCGGCGCTGGCCGAGCTGTTCCAGGCCACCACCAAGCCGGTCCACCGCGCCCTGGCCGACGCGCGCGCCACCGTGGACGTGCTGCACGGCCTGCTGGAGCGGGTCGGGTCGTTGGGCGTGCAGTCGCTGGAGGAGCTGCTCGACTACATCCCCGAGGTCACCGCGGCCCAGCGGCGCAAGCGCACCCTGGCCGAGGACGTGCCCAACGAGCCGGGGGTGTACCTCTTCCGCGGCCCCTCCGATGAGGTGCTCTACGTCGGCACCGCCTCCGACCTGCGCAGGCGGGTCCGCCAGTACTTCACCGCGAGCGAGACCCGGCGCAGGCTGCGCGAGATGGTGGCGCTGGCGGTCCGGGTCGACACGATCACCTGCGCGCACCCGCTGGAGGCCGAGGTCCGCGAACTGCGGCTGCTCTCGGCGCACAAACCGGCCTACAACCGCCGCTCGAAGAACCCCCGCAACGCCTGGTGGGTCGTGCTCACCGATGAGCCGTTCCCCCGGCTCTCCCTGGTCCGCCGCCCACGGGAGAGCGCGCTGGGCCCGTTCCGCAGCCGCGGGCACGCCGAGGAGGCGATGCTGGCGCTGCAGGAGGCCACCGGGATCCGGCCGTGCACGCTGCGCATCCCGGCCCAGGCCACCGGCGACACCCGCCCGTGCGCCCTGGCCGAACTCGACCGCTGCGGCGCCCCGTGCGCGGGCAGGCAGACGGTCGAGGAGTACCGGCCCGCCGTGCGCGCGGTCGACTCGCTGGTCGCGGGCCGCGCGCTCGACCCGCTGGGCACCCTGGAGCGCAGGCTGGCGGAGCTGGCGGCCGCCGAGCGCTTCGAACAGGCGGGCGCCGACCGCGACCGGATGCGCACCCTGATCCGCGGCCTGGACCGCGGCCAACGCCTCGCCGCCCTGGCCGCGGTGGCCGAACTGGTCGCCGCCCGCCCCGACTCCCTGGGCGGCTGGGAGTTCGCGGTGGTCCGCCACGGCCGCCTCGCCTCAGCGGGCGTGGCCCGTCGGGGGGTTCCGCCGATGCCGGTGGTGGAGAGCCTGGTGGCCGCGGCGGAGACGGTGATCGCCGGGGAGGGGCCGCTGCTGGGGTCGCCTGCGGAGGAGGTGTCGGTGGTCCTGCGCTGGTTGGACAAGCCGGGGACGCGGATGGTGCGGTGCAGCACGCCGTGGGCTGAGCCGGCGTATTCGGCGGCTCGGTGGCGGCCTTGGTTGGATCGCGCTGATCATGCGCGGGTTAGTGCGTTGCCTCGGGACTGAGGGGGCTTGCTTTGGGGGTTGGCTGCGCCCCGGGGCTTGTATGAGGGTGCTGCCTCGGGGCTTGTTTGGGGTTGCCGCGTCGGGGTTTGCTCGGGTGGTGTGCTGGATTGGGTGGAGTGGCTTTGCCCGGGGCCCCTAGGGGCGATCGTCGTGGGAAAAGCGGGTGGGGAAGGGCATCCCACGACCACAGCAAGTTTACGATCGCCCCTCCCCCCAGACAAAGCCACTCCACCCAATCCAGCAGGTGAGCTGTGAGGATGCGGGCGCGTTGTCGGCGGGTTTTCGATCGGCGCGTCTCTTGCGATCCGGCACGTGGGGCGTGCGAGTGCGGATGCGTGGGGAGACCAGAGATCTTGGAGCGTTGATCACCTTGGGCGGTGGGCTGAGCGAGGGCTCGGGCAGGGCGCCTTGGGTTCTGGTCTGTCCGGCTACCAGCTGCGGTTGTCGTCGCGGTAGACGGCGTTGCTCTCCGAGTAGTCGTCCTCGTCGACAGCGCGCGGTCGGGTGGGTTCCGGCGTGCTCGGTGCCTCTTCCGCCGGCACCGGGATCCGCTGCACCACGCCGCTGTCGCCACCGAGTGGTACGAACGCTGTCGCCACGGACTGGGCTGCGGTTTGGCGGGCCTGGCGGGTCAGGGCCAGGATCTCCGCCGCCAGCTCGTCCGCGGACTTGGTCATGGCGGCGTCGGTCAGCCGGAGGTCGGTCAGTGCGCCGCTGGGGGCTACCGACACCGTCACGGCGCCGTCTTCGGACTGCTCGGTGGTGGCCGAGGAGTCGACGGCCTGTTTGAAGTCGGTGGCCTTGCGCTGCAGGTCGGCGACCTTGGTCTCGAAGTCGGCCAGCCACTCGTCAGGTGTCTGCACCCCGGTGTCCTCTCGCTCTGGTCGCGGCGGCACGAGCCTAGCGGCGGGGCTGCTCTAGGCTGGGCCGGACGAGGCAACTCGACCGGAAGGACCCGCTGGGATGGTCACCGCGATCGTGCTGATCAGCGCCGCGACGGACAGGATTCCCGAGACCGCGCAAGCGATCGCCGACATCGAGGGGGTCGCCGAGGTGTACTCCTGCGCCGGGGACGTCGACCTGGTCGCGGTGGTGCGGGTGGAGGGGCACGAGGAGCTGGCCACGCTGGTGCCGGGGCGGATCAGCAAGGTGGCGGGCGTGCTCGACACCGACACCCACATCGCGTTCCGCTCGTACTCGCGCCGCGACACCGATGCCGCGTTCGACCTGGGTGAGGACTAGCGGACTAGCGGACCAGCGGTCAGAACCGGCCGGCGAAGATCAGCCGGGCCACCTCGGTGTCGGTCTGCTTGCCCTCGTCGTAGCCGCCCTTGCCGCGCAGGTTGTTCATGATCGAGAGCGTGTAGCGCTCGCCCGGGCCGAGGAAGCCGACGGAGTTCATCACCCAGCCGCCGTCCTCTTCGGACCAGCCGTCCTTGTTGCCCGGTCGGGCCGACGGGCCCGCGCCCCAGACGCCCCACTGCTGGTTCGGGGCGACGGCGCGCAGGTGGTCGAGGATGTAGGAGCGGTCCGCGGCGGGCAGCTCGTCCAGCACGTAGTTGATCAGTCGGTCCAGGTCGTCCGCGGTGCACTTCTGGAAGCCCCAGTACGGGTAGACCTTGCTGTACCCGCGCTGCGGCTGCAGCGAGGTGAGCCCGTAGCGGGGGAAGGCCTGGTTGAACGCCGTGTGGTCGGCACCGCCGTAGCGGGCCCACAGCGCGGTGGCCGCGTCGTCGTCGGAGCTGTGCAGCATGGCGTCGAGCTGGGTGCGGTCGGCGGCGGTGAGCGAGACCTTGCCCGCGTGGTCGCGCAGCAGCAGGTCGACCACCATGGCCAGCTTGATCGTCGAGGCGGTCCAGGTGAGGTCGCCCGCGTGCCCGTTGCGCCAGACCGCCCCGGTCTGCCGGTCGCGCACGACGATGCCGACCGTGCCCGGCCTGCGGGCCACGTAGGCCTCGGCGGCGGCGAACCGGTGCTGGAAGTCGCAGTCGAAGCCCGAGCGCGGGTACGGCTGGCCCGCGCACTCCGGCCGGGTCGGCGAGGTGGTGGTCACAGGGGCCGCCTGGGTGCCGGGCGCCGGGGCGTCGGAGGCCGCCGGGGCCGTGGTCGTGGTGGTCGGAACAGGCACGCTGGTCGCGACGGCGCTGGGCGGGGCCGGGGCGGCGGCCGACGGCTCGGCCGAGCCGCACCCGGCGGCGAGCAGCAGCCCCGCCGCCACCGCGTACGCGCGCGCTCGGCGCAGGCCCGGCTGGATCACCGCGGCAGGCTATCGCGAAATCCCGTCACGGGGCAGTGAGCTGCGCCAACGCGAAGGGGCGGCACCCCACTCGATCGGGTGCCGCCCCCACGCTGGTGACCTGCTAGATCTTGTTCGTCGAGTCGTCGGTCGCGACGTGCTGACCGGTCTCGTTCGGCCCCGCCTCCAGCTCGGCGGGCGAGGCGTGCCCGACGTGCTGGGCGGCGCGCGCCCTGGCCAGGGCCGCGGTCTCCTCCGGCGGGTCCGGCGTCAGCCACGAGCCCTGCACCGGCGCACCGGCCGAGCCGAGCTTGTTCATCTTCTTCGGCACCGGCGCGCCCTGGTACTCCAGCGCGATCGGGTGGCCGTGGTCGTCCACCGGGCCCAGCGGCTGGTGGACCTCGATGAACTCACCGTGCGGCAGCCGCTTGATGATGCCGGTCTCCACGCCGTGCTCGAGCACCTCGCGGTCGGAGCGCTGCAGGCCGATGCAGAGCCGGTAGGTGATGAAGTACGCCAGCGGCGGCAGCACCAGCAGGCCGATCCGGCCCATCCAGGTGGTCGCGTTCAGCGAGATGTCGAACTTGTCGGCGAGCACGTCGTTGGCCGCCGAGAGCAGCGAGACCATGAAGTAGGTGATCGCCATGATGCCCAGGCTGGTGCGGACCGGGACGTCGCGCGGTCGCTGCAGCAGGTTGTGGTGGGCGTAGTCCTTGGTGAACTTGCGCTCGATCCACGGGTAGGCCGCCGCGATGCCGCCGAGCAGCGGCAGGCCCAGCATGAACGGGAAGAAGGCCGCCGGGATCGTGTAGTTCCCGAGGTAGACCTCCCAGGCGGGCCAGAGCCGGATCAGCCCGTCGGTCCAGCCCATGTACCAGTCGGGCACCGTGCCCGCGGAGATGTGCGAGGCGTTGAACGGCCCGAAGTTCCAGATCGGGTTGATCTGGAAGAGCCCGCCCATCGCGGCGGTGACGCCGACCACGACGGCCATGAACGCGCCGCCCTTGACCGCGAACACCGGCATGATCCGCACGCCGACGACGTTGGTCTCCTTGCGCCGCACGCCCGGGAACTGGGTGTGCTTCTGGTACCAGACCAGCGCGAGGTGGATGCCGATCAGCGCCAGCAGGATGCCCGGGATGAGCACGATGTGCGCGGTGTAGAGCCGCGGCACGATGTCCTCGCCGGGGAACTCGCTGCCGAAGAGCAGCCAGTGCACCCAGGTGCCCAGCACCGGGATCGACAGGATCAGACCGGACATGATCCGCAGGCCCGCGCCGGAGAGCAGGTCGTCGGGCAGCGAATAGCCGGCGAAGCCCTCGGTGGCGCCGAGCAGGAACAGCAGCACGCCGATGACCCAGTTGACCTCACGCGGGCGCCGGAACGCGCCGGTGAAGAACACCCGGAACATGTGCGTGACGATCGCGGCCATGAACAGCAGCGCCGCCCAGTGGTGCATCTGCCGGGCGAACAGGCCGCCGCGCACGTCGAAGCTGATGATCAGCGTGGACTCGTAGGCCCGGGACATCTCCAGGCCGCGCAGGTTGTTGAACGACCCCTGGTAGACGACCTCCTGCATGGAGGGGTCGAAGAACAGCGCCAGGTAGGTGCCCGTGAGCAGCAGCACGATGAAGCTGTAGAGCGCGATCTCACCGAGCAGGAACGACCAGTGCGTCGGGAAGACCTTGTTGAGCTGGCGGCGCATGCCACCGGCCAGGTGGTACCGGTCGTCCGCCCACTTAGCCGCGCCGCCCGCAGCGCGGGAGGCGAGGTTGTCGGGCTTCGTGGGAGATGTGATGGCGCTCATGACTTACGCTCCCAAAATGCCGGCCCCACCGGCTCGGTGAAATCGCTCCTTGCATAAAGGTAACCAGTTTCCTCGTCAACCGCGATGGGAAGCTGGGCCAGCTTGCGCGTCGCCGGGCCGAAGATGGGCTTGCAGTACTCCAGCGCGTTGAACTGCGACTGGTGGCACGGGCACAGGATCCGGTTGGTCCGCTGCTCGTAGAGCGAGGTCGGGCAGCCGAGGTGGCTGCAGATCTTCGTGTACGCGTAGTAGTCGCCGTAGTTGAAGTCCTCTTGGCCCTGGTGCTTGATGACCTTGCGGCCGTCCTCCGGGCGCAGCCGGATCAGCATGACCGGGTTGTCCGAGCGCTTGAGCGCCTTGGACAGTGCCTCGTGGTCCTTGCGCTCGGACTCGCGGAACGGGAAGACCGTCTCCATGCCACCGGCGTCCAAGTCGGACGGCTTGACCAGCGCGACCTCCTCGGGGTCGCCGGTCGCGCGGCGCAGGTAGACCCGCTCGCCGTTGTCGGACTTCCAGCCGGTGTGCCACAGCGAGTTCTCGGAGTCGGTCTGCGCCCACGGGTCGCGCACCAGGCCGCCGAGGGCGAACACGCCCACGCCCAGGCCCATCGCGCCGGCGCCCAGGCCCGCGGTGCGCTTGATCAGCGACCGGCGGGCGATGGTGCTGCGGTTGCCCGCGTCGGACAGCTCGGCGACGATCGTGGCCTTGTCCAGTTCGGACGAGCCGCCGTCGTGCCGGTCCTGCACCGCGACCTCGTGCGGGATGAACTTCTTGGTGTAGAGCAGCGCGCCCACGCCGACCGCCAGCACGGACAGGCCGAGCGTGGCGCCGATCAGCGGGGTGTAGAGCGAGTACAGGGTGTACCCGTCGGTGCCCGGCGCGGTGTAGGCCGACGGCCAGAACAGGAAGATCCCGACGAACGCCAGGCCCGCGGCGGCGGCGATCAGGAACCACAGCGCCACCAGGCGCTCGGCGCGCTTCTCCGCGCGGGTGCCCTTGACCGGCCACGGGTCCGGGTACTCGATGAACTCGACACCGTCGAGCTTGGCGCCCAGCCGGACGAGGTCCTCGCGGGACATCGCGGCGAGCTCCTCCTCGCTCGGCAGCTCCGGGGGGTTGGTGGAACTCATGCTTTCGCCCCAATCCAGAGGGTGATGCCGACCAGCGCGGCGATCCCCACGATGAATGCGATCAGGCCCTCGGACTGCGGCCCGAGTCCGCCGATCGGGTTGCCGCCGGGGTTGTTGTTGCCGTCGGTCACCGACTTGACGTAGGCGACGATGTCCTTCTTCTCCTCCGGCGTGAGCTGCCGGTCGGAGAACTTCGGCATGTTCTGCGGGCCGGTGAGCATCGCGGCGTAGATCTCGGTCTCGGTGACGCCGTCGAGCGCGGGGGCGTACTTGCCCGAGGACAGCGCTCCGCCGCGGCCGGTGAAGTTGTGGCAGGAGGCGCAGTTGAGCCGGAACAGCTCGCCGCCGCGCGCCGGGTTGTCGCCGACCAGCTGGCTGCCGGACTCCTTGGGCAGCGTGGTGCCGCCGCCGTGGGCCTGGACGAACGCGCTGACCTGGTCGATCTCCTCCGGGCTCAGCTTCGGGGGCTTGCGCTCGGCCTGGGCTTCCTGGCGCACCGCGGGCATCCGCCCGGTGGCGGTCTGGAAGTAGACCGAGGCCTCGCCGATGCCGATCAGGCTGGGACCGCGGTCGGTGACGCCCTCGAGGTTGGCGCCGTGGCAGCTGATGCAGGTCTTGTTGTAGACCAGCTCGCCCTGGCGGACCTGGGCCGAGTCGCCCTGGGCCTGGGCCACCGGCGCCTGCGGGGCGAAGGCGGAGTACAGGACGCCGACCGACATCAGCGCGAACCCGAGGGCCAGCAGTCCGGCCACCCGCCTGCGCAGCTTGCTGCCGCGGCTCCGTAGTTTCTTGATCATTGAACGGCAACCCTTGCTGTCGGTTCGGGCTCAGCGAAGCTGTGGTGGTGGGCCTGCCTCATGGCACGAGGTAGATGACGGCGAAGAGGCCGATCCAGACGACGTCGACGAAGTGCCAGTAGTACGAGACCACGATCGCCGAGGTGGCCTGCGCCGGGGTGAACTTGCTCAGCCGGGTGCGGATGAGCAGGTACCCGAAGGCGATCAGACCGCCGATGACGTGCAGGCCGTGGAAGCCGGTGGTGAGGTAGAAGACCGTCCCGAACGCCCCGGACGGGATGGTCACGCCCTCGCTGACCAGGTTGTGGTACTCGATGGCCTGGCCGCCGACGAAGATCGCGCCCAGCACCAGCGTCGCCAGGTACCAGCGGCGCAGGCCGAACACGTCGCCCTTCTCGGCGGCGAACACGCCGAGCTGGCAGGTGAACGACGAGGCCACCAGGATGATGGTGAACGGCAGCGCGTACGGCACGTTCAGGTGAATGGCCTCGCCGCCGATCTCCAGCGGCGGCGGCCAGGACAGCGCCTCGCCGTTGGGGCCGACGTTCTGCGCCTTGACGGTGAAGAACATGGCGAAGAGCCCGGCGAAGAACATCAGCTCGCTGGAGAGCCACACGATGGTGCCGACGCTGACCATGTTCGGCCGGTTCAGCGAGTGCACACGCTGGCCAATGGAGGGCGCTGCTGCAGTCACGCGTCGCATTATGTCTTGCGAGTACCGGGCCTGCCCGGTCGGGTCGTGAGTAGACCGCGTCACACCTTCGATACGTCCGGAAAGGCGGCTACATGGGGTTTCTCGCCCGGGTTCGGGCCCTGTTCACCGGGTCGCGAACCCCCGAGTTGACCACCGACGACCCGGGTCTGGCGGTCGTCGCGGCGTCCTTCGACGACGCCGAGGCGCCCTCGGCCGCGCTGGCCCGCGCGACGGCGCTGCGGGCCGGTGACCAGGCGGTGCTGCGGCACCACTTGCGCCTGCCCGCCGACCGGGTCGACGAGGCGGCCCGGTTGATCGCTCAAGACGGCTACGTACTGCGGGAGAACGGTCCGCCGGAAGGTGATCTCAGCCCGGTCGCGGCGCTTCGCGTGCAACTGGTGGACGCCCTGCACTGCGCGCAGGAGCGGTCCAGGATGGCGAGCCTGGCCCAGCGGCTCGGCGGCACCGCCCTCGGCTGGGACGTCTTGCAGACCAGCGGACGTGAGACCGATAACATCGACGCACCCGACCTGGCCTAGCGAAGGACGCTTGCATGAGCACCACACCGCTGAAGATCCTCGTGTTCAGCCACCGGCCCGAGGTGCGGGAGACCATCGTCACAGCCGTCGGGCGCCGCCCGGCCGCCGACGTCGGTCGGGTCGCCTACCTGGAGGTGGGCACGGTGTCCGAGGTGCTGATGGCGATGGACGCCGGTGACATCGATCTCGCCATCCTCGACGGCGAGGCGCAGCCGACCGGGGGCATCGGCCTGTCCCGCCAGCTCAAGAACGAGATCACCGACTGCCCGCCGATCGTCATCGCGGTGCGCCGCAAGGACGACCGCTGGCTGGCCACCTGGTCGCAGGCCGACGCGGTGCTGGTGCACCCGCTCGACCCGCTGACCGCGGCCGAGACCGTCGCCGACGTGCTGCGCGCGAAGCGGCTGCCGCTGGTGCGGGGCTGAGCCTGGCATGGCGCAGCCATCCTGGAAGGCCCTGCTCAACCAGCTCATCGAGCGCGTCGACCTGACCGCGGACGAGACCGCGTGGGCGATGGACCAGATCATGTCCGGCGCCGCGACCCCGGCGCAGATCGCGGGCTTCGCGGTCGCCCTGCGGGCCAAGGGCGAGACCGCGGCCGAGGTCGCGGGCATGGCCAGGGGCATGCTCGCGCACGCCCGGCTGGTGCCCATCGACGGGCACGCCGTCGACGTGGTCGGCACCGGCGGCGACCAGGCCCACACGGTCAACATCTCCACGATGGCGGCGCTGGTCACCGCGGCCGCGGGGGTGCCGGTGGTCAAGCACGGCAACCGGGCCGCCTCCTCGCAGTGCGGCACCGCCGACGTGCTGGAGCGGCTCGGCGTCAAGATCGAGCTCACCCCGGACGGGGTGGCCACCACGGTGCGCGAGGTGGGCATCGGGTTCTGCTTCGCGCCCGCGTTCCACCCGGCGTTCCGCTACACCGGCCCGCCCCGGCGCGAGCTGGGCGTGCCCACCGCGTTCAACGTGCTCGGCCCGCTGACCAACCCGGCCCAGCCCAAGGCGGGGCTGGTGGGCTGCGCGAACGCGCGGATGGCGCCGATCGTGGCCGAGGTCTTCGCCGAACGCGGCGCGAGCGTGCTGGTGGTGCGCGGCGACGACAACCTCGACGAGATCACCACCACGACTACCACGACGGCCTGGGTGGTCACCGGCGGCACCGTGCGGGTCGACCAGGTCGACCCGGCCCGCCTGGGGGTGTCCCCTGCCCAGCCCGCCGACCTCACCGGCGGCGACGCGGACTTCAACGCCCAGGTCGTGCGCGACCTGGTGGCGGGCAAGGCGGGCCCGGTGCGCGACGCGGTCGTGCTCAACGCCGCGGGCGCCATCGCGGCCTACCGCGGCCTCACCGGGGACCTGCACGGCGACCTGGCGGCCGGGCTGGACCAGGCGGGCGCCGCCATCGACTCCGGCACCGCCTCGGCGGTGCTGGACCGCTGGATCGCCCGCACCCAGGAACTCTGAGTCCACGACAGACGAAGGCCCCCTCCGCGTCGCGGAGGGGGCCTTGTCGTCTCGCGGCGTCGTCTCGCGGCTCAGGTCGCGTTCACCGAGCCGGTCGACTAGTCCGTGCTGTTGGGCCGGGTGTGGTACTCGAAGACCAGGCCGCCCACGGTGATCAGCACCAGCACGATGGCGATGACCAGCAGCCAGATCTGCCAGAACGCCATCGCGAAGCCCGCCGTGGCGGCCGAGGCGGCCAGCGCCACCGGCCAGTAGCTGCCCGGGCTGAAGAAGCCCAGCTCGCCCGCGCCGTCGCTGACCTCAGCGTCCGGGTTGTCCTCCGGGCGCTGCTCCAGCCGCCGGGCGACGAAGTGGAAGTACGACCCGACGATCAGCGAGAGCCCGCCGGTCAGGATCAGGCCGACGGTGCCCACCGGCTCCTTGGCCCACAGCCCGTAGACGATGGCCGAGAGAAAGAAGAAGCCGGTCGTGATATCGAAGAGCCTGGCTTCGACCTTCATGCTGTCCTCACATTCACCAGAAGGCTCTCAAGTCCGCTGTGGACGTCTCAGTTGGACGCCGTGCGCAGGGTGCGGTCGGTGTTGAACGGCTTAGTGGTCACCGAGGTGGGCGTGCACAGCTCGCCGCAGTTCATCTGGGTGAGCGCCTCGGCCGCGGTGTAGCCCTTGCCGGTCTTCGGGTTCACCTTTGCCCGCAGCCCCATGTACTGGTCGAACAGCTCCGGCGTCAGCGCGCGGACCTCGAAGTTCATCACCGCGTGGTAGGTGCCGCACAGCTCGGCGCAGCGGCCGACGAAGGACCCGGTGCGGTCGATGGTGTTCTCGAACGTCGAGTCCTGGTTGTTGCGCTCCGGCTTCGGGAAGACGTCCCGCTTGAACAGGAACTCCGGCACGAAGAACGAGTGGATGACGTCGCGCGAGTGCAGCTTGTAGTGGATCTTGCGGTTGGTCGGCAGCACCAGCAGCGGGACCTCGGCCGAACTGCCCACGGTGGCGACGTTCTGGGCGCCCTCCGGGGACATCGGGATCTCCAGCGCGCCCTTGGTGTTCTTGTAGGACTTGTACTCGAACTGCCAGTTCCACTGGAAGGCCAGCACGTCCACGGTGACGTCCGGGTCGTCGGACTCGGCCTGCACGTAGTTCTGCGTGGTGGCGGTGAAGTAGAACAGCACGACCACGATCACGACCGGGATGCCGGTGTAGATCCACTCCAGGAAGTGGTTGTACTGGAACTGCTTGGGTAGGGTGTCCCCGCGCTTGCGGTGGGCCAGCACCGGCCACAGGATGAGCGCCCAGGTGATCACACCGATGACCAGCGCGGCGACCACGGACCAGGTCCAGAACTCGCGCATCCGGTCGGCCTGCGGGGTCACGCCCTCCGGCCAGCCGAACCGCAGGACCTCGTCGGTCGAGCAGCCGCTGGCGCCGAGGGCGACCAGCACGACCAGGCCTGCGACCTTGGTCAGCCGGGACCCCGGCGTGCGGTTCCCGGAGGCCTTGGGTGTGCCCACTGCGCGACTCCTCCTCGAAGCGGTATCTCCACGCGCTATCCGGCTCCCGCGCGCCGCCCTTGGGCAGCGGCTATGGGTGCCGGTTAGAGCAATGCGGAGCCTAGCCGAGCGACCTGGACCACACCCCCTGAGGGGTGAGCGGATGTCGGTCACATCCCGGGTGAAACCAACAGGCCCGCGAGGGCGGACAACCCGGACCGGCATACTTGCGTCTTCCCCGCTAGAGAACACCCCGGCTCGACACGAGAGGTGCGCGAGAAGCGTGTGCGGTCTGCTTGGCCTGGTCTGCCCTTCCGAGATGGACGCCGCGGCGGCGCGGTCGGCCGTCGGCGCGGCGATGCGCTGTCAGCGCCACCGCGGCCCCGACGAGAGCGGGACCTGGACCGGCGGTGAGGTCGTCTTCGGCTTCAACCGGCTGTCCATGATCGATATCGAGCACTCCCACCAGCCGCTGCCGTGGGGCCCGCCCGAGGCACCGCAGCGCTACACGCTGCTGTTCAACGGCGAGATCTACAACTACCTGGAGCTGCGCGCCGAGCTCAGCGAGCGGTTCGGGGCGCGGTTCGCCACCGACGGCGACTCCGAGACCATCGTGGCCGCCTACCACTACTGGGGCGAGGCCGCGGTCACCCGGCTGCGCGGCATGTTCGCGTTCCTCATCTGGGACTCGCAGAAGCAGACCCTCTTCGGCGCGCGCGACCCGTTCGGCATCAAGCCGCTGTTCTACGCGGCGGGCCCGGGCGGCGTGGCGTTCTCCAGCGAGAAGAAGTCGATCCTGGAGCTGGCTCCGCTGCTGGGCGTCAAGCTCGAGCTGGACCGCAAGTCGCTGCAGCACTACCTGACGCTGCAGTACGTGCCGGAGCCCGCCACCATGCACTCGACGGTGCACCGGATCGAGTCCGGCACCTCGTTCACGCTGGTCCCCGGCGAGGAGCCGGTCACCAAGCGCTACTGGTCGCCGCGGTTCTCCCCCACCCCGGTGCGCGGCCCGGCCGACGCCGAGGCGCTCTACGCCCGGATCGCCGAGGTCATGAGCGACTCGGTCCGGGTGCACATGCGCGCCGACGTCACGGTCGGCTCGTTCCTCTCCGGCGGCATCGACTCCACCGCGATCGCCGCGCTGGCCCGCGAGCACAACCCGGACCTGGTGACCTTCACCACCGGCTTCGAGCGGCAGGGCTACTCCGAGGTCGACGTGGCCGCCGAGTCGGCGGCGGCGATCGGGGTCAAGCACGTGGTCCGCACGGTCTCCGCGCGCGAGATGATGGACGCGCTGCCGCTGATCGTCTGGTACCTCGACGACCCGGTGGCCGACCCGGCGCTGGTGCCGCTGTGGTTCATCGCCCGCGAGGCCCGCAAGCACGTCAAGGTGGTGCTCTCCGGCGAGGGCGCCGACGAGCTGTTCGGCGGCTACACGATCTACCGCGAGCCGCTGTCGCTGGCGCCGTTCGAGCGGGTGCCGGGGTCGCTGCGGCGCATCCTGGGCAAGGTCTCCACCAAGATCCCCGAGGGCACCCGCGGCAAGGACCTGCTGCGCCGCGGCTCGCTGAGCCTGGAGGAGCGCTACTACGGCAACGCGCGCATCTTCCGGGACGACCAGCTGCGCCCGGTGCTGCGCACGTTCGACCCGTCGGTCGGGCACCGCGACATCACCGCGGGCCACTACCGCGACTCGGCGGCCTGGGACCCGGTCACCCGGATGCAGCACGTCGACCTGTTCACCTGGCTGCGCGGCGACATCCTGGTCAAGGCCGACAAGGTCACCATGGCCAACTCGCTGGAGCTGCGGGTGCCGTTCCTGGACCCCGAGGTGTTCCGGGTGGCGGCCGGGGTGCCGCTGGAGCAGAAGATCACCAAGGAGACCACCAAGTACGCGCTGCGGCAGGCCCTGCGCCGGATCGTGCCCGCGCACGTGCTGAACCGGCGCAAGCTCGGGTTCCCGGTGCCCATCCGGCTGTGGCTGCGGGAGGAGATGTACGAGTGGGCCCGGGACATCGTGCTGCAGTCGCAGACCGACGCCCTGGTCGACAAGAACGCCGTGATGCGGCTGCTGGAGGAGCACAAGGCAGGCACGCTGGACCACAGTCGGCGGATCTGGGCGCTGCTGGTGTTCATGCTGTGGCACGGGATCTTCATCGAGCGGCGGATCACGCCTGTGGTGCCTGAGCCGCATTATCCCGTCAAGCTCTGAGTTTTGGTCGCTTGGGGTCCCGCTCCTTGGGTCCTGCTTCCCCTACGCACAATTGTCACTACGGACTGGCTCGGGTTGTCAAGGCGGGAAAGATGCCTTGACAACCCGAGCCAGTCCGTGTTTTGGGCTGCGTATGGGATGCAGGGCGGGGAGTGGTCGCCGGAGCTCGGGTGAGCTGTCCGGGTGACAGTTGCGTGGTGGGGCGGGGAGTGGTGCTTGTGCCTGGGTGGGCTGCCCGGGTGGCGGTTGTGGGGATGGGGCGGGAGGGTCGCCCGAAACCTGGCCGGCTGGCGGTTGGGCGCAGGGCAGGAAAACAACGGCTAAGCGGTGAGTTTGCCTGTTTCCACAGGCGTGGTGCGCGCTAGCAATTCGTCCAGGGGGAGGCCTACCGCGCCTGCGATCGCTGCGACGGTGAAGAAGGCGGGGGTGGGGACTCGGCCGCGTTCGATCTTGCGCAGGGTCTCGACCGAGATGCCGGCGGCGGCGGCTACCTCGACCATGCTGCGGTCGGCGCGGGCGGTGCGCAGGAGGGTGCCGAGGAGTTCGCCTCGGTCGCGCTCGTCCTGGCTCAAGGGTGGGCGGACCATGGACCCGATAGTAGTACCGGTATGAAAATACCGGTATAGTTATCAGCATGATCGAGCTGAAGACTCCCGGTGAACTGGCGGCGATGCGGGCTGCCGGGCAGGTGGTGGCCACTGCTCTCGCGACGATGCGGGAGGCGGCTGGGGTGGGTGTGTCGCTGTTGGCCCTCGATGCCGTCGCGCAGGATGTGCTGGTCGAGCACCGGGCCAAGTCGTCGTTCTTGGACTATCTGCCCTCGTTCGCGCCGACTCCGTTCCCGGCGGTGATCTGTGCGTCGGTCAACGAGGTGATCGTGCACGGGATTCCGGACCGCACGCGGTTGCGGGATGGGGATTTGGTCAGCCTGGACTTCGCGGCGATCGTCGACGGGTGGCACGCGGACTCCGCGATCTCGTTCACCGTCGGTGCCCCGAGGGCCGCCGACACGGCGTTGATCGAGACCACCGACCTGGCCCTGCGCACGGCGATCTCCCTCGCCGTCCCGGGTGGGCGGCTGGGGGACCTCAGCAACGCGATCACGCAGGTCGCGCGGGGTGCGGGGTATGGGATGCAGGGCGATTTCGGTGGCCACGGGATCGGCCGGGCCATGCACGAGGCGCCGTTCGTGCCCAATTCGGGGCGGCCGGGGCGGGGGCTGCGGTTGCGCACGGGCATGGTGCTGGCGATCGAGCCGATGCTGCACCACGGGGGTGACGACTACGCCGTGGGCGAGGACGGGTGGGCGCTGCACACGACGGACCGCCGTCGGGCCGCGCACGCCGAGCACAGCGTGGCGATCACCGACGACGGCCCGGTGGTGCTGACGGAGCTCCAGGGCGCGTCGACGCTCTAGAGCCGGGCCCGCTCTAGGGCAGGATGGCGGCGATCTCGGCGGCGGCGTCCGGGCCGAAGGCGCCCGCGATCCGGGTGACCGCCTCGGCCTTGTCGAAGGACCACTCCTGCGGGCCGACGGTCTCCAGCACCAGCACCGCGATCATCGAGCCCAGCTGCGCCGACCGCTCCAGGCTCAGGCCCTGGGTCAGCGCGGCCAGGAAACCGGCGCGGAAGCCGTCGCCGACGCCGGTCGGGTCGGCCTTGCTGGTCTCCGGGACGGCACCGACGTGCAGGACCGCGCCGTCCTTGTCGACGATCTCGACGCCCTTGGCGCCCAGCGTGGTGATCCGCAGGCCGACCCGCTCCATCACCTCGGCCTCGGTCCAGCCGGTCTTCTTGCGCAGCAGCTCCCACTCGTAGTCGTTGCTGAACAGGTAGTCCGCGCCGGTGATGAAGTCGCGGATCTGCTCGCCGGGCATCCGGGCCATCTGCTGCGAGGGGTCGACGGCGAACTTGTAACCGCGCTGGCGGCACTCCTGCGCGTGCCGGAGCATGCCGTCGGGGTCGTCCGGGCTGATCAGCACCAGGTCCAGGCCGCCGACCTTGGCCGCGACCGGGGCCAGCTCGATCAGCCGGGCCTCGGACATCGCGCCCGCGTAGAAGGAGGCGATCTGGCACAGGTCGTCGTCGGTGGTGCAGACGAACCGGGCGGTGTGGGCGACCTCGGAGACGTGCACGCCGGAGCAGTCGACGCCGTGGCGCTCCAGCCAGGAGCGGTAGTCGGCGAAGTCGTCGCCCACCGCGCCGAAGAGCACCGGCGAGCAGCCCAGCACGCCGAGGCCGAAGGCGATGTTGGCACCGATGCCGCCGCGGCGGACGATCAGGTCGTCGACCAGGAAGCTCAGCGAGACGCGATGCAACTGCTCGGCGACGAGCTGCTCGGCGAACTTGCCGGGGAAGTGCATCAGGTGATCGGTGGCGATGCTTCCGGTGACAGCGACGGGCACGCGGCTCTCCTAGGTCGTTGGCGCCGGGCGACGCCGCTCTCGGGGCTGGGCACGAAGACTCCGGCCACCCGTCTGGGTGGCCTCAGATCACCGTTCAACACTACCGTTTGGTACCACTGGGAACTGCCGCCATCCGCGCTTACCGTGCCGGGGATGAGCGCACTGGAACCGGACACCCTCGACGAGCTGATCGCCGACTGCGCGGGCATCCCCGCCGCGCTGACCGAGCGGCGCGCGGACCTGCCCGCCCCCCGGGTCGCGGCCGAGTGGGTCGTCGACGACACCTGCCACGCGCAGGTCGCCGACCTCGACGACTACGTGTGAGCCGGTCCGGCTGATACCGCTCCGCCCGAGTCCGGTTCCTACTGCCTGCGCACAGCCTGGGGCTGACCCCTCGAGCACTGGTCGAGCACGGCGAAAGGGCCGCGACCGGTGCGGTCGCGGCCCTTTCGCCGGATCAGCTCAGTGGAACGAGTCGCCGCAGGCGCAGCTGCCGCCCGCGTTCGGGTTGTCGATGGTGAAGCCCTGCTTCTCGATGGTGTCGACGAAGTCGATGGTGGCGCCCTGCACGTAGGGGGCGCTCATCCGGTCCACGGCGACCTTGAGGCCGCCGAAGTCGCGGAACAGGTCGCCGTCGAGGCTGCGCTCGTCGAAGAACAGCTGGTAGCGCAGGCCGGCACAGCCACCGGGCTGCACGGCGATGCGCAGGTGCATGTCGTCGCGGCCCTCCTGCTCGAGCAGGGCCTTGGCCTTGACAGCGGCAGCCTCGGACAGCTCCACACCGTGGGTCGCCACTTCGGCGCCGGTCTCCTGAGCGGTCGTCATCGTTCTCCCTAGGAAGGTCCTACTCGGGCTCGCACCCGGCACAACAGTTCGGGTCCGGACTTTGTTCCGTACCCAGCCATGGTGACACAGTCCGATGCCCTCGGGGTGCGGGTGAGACAGACCACTCCGCCGATCTGCCCCCGCGGGCACCGCCGGTCGCTCACCGCCACTGCCGGGCGACGTGCTGGGCCAGCGCGGCCAGCGTCCCGGCCGGGTCGGCCAGCGCGGCGGCCACCGAGCCGGCGTGCTCGGCGACCGAGTGCGCCTCCTCGACGCCCGCCGCGGCCGCCTGCCTGCGTCCGACGTCCACCTGGCCCGCGAGCACCAGGCACGGGATGCCCCGGCGGGCGGCCGCGTCGGCGACCGAGGTCACCAGCTTCCCGCGCAGCGACTGCCAGTCGAAGCTGCCCTCGCCGGTGATGGCCAGGCCCGCGCCGTCGAGGGCCTGGTCGAGCCCGGTCGCGTCGCGCACGATCCGGGCGCCGGAGGCCATCTCGGCGCCGAGGGCGAGCAGCGCGAACCCGAGGCCGCCCGCGGCGCCCGCGCCCGGTTCGTCGCGGGGGTCGAGCCGGTGGTCCTGAGCGACCTCGTCGGCGTGGCGGGTCAGGGCGGCTTCGAGGCGTTGGACCGCGGCCGGGTCGGCGCCCTTCTGGGGGCCGAATGTGGCAGCGGCGCCGTGCGGCCCGAGCAACGGGTTCTCCACGTCGGCGGCGGCGATCAGGCGGGGCAACTGGCCGTGGATGGCCGTCAGCGCGCCGCGGCCACCGTCGGTGGTGGCCGAGCCGCCCAGGCCCACGACGATGGTGTGGGCGGTGCGAGCGGCCATGATCAGCTCGCCGACACCGGTGCTGGTGGCGGTCTCGCAGGTGCTGGCGCGAAGGGCCGCGGGGACCAGGTGCAGGCCGATGGCCTCGGCGGACTCCAGGTAGGCGGTGCCGTCGTGGAGCAGCCAACGTGCGTCGACGGGCTCGCCGAGCGGGCCGGTGACGCTGGTGTGCTGAACGGTCCCGCCGAGCGCGGCGTGCAGGACGTCGACGAACCCGGGACCACCGTCGGCGAGCGGGCACCGGCGCGGCTCGTGCCCCGGCGCGCCCCGCACCCAGCCGCGCGCGATCGCGTCGGCGGCCTCGGCGGCGGTCAGGGTGCCGCCGAAACAGTCGGGGGCGATGACGACTCGCACGGCCGCAGCGTAGCGACCAGCGGGCTTGTCCTACCCTGGTGCGGTGAGGTTCCTCCGCCGCAGCGCAGCCGACAGCACCGACACCGACCAGGTGGAGGAGGCTGCCGTGATTGTGGGCGAGGCCGGATCCCGCGGCCACACCCCCGGCAAGGGCAGGCCGACCCCCAAACGGCGCGAGGCCGAGGGCCGCAAGCGCGGCCCCGTGCCGCCGCCGCCGAAGACCACCCGCGAGGCCATGCGCCGGGCGCGGGGCAACAAGGAAGACCGCAAGGCACTCGCCGCGCAGCGCAAGGAGCAGCGCGTCGAGCAGCGCAAGCGGATGAACGAGGGCGACGACCGCTACCTGATGCCGCGCGACCGCGGCCCGGTGAAGGCGTACGTGCGCGACCTGGTCGACGCCAAGCGCAACCTGCTGGGCCTGTTCATGCCGCTGGCGGTGCTGGTGTTCGTCTCGCTGCTGTCGAGCTCGCTGGTGGTGCAGCAGTACGCGACCCTGGCCTGCCTGCTGATGCTGATCGCGATGATCATCGAGGCGACCCTGAACGGCCGCCGCATCGCCCGGCTGGTGCGCCAGAAGTTCCCGAAGGAGGCCGTCCGCGGCTTCTCGGTGGGCTGGTACGCCTTCGTGCGCGCGACCCAGCTGCGCAAGCTGCGCGTCCCCAAGCCCCGGGTCTCCCCCGGCGACAAGGTCTGAGCGGCCCGGCACCCGCGGGTTCACCGTCTCGACCGGTGGATTGCGGTGGCTAATCCTTAGCCACGCGAAGTAGATTGCGGGCATGGAGTTTCGTCGCCTGGGCCGCAGCGGCCTCAACGTCTCTGAGATCTCGTACGGCAACTGGCTCACCCACGGCTCGCAGGTCGAGGAGGACGCCGCGCACGCTTGCGTGCGGGCGGCGCTCGACGCGGGCATCACCACCTTCGACACCGCCGACGTCTACGCCAACACCAAGGCGGAGTCGGTCCTGGGGCGCGCCCTCAAGGGGCAGCGGCGGGAGGGCCTGGAGATCTTCACCAAGGTCTTCTGGCCGACCGGCCCCGGCGGTCCCAACGACAAGGGCCTCGGCCGCAAGCACATCATCGAGTCCGCCAACGCCTCGCTCCAGCGGCTGGGCACCGACTACGTCGACCTCTACCAGGCGCACCGGTTCGACCGGACGGTACCGCTGGAGGAGACCTTCCTCGCCTTCGCCGACCTGGTCCGCCAGGGCAAGGTGCTCTACGTCGGGGTCTCGGAGTGGACCGGCGAGCAGATCACCCGCGGTGCCGCGCTGGCCAGGGAGCTGGGCGTGCCGCTGATCTCCAACCAGCCGCAGTACTCGATGCTCTGGCGGATCATCGAGGAGCAGGTCGTCCCGGCCTCGGAGCGCGAGGGCATCTCGCAGATCGTCTGGTCGCCGATCGCGCAGGGCGTGCTGACCGGCAAGTACCAGCCCGGCGCCGAGCCGCCCGCGGGCTCCCGCGCGACTGACGAGGCGGGCGGCAAGAACATGATCTCGCGCTGGCTGCGCGACGACGTGCTCACCGCCGTGCAGGGGCTCAAGCCGCTCGCCGACGAGGCGGGCCTCTCGCTCGCGCAGCTGGCGGTGGCCTGGGTGCTGCAGAACCCGAACGTGGCCTCGGCGATCATCGGCGCCTCCCGCCCGGAGCAGGTCACCGAGAACGTCGCGGCGGCGGGCAAGAAGCTCGACGGCGACCTGCTGAAGAAGATCGACGAGGTGCTCGAGGGCGTCGTGGAGACCGACCCCCGGCTGACCGTCACCCCGTGATCGAGTACCGAACCGGCCCCGCGGGTGTCGCCTCCGGCGACCTCGCGGGGTTCTTCGTCGGCTGGCCGACCCCGCCCCCGGACCGGCTGGCGGTCCTGCGCGGCGCGGCGCACGTCGTGCTGGCCCACGAGGGCCCCGACCTGGTCGGTTTCGCCACCGCGCTGTCCGACGGGGTGCTGATGGCCTCGGTGTCGCTGGTCGAGGTGCTCCCCGCGCACCAGGGCCGCGGCATCGGCGCCGGGCTGGTCACCCGCCTGCTCGACGAGATCGGCCCGCTCTACGGGATCGACGTGTGCTGCGACGCCGACACGGTCGGCTTCTACCAGCGGCTCGGCTTCCAGTCCGTGGCCGGCCTGGTCCTGCGGCGGCGCGCGCGCTGAGACCGGCACCCGCTCGCCCGGAGACGACCGGGGCGGCGTGCACAGCGGCGTGCACAATGGGGGGCGTGCCTACCTACGAGTTCCGGTGCCGCGAGTGCGGGTCGACCTTCGACGTCCAACGCGCCATGAGTGCCTCCAGCGAACCGGCCACCTGCCCGGACGGCCACGGTGACACCGTCAAGCTGCTGTCGATGGCCGGGCTCGCCGGGCGGGCCGGGGCGCCCGCGCCCAGCGGTGGCGGCGGGTGCTGCGGCGGCGGGTGCTGCGGTTAGGCGCTGTCCGGTCAGTCCGGCTAGGTCCGGCTGTAGTCGCGGAAGCCCTTGCCGGTCTTGCGCCCGAGCCGCCCGGCGGTGACCAGGTGCTCCAGCAGCGGCGCGGGTGCGTAGCCGGACTCGTGGAACTCGTTGAACAGGGTGCGCTCGATGGCCAGGGACACGTCCAAGCCGACCACGTCGAGCAGTTCGAACGGGCCCATCGGCAGGCCGCAGCCGACCTTCATCGCGGTGTCGATGTCGTCGGCCTCGGCGTAGTGCGCCTCCAGCATCTTCACCGCGTCGTTGAGGTACGGGAACAGCAGCGCGTTGACGATGAAGCCCGCCCGGTCGCCGCAGTGCACCGGGTGCTTGCCGACCTTGGTGCAGATGGCGTGCGCGGTGGCCACCACGTCCGCGCCGGTCGCGATGGTCTCGACGACCTCCACCAGCTTCATCACCGGCGCCGGGTTGAAGAAGTGCAGCCCCACCACGTCGGCGGGCCGCGAGGTGGCCACCGCGCACTCGATGACCGGTAGCGACGAGGTCGTGGTCGCCAGGATCGCGCCGGGCTTGGCCACCTCGTCGAGGGCGCCGAACACGGCCTGCTTGATGGCCAGCTCCTCGGCGACCGCCTCGATCACCAGGTCGCAGTCGGCGAGCTCGTCGAACTCCACCGCGGGCGTGATCCGCGCCAGCACCGCGTCCCGGTCCTGTTCGGACAGTCGACCCTTGGCGACCTGGCGGTCGAGCGACTTGCGCACCTTGGCCACGGCGGCGTCGGCCTTGTCCGCGGCGCGCGCCCGCAGCACCACGTCGAAACCCTTGCGCGCGAACACCTCCACGATGCCGGTGGCCATGGTGCCGGTGCCGACCACGCCCACCCTCCGCACCTCGCGCACGGCGGCCTCGCCCTCGACCGCGGCGGCCGGGGTCTGCGCGTCGGCGACCACGGTCGGCGAGTCGGGGCCGTCGTAGGTGTAGAAGCCGCGGCCGGACTTGCGGCCGAGCAGGCCCGCGGTGATCATCTGCTTGAGCACCGGCGCCGGGGCGTGCAGCCGGTTGCGCGACTGCGCGTACATGGTCTCGAGGATCTCGTAGGCGGTGTCGAGCCCGATCAGGTCGAGCAGCGCGAGCGGGCCCATCGGGTAGCCGCAGCCGTACCGCATGGCGGCGTCGAGGTCCTCGCGGGTGGCGTACCTCGACTCGTACATCGACACCGCGTGGTTGAGGTAGCCGAAGAGCAGCGCGTTGGCGATGAACCCGGCGCGGTCGCCGATGACGACCGGTTCCTTGCCCAGCTTCTCGGCGAGCGCGACCACGTCGGCGACGACGTCGGGCTCGGTGACCACGGTGCGCACCACCTCGGCGAGCCGCTGCACCGGGGCCGGGTTGAAGAAGTGCAGGCCGACGACCTTGCCCGGGCGTCCGGTGTGGACGCTGATCTCGGTGACCGAGAGCGAGGAGGTGTTCGAGGCCAGCACCGCCTCCGGCTTGACGATCCTGTCCAGCTCGCCGAAGAGCCGGGCCTTGAGCTCGAGCGACTCCGGGATCGCCTCCACCACCAGGTCCGCCTCGGCCAGGTCGGCCAGGTCGGTGCTGTAGCTGATCAGCCCGAGCAGCTCGGCGCGCGCGGGCCCGTCCAGCTTGCCCTTGGCCAGCGCCCGACCGGTCGACTGCTCGATGTGCCCGCGACCGCGCTCGACGCCCGCCGCGTCGACCTCCACCGCGACGACCCGCACGCCGGTACGCGCCAGTACCTCGGCGATACCCGCGCCCATGGTCCCGAGGCCGACAACGCCAACGGTGGAGAACTCACGCGCCACAGCTACCTCCGCGGTCCGAACGCAGATTGCTACCTGCCGGTAACATCGTCTGCTGATACTGCCACGGCCCCGTGCGATCGCCGGGTGAACTGCGCCACTGGACCGGTCAGGCCCGCCACGCCCCACCCGGTCGGGCGAACGGCGAACGGCGAGCCGCGCTTCACGACTCCCCCGCGCACAGGCGCCCTCGACATCAGGCCCCGGGCGAGGGGCTTAGTCGTCGAAGCCGCGGTCCACCAGGGCGCGCACGCGGCTCAGCGCCTCGTCGGCGTCCGGGCCGGTCGCGCTGACCCGGATCCGGTCGCCGCCGGTGGCGCCCAGGCCCATCAGGCCCAGCGGGCTGCGGGCGTCGGTCGAGCGGCCGCCGAAGGCGACGTCGACCTGGGCGTCCAAGCCCGCCAGGGTGCGGGCGAGCAGGCCTGCCGGCCGGGCGTGCAGGCCGACATCGTTGGTGAGCAGCAGTTCCACCCCACCCTGACCATCTACTTCGGACTCGGGTACGGCCAGGGCAGCGGCGGCGGCGCTGAGCACGGCGTCGAGGTCGGCGCCGCTCTGGGCTTCCGCCGCGGCGGCCACGGCGCCCTCGACCAGGGGCGCGTCGACCACGACGGCCGCGTTCGGGTCGCCCAGCATCTCGACCGCCAGGTCGGCGACCATCTTGGCGCTGCCGAGGTCGTAGAGCAGCACTACCCCGGCGCCGGACTGGGCCGTGGCGAGCGCGTCGGACACGGCGTCGAAGTCGGTGCCTGGTCCGCCGTCGAGGCCGCCGGCCGCGACGATCGTGACGTCCGGGGCCATCTGGGCCGCCAACTCCACGACCCCCTCGGCCAGCCGCGCGCTGTGCGAGACGATCACGATGCCGACACGGCTCATGACGCCGCCTCCGCGAAAGCGCGCAGCATAAGAGAAGTCGAGCGCGCGCCTGGGTCAAGATGCCCCGCACTGCGCTCACCGAGATAGGAAGCCCTGCCTTTGCGCGCAGTCAACGGGATCGTCGACTCCGCACCCGCCTCGGCTGCTGCGGCTGCCGCGGTCAAGACTTCGGCGACAGTGCTACCGCGCGCAGCTTCCACTGCCGGAGTGAGCGCGTCCACCATGGTCTTGTCACCGACCTCCGCCTTGCCGCGCGCGACTACGCCGTCCAGGGCCGCTTGGAGTGCAACGGAAACAAGATCGGGCGTCAGCTCAGACGCGGCACCTACCGCGGTAGCCGCGCGCAGAAAGGCCGTGCCGTACAACGGGCCCGCCGCGCCGCCCACCTTGCTGATCAACGTCGTGGCGACCAGCTTGAGCACGGCGCCCGGTGTGTCTGGAGTGGACTGGTCGAGCGCGGCCAGCACAAAACCGAACCCGCGCTTGAGGTTCTCGCCGTGGTCGGCGTCGCCGATGGCCTGGTCGAGCCGGACCAGCTCGTCCCGGTGCGCGGTGACCAGCTCGGCCGCCGCGCGCACCGCCCGGGCCACCCCCGCCGCGTCGCAGCCCATCAACGGCCCCACCGCAGGGCGGCGGTCTGCACCGGCGCGTCCCACAGGCGGGTCAGCTCGTCGTCCAGGCGCAGCAGCGTCAGGCTCATGCCCTGCATCTCCAGGCTGGTGATGTAGGGCCCGACCAGCCTGCGCGTCACGGTGATCCCGCGTTCGGCCAGCACCCGTTCGGCGATGCCGTGCGCGAGGTAGAGCTCCAGCAGCGGCGTGCCACCCATCGAGTTGGTGAACAGCAGCACCTCGTCGCCCGCGGCGAAGGGCAGGTCGGACAGGATCGGCTCCAGCAGCGCGGCCACGACCCCCTCGGCGCCCGGCAGCGGCTCGCGGCGGCGGCCCGGCTCGCCGTGGATGCCGATGCCGACCTCCATCTCGTCCTCGCCCAGGGTGAAGCTCGGCTCGCCGACGTGCGGCACGGTCGGCGCGGTCAGCGCGATGCCCATCGACCGCGCGCCCGCGACCACCGCTCGGGCGAGCCGCGCGCAGGTGTCCAGATCCGCACCCGCCTCGGCCGCCGCGCCGACGATTTTCTCCACCAGCACCGTGGCGCCGACGCCGCGGCGGCCCGCGGTGTAGAGCGAGTCCTGCACGGCCACGTCGTCGTCGATGACCACCGAGCGGACCTCGACCCCGTCCGCGGCGGCCAGCTCGGCGGCGGTCTCGAAGTTCAGCACGTCGCCGGTGTAGTTCTTGACCAGCAGCAGCACGCCGGCGCCACCGTCCACCTGGGAGACCGCGGCCTGCACCTGGTCGGGGGTCGGGGAGGTGAACACCGCGCCGGGACAGGCCGCGTCGAGCATGCCGGGGCCGACGAAGCCGCCGTGCAGCGGTTCGTGGCCGGACCCGCCGCCGGAGACGATGGCGACCTTGCCCGCGCGGGGCGCGTCGGCCCGGGCGACGACGGCCGGGTCCTCGGTCACCCGCAGCAGGTCGGGGTGGGCGGCGGCGAGACCGCGCAGGGCCTCGACGACCACGTCCGCGGGATCGTTGATGATCTTCTTCATCCGGGCCTCCTGGTGCGAGCCGTGCCCCGTTCCTACACCCGGTCAGCCGGAGAAGCTACTTCTTGGGGAGCCGGGGGATGAGCGCCTTGGCCACCGTCGCGGTCTTGCCGCACGCGTCCTCGCCCGCCTGCGCGGTGTAGCGGCTGAAGTCCAGGCTGACCACCTCGGCCTGCTCCTTGTCCTCCGGGAAGGCCACGTGCGCCCACTCCAGGCGGCAGCGGGTGCCGGAGGTCGACTCGGACTTCTGCTGGGCGGTCACGCCGTCGCCGAGGTTGACCGGGGTGGTCTTGGCCGCCTCGGCCAGGTCGTCGGGCTTGGGCCCGATCTTGAAGGTGAGCGTGAAGGACACGCCGTCACCGTTCCAGTTGCACACGTGCAGGCCGGAGGGGCGCTTGCGGGCGCTGTCGCCGACCGCCGAGGCGACCACGGTGTCGGAGAGCAGGGTGCACGGTTCGAGGTCGACCAGTGTGCCCTTGTTCAGCTCCAGCAGCGGGGCGTCGTCGCGGACGCGGTTGACCACAGCCTCCAGCAGCCCCCGCCCCGGGGTGCACAGGTCACCGGCCTCGGACCGACCGGTCTGCACGGTGATGCCGCGCTCGGGGTCGCTCTCGGTGATCGCGGTGACGAAGCAGGCGGTCTTGTCCTCGAGTTCGGACTCGGTCGCGGGCAGACCGCCGATGGTCTTGGTGGGGGACTTGGACCCGACGGTGAGGTCGCCGAGGGTGAGCGTGTAGTTGAGCTCCTTGCCGTCCTTGTCCTTCATGTAGTTCGAGCACATCGAGTAGTCGCGCAGCCTGCTGTTCGCGGGGTCGCCGAACGCCTTGAGGGTGTCCTCGTCCATCAGCCCGCAGGGGTTGACCTTGCGCAGGTTCTCGGACTTGAACGCGTCGCCCGTGGGCGCGGGCTTGCCGCTCGTGGACGGCCCGCCGCCACCGCCGGTCAGCCCGGCCTCGGCGGGCACGGTGGTGCGCCGCGACGTCGACTTGGACAGGTCGACGTCCGCCCCGCAGCCCGCGAGCAGGCCCGCGGCGAGACAGGCCGCCATCACTCTTGTTGAACCCCGCACGGGCCAAACGGTAACCACCCGCCCGGGGCCGCGTGTGGCGAACCCACCGATGCGCAGGTCAGGAGGGTTCTTCGGGCACCGCGAGCGGCCGCAGCCGCACCCAGGTGGCGAACGCGACACCCACCACGAGCATGCCGATCCCCATCCAGAGGTTGATGTTCACCCCGCCCGCCTTGTCGAGGTCCTCTTGGGACGTGGTGGCGATGCCCATCACCGTCAGCACCACGCCGTAGATCGCGAACAGCAGGCCGAGGATGCCACGCAGGTCGAAGAGCCCGGCGCTCTTCTTCTTCGGCTCGGTCATCGTTCCTCCCTCACCAGAAGATGATGTTGAGTGCCAGCGTCAGCACCAGCACGCCGGAGGCGAGGACGACGGGCTTGCGGTACCAGCCCGCGTTCTCGCCGGTGTCGTCGTGGCGCAGCTGGTCGCGCGGGGTGAGCGACCAGACCAGGCCGACCAGCTCCTCGTCGGGCTTGGGCCGGGTGACCATCGAGACCGCGACGCTGACCGCGATGTCGACCACGAAGGCGGCGCTGGCGGCCACGAAGCTGGCGCCCTGCCCGGCCAGGTGCAGCACGCCCTGGCGGTTGAGCACGTCGATGGTGATCGCCGAGGCGGTGCCCGCGATCAGGCCGAGCCCACCGGCGAGCGGGGTCATCCGCTTCCAGAACATGCCGAGGATGAAGGTGGCGAACAGCGGCGCGTTGAAGAAGCCGAACAGCGTCTGCAGGTAGTCCATGATGTTGTTGAAGCTGCTGGCGATGAACGCGGTGCCGATCGCGGCGACGCACCCGACGATGGTGATGAGCCTGCCGACCCGCAGGTAGTACTCGTCCGGCTTGTCCTTGCGGATGTAGGCCTGCCACAGGTCGTAGGTGAAGACGGTGTTGAAGGAGCTGACGTTGGCGGCCATGCCCGCCATGAACGCGGCCAGCAGACCGGTGATCGCGATGCCGAGCATGCCGTTGGGCAGCAGGTCGCGGATGAGCAGCAGGATGGCGTTGTTGTAGGTGACGCCGGAGCTGGTGTCGCCCGCCTTGACCTGGGCCAGCTCGGGGACGATCACCGCGGCGATCATGCCCGGGATGATGATGATCAACGCGATGAACGTCTTGGGGTAGGCGCCGATCAGCGGCGTGCGGCGGGCCGCGGACATGCTCTTGGCCGACATGGCGCGCTGGACCTCGGCGAAGTTCGTGGTCCAGTACCCGAAGGAGAGCACGAACCCGAGGCCGAACACGATGCCCAGCACGCTCAGCGTGGCGTTGCCGATCCCGGTGAGGTTGGTGCCCGGCCACGAACTGAGCTGCGCCTCCGCGGTGGCCGGGTTGGCGGCGGTGATCTTGTCGACCAGTCCCTGCCAGCCGCCGACCTTGTGCAGACCGATGAAGGTGAGCGGCAGCAGCATCGCGACAATCACGAAGAACTGCATCACCTCGTTGTAGACGGCGGCGGACAGACCGCCCAGTGAGGTGTACGCGAGCACGATGGCAGCGGCTACGACGACGCTTAGCCACAATGGCCAACCGAGCAAGAGGTTGACGACGGTGGCCAACGCGAAGAGGTTTACCCCGGCGATAAGAACCTGCGCGGTGGCGAAGCTGAGTCCGTTGACCAGATGGGCGAACTTGCCGAATCTGCGCAAGAGGAACTCGGGGACACTGCGGACTTGGGAGCCGTAGTAGAACGGCATCATCACCAAGCCGAGGAACACCATCGCCGGGATGGCGCCGATCCAGTAGTAGTGCATCGTCGGCAGGCCGTACTGCGCGCCGTTGGCGGTCATGCCGAAGATCTCGACGGCGCCGAGGTTCGCGGAGATGAACGCCAGACCGGTGACCCAGGCGGGCAGCGAGCGGCCGGACAGGAAGAAGTCCAGACTGCTGGAGACCGACCGGCGGGCCAGGTAGCCGATGCCGAGGACCATCACGAAGTAGATGGCCAACAGGATGTAGTCGATGGGGGCCGCGTCGAGTCTCAGGTCGGCGTCCGCCAGAAGGTGCATGTCCTCACCCGCCGTTCACCTCGGTGTGATCGGCATCAGCATGGCCCCGGTGGCGGATTGCCGCACGACGAACTCGATCGTGAGCCGATTTGTCCGGTTCTACCGACGATCGCGGCCCCGCAGCCGGCGCCGGATTGTCCACAGTGGAGGAATGACTCGCCCGTTCGGGTGAGAGCCGGCCGCACGGCGCACCGGCCGTCGACCATGATCGTTCTGTCTCCGGTGGCGGGCCACGCCCGGTGCCGAGGAGGGGTGCCAGGTTGCTGCTAGAGACAGCAACCTGGCACCCCGTCAACCTGGTAGCCCCGGCTCAGGCGGCTCGCGGCCGCCGTCGGCGGTTGCGGTCGACCTGGTTGGCGAGCACCAGGGCGATCGTGCTGCACACAGCCGTGCGCCCCTCCGGGGACAGGGCGTCGAACCAGATCGGCGCGGCCACTATTGGCAACGCCAGCGCGACGAGCCGCAACGGCTGTTCACCACCCGCTTTCCGGGTGATCGCGGCCATCCGGTCGAGCCAGCGTTCACGGGGGATTCCAGGCAGACCTGAGCCGTCGGATTGAGCGCGGGCGACGGAGCGACCGTTCTCGTTCGGCGCACCGAGCGAGAACGTTTTGTCAGACATGCGGTTGAGACCTTTCTGGGTTTCGGAGAGGGGAGAAACGCCGTCTCAGAGCGGGAAGTCGGCCCCCGCGACAAACGCTACCGGGTTGAACAAGCCCCCTGCCGGCGCGCTCTCCCCGCGCGAAGTGCGCCAACCGACGAACGGTCCGCGACGCGCGACAAACGGCCCGAGGTGAATAGTCGGGCAGAATCTTGGACAAATGCTGGAATCACACCATTGGGAAGATCAACATGAATTATCAGCTCCGCTCACACTCACTGCAACATAATTGGGCCAATCGTGAAACCCGAATGGGCGACGACTGGGTGGTAGGTAGCGGCACGTGTTCGATGTGGGGTGCCTCACCCGTACCCCTGGTCAGCCGGTGAAGCTGGCGAAGTAGCCGGCCGCCATGTCGTCGTCGCCGTGCCCGAGCGCGGACGCGCGGGCGAGCCGCTGGGCCCCAGCGGCGGTCGCGTCCAGCCGCACGCCCGCGTGTTCGGCCGCGGCCAGGACCAGGCGGGCGTCCTTTTCGGCGTTGTCGACCGAGAACGCCGTTGTGTAGTCCCCCGCGCGGATCGCGGCGGACTTGGTCTGGAAGTAGCCGTTGTCCAGCGGACCGCCGGTGACCGCGTCGACGAAGTGCGCGGGGTCCACCCCCAGCCCCTTCGCCAAGGCGAGGGCCTCCCCGACGCCGTGGTTCAGGGCGAGGACCCAGGTGTTGAGGACCAGCTTCAGCCTGCTCGCGCTACCCGACCCGGCGTCGTCGGCGACCCAGACCGTCTTCTTCCCGATGGCGTCGAAGAGGGGCTGCACCACACCCCGCACCGCTGGGTCGCCCGCGGCCAAGACCACCAACTGCCCCTGCTCCGCGGGCTGGCGGGTGCCCAGAACTGGAGCGTCCACAAAGGTCAGTCCGCGCTCGGCGGCGAAAGCTGCCAACTCGTCGACGGCCTCGCCGACCGTGCTCAGCTGCACCCAGACGACGTCGTGGGCCAAGCCGGGAGCGGCCGCGGTGACGGCCGCCAGCACCGCGGGAGCGTCCTTGAGGACGGTCAGCACGATCTTGGCACCCGCCACCGCCTCGGCCGGGGTGCCGGCCACCCGCACGCCGTGCGGGGCCAGGGCGGCGGCCTTGTCGCGGGTGCGGTTCCAGGCCCGGACGTCGAACCCGGCCGCGGCCAGGTTGCGGGCCACGGGCGCGCCGATGATGCCGGTGCCGAGTACGGCGATGGTCGGTGTCGCGTCCATTCGGTGCTCCCTCGCGGTTCGGGTGTGCGTCCAGGGTCGGGCACCGCGGCCGACACCGCAGGGATCAGCGCTCGACGAGCCCCTCGAAGACAAGGTCCAGCAGCCTGCGGGGCGACTCCTCGACCACGTGCTCGTAGGCCCACGCGACGCCGGAGATCAGGATGAGGAAGTCCGAGGCGGAGACGTCGGCGCGCACCGCACCGGCCTGTTGCGCGCGTTCGAGCAGGGCCGTGGCCACGGCGCGCATGGAGACGCAGGCGGCGTGCAGGGTGGTGCTCTCGTCGCGCAGGGTCGCGGTGAGCGCGGCGGTCAGGCCGCGGTAGGTGGAGGTCATCGCCACGAACGCCGACACCCAGGTGACCAGCGCGGCGCCCGCGGAGACGTCGTCGAGCAGGTCGCGCCCGGTGGCGGCGAGGGCGTCGAACTGCTCGCGCAGCAACGCCTCCAGCAGGTCCTGGCGGGTCGGGAAGTGCCGGTAGAGCGTGCCGATGCCGACCCCGGCGGCACCGGCGATGTCCTCGAGCGACGCCTCCGTGCCGCGTTCGGCGAAGGCCGCACGGGCCTGGTCCATCAACCGCTCGTAGTTGCGCCGGGCGTCCGCCCGCATCGGCTTCGCGGTGTCGACCACGGCACCCCCTTGTCGAAACGGAGCCTACCTCCGTATGCTGGCGGAGACCAATCGGAGGCAGGCTCCGTTTTAGTTCGCAGGGGGTGGCGATGATCGAGCAGACTCGGGAACGACTGGGCGGCTTCGGGGTGTGGATCTCCCCGGTCGCGCTGCTGAACGCACCGATCGACCAGCAGCGCGAGGGGTTCGCCCGGATCGAGGCACTCGGCTACCGCTCGGTGTGGTTCGGCGAACCACCCGCGGTGGCGCCGGTCGTGGGGCGGGAAGTGATCGCGCAACTGGCCGTCGCGCTGGCCTCGACCGAACGGCTCGTCGCGGCGAGCGGCATCGCGAACATCAGCAGGCGCGACGCGGGCACGACGCACAGCGCCGCGGCGACCTTGGCCGAGGCGTACCCGGGGCGGTTGGTGCTCGGCCTGGGCGGCAAGATCGGCGACCGACCACTGACCGGACTGCGCACCTACCTCGACCAGATGGACGCCGCGGCGGAACTGTCCTCGGTGGGCGTGCCGTACCCGCGGGTGCTCGCCGCACTCGGCCCGAAGGCCCATGCCCTGGCGGCCGAGCGCACGCACGGCGCACACCCATTCCTCCAGCCGGTCAAACACACCGAATCAGCCCGGCAACTGCTCGGCCCGGACCGACTGCTCATCCCACACCAAGCGCTCCTGCTGGAGACCGACGCGGACACCGCCCGAGGCCAGATGCGCACCATGCTCGCCCTCGGCCAGCGCGACGCGGAAACCCCGTACACCCGCCACTACCGGCGCCTCGGCTACACCAACGCCGACATCGCGGGCGAGCGCAGCGACGCACTCATCGACGACACCTTCGCCTGGGGCACCCCAAAAACCATCACCCGCCGGCTGCACGACCACCTGGACGCAGGCGCCGACCACGTACTGCTGCACCCCCTGACCGACGACTTCGCGGAAGTCGTCGACCAACTGGCCGAAATCGCCCCACACCTGCGCGGGTAGCGCCCAACTCACGGATGGCCGACCGCGAGTCGATTCCCCACCAGATAAATCCGGACACCGACGCACGGAAACCGGAGCGCTTTCCGACAGCATCGGCAAATGGCCGATAACCGCGACCCACCCGGCCTGATGACAGCTTCGGAAAAGCTTCTGCCCGGGCGGGAGATCTGCCATGGTGTAACACGCTACCGACGCACCGCGACGTGACCAGCGGTGTGGCTGGCCACCCGCTGTTGTGGCAAGATCAACAGCCTGAACGGACGAGGTGCCCCGACAAGTGTCCCGCCTGCTCGGTGGTCCCGCCCCGGTGGGACCGGACCCCGTTCGACCAGTGTCGTTGGAACGGACCCCGACAATGCCCGGCCAGCGCGGAGCCCGCCGTGTCCGATAAACCGGCACCGCGCGGTGCGACAAGGATAGCCGGCGGCCTCTTGGCCACGCTCATCACCGCGATACTGCTCCAGATCACTGGGAACCCGATTCTCGCGCTGCTACTCGGCGCGGTTTTCGCGTTGTCCATCGGGGTGGCGATCGACCCGATCACCGGGCGCCTTGGACCTGACCGCGAAGTGTCGGACCACTTCCCCCAACCCGAGCACACCGGTGAGTCCGGCAGTGGCCCACATCGTGTTCAGCGGACCCCAGTGGAGCACCAGCAAAAACGGGCCACCTAGCAAGACCAGCCACGTGACGACGCCCAGCACGCGCAGGTGGACCATCTCGTGGGTCAACCAGTCGTTGAGCCCGCGGAGAGCCCGGCCCAGAGTCGTGCCGTACCAGTCCAGCAGCCGCAGCCTGCCGACCACCTGGACCGACGGCGGCGGATCGGGCAGCGGAACCGGCGGTCGCGGGTCATCGGGCGCCACCGGGTCGGCGCGCGCGGCCACCGCGGTCGGCGACGGGTCGCGGACCGGGACACCTGGCCGCGCGCGTTGCCGGGAGCGACGGGTCCGCTTGGAGCGGGCCTTGCCTGCCATGGGGACTCCGGAAAACGGGGACGGGGGAGGGATTTCTCGCGTCGCGGGGGCGCTCACGCGGACAGCTCAGTCGCCAACCGGTCCCGCAGCTCGGCGATGAGCGACCGGGACGCCGGGGCGTCGAGCGCCTGCGCGGCGGCCGCGGCGTAACCCGCGCGGAACTCGGCGACTCGCGGGTCACCGCCCCGGATCAGGTGCTCGCTGTCGCCCACCTCGCGGTAGAGGACGGTCTCCCGCAGCGTGTCGGTCAGCGGCGACCCGGGGATCTCCATGATCATGAACGGCTCCCACAGGCCGAGGTGCTCGCCCGCGGTCAGCGGGATCACGCGCAGCTCGACGGCGGACCCGGCGGTGATCCGGTGCAGGTGCGCGAGCTGGTCGAGCAGCACCGCGGGGCCGCCGACGCGGCGGTGCAACGGCGCCTCGTCCAACAGGAAAGTGAACCGCGGGCCACCGTCCTGCTCGAGTAGCCGCTGCCTGAGCACCCGGGCGTCCACCAGCGCCGCCACCTTCTCCGCCGGGTGGCGCAGCGAGAGCAGTGCCCGCGCGTAGCCGGGGACCTGCAACAGGCCCGGCACGACGACCGTGTCGATCGACCAGACCTCCGACGCCGAGCCCTCATAGGACAGCAGCACCTGGTACACGTCGGTGAGGTGCTTGCGGTAGGGGGCGAAGGCGTCCCGACGACGGGCCTGCCTGGCCATCGCGAGCAGGCTGTCGGTCGTCTGCCGGTCGGCCATCCCGTAGAGGTCCACGAGCGCCTTCGTGTCGGTCACCGAGATGCCGACGACGGCGGTCTCGATCCGCTGGAGCTTCGAGGCAGACCACCCGAGCCGCTCCGCCGCGGCACCCTGGCTCAGGCCCGCGCGCTCGCGGTCGGCCCGCAGGTGCTCGGCCAGCCAGTGGCGCAGCACCAGCAACCGGGGGTCGCCCGGCGGCTCGTTCATGATCACTCCCAGTCGCCCGATCCAGCTTCAGCCATCCGAGTGAGTGGCTGGACCGCAATGTGCGGTCCAGCCACTTAGGTCCAGCACGGGGGACGTTAGCACGATCGCCGCAGGTCCACGCGGAGCGACCGCGCGGCGAGCCGACAGTCCATGGTAGAGCCGGAGGGCACAGTGCTAGTAACCCTGAGTAGTTGCCGTGCCGGTCGGCCCGCGCGGCGGGCGAGCCGTGAGCGGACGGCGTACGGACTCACACCCACTCAGCGGATCCCACCATTTCCGAACCACTCGATAATGGGAGACCGCCCGGCAGGAATGGCAGCACCCGAGGGGGACACCGTGCGATCGGAAAACACCGGTTGGCGCCGCAGTTCGCGGTCGATGAGCGGCAACTGCGTGGAAGTCGCCTGCACAGCGACCGGCGCGCATATCCGCGACTCCAAGAATCCACGACAGATCTTGGACATTCCCAGGACACCGGTGGCGGAATTCATCCGGCACATCGCACTGGGCGCCCGCTGATCGCCATCCACCCGCCCCGCCATTTCGGCGGACTTCCCGACGGCGTCACCCAGCAGGCCGAACTCGGCGCGGCAGGCGCCGCTAGAACAGGCGGAACTCGTCGGACTCGATGCCGCGGAGGGTGTCGTAGTCGAGGGACACGCAGCGGATGCCGCGGTCGGTGGCGAGGACCCGGGCCTGGGGTTTGATGATCTGCGCGGCGAACACGCCCTGGACCGGCGCGAGCAGCGGGTCGCGGTTGAGCAGTTCCAGGTAGCGGGTGAGCTGCTCGACCCCGTCGATCTCGCCGCGGCGCTTGATCTCCACGGCGACCGAGCCGCCCGCGGCGTCGCGGCACATGATGTCGACCGGGCCGATCGCGGTGGGGAACTCGCGGCGCACCAGGGTGTAGCCGTCGCCGAGGGTGGTGATGTGCTCGGCGAGCAGTTCCTGCAGGTGGGCCTCGACGCCGTCCTTGACCAGGCCGGGTTCGGCGCCCAGTTCGTGGGCCGAGTCGTGCAGGATCTGCTCGATGGAGATGATCAGCTTCTCGCCCGCCTTGTTCTGCACGGTCCAGACGTCGCCGTCCTCGACGAGCCAGCAGGGCGGCGTCATCCAGTTGAGCGGCTTGTAGGCGCGGTCGTCGGAGTGCACCGACAGCGAGCCGTCCGCCTTGACGAGCAGCAGGCGGTTGGCCATCGGCAGGTGGGCGGTGAGCCGCCCGGCGTAGTCGACCTGGCAGCGAGCGATCACGAGACGCACCGCAGCAGGTTAGCCCGCCGTGACGGGGCGGGTGCGGCGGGGCAGGATCTCCCACCGTGGAAGCACTCGACTCGACCCAGGTCTACGCGAACGCGTGGATGACCGTCCGGGAGGACGCCATCCGGCGCCACGACGGCAGCCCCGGCATCTACGGCGTCGTCGACAAACCGGACTACGCGCTGGTCATCCCGCTCGACGGCGAGCGGTTGATGCTCGTCGAGCAGTACCGCTACCCGCTGGGCGCGCGCCGCTGGGAGTTCCCCCAGGGCACCGCCCCCGACCGCGCGGAGCTCGACGCCGCGACGCTCGCGGCGCGGGAGCTGCGGGAGGAGACCGGGCTGGCGGCGGGCCGGATGACCCACATCGGCACGCTCGACGTGGCGCCCGGGATGAGCAGCCAGCGCGGCAACGTGTTCCTGGCGACCGAGCTGGTCGAGGGGCCCGCCGAGCGCGAACTGGAGGAGCAGGACATGCGCGCGGCGTGGGTCCCGCGCGCGGAGTTCGAGGCGATGATCCGCGACGGCCGGGTGACCGACGCGCAGTCGATCGCCGCGTACACCCAGCTGCTGCTGCACGAACACCACGGCTGACCGGCACTCGTCACAGCTGCCGTCCCCCGAGCACACCGGGCCAGACTCGCTAGCCGACGAGGCCCGCCTCCTGGGCGAGGACGGCCGCCTGCACCCGCGAACGCAGGTCGAGCTTGGTGAGCACCCGGGACACGTGCGTCTTCACCGTCGCCTCGCCGATCCCCAGCCGCCTGCCGATCTGCTGGTTGGACAGCCCCTCGCCGACGCACACCAGCACCTCGGCCTCCCGATCCGTGAGCTGGTCCAGGCCCGCCGGGCGCACCGGCTCGCGCGGCTCGGCGGCGGCGAACGCTCGGATGAGGCGGCGGGTGACGCTGGGTTCGATCACCGCGTCGCCCGCCGCCACCACGCGCACGGAGTCGATCAGGCGGGGGGCGTCGACGGACTTGAGCAGGAAGCCCGCCGCCCCCGCGCGTAGTGCGCCGTACACATAAGAGTCCATGTCGAACGTGGTCAGCACGAGCACCGGGCAGACTTGCGCGTCCACCAGTTGCCGCGTCGCCTCGATACCGTCCACGCCGGGCATGCGCACGTCCATCAGCACCAGGTCCGGGCGCAGCGCTATCGCCTTTCGGACCGCCGCGGCGCCGTCCTCGGCCTCGGCGACGACCTCGATGTCCGGGGCGCCGTCGAGGATCATGGACAGGCCCGCGCGGATGGCGGCGTGGTCATCCGCCACCAGGACCCGGATCACCGGCGCTCCAGCGGCAAGCTCGTGCGCACTCGCCAGCCCTCGGCGCACGGGCCTGCTTTGAGCACGCCGCCGACAGCGTCGGCCCGCTCGGCCATGCTGATCAGCCCGGTGCCGCCCGCGTGGTGCGCGGCAGGGCGCCCGTCGCTGCGGACCTCGATCTCCAACATGCCTCTTTCCCGTCGCACGCACACCGATACCTGACTACCTGGAGCGTGCTTTACCGCGTTCGTCAGCGCCTCTTGGACAATCCGGTACGCGGATAGGTCTACCGCCGCGGGGAGGTCGTCGACACCATCGACGGTGCAAGAGACCGCCAACCCCGCCGCGCGCGCCGAACGGACAAGAGCGTCCAGTTCGCGTAACCGAGCAGGGGCAAGCGGTCCGTCCGGGTGGCCCTCGCCGGAGCGCAGCAGTCCGATCATCGCGTGCATCTCCGACAGCGAAGCGACACTGTTCTCCCGTACGGACCTGAGCACACCGCGCACCCGCGCGGGGTCGCTGTCGGGCAACGTCAACAGCGCCTCGGACTGGATCGCGATGGCGGACAAGTGCCCGGCGATGACGTCGTGCAGGTCGCGGGCCATGCTCGCGCGCTCGGCGTACACCGCCGCGGCCCGGTCCAGCTCGGCGATCTGGGCGAGCTGGTCGGCCCTGGCCCGCTCGGCCTCGGCGATCTCGCGCTGCTGGCGGACGTTGAGCGCCCACCACACCGGCAGCACCGGCAGCGGGCACACGCCGAGCACGATCAGCACCGAATCGCGCAGCGTGTCGCTGACGACCAGCGCCACGACCGCGACGCAGCAGCCGAACACCCACACCGCGGCCAGAACCGCACGGCTGCCGCGGCGGGAACCGTGCAGCACGGCCAGGTAGAGCAGGTCGCCGAACCCCAGCAGCGCGGCCAGTGACACACCCATCGCGGCGTCCAGGCCGAGCAGCGGCAGGCCGGCCAGCAAGGCGGTGATCGGCGCCCGGTCCCAGAGCAGCTGCAACGCGCCCAACGCGACCAGCACGAGCAGCCGCGCCCAATCCGGCCCGGGGATGAACGCGTGCTCCGAGACGGGCGGGAAGTCGATCGCCAGCAGCAAGGCGCCGAACCCGACGCCCAGCACCGCGTGCCACATCGGGGTGCGCCATGACCTCACCACCCCATCACAGCACAACCGCCCCGCGAGCAAGTCCACCTTGGTCGCACGACCGGGTCCGTCGAAGTGATGACCCGATGTGCGGCGACTCGCTGACGCGACGCGGGTAGCGCAAGAGGCAGCGTTGGTGTGGTGGGGAACCTCTTCGACAATCCGATGGTCTTGCTGATCGCTTGCTGCGAGGTCGGGTTTTGGGTGTTGTTGGGCGCCGGGCTGCTCGCGCGGTACGTGCTGCGGTGGCGGCGGGTGGGCGCGGTGCTGCTCGTCGCGACGCCGGTGGTGGACGTGGTCCTGATCGTCGCCGCGGTCCTGGACATCGGCCGCGGCGCGGAGGCGACCACCGCGCACGCGCTGGGCGCGGCATACCTGGGCTTCAGTGTCGCGTTCGGACACAGCATGGTGCACTGGGCGGACCAGCGGGTGGCGCACCGGTTCGCGGGCGGGCCGCCGCCGTCGCGCCCGCCCAAGCGCGGGCCGGAGCGGGTGCGTCACGAGTGGCAGGAGTGGCGGAAGTGCTTGTTGGCGTGCTCGATCGGGGTCGCGATCCTCGCCCTGCTGTCCTTTGTGGTCGGCACGCCCGAGCACACAGAGACGCTGTGGCGCGACTGGATCCCCAAACTGGGCCTGGTGGCACTCGTCTGGTTCGTCATAGGTCCTCTGTGGACGATGCTGGACCGGCGCACGACCTGAGCGCGGGTTCGCGGTACACCACACGGTTCCCGGCGCGCACCACCGGCACCACCGCCCGACAAGCGGGAACCGGGGTGGTCCAGCCGAGAACTGGGAACCAGCTGGCCAACCGTTCGTCGACCCGGGGGTTGACAGGCGCAGTGGTCTAGTCCATTTTGAGGTGGTCTGGATCACCCTGCACCTGCACATGCCCCTTTGGAGGCAGCCATGACGTCCCACGCGAAGCGTGCGCTCGTCGCCCTGCTGTCCGCCCTGTCGGTCACCGTCGGACTCGTCCTGGCGTTCTCCGGCAGCGCGGCGGCGGCCAACCTGGTCAACAACCCCGGCTTCGAGACGGGCGCGCTGTCCGGCTGGGCCTGCAGCGGCGGCGGAAGTGTCACCAACAGTGACAAGCACACCGGTTCGTACGCGCTGACCGCCGCCCCGGCCGGGTCAGACAACGCGCGCTGCTCGCAGACGGTCACGGTCAACCCGAGCTCGAAGTACACCCTCACCGCCTGGGTGAAGGGCTCCTACGTGTACCTGGGCGCCACCGGCACCGGCACGACCGACGTCAGCACCTGGACCCCCGGCGCGACGGCCTGGTCGCAGCTGTCCACCAGCTTCACCACGGGCGCCTCCACGCGCTCGGTCACCATCTACACCCACGGCTGGTACGGCCAGCCCGCCTACCTCGCCGACGACATCAGCCTCGACGGCCCCGGCACCCCGCCGACCAGCACGAGCACCACCGTGACGACGACGTCGACCACCACCACGAAGCCGTCGACCACGACGACGACCACGACCACCACTCCCCCGTCCAGCACGACGACGACCACCACCACACCGCCGACGACCACCACGTCCACGCCGCCCGGCCCGCTGCCCAAGCACGTGCTGACCGGCTACTGGCAGAACTTCGACAACGGCGCCAAGACCCTCACCATCGCCCAGGTGCCGACCACCTACGACATCATCGCGGTGGCCTTCGCCGACGCGACCGCGAACCGCGGCGAGGTCACCTTCACCCTCGACCCCGCCCTGGCCACCAAGCTCGGCGGCTACACCGACGCGCAGTTCAAGGCCGACATCAAGACCGCCCAGGCCCGCGGCCAGAAGGTGATCATCTCCGTCGGCGGCGAGAAGGGCACCGTCTGGGTCGGCGACTCGGCCTCCTCGAGCGCCTTCGCCAACAGCGTGTCCAAGCTGATCCGCGACTACGGCTTCGACGGCGTCGACATCGACCTGGAGAACGGCGTGAGCTCGCAGTACATGGGCGCCGCGCTGCGCACCATCTACGCCAACGGCGGCAAGGTCATCACCTTCGCGCCGCAGACCATCGACGGCCAGTCCGCCCAGCAGCCGTACTTCCAGCTCGCGCTGGCGGTCAAGGACATCCTGACCATCTGGAACATGCAGTACTACAACTCCGGCACCATGAACGGCTGCGACGGCAACGTCTACAGCCAGGGCACGGTCAACTTCCTGACCGCGCTGGCCTGCATCCAGCTGCAGGGCGGCCTGCGCGCCGACCAGGTCGGCCTCGGCCTGCCCGCCTCGCCGTCCGGCGCGGGCGGCGGCTACCAGAGCCCGGCCAACGTCAACAGCGCGCTGAACTGCCTGGCCAAGGGCACCGGCTGCGGCACCTTCAAGCCGTCCACGACCTACCCGGGCATCCGCGGCGCGATGACCTGGTCGATCAACTGGGACGCCTCGAACGGGTACGCGTTCGCCAACTCGGTGGCCGCGAACCTCGACACCCTGCCGTAAGGGGCGGACCAGAAGGGCGTGCGCGGCGGGGCGAGGGTGCCCGCCGCGCACGTCCGTTCAGGCACCGCCCGGCCCACCCCCCGGCGGGTCGGGCGGGTGGTCAGCCGAGCTCGCCCAGCACGGTGGCCGTGTCGGTCACCCGGGCGAACCCGCCGCCGTGCAGGTTCACCACGGTGGCCCGGGACAGCTCGTCGGCGCTGAGCCGCAGGCCGTCGGGACCCTCGAGGTCGAAGGTGAACGTCGCGTCGAGGGCCACCGTGACCTGGTAGCCGAGGTTGCCACCCACCCGGGCGGTGGTCTCGACGCACATGTTGGTCTGGATCCCCGCGAGCACGATCCGGGTGATGCCCCGACCGGTCAGCCACGCGTGCAGGTCGACCGCGCCGTGGAACGCGGAGTTGACGTGCTTGGTGAACATCAGGTCCGGGCGGGCCCCGTCCAGCTCGGACTTGAACGCCGCGCCCGGGGAGCCCTCCGCCAGCGGTGAGTCCGCGATGAGGGAGTCGTGGCGCACCAGCACGAGCGGCTGGCCCGCGGCCGCCCAGGCCTCGAGCAGCGCGGTGATGTTGGCCTCGGCCCCGGGGTTGTTCCGGGTGCCGCAGCGCGGGTCGTCGAACCCGCGCTGGACGTCGATCAAGATCAGTGCCGTGGTCGTCATGGCGACAACAGTGCCGGGTCCACGGCCGATCGGGACAGGTGCAGGATCAGCGCGATACGGTACTTTCCTGCCATGCGCACGATCGGTGTCCTGCTGCTGCCCGGTACCCGGGTCTTCGACTTCGCCGTGGTGAACGAAGTGTGGTCGGTCGACCGCGAGCAGCACGGCGTCGGACCGTTCGAGATGCGACTGTGCGCCCCGGGCAAGCGCCCGGTCCCGCTGCACCCGGCGGGCGAGGCCCGGCCAACCCACGGTCTCACCGGCCTGACCGGCTGCGACCTGGTCATCGCACTGGGCCGAGCCGACCCCGGCGCACACGTACCCGCCTCGGTTCGGGTCGCCCTGCGCGCGGCCCACCAGTCGAACGCCACCGTGGCCGCGCTCTGCTCGGGCGCCTTCACCCTGGGCGCCGCTGGCCTGCTCGACGGCAGGCGCGCCACCACCCACTGGGCACTGCTCGACGCGCTCGCGACGGCCTACCCGGCGGCCGAGGTCGAACGGGACGTGCTGTTCACCGAGCACGACGACATCCTGACCTCGGCGGGCGTCGTCGGCGGCCTCGACCTGTGCCTGCACCTGGTCCGCCGCGACCTGGGCCCACGCGCGGCCAACACACTGGCCCGCCGCATGGTCATGCCCCCGGTCCGCGAGGGCGGTCAGGCGCAGTACGTCGACGCCCCGATCCCGACCAGACCCGACCGCGGCGACATAGCGTCCACGGTGGACTGGGCGATGGCCAGACTGGGCGACCCGATCGCGATCCCGGACCTGGCGGCGCGGACCAGGATGAGCGTCCGAGCCTTCCACCGAGCCTTCATCGCGGCGATGGGCGACACCCCAGGCAGATGGCTCCTGTTGCAACGCCTCCGCCGTGCTCAGCTGCTGTTGGAGACCACGGACTTGTCTGTCGAACGAGTGGCGGCGAGATGCGGCCTGGGCACACCGGCCAACCTAAGAAGACGAATGCGCGCTGAGTTCGGAACCGCACCCGCGGCATATCGCCGCACTTTCGCCGCATCTTGACACTACGCGCGGAACGCACGTGACAGCAGGTAAAGCGGGTAGCCGCGAGCCCATAAAGAGAAAAAGTCCACGCCCAACTAGGCGCAGCGCGAACAGCCAAGCGCTCGATCAGGTGGATCAGCTTTGTCTGGGGAGAAAAGAGGCGCTAGCCTGGCCCAGGCGGTGGGTATCCCTTTCCCACCCGCTTTACCCACGGCGCCTCTTTTCTTAGGGGCCCCAGACAAAGCTGATCCACCTGATCGAGCATGCCCACGTGAGCAAGCGCCGACGGGCTGCCGCATGAGACCGCCCGATGCTTACTCGGCGGGACACCCGATGGGCTGCCGAGCCGACTTGGTTGGGGGGCTGCCGCCCCGGCCTACTTGGCGGGGCATGCTCGATGGGCTGGAGTGGCTTTGTTCGGGGCCCCTAAGAAAAGAGGCGCCGGGGTGAAGCGGGTGGGAAGGGATCACCCACGCCGAAGCCAGGCTAGCGCCTCTTTTCTCCCCAAACAAAGCCACTCCAGCCCATCGAGCACTTGGGCGGAGAGGTGGCGGCTGAGTGGGAGTCGAGCTGAGGAAAGCTGAAAGAAATGGCCTTGAGCTTCGGGCATTTGGCAGTGGCGACGGGACCGGTCTAGGTGTTTGGGAACAAGCTTATCCATCACGCACCTGGGCCGGGCTGGTTGTCATGTTGCCGAATTGAGGCTCGCCCATCGAGTTCGCGGCAGCGCGCGGCGCGGGCCGGACTGCTGGTCGCGCTGAGCAAAACCGGGCTTGCCGCGCCCACATCGATCCAGAGTTGTCGCGCTCCTACTTGGACTCCTCAAGCCGCGCGCGCAGGCGGTCGCGGATCTCGTCCGGTGTATAGGCGCGACGCTGGCGTTCGGCGCGGGTGACCAGTACGCCGGTGGCGGCCACGCCGAGCACACCCGCGAGGCCGAGGAACTTCCACAGGTTCCGCATCAGCCCAGGCTAGTCCTCGGGCGCGGCCCTAGGCTGGCCCCATGTCCACGATCGACCTCGATGAGGCAGTGCGCCTGGCGCGTACGGGCGATCTCTGGCTCTTCCGCGGCCGTGCCCCGGCTGACCGGGCGATCCGGGCACTGACCAATGCGCCGGTCAACCACGTTGGTATGGCTGTGGTCATCGAGGATCTGCCGCCGCTGATGTGGCACGCCGAGTTGGGGCGGTCGTTGCCCGACCGGTGGACTGGTACGCACCAGCGCGGTGTGCAGTTGCACGACCTGCGGGACGCCGTTGTCGTGTGGGCCACTCGGTACGGACAGCGCGCGTGGCTGCGGCAGTTGGAGTCGCCGGTGACCCGGGAGCAAGAGGACGCCGTGCTGCGCACGATCGCGCGGTTGGACGGCACGCCGTTCCCGTCCACCGCGCGCCTGGCGGGTCGGTGGGCGCGCGGGCGTGTCCCCAAGTTTAGGTGGCAGAAACCGCACCAGGGTGACCTGGAGTCGGCCTACTGCGCCGAAGTGGTGGCGGTGACCTACGAGGCGATGGGGCTGCTGCCCGCGGGCGAGCGACCGAACTCCTACGACCCCGGCCGGTTCTGGAGCGGCGACGACCTGGACCTGCGCTCGGGCGCGCGGTTGAGCGCCGAGATCACCGTGGAGATCCCGCCGGGGAGCACTCCGAGCGCGGGGTGAGGATACGGTCGGGTCATGGCCTACCAGCACATCTTGGTCGAGCGCGTCGACCGGACCGCGCGGATCACCATGAACCGGCCCGCCCGGCGCAACTCGCTGTCCGCGGACCACCTGACCGAGCTGCTCGACGCGTTCACCGCGGTAGCCCGCACGGACGCCACCGGGATCGTGCTCGCGGGCGCGGGCCCGGTGTTCTCCGCCGGGCACGACTTCGCCGACGTGGCCGCCCGCGACCTGCTCGGGGTGCGCGAGCTGCTGCGGCTGTGCACGGAGGTGATGCGCACCATCGAGTCGGTTCCGCAGGTGGTGATCGCCCGCGTGCACGGCCTGGCCACGGCCGCGGGCTGCCAACTGGTGGCCTCGTGCGACCTCGCCGTCGCGGCCGCCTCCGCGGGCTTCGCCCTCCCCGGCGGCAAGGGCGGCTGGTTCTGCCACACACCGGCCGTGCCGGTGGCCCGCAACATCGGGCGCAAACGTTTGATGGAGCTGGTCCTCACCGGCGACGTCATCGATGCGGCCACCGCGGAGCAGTGGGGCTTGATCAACCGCGCGGTACCGGACGCGGACCTGGACGCAGCCGTGGACGACCTCCTCTCCCGCGCGACCCGGGGCAGCGCCGCGTCGAAGGCCTTGGGCAAGCAGACCGTGTACGCGCAGCTGGACCGCCCCGAGGCCGACGCCTACGCGATCGCATTGGAAGTCATGGCCGCCGCGTCCCAGCTCCCCGACGCACGTGAGGGAATGGCCGCTTTCCTGGAGAAACGCCCGCCCGTCTGGCCATGAGCCACCCCGTTTGTCCACAGGGCCAGCGCCAATTCATCCACAATCGCCGCAGCCATCCACTGATTCACCGACGCCCTTTCGGCCGCTTGTCCGCTCACCGAAACTTGGTCCAGACGGCCTGACCGAGGCCGGAGGTGAGACGAGGTGATCGGTGATGGGCCGTGGAATGGCCACCCTTTCGGTGGGCTGGCGTACTCGTGCCACCGCGCGTGCCCGGCCAGCACGGCGCCCGGGCAGGTGGCGTGCCCGGGCGTGGTCAGACGCGGGGGCAGGTCGGGTCACCGGCCCGCACCACCAGAACTGGCTCTATGCCGGGAAAACCCGGCGATCACCGGGGTGCCTGCCGCGCTCGCCCGCGCGGCCCGGCAGGCAGCCGCGGTTCCTAGCGCACGGTGACAGCGACGCGTTGGGCCATGTTGTTGGCCATGCCCTGGGTGTTCCACGGTTGGTCCACCGGCTGGGCCGCGCCGAGCTCGTCGGTCGCGCGGACGAGCAACTCGGTGTCGCCCAAGGTGTCCGCGAGCCAGCGGTGGGTCCAGGCGCGCCAGGCGTAGCGGCCCGCGCTCGGGCTCAGGTCGGCCTCGGTCCAGGAGCGGCCCGCGTCGGTGCTGACCTCGACCCTGGTCACCGGGGCCCGGCCCGACCACGCGCGGCCGAACAGGTCCACCGGGCCCGCGGCCACGACCCGGCGGCGGGTCATGAAGTCCGGGAAGCCGGGTGGCACCACCAGGGCTCGCGGGTTGATCTTGGTGACCGGCACGCCGCGCTCGTCGGTGGCGTGTTTGATCCGGTAGGCCGTCTCGTTCTGGAAGCCGGTGAACCGGTGGTCGAGCACCGAGATCCCGCGCAGCCACTTCACGCTGGCCATCCCGTACCAGCCGGGCACCAGCAGCCGCACCGGGGCGCCGTGCTGCGGGGGCAGGGGCGCGCCGTTCATCTCGTAGGCCACCAGCACGTCGCCGTCGAGGGCGTCGGTCAGCGACAGGCCGCGCTGGTAGTCCTGCTCGACGCCGCGGTCGAGGCCGTGGTCGTGGCCGGTGAACACCACGTCCACGGCACCGTCGAGCACGCCCGCCTCGGCGAGCAGCGGGGCCAGCGGGGTGCCTGCCCAGCGCGCCGTCCCGACCGCCTCGTCGAGCCAGGGCTGGCTCACCGGGCGGGGGTGCAGGCGGGCGCGGCCGTTGCCCGCGCACTCCAGCGTCACGGTCAGCTCCACCCGCTCCCGGGCGTGCAGCGCGTCGAGGTCCAGCTCCAGCGGGCGCTCGACGTGGCCGTCCACGCCCAGCCGCCACCGGGCCGGGTCCAGGTAGGGGATGTCGTAGTGGATCAGCAGGTAGTGCAGCCCCGGGGGCGTCAGGTCGTAGCGCAGGGCCTCCAACGGCATCCCGTGGTTGCGGGCGGCCAGGCGCAGCTCGTCGAGGGTGATGCCCTCGTCTGGCGCGGCGATCCGGGAGGCCTCGGCGGGGCGGGTGGTCGAGGTCATGCCCGACAGCCTCACACGGACGGCCCATCGGTTACCAGGGATTCCACCGCTCGGCGCGCTCCGATCGGCGGTCGCGGCGACCGGGGCGGGCTAGTAGAACTGGACCACTGTCCAGCCGAGGGGAAGAGGTCATGATGCGTGTGAAGCGCGGAATGGGCGCGTTGTCAGCCGCGGTGGTCGCCGCGGCCCTGCTGCCATCGGTCGCGGGGGCGACAACACCACCGCTGGTCAAGGCACCGGTGGCCCAGGGGTACGGGGGCGCGGTCGTCTCCGACACCGTCCAGGCCACCCAGGCGGGCCTGGACGTGCTGCGCCGGGGCGGCACGGCCGCGGACGCCGCGGTCGCGGTGGCCGCGACGCTCGGGGTCACCGACCCGAACATGGCGGGCCTCGGCGGTGGCGGCTACTTCGTCCACTACGACGCCAAGACCCGCAAGGTCTCGACGATCGACGGCCGGGAGACCGCGCCGCGCAGCGCGGACGCCAACCTGTTCATCAACCCGGCCACCGGTCAGCCCTACCCGTTCGCCGACGCGGTGACCAGCGGCCTGTCCGTCGGGACGCCCGGCCAGCTGGCCATCTGGGAACGCGCGCTGGATCGCTGGGGCCGCTACGACCTCGCCGACGTCCTCAAGCCCGCGATCAAGGTCGCCGAGCAGGGCTTCCCGGTCACCCCGCAGCTGCGCAAGGAGATCGAGCAGAACCAGCCGCGGTTCAAGCAGTTCACCTCCACCGCCAAGCTCTACCTGCCCGGCGGCAACCCGCCCGCGGTGGGCTCGACGCTGCGCAACCCGGACCTGGCCAACACCTACCGCGAGATCGCCCGCGACGGCGTCGACGCGTTCTACGGCGGCAAGATCGGCCGCGACGTCGCGAACACCGTGCAGCACCTCCCGCTCGCGGCCGACGTCACCGTGAAGCCGCCCGTGGGCAAGCTGTCGGTCGAGGACCTGCGCCGCTACCGCGCCCTCGACCAGGCGCCGACCAAGGTGGGCTACCGCAACGTCGAGGTGTACGGCATGGCGCCGTCCTCCAGCGGCGGCACCACCGTCGGCGAGTCGCTGAACATCCTGGAGACCACCAAGCTCGGCTCGCTCAACCGCACCCAGGCGCTGCACTACTACCTGGAGGCCACCAAGCTCGCCTACGCCGACCGCGGTCGCTACGTCGGTGACCCGAAGTTCGTCACCGTGCCGACCCGGGAACTGCTGTCGGACTCCTTCGCCGCCGTCCGGGCCTGCCGCATCGACCCGATCCGGGCCACCCCGGCGCCGGTCGCCCCGGGCAACCCGCTCGACCCGGGCCAGTGCACCCCGCCGCCGCCCGCGGCGACCCCGACGCAGGAGAACGAGGTCCACACCAACCACTTCGTGGTCGCCGACGCCCGTGGCGACGTCGTGTCCTACACCAACACCCTGGAGCAGGTCGGCGGCAGCGGCATCGTGGTGCCCGGCCGCGGCTTCCTGCTCAACAACGAGCTGACCGACTTCAACTTCACCCCCACCCAGGGCACCGCCCCGGACCCGAACCTGCCCGCCGCGGGTAAGCGGCCGCGGTCGAGCATGTCGCCGACGATCGTGCTCAAGGACGGCCGCCCGTGGCTCGCCCTGGGCTCCCCCGGCGGTTCCACGATCATCACCACCGCCCTGCAGATCATCCTGAACCGCGTCGACTTCAAGCAGTCCCTGCCCGACGCGGTGGCGGCACCGCGGGCCAGCCAGCGCAACACCCCGACGGTCACCGCCGAGCCCGGCTTCATCACCGCCAACCCGGGCCTGGCGACCTACGGGCACAAGTTCACCGAGCAGGCCGAGATCGGGGCCGCCGCCGCCCTGGAGTTCCTCGGCCACGACCAGATCCTCGCCGTCGGTGAACCCGTCCGCCGCAGCGGCACCTCGGCGGGTGTCGCCTACCCGGCCAAGTAACCCTGCGCCGCGGCCGGGTGTGGACCTGCCACCCACCCGGCCGCGGCCAGACCCACGACTCCAGGACCCCACCACGCCGACCGCGCGACCAACCGCCGGTGATGACGCCACCGCAAGTGGGCTGTGCGTTCGTAGCGATGATCGCGGGCACCAGTGGTCAACGGGTGGTGGCGCCGAGCGTGGTCAGGCCGATCAGGTGGAGAAGCGAGCAGGGTCGGGGCGAGCGGGGTCCGGCTGGTCGACAGCAGGACTCCGACGCGGACCGACCACAGCGGACAGGACGGGCCGCCGCGCGGACGAGCGCGGCGGGCCTGTGCTGCACCTATCCCTTGTGCAGCAAGGAGCTCCAGTGAGCAGACCACGCTCGTACCGCAGCCAAAGGCCGACCCCGCTGGTACGCAACAGGATCTCCACCCCGCTGGAACGCGAGGCCCGCTACGGATGCTCGATCTAGTGGACTCGCTTCGTGTGGGGGGAGAGCACCGCTAAACTTGACCGGTGGTGGGGAATGCCCTTCACCCGCCCTTTTTTCACCACCGCGGTGCTCTAGGGGCCCCACACGAAGCGAGTTCACTAGATCGAGCCTCGCTCGAAACCCAGGCAACGAAGACGGCAACGCCAAGGCGACCCCACGACACCACCCAAAACGACGAGCCCAGGTAAGAGCAGGGCTCGATCGGGCGAATGCCTTCGCGCGGGGCCCACCTACGGCAGGGCCAGTGCCCTGTCGATGCCCGTCTCCCGCGGCCCCAGGAACCGCGGGTCCGGGTCGACCATCGCGTCCAGGACCGCCTTGATCCCGGCCGGGACCTCCCGGACCCAGTACCGCGTGTCCTCGTTCCCCGGCGCGGGCGAGGCGACGCCGCGGGCGTCGATCCCCGCGTCGCGGCAGAGGAAGACCGCTCGGCGGACGTGGAAGGCCTGGGTGATCACCAGGGCCGAGGTGACCCCGAAGATCCGGTGCGCGCGCACGCACGAGTCGTAGGTGTCGAACCCCGCGTGGTCGGCGACCACCTTGGCCTCGGGCACCCCGTGCGCGGTCAGCCACCCGGTCATCGCGGCCACCTCGTCGTAGCCGACCCGGCCGTGGTCGCCGGAGACGAGCAGGGCGCGCACGCGGCCGGACTGGTAGAGGGTGAGCGCGTCCGCCAGGCGGGCCTCCAGGTAGGGCTTGGGCGTCCCGTCCGCCTGCAGCCCGGCACCGAGCACGATCCCCACCGAGGCGGACGGGGCGTCAGCCGCGGCGTAGACCTCGCCGCCGGTGGCCACCCGGATGGTCAGCACCGGTCCGAACAGCACTAGGGCCAGCACCGTCACGACCCCGCTGAACCACACCCGCAGCCGACGGCGCCCCCACCAGGCCCACCCCCGCGCGATCACCGCACCCGCCCGTTGGGCCGTCAACCACCTGCTGGACTCCCCCACGCCGACTCCCCCTCGCCCCTGGACGGCACGCGACGCGGCGCCGCGCGGCCTGGAACACGTACCCGCCGCCGCGCCCACCCGCACGCTCGTCACTACAAAGACGCCGCAGTGACTCGCCGCGTTGCCGCGGTGACGGAGTCGCTGTCAGTCGTCGAGCAGGGCGGCGATCGCGGCCCGCTCGTCCGCCGGGAAGACCAGCACCCGCAGGCCCTCGCCGTCCTCGGCGGGCACGGTGGTGGCCCGCACGCCCGCCGCCTGCAACCGCTCCTCGACGAACCGGGCCGCGGTCTGGCTGGGGACCTTGGCCACCTCGCGCAGCAGCCCGTAGTCCTTGCGGCGGTCGTCGGTGGTGAACGCCCAGCGCAGGACCAGACCGAGGACGCCCACCACCAGCAGGGCGACCAGCGAGAGGTAGGGGGCGGGCAGGTCCATGGGCACATCATCGCAACCCGCCCGGGCCTGTGAGCAATTGCACGGGCGCGGAACCTGTTACCGACCAGTACTGTCAGCCGGAAAGGACTGATTAACGGAGGTTAACCGGTGCCGTATCCCGCAGACCGAGAGCGCGACCGTCCGTGGGTCATGCGCACCTACGCGGGGCACTCCTCCGCCGCCAAGTCCAACGAGCTCTACCGGCGCAACCTCGCCAAGGGCCAGACCGGTCTCTCGGTGGCCTTCGACCTGCCCACCCAGACCGGCTACGACCCCGACCACGAGCTGGCCCGCGGTGAGGTCGGCAAGGTCGGCGTCCCGGTCAGCCACCTCGGCGACATGCGCACGCTCTTCGACGGCATCCCGCTCGGCGGCGCCAACACCTCGATGACGATCAACGCCACCGCGATGTGGCTGCTCTCCCTCTACGTCACCGTCGCCCAGGAGCAGGCCGAGGCCGAGGGCACCGACTGGCACGAGGTGGTCGCCAAGCTCGCGGGCACCACCCAGAACGACATCATCAAGGAGTACCTCTCCCGCGGCACCTACGTCTTCCCGCCCGGGCCGAGCCTGCGGCTGATCACCGACATGGTCGCCTTCACCGTGGCCGCCGTGCCGAAGTGGAACCCGATCAACATCTGCAGCTACCACCTGCAGGAGGTCGGCGCGACGCCGGTGCAGGAGGTCGCCTACTCGATGTGCACCGCGATCGCGGTGCTCGACGCCGTGCGCGACTCGGGGCAGCTGCCCGCCGACGAGTTCGGCGACGTGGTCGCGCGGATCTCGTTCTTCGTCAACGCGGGCGTGCGGTTCATCGAGGAGATGTGCAAGATGCGCGCCTTCACCCAGCTGTGGGACGAGATCTGCCGCGACCGCTACGGCATCACCGACCCGCGGCAGCGCCGGTTCCGCTACGGCGTGCAGGTCAACTCGCTGGGGCTGACCGAGGCGCAGCCGGAGAACAACGTGCAGCGGATCGTGCTGGAGATGCTCGCCGTGTCGCTCTCGCGCACCGCGCGGGCCCGGGCGATCCAGCTGCCCGCGTGGAACGAGGCCCTCGGCCTGCCGCGGCCGTGGGACCAGCAGTGGGCGCTGCGCATGCAGCAGGTGCTCGCCTACGAGACCGACCTGCTCGAGTACGAGGACATCTTCGACGGCTCCCCGGTGATCCAGGCCAAGGTCGACGAGATCCTGGTGGGCGCCCGCGCGGAGATCGACCGCGTGCAGGCCATGGGCGGCGCGGTCGCGGCGGTGGAGAGCGGCTACATGAAGACCCAGATGGTCGGTTCGCTCGCCGAGCGGCGCAGGCGGATCGAGGCGGGCGAGGAGACCATCGTGGGGGTGAACAAGTTCGGCACCACCGAGCCGAGCCCGCTGCAGGCCGAGGGCGCCAAGGCGATCGAGACCGTCGACCCGGTCGCCGAGCGGGAGGCCGTCGCGGCGATCGCCCGGTGGCGCGCGGAGCGGGACAACGCCGCGGTGGACGAGTCGCTGCGGGTGTTGCGCGAGGCGGCCAAGACCGACGCGAACCTGATGGCGGCCACCCTGACCTGCGCCCGCGCGGGTGTGACCACCGGCGAGTGGTCGGCGGCGCTGCGCGAGGTGTTCGGCGAGTACCGCGCCCCCACCGGCGTGTCCGGCGCGTCAGCGTCCGGGGAGGCGGGCGCCGAGCTGGGCAAGGTCCGCGAGTGGGTGCGGGCTACCGGCGAGGAGCTGGGCGGGCGGCTGCGCATGCTGGTCGGCAAGCCGGGCCTGGACGGGCACTCCAACGGCGCCGAGCAGATCGCCGTGCGGGCCCGCGACACCGGTTTCGAGGTCGTCTACCAGGGCATCCGGCTCACCGCCGAGCAGATCGTGGCCGCCGCGGTGCAGGAGGGCGTGCACGTGGTGGGCCTGTCGATCCTGTCCGGCTCGCACCTGGAGGCGGTGCCCGCCGTGGTCGAGGGCCTGCGGGCGGCGGGCGCGGGCGACATCCCGGTGATCGTCGGCGGCATCATCCCGCCGGACGACGCCAAGATCCTCGCCGAGCGCGGCGTGGCCCGGGTGTTCACCCCGAAGGACTACGAGATGACCGAGATCATGGCCGAGATCGTCCGGGTCATCCGACGCGCGAACGACCTCGACTAGTCCCGCGGCAGAGCCTCGGACGACGCGAGGACCGATCACCAAACCGGCCGTGATCCGCACGGCCGGTGGCTGCTGGGTGCGGCCGCGTCACCACCTCGGCCGGCCGGGACACCGCATCAGTCGACTGTGGACAGTGCGGCGGCGTTCAGCGCGCCGGGTACCGCGCGATCCGAGCCCTGGCTAGGAGATGCGCTCCGGGTCGGCGTCCACGCGGCGGACGTCGGCGCCCAGGCGGCGCATGTTCTCGACGAACTTGGGGTAGCCGCGGTCGATGTGGAAGACGTCCCAGACCTCGGTGACGCCGTCGGCGCACAACCCGGCGAGCACCAGGCCCACCCCGGCGCGGATGTCGGAGGCCCACACCGGCGCGCTGGACAGCCTCGGCACGCCGCGCACGACCGCGTGGTGGCCGTCGGTGCGGGCGTCGGAGCCGAGCCGGATCATCTCCTCGACGAACCGGAAGCGGGCCTCGAACAGGTTCTCGGTGATCATCGAGGTGCCGTCGGCGATCGCGGTCAGCGCGATCGCGAAGGGCTGCAGGTCGGTGGCGAAGCCCGGGTAGGGCAGCGTCACGAAGTCGACCGCGCCCGGCCGGTCGTGCTGCACGACGCGGAAACCGTTGTCCAGGATGGTGATCTCGGCACCCGCGGTGCGCAGCTTCTCCAGCACCAGGTCGAGGTGGTGCGGGTTCACCCCGTTGATGGTCAGGTCGCCGCGGGTCATCACCGCGGCGAAGGCCCAGGTGGCGCCGACGATCCGGTCGCCGACCACGCGGTGCTCGGTGGGCGTGAGCGAGGTGACCCCGTGCACGGTGAGCGTGGAGGTGCCCGCGCCCTCGATCTTGGCGCCCATCTGCTGCAGCATCAGGCACAGGTCGATGATCTCCGGCTCGCGCGCGGCGTTGTCGATCACGGTGGTGCCCTCGGCCAGCACCGCGGCCATCAGGATGTTCTCGGTGGCGCCGACGCTGGGGAAGTCCAGCCAGATCTGCGCGCCGTGCAGGTTCTCCGCCTCGGCGACCACGCAGCCGTGCTCGATCTCGCTGCTGGCCCCGAGCTGGCGCAGGCCGTTCTGGTGCATGTCCAGCGGCCGCGAGCCGATCGCGTCGCCGCCGGGCAGCGCCACCACGGCCCGCTTGCAGCGGCCGACCAGCGGCCCCAGCACGCACACCGAGGCGCGCAGCTTGCCCATCGACGCCGAGTCGGCGCGGTGGTTGAGCTCGGCGGGGGTGGTGATCCGGGTGGTGTCGCCGTCCAGGTCGACCGCGCAGCCCAGGCTGCGCAGCACATCGGCCATCAGCGGCACGTCCAGGATCTCCGGGCAGTTGGTCAGCGTGGTGGTGCCCTCGGCCAGCAGCGCGGCGGCCATCAGCTTGAGCACGCTGTTCTTCGCCCCGACGACCTCGACCGTGCCGACCAGCCGCGCGCCGCCGTGAACCTGGAAGTGCTCTGTCACGGGGGCAATGATGCCCCAGGCCACTCGGAGCCGGGCAGGCGGGAGACCGGAGTCAGTAGGCTCGGGGTATGTCGGTTCGGATCAATCGCGTGTACACCAAGGTCGGCGACAACGGCACGACCGCGCTGGGCGACGGCTCCCGGGTCGCCAAGACCTCGCCGCGGCTGGCGGCCTACGCCGACGTCGACGAGGCCAACTCCTCGATCGGGGTGGCGATCGCCCTCGGCGCCCTCACCCCGGAGCTCGCCGAGGTGCTGCGCGGCGTGCAGAACGACCTGTTCGACGTGGGCGCCGACCTGTGCGCCCCGATCGTCCCCGACCCGCCCTACCCGCCGCTGCGGATCACCGAGGAGTACGTGACCCGCCTGGAGGGCTGGATCGACGGGTTCAACGAGCGGCTGGGCAAGCTCACCTCGTTCATCCTCCCCGGCGGCACCGCGGGCGCCGCGCTGCTGCACGTCGCCCGCACCGTCACCCGCCGCGCCGAACGCGGCGCCTGGGCCCTGGTCGAGGACGACGCCGACCGCACGAACGTGCTGGCCGCGAAGTACCTCAACCGCCTGTCCGACCTGCTCTTCGTCCTCGCCCGGGTCGCCAACCCCGACGGCGACGTCCTCTGGCAGCCCGGCGGCGGCCGCTGACCCCAGGTACGGCAGCGGCGGGGCTCGTCGACCTATGAGCCCCGCCGCGAAAGCCGACACACCGGCACGTCGCCGGTGGGGTGAATGACCCTGGTGCGCTCAGGAGGCCCAGGGGAGGCGCTTGCCGGGGGGCGCGCTCTCCATCCAGGACAGGAAGCCGGTGAGGGCGTCGGTGCCCATCGCCAGTTCGACGGCCTGGGCGCCGGGCAGCGGCTCGAACCGCAGGACGCGGGAGCCGTGCGGCAGGTTGGGGGTCTCGATGTGCTCCGGGTCGCGGCGGGCGGCGATCTCCAGGCCGTCGCGGTGGATGATCCGGTCCGGGCCCGCGCGCAGGCTGATCGCCCGGAACCAGGCGAACTCGTCGCCCTGGTAGCGGCCGACGCCCAAGTGCCAGCCGCGGCCCGAGTCGTCGAAGTCGGTGCGCAGGGCCACGTGCACGCCACCGGCGCGCAGCAGCCGCAGGCGGCGCAGGACGAGCAGCAGGAGCACGAGCAGGACGGCGGCCAACAGCGCCACGACCACGGTGCTGATGTCCACTGGCCGCCTCCTGCCCGCTAGGCCGTCATCAGACCGTTTGCTCGGCCGCGCGCAGTCGCGCCGCGGCCCAGTTGCGCTCGTCGGCGTCGCCGTCGCCCAGGGCGGTGCGAGCGGCGCTCACGTCGATCTCGGTGGAGAGCTCGGCCGACTCGGCCAGGATGCTCACCGCTTCCGCGGTCACCGAGAGGAAGCCGCCGTGCACGGCGGCCACGATGGTCTCGCCGCCGGTCGTGCGGATCTTGACCACGCCACCCTCGACCAGCTGTCCCAGCACCGGCTCGTGGCCGGGCAGGATGCCGATCTCACCCTCGGTGGTCTGCGCGACGACGAACGTGCCGGTACCCGACCACAGGCGTCGTTCCACGGCGACCAGCTGGACGGACATCTCAGCCACGTCGATCTCCTTCAGGCTCGCGGTTGTCCGCCAGTCTAGTCGGAGTCCTGACAACCTCCCCAGCCAGCCCGGTGTCGAACAGGGCAACAAGACAAGACGAACACGGGGGGTGAGCACGATCGGACCCGACGACCAGTTCGCCGAGTTCGTCGCGCACCGGTCGACGGCGCTGTTGCGCACCGCGTACCTGCTGTGCGCGGGGGACAGGCAGGCCGCCGAGGACCTGCTGCAGGACGTCCTCGAGCGGGTGTACGCCCGCCGCGGCCGGGTGCGCGGTGATCTTGAGCCCTACGTCCGCGCGGCCCTGGCCAACGCCTCGGCGAACCGGTGGCGACACCGGTCCCGCCGGGTGGCCGAGGCGCCGCTCGACCAAGCCGCCGACCTGGGGGTGGGCGGCTTGGAGAGCGGCGTCTTGGACCGCGACCAGCTCACCAGGGCGCTGGGCGCGTTGCCGCCGCGGATGCGGGCGGTGCTGGTGCTGCGCTTCTTCGACGACCTGAGCGAGACCGACACCGCCGCCGCGCTCGGCTGCTCGAACGGGACGGTGAAGAGCCAGACAGCCCGGGGCCTGGAGCGGTTGCGCACGGTGCTGGGCGCCGAGAACCTGTTGAGGGGATGAGGATGGACACGACCGAGCTCTCCCGCGCGCTGCGGGAGGCGACCGAGGGCATCGAGCCCCGGATCGGCTTCACCCCGGAGGTCCTCCGGGGTGGCAGGCGGCGCAGGTTTCGCCGCCGAGCGACCGTGGCGGGGGCACTGGTGGTCGTGGTCGGGGCGGGGTGGTCGTTGACGCCCCTGCCCGGACCCACGACCACGGCAGGCGCACTGGCCACCGCGGCGCCCGACCCGATGCTGACGGCGCCGACCGCCGGTGACCTCGCGGGCGACCAGGAGTACCTGCGCACCGCGGCGAACGCTTTCACCCGGGGCATGGCGGTCGCACCGGGCGCCGCCGACCCGGGTATGCGGCTGGTCGGGGCGCCGCGGGTCTACTGGGCCGGGAACACCCCGGTCGGCCGGGTGGCGCTGGTCGTGCAGCAGCGGATCGGCGAGTCGGGCATCGCGATCAAGCCCGACGGCACCCGGTTGGACCTGGCCACCGTGCAGCGCACCGTGCTGGGCCTGGTCACCGGCGACCAGGCTACGCTGGTCAACAGCGCTCGCTCGGGATACGGCAGCGACCGGGGTGTGGCCTTCCTATTCGGCCCGAACGACCAGTACGCGATCGCCACCGGCCCGGTTCCCCTGAGCGCGTCACCGCGCTGGGAGATCGGCGCCGACGGGAAGGGCAGTCGGAACTGGACGGACATGGCGGACCTGGGTGGCGTGTGGTTCAACGCCTTCCCGCAGCCCGTCGAGGGCGGCGACGTGCGGGTGGTCCCGACCGCGTACCGGACCAGCGGGGAGACCCAGCGCGCGCTGCTGGTGCTGCCGGCCTCCACCTACGCCGAGGGCTTCGACCACCAGAGCAAGCCGATCCCGAGGCGCACCTCCAGCTTGCCGCAGAAGCGGTACGCCGTGGGGAGCAGCGCATCCCCCGGCATGTCCTCGAAACTGGCCGAGCAACTGGAGCAGGCGGGCTACGCCGACCCCTACGCGGTGGCCGCGGTGACCGGTTTCGAGGTCGTCGCCGACCTCTCCAGCACCGAGCACGCGGTGGCCGTCGAGTACGTCCCCAGCTTCGCGGGCAGCAAGCTGTACCTGGCGGTCGTCGACTCCGGTGGGACAGTCCTGCGCTGGGTCTACGGCGGGCCGGTGCTGCCAGACGCCCCGTTGCCCGTGTCGGTCCTGCTGCCCGACGAGCGGGGCAGGCTGGTCTTCAGCCTGGACGCGCGGCTGCGCTTCCGCTCCACGGTGGATGGACCGTGGACCGCGGTCGACAGCTTCGGGGCGGTGATCCCGGTCGACGCCAAGCAGGTCGAGGTCACCAGGGGCGGCGCGGAGCCGGTCGTCGTCACCCTGTAGGAACGCGAAGAGGGCCGGTGTCCACAACGGACACCGGCCCCTCGTTGCTCGCGCGGCGCTACTTCTTGCCGGTCAGCTGCTGGTACTTGCGCTCCAGGTCGTCCAGGCCACCGATGGAGAGGAAGGCCTGCTCCGGGACGTGGTCGAACTCGCCCTTGGCGACGCGGTCGAAGGCCTCGATGGTGTCGGAGACCTTGACGAACGAGCCCTCCTCGCCGGTGAACTTCTGCGCGACGAAGAAGTTCTGCGACAGGAAGCGCTCGATGCGGCGGGCCCGGTTGACCGTCACCTTGTCCTCTTCGGACAGCTCGTCCATGCCGAGGATGGCGATGATGTCCTGCAGCTCCTTGTACTTCTGCAGGATCCGCTTGACCTCCTGGGCCACCCGGTAGTGCTCGTCACCGACGACCGAGGGGTCGAGGATGCGCGAGGACGACGAGAGCGGGTCGACCGCCGGGTAGATGCCCTTCTGGGAGATCGGACGGGAGAGCTCCGTCGTCGCGTCCAGGTGGGCGAAGGTGGTCGCCGGGGCCGGGTCGGTGTAGTCGTCGGCGGGCACGTAGATCGCCTGCATCGAGGTGATCGAGCGACCCCGGGTCGAGGTGATCCGCTCCTGCAGCTCGCCCATCTCGTCGGCCAGCGTCGGCTGGTAACCCACGGCCGACGGCATCCGGCCCAGCAGGGTCGACACCTCCGAACCCGCCTGGGTGAACCGGAAGATGTTGTCGATGAACAGCAGCACGTCCTGGTTCTGCACATCGCGGAAGTACTCCGCCATGGTCAGCGCGGACAGCGCGACGCGCATGCGGGTGCCCGGCGGCTCGTCCATCTGCCCGAAGACCAGCGCGGTGTCCGGGAGGACGCCCATCTCGGCCATCTCGAGGAAGAGGTCGGTGCCCTCGCGGGTGCGCTCGCCGACCCCGGCGAACACCGAGGTGCCACCGAAGTTGCGGGCGATACGGGTGATCATCTCCTGGATGAGCACCGTCTTGCCCACGCCCGCGCCGCCGAACAGGCCGATCTTGCCGCCCTCGACGTACGGGGTGAGCAGGTCGATGACCTTGACGCCGGTCTCCAGCACCTTGGTCTTGCCCTCGAGCTGGTCGAAGGGCGGCGGGCGGCGGTGGATGCGCCAGCGCTCGGCGTCCGCGGCGTGGCCCGGCTTGTCCAGGCACTCGCCCAGGGCGTTGAACACGTGGCCCTTGACGACGTCGCCGACCGGGACCGAGATGGCCTCGCCGGTGTCGGTCACCGGGGCGCCGCGCACCAGCCCGTCCTGGGGCGCCATCGAGATGCAGCGCACCAGGTTGTCACCCAGGTGCTGGGCGACCTCGAGGGTGATCTTCTTGCGCAGCGACTCCAGTTCGACCTGGACGGTCAGCGCGTTGTAGAGCTCGGGGACCGAGTCGCGCGGGAACTCCACGTCGACGACCGGACCGATCACCCGGACGACGCGGCCGACCGCGTTCTTGGTGCCTGGTTCCTGAATGGCAGTCATCACTCATCACTTCCTGCGGCAGCGAGCGCCTCGACGCCACCGACGATCTCGCTGATCTCCTGGGTGATCTGCGCCTGGCGGACCTGGTTGGCAACACGGGTGAAGCTCTTGACCAGTTCGTCGGCGTTGTCCGTCGCGGCCTTCATGGCCGTGCGCCGGGCGGCGGACTCCGATGCCGCCGACTCCAGCAGCGCCGCGTAGATGCGGGTGTTGATGTACTTCGGCAGCAGGTTGCCGAGGAGGACCTCGGCGCTGGGCTCGAAGGAGTAGGCCGCGGACACGCCGCCACCGGACTGCGCCGGGTCGACGTACTCCAGCTCCAGCGGCGCGATGCGGGTGGCCACCGGGCGCTGCGAGAGCATCGAGCGGAACTCGGTGTAGACGATGTGCAACTCGTCCACGCCCAGCACGCCGTCGCTGCCCGGGGTGTCGTCCACGTCGTCCTCGCCGTGCAGGAACGACTGGATCATCGTCCCGCTGGCGGCGGCGGCGTCGGGGTAGGTGGGCCGCTCGGAGAAGCCGGTCCAGCCGTCCTTGACCTCGCGGCCGCGGAACCTGAAGTAGTTCAGCCCCTTGCGGCCGATCACCCACACGACCGGGGACTTGCCCTGGTCCTGCAGCAGCGAGATGAGCTCCTCGGCCCGCTTGAGCGCGTTGGCGTTGTAGCCGCCGCACAGGCCGCGGTCGGAGGTGACCACGAGCACGCCCGCGCGCCGGTACTTCGGCCGCTCGGCCAGCAGCGGCGAGTCCAGGTTGGACGCCCCGGTCGCCAGTGCGGTGAGCACCGAGGTGATCTCGTCGGCGTACGGCTTGGCCGCGGCGACCCGGGCCTGCGCCTTGCTGATCCGCGAGGTGGCGATCAGCTCCTGCGCCTTGAAGATCTTCTTGAACGACTGGGCCGACTTGATCCGCTGTCGGATCTCCCGAAGTTGTGCCATGGCAGGCCCTTACTCGGTGGGGGCGGGCTTGTTGACCTTGACGGTCTCCTGGCCCACCTCGTCGGCGGCGAGCGCGGCCGCGTCGGCGCCGCGCGCCGAGTCGGCCTTGCCCGCGGTGAAGTTCTGCTTGAACGCCGCGACCGCCGCGACCAGCCGCTCCTCGTTGTCCGGGGAGAACTTCCCGGACACCCGGATCTCCTCCAGGATGCCCTCGTGGCGGTGGCGCAGGTGCTCGTGCAGCCCGGACTCGAACCGGCGGACCTCGGAGACCTCGAGGTCGTCGAGGTAGCCCTTGGTGCCGATGAAGATCGAGACGAACTGCTCCTCGACGGCCATCGGCGAGAACTGGCCCTGCTTGAGCAGCTCCATCATCCGGGTGCCGCGGGCGAGCTGGGCCTTGGAGGTGGCGTCGAGGTCCGAGGCGAAGGCGGCGAACGCCTCCAGCTCGCGGAACTGGGCCAGCTCGAGGCGCAGCGTGCCGGAGATCGACCGCATCGCCTTGGTCTGGGCGGCGCCACCGACCCGCGACACCGAGGTACCGACGTTCACCGCCGGGCGCTGCCCGGAGTTGAACAGGTCGGACTCCAGGAAGCACTGGCCGTCGGTGATCGAGATGACGTTGGTGGGGATGTAGGCGGAGATGTCGTTCGCCTTGGTCTCGATGATCGGCAGACCGGTCATCGAGCCGCCACCGAGCTCGTCGGAGAGCTTCGCGCAGCGCTCCAGCAGGCGGGAGTGCAAGTAGAAGACGTCGCCGGGGTAGGCCTCGCGGCCCGGCGGGCGGCGCAGCAGCAGCGAGATCGCGCGGTAGGCCTCGGCCTGCTTGGTCAGGTCGTCGAAGATGATCAGGACGTGCTTGCCCTGGTACATCCAGTGCTGGCCGAGCGCGGAGCCGGTGTAGGGCGCGAGCCACTTGAAGCCCGCCGAGTCCGAGGCGGGAGCCGCGACGATGGTGGTGTACTCCAGCGCGCCCGCCTCCTCCAGCGCGGACTTGATGCCCGCGATGGTGGAGCCCTTCTGGCCGACGGCGACGTAGATGCAGCGGACCTGCTGCTTCGGGTCGCCGGTCGCCCAGGCCTTCTTCTGGTTGATGATGGTGTCGACGCAGACCGCGGTCTTGCCGGTCTTGCGGTCACCGATGATCAGCTGGCGCTGGCCGCGGCCGATCGGGGTCATCGAGTCGATGGCCTTGAGGCCGGTCTGCAGCGGCTCCTCCACCGGCTGGCGCTGCACGACCGTGGCGGCCTGCAGCTCCAGGGCGCGCTGCTCGTCGGCGACGATCTCGCCGAGGCCGTCGATCGGGTTGCCCAGCGGGTCGATCACGCGGCCGAGGAAGCCGTCGCCGACCGGGACCGAGAGGACCTTGCCGGTCCGCTTGACCTCCTGGCCCTCCTCGATCTTGTCGTAGTCGCCGAGGATGGCCGCACCGATCTCGCGCGCGTCGAGGTTCAGCGCCACGCCCACCACGCCGCCGGGGAACTCCAGCAGCTCGTTGGCCATGGCCGAGGGCAGGCCCTCAACGTGGGCGATGCCGTCGCCGGTGTCGGAAACCGTTCCGACCTCTTCCCGGTTCACGTCCGGGGAGTAGCTGGAGACGTAGTTTTCGATAGCACTGCGGATCTCGTCCGACGAGATCGTCAGCTCCGCCATGAGTTCCTGCTCTCGCTTCGTTATCTGGGAAAGTGTGGGGGTCAGCCGGAGAACCTGCGCCGCAGCGCGTTCAGCCGTCCGGTGGTGCTGCCGTCGATGACCTCGTCGCCGACCTTGATGACCAGGCCGCCACCGAGGCCGGGGTCGACCTCGAGGTGCAGCGCGATCGGCCGGGCGTAGATCCGCTGCAGGGACCCGGCGAGCCGGTCCTGCTGCTCGGCGGAGAGCGGTCCGGCGGAGATCACGTGCGCCACCGAGCGCTCGCGGCGCTTGGCGGCCTCGGCCGCGAGGGCCTCCAGGCCGGTGACCAGCTGCCTGCCGCGCGGGTGCTCGACGAGGTTGGCCACCAGGATCTCGGTGACCTTCTCGACCTTGGCGCCGATCAGCTCGTGCACCACCGCGAGCTTCCCGGCGACGTCGCCGGTGCGGTTGGCCAGCACCTGCTCGAGCTCGGTCTGGTCGGCGACGATCCGGCCCAGCCGGAACAGCTCGTCCTCGACCGTGTCCAGCCTGCCCGCGCGCTCGGCACCCACCAGCAGCGCGGTGGTGCCCAGCGACTCCAGCCCGTCGACCAGCTCGCGCGGGCTCGACCACCGGGCGCCCGCCGCGGTGCCCGCCACGCGCAGCGCGCCCGCGCTGACCTTGCCGCCGAGCAGGTCGGCGACCAGCCGCTCGCGGGCCGCCGGGTCGGTGGAGGAGTCGGCCAGCGTCCGGCGCAGACCCACCTCGCGCTCGAGCAGGCCGACGACGGCGAACAGCTCCTCGCCGAGCGTGCTCGCCGCGGCCGCGTCGCCCTCGAGCACGTCGAGCAGCGTGAGCTCGACGGCGGCGAGGGCTTCCCGGCTCGCGGCGTGCAGCGTGGCGGCCGCGGTTGATGTCGCAGTCATCGAATGCGTCCCCTAGCTCTTCGCCGGCGCGGAGACCGAGTCGAGCTCCGCGAGGAAGCGGTCGACCGTGCCGCGGCGCCGGGCCTCGTCCTCGAGGGACTCACCGACGACCCGGCTGGCCAGCTCGACGGCGTGGCGGCCGAGGTCGGCGCGCAGCTCGGCGACGATCTGGGCCCGCTGGGCCTCCAGCTGCGCCTGGCCCTGCGCGACGATCCGGGCGGATTCCTCCTGGGCCTGGGCGCGCAGCTCTTCCTTGATCTGCTCGGCCTCGGCCCGGGCGTCGTCCCGGATGCGCGCGGACTCGGCCCTGGCCTCGGCCAGCTGCGCGTTGTACTGCTTGAGCGCGGCCTCGGCCTCCTGCTGGGCCTGCTCGGCCTTCTCGATCCCGCCCTCGATCTTGGCGGTCCGATCGGCGTAGAGCTTCTCGAACCGGGGCGTGACGAACTTCGAGATCACGAACAGCAGCAGCAGGAAGGCCACCAGGCCGAGGATGACCTCGGCCATGTGCGGCAGGACCGGGCTCGGGCTCTCCTCCGCGGCCAGGATGAATGCGTTCACCACGTCGTCTCCCTAAACGAAGAAGGGCTGATCAGGCGGTGGACGCGATGAAGTAGACGACCAGGCCGATCAGGGCGAGCACCTCGACGAGGACGAAGGTCGTCCACGCGATGCTCATGAGCTTGCTCTGGGCCTCCGGCTGACGGGCGGTGCCGTTGATGACGGCCGCCCAGATCAGACCGACACCGATGCCGGGGCCGATGGCGCCGAGGCCGTAGCCGATGGCCGCCAGACCCGCGTTGAGGTTGGTGGTGGCGGCTTCCTGAGCGAGGAGAACACTGCTCACTTGTGTATCCCTTTCCAACTCGGTCCGCGGGAACCCGCGGATCGGGGGCTTGTTTCCAGCTGGGTGTGTCTGGTCAGTGGTCTTCGGCGAGCGCGCGGCCGATGAAGCTGGCCGTCAGCAGCGCGAAGATGTAGGCCTGCAGGATCTGGATGAAGGCCTCGAGGAAGGTCATCGCGATGGCGAAGGCCCAGGCCACCAGCGACACCGGCTTGAGCGGCGCGGCGGCGTGCAGGAGCAGGAACTCACCGCCCAGGGTGAACACCAGCAGGATGAGGTGCCCGGCGAACATCGCGGCGAACACCCGGATCGCCAGCGTGATCGGGTCCATGAAGAACTTGAGGAACAGCTCGATCGGGGTCAGCAGCACGTAGACCGGCGTGGGGACACCGGGCGGGAAGAGCTGGTTCTTCAGGTAGCCGCCCAGACCGAACTTCTTGATCCCGACGAAGTGGTAGACCGGGTAGACCACGAGAATCGCCAGCGCCAGCGGGAAGCTGATCCGCGCCATCGTCGGGAACTGGAAGATCGGAATGACCCCGAACAGGTTGTTCACCAGGATGAAGGTGAACAACGAGAGAATGAGGGGCACGAAGGGCTTGAACTCCTTCGAACCGATCTGGTCGCGGGCGATGTTGTTGCGCCCGAAGTCGTAGACCGACTCGGCGGCGAACTGCCAGCGACCCGGAACGATCTTGAGGTTCCGGGAGGTAATGAGGAAGAAGGCCGAGACGATGATGACCGACAGGACCAGCAGCACCATCGGCTTCGTGACATCGCCGAAGATCGGCGGGAGGAAAAAGTCCTTGACACCGGGGGGTGAGAACACGTCACCCTCGGCCAACACCAGCCTGCCCAACGGTGGGCTCCTTCCGGTTCTCCCGGCCGGCGTTCACTCCGCCGGGGGAATCGTCACGATCAGGACGTAACGTACCTGACGAACATGGCATGTCTTCAGGCGGCTACCCGGATCCCGGATAAGCCTCGGCGGGCGCGCAGGTACCTCGGCAGCCCGCCGTTAGCGCGAACGATAGCAGGACCTTCCGGCACTCCGGACGGGCGTACTGCTTGTCACCTGTTCCCAGGTAAGCGGTTACTTCTCGTTAGCCGGAATGATCGTCAGCAGCTTCGTCCGGCGGAACGCGAGCGCCTCGGCGCCCGCGGCCACCAGCACCACGGCGATCATGGTGATACCCAGGGACTTGGGGTCCAGGGCGTCGACCCCGCGCAGCGCGGTCATCACCAGCAGCAGGACCAGCAGCTTGCCGACGAAGCCGCCGAGCGAGGCGGCCATGGCGATGTGCGGGCCCTGGTTGGCGGTCTTGCGCATCAGGGCGAGGGTGAGCAGCGAGGAGAAGCAGGCCAGCGCACCGCCCACCAGGGCGCCGAACACACCGGGCGTGCCCTTGAGCACACCGAAGACGACCGCGCCGAGGACCAGGGTGGCCAGCGAGGGCCACAGGGCGTAGCGGAACATCGCCCTCGCCAGGGTCAGCAGCGCCTGGGTATGGGGGTCGGCCTCGGGCCGGGACCGCATCTCCTCGGACGGTGCTGCCCCGGACTGCGCGGTCCGGGTGCTCAGGTCGTCGTCGCTCATCGTGACCTCAGTCTAGGGATCGCCGAGATGATCACCGCGACCAGGACTCCCGCACCCACGCCCCAGACCACGAACGAGATGTCGTAGAGGGTCACCGCGACCGCGCCGAAGGCCAGCAGACCGGCCCACAAGTAGATCAGCAGCACCGCGCGGCGCTGGGAGTGGCCGATCTCCAGCAGGCGGTGGTGCAGGTGCATCTTGTCCGCGGCGAACGGGCTGACGCCCCGGCGGGTCCGGCGGACCACGGCCATCAGCAGGTCGAGCACCGGGATGAACAGCACCGCGGCCACGATCAGCAGCGGGGAGAAGATCGCGATCGCGTCGGTGGCCCCGTAGAGCGAGGGGTTGGCCTTGCCCGAGGCGGTGGTGCTGGAGGCGGCCAGCATCAGGCCGATCAGCATCGAGCCCGAGTCGCCCATGAAGATCCGGGCGGGTTGGAAGTTGTGCGGCAGGAAGCCCAGGCAGGCACCGGCCAGGGTGGCCGCGATCAGCGCGGGCGAGTAGGTGCCCACGTCGCCGCCGGACTGGTCGAGCAGGTGCAGGGAGAACACGCAGGTGGCCGAGGCGGCGATCAGGCCCACCCCGGAGGCCAGCCCGTCCAGCCCGTCCACGAAGTTGATCGCGTTGATCATCGTGACGGCCAGCAGGATGGCCAGCAGGCCGCCCTGGTTCTGGTCCAGGATGAGCACCGAGCCGACCACGCCCTCGTCGCCGCCCCAGGGCACCCAGAGCACGAACCACTGGATGCCGAAGAGCACCAGGATGCCCGCGCAGGTGGTCTGGCCGGCCAGCTTGGTCAGCGAGTCCAGCTCGAAGCGGTCGTCGAGCATGCCGATGCCGACGATGATCCCGCCGCCGATCAGCACCGCGGTGGGGTCGAAGGAGTAGTCGAACGCGCGGCGCAGCACCGGGAGCTGGTGGGCCAGCAGCATGCCGCCGCAGATGCCCAGGTACATGGCCAGGCCGCCGAGCCGGGGCATCGGGACCACGTGCACGTCGCGTTGACGGGGGTAGGCGACCGCGCCGATCCGGATGGCGAACACCCGGACCAGGCCGGTGAGCAGGAAGGTGAGCACCGCGGTGACGAGGGCGACCAGCAGGTACTCGCGGACCGGCAGGCCCGCGGGAGCGAAGCCGCTCGAGGGGTTCACGCGCGCGAGTCCCTCGCGCGGACCTGGTCCTGCGAGCGGGGGCGGGCCGCCGGGTGGGGGGCCCTGGGCGACGTGGGCACGTCGGGTCGCGTCTCCTGCGTGTCGGGATGTGAGGGGTTCTTGTCTTTCGCGAACACTAACGCGCCGAGCGGACCTCGGTGCCGAGCGCCTCGCGGAGCGCGGGGAGGCTCACCGCGCCCTCGCGCAGCACCAGTGGTTCGTCGCCGGTGAGGTCGACGATGGTCGAGGGCACCAGGTCACCGGACGGGCCTCCGTCGAGGTAGACGCCCACCAGGTCCTGGAACTGCGTCACCGCCTCGGCGGCGGTGGCCGCGGGCGGCTGACCCGAGCGGTTGGCGCTGGAGACGGCCATCGGACCGACCTCGCGCAGCAGCTCGATGGCCACCGGGTGCAGCGGCATCCGCAGCATCACGGTGCCGCCGGTGCGGCCGAGGTCCCAGTTCAGCGACGGCGCGTGCGGCAGCACGATCGACAGGTCACCGGGCCAGAACGCCTCGACCAGCGTGCGCGCGGTGTGCGGCACCGAGAGCACCAGGCCGTCGATGGTGGCCCAGGAGCCGACCAGCACCCCGACCGGCATGTCCGGACCGCGGTTCTTGGCCGTGAGCAGGGCGCTGACCGCGGTCGGGGAGAAGGCGTCGCAGCCGATCCCGTACACGGTGTCGGTGGGGAGCACGACCAGCCTGCCCGAGCGCACCGCGCTCGCCGCGGCACCGAGGCCGTCCTCGCGCTGCCCGGGGTCACCGCAGTCGTAGACCGTCACCCTGGCGAGCCTAGCGGTGCGCGCGCGGGCGCGATCACGAGCCTCGGCCGACCGCTCAGGCGCCCTGCCGGGTGATCCTGGGCGCCATCGCCTCGGCCTGGACCCGCCACACCTGCCTGCGGAAGCGCAGCACGATCAGGTACAACAGGGCACTGCCGAGCACGATGCCGAGCACGACCAGCGCGACGCTGCCGGTGACCCCGCCGACCGCGACCAGGGTCAGCCCGAGCGAACCGGCCAGCACGGCCAGGCTCACCGCGATGCCCTCCGGCCGCCACTGCCACCGGCGGCTCGCGCGCACCTCGGTGAGCAGCCGCTCGGCACCGCGGCGCAGCTCGTGGTCCTCGACGTCGAGGGCCAGGATCCGCTCGGCGGCGTGCTCGCAGGTCAGCAGCTGGTGCTCGCTGGTGATCACCAGGACCTCGTCGGCGGTGCCGGAGCGGACCTGGTCGGCGGCCGAGCACCAGGTGCTGGCCAGGTAGTAGCGCAGCACCGGGTCCGCGGACGTGCCGAACCGCTCCTCGAGCTCCTCGGCCGCCCCCTCGGCGTCCGCCCCGGCCACCCGGGCCTGGGACAGCCCGAGGACCGGCAGTGGGCCGTGCGGGTCGAGCTCGGCGGCCCGCCGGTAGTGCGCGGCGGCGGTGCGCCAGCGGCCGCGCGCCAGCAGCACATCGCCCATGCCCACCTGGTCGTGCGCGTGCGTGCGCAACAGCGCGGCCTGCTCGAACCCGGCCATGGCCTCGTCGAGCCTGCCCGCGAGCAGCGCCGTGCGCGCCCCCGCGAAGAACTGCGCGGCCTCGGTCGGACCGCTCCCGTCGTCACCACCGGCGAGTCGCCACTTGGCGATGACGTCCTGCCACGTGCGAAGCATTGGATCACCCTGCCGGGCACGCTACCCTCGGTACGCCATACCGGGTCTTTCGCGTCCAGGGGAGTCGCCACGAGCAGCCGAGCAACCCGCCGAGTCGCCCAGCCGAGCTCACGTTGGCTGGCGTCCTCGCTGGTCGTCGCCTACGCGGCCGTGAGCGCGGCCGTGGGTACCGTGCTGCTCAACGCGCCGAAGGACCCCGACCCGGGCGGCCTGGCCTTCCCGAGCTACGTCTACACGCAGTCGCCGTCCGCGGGCGCTCAGCCGAGTGAGACCGGCGCGCCGAGCCCGTCCCGGGTGGCCATGCCGGTCCCCGAGGGCTTCGCGCGGGTGGCCGGTCCCGGGGGCATCGTGACCACCATCCCGGTCGGCTGGTTGGTCACCCGCTCCAGCGGGCCCGGCGCCATGCAGGCCACCGATCCGGCCGACCCGAACCGCTACGTCCGCTACGGTGGCGCGCCGGTGCCCAGCACCGATCTCGTCGAGTCGCACGTGGACTACGAGCGCACGTACTCGGCCACCCGCAAGAACTTCCTGCGGTACAGCCTGGGCACCACGACCTACCACGGCGTGCAGGCGCTGGACTGGGACTTCGAGCACGACGTGCCCGACGGCAAGCGGCGCGCGCACTCGATGTACTGGCGGGTCAACGGGATCGAGTACTTCCTCTACGCCAGCTCCACCACGCCGCGCTGGCCGGAGACGCTGCCGATCTTCCACACGATGATCGACAACACCACGCCGTAGCCCGGGTTCCCCCGCGCCACCACCGATCGCGACCCGCGTGAAGCGCAACACCCCGATCCTGACCATCCAGTTCGGACAGTCCTAAGCGGATGTCCTTCGGGCGGTGGCGAAGCGCGGCCTGCCCGCCAGGTCCAGGTGATCCTCCACATCGGACAGGACGCGCCGCGCGGCGAGCAAGGCGGGCACCGCCTCGCCGTGGGTGTCGTCGTGTTCGATGGCCACCGCCGCGCCCGGGCGCAGCAGCCGGGCGGCCGTGGCGACCACCGAGCGGATCACGGTGAGACCGTCGGCGCCCGCGAAGACCGCATGCGGCGGGTCGTGGTCGGCCACCTCCGGGGGCACCGGGGTGCCCTCGGGGACGTACGGCGGGTTGCACAGCACCAGGTCGACCCGGCCCTCCAGGTCGGCGAGCAGACCCGGGGCGGTGACATCGCCGGAGTGCAGCCGGATGGGCGTGTCCCCGGCGGCGACGCGGGTCTCGGCGTTGCGGCGGGCCCAGGCCAGCGCGGAGACGTCCAAGTCGACCGCGTGCACCACGGCGTCCGGGCGCGCGTTCGCCACGGCGAGGGCCAGCACGCCCGAGCCGGTGCACAGGTCGACCACCACCGGGGCGCGCACGTCGGTCAGCGTGGCCAGGCCCCAGGCGAAGAGCAGCTCGGTCTCCGGCCGCGGCACGAACACCCCGGGGCCGACGGCGACCTCGACCGCGCCCAGGTACGCCGAGCCGGTCAGGTGCTGCAGCGGTTCGCGGCGGGCGCGCCGGGCGACCAGCGCGCCGATGGCCACGACCACCGGCGGGTCGACCAGCGGCACCATCGGCAGCTTGCCGCGCTCGACGCCGAGCACGTGCGCGGCCAGCAGCTCGGCGTCGACGCGCGGGGAGTCCACACCGGCCTCGGTGAGCGCGCGCTCGGCGGCGAGGATGGCCAGCCGCAGCGGTTGCCTGCTCATCAGCCCGCCGAGCCGGCGAGCCGCTCGGTCCGGTCGGCGTCGGCCAGCGCGTCGAGCACCCCGTCGAGGTCGCCGTCGAGCACGGCCTCCAGGTTGTGCGCCTTGTAGCCGACCCGGTGGTCGGAGATCCGGTTCTCCGGGTAGTTGTAGGTGCGCACCCGCTCGGACCGGTCGACCGTGCGGATCTGGCTGCGGCGCGCGTCCGAGGCCTGCCGGGCGGCCTCCTCCTCGGCGGCGGCGAGCAGCCGGGCGCGCAGCACCTGCATCGCGCGGGCCTTGTTCTGCAGCTGCGAGCGCTCGTTCTGGCAGGACACCACGATGCCGGTGGGCAGGTGGGTGATCCGGACGGCGGAGTCGGTCGTGTTGACGCTCTGCCCACCCTTGCCGGAGGAGCGGTAGACGTCGACCCGCAGGTCCTTGTCCGGGATCTCCTCGATCTCGGTGTCGGCCTCCACCTCGGGGACCACCAGCACGCCCGCGGCCGAGGTGTGGATGCGGCCCTGCGACTCGGTGACCGGCACCCGCTGCACCCGGTGCACGCCGCCCTCGAACTTCAGGCGGGCCCACACCCCGTCCGGGTCGGTGCCCTTGCTCTTGATCGCGACCGTGACGTCCTTGTAGCCGCCCAGGTCGGACTCGGTGCCGTCGAGGACCTCGGCCTTCCAGCCGTGCCGCTCGGCGTAGCGCAGGTACATCCGCAGCAGGTCGCCCGCGAACAGCGCCGACTCCTCGCCGCCCTCGCCGGACTTGACCTCCAGCAGCACGTCGGAGCCGTCGTGCGGGTCGCGCGGGAGCAGCAGCTCGGTCAGCTTCGTCTCCAGGCCGGGGATGCGCGCGGCCAGCTCGTCGGCCTCGGCGGCGAACCCCGGGTCCTCACCGGCCAGCTCGCGGGCCGCCTCGAGGTCGCTGCGCGCCGCCGCCAGCTCGCGGGCCGCCTTGACCACCGGACCCAGCTGGGCGTAGCGGCGGCCGAGCTTGCGGGCCCGGTCCTGGTCGGTGTGCACGGCCGGGTCGGCGAGCTCGCGCTCGAGCTCGGCGTGCTCGGCGAGCTGCTCGGTGAGCGAGGATGAGTCCACGGTGGCCCTCCGGTCGGTTCCACTGCTGCGGGAACCACAACAGCACGGACAACACAACGGCGCCCGCCCGGGTGTCCCGGGCGGGCGCCGTGCGCGGAGCTACTTGGCGGCGGTCTTGTCCCGCTTGCCGTAGCGGGCCTCGAACCGCGCGACCCGGCCGCCGGTGTCGAGGATCTTCTGCTTGCCGGTGTAGAACGGGTGGCAAGCGGAGCAGACCTCGACGAAGATGCTGCCGGAAGTCTTGGTGCTGCGCGTGGTGAAGGTGTTGCCGCAGCCGCACGTCACATCGGTGCTGACGTACTCGGGGTGGATGCCGTTCTTCACGGTTGGTCGCCTCTCATTCGATGGCCGCCGGGTCCCGAAGGATCTTGGGGTGAACCGGAGCCGGACTCGACCCGCAAGTCTGCCAGATGGCCAGACACCCGCTTCAACACGGGCCGCCGACGCGGTATTCCAACCGCTCGTCGGACGGGGTCGACCTCCCGCCGCAGGTGCCCACCCGCTCACCGACGGTAGTCTGACGCGCCGACCGCACGGCACGCAGACTTGCCGGGTGCGCTTCGTGGTGGGCGAACCGATCTCGATCCGGGCCTGGCTGGCCACGCCGCTGTTCTTCGCCGCCGCCGTGCTCGGGCTCACCGCGCTGGGCGGGCTGCTGCTCGGCGCGTCCTGGCAGGTCACGCTGTCCAGCGCGCTCTTCGGCGGGGCCGCGGCGGTCACCCTCGCGCTGGCCACCTCGGTCGGCTGGCACTCCGCCGAGCAGCGCGGCGCGCTCGCGCCGACCTACCCGGTGCTGGTATTCGCGGCCGGGCTGGTGCTGCACGACGTGCGCGTGCCGACGCTCTGGGCGGTCACCATCGGTGTTCCCGCCGCGGTTGTGCTGGCCGTGGAAATGACGAGTCCCCGCGCGCCGTGGGCGCGCGGGGACTCGAACCGCGACTGACTAGTCGTCGTTCCCGGACGGGGTGGTCTTGGCCACCTGCATCAGGAACTCGATGTTCGTGCGGGTCTTGCGCAGCCGGTCGAGCAGCAGCTCGATGGCGGCCTGGCTGTCCAGCGCGTGCAGCACGCGGCGCAGCTTCACGGTGACCGCCAGCTCGTCCGGGGAGAGCAGCAGCTCTTCCTTGCGGGTGCTGGACGGGTCCACGTCGACCGCCGGGAAGATCCGCTTGTCGGCGATCTTGCGGTCGAGCTTGAGCTCGGCGTTGCCGGTGCCCTTGAACTCCTCGAAGATCACCGTGTCACCCGCGGAACCGGTCTCCACCAGCGCGGTGGCGAAGATGGTCAGCGAGCCGCCGCCCTCGATGTTGCGCGCCGCGCCGAGGAAGCGCTTCGGCGGGAACAGCGCGGTCGAGTCGACACCACCGGACAGGATGCGCCCGGACGCCGGGGCCGCGAGGTTGTACGCGCGGCCCAGCCGGGTGATCGAGTCGAGCAGCACGACCACGTCGTGGCCCATCTCCACCAGGCGCTTGGCGCGCTCGATGGACAGCTCGGCCACCGTGGTGTGGTCGCCCGGCGGGCGGTCGAAGGTCGAGGCGATGACCTCGCCCTTGACCGACCGCTGCATGTCGGTGACCTCCTCCGGCCGCTCGTCGACGAGCACGACCATGAGGTAGACCTCGGGGTTGTTGGTGGTGACCGCGTTCGCGATCGCCTGCAGCACCGAGGTCTTGCCCGCCTTGGGCGGGGACACGATGAGCGCGCGCTGCCCCTTGCCCACCGGCATCACCAGGTCGATGACGCGGGTGGTGAGGATGTGCGGCTCGGTCTCCAGGCGGAGGCGCTCGTTCGGGTAGAGCGGGGTCAGCTTGGTGAACTCGGGGCGGTTCTTGGCCTGCTCCGGCTCCAGGCCGTTGATCGTCTCCACCCGGACCAGCGGGTTGAACTTCTGCCGCTGGGCCTCGCCCTCGCGCGGCTGGCGGACCAGGCCGGTGATGGCGTCGCCGCGGCGCAGCCCGTACTTGCGGACCAGCGAGAGCGAGACGTAGACGTCGTTCGGCCCGGCGAGGTAGCCGGAGGTGCGCACGAACGCGTAGTTCTCCAGCACGTCCAGCACACCCGCGACGGGCAGCAGCACGTCGTCGTCGCGCACCTCGGTGTCGTTCTGACCCGTGGTGCCCTCGGGACGGCCACCCCGGCGGCGGCGGTCGCGGAACCGACGGCCGCGACGGCCACCGCGCTCGTCGTCGTCGTCATCGTCCTCGGGACCGGTGGCGCGGTTGTCTTGGCCGCGGACCTGCTGGCCACGGTCCTGCTGCCTGCCGTCCTGCCGGTCGCCGCGGTCCGGGCGGTCACCGCGGTCCTGGCGGTTGTCCCGGTCCTGCCGGTTGTCCTGCCGGTCCGGGCGGTCCTGCCGCTCGCCGCGCTCGCCCCGGTCCGGGCGGTCACCGCGGTCCTGGCGGTCACCCCGGTCCTGGCGGTTGCGGTCGCCGCGCTGGCGCTCGCTGCGCGGCGGGCGCTCGCCCGGGGCCCGCTCGCCCGGGGCCCGCTCGCCCTGGGTCCGCTCGCCCTGGGTCCGCTCGCCCTGGGTGCGCTCGGGCTGCTGGCGCTCCTCGACGCGCGCGGGCCGCGCCTGCTCCGGTGCCTGCTCGACGACCGGGGCCGCGACGGCGGCGGGCGCCTCCGGGCTCCCGGCGGCGCGGCTGGCACCGCGGCGGCGGCGGTTGTCCCGACCGCTCTCGCGGGCCGCCTCCTGCGGCGCCTCGGCCGGGGTTTCCGCCTTCTCCGGCGCGGGGACCTCGACCGCGGTCTCGGTCGGCCGCACCTCGGCGGGCTGCTCGGCCTTGGCCGCGCCCCGCTTCGGCTTGGTGACCGGCGCCGGGGTGTCGGTGCCGTTGAGGGGCAGCTGCTGGGCGGTGGCCCCGCCCGGGCCACTCCCCTGCCGCTCCTTGATGGCAGCGATCAGATCGCCCTTGCGCATCCCCGCGGTGCTGGCGATCCCCAGCGTCCCGGCCAGCTCGCGCAGCTCGGCGAGCACCATGCCGGAAAGCCCCGCCCGCCGACGGGGCGCGGCCCCGTTGGCGGACTTCTCAGCGGGGGCCTGCGACTCGGCGGCGTCGCTGCTCAACAGATCGGTATTGCTCACACATGTCCTTCCTGACCGGTCCCCGCCTCCTACGTGGACCAGCGGACCGCCGTCCGTCGGAATGCGAGACGGCGTATCTCTGCCCCGTGTGCGCGCCATCGTCGCGAGCTGGGCCACTGAACCGGGCCAGTCGGACGACTCGGTCGCCAACAGGGAGCATCTGGTCACCACGGTCGTCGGGTACCTGCGAGCCCCGGCCCAGCCTCGGTGAGGACAGAGCCGATACCCCGGCAGATGATGCGACCCCGGGAAGAGGTCCCGGGAACGACACCGGGCGCCCGTGCGCGCGGTGACTGAACGACCCCGAGGGTAGACGGCCGTCACTCAAGGTGCAACAACCGGCTCACAGCGCGTCGCCCCGGAAAGCCGCTGTGGCGCGGTGATCTGAGTCACCCGGCCCTCTTGGCGGCCGATAACGTCCAGGTCACAGGCGCTGTCCCGACTCATCCGAGTGGGTCCACGCGTACACCCACACGGTCCACGGCCAGCGGACGGACGGTGAACCCCGCGAGGTCGACGCCCGGCGGCAGGGCACTGTCCGTGGTCAGTGCCAGGACCGTCGGCCCAGCCCCGGAAACCGCCGCGGCGACACCGTGCGCGCGCAGGTCGCGCACCACGCGCAGGGTGTCCGGCCAGGCCTTCTCCCGGTAGTCCTGGTGCAGCGTGTCGGCCGTCGCGGGCAGCAGCAGGTCCGGTCGCTCGGCGATGGCGTGCACCGCGAGCGCGGCCCGCCCGGCGGCGAACGCGGCGTCGCCGTGCGGGACCAGACCCGGCAGCAGCCCACGCGTCACGTGAGTCGCCGACTGTCCGGATGGCACGATCGCGACCGGACGCAGGTCCGCGTGCGGTTCCACCCGGACCGCGCGGAACCGGGAACTTTCACACCAGGCCAGCACAAGGCCACCGAGCAGGCTGGCCGCGACGTTGTCGGCGTGGCCCTCGAACTCGGCCGCCAGATGCAGCGCGTCGTCGTCCAACGGCTTGCCCGCGAGGCCGTAGCCCGCCGCGACACCGGCGACGATCGCCGCCGCCGAGGACCCCAGGCCGCGGGCGTGCGGGATGCCGTTGACGCAGTCCAGCACCAGACCACCGGGCTTGAAGCCGAGGTGGTCGCAGGCCGCGCGCAGCGCGCGCAGCACCAGGTGGGTCTCGTCGAGCGGCACCTCGTCGGCGGCCTCGCCGGTGACCCGGACGGTCAGGCCGTCCGGCGCGGGCCGGACCTCGACCACGTCGTAGAGGCCCAGTGCCAACCCGAGCGCGTCGAAACCCGCGCCCAGGTTGGCCGACGAGGCGGGGACCCGGACGCGGACCCCGCCGCTCACCTCAGGTCCAGCGCGGAGGCCACCGCCGAGGCGTCGACCGGGACCGGCTCCACCTCGACCAGTCCGCGCAGCGCGGTGTCGGGGTCCTTGAGCCCGTGGCCGGTCACGGTGCAGACCACCACGGAACCCTTGGGGAGCCGCCCGTCCGCCGCGGTGGCGAGCAGGCCCGCCACGCTCGCGGCCGAGCCCGGCTCGACGAACACGCCCTCCCGCAGCGGGAGCAGCCGGTAGGCGTCGAGGATCTGCTCGTCGGTGACGGCGTCGACCAGCCCGCCGGACTCGTCGCGCGCGGCCACCGCGCCGGCCCAGGAGGCCGGGCTGCCGACGCGGATCGCGGTCGCCACCGTCTCCGGGTCGGGCACCGGCTCGCCGCGCACGATCGGCGCGGCACCGGCGGCCTGGAAGCCGAACATCCGCGGTGTGCCCTCGACCAGCCCGTCCTCGGCGTAGTCGCGGTAGCCGCGCCAGTAGGCGGTGATGTTGCCCGCGTTGCCGACCGGCAGGCAGTGCACGTCCGGCGCGCGGCCGAGCACGTCGCAGATCTCGTAGGCGGCCGACTTCTGGCCGATGAGCCGCACCGGGTTGACCGAGTTGACCAGGCCGACCGGGTACTCGGCCGAGGTCTTGCGGGCCAGCTCCAGGCAGTCGTCGAAGTTGCCGTCGATCTGCAGGATCCGGGCGCCGTAGGCGACCGCCTGGGCGAGCTTGCCCTGCGCGATCTTGCCGCGCGGCACCAGCACCGCGGAGGTCAGGCCCGCGCGCGCGGCGTAGGCCGACGCCGAGGCCGAGGTGTTGCCGGTGGAGGCGCAGATGACCGCCTCCAGGCCCTGGGCCAGCGCGTGCGTCATGGCCACGGTCATCCCGCGGTCCTTGAACGAGCCGGTCGGGTTGTGCCCCTCGACCTTGAGGTAGACGGTGCTGCCGGTCAGCTCCGAGAGGTGCGGCGCGGGCAGCAGCGGTGTGTTGCCCTCGCCGAGGGTGATCACCTTGGCGCCCGGGGGAACGGGGATCCGGCCGGGGTAGGCCGCGATGATGCCCGGCCAGCCCGGGCGGACACCGGTGGGGGTGGTCATGAGTCCTCGCCTTCGACGCGCATCACGCTGACCACCTCGTGCACGAACGGCAGCCCCGCGACCTTGTCCACAGTGGAGCGCAACGCGGCATCCGGCGCGGAGTGGGTCACGATGACCAGACTCGCGTCGGTGGCCCGCCCCTCTTGGCGCACGGCCGAGATGCTCACGTCGTGCTGGGCGAACACGGCGGCCACGGCCGCCAGCACGCCCGCGCGGTCGGCCACGTCCAGGCTGATGTGGTACCTGGTGGAGGCCTGCGCGATCGGGCGCACCGGCAGGTCGGCGTAGGCCGACTCGCGCGGACCGCGCCCGCCGACGACCCGGTTGCGGGCTACCGCGACCAGGTCACCGAGGACGGCGCTGGCGGTGGGTGCACCACCGGCGCCCTGCCCGTAGAACATCAGCTGCCCGGCGGCCTCCGCCTCGACGAAGACCGCGTTGAACGCCCCGTTGACCCCGGCCAGCGGGTGCCCGCGCGGGATCATGGCGGGGTGCACGCGCACCGCGACGGACTCGCCGTGCTCGTCGGCCACCCGCTCGCAGATGGCCAGCAGCTTGATCGTGCGGCCCAGGCCGCGGGCGGCGGCCACGTCGGCCGGGGTGACCGCGGAGATGCCCTCGCGGTAGACGTCGCCCGCGGTGACCCGGGTGTGGAAGGACAGCGAGGCCAGGATCGCGGCCTTGGACGCGGCGTCGTAGCCGTCCACGTCGGCGGTCGGGTCGGCCTCGGCGTAGCCCAGCCGGGACGCCTCGTCGAGGGTCTCGGCGTAGCCGGCGCCGGTCTCGTCCATCGCCGAGAGGATGAAGTTGGTGGTGCCGTTGACGATGCCCATCACCCGGGTGATCCGGTCGCCCGCCAGCGACTCGCGCAGCGGCCGCAGCAGCGGGATGGCACCGGCCACGGCGGCCTCGAAGTAGAGGTCGGCGCCGGAGCCGTCGGCGGCGGCGAACAGCTCGCCCGCGTGCTCGGCCAGCAGCGCCTTGTTCGCGGTGACCACGGACTTGCCCGCGGCCAGCGCGGCCAGCAGCCAGGTGCGGGTGGGCTCGATGCCGCCGATGACCTCGACGACCACGTCCACGTCCGGTCGGGCGACCAGCCCGGCGGCGTCAGTGGTGAGCAGCTCGGCGGGCACCTCGCGGTGCTTGTTCGGGCGGCGGACGGCGATGCCGACCAGCTCGACCGGGGCACCGATCCGGGCGGCCAGCTCGCCCGCCTGGTCGGTGAGCAGCCGGACGATCTGGGTGCCCACCGTCCCGCAGCCCAGCAGCGCGACCCTGATCGGTTTGGCGGCCTCGCTCGTCACGTCGTCGTCTCCAGTCGTAGCAGGTCGGCCACGGTCTCCCGGCGCAGCAGCAGCCGCGCCGAGCCCCCGCGCACGGCCACCACCGCGGGCCGGGGCAGCCGGTTGTAGTTGCTCGCCATCGAGTAGCAGTAGGCGCCGGTCGCGGCCACCGCCAGCAGGTCGCCGGGAGCAAGGTTGTCCGGAAGCCAGCAGTCTCGCACCACAACGTCGCCGGACTCACAGTGTTTGCCCACGACTCGGGACAGCACGGCCTCGGCGCCGCGCTCGCCCTCGGCGCTGGAGCGCGAGACCAGGCGGGTCTCGTAGACCGCGTCGTAGAGGGCGGTGCGGATGTTGTCGCTCATCCCGCCGTCGACGCTGACGTAGCGGCGCCGGGTGTCGTGGCCGAGCCGGACGTCCTTGGTGGTGCCCACCTCGTAGAGGGTCACCATGCACGGCCCGACGATGGCCCGGCCCGGTTCGACGGCGATCCGCGGCGGGTCGAGCCGGGACTGCTCGCACTCCTTGGTCACGATCGTGCGCAGCTGGTCGGCCAGCCACTGCGGCGGCGGCGGGTCGTCCTGGGCGGTGTAGGCGATGCCCAGGCCGCCGCCGAGGTCGACGGTGGTCAGGTCGGTGAGCGCGGCGGCGCCGTGCTCGGCGTGCAGCTCGGCCAGCAGGCCGATGACCCGGTGCGCGGCGACCTCGAAGCCGTCGGCGTCGAAGATCTGCGAGCCGATGTGGCTGTGCAGCCCGACCAGGGCCAGCCCGCCCGCCTTGAGCACCCGGCGGGCCGCCTCGGCGGCGTCGCCACCGGCCAGCGAGAAGCCGAACTTCTGGTCCTCGTGCGCGGTCGCGATGAACTCGTGGGTGTGCGCCTCGACCCCGACGGTCACCCGGATCAGCACGTTGGCGACCACGCCGCGCTCGCGGGCCAGGTGGTCGAGCCGGGCGATCTCGAAGAACGAGTCGACCACGATCGCGCCGACCCCGGCGTCGAGCGCCTCGGCCAGCTCGGCCGCGGACTTGTTGTTGCCGTGCAAGGTGATCCGCTCGGGCGGGAACTCCGCGCGCAGCGCCACGGCCAGCTCGCCGCCGCTGCACACGTCGATGCTCAGGCCCTCGTCGGCGACCCAGCGGGCGATGTCCACCGACAGGAACGCCTTGGACGCGTAGTGCACCACCGCCGGGTCGCCGAAGGCGGCCGCGTGCTCGCGGCAGCGGGCCCGGAAGTCGTCCTCGTCGACGACGAACAGCGGCGTGCCGTAGGTCTCGGCCAGCTCGCGCAGGTCGACGCCGGCGATCCGGACGGCCCCGTCCTCGTGCCGGACGGCGTTTCTCGGCCAGACCGACGGCACCAGGTTGTCGAGCGCGACCGCGCTGGTGGGCCGTTCGCTGGCGGTGTTGCTGGGCGGCAGGACTTCCGCGTGCCGCGGCCCAGCCGGGTGTGCCCTCATCGATCCCTACATTCGTTCCGGTGCGGTGGTTCCCAGCAGGGCCAGGCCGTTGGCCAGGACCTGCCGCGCCGCCGCGCACAGCGCGAGCCGCGCCGCGTGCGGCGGGCCGGGTTCCTCGTCCCCCTGGGGCAGGACCCGGCAGTTCTCGTAGTGCCCCTGGGCGGCCTCGGCGAGGTCGGCGAGGTGGCGCGGCAGCCGGTGCGGCGCGGCGGCGGCCCGGGGGAACCCGGCGATGACGCGCGCCAGGGCCACCTCAGTCGGGTGGTCGAGCAGTCGCAAGTCCGAAGTGGACGGCGCGAGTCCGAAGTCGACACCGTTGCGCAGCAACGAGGACAGCCGCGCGTGCACGTACTGGACAGTGCTCAGGTCAACGGCCGGATCGCGGTCGGCGGGCGTGCCGCCGCCGTACGCGGACCCGGCGGCGAGCACCTCGCGGACGACGCTGTCGACCTCGCCCGCGGCCAGCCGCAGGTTGACGAACCCGGGCGGCACCGCCTCGGCGTCGGCGATGGCGTCCTCGGCGCGCAGCAGCCCGGCCAGGCGGTCGGCCAGTTCCAGCGCGGGCACGCCGGTGTCCTTGGCGACCCGCAGCGCCACGCTGGTGGCGTAGTCGCCGTGCCCGGGGTCGCGCGGGCGGCTGACCTCGACCGCGGCGGGCACGGCGGCGGTGTCGAGCCCGCGCTCGCCCAGCGCCCGCACGGCGGCGGAACGAACCAGGTCAGCGAGCACGGCTGGGGTCACCGGGCAAGTCTAGGTATCCGGCTCCCCGGGGCGGCCCGGGGTCCATAGACTCACCCGCATGATGCGGTACGTGCGGCACCTGGCGCTGGGCGCCGCCTGCCTCGCCCTGCTCGGCTGCGGGAGCACCGAGTCGGGCACCCCGGTCGGGGTGGGCGCGAAGACGACCCCCGCCACCAGCGACGAGACCACCGCGGGTGATTCGACAGCGGGCAAGCCGACGGCGACCAAGAAGGCGTCGGGGGGCTTCAAGCCCAGCGACAAGGACAAGGACCCGACGAACCGGATCGACGGCGTCACCGAGCAGAAGTACGTCGCGGGCCAGCACGTGCGCACCCCGCAGCGGGTCGCCTACGACCACACTCCCCCGCTGGGCGGCGCGCACGACGCGGTCTGGGCGGCGTGCAACGGCGTGGTCTACGCGAAGGCCGTGCGCACCGAGCACCTGGTGCACTCGCTCGAGCACGGCGCCGTGTGGATCACCTACGACCCGGACAAGGTCAGGGGCGCGGCCGTGCGCACGCTGGCCGCGAAGGTCGACGGCGAGCCGTACACGGTGATGTCGCCCTACCCCGGTCAGCCCAAGCCGGTGTCGGTGCAGTCCTGGGGCAAGCAGCTGCAGGTGGACGGGGTGGACGACGCGCGGATCGACCAGTTCGTCCAGGCCACCCGCGCCAACCCGTACCTGACCCCGGAGCCGGGCGCCAGCTGCGACTCGACCACCTTCGACCAGGACGACCCGCCGCCGTTCGACCCGTCGCCGCCGGGGCCCGACGCGGTGCCGCCGACCGGCCGCTGACGGTGGTTGACACCGACCAGACACCGGTTGCCTAGACTGGCCTCCGCACCTGCCCAGGTGCGGTTTCCCCGTGACCCGGGGGAGCCAACTCCTCACGTCAGGTCCGAGGGACTTCCATGGCCAGCGGGACGCAGAAGCAGGGCCCCAAGAACGCCCGGGGCAAACAGAGCGCGGTGAAGGCGGCCCGGGCCTCGGTTGTCACCAAGAAGGGCACGCCCTGGGGCACCATCGCCGCCGTGGTGGCCGTGGTCCTGCTCGCGGCGGGCGTGTTCAGCTACGCCTACATCAAGGTCTCGGCGGCCGAGAAGTTCGTCGCGTCCGAGGACAACAAGGACCCGTCGAGCCAGATCCAGGGCGTAGTAAAGGTCGACTACGCCTCCGGGCAGCACGTGCAGTCCACCCAGCGGGTGGCCTACGACCAGAGCCCGCCCTTCGGCGGGCCGCACGACGGCGTGTGGGCCGACTGCACCGGCGTGGTCTACCCGACCCCGGTGCGCAACGAGAACATGGTGCACACCCTCGAGCACGGCTCGGTGTGGATCGCCTACAACCCGGACAAGGTGACCGGCGCGGCGCTGGACAAGCTCAGGGACAAGGTCGAGGGCACCCCGTACATGGTGATGTCCCCCTACCCCGGCCTGGACCGGCCGATCGCGCTGTCGTCCTGGGGGCACCAGCTCAAGCTGGACAGCGCCGACGACGAGCGGGTCGACCAGTTCATCAAGTCGCTGCGCACGAACAACTACGAGAACCCCGAGCCGGGCGGTCGCTGCGACAGCAACCAGACCGGGTTCGACTCGGCCAACCCGCCGCCGTTCGTGGCCGAGAAGCCCGGCGCGGACGCGGTCGGCATGGACGGCAAGGCCCCCGGCGCCGCCAGCGGTGCCCCCACGGCGCCCGCCACGACCCCCGCCGCGCCCGTGAGCACCTCCGCGGCCCCGCCGTCGCAGTGACCGAGGTCGACGAGCTGGAGGGCCCGCCCGAGTCCGCTCGGGCGGGCCGGTCCACCGTCGTCTACGTCGCGGCCGCCGTCGTGGTGCTCCTGGTGGGCGCCGCGATCGGCATGCTGATCACGCTGAGCGCGGTCGGCGGTGACGAGACCCCGGGCACCGACTCGATCGACGTCGGCTTCGCCCAGGACATGCGGGTGCACCACCTGCAGGCGATCACCATGGCGGGCCTGGCCCGCGACCGCAGCGACGACCCCGAGGTCCGCCAGCTGGCCTTCGACATCGAGTCCACCCAGCTCGACCAGAGCGGCCAGTTCAGCGGCTGGCTGACCATCTGGGGCCAGCCGACGCTGCCGCCCGCCGACCAGCCGCACATGCGCTGGATGGCCGGTGCCACGCACAGCCACGGCGCGGGCGAGTCGGGTGTGGAGCTGATGCCGGGCATGGCCACCAGCGCGGAGCTGGCCAAGCTGCGCGGCCTCAAGGGCACGGAGTTCAACGTCTACTTCCTGCAGCTGATGCTGCGCCACCACCACGGCGGCCTGGAGATGGCGGGCTACGCCGCGGGCCACGCGCGGTTGGACTACGTGCGCAACCTGGCGTCGAAGATCCAGCAGGGGCAGACCGCGGAGAGCACGTTGTTGACCAACATGCTCACCGACCGCAAGAGCCAACCCCTGCCGAACTAGCTCCGCGCGCGATCGCTTGCCGGACAACGCATTCGGCCGGCTGGGGCGGTGTCCGGTGTGGCCGGTCCGCCGAGCGGGGGCATTCCCGGGTCACCACTCCCGGGTCACTCCCGGTCACCAGGACAGTTGGCGGCACTTGGTGGCCGAGTCCGGCGCCTCGACCTGCAGCGTGGCGTGCTCGATCCCGTAGGAGTCGTGCAGCAGCTCACGCGCCGCGTCGAGCACCTCGGCCTGGGCGCACTGGCCGTTCATGGTCAGGTGCGCCGAGGCGACCTCCATGCCCGAGGTGAGCGTCCAGACGTGCAGGTCGTGCACCTCGGTGACGCCGGTGAGCGCGCCGAGCCGCAGCGCCATCTCCCCCACGTCGACCCGCTCCGGCGCGTGCTGGAACAGGATCCGCAGCGCCCGCTTGGCCAGCGCCCAGGTGCGCGGGAGCACCCAGAGCCCGATGGCCACGCCGATGATCGGGTCGGCCCAGCGCCAGCCGGTGGTCAGCGTGATCAGCGCGCTGACCAGCACCCCGACCGAGCCGACCAGGTCCGCGACGACCTCGAGGTAGGCGCCGCGCACGTTGAGGCTCTCGTTCGCGCCCTCGCGCAGCAGCAGGAACGAGACGAGGTTGGCCACCAGACCCGCGGCGGCGGCCAGCAGCACCGGCAGGCCCGCCACGGCCGGGGGATCGCTGAACCGGGTGACCGCCTCGGCCACCACGTAGCCCGCGACGCCGAAGAGCAGGACCGCGTTCGCCAGCGCGGCGAGCACCTCGGCCCGGTAGAGGCCGAAGGTGCGGTTCGAGCGGCTGCGCGCCCGGCGGGCGACGACGATCGCGGCCAGCGCCAAGCCGACCCCCACGACATCGGTGAGCATGTGCGCCGCGTCGGAGATCAGGGCCAGCGAGCCGGTCGCCACGCCGACCGCGAACTCCACCACCATGATCGCCGCGGCGATGCCGAACGCCGCCCAGAGCCTGCCCGCCAGCCGCCCCGAGGCGCTGGCGGTCGGGATGCCGTGCCCGTGCCCGTGTCCCACTGTGTCGCTCCCCTTCCGCGCCTCGTCGGCCAACATATAGTCGCATGCGCATGAGTTCAAGGTGACGTGACCCGATCGGGGGCGATCTCCACTCGAATGAGCGATCATGTTCCGCTCAGCGCGATCCGCAGTGCCCGCGCTGGTAGACGAAGCGGGTGGCCACACCTCGAAACCGCACCGTCCTGGGTACCGGCGGCGTGCGTCCCGTCACGGCGCTCGCGCTCGTCCTGCTGTCCATGGCGGCCTCGGCGGCGTACACGCCGACCTCCGCGCAACCACCGCCCGCCGCGGCGGCGGTGGTCGTGGCGCCCACGAGCGGACCGGTCGCGGGGACACGAGCGGGCAGCACAACCTCGCCGGTGCTGAACACGTTCACCGCGGTCGGCCCCATCGCGCAGCTGGCGCCGCTCCCCGCGGCCGCCCCGCCCACCGCGGAGCGCGCGGGGGTGCCCGAGAACGTGCTGGCGGCCTACGAGCGGGCGGAGAAGGCGCTGGCGGCCAGCCAGCCGGGCTGCGGGCTGCGCTGGTACCACCTGGCCGGGATCGGCAAGATCGAGTCCGGGCACGCGCGCGGCGGCCGGGCGGACGAGCGGGGTGACACCGCGCCGCGGATCATCGGGCTGGAGCTGTCCGGCGCCGGGGTCGCCGCGATCCCGGACACCGACGGCGGCGCGCTCGACGCGGACACCGACTGGGACCGCGCGGTGGGGCCGATGCAGTTCATCCCGTCCACCTGGCGCAGGTACGCCACCGACGGCAACGGCGACGGGGTCGCCAGCCCGCACAACATCTTCGACGCGGCGCGCGCGGCGGGCGACTACCTCTGCTCGGGCGGCTTGAACCTGGCCGACCCGGCGGGCCTGCGCGCGGCGGTGTTCCGCTACAACAACTCCGACGCGTACGTGGCGTCGGTGCTGACCTGGATGTTCACCTACTCCAACGGCGCCACACCGACCCCGCCCGCCCCGCCCGGGGCGGAGGAGCCGCCGCCGGTGGTCGTGCACCCGGTGGAGCCGCCGGAGCCGTTCCCGCTGCCGGAGCCGACCGAGGAGGCCAAGCCGGTCCCGTCGACGGTGCCGCTGCCCACCGAGCCCGCGCCGACCGAGCCCACGGTGCCGACCGACCCGTCGGTGCCCGCGGAACCGCCCACGGAGCCGTCGGTGCCCGTCGAGCCCACGCCGTCGGTGCCCCCGGCGGACCCGGCGGCGGTCGCGGAGTGCGGTCTGGTGATCGACGTCCCGGGCGCGGTGGGACCGGTCCCGCTGGACCTGTGCCCGGAGCCCGGCGCCGACGAGGGCACCGGGCTCTAGCCCGGGGTCAGGTCAGATCAGGCGGTCGCCGCTCTCGGGGTGGAAGACGTGGATCTCCTCGGGGTGGCGCAGGACCACCCGCACGGTCTGCCCGAGGCTCGGCGGCGTCCGCCCGTCAGCCCGCAACACCAACCGCGGCGCGGTGGGCTCACCGGCGAGGGAGCCGTGCACGAGCGCGTCGGCACCGAGCTCCTCGACCAGCTCGACGACCAGGTCGAAGGCGTTCGGGGTGCCCGGGGCGACCAGGCCGAGCGACTCGGGCCGGAACCCGAGGGTGACCTCGCTGAGGTTGTGCTGGCGGATCGCGGCAACGGTGTCCCTGGTCAGCGGCACGTTCAGCGCCCCGAGCCGCAGCGCCCCGTCGGCCACGGCCACGTCGCGCAGGTTCATCGACGGTGACCCCATGAACCCGGCCACGAACGCGTTCGCCGGCCGGTCATACAACGCACGAGGCGTGTCGCACTGCTGCAACAACCCATCCTTGAGCACGGCGACACGATGACCCATCGTCATCGCCTCCACCTGATCGTGGGTCACATAAATGGTGGTCGTCCCCAACCGCCGCTGCAGAGCGG
>NZ_BSTR01000011.1 GCF_030269645.1 Actinokineospora sp. NBRC 105648 | reverse complement strand
ACCAACTTCGCAGCTTCCTCCCGATACTCCCGAGAGAAACTCCTCCTCGACCGCGCCAACATCGTCCCCTTCCAGAGAACCCAATTCTACCTTGGTTCACTGTCCGGAAACTTCGAAGCACCTCAGATCGAGCATTCGTAGCGGGTTTTGCTTTCCAGCGGGGTCGGCCTAACAGCTGCGGCCGGGTGGGGGCGGGGGACCCAGTCGAGTGCGGGTGGGGTGGGGTGGGGTGGGGTGGGGTGGACCTATCCGTTGCGGTACCAACTGGGGACAGGATCTTGTTGGGTGTCAGCGGGGTTGGCAGGGCTATTCTGAGCAGAGGATCTTTGCTGCTTGCTCGCCGATGAGGACCGCCGGTGCGTTCGTATTGCCTGTCGGCACCGTCGGAATGACTGAAGCGTCCGCGATGGTCAGGCCGTCGAACTGGTGTGCCTTCAGGCTCGGGTCCACCACCGACAGCTCATCCGTTCCCATCTTGCACGTGCCCACCTGGTGGTGATAGGTGATCGCCGTCTTCCGGACATATTCCTCGATATCAGTCTCCTGTGGCCCCGGATAGATCTCCCGTGCGCCCCATTCCTCCGCCAGCGCTGGTGCTGCGCCAAGTCGTCTGCACTGCTCCACCGATGCCAGCAAGCTTGCGAAGTCTGCCGGGTGTTGCAGTGCGGCCAGGTCGATCAGTGGTGCGTCGTTCACGTCTGGTCCCGACAGGCGCAAGGATCCCCTGCTCCGTGGTGTCACCATGCCCGCCATCAGTGAGAAGCCTGTGCTCGGGCCGGTCATCCACGGTTCGTACATCGGCACGCTGAAGTGGATGGGTTGGGTGTCGGGTACCGGCAAACCTGGCCTGCTGCGCCAGAACAAGTGCGTCTGGGTCACTGAGCGGCCTGCGCGTGGGGGTTCTACCTCGCGCTTGTCTGTTGCGAAGATGACCGGGGACAGCAGGTGGTCGTGCAGGTTCTTGCCGACGCCCGGCACATCGGCCACCACGTCGATTCCCAGTGCGCGCAGTTCTTCTGCCGGACCGATTCCGCTGCGCAGCAGGATGAGTGGGGAGGACAGGGCGCCCGCTGCCAGGACCACCTGGTCCGCGCGGAGTTCGTGCGGGGTGCCGTTGATCGTGGCCAGGACTCCGGTGGCGCGGTTGCCGTCGAGGAGCAACCGGTGGACCAGCGCTCCCGTGTGGACAGTCAGGTTCGGGTGGCCGAGGATCGGCTGTCCGTAAGCGATCCAGGTGTTGAGCCTGCGGCCGTCCCGGGCGGTGATCTGTTCGATCGAGATGCCGTCGAGGGTGTCGCCGTTGTAGTTCGGGTTGAACGGGATGCCGATCTGCTCTGCGGCGTCCAGCATGGACTGCTGGATCGGGTGCAGTGGCTCGTTCGGGACTACGTTCAGCAGGTCCTTCTCGATCCGCTCGTAGACCGGGCGGACGTCGGCCCAGGACCAACCGGGCAGGCCCCAACCGTCGTAGTCGGATGGGGCGCCGCGGACCCAGATCATCGCGTTGAGCGCGTGCGAGCCGCCGAGGACCTTGCCCCTGGGCAGGTGCAGCCTGCGGTTGGCCGCGTGTGGCTGGGGGACCGTGTGAAAGTCCCAGTCCTCGGGGCCGTGCCAGAGCTCTCCCGCGCGGGACGGGTCGTGGATGGCGGGGTTGGTGTCGGGACCGCCTGCTTCGAGCAGCGTCACCCGGGCGCCCGCGTCGACCAACCTGCGGGTCAGCACAGATCCCGCCGAGCCCGCACCGACCACGATGACGTCCATGTGTCCTGCCTTCCGTGTCCCTCGGCACAGCTTCGCAACGACACCGGCCGCTCAGCGCCCCTCGCGCGGCATTCCTTCGCTGGCCGACAACGACAGTGCAGGCGCGGACAAGGCCCTCCACGAAGCCGTCCACATGTGCTTCCGCGCGGCCGGGTACGACAAGACCGTGACAGGGCTCGGACACCTTCTGGCCATCGGCGGCCACCGCGCCCGCCTGAGCGGTTGAATGGAGCTGTGAGCAGGGAGGACAGCATGCGGCCGACCGATCTCGACGTCCTCGTCGGCGAGCTCAAGCGACTTCGCCGGGGACGTGGGGTGCACGCGCCGGGGGTCGCTGACGGGCTGGGGGCCGCGGTACTGGCGCTCGGCGGGATCGTCGAGGGCGACGACGACGTGGCGACGCGGCGCAAGCTCGTCGAGGCGCTGGGGCGGTTGGCCGACGGGCTGCCCGGCGACCTGCGGATCTGCTTCACCGCAGCCTTCGGGCTGGCGCCCCAGGCGCGGTTCCAGTTCTACCAGGAACGGCTCAAGTGGGCGGGCGCCCAGCTCGGCCGGGAGGTCCGGACCGTGCGCAGGCGGGTCGACGAGGCCATCGTGTGCGCCGCCCAGCTGGCCACCACCCGGCAGGCGGACCGGCCCCGGCCCGGGTGGCACACCGCCGAGCTGCGCGCCACCGTGACGCTGACCGGGGACGGCGAGGTCTACGAGTTCCGCCGGATCGTCGCCGACCGGGACGGGCTGCGCGAGCTGGACCTGGGCTGGTCGGTCACCCCGACGCCCGGCCTTGTGTCCGATGTGGACACCCTGGGCGTCGAGCTGATCCACGGCGGCACGCTGGCCAGGCGCAGCCGGGCGGCCCGGCACCGGATCGCCACCACGGTGCGGCTGCCGGAACCGCTGACCGCCGGGCAGCACCACGAGATCGCGCTGCGGGTCGTCCCGGGCGGCAGGCAGGCCCGGCCGCACTACGTGTGCACGCCGCACGGCCGGTGCGACCGGTTCGAGCTGCGCGTGGTGTTCCCGGACGCGCCGAGCCAGGTGCTGGTGATCGACGGTGTGCCAAACGGCGAGGTGGAGGACGACCTCGCCCCGCGCCGGGTGCTGCCGGTCGGGTCCTCGACCGAGGTCGGCGTGGCGTTCACCGACCTGGTCCCCTACCTGTCCTACGGCCTGCGCTGGCCGTAGGACCAGCTCACCCCAGTGCCGCCCGCGCGCGGGACTCGCCCCAGATGGCCGGGTGCAGGACGACACCGAGCCCGGCGGCGGCCCCCCAGTACGCGCGGGCCGCGGCCAGGTTGCCCGACCGGGCGGCGCAGTTGCCCTGGCCGGTGAGCGCGCGGGCCCACTCGCCGGTGTTGCTCGCCAGATCGGCCAGGTTCGCCGACTCGGCGTAGCGGCCCGCCGCCAGTTCGATCTCGCCCGCGTTGTAGTGCACCCAGGCCAGGCAGGTCACGGCCATGATCACGTCGTCGGCGAGCGCGTCGTCGAGTGCCCGTTCGGCAAGCTCGAACGCGTGCTGGGCGCTCTTGGCCGCTTCCTCGAAGCGGCCGAGCGCGGTGAGGGCGAGCGCGATGCCGCGGTGGGTGATCACGGCGTTGCGCTCGCGGCCGGTGTGCTCGTACTCGGCGAGCACCGTCGTGAGATCGCGCAGCGCCGCCGCGGGCTCACCGCCGTAGAGCCGGGCCCACGCCAGGCTGGACAGCGCGTCGGTGGCACCGCGCTGGTCCCCGGCCGCGGTGAAGGCGGCGTGGGCGGCGTCGTGGCAGTGCAGCGCGGCGTTGACCGCGCCCGCGTTGACGTGCGCCATGCCCAGGTTGTTCAACAGCATCCCGGTGGCCGAGTGGTCGCCCAGCGCACGCGCCGCCGCCAGCCCGCGCTCGTGCGTGGCCACCCAGGGGTCGTAGAGCTTGTCGCGGAAGAAGAAGCCCCTCAGCAGGTACGCGAGTTGCCAGCAACCGCGGTGCACGCCGTGGTCGCCCGCCAGGTCGACGACCCGCACTAACGTCGGCCACAGCGCGCGCAGCCAAGCCACCGCGGCGGCCTTGGTCGGCGGGGCGTGCTCGTCGGTGCCCTCGACCGGGCGGAAGCGGCCGGGCTCGACCAGCCGGTCCGCGGCGGCCACCTGGGCGACCGCGTGCTCGACCAGCCGCTCGACGGCGGCGTCCCGCACGGCGGCGGGCACCTCGGGTAACGCGTGCCGCACGGCGAAGAGCCGGACCAGGTCGTGCATGCCGTGGCCGTGCTCGCCCAGGGTGAGCAGGTTGGCCTCGTGCAGCCGGGCCAGCAGCCGGTCGGACTCGCCGGGGGGCTGGGCGGCCATCGCCTCCACGGACTCGGCGGTCAGCACCGGGCCGGGGTGGCGGGCGAGCAGGCCGAAGAGCCGCCGCTGGTCGGCGGGCAGACCCGCGTAGGACACCGCGAACGCCGCGGCGACCGCCCGCTCGCCGTCGTCGAGCGCGGCCAGCCGGGTGCGCTCGTCGACGAGCCGGTCGCGGAAGCGGGCCGCGCTCCAGCCGCCGTCGGCGAACCGCGCGGCGGCGATCCGCACCGCCAGCGGCAGCAGGCCGCACAGCCGCACGATCTCCCCCGCGCTGTCCTGGTCCGGCCCGCGGTCGCCCGCGACGGCGCGGAAGAGGGCGACGGCGTCGTCGGGCTCGAGCATCCCGGTGGACAGCTGCCAGGCGTCGTCCAGCCCGGACAGCCTGGCCCGGCTGGTGATCAGCACCCGGCAGGTGTCCTCGGCGGGCACCAGCGGGCGCACCTGCGCGGCGTCGGCCACGTTGTCGAACACCAGCAGCACCCGGTGCCCGCGGGTGCGGGCGCGCAGCAGGTTCGTCCGGCCGTCCTCGGTCGGCGGGATCCGCTCGGCGGGTACGCCGAGCAGCGTGAGCGCCGAGTGCGCCACCGCGCCGGGGGTGAGCGGGGTGGCGCCGGGCGTGTGGCCGCGCAGGTCGAAGAACAGCGCCCCGTCTGGGAAGTCGTACTCGGCGAGCGCGGCGGCGGTGAGCACCAGGGCCGTCTTGCCCGCTCCGGCGAGACCGTGCACGACGCCCACGCGCAGGTCACCGGTGCTGAGCAGCAGCGAGGACAGCGTGCCCAACTCCCGGTCACGCCCCACGAAGTGCCGCGGCGGCGCCGGCAGGCCGTGCGGGCCCGCCGACGGCTGGTCGTCCACCAGGGCGACCAGCTCGCCGCCTGCGGCCAACGCGTCATCACACAGCTGGGCCATCTCGCGCGGTGGCACCACCTTCCCGTTCTCGATCTTGCTGAGATAGCCCTTGCTGTAGTTCACCCGCACCCTGAAACTGTCCAATGACAGCTGCGCCGCCAGCCTGCGCCGCCGCAGTTCCGCTCCGAAATCGGTCATGGCTCCCGGTTTTTCCTCGTCGCTGCCGAGCACCGCCTGCCCGCGGTCGGCCGCGGGCAGGCGAGTGCGCTCATCCGAGCAGACCGGCCAGCAGCAGCACAATGGTGATGTAGTGGGTGTGCACGGTTTTCTCCTCTCCACGTGGTGGGCCGGGTAACCCCGGCCCGTCCATCGTGGAACAGCCATTCCGGTGGCGACAGGAGTCTGGCGTTGCCCAAGGTTTCCAAAACGGGGAAACCATTGTTTCACCTTCTTTCCGCAGCACTGCGGAATCTCACTCGGACAGGCGAGGTCTGTACACTCCGGCGTGGAGTCGAGGGGGTGGGCGTGCGGATCGACGAACTGGCGGCGGACCTCAAGGCGCTGCGCAGGGGCCTGGGCGTGCAGGAGATGGCGGTGCCCAGCGTGGCGGGCGCGGCGGTGCGCGAGCTGTGCGGCGTGCACGCCGGGGACCCGGCGGGCACCGTCCGGCAGAAGATCATCGACCGGCTGCGCGACCTGGTGGACCGGCTGCCCGCGAGCAAGCAGCCGCTGGCCCGGGCGGTGTTCGGCTTGGACAACCCCGACGACGCCCCGTACACGACCCGGCTCGCCCAGCTCGGCCGCGTGGTCGAACGGGACACCCGCACCATGCAGCGCTACGCCGACGCCGTCATCCACCGGATCGCCGAGCTGGCCTGCGCGGTCGACGAGCCCGCGCCGCTACCCGGCCAGTTCCCCTGGCACACCAGGGAACTGCAGGTCCGGGTGCTGCTGCGCGGCCCGCAGGTCGAGGTGTTCGAGACCCGCCGGGTGGTCAGCCACCAGGCCGAGCTCACCGAGGTCGAGCACGCGGTGTCGCTGGCCGCCCCGGCACCGGCGGGCGGCCCGGTCGACCTGAGCGTGCTGGGCATCGACGAGATCGCGGGCGGCGAGGTGCACGCGCCCCGGATGGTCTCCGCGCAGCGGGTGGCGTTCACCCTGCGCCCGCCGGTACCCCTGGCCATCGGTGAAGAGCACGCGTTCTTCTTCCGCGTCCGGGTGCCCACGATGGCGCCGTTCTACTGCTGCACCCCCGAGTTCGCCTGCGAGCGCTTCACCCTCACGGTCAACTTCCCGCGCGACCGGGTGCCGAGCCGGATCTGGCGCATCGACGGCGAACTCTCCATGCAGGCCCACGACCCGACCCCCACCCGGGAGACCTTGCACGCCGACAACTCGGGCGGGGTGCGAGCGGTGTTCACCGACCTGCACCCGGCCCGGTCCTACGGCATCGGCTGGACCCCGCTGGACTGAGCCCGCCGCCGCGACGTCGACGGCGAGGAGGTGGCCCCGGGCGGTAGGTCGCCTACCCGTGCTCGCCCACCGCTACCAGGGGCCCAGCCGGCTCGGTCGACGGCGGATCCGGTGGCGGGTTGGGCAATCGCCAGGGGGTTTGTTCGGCCAGTACCGCGCGGGCCTCGTGGATCAGCGGTTCGGCGCGTTCGGGTTGGTCGAGCCGGATCAGGCAGACACCGAGGTGGAAGCGGGTCAGCTGGCTGTCCGGGTGGCCGCGGCCGAGCACGGCGCACTGGCGGGGCAGCAGTTCGTCGAACACGCCCGCGGCGGCTGTCCAGTCCGCCAGGTCCGTGGTGGCCAGTCCGATCGTCTGCCCGGCCCGCAGCGCCAGCGGGTGCTCCGCGCCCACGGCCGCGCTGATCCGGCGCCGCGCCTCGGCCAAGACCACCAGCGCGTCGGCGGGTCGGGACGCCTGGCGGAGGGCTTGGCCGGACAGCACGCGCAGCTCCAGGGTCAGCGGGTCGTCCGGGCCGTACCAGCGGCTGGAGTCGGCGGTGGCCCGCCGGAGGAGACTCGCCGCCTGGTCCCGGTCGGCCGACCGGGCCAGCAGGGCTTCCGCGCGCACCGCGACGGCTTCCCGCGCCAACCGGTGGCGCCGGAGCCCGGCGGCGGCGAACACCCTGGCGACGCTCGCCGCGTCCTTTGTGGACTCCACAACCGCACCGGTGAGCAGCCGGAGTCGGGCGAGCTCGAGAGTCGCGACCGGCCACAACCCCGTGCAGGCGGGGATCGGGGCGACCTTGCGCACCTCGGGCAGCACCCCTTCGAGCGCCGCGATCGCGGCGCGGTAGTCGCCGCGCAGGCGGAGCGAGCGCACCCGGGCGAGGCCGACCCGCAGGCGCTCGTCGGGGTCGAGCCACACCGGGAGCGGGCTGTCGGCCGCGGCGTGGTCGTGGAACACCGCGTCCGCGGCGGCGTAGTCGGCGCGCTCGTCATACGCCACGGCGGCCAGGAACCGGGCCCGGAACTCGGTGCGCGGCTCTCGCTCCCCGCAGGCGCGGGTGATCACCTCGAAGGCATGGGCGAGGGCAGTGTCGTTGTCCCCCAACGCTATCGCGACCCGGGAAGCCGTCAGGAGATCCTCGACCGAGGTGGCACCGCGCGGTGCGCTCGACCAGATGTCGTGGGCTGCCGCGAGGTCGCCGCCGCGCTCATGTCGAAGCGCGACCTCGCGGAGCAGGGACATCCCCAGCGTTTCGGCCACCTGGGTGGCAACCCGGAGTGCGTGGTGGTGCAGGTCCAGTGGGTCGGTGAGCACGGCCGAGATGATCGACGCCGCGCGATCCGCGAGGGTCGCGAGCAGCTCCGCGTCGACCGTGCGGCGAACAGCGGTGGCCACCGGCTCGGGGAGTTTCCAGGCTTGCCTGCCGCCGGGAGACCGGTCGACGCGGTGCAGCAGGTCGAGTTCGTCGAGCTCCGCCAGCGCCTTGGCCACGAGCACCGGCGCCGCGCCGCCCAGCACCTGCGACACCCCCGCCACCAGCAGCTCACCGGCGATCGGCGCCCTGGCCAGCACGGCGGCGAAGGCCAGCACCACCCGCGCGGGAGCACTGACGGCAGCCACCCGGTCGGCAACCGCGGATTCGCCGAGCGGGACGGCGCAATCGACAACGGGAATGTCCCATCCCGGAGATGGGGACCGGGTTGTCAGCACTGCGCGCACAGCGGGCGAACGCGGCACCAGCTGCTCCAAGACTTCGGGATCCAGACCTTCCGGTACGTCGTCGATCACCCAGAGAGTGTCCTGACCGGACTCGATGAACTTATCAGCCAGAGTGCCGATCGCCTGTTCGGTTGCCATATCGGCGAAATCCAGTCCGAACCGCTCGCGAGCGATCCGGCTCACCGCGGCGGCGAAATATCCGGCGGGGGGCATGCCCGCCAATCCGATCCACTCGACGCCACCGGGATAGGCGTCACCGAAAAGGGACACGTACTGCTCGGCCAACCCTGAACCCGCTCGCAGCACAACGGCCCGGCCACTATTTAGTCCATTGTGGATTGACCAGCACTCGCGATAGCGGCCAGAGAACCTTCGCCGGTTGAACAGCCCGTCGATCGGGCCACCGAAGGGAATCCCCTTGGTGGCGGCGACTTTCGTGGCGACCACGTCAACCAGGTCGGCCTGCGGGCCGTGGATGGTGAACCCGGCGGGCACGAGGTGGTCGTCCTCGGCTTCGGGGTTGACGACCAGCACCCGCTCACGTGGATCGCCGTGTGCGCGGGCGGCCAGGATCGCGCGGGTGAGCGCCCACTGGTTGGCGTGCCGGACCGGGAAATCCCTTGAGTAGAAGGCAAGCAGCACCACCGAGTCGGCGAGCGCCCGGCGCGACCGGTCGGACGACCCGTCCCCCCGGTCCCGGAACACCGTGATCCCGCGCGCGACCAGCGCCCGCTCGACGAGCTCGACGGCGGGTTCGCCCGCTGGTGCGTGGCTCAGGAAGACCTGGGTCATCGTGCTCCTGTCGGATCGCGTGCCTACGCCATCACGATGCCGGACCCGCCCGGTCGCGCGATTCGGTGCGAACCAGACAGAAGCACGACAAAGCCGTGGCAGTGCGGCGGAGTGCGCCCGCCCGGGTGGGCCGCCGGGGTTCAATCGCCGCGTTGGCCACACCGAGGACGAGGACACACCGATGACCCAGGATCTACCGCAGGTCGCGGAACCGGGAGACCAGGCGCCGCGGGTCTTCATCACCTATTCGCACGACGACGAACCGCACCGGAGCCTGGTCCGCGAGTTCGCCGAGTTCCTGATGCGCTCGGCCGGGATCGAGGTGACGCTCGACCAGTGGTCCGACGACCAGCGCCGGGACTGGGCGCGGTGGGCGATGGACAACATCGCCAAGGTCGACTACATCCTGGTGATCGCCTCCCCGGCCTACAAACGGCGCGCCGAGGGCGCCGCGCCGCCGGAGGAGGGCCGCGGCGCGCAGTTCGAGACCTCCCTGCTGCTGGACAACCTGACCCGCGACCTGCCCGCACAGACCCGGCGGATCATCCCGGTGGTGCTGCCGGGCCGGTCGGTCGAGGAGATCCCGTCGTTCATGCGGCCCTACTCGAGCACGCACTACCTGGTCTCGGAGATCAGCGTCGACGGCGTGCGGGAGCTGCTCGGGGCGATCCACGGGGCGCCGCGGTGGCCACCGCCCGAGCGCGGTCCGTACCTCGGGAACCCGTGGGCCTAGGACCGCGCCCGGCGCGCGGGCTCGGGGTCGGCGGAAAAGGCTTGAACCCGACCCCGCGTCAGGATCTACCGTCGGTTGTGGACGACGGGAGGCACGGATGACCGAGTGGCGAGTGGGCGAGCTGGCCCGCCGGACCGGCGTGACGGTGCGCGCTCTGCACTACTACGACCGGTTGGGCCTGCTCGTGCCGTCCGCGCGGACGGCGGGCGGGCACCGCGGCTACACCGGGGCGGACGTGCGCAGGCTGCACCACATCCTGGCGCTGCGCGAGTTCGGGCTGAGCCTGGCCGAGATCGGCGCCGCCCTGGACCAGCCCACCGACCCGGTGGAACTGGTCCGCAGGCAGCTGGCGGTCGCCGAGGAACGCATCCGCGCGGCGCGCGCCCTGCACCTGCGGCTGCTGCGCCTGCACACCGCGCTGGCCGACCGGGCCACGCCGTCCGCGGAGGAGTTCGTCGAGCTGATCGAGGAGATGACGACCATGACGCAACGACTGACACCGGACCAGGTGACCCGGCTCGCCGCCGCGCGGGCGGAGGCGATGGCGACGCTGACGCCGCAGCAGCTGGCGGAGCTGTCGCGCAAACGGGCGGAGGCGCTCGCGGCGATGACCCCGGAGGAGGTGGCCGACCTGCAGCGGGTCCGGCGGGAGCAGATGCCGGTGGAGTGAGCGTGGCGGTGGGCCCGGGAGCGATCGCTCCCGGGCCCACCACTAACTGACGTGATGCGGGACGACGTCGAGCAATCGGCCGGGGCTCGGGAAAGACTGGGACCTGGTGCCCGGTCGGTGGCTCGGCGCTGGCCCGGGCGCCGTTCGTGCTGCCGGTGCTGGGCCTGCTGCTCGCGCAGGACCCGGCTGCTCGGCCAGGCCGGTCAGCGGGCCGAGTACTTCGCCGACCACCTCGCCGCCGACCTCGCGGGTGTCGGCGACCGAGACCTTCCGCCGGCGGCGAGTCCGAATCCGACCGCAGGCGCACCGAGCTGCCGGTGGTTCTGTGCGGGCTGCCGGAGGGCCAGGTGACCTGGTTCCGCGCTTGGGTGACTACCAGTGCGAGGGCGCCGCCAAGGACCCGACGTGCGCGGTGGGTCCGGAGACACGCATACCTGCCGCTGTCGTCACGATCTTGGTTCGGTCTCGGGTGTGCCGCGGGCAGCAGGAGCGCGGTGGTCAGGCTGGTACTTCGCCGACGTAGTGCCAGTGGCCGTTGTGCTTGGTGAAGTGGCTGTGCTCGTGTTGGAAACCTGCGTGCCCGTGGGCGCGGTAGTGGGCGCGGAACTCCACTGTGCCCTCGGTGTGCAGGAGGGTGCCGCCGGTGGTCCGCACGATCTCCAGCTGAACCCACTGCTGGTCGCGGTCGAGCTGGAGGGTGCGCGGACGCGTGTCCGGGTGCCAGGACCGCAGCAGGTAGTCGCGGTCGCCGAGGGCGAACGCGCTGTACCGCGACCGCATCAGCGCCTCGGCGGTGGCGGCGGGCGAGCCGGTGTGGGCCCGGCCGCAGCACTCGGGGTAGGGCAGGCCCGTTCCGCACGGGCAGTTGGTTGGCACCCGGCCATTGTGCGCCGCGAGGTCGCGGCCGATCCGACCGGTCACACCCGGGCCATGGCCGTGGCGCACAGGGCGTGGACCGCGTCCGCCGCCGCGACCGGGGACGGGGCGGTGGCGAGGATGTTGTCGATCTCGTCGAGACCCGCGCGGGACAGCAGGCCCTTCTCGTTCGTCACCCACTCGCCGCGTGCGGCCAGGACGGCGTGCGCGGTCTGGGTGGTCGCCTGGGTCAGCAAGGCGTGGCACTGGGCCGCGCGGCCGTGCGGGGCGTGGGAGTCCCGGGCGTAACCCAGCACCAGCTGTGCCGTCTCCCACCACTGGCGCGACGCCGACGCGCGCAGGGTGGGCGGGTACCCCGGGCGGGGTAGGGACCCGCGCAGCACCCGGTTGATCGCCAGTTCGGCCACCACCAGGTACGACGGGATCCCGGCGAGGTGGAACAGCAGCGGCTCCACCCGGTACCGGCCCAGCGCCGACTCGGCCAGCTCGTGCTCCACCACGGCGAGGTCGCGGTAGTGCACGTCGACGCGGTGCCCCTCGACCCGCAGCCAGGCGCCGCCGTTGAACACGCCGCCGCCCCAGGCGCCCAGGTCGGAGACCTCGCCGGGCCAGCCGGTCGCGCGCAGCGACGCCGGGTCGAAGCCGGTCCGGTAGTAGACGGCGAAGTCCCAGTCGCTGTCCGGTCGGTGGGTGCCCAGCGCCCGCGACCCGCCCAGCGCCACCGCCTCGACGCCGGGCAGCGCGTGCAGCACCTCGGCGACGCGGTCGGCGAAGTCCGGTCCACCTGGGCGATCCATGATCCTCCGGCCCCGAGTCAGCTGTCCGCACAATGCCCCTACAGGATGATGAACTTATAACCCAGAGCATGAGTGCCGCCGACGCCGATCAACGTTCTAGTGGAGATACCCACGACAGAGGGGATCTCCATGAGACCAATGACAGCCGCGGTCACCATCGGTGCCGTGGCCGCGATCGTCGCCGGGGCGGTACCCGCGGCGGCGACGGCACCGGACGGGGTGCCGAGGATCGACTGGCGGCAGTGTCCCGACGACACCGCCCTGCAGTGCGCCGGGGTCCAGGTGCCCCTCGACTACACCCGCCCGCGGGGCCGCAAGATCACCGTGCGGCTGGTCAAGCGACCGGCGGACGACCAGCGGCACAAGACCGGCACGCTGTTCATCAACAACGGCGGCCCCGGCGGCTCGGCCGCCGACTTCGTGCCCACCGCGGCCGAGGTGCTGGGCGCGGGCACGCGAACGCGGTTCGACGTCGTCGGCATCGACCCCCGGGGCATCGGCGGCACGCGCAACTGCGTCACCGAGGGCTGCGGCAGCACGCCGGTCACCTGCACCCCGCGCCCGGGCGACCCGCCGGGCCCGGCGGCGCCGGAGATCTTGTTCCCGGTGTCCCGCGACGAGATCCGAGCGTGGCTGACCTATGGCGACTACGTGCGCGGTCTGTGCGCCCGCACGGGCAACGAGATCATCAACCACATGTCCACCGCCGACACCGCACGGGACATGGACCTCATGCGCCGCGCGGTAGGCGACCGCAAGCTCACCTACTACGGCATCTCCTACGGTTCGATGCTCGGCGCGACCTACGCCGCGATGTACCCGGACAAGATCCGCGCCCTCATCGTCGACGGCGTCATCGACCCGGTCCAATGGACCACCGGACGCGGCAACGACAGCCGGTACCTCCTGAGCGCCCGCATCAACAGCGGTGCAGGCGCTTGGGAGACACTGCAGTCTGCTCTCACCGAATGCGACCGAGCAGGCACGGCACGTTGCGCATTCGCCGGCTCGCCGGGCAAGACCGCACAACAGAAGTACGACGCCGTGATCGAACGGCTCAAGCGCGAACCACTGGAGACACCCGAGGGCCCGATCACCTACCAGTACGCGGTAGGCGTCACGCACTCAGCGCTGACGATCTTCGAGGTGTACCCGCAACTGATGCAGGTCCTTGAGTCCACCTACCAGGCACTGTTCAACACCACCGCCAAGCGGGCCACGAGCGTCGGCTGGCACGACCTCAAGGTCAAGCCCGGCGCCCCCACCCTCGGCGCCGAACCGATGACCCCGTCCTTCCACGGCGTCGCCTGCGCGGACAGCGTGAACCCGACCGACCGAGGCGCAGGCGTCCGCTCGGCGGCCTACGCGGACCGCACCGGTCCCGGGTTCGGATCACTGTGGAGCTGGCTGACCTCCACCTGCCAGAACTGGCCCGGCTCAGCACGAGACGCATTCCGGGGACCGTGGAACGTGCGAACCTCGGCACCGCTGCTCATCGCCAACCCGGTCCACGACCCGTCCACCCCGATCAGCGGCGCCTACGCACTGCACGACCTGATGCCCAACTCCCGCCTGCTGGAAGTGGACGTCTGGTCACACGGCGCGATCGGGGTCACCTGCGCACAACGGGTGTACGAGAAGTACCTGGTCGACCTGAAACTCCCAGCCCGTGGCCAACGATGCGCGGCAGACGGTCCACTGTTCCCCTGAGTTTCGATGAGTTTCAACGACTCCAGGCGTGGTACCCGGGAACCATGACGAACATCCGCGTGACTGACGACGGACCGGTCCTGGTAGAGGGCCCGGTGGAAGTCACCGGCGCCGATGGCACGACCGTGCGATCAGAACGATTCGTGACAGCGATCTGTGCTTGCAGGCGAAGCAAGATCTATCCGCTGTGCGACGGCGGACACAGACAACGAAAGCGCGAAGCCTGACAGCAAGCGAGAACCTGGAATAGGACGTGTCGCCCAAGGTAGTGGGCGGCACGTCCTTTCCATGCCCCCTCACCCACCCGGCCAACCATCCAACCGCACCGGCAAGGCCGCCTCCTCCCACCACCAAACCGCAGCGGTGAGGCCAACCACGCTGTCACGCCACAAGATCCCAACCCCACCAGCACGCAGAAGAGCCCAGTCCCCCAGCAAACCGCAGCGGCGAGGCCGACCCCGCTGGCACGCAAGTTCCGTTCCCCAGCAAACCGCAGCGGTGAGGCCGACCTCGCTGGTACGCAAGTCCCGTTACGGATGCTCGATCTGGTGGACTTGCTTCGTGTGGGGGGAGAGTGCCGCTAAACTTGCCGTGGGTGGGGATGCCCTTACCCTGCCCTTTTCTCTCCACCGCGGTGCTCTAGGGGCCCCACACGAAGCGAGTTCACTAGATCGAGCCCCCCGTCTTTTCCTCGGGCAACCCAAGCGATGACCCGCCGAAGACGGTCGACCGTAGGTCGGCGTGCGGCACACCCCACGAGCTGCCCGAGTAAGAGCGGGGCTCGATTGGCTGGACTGCCTTCGCGCGGGGCCCCTAGAGCACCGCGGTGGGGAAAAGCGTGGGGTGAAGGGCATCCCCACACACGGCAAGTTTAGCGGTGCTCTCCCCCCACACGAAGGCAGTCCACCCAATCGAGCACAAACGTAACGGGTCTTGCGTTCCAGCGGGCTCGGCATTTAGAGATTTCGAGACTAAAGATTTAGAGATGAAAGATGAGAGATGAGGGGTTGAAGGGCTTGCTTGGCGCCTGCTCGCGGGTTAGGTCAGGGGCTCTCGGAGGGAGGATTGGCCGTTGCGCCAGTTGGTCAGGAGGTGGGTTGTCAGGCGGGCTTCCAGCATCTCCGTGGCCTGTACTCCGAATACGACATCGCCGACCAGTTCCGGCTCATCTTCCAGTAGTCCACCGACCACGTCTATCCGCATGACCTGTTCGTGCACCGAGTCCGCTTCGATGTGCTCCGCGTAGAAGTGCTGGCACGCTGCTCCCGCTCCCATTCGCTTCAGTGCGGTGACCATTCGTCGGGCGCTCGGTGCCGTGGTGATCTCGGCTGCGGTCAGGTTGCCGACCAGTGCGCCTCGTAGTGAGCGGTGTAGGCCGAACAGTGACATCAGGTTCACCAAGGCTATTGCCGGTGCCGGGACGATGTCCAGGTAGTGCAGGTAGTCACTGCGCAGACCTGCCTCGTCCAGGAGGTTGGCGTAGAGCTTGGCGTGCATTCGTTCCGGGTGTCCACCGCCGAACTCGTCGAACTCGACCGCCACCAGTGCGGCTTTGGACCTGCCGCGCAGTCTGGGGATGACCCAGGCGTGGGGGTCGGCTTCCTTGAGGTGGTAGATGGAGCGGTGCACGAAGTATTCGCACATCTGGTCCCAGTGGCCGTGGTCGCGTAGGTAATGTGACACACCGTCACCGGGTACGTACTCGATCAGTAGCTCGTCCAGGACGGCGCCGATGTCGGTGCCGTGTCCTGTCTCGGTGCGGACCGCGTCGAGGAAACGCTGTTCCATGGCGGCGCGGAGGCCGAGGAGTCCCAGGTCCCACTCCAGGTCGTCGGCGCCGGGGAAGCCCTGGTAGTGCAGCTCGTAGAGCAGGTGGAGCGCGAGCGTCAGGTCTTCGCCGTGTGGGTCCGCGCGGGCGGCCTCGGTGACGGGTAAGGCTCCCGTCGACCCGCTGAGCGCGTTGCACACGGCCGCTGAGAGTTCGCCGCGGGCGGCGGGGAGGCGGACTGGCGTGGCCAGGGTCATCGGGGGTCCTTTCCGAGGCAGCCTCGGCCGGATACCCGGGCTGGGGCCTTCTCACACCCGGTTCGGGGCGGTGTGGGTCACGCGGGTGGGTCGCCGTCGTCCATTGTGGATCATCGGGGTTTGGTCGACCGAGAGTGTGCGGGGTCACGATAATCACTCGAACGAGGCGCCTCGGCAGTGTGGAATGTCGACATTGGTCGGGGTCTTTGCCGGACTGTCGGGGGCCGACCGGGTAGCCGCCGTTCACCGGTGCGGCGCAGCGGAAATTGGTCCGCCCGTTTCGCCCACCCGTCGCACTCGAACAGCCGACGGCGGGCGCCCTTCCCATTCGATCGGTACCATTATTCGCCACCGCAGGATGATTGGGGGCGGCGAATGAGCGACTACGATTGCCGTCGGACGGTCGGCCGGCGCTAAGTGTGGGGCATGAGACTCCGCCTTGCCGTGCTCACGGCGCTGCTGTCCACCTTCCTCGTCCTCTCCGCACCGTCCGCGAGTGCCGCGCCGGTCGACGCCGCGTGCACGATCGGCACGACCGGTGCCGTCTACAACCCCGGCCTCCTGCTGGCCACCCAACGCACGACGCTGGTCGGTGAGCTGACCACCTTCGGCACCTGCCAGTCGCTCTCGGACCCGACCCTCGAGTCCGCCATCACCACGACCGCGCTGATCGCGTCCCTGGCCTGTACGGCACCGCTGGTGACCAGCGTCGGCCACACCCAGACCATCAACTGGAACAACGGCCAGACGAGCACGCTGCTGGGCACCAGGTCGACCACCCTGCTCGCGGGGGTGTCGGCCGTGCTCTACACCGGCAACGTGGTCGCCGGGAAGTTCGCCGGTGACACGTTCGTCTTCGAGGCGACCGTCGTGGGCAACGCGCTCAGCTGCCTGGCCAACCCCGGACTGACCAACGGTGCCGGCTACACCTCGACCCTCGTGGTCACCTCGATCTGATCACACACCGCGGCGGGCGTGGGCCGAATCGGTCCACGCCCGCTTGTCCGTCTACACAGGACCGTTAGACCCGGGCTGCCCGGCTCGCCGCCCATTCATCCACAACGGACACCAGCCGCCGGTAGTCGGCGAGCGCGGAGGTGGTGTCCGGGCCGATCACGACCACCCCGAAGCGACCGATCTCCAACGCTCCCAACATGTACGCGGCCACCCCGACCCGGTCCCTGACCCGGTACTGCAACCCCTCGTCCACCAGCAGCGCGATCACGTCGGCCGGGGCCAGCGCCCGGTACGCGTCCTGGTAGAGCCGGTCGGTGGCGTAGAAGGCGACCGGGGTGCCGTCCGGGGCCCGGTACTGGGCCGTCGTCGGGTCGTAGTCGCCCTCCACCAGGCTGTGCAGCAGGAAGTACGGCGTGGTGCCACCACCCATCCGCAGGTTGACCTCCAGCCCGTGGTGGTGCCACTGGCCGCCGGTGCGCACCGAGACGAAGTCGATGCTGCAGACGCCGACCACCGACCGCGCCGCCAGCGCCCGGCCCGCGCGCAGGGCCAGCTCCTGCACCTGCATCCGGTACTCCGCGCGCGCCGGGAACGTGCAGCCGACGAAGATCTGCTTCTCCGCGCCGCCGAGGACCTGGTCGTGGGTGGTGAGCAGCCGCACGCCGCCGTCGGGGCTGAGCATCACCTGCGCCGAGGGCGACGCCGTCTCCTCCCCCTCGACGAACCGCTCGACCACCCCGCCCATGCTGTCGAGCTTGGCCCGGTAGTCCTCCCAGGTGTCCGGCGGCGAGGCGAACACCGCCCGGCGCGGGAGCTCCCGGCGCACCCAGTCGGCCAGGCCGGTCGAGGGTGCGCCCGCGAAGGAGAACAGCACGTTGCCACCCGCGCCGAAGCTGTCGTTGAGCTTCACCATCGCGGTGCCCATCGCCGCGTCGCGGCCGCGCAGCTCGGCCAGCGCGGCCACCACGTCGGCGGTGTCGCGCAGGCCGTCGAGGCCCTCCACCACCGGCACGCCCGCGCCGGTGAACAGCTCGCGCGAACCGGTCTTGGAGCCCAGCGGCGCCAGGTCGGGGTCGGCGGCGAAGAGCGGCACGCCCAGCGCGACGGCGAGCTCGCGCTCGACCGGTGTCGAGTTGTAGGTGACCAGCACCGCGTCGGCCGGGTCGTGCACCGCGGCGCGCAGCCGGGCGAGCAGGTCCGGCCTGCGCAGCACCTTGGCGCTGAGCGGGATCGGCTCGCGGCTGGCGCAGTCGAGCAGGGTGAGCCTGCCGCGGGCGTGCGCGCGGGGCAGCGACGGCACCAGGTCGAAGGCGTAGTCGACCACCTCGGGCGCGATCGCCTCGCTGGTGATGTAGGTGATCTCAGTCCGTGGGCGGCGGAGTAGCTGGAGCAGGAACAGCAACCGCTCCTCGTAGTGGTTGACGCCGGGGATCTTGACCAGCCCCGCACTGTCGAGGGAAACACTGGGCACTACCAGCACCGTGCGTGGCGATCCGGTACCCCCGAACGGGTCTGACAACCACCTTTGGTTGGCCTTAAAGGCGACTCGCTCCCCCGACTCGTCGACCATGGGTCCTCGACTCCTCTCACCCCTCGGCGCGACACCGTGCCCAGAAGCGTAGTGCGATCAGCGGTTGACGCAGAGCTACCCCAATTGCACCATGGAACGACGCCGCCGGAATCCCCTGGGCGGCCAGGGATTCTCCTCCCGCCCGGTTTCCCGAACACCCCCGAGCCGTGTCCGCCGCACGGCCGCCCCGCCGTGCCCACCGCTGGAGGAGCCAGTGCCACTGCCGCGTGAAACCGTTGCGCGCCAAGCAGGTCCACCCGGGCGAACGCTGCCCGGCCTGGCCGAGGCGAGCGCCCGCGCGCACCCGGACCGGATCGCGGTGAGCGCGCCGGACGGCGAGCTCACCCACCGCGAGCTGCACGCCAGGGCGGACCTGGTCGCCGCGGCGCTGCGGCACGCGGGCGTCGGACCGGACGTGGCGGTGCCGCTGGTCGCCGACACCGGGCTGGACCTGGTGGTCGGCCTGCTCGGGATCCTCAAGGCGGGCGGCGCCTACCTGCCGGTCGACCCGGCCGCGCCGACCGACCGGATCCACCTGCTGGTCAACGACTCCGGCGCGCCGGTCGCGCTGGCGACCACCGCGACCGCGGGCCTGCTGGCGCACCCCGCGCTGCTGGTCGACGCGCTCGAGCCGGTGCCGGACACCCCGCTCGCGCGGCCGGTCCAGGAGACCGACCTGGCCTACGTCATCCACACCTCGGGCAGCACCGGGGTGCCCAAGGGCGTGCGGGTGGAGCACCGGCAGGTGGTGCGCCTGTTCGAGCAGACCGACCGGTGGTTCGGCTTCACCGCCGACGACGTCTGGACCATGTTCCACTCCGCGTCGTTCGACTTCTCGGTGTGGGAGATCTGGGGCGCGCTGCTGCACGGCGGCAGGCTCGTCCTGGTCCCGCACGCGGTTTCCCGCGCGCCCGCCCGGTTCCACGCGCTGGTGGCCGAGCAGGGGGTGACGATCCTGAGCCAGACGCCGTCGGCGTTCCGGCAGTTCACCGCGGTCGACGACCGGCCGCTGCCCGCGCTGCGCTTCGTGGTGCTCGGCGGCGAGCGCCTCGACGTCGGGCTGCTGGCGCCCTGGTTCGACCGGCACGGCGACCGGGAGCCGTTGGTGGTCAACATGTTCGGCATCACCGAGGTGACCGTGCACGCCACCCACCGCCCGATGGCCCGGGCTGACCTCGATGCCCCCGGGGTCAGCCCGATCGGGAACCCGCTGCCAGACCTGGGTTTCCACATCCTGGACCCCGACGGCGTCTCCGCCGACGAGGGCGAGCTCTACATCACCGGGCCGGGTGTCGCGCGCGACTACCTCAACCGGCCGGACCTGACCGCCGAGCGCTTCACCGCGCTGCCCGACGGTCAGCGCGCCTACCGGACCGGCGACCTGGTGCGCCGCGCGAACGGCGAGTACCACTACCTGGGCCGCGCCGACGCCCAGCTCAAGGTGCGGGGCTTCCGGGTCGAACCGCGCGAGGTGGAGGCGGTGCTGACCGCGCACCCCGAGGTGGACTCCTGCCTGGTGACCACCGCCGACCACGGCGACGGCGACGTCCGGCTGGTCGCCTACGTCGTGCCACCACCGGGCACGGCCGCCGACGCGGGGTGGTGGGAACGCCTGCGGCTGGAGGTCACCGCGCGGGTGAACGCCACGCTCCCCCGGCACCTGCGGCCGTCGAGGTACCTGCCGGTCGAGGCACTCCCGTTGACCCGCAACGGAAAGCTGGACCGGCGGACCCGCGCCGCCGGTGCCCACGACGGGCTCAGCGCCACCCAGTCGGCGGTGGCGGACATCTGGGCCGAGGTGCTCGACGAGCACGGCTTCGGCCCGGACCAGGACTTCTTCGACCTCGGCGGCACCTCGCTGACCCTGCTGCGGATGGTCGACCGGGTCAACACCCGCTTCCGGGTCGAGCTCGACCTGGCCGCGCTGGTCGACGGCATCACCGTCGAGTCGCTGGCCACCGAGCTCGACCGCGCGAGCACCCCCGCACCCACGGCGAAAGGCTGACATGAGCACCTACTCCCTCTCCCCCGAGGAGTTGGCCGACTTCCACCGCCAGGGTTTCGCCGGGCCGTTCACCCTCTACGACCGCGAGGACATGACCCGGCTGTGGCGGCGCGAGCGGGTGCGGCTGCTCGACCGCGGCGCGGCCGTCTACGAGGACGTGGCGGCGAAGTCAGCGGCGACCAACATCGCCAACTACGACCGGCACCTGGACAACGCCTTCCTCGCCGAGCACGTCTGCGCGCCGCAGATCGTCGACCGGGTCGCCTCCATCCTGGGCCCGGACGTGCTCTGCTGGCGGACCGAGTTCTTCCCCAAGTACCCCGGTGACGAGGGCACCGACTGGCACCAGGCGGACACCTTCGCCAACGCCTCGGGCACCCCGCAGATCGCCTGGCCGGGCGGTTCGGACTTCGGCGGCACGATCACCGTGTGGGCCGCGTTCACCGACGCCAAGGTCGACACCGGCTGCCTGCAGTTCATCCCCGGCACGCACCGGACGATGTTCTACGACGAGACCAAGCGGATGCACTACGACCCGGACAACGCCCGCGACCTCGAGAAGCAGGGCGTGCGGCGCGGGTTCTTCGGCTACGACTACCGCGAGCTGCAGATCGACCCGGACTGGCGGCCCGACGAGTCGCGGGCGCGGTCGATGGAGATGGAGGCCGGGCAGTTCATCGTCTTCTGGTCCACGCTCATGCACGCCTCGCACCCGCACGCGGGCCTGACCAAGCAGATGCGGCTCGGGTTCGCCGGCCGGTACGTGCCGACCTCGGTGCGGGTGTACCCCGACACCGACCGGATCGAGGAGTACGGCGGCACGGTCAGCCTGGACCGCTACGGCTCGGTGCTGGTCAGCGGCGCGGACGAGTTCGGGCACAACCGGATCGCCCGGGAGACCACGCTGGGCCACCCGTTCCCGGCCCGACGCCCGTGAGCGAGGCCGCTGACGAGGTGTGCGCCGCGGTGGCGGACGTCGCCCCGCTGCTGACCGCCCTGGGCGCGGCGCAGCGGGCGGCACTCGACCGGCGCGCCCGGCCTGCCCTGGCCGAGGCGACCGCGCTGCTCGGCGTGCCCGCGGTGCTGGTGGTGGACTCCACCGCGGGGTTCAGCGCGGCCGAGGTGGTGATCACCCGAAGACTCGCCCGGGCACCGTTGACGACCGCGTTCCAACCCGGCGAGCTGGCCGCCGCGGCCGCCCGGCGCGGCCCGGGGCCGGTCGTGGTGCGCGGGGGTGACGGGGCGGCGCTGCGGGCGCACGTGGCGGGCCCGGTCGGCGCGCCCGCGGTGGCCGTGGTCTCAGCCTGTGGGATGCCCGCCGGTCTGGTGTCGCGCTGGGTGTCGCACCTGGCCGCCGGGCACCGGGTGGTCACCTGGGAGACCCGCGGCCTGTTCGACGACGAGGACGGCTTCGACGCGCGCGGGCACGACCTGGCCACCCAGGCGGCGGACCTGCTCACCGTGCTGGAGGCGTTCGTGCTGGAGCGCGTGCACGTCGTCGGGCTGTGCGGCGGCGCGGCGATCGCGCTCGCGGCGGCGCACTCGCCCAGGGTGGCCTCGCTGAGCCTGTGGCACGGCGACTACGAGCTGGCCGGGGCGGCGAAGACCGAGCACCAGCGGGACATGCAGTCGATGCTGGTGCTGGCCGGGCGCGAGCGGGCCAGGGCCGAGGCGCTGCACCGGGTGTTCCGCCGGGCATCCACAGTGGACTCACTGCGGCCGGACATCGCCCACCACCTGTACTACCCGTACGCGACAGCGGAACTGCTCTACCGGTACGGCAGGCTGAACGGGGCGATCATGACCACCGACTGCGGACCGCTGCTGGCGGCGGTCAGCCAACCGACGCTCGTGGTCACCAGCCCGGAGGACGACACGGCCCACCCGGACGGGTCGCGGCACGTGGCCGCCCGGCTCGCGCACGCCCGGCTGCACGAGTTCCCGCACGGCGACCACCTGGCGGCCTTCGACGCCGACGCGCGGCGGCTGGCCCTGGCCACCGACTTCATCGCCGAGACCAGGGGCGGCTCATGAGCGCCGAACACCCGGCGGTGGCGGCGGTCCTGGTGCGCGCGGGCACGGCCTACGTCGTGCCGAACCCCGACACCGCACCGCTGCTGCACCGGGCGGTGACCACGGACCTGCCGGACGGGCTGACCTGGCACGAGCCGTCCCCGGACCTCCTGGTGGCCGGGGTGAACCGGAGCGAGACGGAGTTCCTGCACAAGGAAGTCTGGGTGGGCAACGCCTACCTGCGGCACGGGGTCGTGCTGCCCGCGGCCGCCGTCGTGGTGGACATCGGGGCGAACATCGGGATGTTCAGCCTGCTCGCGGGCCTGTCCGGCGCACGGGTCATCGCGGTGGAGCCGGTCACCGAGGCGGCCTCGGCGGTGGCGGTCAACGCGGCGCTGCACGGGGTGGACGTGACGGTGGTCGAGTCGGCCGTGGGACGGTCGGCGGGCGAGACGGCGTTCACGGTGTACCCGCGCAACACGGTGATGTCCGGGCGGCACGCGTCGATCGACGACCGCGAGGTCCTGCGGGCCTACCTGGCGACCGACCCGGATGTGTCCGATGTGGACCTTACCGCGATGGCCGCCGACCACCTCGCCGCCGAGGTCCGCCGGGTCCCGGTGACCACGGTCCCGGACCTGCTGGCCGGGCACGGGTTGTCGGCGGTCGACCTGCTCAAGGTCGACGTGGAGAAGGCCGAGTGGGACGTGCTGGCAGGCATCGACGCCGCGACCTGGGCGTTGGTGGACCAGGTGGCCGTGGAGGTGCACGACCTGGACGGACGGCTCGCGGTCATCGTAGACCTGTTGCTAGGCAAGGGTTTCACTGTCTCGCACGACCGCGACCCGAGACTGGTCGGGACCCCGTGCCACACGGTCTACGGGCACCGCAAGACGGTGCACCGGACACCCGCGCCACCGCGCGCGCCAGTAGCTTGGCCGACCACCCGCGCACTGGCGGCCGACCTGTCCGTGGACCGCGTCGTCCTGGTGCGCGATCTGGCCGACATCCCCGCCGCCGCACCCGCCGCGGTGTCCACCGGAACCGTGGTCCTGGCCGAGATCTGGGCAGACCTCTTCGGCCCGGACGCCGTCCACCCGGACGCGGACTTCTTCGCCCTGGGCGGCAACTCGCTCACAGCGGTCCGCCTGGTGTCGAGGTTGGAGGCGCGGTTGGGGGAGGACGTGGTGGCCCCGGACACGGTGTTCACGGCCACCCGCTTCCAAGACCTGGCCGCCGCCATCGAGGCGGGCCTGCGGTGAGCTCTGTCCACCTGGGACCCGACCACGAGCGGTTCCGGCGGCGGGTACGGGCGTTGCTGGAGTCCGAGGTCGTGCCCCGGCTGCCGGAATGGGAGCGGGCCCGGCACATCCCGCGATCGGGCTGGCGACTGCTCGGCACGGCAGGTCTCCTCGGCCTGGCCACCTCGACCGAGCACGACCTCTTCCACTCCCTCGTACTCCTCGAGGAACTCGGAAGAACCGGCTACAGCGGCTTCCGCGCGGCAGTGGCCGTACACGCCTACATGGCCACCCACTACCTACCAAGAACCTCACCACGCCTGACCACGGCGACCCGGGGCGAGTCAGTGGGCGCCCTGGCGATCACCGAACCGGGCGCGGGCTCCGACCTGGCCGCCCTGACCACCAGAGCCCACCCCGACGGCGACTGGCTGGTGCTCGACGGCCACAAGACAATGATCACCAACGGCACCACCGCCGACTTCCTCGTCGTCGCCACCCGCACCGGCGAAGCGGAACGAGGACCGACCGGGCTGTCCCTGGTGGTCGTGGACGCACCCACCACCGGACTCTCAGCCACACCGATCCGACTCCCCGGCTGGCACTGCGCGGACACCGCGGACATCCACCTGACCAACGTCCGAGTACCGAGGGACAACGTACTCGGCAAACCCAACACCGGCTTCTACCAACTCATGCGCGGCCTGCAGACCGAACGAGTCGTCGCGGCGGCCCTGGCCCTGGGCGGCATCGAACGCTGCCTCGCCGACACCCAGGACTTCGCCCGCGCCCGCACCGTCTTCGGCACCCCACTGGCCACCAGCCAGGTGGTCCGCCACGCCCTGGCCTCCATGGCCACCGAACTGGCGGCCGCCCGAACCCTCACCTACGACGCCGCTTGGCGCCTGTCCAGAGGCGACCTCCCGGTAGCCGAGTGCTCCATGGCCAAGCTCTACGCCACCGAACTGGCCTGCCGAGTCGCCGACAAGTGCCTACAACTACACGGCTCCCACGGCTACCAGGCCGACTCCCCCATCGCCAGGGCGCACACCGAGTCCCGCGCCGCCACCATGGCGGCAGGCCCCTCCGAGGTCATGCTCGACCTGATCGCCACCGAACTACTCACCTGATCGTGTCCACACGAGCCAGTCCACACACAACCCGAGCCCCCTCGCCACCAGCCCAACCCCAGCCGCAACCCACCCACTCACCCCAGTCCACCCACCCACCAGTCCCTCCACCACCCACCAATCCCTCCAACCCACCCACCCCAGCCCCAATCCACCCCAGCTCAACCCACCGCACGTCCCAACCCACGGCAGCCCCCAACCAACCGCAGCCCGCGCGCCTCACCCCACCCCGAAGACCACCCCGCCCCCTGCATCCCATACGCAGCCAAAACACGGGCTGGATCCGTTTGTCAAGGCATCTTTCCCGCCTTGACAAACGGATCCAGCCCGTAGTCACACTTGGCGTAGGGGATGCAGGCCCCAGAGAAAACCCCCAGAAAGAGTGACAAACCCAGCAGAGACGCCAAACCCCAGCCACCATAGCCACACCCGAAGGAGAGGTACCCATGATCGTCTACACCGGCCCCTGGTGGCTCACCCTGACCCGCGGCGTCCTCTCCCTCGTCTTCGGCGCCCTGGCCGTCATCCTCCCCGGCCTGACCCTCATCACCCTCGCCATCGTCTTCGGCGCCTACGCCGTCGCCGGTGGTGTCGTCGCCGCCATCGCCGCCACGAGGTCGGCGCCCGGCACCCGGGCCCCGCACGTCTGGGAAGCCGTCATCCTGATCGTCACCGGCCTGCTCGCCCTGGTCTGGCCCGCGATCACCGTGCTGGCGCTGGTCGTGGTCACCGGCGTCTGGGCCATCGTCTCCGGCGTCGGGCAACTCGTCTTCGGGGTCCGGGCCGTCCGGGAGACCAAGGCCGCCTGGCTGGTCGTGCTGTCCGGGGCGCTCGGTGTCCTCTTCGGCATCCTGGTGCTGGTCCGCCCGGGCGCCGGGATCGCCGCCATCGCCTTCCTGATCGGCTTCTACGCGATCGTGCACGGCGTGCTGCTCATCGCCCTCGGGATCGCCGCTCGACGGGTCTCCACTACGCGTCCGTGAAGTGCCGGTAGGATTCGAAGCCGTAGCGGGCGATCCGCACCGACCACGACCGGTACGCGTGCGCGCAGGTCAGGATGTCGCCGCGGTCGCCGATGAACTCGGACAGGGTCACGGCCAGCGGGGCCGGCGAGGCGGCCTCGATCACGTCACCGACGTCGTGGTCCTTGAACAGGTCACGGACGTCGTGGTGCAGTTCGTTCTCGTGGTCGCACTCGGTGGCGGGGCGCAGGGCCGCCACCAGCTCGCCGTAGTCGCCGGGCGCCCGGATCAGACCGGCGGCGAGCAGCGCGGCGACCTGGTAGTCGCCCGCCAGGAACGCGCCGCGCCGGTGGTGCTCGCTGACCAGGATCAGCCGGTAGACGTTCATCAGCCGCTTGATGGCGCGGGGCCCGGACAGCAGCGGGGACAGCGCGGTGAGCAGGGCGACCTCGGGCTCGGTGATCCGCAGGCCGACGTCCGGGACGCGCCACGACCGAGCGGCCGCGACGGGCGCGGGTGCCGCGGGCACCGGGCGGGCGGACGCCGGGCGCGAGGCCGCGGGCTCGGCGGGGGTGCCCGGCGCGCCCACCGCCGGGGCGGTCTCGGTCCGGGCCGCGGCGGGCTCGAGCTCCATGTCGTCCACCAGGCTGAGCAGGTAGGTCTCCGCCCGGTTCCCCACCGGGCGCACCGCGTAGCCGAGGGTGAAGATCTTGTCCAGCAGGCCCAGCGCCAGGTCGCGGTGCTCCCGGCTGGTCCGCGCCGTTCGGCGGTGGTGCTCGCGCAGGGCGCGGAACAGCTGCGGCGGGTCGAGCGCGACCACGACCACGAACAGCGGCACCGACATCAGCAGGTTGACCGCGTGCAGCACCTCCACCACCCGGCTGGGCGCGCAGCGGTCGAGGTCGTCGATGTAGAGCACGATCCGGTCCAGCACCGGGGTGGCGTCCGGCTCCCGCTCGCGGCTGATCTTGTACAGGGCGTCGGCCAGCTGGCGCAGGTCCTGGTGCACGTGGCCGGGGACGCCGCGGTAGGGCTTGTAGCGGTCCGGCTCGACCAGCTTGGCGACCACCTGGTCCAACCGGAACACCGGGTCGTCCGCGCTGAGCTCGTCCGCCCTGGCATCGATGTCGGAGCTCAGCGCCTCCTTGGCCTTGGTCAAGGACTCGGTCAGCTTCTGGTTGCGCGTGCGCACCCAGTTCCACACCGCGACGACCGACCCGATCGGGCCGACTACCCCGATCCCGGCAGCCCACAGTCCACTCGCGACACCGGGGAAAGCCCGCGCGCCGAGAAGCGCCGCGGCGCCCGCGAGGCAGAACAGCAACGCGACCGTCCCAACGAGGCGCAACCGCAACCCGCGCAGGCTCTTCACGACCCGGTCGAAGTACTCGCCCCGCAGCGCGGCGAGTCCGCGCAGCAGGTGCCGGGCCCGCCGGGTCTCGGCCACGATCGGCACCAGCGACCGCCCCGCCGCGTCCGCCTGGGTCAGCTCCTCGTCGACCTTGTCGCGTAGCTCGACGGTGTGGCGGTGGTCGGCCCGGCGGCGCGCGCGCACCTTGGCCGCGGGCACCGGGGTCCGCGCGGGCAGGCGCAGGTCGGGGTCGTCGGCGGGGTCCTGCCCCAGGCCGTGCCAGAGCTGCTCGGCCAGGCCGACCCACAGGTGGTCGTCGCTGTAGTTCCAGGCGTTGAACCGGATCTGGCGCACCCGGCGCACCCAGAACGAGTCCGCCGCCTCCTCGGGCGTGCTCCCGACCAGGTCGTGCACCCGCTTCTTGACCTGGATCACCAGGCTCGACTTGCCCGACCCCCAGTCGCCCAGCAGGGCGAGCGAGAGCGGGGCCCTGGTGTGCCGGGCGGCGATCAGCTCGGCCAGCGCCCGCACGTCGGCCTCGTTGCCGATGGTGTCCTCGTGCGCGGCCTCGTCGCTGACCAGTGCCGGGTGCGGGGCGCCCGCGCCCGCCCCGGGCTGAACCTGTCCATTGTGGATGGTGCGCGGCGGGTGGTCGGGCGTGGTGCTGAGCACCCGCAGTTCGCCGCCGTCGCCACCCGCGACGATCAGGCCGCCGCCGGGCATCAGCGCGATCGCCGCCACCGCGCCGCCGAAGTCCGAGTGCGCCTGGCCGACCCGCCTGCCGGTCTGCGGGTTCCACCTGGCGATGACCCCGTTGGCGCCGCAGGAGACGATGGTGCCGTCCGACGGGGAGAACAGCACCTTGTGCACGTCGCCGTGCCCGGTGCGGATCGGCGCGCCCACCGCGCCGCCGTCGGCCACCCGCCACACCGTGACCCGGCCGTCCTCGCCGCCGACGGCCACGACCGCGCCCGCGTGGTCGATGGCCACCGAGCGGACCTGGCCGTCGGGGACCGCCCGGATGACCGGGCCGTCGCGGTCGCGCTCGCGCAGGTTCCAGCAGACGACGGTCCCGTCGTCGGAGCCGACCACGGCGGTCTCGCCGGTGCCGGAGATCGCGATCGAGGACACCGCCTTGTGCGGGCCCGACCACGGCTCGCCGATCCGCTTCCCGGTGTCGGCGTGCCACAGGGACACCTTGCCGTCGTTCCCGCCGGAGAGCACGTGCTTGCCGTCCGGGCTCACCGCGATGGCCCACACCTTGGCGCCGTGGTCGAGCCGGTGCCGGACCGCGGTCTGGTACCGGTCCCAGATCAGCACGGTGCCGTCCTCGGCACCGGTGACGACGCGGCTGTTGTCCGGCCAGATCGCCACCGCGGAGACGGGGGCGGTGTGCCCGGTGAAGAGGCTGCGCTGCTCACCGGCGGCGTTCCACACCCGGGCGGTGTGGTCGGCGCTGCCGGTGACGATCAGGTCGCCCCGGTCGTTCACCGCGATCGCCCGGACGGCGCCGGTGTGGCCGACGAACGCCTGCTCGACCGGGCGGTCGTCGCGCAGCACGAGCACGGTGTCCCGGCCGCCCGCGACGATGACCGGCCCCGCCTCGACGACGGCGATGGCGAGCACCCCGTGCGGGAACCGGGTGGTCAACGACTTGGTCACCCGCCGGTCGGCGATGGACCACTTGAACAGCGCGCCGTCCGAGCCGCCGGAGATGAAGGAGTCCGCGGTGATCAGCGCGACGGCGTGCACCGTGCCGCCGTGCTCGCGCGGCATCCGGTGCACCGCACCGGCCCTGGGCAGCCAGTGGACGAGGACCCCGCCGTCCCCGCCGACCACCGCCGAGTCGCCGTCGACCACGGCCGCGGCGCGCACCGCCGCACAGCCCTGGATCTCCTGCTCCGCCTTGCGGGTCGGCCGGGACTGGCCGACGGACCAGAGCTGCGCGATCCCGCGGCCGTTCCGGCTGCCGCCCACGAGCAGCGAGCGCCGGTCCGCCCCGACCGCCAGGGCGTGCACCACCTCGCAGCCGGTCTTCCCGACCGGTCGCGGGTCACCCGCGGCGGAGACGATCCGGAGCTTGCCGTCCTCCCCCGCGGCCGCGACCCACTCGGGGGTCGCCGCCAGGGCGCGCACCGGGCTGTCCGCGGCGAGGTCGGTGAGCTCGGTCGGCGAGCCGAAGCGGTCACCGGTCAGCGCCCACCGCCAGACCCGGCCGGACGCGCCCGCGCCGTACACCTCGACTGTGCCCTGCCCCCGGGCGTCCTGCCCCCTGGCGTCCGGACCCTCGACCGCGGCGAGCGCGAGCACGCCCTGGGCACCGAGGTCGGCGGCGTCGAGCGGGTGCTGGGTCTCGCTCGCCCACAGCCGGACCGAGCCGTCCTCGGAACCGGTGAGAAATCGCGTCCCGCCGCGGATCGCGAGTACTGCTCGGATATCCGTGCCGGCGGTGTCAGAACCTGCCATATCGTCAGCATCGACCCTTTCCCGATAATCGTTGCCCCGATCTTCGGTTACGATTGGACATCACATGACCGACCGCGGGCACACAAACCAGCCGCCTGAGTGGACGCTTGCGGTAGCGGCCTCGAGCGGGTAACAGTGGCCGCGTTCCGGTCGACTACCGGGGTTAGAGCGAGCGGGCGAGCTGTCCGGGCAGGGTGGAGGATGCGTTGAGTGGCAAGGTGAAGGCGAGAGCCACTGCCCGCGGTGTCGCGATTCTGCTGACCGCGCTGTCATTCGCTGGCCCGTTACTGGTCCATTCGGGTGTCACCGCCGTGGCCGATTCAGCGACAAAGACAACAGCGATTGGACAGACTCCGGACATCGAACTCCGGCCCGCCCAGATCGTCATTCTGGTCGACGAGTCCGGCAGTATCAGCGCCGCGGACATGGTGCGCGAGCAAGACGCCGCGAGCCTGATCGCCCAGGGTGAATTCTCGCCGAGGTCGACCGTTTCGGTGGTCGGTTTCGCCAGCGACTCCGGCAGCCGGTCACCGGTGGACGTGGTCTGCCCGCCGCTGGTCGTCGCCGGGGCGGCCGAACGCGACCAGCTCGCCCAGTGCGTGCGCGGGCTGCGCAAGCGGACCACGGGCGAGGGCGCGAGCACCGACCACGCCGAGGCCCTGCGGCAGGCGCTGAGCTACCTGGGCACCGGTACCCCCGAGGAGGGTCCGAAGCTGGTGTTCCTGCTCACCGACGGCGTGCTCGACGTCGGTGACAGCCCCCGCTACGGCGTGGGCAAGACGGCCACGCAGCGCAACGACGCCGCCCGCGAGGTGATCCGGCAGACGCTGGTCACCGCCCGGGACAAGGGCGTGCAGGTGTGGCCGCTGGGCTTCGGGAACGTCGACCGGGCGGCGCTGGAGGCGTTCGCCGCGGGCGGCTACCAGGGCTCGTGCGGTCCGACCGTGCCCAAGCCGTCGGCGACGGTGGTCTCCTCCTCCAACGACGTGGCCGCCGCGCTGCTGCGCTCGTTCAGCGCGGCCCGGTGCGCGGGCCTCGGCCCGATCGACAGCAGCGAGCTGGGGTCGGGCCGGGTGATCGAGGTGCCGGTGACCATCCCGGCGATCGCCACCGACGGGACGATCACCGTGGTCAAGCACGACGGCCGGATCCGGGTGGACTACACCGACCCGGGCGGCCGGATGGCGCCCAAGGCCGGGACGACCGAGAGCGGCGAGTTCCAGGTCAGCGGCGACAACGGCGCGGTCGAGGTGCTGCGGATCGGCAACCCGGTACCGGGGGTGTGGAAGGTGCGGGTCACCTCGCCCGCGGACGTGCCCGCGCAGAACGTGCTCACCGCGGTCACCTGGCTCGGCGCCGCGCAGACCTCGATCCTGGTCGACCCGCCGTCCCCGGCGCAGGGGCAGCAGGTGACGCTGTCGGTGCAGGTCATCCTGCGCGGCGGCAAACCGGTGGCGACGCCGGAGTTGTTGCGGGACCTCACCTTCACCGCCGAGATGAGCGGCGGCTCGGTGCCCACCCAACCGGTCCCGCTGCGCGACGACGGCCAGGCGCCCGACAGCGCGGCCGACGGCACCTACACCGGTCAGCTGACCATTCCGGCAGGCGTGCGCGACGAGGTGACCTTCCGCGGCCGGGTGACCGGCCTGGGCATCAGCGCCGCCGACGCGGTGGCGACGGCCCGGGTCTCCCCGGGGGTGCCGACGCTGCTGGTCACCACGAGCCTGCCGGTGGTCACCGACCCGATCGCACCCGGGGAGTCCAGGGGCGCCAAGGTGTCGGTCTCGAACACCTCGGGCAAACGCGCCCGGGTGCGCGTACAGGTGCGAGCGGACGGGCCCGCGCAGGTGACCGTGCCCGCCGACCAGGCGGTGCGCGAGGTCGACCCGGGCAGCAGCACCTTCACCTTCCCGATGGTCTTCGGCGCGGACACCCCGGTCGGGACCTCGACGGGGGTGGTGCGCGTCGTGGACGACACCGACCCGGGGATCGTGTTGCACGAGAAGCGGTACACCGTCCAGGTGGCCCTGCCACCCGAGCCGTTTCCCCTGCTGCGCTTGATAAGCCTCACTGCCCTCGGGATAGCTGTCCTCATCGCGGTGCTGTGGCTGATCGCACGCAGGCGCGCCCAAGAGGTGCAAGCGCTCCGGGTGCAAGCGGTGCGCGAGGGGAGACGCGCTTACCTGCCCACCGAGGCGCGCCGGTCCAAGCAGTTCCAGTTCACTGTGGACACCCAGGGTCCGGTGCCCCGGCTCGACGTCGCCGCCCCCGGCGAACCGACGGCGTACACACTCACCCGCTCGCGCGCCGGGCTGCGGCTGCGCACCCCCTACGGCTCGGTCCTGGCGATGCAGATCGACCAGGAGGTCGAGGTGGGCGAGGGCCTGACGATCGTGGTCACGGTCGACCCGGAGTACGCCCTGGCCGGGGCGTTCGGCGTGAACGGCGCGCAGCCCGCGCGGTCCGGCTGGGACACCGGCGACCAGCCGACCGAGCACCAGCCGATCCCGCGCGACCCGTACCTGTGAGCACCGAGACACCACCGGGTCCCCCAGCGGTCCCGGCAGGAGGATGACATGCAGATCTACCAGCCGATGCTGTTCGTGGGCCTGGGTGGCACGGGGTGCCGGATCGGCGCGGAGCTCGAGCGCAGGCTGCGCGAGGAGCTGTGCGGGCCCGACGGCGGCGCGCTGCGCGAGCGGATGCCGGGCGAGCAGATGCTCGACTACCAGCTGCCCGGGTGCCTGCAGTTCGTCTACGCCGACCTCGCCGAGGACGAGTTCAGCCACGTGGAGAGCCGGGTCGTCAACGACCGGGCGCACCTGCCCGCCGCCGAGCGCACCTACACGATGGTCCGCGAGCTGGTGCCGCCGTACGACACCTACCCCGAGGTGGCGCGCAGCCTGCGGCTCAGCTCGGCCGCCGCGGTCGAGGACTGGCTGCCGCCCGCGCAGGACGAGCCCCGGGTCGGCCCGCTGGCCAAGGGCGCGGGCCAGCTGCCGACGGTGGGCCGGGCGGCGCTGTTCGAGACCTTCCGCGGCGGGTTGGCGCCCGCGCGCGCTTCGCTGCTCGGCGCGATCGGCCAGATCAGCAACTCCGGCGGCCAGCTGGCCCGGCTGGGCGGCAAGCTGCGCGACTCGGTGGACGTGTTCGTGGCGTTCTCGGTCGCGGGCGGCACCGGCGCCGGGTTGTTCCTCGACTACCTGCACCTGATCGGCGACGCGCTGCAGGGCCAGAAGTACAAGGCGCGGATCTTCCCGCTGGTGCTGATGCCCTCGGCCTTCGCGGAGGGGCTGGGCGGCGGGCGGCCGGCCGAGCTCAACGCCGCGCGCTCGCTGCTGGACCTGTTCACCCTGGTCGACGACCAGAACTCGCAGGTGGCGGGTACCGCGCTGGACCGCAGGGGGATCAACGGCGCGATGTCGGTGCGCTACCCCGGCGGCACCGAGATCCGGTTGCGCGCCTCGACGGTGCAGACCGCGTTCCTGTTCAGCCTCACCGCCGGGATGCACCGCGACGACCTGCACCGCTCGGTGGTCTCGCTGCTGCTGTCGTTGGTGGGCACCGACATGCCCGCCGAACCCGGGCCCGGCGGCTACCTCGACCGCAACTTCCAGTCCTTCGCCGACAGCTTCATCAACAGCTCCGGCGAGCGCGGGATGCCCGCGGCCACCGGCATCGGCAAGCGCGGGGTGTCCACCAGTGCGGTGGCCTCGATGACCGTGCCGGTCGAGGACCTGGCCGACATCGTCAGCTCCCGGCTGCTGGCCGAGGCGGTCACCGAGATGGCCAACCCGGCCGGGATGGCGGGCGAGCTCAACCGGGAGCTGGTCTTCCGGGCGTTCCAGGACGCCAACGTCGACCCGCTGCTGCACCGGGCGCCGCTGCCGGTCGCCTCGCCGAACGCCGTCGACGGCGGTGAGGCGATCCTGGCCATGCTCAACACCCGCAAGCGCACCATGGAGGCCGCGCTGCACGCGCTGGACCAGACGCTGGCGCAGACGGTGCCGGAGATGGCCACCCAGTTCAACCCGCTGCGCGCCGCGACGATGATGGTCGGCGAGGTCGGGGCGTTCCGGTTGCACCGGGTGTTCCTCGGCGAGTCCACGCTGACCGAACCGGTCAGCAAGGCCGGTCTGGTCAAGATGGTGGAGGGCAGGCGCGCCGAACCGCCCGCGCCGCAAGGGGTCGCGCTGGCGGGGCCGTCGCCGGAGGTCCGCAAGTCGGCCTGGTGGAAGAAGGTCCGCTTCTCCGACCCGGTGGTCCGCGCGTCGCTGGCGCGCCAGGAGGAGTGGTACCAGTGGCGCGCGCAGCGGGCGTGGAACGCCGCGTGGAACGAGCAGGCCCCGCGCTGGGAGCGCAAGCTGCGGTCGGTGGAGCGCGAGCTGGTGGCGCTGGTGGAGGGCTTCCAGGAGCACGCCAGGACCGAGGACGCCCGGTTCGCCCGCCGGGCCAAGGCGCTCTACGAGCAGCGGGTCGGGGTGTCCTACCTGCTGCCCCGGCAGGGCCAGCTGCCCTCGTTCTACGCCGCGGTGCTGCGCAGGCTGGTCGCGGTCTACGTCGAGCAGCACAAGCTGAACCCGACCGCGACCCCGGCCGCGGTGGTGGACGCGATCATCGGGCCGCAGGGCTGGAACACCGTGTTCGCCGAGTTCCAGGAGTTCGGCGCGAAGGAGGGCCCGGCCCGCGCGGTGGCCCGGGTCCGCGGCATGGTCAAGGCCGAGGTGCTGCGGCTGTTCCGCTACACCGACGAGGTCAACCAGCCGCTGCTGCCCCGGCTGCACGACCTGCTGGCCGCGGCGGCCGGGCGCACCAGGGGCGTGGTCAACGAGGACGACCTGGCCCAGTTCCGGGAGAAGCTGGCCGGTCTGGTGCCCGGCGGGTTCGCGCCCAGCGGCCGGGGCAGGCTCAAGATCCTGCTGTCCTACCCCTCGCCCGCGGGCAAGCGGGACGAGGAGCTGGAGAAGTTCCTGCGCCAGGAGGTGAACCTGCCGCGCGACGTGGACACCGTCACCGAGTACCGGCCGATCGACGCGGAGTCGATCGCGGTGGTGCTGTTCCGCTCGTCGATGGGGCTCACCGAGGTCCCCGAGGTGCAGAAGGTGCTGGTGCACTGGGCGGACGCGGTGGCCGAGAACCGCAAGAACGACTTCCTGCAGTGGCGCCAGCGCACCGGGTACCGGTTCGGCTACCTGGCCACCACCAGCGAGGACCGCACCCGGATCCTGCACCACGTGCTGTGCGCGGCCTGGAACGGCTACCTGCACTGCACCGGCGACCTGGACTCGCCCAAGGCGGTCAACCTCTACCTCGGCGACTCCCAGGTGAACATGGCGCTGGACCTGGTCCCGTACGGCAGGCTGTCCAGCTGGGCGAGCCTGATCACCGAGTACGAGCGCTGGGTGCTGGCCGACAGCGAGCAGATCCGCCAGGACTTCTGCGACCGGCTGATGGACACCCAGCCCGACGGGCTGACCGGCGCGCTGCGGCCACCGGCCCCGGAGTTCCGCACCCTGGTGGAGCTGGCCGAGCGGCAGACCGCCGAGACGACCGAGCTGCTGGCCGAGGGCCGCACCTCCGGGCGGCGGCGGCTCGAGGCGGTGCACGAGTTCTGGACCGAGACCTTCGACGGCGCGCTGCGGATGGCCTTCCGCGGCGCCGAGGACGCCCACCAGGAGAACCTCGCCGAGCTCTACCAGTGGGCGCTGCGGTGACCGACCAGGACGCGGTGCGGGTGCTCGACATCCGCGCGGACGGCGAGGACTCGGCCTTCCTCGACCGGCTCGACCGGGTCACCGCGCACCGGCTGGGGCTGGTCGACCGGGTGGTGGTCCTCGACCGGACCGACGCGCTGCTCGGCAACCACGAGCGGTTCCAACGGCTGGTCTCGCTCAGCCACGTCCACGCGGTCGTCTGCGTGGCCGTCGGGCCGATCGGCGGGACCGGCGGGCTTGCGCTGCGGCAGTCCGCGGCGTTCTCCTCGGGGGTGACGCTGTGGGTCGGTGACGAGTGGGGCAGCCGGTGGGCGGGCGGGACCGACCGGCCGCGACCGCTCACCGACGGCGACCCGGCGCTGCCCGACCTGGTCACCGCGCTGCGCAGCCCGCAGGTCTTCGACGAGGTCGTCGACCTGGTCCGCCAGGTTCCGCACCAGACGGTGTGCCCCGGTCTGGAGCTGGTGCGCTCGGCGGTGTCCGACGGCGAGCTGCGGTTCCTGCGCACCGCGGCGCTGGCGGACCTGGTGGACCACAGCACCACCGAGCGGCCCTGGCCGGGCGCGCCGGACCCGGCGGTGGCGGGCGAACCGGGGCGGGACACGATCACCCCGGGCTCCCCGCTGGCGCAGGGCCGGGAGGCGCTGCACCGGGCCGTCGACGCCCTGGCGGCGACGGCGGCGACCGCGAGCGGGGCGACCGCGCTGCTGCTGGGCGGGCCGCGGGTCGACCCGCGGCCGGTCGCCCAGGCGCTGGACGCCCACCTCGGTCAGGTCGGGCAGCTGCTCGACCTGCTCGACCGGCACGGCACCGGGACCGACGCGGTGCGGCGGCTGCACGCCCTCGGTGTACCGCAGGCGCACGCGGCGGCGAACACCGTGCTGGCCGACGACCTGCGCGAGCTGGTGGGCGACGAGCTCAAGGGCGGCCGGTCCCTGCGCGACCTGTCGATCCACCTGCGCAGGCTGTCCAACCAGAGCGCGCCCGAGGGCAGCGGGGTCGCGCGCGCGGAGCTGGCGACGATCCGCGCGGGCCTGCCCCCGCAGCTGCGGTCACCGACCCCGCCGCCGCTGTGGCCGCTGCCCGCGGCGGCGCTGGCCGCCGCGGCGGCGGTGTCGACCGCGATCACCGGGTGGCTCACCGGATCGCCCGTCGCGGGCGGCACGATCGGTCTGTTGTGGACAGTCCTGGTGCTGACCGTGGTGCTCAGGCTCCCCGGGCGCGGCAGCACCGGCCCCGCGGTGCGGGACGTGCTCGCGGTCGGCGGTGTCGGCGCGGCGGCGGCGCTGGGCGTCGCCGCGGCGACCTTCCTCCCGGGGGTTGTCCTGCCTGCGGTCGGGGGCGCGGTCGTGCTGGCGGCGGTCGCAGCGCTCACCGTGGCCGGGGTCGCGACGGCCTGGCACCGGTTGGTGACCGGGTGGGTCGCGCGGCTGCGGCCGGACGCGGTCCGACACGCGGTCAAGCGGGTCGACGCCCTGGTGAACGCGCGGGTCACCGGGCACGTCCGGTACCTCGCGCACCGCAGACGGCTCTCCGACGCCGCGCTGCTACTGGCTTCCGGCACCGCCGAGCTCGCCGACCTCTACACCCTGCGGGCCGCCGACGGACCGCAGGAGCCGCCCGCCCAGCGCGGCGGGGTGGGCGACCTGCCCGGGGTGCTGCGCCAGGACCTGGTGTCGCTGGTGCTGCGCGCCCTCAACCCGTACCTGCACGACATCGGCACGACCGCCCCGCTCACGACCGACCCCGGCCTGCCGAAGGCGGCGGACGCGGATCTGGCCGAGTACCACCAGTTCCTGGAGACGCACAGCGTGCACGTGGTCCCCCCGATGGTCACCGACGACGGCCGCCGGGAGTCGTTGAGCAAGCTGCTGTGGCAGCGGTCGGAGGCGGCCAGGCGGGTGCTGCGCCACGACGGCCGCGGCGACCTGGTCCAGCTGTGCCAGACCGGCGACATCCGCGCCCTCGACGTCACCTGGTCCCGGGTGCGCGTGCTGCGCTTCGCGCCCGACCTGGTGCAGCGCGTCGTGCTCGGCGCCGCGGCCACGGCCGACGTGCTGACCACCGACGCCGACGTCACCGGCGTGCTCCGGCTGGTGCCGCTCGCGCCGGGCCGCGTGGTCCACGAACACCCCACCCACACCGACGCAGGCGAACGGGGACAGCCGTGACCGAGACGACCGACCTACTCGCGCTCACCGGGCGCGACCTCGACGGCCGCACCACGACCTGGGAGCTCAAGCGGGACGGTGCGGTGAACCTGCCGGGCAGCGCGCTGTTCACCCAGCGGGTGCTGGACACCGACGGGACCGGCCTGCTGCTGCGCAGGCCGCGCCGGGGCGGCGACGCCGCCGCGCACCGGGGTCTGGACAACGAGATCCGCGCGCTGGCCCGGCTCAGCCGCGCCTACCCGGGCGGCAGGCGGCCGTTCCCCCGGCTGGTCGGCTACGACATGGACGGCGCCGCGCCCTGGGCCCTGCTCGAGGAGCCGCGCGGCAAGCCCGGGCGGAGCGCGACCAACGGGCTGTTCCCGTCCGCGCACGTCGACTTCGCGGTCAGCGTGCTGGACGCGGTCGCGCACGCGGCCCTGGTGGAGGTGAGCATCAACGGCTTGGCGCTGGACACGCTCTACGTGGAGGGGAAGTCGGTCCAGGTGGTGTCGTTCGAACACGCCCTCCTCTTCGGCGAACCCCGACCCCACCAGCCCGACCAGACAGCGCCGGGACCAGCCTCGGACCAGCACGACCTGCTGGCGGCGGGCAAGGTGCTCTACGAGGTGTTCGCGGGCGTCCCCGCCCAGTCGGACCGGCCGGACCTCTCCGAGCTCGCGATGCTCGCCTCCCGGCTGCCGGACCTGTTCGCCCCCGACGGTTCGCGCCCGAGCGCGGTCGCGCTGCTGGTCCAGCTCGGTCGCGTCGAGGTCCCCGCCCCGGTGCGGGGCGACCACCTCGACGCCGGTCGCGCGGCCTTCCAGGCCGCTCGCGGCCGCAAGCTCCCGCCGACCCCGGCCCCGCCGCGGCGGGCGGGGCAGCCGGTCCCCCCGGCCCGCGGCCCCCGACCGGCCCGGCTGATCGCCGTCGGCCTGCTGTGCGCGGTGGTCCTGGCCGCCGTGCTCGTCCTGGCCCTCGGAGGGCGATGATGACCGCACCGGTGACCGAACCCGCCCGCAAGGTGACCTGCCCGACCTGCTTGGACATCTACCCCTGGGACGAGAGCGAGCCGCTGGAGTACTCGATCCGGGAGGGCAAGTACAGCCCGGTACCGCAACCGGAGCACGCCAACCCGGCGAAGCTCGCCGACGCCCGGCGGCGCTGGTACGTCCGCTGCCCGAACCCGTCTGGCGACGCGCCCAACCACTACCTGCCGGTGACCTACGCCGACTACCCGGACCCGCTCGTGGTGGCCCTGGTGGGCAGGCCGCGCTCGGGCAAGACGCACCTGGTCGTGGCGATGATCAGGGAGCTGCTCTCGGGCGTGGCGATCGAGTCCGGCCTGACGGCCCACGCGCTCGACTACTACCAGCACGTGACGTTCAAGCGGGACTACCTCGACCCGTTCGAGCAGGGCACCCAGCTGCCGGGCACGGCGAACGAGCTGGGCAACTACCTGGCCTGGCTGGTGGTCAAGTGCGGGTCGACCGAGCGGCCGCTGGTGTTCTTCGACGTGGCGGGCGAGGACTTCCGGGACCCGCGCGACCGCGGTCGCAAGACCCGGTTCCTGCTCAACGCGGGCGCCATGCTGTTCGTCGAGGACGCCCCGCACGTGCTGCGCGAGTCGGCCGAGCAGCACGACCTCGAGACCGACCGGTCGCTGTCGAACTCGTTGGGCGCCAACGCCACCAACGAGTTCGTGCAGGAGGCGTTGAGCAGGCTGCCGAACGGCGGTGCGCAGCTGCCGTGCGCGGTGGCGGTGACGAAAGCCGACCGGTTGCGCTACCTGCCGCCCGCCGACCGCTGGCTCCGCCACGACCCCGGCGGCCGGGTCTCGGCCGGGCAGCTGCTCGCCGAGACCGAGGACGTCTACGCGCTGCTGCACAGCGCGAACGCCAACGACATGCTCGCGCTGTACAGCCACTTCGACCGCTGCACCATGCACTTCGTCTCGGCGACCGGCGGGGCGGTCGCCAACGGCCACTTCCCGGCCGGGATCCGGCCGATGCGCGTGCTGGCGCCGCTGCTGGCGCTGCTCACCATGGCGGGCGTGCTGCCGGGTCGCGACGCCAGGCGGGTGGGCAGATGACCGGGAGCGGACAGATCGAGCAGATCCAGTTCGGCTTCGGCGCCAAGGGCATCACCCCGGTGAACTGGTCCGCCGGCTTGTCCAACAAGCAGGTCGACGACTGGAACGAGCGCCTCGACCGGTACAACCGGCTCACCCCGAGCACGGTCGACGGCAGGTCCCAGGTGCCGTCCCGGGCGTTCTCGTACTTCGAGTTCGACGACGACACGGCCGCGCTGCTCGCGCGGTTCGCCGCCGAACCGGGCCGAGGCCCCTCGCACGCGCTGGTCGGAAGGACTCGGGACCTGGCCGGGTATGCGCACTCCCTGTCGGAATGGGACGGTTGGCAACCGAACTCGGACGTGGGTGAGCTGCGCGCGCCGGTCAGCACCCAGTGGGACCAGCTGCGCACCGACTGGCTGGGCGCGGCCCAGGACCACGCCCGACGGGACCGGTCGGCGCTGGTCCAGGTGGTGCGGGGCGTACTGGTCGGACCGGGGCTGCACCACACCGTGCTCAACCACCCGGACCCGCTGCCGGTGCTGACCCTGGTGCGCGAGATCCTCGAGCCGGTGCTCTCGACCGCGCTGGAGCGCTACCCGTGGACCTACTCCTCCTACGAGGCCACCGACAGCATCCCGGCGGCGTCGCCCGCCACCGTCGGCGCGCCGCGCTTCTGGTGCCTCCGAACGCACCCGGCCTCCGGGGAGACAAAGCGGTCCCGCATCGACGTCGCGCTGCCGTTGGTGTCGGACGAGTACGCAGGGATCGCCACCGGGTTGGTTGAGACCTACCTGGCGGACCCGGTGCGCTACGCCTGGGAGATCCACGACCGGTTGTCAGGCGAAACCCACCGGGGGGCCAGGGTGCGGATGCTGTCGAGCCTCCAGTTGGCGCGGCGCACAACGGATGGCGCCGGGCACACCGGCACGACCGGCGCCGCACCGGAGCCGCCCCGACCGTCCTACGGCCAGCTCGCGGACGGGCAGGACTCGGGGGCGACGGCCGTCCTGCCGATCCCGGACTACCGCGAGCAGGCACAGTGGACGAGTCAGGCTCCGGACCCGCGGCAACCGCCCAGGCACCCGCTAAACGCGAACGAGCTGCCCGACGCCGACCTGCTGGGCAAGCTCGGGCTGCCCGAGCTCGCCGACGCCGAGCGGCTGGCACTGGTCAGCGAGCTGGACGCGCGCTGGCGGTCGGACGTGCTGGCGATCGAGAAGTCAGTGGACAAGCTGTCGCTCCACTTGCGCTACACCATCGCGGTGCTCGCCCTCTCGGTCCTGGTGCACCTGGTCATCGCGCTGCTGTAGCGATCCGGCGACACCGCCGATAGTTGATCTTGACACCACTGGATGACCAGGGCCACAGTGCTCACCTGCTCCCCCGGTGGGAGCCCGTCCCCGCTCCCCACCATCCACTTGAGAGGTCTCTTTGCTTTCGCGAGTGTCCACCACGGTCGTCCTCGGTGTCCTGGTCGCGCTCGGCGCGACCGGGTGCGGGACCGGGGCGGCGGCGGGCCCCGGGCCGCTGGAGATCAGCATCGCCACCTTCAGCGAGTTCGGCTACGACGACCTGATCGCCGAGTACCAGGCCTCGCACCCCGGCATCCTGGTGCGGCACGAGCGGACCGGGCAGGGCGGGCCGTACCACCAGCAGCTGTTCACCAAGCTGGGCACCGGGTCCGGGCTGACCGACGTGGTGGCGATCGAGGAGGGCTACCTCGCCGACGCGCTGGGCAAGTCCCGGCTGTTCAACGACCTGCGCGAGATCGGCCCCGCCGACGTGCGGCCGCAGCGCTGGCTGGACTGGAAGTACGCGGCCGGGACGGCCAAGGACGGCACCCTGGTCGGCTACGGGACCGATGTCGGCCCGCTGGCCATGTGCTACCGCCGCGACCTGTTCGCCGCGGCGGGCCTGCCGAGCACCCCGGAGGCGGTGAAGCCGCTGTTCGCCGACTGGGCCGCCTACTTCGCCGCGGGTGACAGCTACGTGGCGCGCACCGGCAAGGCGTGGTTCGACTCCGACGCGCAGATCTTCAACGCCATGCACAACCAGTTGCCCACCGGTTTCTTCAGCACCGACGACACGCTCGTCATCGAGTCCAACTCGGCCATCCGGCGCAACTGGAACGCGGTCACCGCGGCCGGGACGCGCGGGCAGACGGCCAAGCTGCCCGCGTTCTCCCCCGAGTGGAACGCCGGCTTCCGCTCCGGGGCGTTCGCCACCAAGACGTGTCCGTCGTGGATGCTCGGGGTGATCGAGGCGCAGGCCGGGCCGGAGAACGCCGGCAAGTGGGCGGTCACCGACGCGTTCCCCGGCGGCGGCGGCAACTGGGGCGGCTCGTACCTGGCGGTGCCCAAGCAGAGCAAGCACCCGCGCGAGGCCGCCGAGCTCGCCGCCTGGCTGACCGAGCCCGCGCAGCAGGTCAAGGCGTTCGCCCGGACCGGCAACTTCCCCAGCCAGGTCGAGGCGCTGCGCTGGCCGCGGCTGCTGGCCACCACCAACCCCTACTTCGGCGGCGCCCGGACCGGCGAGCTGTTCGCCGCGCAGGCGCGCAAGGTCGGCAAGGCGCAGTACAAGGGACCCGGCGACGGGCGGATCCAGGAGGACGCCACCACGCCCGCGCTGGCCGCGGTGGAGCAGGGCGCCTCCCCGGAGCAGGGGTGGCAACGGGCCGTGGAGGGTGCGCGGAAGATCGCCCGCTAGTGGCCGGGCCTCGTCTGTCCACTTGGGATGCCAAGATCTCGCCCTACCTCTACCTCGCCCCGTTCTTCGTGGTGTTCGGCCTGGTCGGGCTGCTGCCACTGCTCTACACCGGCTACGTCTCGCTGTTCGACTGGGACCTGGTCGAGGACTCCCCGACCTTCGTCGGCGCGGGCAACTACGTCCTGCTGTTCAGCGACGGCCAGTTCTACAACGCGCTGGCCAACACGCTGAGCATCCTCGCCCTCTCCACGGTCCCGCAGGTCGTCCTGGCGGTCGGGTTGGCGGCCCTGCTCGACACGCGGACCGGGACCGGGTGGCGGGTCAGCGCGCTGCTGCCCCAGGCGGCCGGGCTGGTGGCGATCGGGATCATCTTCGCCAACCTGTTCGGGCCGCGGTTCGGCCTGGTCAACGGCGTGCTGACGGCACTGGGCCTGGACCGCGTCGACTGGCAGGCGAACCGGCTGGCGAGCCACGTCGCGATCGCCACCATGGTCAACTGGCGGTGGACCGGGTACAACGCGCTGATCGTGCTCGCCGCCCTGCGCGCGATCCCGCGCGAGCTGCACGAGGCGGCCACTGTGGACGGTGCGGGCCCGGTGCGCCGGTTCACCGGCGTGACGCTGCCGCTGCTGCGGCCGACGCTGGTGTTCGTGGTGGTCACCTCGACCATCGGCGGCCTGCAGGTGTTCACCGAGCCCAAGCTGTTCGACGCCCTGCCCGGCGCGGGCGGCGGCGCCACCAACCAGTTCCAGACCGTGGCGCTCTACCTGTACCAGTCGGCGTTCGAGTACCAGCACCTCGGCTACGCCTCGGCGATCGCCTGGGTGCTGTTCCTGGTGGTCGTGGCGGTCGCGGCGGTGAACTTCCGGCTCACCCGGCGGATCGCGGACACCGGGGAGCGGCGGTGAGGTACTGGGCGGGCGGCCTGCTGGTCGCGTTCGCGGCGGGCTCGGCCTTCCCGTTCTACTGGTCGTTCCTGGTCGCCGGCCACGAGCCCGGCGTGGTCACCGACCCGGTCCCGCCGCTGCTGCCGGGCGGCAACTTCCTGGCCAACGCCGCCCGGGTCTTCGACACCGTCCCGTTCTGGAAGGCGTTGGGCAACAGCGTGATCGTGGCCGGAACGGTCACCGTCAGCACGGTCACCTTCGCCACCCTGGCCGGGTTCGCCTTCGCGCGATTGCGCTTCCCCGGCCGCGACGGGCTGTTCGCGGTCGTGGTGGCCACCATGGCGGTGCCGACCCAGCTCGGGATCATCCCGCTGTACCTGGCGATGGCCGAGCTCGGCTGGGCGGGCGGGCTGCGGGCGGTGATCGCGCCGAACCTGGTCACCGCGGTCGGGGTGTTCTGGATGCGCCAGTACACCCTCGGCGCGCTGCCCGCCGAGCTGGTCGACGCGGCCAGGGTGGACGGCTGCTCGACGATCCGCCTCGTCTGGCACGTGTGCCTGCCCGCGGTGCGCCCCGGCGCGGCGTTCCTGGGCATGTTCACCTTCATGACCAGCTGGAACGACTTCCTCTGGCCGCTGGTGGCGCTGTCCCCGGACAACCCGACCGTGCCACTGGCGCTGGAGCGGTTGCAGTCGGGCCACTACGTCGACTACCCGCTGGTGCTGGCCGGGACCGTGCTGGCCACCGCGCCGGTGCTGCTGGTGTTCGTCCTGCTCGGCCGACAGACCGTGGCCGGGGTCATGCAAGGCGCCGTGAAGGGATAGCCCGTGTCCGCACTCCCCACCACCCGGCACGACACCATCCGGTTCCCACCCGGTTTCCTCTGGGGCGCGGCCACCGCCGCCTTCCAGGTGGAGGGCGCCACCACCGCAGGCGGTCGCCAACCGTCCATCTGGGACACCTTCTGCGCCGAACCGGGCCGGGTGGTCGGCGGGCACACCGGCGACCCGGGCGCGGACCACTACCACCGGATGCCCGCGGACGTGGCCCTGATGTCCGAACTCGGCCTGGGCGCCTACCGGTTCTCGGTCTCCTGGCCGCGCACCCTCGCCCGCGACGGCCTGGACTTCTACGACCGCCTGGTGGACGCGTTGCTGGCCAACGACATCGTGCCGTGCGCGACGCTCTACCACTGGGACCTCCCCCAGGCACTGGAGGACCGCGGCGGCTGGGCCGAGCGCGACACCGCCTTCCGCTTCGCCGACTACGCCGAGTCGGTAGTACACCGGCTGGGCGACCGGGTTCCACTGTGGACAACGCTGAACGAGCCGTGGTGCTCCGCCTTCCTCGGCTACGCGGCAGGCGTCCACGCACCCGGCCGACGCGACCCGGCCGCGGCAGTCGCCGCCGTGCACCACCTGATGCTGGGCCACGGCCTCGCCCTGCGTGTGATCCGCGCGGGCGCACCGGTGGCGCACGCCGGGATCACCCTGAACCTGTTCCCGGTCCTGGGCGACCCGGACGCGGCACGGCGCATCGACGGCCTGCAGAACCGACTGTTCCTCGACCCGGTACTACGTGGCGACTACCCGGCGGACGTAATCGAGGACCTGCTACCCCTGGCACTGCCGATCCGCCCGGGCGACCTGGAGGTCATCAGCGCACCGGTCGACCTGCTAGGGGTGAACTTCTACCGCGACCACCACGTGTCCTCGACCTGGGACGGACTGCCGCACCCGGAGTGGCCGGGCAGCGAACACATCGGCCACCCACCACGCGGCCTACCGGTGACCGACCTGGGCTGGGAGGTCCGCGCCGAGGGCCTGACCGAGCTACTGCTCAGGCTGCACACCGACTACCCGGGAGTCCCCTTGTACATCAACGAGAACGGCGCTTGCTACACGGACTCCCCAACCGACGGGATGGTCAACGACCTCGCCCGCAGGATGTACTTGGAAGACCACGTGCGCGCGGCCCACACGGCACTCTCGGCAGGAGTCGACCTGCGCGGGTACTTCGCGTGGTCACTGCTCGACAACTTCGAGTGGGCAGAGGGCTACACCCGCAGATTCGGCATCGTGCACGTCGATTTCACCACCCAGCGCCGCATCGTCAAGCGCAGCGGCCACTGGTACGGCCGAGTCGCCAGGAACAACGGCATCTTCCCGTGACCACGGTCCTAGCGCACCTCGGGAAGCCCTGGCAGCGCCTCAAACCAGGGCACAGCGGCAACCGAGCACGTCGCGCAACAACCGCACGCCCCAATTCCCCATCCCTTGACCCCTGATTTGGATCCCTAGACTTGGATCGCTTGTTCCCAAATCCCTAAAGCCGCACCCGCTGGTACCGGCGGCCCCGCTACGGATGTGCTCGATTGGTTGGACTGCCTTCGCGTGGGGGGAGGCGACCGCTAAACTTGACCTGTGGTGGGGATGCCCTTCACCCCACGCTCTTTCCCCACGCGGTCGCCTAGGGGCCCCACGCGAAGGCAGTCCAACCAATCGAGCCCCGCTCTTACTCGGGCACCTCATCCTGGGTGTCGTCGTGGGGTCGACCTCACGACCACAAAACAGGCCCTGCTCTTACCTGGGCACGTTGTCTCGGGTGCTGTCGTGGGTCAGCCACAAAAACCAGGCCCCGCCCCAAAAACACAGGGGCGGGGCCGAGAACCACAGGGGCCGAGGACTAGACCGAGTCCATGTGCTCGCGGAGCGACCGGGGCCGCATGTCCGTCCACACCTTGTCAACGTGCGCCGAGCACTCGTCCTTGGTGCCCGTCGTCCCCTCCGCTCGCCACCCGGCCGGGACCTCCCGGCTCGCGGGCCACAGCGAGTACTGGTCCTCGTCGTTGACCAGGACCTGGTAGGCGATGTCGTCCCTCATGCGGGAACTTCCCTTCTCTCGGGGTCTTGCTTCGGGTAACGGCGCAGCGTCGGGTTGACGGTGACCAGGAGCGTCACCACCGCCATCCCGGCCGCCGAGGTCAGCACGGCCGTCGGGGCGGAGACGGCCTCCACCAGCAGGCCGCCCAGCGCCGGGCCGAGGGCGGCGGCGCCGCCGACGACCACCCCCATCACGCCGCCGAGCCTGCCGCGCAGGTCGTCGGGGGTGAGCAGGAGTTGGTGGGTGGTGATGGTGGTGTTGGCGGTGGGGGCGAGCAGGGCCATGCCCGCGAACAGCAGGCCGAGCAGGTAGCCGTTGTCGACCAGCACCGCGATCGGGGCCAGCAGGGTCAGTGCCCAGAACACCCCGACGATCGAGAGGTACGGGCTCAACACGCGGTGCAGGTACGGCGCGATCAGGGAGCCGATGATGCCGCCGACGCCGAGCATGGCCGCCATGACGCCGATCTCGCCGGACGGTACCCCGCGCTGGTCCGCCAGCACGATGACCACCAGGTAGAACGCGCTGAAGAACAGGTTGAGCGCCATCGCGCACACGGCGGTCACCCGCACCTCGCGCCGGGACCAGACCCAGCGCAGGCCCGCCAGGATCTCGCGGCCCAGGTGCGCGTCCTGCGCCACCACGGCCGGGCGGGGCGGCATTCGCAGGAAGGCCAGCGCGATGAACGCGATCAGGTGGGTGACCACGTCCAGCAGGAAGGGCACCCAGCGCCCGACCGCGAAGAGGATGCCGCCCAGGGCGTTGCCCGCCATCTGGCCCAGGGACGAGCGGGCGGCGTTCATGGCGACCGCCGTGGCCACCTGCTCCTCGGGCACCAGCGTGGGCAGGCTGGCGTCCTCGGCGGGTTCGAACAGCGCCCGGCACAGGCCCATGACCACCGCGACCGCCACCATGTGCGGCACGGTGGCCGTGCCCAGGACCAGGACCGCGACCAGGGACCCGATGCTGACGACCTGGGTCAGCTCGCAGGCCAGCATCACCCGGCGCCGGTCCCAGCGGTCGACCAGGGCGCCCGCCGGGAGCCCGAGCGCGAGCTGGGCGACGGCGTCGGCGGCGAGCACCAGACCGGCCGCCCCGGCCGAGCCGGTGATCGCCAGCACGAGCAGCGGGAAGGCGAACATCGAGGCGCTGAACCCGACCTCGGCGAACGCCTGCCCGACCCACAGCAGCGTGTAGTTCCGGTTGCGGGACAACGGCTTCAGCTCGACCGGGGTGACGTCCTCAGCTCGCTCCCCCGAATCGGGGACCTCCGTCGGGACCGCCACCCGCACCGGCCCTCGCTCGGCACCGATGGGCACCGGCCTCGCCTCCTCCTCGCGACTCACCAGCCACCCCCCGCGCAGGAACCCGACCGCACCGTCGACACCCTCGTCTCCCTGGTCACCGGTTGCCACCGCAGTCCGCCGCGATGGCCCGCAGCGCGTCGGCGAAGTCCGCCGCGACCGCCTCGGCCGTGGCCGCCGAGAGGCGGTCGGCCTGGTAGTACCAGGCGAACGACAGCTTGCCGTCGCTCACCTCGCCCACGATGTCGAGCAGGTGCCCACCCCGGTCCGCCGGGTCGTGGTCCTGCCCGACCGCCGAGAGCGTCGGACCGAACAGGCTGTCCGACTCGTCCTGCGCCCGGGAGTCGAACTGGCCCAGGTAGTTGAAGGACACCTGCGGCTCGGCCGAGTGGTCCTCGAGTGAGCCGAGGTAGCGCAGCGCGCTGTAGCCGAAGCCGTTGCCGGGCAGCGCCCGCAGCTGCTTGCGCACGTCCCGCACCACCGTTCGCCAGTTGCCCTCCCCCACGGTGAGTGCCACCGGGAACATGGTGGTGAACCATCCAACCGTGCGGGAGAGGTCGACGCCGTCGATCACGTCCTCGCGGCCGTGGCCCTCCAGGTGCACCGCGACCCGCGACCGGCCGGTCCACCGGGCCAGCGACCAGGCCAGGGCGGCCAGCAGGACGTCGTTGATCCGGGTCCGGTAGGCGGTCGGGGCGCCGCGCAGCAGCGCGTCGGTGTCCGCCTCGTCCAGCTCGACCGACACCGCGCCGGAACCGACGGCGTCCACGTCCTCCACCGGCAGCTCGCCGTCGCCCGCGGCCGCGCGCCAGTGGTCCAGCTCGTGGTCGAGACCGCCCTCGGCGACGAACGCGCCGAGCCGCCGCGACCACTCCTGGAACGACGTGGTCTTCGCGCCCAGGTCGATGGCCTTGCCGTGCAGCACCTGGTGGTAGGCGGTGTCGAGGTCGTCGAGCAGGATCCGCCAGGACACGCCGTCGACCACCAGGTGGTGCGCGACCAGCAGCAGCCGCGACGGCGAACCGTCGGCGAACCGGTAGAGCACCGCCTTGAGCAGCGGCCCGGTCGCCAGGTCGAAGCCCGCGTGCGCCTCGTCCGCGATCCGCTCGATCTCCGATTCATCCACAGTGGATAGATCCGACACCGCGAGCACCTCGACAGCGGCCACGTCCGCGTTCTCCTGGGTCCACCCGGACTCACCGCGGGTGTAGCGCATCCGCAGCGCGTCGTGGTGCGCCAGCAGCCCGGCCAACGCGGTCCGCAGCGCGGACTCGTCCGGCTCGGCCAGCAGCTCGACGTGGTGCGCCTGGTTGAAGTGCGCGTGGCTGACCCGCTCGGCGCCGAGGAACCAGTGCTGGATCGGTGTCAGCGGCACCGGCCCGGTCACCACCGCCCGACCCGCCGAGATGTCCACGGTGGTCACCAGTGGGGCCAGCTCGCCGATGGTCTGGTGCAGGAACAGGTCCTTGGTCGCCACCTTCAGGCCGGCCTGCCGGGCCCGCGCGGCGACCTGGATGCTCAGGATCGAGTCACCGCCGAGAGCGAAGAAGTTGTCCGCCAACCCGATGCGCTCGACCCCGAGCACGTCCGCCCACACCTTCGCGAGCGCTTCCTCGACCGGTGTCGTCGGTGCCACGTAGGCCACCGTGCTCGCGGTCAGGTCGGGCGCGGGCAGCGCCCGGCGATCGACCTTCCCGTTGGGCGACATGGGAAGCAGGGGCAACAGCACGAACGCCGTCGGCACCAGGTGGTCCGGCTGCGTCTCGGTCAGGAACTCCCGCAGCGCCGCGCTGTCCGGCAGATCCGGACCGGCCACGTACCCGACGAGCCGCTTGTGCCCGGCCGGGTCGGTGTGCACGGCCGCGGCGGCGTCGCGCACGGCGGGGTGCGCCCGCAGCGCGGACTCGACCTCGCCGAGCTCGATCCGGAACCCGCGGACCTTGACCTGGTTGTCGGCGCGGCCGACGAAGACCAGCTCGCCGTCGGCGTTCCACCGCACCACGTCGCCGGTCCGGTACATCCGGCCACCGTCGAACGGGTTGGCGATGAACCGCTCGGCGGTCAGTCCCGGCCGGCGCAGGTAGCCCCGCGCCAGGCCGACACCGGCGACGTAGAGCTCACCGGGCACACCCACCGGCACCGGCTCCAGGCCACCGTCGAGCACGTAGGCCCGGGTGTTGTGGATCGGCCGCCCGATCGGCGGCACACCGCCGGGCAGCAGCGGGTCGCTCCAGGTGGCGACCACAGTGGACTCGGTCGGGCCGTACGCGTTGATCATCCGGCGACCCGGCGCCCAGCGCGCGACCAGCTCGGCCGAGCAGGCGTCGCCGCCGACGACCAGCGTCCGCAGGTCCGGCAGCTCGATGGCGGGCAGGGTGGCGAGCGCGACCGGCGGGATCAGCGTGTGCGAGATCCGTTGTGTGGCAAGCACATCACCGAGCTGCTCACCCAGCAGCGGACCCGGCGGCGGCACGACGATCGCCGCGCCCGCGCCCAAGGCCATGCACAGCTCCAGCACGGAGGCGTCGAAGCTGGGCGAGGAGAACGCCAGCACCCGATCGCCCACCCGCACGTCGAACCGCTCGACCTCGGCGGCCGCGAAGCTCGCCAGACCGGCGTGCGTCACGACGACGCCCTTGGGCCGACCGGTCGACCCGGACGTGTAGATCACGTACGCCGGGTTGTCGACCGACACCTCGACCGGGCCAAGCGCGTCGGACTCCGGCAGGGCGGGATCGTCGAGCACCAGGACCGGCTGGGCGTCCTCGATCATGTAGGCGATCCGGTCCGCCGGGTACGCCGGGTCGACCGGCAGGAACGCCGCGCCCGCCTTGACCGCCGCCAGCTCGGCGACGATCAGCTCGGCGGACCGGCCCAGCCGCACCGCGACCACGGTCTCCGGACCAGCGCCCCGAGCCCGGAGAGCCGCGGCCACCCGGTCCGTGCGGGCGTCCAGCTCGGCGTAGGAGAGGACGGCGTCGCCGGTGATGATCGCGGGCGCGTCCGGTGTCCGGCCGGCCTGCGCACGCAGCAGCGACGGCAAGGTCACCTGCGGGGTGGGCACCGCGGTGTCGTTCCAGGTCCGCACCACCTGCTCCCGCTCGGCGGCGGTCGTGACCGGCAGCTCACCCAGTCGCGCACCCGGCTCGAGCGCGGTCAGCAGGACGTCCAAACCGGACACGAGCCGCTCGGCGGTGGCCGGGTCGAACAGGTCGGTGTTGTAGTCCAGCGTGGCCGAGAGCCCGCCGTCCTCGGTCTCGTGGAACTCGAGGGTGATGTCGTAGGCGGCGGTGACCACCGGGAACGCCACGTCCTCGGTGTCCAGCCCGGCCAGCCCACCCGCGCGGCCGACCGCGTTCTGCAACGCGACCATGGCCTGGAACAGCGGCGTGCGGCTGGTGTCGCGCTCCGGGGCCACCGCGTCGACCACCCGCTCGAAGGGCACGTCCTGGTTGGCGAAGGCGTCCAGCACGGTCGAGCGCACGCGTCCCAGGAAGTCCGCGAACAGCTCCGACGGGTCCACTGTGGAGCGCAGGACCAGGGTGTTGACGAAGAACCCGACCAGGTCGTGCAGCTCGGGGTGGTCCCGGCCCGCCGCGACCGTGCCGACGGCGATGTCGTCCTGCCCGGAGAACCGGTGCAGCAGCGTCTGGCAGGCCGCCACCAGGACCACGAACAGCGTCGCGTCCTGCGCACGGGCGATCTCGCGGAGACGCTCGGCCACCTCTGCCGAGACGGTGAACGGCACGTGCGCACCAGAAGTGGTGTGCACGGCCGGACGCGGCCGGTCGGTCGGGAGTTCCAGCGCGGGCACCCCGGCCAGGGTGTCCCGCCAGTACTCGAGCTGGCTCGCCAGCACCTCGGTGCGACCGCGCTGCCAAGCGGCGAAGTCACGATAGGACACTGGGAGCACGGGCAGGTCCGGCGCGGAGCCGGTGACCTCGGCCCGGTACAGCTCGGCGAGGTCGGCCATCAGCACGCCCGCCGACCAGCCGTCGGTGACGATGTGGTGCATGGTCAGCGCCAGCACGTGGTCGTCCTCGGCGATCCGGTACGCGACCGGCCGCAGCAGTGGCCCGGTGGTGAGGTCGAACGGCTGCGCGGCGGCCGAGGCGAGCGCGTCGGCCAGGCCGTCCTCGGCGACCGGGACCACCGGCACGGTGACCTCGCCCGCCGGGTGGACGGTCTGCGTGCCGTGGCCGTCGACGCCGTGGAACGTGGTCCGCAGCGACTCGTGCCGGGCCACCAGCGCGGTCATCGCCACCGACAGCGAACCCAGGTCGAGCGGCCCGCGCAGGCGCAGCGCCAGCGGGGTCACGTACTCGGTGCTGCCCGGGTCGAACTCCTGCAGGAACCACAGGCGCTGCTGGGCGAAGGACAGCGGCGCGGCCGCGTCCTGGGCCAGCACCGGGATCGACTCGGCGAGCGCCGCCCCGCCCACCGCCAGCGCGAGGCCCGCCACGGTCGGGTTGTCGAACAGCAGGCGCGGTGAGACGTCTGTGCCCAGCGCGGTGCGTAGTCGGGCGACCACGCGGATGCTGAGGATCGAGTCGCCGCCGAGGGCGAAGAAGTTGTCCTCGGCACCGACACGCGGCAGTCCGAGCACGTCGGCCCACGCGTCGGCAACTACCCGCTCCGCGTCGGTGCGCGGGGCGACGTAGCCGGGCGCGTCTGTCCACTCAGGAGTGGGCAGCGCCCGGCGGTCCAGCTTGCCGTTGGCCGTCAGCGGAAGCGCGTCGAGCGCGACGAAGGCAGCCGGAACCATGTACTCCGGCAGCGCCTCGGCGACCGCTTCGCGCAGGCCGCCGGTCTCACCCACGACGTAGGCGACCAGCCGCTTGAGTCCGGGCTCGTCCTCGCGGACCACCACGGCGACGGCCCGCACACCGGGCCGGGCGCCGATGACCGACTCGATCTCGCCGAGCTCGATCCGGAACCCGCGCACCTTCACCTGGTCGTCGGCCCGCCCGACGAACACCAGCTCGCCGTCGGCGTTCCACCGCACGACGTCGCCGGTCCGGTACATCCGCCCGCCGTCGAACGGGTTGGCGATGAACCGCTGCGCGGTGAGTCCCGGCCTGCGCAGGTAACCCCGCGCCAGGCCGACACCGGCGATGTAGAGCTCACCGGGCACGCCCGGCGGCACCGGCTCCAGGTCGGCGTCGAGCACGTAGGTCCGGGTGTTGGGCAGCGGCGCGCCGATTGGCGGCGCAGCATCCATTGTGGATAGAGGCGTCGTCCACGTGGCGACGACGGTGCACTCGGTGGGGCCGTAGGCGTTGACCAACCGCACGTGCGGCGCCCACCGGCGGACCAGGTCGGCCGAGCAGGCGTCGCCGCCGACGACTAGCGTCCGCACGTGCGGCAGGTCGGTGGTCGGCACGGTCGCCAGCGCGACCGGCGGGATCAACGCGTGCGTGATCCGCAGGCCGGAAAGCGCCTCCGCCAGCGGCTCGCCGACGAGCGGGCCGGGCGGCGGGATGACCAGCGTCGCCCCCGCGGGCAGCGCCATGCACAGCTCCAGCACCGAGGCGTCGAAGCTGGGCGAGGAGAACGCCAGCACCCGGTCCCCTGGTCGCACGTCGAGGCGGTCGGCCTCGGCGGCGGCGAAGTTGGCCAGGCCGCGGTGGGTCACCACCACGCCCTTCGGCACGCCGGTCGACCCGGACGTGTAGATCACGTACGCGGGCGAGTCGACGGAGACACGCACCGTAGGCGGAGTCGCCGGGTAGGCCGAGGCGTCCAGCGGTGTGTCCACAGTGAACACCGGCGCGGCGTCGTCGAGCATGAACGCGATCCGCTCGGCCGGGTAGTTCGGGTCGACCGGCAGGTACGCGGCTCCGGACTTGAGCACCGCGAGCTGTGCGACGACCAAGTCCAGCGAGCGCGGCAGCCGCAACGCGACCACCCGCTCGGGCGCGGCCCCGCGCTCGATCAGCAGGTGCGCCAACCGGTTCGCCGCCGTGTTCAGCTCGGCGTAGGTCAGCACCGTGCCGTCCTGCTCCACCGCGGGCGCGTCCGGCGTCCGGGCGACCAGCTCGGTGAACACGGCCGGGGTGATGTCGGCGGCGGTGTCGTTCCAGCCGGTGGTGACCAGCGCGCGCTCGTCGTCGGTGAGCCACGGCAGCGCGGACAGCGGCTGCTCCGGGTCGGTGGTGAGCGCATCGACCAGCGCCCGCATCCGGGCGGCGAGAGTCTCGGCGGTGGCGCGGTCGAACAGCGCCGGGTCGTAGCCGAGCTCGACGCGCAGCTCGGCGCCGTCGACGTGCGCGGCCAGGCTCAGCGCCAGGGTGGTGGCCTCGGCCCCGTCCACCGACTCGACGTCCGGGGCGCCGTCGGTCTCGGCGCCGTCGGGGAAGTTCTCGAAGGCGACGACGCTGTCGAACAGCGTCGGCAGCCCGCTCCACGCCTGCGCCTGGGCCAGCGAGACGAAGTCGAACCGGCGCGAGTCCGCCTGTGCCGCTTGGAGTTCGCGCAGCCACGGCAACGCGGAACCGCCGTCGACACGCACCCGGGTCGGGATGGTGTTGATGAACATGCCCACCATGTCCTCGACCCCGGGCAGGTCAGCGGGCCGCCCGGAGACAGTGGTGCCGAACACGACCTCGCGCTCGCCGCTGTAGCGGGCGAGCAGCAGTGCCCACGCGCCTTGGATGACGGTGTTCAGCGTCAGGCCGTGCGCACCGACGTCGACCGCGGGCAGGCTGACCCGCACGTGCGCCGAGGACTCGGTCCGGTGCGAGTCGACCGGCTGGTGGTCGAAGGGCAGCGGCGTGCGGGCATCGAGTCCACTGAGGATGGATCGCCAGTGCCGCTCGGCCGCGGTGACGTCCTGGGCGGCCAGCCAGTCGAGGTAGTCGCGGAACGGCCTGCGGGCCGGGAGCGGCTGCCCGGCGTAGCGGGCGAGCACGTCGGCGAAGACCTGGGCGGTGCTCCAGCCGTCGAGCAGCAGGTGGTGGGAGATCCAGAGCAGGTCGACCGCGCCGTCGTCGGTGCGGCCGATGATCACCCGCAGCAGCGGGCCGTCGGCGAGGTCGAGCCCGGCGGTCTCGTCGGCCGTGGTGATCTGGCGGTACTCGACGACCGGCGGCAGATCGGTGTACACGACCTGCAACGGCTCGGGTACGCCCTGCCACACCACCCGGCTGCGCAGAACGGGCGTGCTGTCGACGACCTCCTGCCACGCCTGCCCCAGCCGCTCGGCGTCAGCGCCGCGCAGCGTCACCCGGGTCTGGTTGACGTAGGCCCCACCGTCGAGCAGGCCGTGGAAGAGCATGCCCGCCTGGAGCGGGGTCAGCGGGTAGAGATCGGCGATCTCGGCGCCCGCGCCGACCAGGGTGTCCACCTGGGACTGGTCCAGCCGGGCGAGTGGGAAGTCCGACGGCGTCCGACCGCTGTGCGACCCGCAGTGGGTGATGATCTCGCGGAGCGCGGCCAGCATCCGGTCGGCCAGTGCCCGCACGGTCGCCTCGGTGTGCACCCCGGGCGCGTACTCCCAGTCCAGGTGCAGCTCGCCACCGGTCACCGCCCCGGTGACGTCGAGCAGGTGGCTGCGCGGCATGACCGGTGCGACGCGCTCGGGCTCAGCCGCGCGGTCGCGCAGCAGGCCGCCCCCGGTCTCGTCGGTGTCCCAGCGCCCGAGGTAGTTGAAGCAGATCTCCGGCTCGCGGCCGGCGTCAAGGCCGGACTTGAGGTAGCGCAGCGCCTCGTAGCTCAACCCGCGGTGCGGGATGGCGCGCAGATTTTCCTTGACCCCCTTGAGGTCGGTGTCCCAGTCGCCCGCGATCGGCAGCGCCACCGGGAACTGACTGGTGAACCAGCCGACCGTGCCGGCGATGTCGACACCGTCGACAACCTCCTCACGCCCGTGGCCCTCCAGGGTCACCAGCGCGTTGTCCGCACCGGTCCACTCGGTGACCGCCCGGCCGAGCGCGGCGAGCAGCACGTCGTTGACCTGCGTCCGGTATGCCTCGGGCACCTGGTGCAGCAGTGCGTCGGTCTCCGCCGCACCCAGCACCACGCTGAAACCCGCGGCCTGGTCACGGTCGCCATCGCCGTCAACCGGCAGCGGCGGCACGTCCGGAATCGCCTGCCAGTGCGCGAGGTCTGCGTCGAACTCGCCGGACAGGGTGTGCTCGGTGAGCTTGTGCGCCCAATGCCCGAACGGGAGTGCCGGGGTAAGGAACTCGCCGTTGTAGGCGCGCTCCAGGTCGGCCAGCAGCACCCGCCAGGACACCGCGTCGACCACCAGGTGGTGGATCTCCAGGTGCAGCACGGTCCCGGTCAGCTCGGCCCGCACCATCGCGCCGTCGCTGATCGAGATCCGGTCGGTGGACACCGCGTCCACCGGCTCCTGGACCCAGCCGTGCGCGGTCTCGGTGAACCGGGTGCGCAGCGCGGCGTGGTGCTCGACCACGCGCGCCACGGCCTGGCGCAGCCGGTCGGCGTCGACGGCGGGGTCGACCTCGAAGCTCATCGACATGGTGAAGTGGTCGCGCTGCTCGGGCGTGTGCGTGGCGAAGAACCAGTGCTGGATCGGCGTCAGCGGCGCGGGCCCGGTGATCACCGGCTCGGCCACCGCGACCTGCGCCGGGCGCACCCCGACCGCCAGGTCGGCGATGGTCTGTCGGACGAAGATGTCCTTGGACGTCAGCGCCAGACCGGCCTGCCGGGCCCTGGAGACGACCTGCATGCTCAGGATGGAGTCGCCACCCAGGGCGAAGAAGTTGTCCTGCGCGCCAACGGTTTCCAGGCCGAGCACGTCGGCCCAGATCGCGGCCAGCTCGGTCTCGACGCCGGGGCGCGGCGGCACGTGCCCGGAGGTGGCCGGGGCGGCGGGCTCGGGCAGGGCCCGGGTGTCGAGCTTGCCGTTGGGCGTCATCGGCAGGCTGTCCAGGCGGACGAACGCCGAGGGCACCAGGTAGTCCGGCAGGCTCTTGCGCAGGTAGGCCGCGAAGTCCACTGTGGACTCCGTGACGAGGTAGCCGACGAGGCGAAGGTGGCCGCCGTGCGGGCGGGCCAGCACGGCGGCGTCGCGCACGGCCGGGTGGGTCAGCAGCGCCGCCCGGACCTCGCCGGGCTCGACCCGGTGGCCGCGGATCTTGACCTGCTCGTCGGTGCGGCCCAGGTACTCCAGCGTGCCGTCGACGAGCCTGCGCGCCCGGTCACCGGTGCGGTACATCCGCGTACCCGGCGCGCCGAACGGGTCGGCGACGAAGCGGTCGGCGGTCAGGCCCGAGCGACCCAGGTACCCCCGGGACACCTGGGGACCCGCGAGGTGCAGCTCGGCGGGGACACCGATGGGGGCGAGCCGGAAGTCCTCGTCCAGCACGTACGCGCGGGTGGTCGAGAGCGTGTGGCCGATCACCGGGTGGGTGCCCGCGATCGTCGACCACGTGGCGTCCACGGTGACCTCGGTGGGCCCGTAGACGTTGTACGCGGCCAGGTCCGCCTCGGCCAACTCCCGCCACAGCGCCGGGTCGATGGCCTCGCCACCGAGGGTGAGGGCGCGCAGCCCGGTGTCCAGCAGCCCGGCCTCGACCAGGCGGCGGGCGTGCGCGGGGGTGACGTCGAGGACGTCGAGGTGCGCCCGGGCGTAGTCGACCAGGGCGTGCGGGTCGAGCCGGGTGTCGTCGTCGATCACGTGCAGCTCGTGGCCCGCGGCCAGGAACAGCAGGCCCTCGACCGCGGTGTCGAAGGAGAACACCGAGGTCTGGCCGTAGCGCAGCGGTCCGCCCAGCGGGTCGATCAGCTCGGCCCGCTGGTGGGCGAACAGCGCGGCGAGGTTGCCGTGGTCGACCACCACGCCCTTGGGCGTCCCGGTGGAGCCCGAGGTGTAGATCACGTACGCCTGGTGCCGCGGGTGCGCCTCGACCTCGACGGGTCCGGAGGGCAGACCGGTGGTGTCGGGCAGGGCGTGCAGCACGACGGCGGGATGCGCGTCGGCGAGCAGGAAGTCGACGCGTTCGCGGGGCAGGGAGGTGTCGATCGGCAGGTACGCGGCCCCGGTCTTGAGCACCGCGAGGATCGCAACCACCAGGTCCGCCGAACGCGGCAAGGCCAGCGCGACCAGGTTCTCCGGCCGGGCCCCCTGCTCGGCCAGCACGTGCGCCAGCCGGTTGGCGGCGGTCTCGACCTCGGCGAAGGTGCGCCGGTCCGCGCCGTGGACCACGGCCGTGGCGTCCGGCGTCCGGGCCGCCTGGTCGGCGAACACGCGGTGCACCGGGGTCGGGTCGACCTCGCGGGTGCCCTGCCAGACCTCCAGCAGGTCGCGCCGCTCGTCCACATCGGACAGCTCGACCGCGCCCGCGACCACACCCGGGTCGGCGGCCACGGCGGTGAGCAGCGCGGCCAGGTGCCGGGTGAGGCGGGCGACGGTGTCGGCGTCGAACAGGTCGGGGTTGTACTCGACCGCGCCGCGCAGCGCGCCGCCCGACTCCTGGAACTCGATGGTCAGGTCGCAGGTCGAGGTGGTGACCGGCAGGTCGACCTCGGCCACGGTCAGCCCGGCCATCACCGGGACCTCGTCCGGGGTGTTCTGCAGCAGCACCATCACGTCGAACAGCGGGCTGCGACTGGTGTCGCGCTCGGGGGCGACCGCGTCGACCACCCGCTCGAACGGCACGTCCTGGTGGCCGAACGCCTCCAGCGCGGTCGTCCGGGCCGCGGTGAGCAGCTCGGCGAACGGCCGGTTCAGGTCCACAGTGGACCGCAGGACCAGGGTGTTGACGAAGAAGCCGACGACCCGCTCCAGCTCGGCCCGCTCGCGACCGGAGGCTACCGTGCCGAGCGCGATGTCGCGCTGACCGGAGTACCGGGCGAAGAGCACCTGGCAGGCGGCCAGCAGCGTCACGAACAGCGTGCTGTCCGACCGCCTGCCGACCTCGCGCAGCGCGGCGGCCACCTCGGCGGGCAGCTCGAACTCGTGCTTGGCGCCCGAGGTCGTGCGGACCGCCTGCCGGGGGCGGTCGGTGGGCAGCACCAGCGGCTCGATGCCCGCCAGCGCGCTCTTCCAGAACGCGGTGTCGGTGGGCTGCTCCCGCTGCCACACCGAGAAGTCGGTGTAGCGGACCGGGATCTCCGGCAGCCCGGCGTCCACACCGGACAGTTCAGCCCGGTACAGCGCGGCCAGGTCGTCGGTGAGCACCGCGGTGGACCAGCCGTCGGTCACGATGTGGTGCAGGGTCAGCACCAGCACGTGCTCGTCCGGGCCGGTCGCGACCAGCGTGGTGCGCAGCAGCGGGCCCTGGCGCAGGTCGAACGGCCGGGTGCTCTCGTCGGCGAGCACCGCGTCCAGGTCGTCGGAGCGCGACAGGAGCGCCGGGTAAGGCTGCCCGACGATCTGCACAGCCTCGCCGTCCACCTCGTCGAAGGTGGTGCGCAGCGACTCGTGCCGGGCGATCAGCGCGGTCAGCGCGCGGGTGAGGGCGTCGACGTCCAGCGGCCCGGTGAGCCGCAGCGCGGTCGGGCTGACGTACTCGGTGTCCTCGGGCTCGAACTGGTCGAGGAACCACAGCCGGCGCTGCGCGAACGACTGCGGCGCGCGGTCGCCCCGATCACTGCCGTCGCCTCGATCGAGGACCGGGATGGTGTCGGTGTCCCCGGTCGGGACGGCCCGGGCCAGCGCGGCGACGGTCGGGTGGTCGAACACCACCCGCGGCGAGATCTGGGTGCCGAACACCGCGCGCAGCCGGGACACGACCTGGATGCTGAGGATCGAGTCGCCGCCGAGGGCGAAGAAGTTGTCCTCCGCGCCCACCCGCGGCAGCCGCAGCACCTCGGCCCACGCCTGGGCGACCGCCCGCTCGGCCGCCGTGCGCGGCTCGACGTGCGTGGCGGTGGCGGCGAAGTCGGGGGCGGGCAGGGCGCGGCGGTCGAGCTTGCCGCTGGGGTTGAGCGGCAGCGCGTCCAGGGTGATCACCGCGGCCGGGACCAGGTAGTCCGGCAGCTCACGGGCCAGTTGCGCCCGCAAGTCCCCGGTTTCCGAGCCGTCAGTGGTGACCACGTACCCGACGAGCCGGGTACCGGTCGCGTCCTTGTGCGCGACCACGACCGCGTCCCGCACACCCGGCTGCTCGCGCAGCACCGCCGCGACCTCACCGGGCTCGATGCGGAAACCGCGGATCTTGACCTGGTCGTCCGCGCGACCGAGGTAGTCCAGCAGGCCGTCCTCAGTCCACCGCACCCGGTCACCGGTGCGGTACATCCGGGTGCCCGCCGGACCGAACGGGTCCGCCACGAACCGGCCCGCGGTCAGCCCCGGCCGGTCGAGGTACCCGCGCGCGACCTGCGCGCCGGACAGGTACAGCTCACCCGGCACACCGGGCGGGAGCACGTCGAGGTTCTCGTCCAGCACGTACGCCCGCAGGTTGCGCAGCGGCCGACCGATGAGCGGCCGCTCGCAGTCGCCGGTCCGCGAGCCCGTGGCGTCGACGGTGCACTCGGTCGGGCCGTAGTAGTTGACCGCGACCACGCCCTTGGCGGCGGCGTCGCGCCACAGCTTCTCCGAGAGCGCCTCGCCGCCGAGCATGAGCATCTTCAGGCCGGAGTCGAGCAGACCGGCCTCGACGAGGTGGTTGGCGTGCGTGGGGGTGAGGTCGACGACCTCCACCCGGTGCTCGGTCAGGTAGGCCACGAACGCGGCCGGGTCGAGCCGCAGGTCCTCGCCGATCACGTGCACCTCGTGGCCGTCGGCCAGGAAGAGCAGCCCCTCCAGCGAGGTGTCGAACGAGAACGTCGCGGTCAGCGCGAACCGCGTGCGCTCGGCGGAGGTGATGTCGACGCGGTGGTCCTGGTGCAGGTTGGCGAGGTTGCCGTGGTCGATCAGCACGCCCTTGGGCCTACCCGTCGACCCCGAGGTGTAGATGACGTACGCGGCCTGGCGCGGCTGGATCCCAAGCCCCGGGCTGGTGGCCGGGTACCCGGTGGTGTCGCCCACCGCGTCCAGCACCAGCACCGGCTTGGCGTCCTCGAGGAGGTAGGCGATGCGCTCGGCGGGCAGGGTCGGGTCGACCGGCAGGAACGCCGCGCCCGCCTTGCCCACGGCCAGGATCGCGATCACGGTGTCGGCCGAGCGCGGCATGGTCAGCGCCACGATCGACTCCGGGCCCGCGCCCTCGGCGATCAGCTTGTGCGCCAACCGGTTCACCGCGGCGTCGACCTCGGCGAAGGTCAGGCCGGTGTCACCGAAGACCAGCGCGGTGGCGTCCGGGGTCCGCGCCGCCTGCTGCTCGAACACGACCGGCAGCGGCTCGAACGGGAAGACGTGGTCGGTGTCGTTGAACTCGACCAGCACGCGCTCGCGGTCGGCCGCCGCGGTCCACGGCAGCTCGGCCAGGGCCCGGGTGGGCTCGTCGGCGATGGCGGTGACCAGCGCGTGCAGCCAACCCGCGACCCGGTCGGCGGTGGTGGCGTCGAGCAGCGCGGGGTCGTAGCCGAGGTCTAGGTGGATCCGGTCGTCGACGTGCGCGGACAGGGTGAGCGGCAGGTTCGTCGTGTCGATCGCGTGCACCTCGGCGACCCGCAGGCCGTCAGCGCGCGAGGCGTCCTCGAACGGGTAGTTCTCGAACACCACCACGCTGTCGAACAGCGCGGCGCCGGGCTCGAGATCGGCGTGCGCCTGGATCCGCGGCAGGGCGAGGAAGTCGTGGTTGCGCGACTCGCTCTGCCCGGCCTGGATCTCGCGCAGCCACTCCCCCGCGGGGCGGTCGCCGTCGACTCGCACTCGGGTGGGGACGGTGTTGATGAACATGCCGACCATCGACTCGACGCCGGGCAGCTCGGCCGGGCGACCGGAGACGGTGCTGCCGAACACCACGTCGTCGGTGCCCGCCCAGCGGGCCAGCAGCAGTGCCCAGGCGCCCTGGACCACGGTGTTCACCGTGAGCCCGGCGCGCTGGGCGGCGGCCCGGACCCGGTCGGACCCGGCCCGGTCGAGGTCGGCGCGCACGGACGCGCTGGACTCGGTGTGGTGCGCTTGGGCGGGCGAGCGGTCCCACGGGACCGACACCGGCTCGGCGAAACCGCCCAGGACCGAGGCCCAGTGCGCGTCGGCGGCGGCGTTGTCCTGAGTGGACAGCCAGCGCAGGTAGTCGCGGAACGGCCTGCGGGCGGGCGCGGACGGCACCCGGCCCGCGGTGAGGTCCGCATAGCGGGCGCACACCTCGGCGAACACCTGGCCGGTGCTCCAGCCGTCGAGCAGCACGTGGTGCGACGACCAGACCAGCACGACCCGGTCCTCGGTCAGCCGGACCACCCAGATCCGCAGCAGCGGCGCGGTGGCCAGCGCGAACGGCGTGGCCCGGTCCTCGGCGAGCAGGTTCAGCAGCGCCCGATCCTGGTCGGCCGCCCGCATGCCGCGCAGGTCGCGCACGGTAGCGGCCAACGGCACCTGGCGGCGGACCACCTGGACCGGCTCGGCCACGCCCTCCCACACCACGGCGGTGCGCAGGACCGGCGTGCGGTCGACCACGCCCTGGAAGGCGGCGACGAGCTGGTCGGGCTGGGTGACGCCGTCGAGCACCAGGCGGACCTGGTCCACGTAGGCGCCGCTGTCCGGGTCGACCAGGCTGTGGAACACCATGCCCGACTGCAGCGGGGTCAGCGGGTAGATGTCCTCGACGTCGGAGCCGTCGCCCGCGATCGTGTCCACTTCGGACTGCGTGAGCCGGGCGAGCGGGAAGTCCGAGGGCGTCCGGCCGCCCGCGCCCGCCGCGGTGCAGTGCCGGGCGATCTCGGCGAGCGCGGCAGCCATCGCCTCGGCCAGCCTGCGCACGGTGGCCTCGTGGTGCAGCGCCTCGGAGTACTCCCAGGTCAGCACGAGTTCGTCCGCCTCGACCAGGCCGATCACGTCGAGCACGAAGTCGCGGTCCGCGGCCGGGTCCAGCTCGGCACCGGCGTCGTGCCGGGCGCCGAGCAGGCCGTCGGCGCTCTCGGTGTCGAACCGGCCGTGGTAGTTGAAGCTGATCTGCGGCAGCGGTTTCCCGGCCAGCGGGCTGTCCGGGGTGAGGTAGCGCAGCGCCTCGTAGCTCAGGCCGTTGCGCGGGACCGCGCGGAGCTGCTCCTTGACCGACTTGAGCACCTCGTCCCAGTTGCCCTGCGGAACGCGCAGCGCGACCGGGAACTGGGTGGTGAACCAGCCGACGGTGCGGGTGAGGTCGGCGCCGTCGAGGATCTCCTCGCGGCCGTGGCCCTCCAGGGTGACCATCGCGGTGTCCCTGCCGGTCCACCGGGTCAGCACCTGGCCCAGGGCGCTGAGCAGGACGTCGTTGACCTGCGTGCGGTACCGCTCGGGCACCGCGTGCAGCAGCGCGCCGGTCGTGGCGGGATCGATCCGCACGGTGACCGAACGCGTGCTGCGGGCGCTGTTGGCGCCCTCGCGGTCCGCGGGCAGCGGCTCCGGATCCGGAACCGCGGCCCAGTGTTCGGCGTCCGCGTCGAGGCCACCGGACCGCGCGAGATCGCGCAGCCGGTGGGCCCACTCGGCGAACGACGTGCCGACCGGGGCGAGGTCGGCGGGCCGCCCGGCGCGGATGTTCGCGTAGGCGGCGACCAGGTCGCCCAGGACGACGCGCCAGGAGACGCCGTCCATGACGAGGTGGTGGATGGTCAGGAAGAGCTGCCCGCTCTCGGTGATAGCGGCACGCAGAACCGGCCCGCCCACGGCGATCTCCGCGCGCACCGCGTCCATATCGGACACGCGGTCAAGCGTGACCACCGTCTCGACGGGCTCCTGGCGCCACTCGCCATCGTGCTGGCTGAAGCGGCTGCGCAGGGCGGCGTGGTGGTCGACGACCGCCTGCAACGCCGACTGCAGGACGGCGTGGTCGGCGTCGGGGGCGAGGTCCACCAGCACCGACATGGTGAAGTGGTCGCGGTCGCCGTGGGTGTCGAAGAACCAGCGCTGGATCGGGGTCAGCGGCGCGGGCCCCTCGGGCACGGCGGCCACCACCGGCGCGGTGGCCGAGGTGACCACCAGGGCCAGCTCGGCGATGCTCTGGTTGACGAAGATGTCCCGCGAGGTCAGCTTGAGCCCGGCCTGGCGGGCGCGCGAGACGATCTGGATGCTCAGGATCGAGTCGCCGCCGAGGGCGAAGAAGTTGTCCGTGGCGCCGACCCGCTCGGCGCCCAGCGCCTCGGCCCACAGGGCCGCGAGCAGCGTCTCGGTCTCGCCGCGCGGGGCCACGTAGTCGGCCTCGGCCTCGGCGCGGACCTCGGGCGCGGGCAGGGCGGCGCGGTCGAGCTTGCCGTTGCGGGTCATCGGGAGCCGGTCGAGCGCGACGAACGCGGCCGGGACCATGTAGTCCGGCAGGGTCGACTTCAGCGCGGCGCGCAGGGCGGCCGGGTCGAGCTCGTCGGCCACCACGTAGGCCACCAGCCTGCGGTGCCCGCCGTCCTCGCGGGCGACCACGGCGGCCTCGCGGACGCCGGGCCGGACCAGCAGCGCGGCCTCGATCTCCCCGGGCTCGATCCGGAAGCCGCGGATCTTGACCTGGTCGTCGGTGCGGCCGAGGTACTCGACGGTGCCCTCGGCGGTCCACCGGGCGAGGTCGCCGGTGCGGTACATCCGGCTCCCGGCCGGGCCGAACGGGTCGGCCACGAACCGGTCGGCGGTCAGGCCGGCCCGGTTGAGGTAACCGCGAGCGAGCTGGGCGCCCGCGATGTGCAGCTCACCGGGGACGCCGACGGGCAGCGGGCGCAGGTCGGCGTCGAGGATGTAGGCGCTCAGGTTGCGCAGCGGGCGGCCGATCGTGGGCCGGTCCCCCTTGACCACAGTGGACAGTGCGTCGACGGTGGTCTCGGTGGGGCCGTAGAAGTTGTGGACGGCGGTCCCGGGCAGGGAGCCCAGCTCGCGCCAGAGGTCGTCGCCGAGGGCCTCGCCGCCGAGCATCAGCACGGCGGGCTGGTGCGCGGGGTCGGCGAGCAGCCCCGCGGGCAGCAGCTTGCGCAGGTAGGACGGGGTCAGGTCGAGGAAGTCGATCCGCTCGCGCACGACGTAGGCGACCAGCGCGTCCGGGTCGAGCCGGACGTCGTCGCCGAGCAGGTGCAGCTCGTGGCCACCGGCCATCAGGACCGGGCCCTCGAGCGAGGTGTCGAAGGAGAACACCGCCGAGAGGGCGACCCGCATCCGGTCGCCGCCCGCGAAGTCGGCGCGGTGGCTGTGCAGCAGGTTGACCAGCGCCCGGTGCTCCACGGCGACGCCCTTGGGCCTGCCGGTGGAACCGGAGGTGTAGATGACGTACGCGGTGTTGTCCGGGCGGAGGCAGGTGTCCGGGTCGCCCTCGGGGAAGCCGTCAGTCGCCAGTGGACTGTCGATGACCATTAACGCGCCGGAGTCCGCGACGAGGTGCGCCTGTCGTTCCACGGGCAGCGACGGGTCGACCGGCAGGTAGACCGCGCCCGTCTTGAACACGGCGAGCTGGGTCACGACCGCCTCGAGCGAGCGCGGCAGCGAGACCGCCACGACGTGCTCGGGCCGCGCACCGTCGGCGATCAGCTTGTGCGCCAATCGGTTCGCCCGCGTGTTCAGTTCTGCGTAGGTCAGTGACTCGGCGCCGTAGACCAGCGCGGTCGCGTCCGGGGTCGCCCGGGCCTGCGCCTCGAACACCGCCGGGAAGGTCGACACCGGGGCGTCGAGGGCGGTGTCGTTCCAGTCCTCGGTGACCGCGCGCAGCTCGGGCCCGGTGAGCCAGGGCAGCTCGGCCATCGGCCGGTCCGGCGCGGCGGCGACCGACTCCAGCAGCACCAGCAGGTGCCCGGCCATCCGCTCCGCGGTGGACGCGTCGAACAGGTCGGTGCTGTACTCCAGCACGCAGTCGAGCAGACCCGCGCGCTCGGTGAACTCGACGCTCAGGTCGAAGTTGGCCGCCCAGCGGCGCAGGTCGACCTCCGCGACGGCCAGGCCGGGGAACTCCGGCAGCCCCCGCGAGGCGTTCTGCAGCAGGACGAGCACGTCGAACAGCGGGTTGCGGCTCGGGTCGCGCGGCGCGCCGACGGCCTCGACCAACCGGTCGAACGGCACCTCGTCGTGGCTGAACGCGTCCAGGGCGGTGCCGTTGACCGTGCGCAGGAAGTCCGCGAACGTGGCTGTGCTGTCCACTGTGGAACGCAGGACGACAGTGTTGACGAAGAAGCCGACGACCCGGTTCAGCTCGGGGCGACCCCGGCCCGCGGTGACCGTGCCCAGGGCGACGTCGTCCTGGCCGCTGTAGCGGGAGACCAGCAGCTGGCAGGCGGCGAGCACCGTGGTGAACAGCGTGGTGTCGTTGGCCCGCGCCAGGTTCGTCAGCCGGGCGGTGAGCGGCGCGGGCACCGTGAGGTGGTGCGCGGCACCCGCCGGGGTCCGCACCGGCGGGCGCGCGCGATCGGTGGGCAGGTCGAGCTGGCTCACCCCGCACAGGGCGTCCCGCCAGTAGGCCAGGTGCCGCTCCATCTGCGGTCCGGTGAGCCGCTCCTGCTGCCACACGGCGAAGTCGGCGTAGTGCAGCGCGGGCGCGGGCAGTTCCTTGGCGGCGTAGAGGTCGGCCAGCTCCTCGGTCAGCACACCGAGCGACCAGCCGTCGACGGCGATGTGGTGCGAGGTCAGCAGCAGCACGTGCTCGCGCTCGCCGAGCCGCAGCAGCAGGGCGCGCAGCAGCGGGCCGGTGCGCAGGTCGAACGGGCAGGAGAACTCCGCCTGGAGCACGTCGTCGAGCACGTCGGGAACGCAGTCGACGAGCGGCACGTCAAGGTCGAGCGACGCGTGCACGAGCTGCACCGGCCGCCCGTCGACCTCGGCGAAGGTCGTGCGCAGCGACTCGTGCCTGCGCACCAGTTCGCGCACACCGGCCACCAGGGCGGGCGCGTCGAGCTCGCCGGTGAACCGCAGCGCGGTGCCGGAGTTGTAGTCGTTGCCGCCCGGGTTGAACTCGCTGAGGAACCAGAGCCGTTGCTGCGCCGAGGAGAGCGGCAGCGCGCCGGTGCGCGGCGCGGTCGGGATGGTCTCCGCGGCGACCGGGGCGGCCTTGCCCGCCAGCCGGGCCTCCAGCTTGGCGCGCAGGTGGGCGGGCAGGGCGTCGAACCGGCTCTGGTTCGGGGGCTTCGAGGTGGTCACGGTGTTCCTCCGGGGCTCAGTGGGACTCGCCCGCGAGGGCTTCGAGTTCGCGCAGGATGTGGTCCTCGACCACGCCTGCCAGGGCGCGCACGGTGCGGGCGGTCAGCACGTCGCGCGGGGTGAGCTCCACCGCGAACGCGGCGTTGGCGCGGGCGGTGACGTGCAGGCTCAGGATCGAGTCGCCGCCGAGGTCGAAGAAGCTGTCCTCGACGCCGACCCGCGCCACGCCCAGCACCTCCGCCCAGATGTCGGCGATGGCCTGCTCGGTGCCGGTCTCGGGTTCGGCGGGCGCGCTGGTGGGCCCGAAGTCCGGGTCCGGCAGCGCACGTCGGTCGAGCTTGCCCGACGGCGTCAGCGGCAACACTTCAAGCGCGACCACGGCGGCGGGAACCATGTGCTCAGGCAGGGACTTGCCGAGCACCTCCCTGATCGCCGGACCATCCACTGTGGAAGGTGTGGCGTAGGCGATCAGCCTGCCGTCCCGGGCGATGACGGCGGCCGCGGCCACCTCGGGCAGGGCCACCAGCGCGGCCTCCACCTCACCCGGCTCGATCCGCACGCCGCGGACCTTGACCTGCTGGTCGGTGCGGCCCAGGTACTCGACCGCGCCCGACCGGTTCCAACGCACCAGGTCGCCGGTGCGGTACATCCGGCTCCCGTCAGGCCCGAACGGGTCGGCGACGAACCGGTCCGCGGTGAGCCCCGGGCGGTTCAGGTAGCCGCGGGCGAGCTGCACCCCGGACAGGTACAGCTCACCCGGGGCGCCGACCGGCACAGGGTTCAGGTCGGCGTCCAGGACGTGCAGGCGCGTGTTCCACACCGGCCGTCCGATCGGCACTACCGCCGCACCGGGCGCGCACGCCCAGTGGGTCACGTCGACAGCGGCTTCAGTTGGGCCGTAGAGGTTGTGCAGCTCGGCGCCGAGCAGGGAGTGGAACTCGTCGGCGAGGTCGGCGGGCAGCGCCTCACCGCTGCACAGCACCCGCCGCAGCCCCGCGCAGGCCGCCGGGTCGGCGTGCCGCAGGAAGGCCCGCAGCATCGAGGGGACGAAGTGGACAGTGGTCACCCGCTCGGCGCGGATCACCTCGGACAGGTACGCCGGGTCTCGGTGCCCGCCCGCCTTGGCCACCACCAGCGCGGCACCGGTGACCAGCGGCCAGAAGAATTCCCAGACCGACACGTCGAAGCTCGCCGGGGTCTTCTGCAGCACCCGGTCGTCCGCACCGAGCCGGAACCGGTCCTGCGTCCACAGCAGACGGTTTACGATCGCCGAGTGCGGCACCACGACGCCCTTGGGGCGCCCGGTGGAGCCGGACGTGTAGATCACGTACGCGCCGTTGGCCGGGTCGAGGACGACCTCGGGCGCGGTGTCCGGCTGCCCGGCGGTCTCGGGGAGGTGGTCGAGCGTGAGCAGCGCGTCGGCGTCCGCGCGCATGAACTCGGCGCGGTCGGCGGGCAGGTCGGGATCGACCGGCAGGTACGCGGCCCCCGACTTGAGCACCGCCACCAGGGCCAGCACCAGGTCGGCCGAGCGGGGCAGCGCGATCCCGATGATCTTCTCCGGCCCGGCCCCCGCGGCGATCAGCCAGTGTGCGAGCCGGTTCGTCTCGGCGTCGAACTCGGTGTAGGTCCACGACCGGCCCTCGAACACCAGCGCGGTCGCGTCCGGGGTCCGCCGGGCCTGCTCGGCCAGCAATGCCACCAGGGTGGTGTGCGGGACGTCAGCAGCGGTGTCGTTCCACTCGGTCAGCACGCGCTCACGGTCGGCGCCCGCGAGAGCCGGGATGGCCGAGACCGGGCGGTCCGGGTCGGCGACCAGTTCGGCCAGCAGGTGCCGCAGGTGCGCGGCCACGGCGTCGACGGTCTCGGCGTCGAACAGGTCGGGCTCGTAGCCGAACAGCAGGGTCAGCCGCTCGCGCGGGTAGACCGTGACGCTCAACGGGAACGTCGTGCTCTCGACCGCGGTCAGCTCGCGCAACACCGGACCATCGGCGGGGTAGTTCTCGAAGATGACCGCGCTGTCGAACAGGTCCACCCCACCGGGCACCGAGCTCCAGCCCTGCAACCGGGTCAACGGGGTGTGCTCGTAGGCACGGGACTCCACCTGCGACCGCTGCAACCCGCCCAACCACTGGGCGACTGCGGCCGAACCGTCCACAGTGGCGACGACCGGCAAGGTGTTGACGAACATCCCAGTGATCGCGTCCACCTGCGGGAGGTCCGCGGGCCGACCGGACACCGTGGCGCCGAAGCACACGTCCCGCTGGCCGCTGTAGTGCGCCAGCAGCAGCGCCCAAGCCCCCTGCACGACGGTGCCCGGCGTCAGCCGGTGCGCCTTCGCGAACGCTGTCAGCTCCGCAGTTTCCTTCTCCGACAGAGAGATCTCGGTGCGGGCGGACGTCGTGGCCTGGGCCACGGACGCGCGCGGCCGGTCGAACGGCAGTGCCGTGGGGGCCTCGACGACACCGAGCACATCACGCCAGTACTGCTCGGCGACGGCGTCGTCCTGGCTGGCCAGCCAGCGGTGGTACTCGGCGAAGTCCGGTCGGTCCGGCAGCGGCCGGCCCGCGTACGCCTCGGCGACATCGGAGAGCACGCCGAAGATGCTCCAGCCGTCGAGCAGCACGTGGTGGAAGGTCCACAGCACCTGCACCTCGGTCGCCGACAACCGGGCGAGCGCCAGCCGCATCAGGGGCGGCGACGCGAGGTCGAAGCCGGTCGCGTGGTCGCGCTCCAGCAGGGCGTCGAGGTTCGCGGCCCGGTCCTGGCCGGACCAGTCGAGAACAGTGATCGGCAGGTCGACCCGCTCGTGCACCAGCGACACCGGGGCGGGCACGTCTTGCCAGACCACCGAAGACCGCAGGATCGCGCTGCGGTCGACCACCTGTCGCCAGGCAGCGGCGAACGCGTCGAGGTCGGTGATGCCGTCCAGGACGAAGGCGGTCTGCTGGAAGTAGGCGCCCTGGCCGGGCTGGGAGAGGCCGTGGAACACCATGCCCGCCTGCATCGGCGTGAGCGGCAGGATGTCGACCACGTTCGGGTCGGCCAGTCGATCCACTGTGGACTGATCGAGGTCCACCAGCGGGAAGTCCGACGGCGTGCGGCCGTGGGCTCCGCCCGCGCAGTGGGCCAGGATCGCCAGCAGGGCGGCCCGGACCGACTCGGCCAGCGCGGTGACGGTGGCCTCGTCGTGCAGGTTCTCGCTGTAGTACACGGTCAACGCGAGCTTGTCCCGCTCCACCAACCCCACGACGTCCAGCACGTGCGCGCGCGGCGCGTCGGGGTGGGCGTCGAGGTCGAGAGCACCCGTGGTGTCGTCGAACCGGCCGAGGTAGTTGAACGACACCTCGGCGGAGCTGTCGAGGTCGATCCCGGCCAGGTACCGCAGCGCGCCGTATCCGATGCCGCGCCGAGGAAGCGTGCGCAGGTTCTCCTTGGCGGTCTTGAGCGCGATGCCCCAGTCCGAAGTAGACTCCAGCACGACGGGGAACATCGTGGTGAACCAGCCGACCGTGCGGGAGACGTCGACACCGTCGAACAGGTCCTCCCGGCCGTGGCCCTCCAGGTGCACCACGGTCTGCTGACGCCCGGTCCACGCGCCCAGCGCGGAACCGAACGCGGCGAGCAGCACGTCGTTGACCTGAGTGCGGTAGGCGCGAGGGACCTCGCGGAGCAGCGCGGCGGTCTCGTCCTCGGTCAGCTCGACGGTGACGGTCCGCTCGGACGCGGTCGTGTTGGGCCCGCGCCGGTCGCGCGGCACACTCCCCTCGACCGGCTTGACCGAGGTCCAGTGCACGAGTTCATCGGCGAACCCACCGTCGACCGCGTGCGCGGCGAGCCGGGTCGCCCACTCGCGGAACGACGTCGTACGGCGTGAAAGCCGCACCGACTCGCCCGCGAGGGTCTGCCGATAAGCAGTGCGGAGGTCCTCGCCGAGCACCCGCCACGACACCCCGTCGACCACGAGGTGGTGGGCCCGCAGCCGGACCGCGGAGGGTCCGTGCGGCTCGGCGGTGAAGATCGGGCCGTGTTCACCAACGCTGCCGGCGACGCCCACGGGAGCGTTCTCCTGGTGCCAGTCGGCGGCCTTGCTGAAGCGCATGCGGAGTGCGTCGTGGTGCTCGAGGAGCCCCTCGACGGCAACGGCCAGCGCGGTCTCCTGAACAGGCGCACCCAGGTCGACGACAGCCGACTGGTCGAACCGGTGCGGGTGCGCGGCGTGGGTGTCGAAGAACCAGCGCTGGATCGGGGTCAGCGGCACGGAGCCCTCGACCGGGCCCTCCTCGACCGCGTCGACCTCGGCGGTCCGCACGTGCGGGGCCAGCGCGGCGACCGTCTGGTGCACGAACACGTCCCGCGCGGTCAGCACCAGCCCGGCGGTCCGAGCGGCCGTGACGACCTGGATGCTCAGGATCGAGTCGCCGCCGAGGGCGAAGAAGTTGTCCCTCACACCCACCCTGGCCGCGCCGAGCACCTGGGCGAACACAGCCGCCAAGGCCGCCTCGACCGGGGTGCGCGGGGCCAGGTAGCTTGGCTCCGCAAGCGCTTTCGGCTGCTGGACGGGCGCCTCGCCGCCGAGGTCCGCGAGCGTCCCCAGTGGACGGTCGGGCTGCTCGGCGACGGTGGTCAGCAGGGTGTCCAGCTCGGCGGCCAGGCCCGCGATCCGATCGGCGTCGAACAGCGCGGTGTCGTACTCCAGCACCATCGCCAGCCCCGTCGCCACCCCGGCACCGGTCTGGGACCCACCGGTCGGCCAGAACTCCACCGCGAGGTCGAACCGGGCGGCGGGCCGGGGCAGCGGCTGCTCGGCCCAGTCCAGCCCACCGGCCGCCGGAACGCGCACGAGCGGCTGCTGCAGCGCGACAACGGCTTGCACCAGCGGCGTGCGGCTCGGGTCGCGCAGGGTGCCCAACTCGTCGGCGACCCGGTCGAACGGCACGTCGTCGTGGTCGAACGCGTCGAGCACGGTTTCCCGGACCGCGCCCAAGAAGTCGCTGAAGGGCAGCGCCGGGTCGACTGCCGAGCGCAGCACCAGCGTGTTCACGAAGAACCCGGCGACGGTGTCGAGCTCCGCCCGCGGCCTGCCCGCCCGCACCGCGCCGAGCGCGATGTCGCGGGTCCGGCCGTGCGCGGCCAGCAGCACCTTGACCGCGGCGGTGAGCGTCATGAACAGCGTCGCCCCGTGCGCGGCGCCCAGCGTGGTCAGCCTGCCGACCAGCTCAGCGGGCAACTCCTGCCGGTGCAGACCGCCCGAGCCGACTCGCACCGGCGGCCGGGGCCGGTCGGTGGGCAGCTCCAGCGGCAGCAGACCGTCCAAACGGGACTTCCACGGCGCGGTGCTCGGCACCGGCTGCTCGACCTGCCACGCGGCGTAGTCCGGGTACTGCACGGGCTGCGGGGCCAGCTCGGCCACCGGTCCCCCGGTCTCCTCGGCGTAGAGCGCGGTCAGGTCGGCCACCAGTACCGCGGCGGACCAGCCGTCGGTGACGATGTGGTGCTGGGCCACGACCAGCACGTGCTCGTCGGGGCCGGTCGCCAGCAGGGTCACCCGGGTCAGCGGTCCGGCGGCGAGGTCGTAGGGCGCCACGACCAGCGCGGTCAGCTCGGCGTCGAGATCGTCCACGGCGAGGTCGTCGGTGGCGAGGTCGTCGGTGGCACGGTCGTGCAGCGGTAAACCAGTGTCGGACAGGGCTTGGAACTCCCCGTCGATCGTCGTGCGCAGGGCGTCGTGGCGCGCGGCGAGCCGGTCGAGCGCGCGCTGGAGCGCGGCCCGGTCGAGCGCGCCGGTGAGCCGCACCGCGAAGCCGGTGTTGTTGACCGGGCCGCCAGCGGTCTGCTCCTCGAGCCACAGCCGCCGCTGGGCAGGCGCGAGCGGCAGCGGACGGTTCCGGGGGACCACCGGGATGTCGACGTCGGCGACCGCGTTCTCCGGCAACAGCTTGGCGAGCTCGGCGATGGTGCGGGCGTCGAACACCGCGCGGCCGGAGAGCCGGGTGCCGAACGCCGCGGCGATCCGGGCCTGCGCCCGCACCGCCAGGATGGAGTCGCCGCCGAGGGTGAAGAAGTCGTCCTCGACGCCGACCGCGTCGAGCCCGAGCACCTGGGCCCAGATCTCGGCGACGGCGCGCTCGCGGTCGTCGCGCGGCCCCACGTGGTCGACCTCGGCGACCCCGAAGGTAGGCGCGGGCAACGCGGTTCGGTCCAGCTTCCCGTTGGGGCTCAACGGGAACGCTTCCAGCACCACGATGGCGGCGGGAACCATGTGCGCGGGCAGCCGATCGGCCAGCGCCGCGCGCAGCTCGTGCGGCACCGGCCTGCGCTCGCCCGGCACGACGTAGGCGACCAGGCGCTTGAGCCCGGCGTCGGTGCGCGGGACCACCACGGCCTGGCCGACCGACGGGTGCTCGGCCAGCACGGCCTCGATCTCGCCGGGCTCGATCCGGAAGCCGCGGATCTTGACCTGGTGGTCGGCGCGGCCGACGAACTCCAGGTCGCCGTCGGGCCGGGCCCGCACGACGTCGCCGGTCCGGTACATCCGCGCGCCGTCCGGGGCGGCCAAGAACCGTTGGGCGGTAAGGCCGGGCCGGTCGAGGTAGCCCCGGGCGACACCGATCCCGGTGACGTAGAGCTCCCCCGGCGCGCCGTCGGGCACCGGGCGCAGGTCGTCGTCGAGCACCAGCACGGTGGACCCGTCGATGGCCCGGCCGATCGGCGGGGCGGTGTCGGTCGGGGCCAGCGGGTCGCTCCAGGTGGCGACCACGGTGGACTCGGTGGGGCCGTAGGCGTTGATCATCCGGCGGCCGGGCGCCCAGCGGCGGACCAGGTCCGCCGGGCAGGCGTCGCCGCCGACGACCAGCGTCCGGAAGTCGGGCAGGTCGCAGTCGGGCACGGTGGCCAGGGCCACCGGCGGGATGAGCGCGTGCGTCACGCGGTTGGCGCGCAGCACCTCGTGCAGTTGTTCTCCCAACAGGGGCCCGGGCGGCGGCACCACCAGCGCGGCACCGCCCGCGAACGCCATGCACAGCTCCAGCACCGAGGCGTCGAAGCTGGGCGAGGAGAACTGGAGCACCCGGTCGCCCGGGCGGACGTCGAACCGCTCGACCTCGGCCAGCGCGAACGTGGCCAACCCGCGGTGCGCGACGACCACGCCCTTGGGCCTGCCGGTCGAGCCGGAGGTGTAGATCACATACGCGGCCTGCTCGGGATGCGGGCGGGGTAGGGGTTCTCGGGGTACCCCATTGCCATCACCAACTGCACTGTCCACTTCAGACTGATCGGTCAGCACCAGCAGCGGGCGCGCGTCGTCGAGCATCGCGCTGATCCGCCCGGCCGGGTAGCCCGGGTCCACCGGCAGGTACGCCGCCCCCGCCTTGAGCACCGCCAACTGCGCCACAACGATCTGCGCCGAACGGGGCAAAGCCAGTGCCACCAGGGTTTCCGGGCCCGCGCCGCGCCCGGCCAGCCGGTGCGCGAGCCGGTCCGACCAGGCGTCGAGCTCGGCGTAGTCGACCACCCGGTCACCGTCGAGCAGCGCGGGGGCGTCGGGATCGCGGTGCACCTGGGCGGCGAAGAGGTCCAGCAGGGTGGTGCGGCGGGGGGCGGACATGGCGTGGCCGAACCTTTCGCGGGCATGGTCGGGAAACGCGTGGCGGGACACGCGTGGCGGCGGTGCGGGGTGTTCGGGGCTGAGCGGTCCGGGCTGGACGGCTGGTCAGCCGACCTTGCGGGCGAGCCTGCCGCCGACCTGCAGCCAGGCGGGCTCACCGGTGCGACCCGGGAGGAACCGACCGACCTGGTCGGTCTCGCCGGTGTCGCAGTCACGCATGGCGAAACGCAGCCTGGGCAACGGGGTCAGGTCGGCGAAGGGCTCGTCGTCGACCGTGAGCCGCAGCTCGTGGGTCCCGGTGGAACCCGTGTGGAGAACCTCGTAAGTGGTCTCTCCATTGGCATAACGACCCGCACAGCCCTGGGGTACGGGGGCGAGTTCGATCTTTTCCGGCATCGGGTCGAACCCGGTGATCGGCACGCCGAAGCCGGAGAGCTCGTCGGCCAGCTCGCGCCACACCGCGAAGCCGGAGCCCGCGTTGGCGGTGAAGGCGACCACGGTGCCGGTGGCGGGGTTCATCCGCAGGTGGGCCGAGGTGCCGTCGCCGGTGCCGTCGTGGCCGATCACCGACTCGTCGCCCGCGCCGAACACCGCCAGCCCGAGGCCCCAGCCGTCGGCCATGCCGAAGGGCTGGGCGTCGGGCACCGCGCCGCGCATCTCCTTGAGGGAACCGGGATCCAGCAGGTCGTTGGCCTCGTTGCCTGCCAGCGCGCGGCCCAGCAGGACCAGCTGCTCGGCACTGGCCGCGAGCGCTCCCGCGGGCGCCTCGACCGGCGTGATCGACTGGCCGACCGGGCGCACGGTCCCCCGCGCGCGGTTGACGGTGTGGCCGGTGACCAGGTCCGGGCAGCTGCCGGGGCCCACGACCATGCGCGGGTCGATCCCCAGCGGACCGAGCACGATCGCCGAGACCGCCTCGGCCCAGGGCATACCGGTGACGGACTCGATCGCGTGGCCCAGCAACAGGTAGCCGACGTTGGAGTAGGAGAACGCGGCACCGGGCGCGGCCACCGGGGCCAGCGCGGGACCGGACTCGTGCAGCAGCCTGCGCAGCGTGGGCGCGGTCACCTCGGCGGTGTCCGAGGGCAGGCCGGAGGTGTGGCTGAGCAGGTGGCGCGGGGTGATGTCACCGGCGTCGGGCAGGCTGCCCAGGCCGCCGACCTGCTCGCACAGCGGTTCGTCGAGGTCGAGGTCGCCGTCGAGGACCAGCGCCAGGACGGTGGTGGCGGTGACCACCTTGGTGATCGAGCCCGCCGGGACACCAGCCGCGGCGGTCATCGGGGTGCCGGCCCCGTGCCGGGCGACCCCGGTGGCCCACGACCAGGTCTGGTCGTCGTGGTGGACGGCCAACTGCGCTCCGGGGACCGAGTGCAGGCCGACGAGCTCGGTGAACCGGTCGCGGAGCCTGGCTCTGGCGGATACGTCCATGAGTCCTCACTGGATTCGGGTGCCGGTCGGCACGGGGACACGGGGGACCGCACACCGATACGGGTGGTTCCGGTGGCGCGGTGGGGGGGTGAGCGCGGCGATCGGGAATGAATGCCGCCGAGGGGGATGACCCCCACGCTACTTCAGGTTCCCGCAGATCGCCCGACTCAATCGTCGGACATAAACAATGCTGACCGGCGACGGAGCAGACCAGCTACCGCCGAATGGAGCAATCGCCCCCCTATAGACCAAGGCCATAGCCCCGTAATAGTGCCCTTGGCGAAATCCCGCCGAACATGTTTGAACGAGGAATCGACGCATTCACAAAAGAGATTCGCGACATAACGATGAAAGGTTCGGGGCGTTTCTGTGACGCCTATCACGAAAGGTGTGAACGTTCCCAAGAGTCCACAATAGACATCAAACAATCCTTTTGGTACAAACAAAGGGGCACCTCAGGCGGTCGCCCTGAAGTTCATTCGCGTTCGCTCGCGGAGACTACCCGATAGTAGCTTGCACGTGCAGATGAAAAATCGAAGTAACGTCTCGGTAATCCACTAACAGCACACTGGCAACAGTGTGAAAACCGGACTCTCGGTAACACCCAGCCCTCGACCGCCGAGATTCGGGACACATTCGCCGCCGTTCGGCCCAATATCTGGGAGCCGATCCCGACAATCAGTTGACCACTCAATCACAGCTGTCGGTCAGCCGACTCCCGGACACCCCGGACCGGACCGGTATTCGTCTCCCGTTGTCCGATTCGCCGACACGACCGGGTGAGCGCGCTGGTGCGATCCGGGATCGGCGGGCACGCTGCCCTGGCCAGGCCCCCGCACCGACAGGAACCGCGCCGGATGATCAGCACCAAGGCCCTGCCCTTCGACAAGGTCCGGGTCACCTTCACCCTCGACCGCGACGACCCACCCGGACCGACCAGCGTGGTCGGCTGCTTCAACGGCTGGACACCGGGCCGCAACCCGCTGCGCGGCCGCTCGAACGGGAAGCGCTCGACCTCGGTGGTGCTGCCCGCGGGCAGCACACTGTCCTTCCGCTACCTCACCGACGGCGGCCGCTGGTCCGACGATCCGGCGGTGGACACTCGCGACGGGAGCGGTAACCCCCGCATCACGGTGTGAAGCCCCCGTGTGGCAACGAAGCGGGCGGTGCCGTCGGCACCGCCCGCTCCACGTCCCCGGTCAAACCCCCAGCCGACCCCTACCCGTTCGCCCGCGCCAGTACGGGTTCGGCGGGCGCCGCGGGCCTGCCCGCGAGGATCAGCAGCACAAAGGACAGTGACGCCACCGCGGCGGCGATCGGCGGCAGCGCCAGGATGCCCAGCGAGTCGATCACCACACCGCCGACCACCCCGGAGAGCCCGACGCCGAGGTAGATCGCCGAGGCGTTGACCGAGAGCAGCAACCCGGTGGTGGTCGGCGCCAGCTCGATCAGCCAGTTCTGGATCGGCGGGTTCACCGACCAGGTGAGCATCCCCCAGAAGAACAGCGCGACCGCCGCGGTCGGCCACGTCACCGCGGTGAACGGGAGCGTTGCCAGCACGACCGCGTAGACGATCCAGACGACCTTCAGCGGGCCGCGGCTGCCGTACCGGTCGGTCACCCGGCCGCCGAGCGCGTTGCCGAGCGCGCCGCCGACGCCGTAGACGAGCAGCAGCACCGAGATGGCCGTGCCGTGCAGGTCCGCGGTCCTGGCGAGCAGCGTCGAGATGTAGGTGAAGACGCTGAACGCGGACAGGCAGCCCAGCACGGTCATCCCGAGCACCATCCGCACCCGGGGGTCGGCCAGGACGGAGAACCGCTCCCGCAGCCCGACCACCGGCGGGGCGGGGAGCGTGGGCAGCCAGAGCGCCGCGGCGGCCGCGGCCAGCAGGGTGACCCCGGCGACCAGCGCGAACACCCCCTGGTAGCCGATCGGCCCACCCAGCAGGCTGCCCGCGGGCACCCCGATGATCAGCGCGAAGGTGAGCCCACCGAAGACGATGGCCACCGCCCGGCCGCGGTGGTCCGGCGGGTTGATCACGGTCGCCATCGTGGTGGCGACCGGGGTGAACACCGCGGCCCCCAGCGCGCTGAGCACCCGGGCGCCGAGCAGCAGCTCGTAGCTGGGCGCGACCGCGGACAGGGCGTTGCCGAGCGCGCTGACCAGCAGCGCGACGACCAGCAGCCGCTTGCGCTCCCAGGTGCCGGTGGCCGCGGCCAGCAGCGGCGAGGCGATCGCGTAGGCGATGGCGAACGCGGTCACCAGCTGGCCCGCCGCCGACGACGAGACCTGCAGCTCGCGGCTGACCTGCGGCAGCACGCCGGAGATGATGTAACCGCTGGTGCCCACGGTGAACGCGCCCGCGGCGAGCAGGTACGTGCGTGGTGACATGGGTCTTCCCCCTCGGACCGGGTGTTGTACGACAGTCATCGTAGTACGACAGTAGCCGAACTACGAGCGATCTCGTACTATGAATCCGTGCCCGACGACCTACCGCACCCCAGCCGAGCGGAGATCCGCATCGAGGCGGTGCTGCACGCCCTGGCCGACCCGATGCGCCTGCACATGGTCCGCGAGCTGGCCCGGCTGGACACCAGCGTCGCCTGCGGCTCCATCGACCTGCCGATCAGCAAGTCCACCCGCACCCACCACTTGCGCACGCTGCGCGAGGCGGGCGTGATCACCGTGGTCCCCGCGGGCACCACCCGGATGACCACCCTGCGCCGGGCGGACCTCGACGCGCTGTTCCCCGGCCTGCTCAACGGCATCCTGGCCGCCGAGCGCTAGGCGCCGCCCGGGCGCCGTCGTGGACAGTCCCCCGCCGGTCGTCGCGGACAGGACGGCCGAGGCGACCCGCCCGCGGCGACCACGCAGGGCACACCCGACCTCCACGGACCGTCGCCGGGGACGGTCGGATGCCGGGCAGTTCGGCCAATCCCCTCGGCTGATGGCATCTGCGCCCGCCGGGCGGCCCATGATGTCGGCGCAGTGGCAGCGATCACGAGGGAGCAGGCACCATCGAGAGCCGCGAGATCACCACCATGACCCCGCGGTGGCTGCGGGACGCGGCGCGCCTGGCCGCCGACCACGGGCGGGCCCGGACCACCACCTCCCTCGAGCGGTTGGCCGCCGGTCTGGAGCGGTCCACCTGGCGGATCACCGTCGTGGGCGAGCCGGGGGCGGGCAAGTCGACGCTGATCCACCGGGTCGCGGGCCGGGAGGGGCTGGCCGGGGCCGAGGTGGTCGAGGCCGACTGGGACCCCACCGGACCGCCGCTGGAGGCGGTGACCGACACCGACGGGCTGCTGGTGGTCGTCCCCGCGACCGCCGCCTGGGGGGCCGCCCAGTCCCGGCTGCTCGAGGACGCGGTGTCCGCGCACGTGAGCTCCGTCGCGGTCGTGGTGACCATGCTGGACCGCGTCGGGGTGACCGAGCGCGGCCACGTGCTGACCTACATCGGCGCGCGGATGGGCGCGGTGGTCCTGTTGTCCGGCCCCGGGTCCGCGCCGGACGACGCCTCCAGGGTGGCGATCCGGTCGTTCCTGACCGACACCGCGCCGGTCAACCGGCGGGCCGAGCTGCGGGCCAGGCGGATCGCCGCGCGGCTCGCCGACCAGTGCACGGCCATGGCCACCAGCGCGACCGAGACGATCGCCGACGCCCGACGTGTCCACAGTGGTCAGTTGTTGGACCCGCGCTCGGCCCGGGAACGGGACTGGGAACTGGTGCGGGTGCGGCTCTCCGCGCGCCAGCTGGCCCTGATCGGCCGGGTGGGCGACACGCTGCGCGCCGACCGCACGGCGGTGCTGGCGCGGCTGCGGGGCAACCTGGCCAAGGTCGCCGACCCGGTCGACTGGCTCGTCTCGGCCCTGCGCGGGGAGCTCGCCGCGCAGGCCGAACGGACCGAACGCCTCATCCTGACCGGCATCGCCGCCGACGCGGACTGGGTCGACGCCGAGATCCGCAGGCACCTGCCCGACGCGCGCCCGTGGCGGCCACCGGACACGCTGGGCCTGCGCGTCGAGCCGTCGGACGACGGTTCGGTGCTCGGCCACGTGGTGGCCCAGGGGGCCGGCGCGGCGGTGCACGTGCCCATCCCGCTCCCGTCCCCGCAGGACTTGGCGAGCGCGGTCGAGTCCGCCACCGGCACGGTGGTCAACCAGACGTGGGCGGTGCTGGCCTCGGCCTACGAACCGCTCTTCGCCGACCTGGCGGTCAAACAGCAGGCGTGGCAGGAGGAACAATCCACCGCGCCGACCACCACCACGGACTGGTACACCCTCGCGCGCGCCGCGACCGCGCTGGCGGGCGCGATCCACGGCACCCTGCGAAACCTACCGTAGGTCTATTATGGACAGTCCAATCCGGCCAGTCTGCTGAGCCCGTCGACATCGGTCACCACGACCTGGCGGTAGCGGGTCTCCACGATGCCGCCGTCGCGGAACTGGCGGAGCACCCGCTGCACCGACGGGACCGAGGTACCCGCCAGCGCGGCGAGCTCGGACTGGCTCAACCGGACACCGATCGCGTTGCCCGCGCTGGAGTCCTTCTCGACCATCTCGGCCAGCACGCAGGCCACCCGGCGGTCGGCGGCCTCACCGGCGAACTCGGTGAGCCTGCGGGTGGCCCACCGGTGCTTGACCGACACCGCGCGCAACACCGCGCGCAACGCGACGCCGTGGGCGGTGAGGAAGCCAAGGAAGTCCTCGCGCTCGATCCGGCGCACCACCCCAGGCCCCGCCGCGCTTACCGACACCGCGCGCGGCCCGCCCTCGAAAGCGGTCAACTCCCCGACCAGGTCGCCCCCCGACCGCACCGCGATCAACGCCTCGTCCCCGCACGCGCGACTGGCGTGCACCTTGAACCAGCCGAGCAGCAACAGGTAGACGTGCGTGGCCGGGTCGCCGGCGCGCAGCAACCGGTCGCCGTCGCGCACCCGGACGGGGCGGCCGAGAGCCAGCAGTTCCCGCCGGACGCGATCGTCCAGACCGCCCAGCAGGCTCGTGGGCGGCCACCGGCTCGACGTCATCGCCCCACCGATCCCGTGGTCGAGAGATCCCTGTGCGGACAGGGTCCCATCGTGGGTCGTCTGGGGGTCGCGTTCGTGGGTTTCTCCCTCGAACGGCCGAAGTACTGGGGTTTTGGTGACGGATTCCGGCTATTGGGCGGCGGTGGTGCGACCTCGTGGGCGGGGCCGGCCTCGGTGTTGCCGTCTTCGTTGCCCGGTTGCAAGCGGGGCTCGGTCTAGGGGGCTCGCTTGATGGTTGCCGTCTTCGTTGCCCGAGTTACAAGCGTGGGCTCGATCTAGTGAACTCGCTTCGTGTGGGGCCCCTAGAGCACCGCGGTGGCGAAAAAAGGGCGGGTGAAGGGCATTCCCCACCACCGGCAAGTTTAGCGGTACTCCTCCCCCACACGAAGCGAGTCCACTAGATCGAGCATCCGTAGCGGGTGTTGCGTTCCAGCTTGGTCGGGCCTATCCGCTGCGGTTCGGCGGGGCTGGGTTCTGCGGGGCCGGGTTCTGCGGGGCCGGGTTCTGCTGCGGTCTGGTGGGGGTGGCCTCTTCGCGCCTAGCGGGCGTTGTGTGCTGGCCGGGCGGCGTTCGGCTGCGGTACCAGCGGGGGGTGGCCACTCTGCTGTGGGGGATGAGCTACTGGTCACACGGGCCTTGATCGGGTGGGGTGAACGTGTGTTTACTCCAGTCGGGAGGTAAACACGTGTTCACCCGAGGCAATGCCCCGTTGGCCGCGCTGGCTTCGTGTGGGGTGCTGATGGCTGTCATGCAGACCATCGTGGTGCCGTTGTTGCCGCAGCTGCCCGCGCTCACCGGTGGTTCGCCGACTGACGTCAGCTGGATGATCACCGCCACCCTGCTCGCCGGGGCGGTGGCCACGCCGTTGCTCGGGCGGGCGGGTGATATGTATGGCAAGCGGCGGGTGCTGTTGATGGCGCTGGCCTCGATGGTCGCGGGTTCAGTCCTGTGCGCGGTGTCGGCCACGTTGCCGGTGCTGATCGCGGGTCGGGCTCTGCAGGGGGTCGCGATCGCGGTGGTTCCGTTGGGGATCAGCATCCTGCGTGACGAGCTCCCGCGCGAGCGTGTGATCGGTGCCATCGCGATGATGAGCGCCACCCTCGGTGTCGGTGCCGCGTTCGGGATTCCGCTGGCCACCCTGGTGGTCGAGCACTATGACTGGCACACCATGTTCTGGGCGTGCGCCGTGCTCGGCTCGCTCGTTGCCCTCGCTGTGGTGACCGTGGTTCCCGAGTCGCCGGTGCGGACGCGGGGGCGGTTCGACGTGGTGGGCGCGCTCGGTCTCACCACGGTGCTGGTCTGCCTGCTGGTGGCGGTCTCCAAGGGCAACGCGTGGGGCTGGGGTTCCGCCCGGGTGCTCGGTCTGTTGGCCGGCGCCGTGGTCGTGGCGCCGTTGTGGGTGTGGCACCAGTTGCGGGCCGGGACGCCGCTGGTCGACCTGCGGGTGTCGGTTCGCCCTGCCGTGCTGTTCACGAACCTGGCGGCACTGCTGATCGGGTTCTCCTTCTACGCCAACTCCCTGGCCACCGCGCAGCTCGTGCAGGAGCCCACCTCCACCGGCTACGGGTTGGGTGCCTCGATCGTGGTGAGCGGTCTGTGCCTGCTGCCCGGCGGCATCGCGATGGTGCTGCTCTCGCCGGTGTCCGCGCGGCTGTCGGCTGCTCGTGGGCCGCGCTTCACCCTGGCTGCGGCGGCTGGGCTGATGGCCGTCGGCTATGCCGTGCGGTTGTTCACCAGCACGGACCTGGTGTCGATCGTCTTCGGTGCCACCGTGGTCGCCGCGGGTACGGCGGTGGCCTACTCCGCGCTGCCGGCTCTGATCATGCATGCTGTTCCGGTGACCGAGACCGCGGCCGCCAACGGCCTCAACACGCTGATGCGCTCGATCGGGCAGGCGGTGTGCAGTGCCGTCGTGGCGATCGTGCTGTCCGGGCTGACCGCGCGGAGCGCCGACGGGCACAGTGCGCCGACCCTGCAGGCTTACCTCGCGGTGTTCGCCATCGCCGGGTTCTGCGCCCTTGGCGCGCTCGGCCTGACCCTGCTCATCCCCGGCAGGCGGCGCGCGCCCAGCCCCGTGCTCGCGGTCGGCACCGCGTGACCGACTCCAGCCGCGACGCCATCCTGCTGGCCGCGCGCAAGGCGTTCGCGCGGCTCCCCTATGCCTCGGTGACCCTGCGCGGGATCGCCGCGGACGCCGGGGTGAGCGCCTCGCTCATCGTGAAGCACTTCGGTGGCAAGGAATCCCTGTTCACCACGGTCGCCGACTTCACCGAGGCGGCCACCGCCCTGCTGGACGCGCCCGACGCGGAACTGGGCAGGCACATGGTCTGCGTGCTCGTGCGGTCCCGCCGGGCCAGCAACAGCGACCCACTGCTGCGCGTGGTGTTCGCCATCGGCCCCGGCGACGAACGCGCCTTCATGCGCGAGCGGTTCCGCACCCAGGTCGTGCAGGCCATCGCCGCCCGGCTGTGCGGGCAGGACAAGGCGGTGCGCGCCGAGCTGGTCGCCGCGCACCTGCTGGGTCTGGGTGCCGCGCTGGCGGTCGACCGGACCGGACCACTGGCCAAGGCACCGGTGGAGAAGGTCGCTGACCTCTACGCCCCGGGCGTGCAAGCGCTGATCCACTGACGCGGCGGAACACCCCCGTCGACCGGGCGCGGCCAACGGGGGTGTCTCTATCCACAGTAGACTGTGCTTACGCCGGGACGAACCCGGAGAACAGCAGCTTGTTCGGCGAACCCGCCCCAGCCCCACCCACGACACCGGGCGTCGCGTTGTCGGTCAGCGCGGCAGCGGTCTGCCACGCGGTGTTGGTCGGGAACTTGTGCCGCCACAGCGCCGCGGTGCCGGTCACGTGCGGGGCCGCCATGGACGTGCCGTCCTTGAGCCCGTAAGCGGTGTCCGAGGTGTTCAGCGCCGAGTAGATCTGCCGCCCGGGGGCGAAGATGTCCACGCACGAGCCGTAGTTGGAGAAGGTCGACCGGGCGTCATTGGTCTCGGTGGAGCCCACGGTCGTCGCGGCGGGCGCGCTTGCCGGGCTCTGGTTGCAGGCGAGGGTGGCCCCGTTGCCCGCGGAGACGGAGTAGTGCACGTTCGCCGCGACCGAGTTGCCCACGGCGGTGTTCAGCGTCGGCCACACGCCCGCGGCACCGAGGCTCATGTTGGCCACGGACTTGCGACCGTTGATGATGGTGTCGTTGGTGACCCAGTCAACCCCGGCGATCACGCCGGCGAGAGTGCCCGAGCCGGAGCAGTTGAGCACCCGCACCGAGACCAGCTGCACGTCCTTGGCCACACCAACGGTCTTGCCCCCGACCGTGCCCGCGACGTGCGTGCCGTGCCCGTAGCAGTCGTTCCCAGGCGGGAAGACGCCACCCACCACGTCGATCCCGTAGATGGCCCGCCCACCGAATTCCTGGTGAGTGTAACGGATCCCGGTGTCGATGATGTACGCGGTCACCGTGGACGCGGTGTTCGCGTAGTGGTACTTGGTGTCCAGCGGCAACGACCGCTCGTCGATCCGGTTGATCCCCCACGACGGCGGACTCGCCTGCACGGCCAACGCGTCAGTGGTGACCTCCTGGTCAGCGGTCACGTACTCGAACACCGGATCGGTCGCCAACCGCGCAGCCTGGTCAGCGGTCGCCTTCACCGCGAACCCGCGCAGCGCCGAGTAGTAGGTCTGCGTGATCGACACGCCGTACTTCTGCCGCGTCTCCTCCGACCGGCGCTTCACCACATCGGCGGAGGCGTTGGAGTCGGCCAGGACCGCGATATAGGAGTCGGGAACAGCGGTGGGGCTGTTGGCATCGAGCACGACACCGGGCTTGGCCACGGCAGCGGGAGCGGCGGCCGGGTCAGCGGACACCGGGACAGCACTGGTGATCCCGGTGATCGCCAACACGAACCCGGCGGCCAACGCCGATCTGCGGGACAGTCGGACGAACTTCGCGTTCATTCGGTGGGCCTCCAGAGGAGCAGGGCTGACTGGAACCCCGAGCACACCGCACCCGGGTTGTGATCCGGTTGCGATCGGGGTGTGAGGCAGGCAGCGAGAGAGGGACCCGAGAGTGGCGGAAGGATGGAGGCGGGAGGGGAAGGGGCAGCGCAGGCGAGGCGGAGGAAAGGATCCGCCCACCCAACCGCAGCAGCAAGCCCGCCCCCACCCACCAAACCGCAGCGGATAGGCCGACCCCACTGGCACCCGACAGGGTCCCGTCTCCCCTGGTACCGCAGCGGATAGGCCGACCCCGCTGGTACCGCGGGCCCGCTACGGATGCTCGATCTAGTGGACTCGCTTCGTGTGGGGGGAGAGCACCGCTAAACTCGACCTGTGGTGGGAATGCCCTTCACCCGCCCTTCTTTCCCACCGCGGTGCTCTAGGGGCCCCACACGAAGCGAGTTCACTAGATCGAGCCCCTGCTCTTACCTGGGCAACGAAGACGGCAGCCCAAGCAGCTCAAGCCCCATAAGCCCGAATAACCGTCTGCTCAGCCACATTCCCCACCGCGTCCCGCACCACTGCCCGCAACGACACGAACTTCGCCGTCCGAGGATGCTCCACCACCGCCACCCCCTCAGACACCGGCGCCGGCGCCCAAGTCCGCCCGTCGTCGAACGACGCCTCCACCGTCAGCCCGACAACCGGCGCGGCATGGGCTTCGTCCTGCCGCTGCACCAGCACCGGGATCCGCACCAGCCTGCTGCTCGCGTGGTTGCGCGGGTCCAAAGCCTCTGGCGCGAACCGGATCGCAGCCAATGGCAGGTAAGCACCACCCTTGCCGCCGCGCGGTTGCGGGCGGACCGAGGTGAACGTCCACGTGCTGCGGACCTCCGTGCTCATCGGCGCCTTGCGGGTCACCCAGGTCTCCAGCCGGTAGGACGCCGATGCCTCCGGGACCTGCCACGAGCCCTGCGCGGGCTGGTCGGTTTCGCCGACCTTCACGCCTTCGCGGTAGAGCGCCGTGCTCGCCTTGTCTATTGTGGACGCTCCGAGGTGGCCGGCCGACGGGTCGGAGAACATCGGCACGCCCAGCGAGATCTGGTCGTTGACCCGGGTGGCCAGGCCGTCGCGCGGGAGGGCCGGGCCGATCACCGCCGTATTCCAATCCTCCCGGTAGGTCGTCCCCGGCTGCTGGCGCACGACCTCGCCGCCGGTGATCGACTCGGTGACGACGCCCTTGCGGGTGGTGCGCCACTGCTGGAACTCCGCCGACCAGTCGCCGTTGCCGACACTGTGGAACTCGGTGCGCTTGGTCGGCAGGTCGAGCGGCAGCCCGTAGCCGGAGCCGGACTGGAAGATCGGCTCGGCCACCAGCCACAGCTTCGTGCCGCCGCGGTTGTTCTCCAGCCGCCGGTACTCCGAGTCGACGCGGGCCAGGTCGGCGTCGACCACGTGCCGGGTGAAGCCGGTGGGCAGGGTGCCGGTCTGGAACCACGCCAGGTTGTAGGTGACCGGGGCGCCGGTCACGCCGCCGCTGGGGTCCGGCACGTACCAGGCCCCGCCGACGTCGGCCACCACGTCCGGCACCGGGTCGCCCACCCAGCCGGTGAAGACGCGGGCGAGGTCGTCGCCGAGGATGCCCGCGTACAGGGTCCCCCAGGGCAGCCGCCGCCCGTAGCCGGTGCCGACGGCCCTGGGGCGCACGCCCGGGCGGTCGAAGTCGATCGCGATCGGCTTGGCGGCGGCCGAGTCCAGCACCACCTCGGTGTCCCCGGAGACCGGCACGGTCGGCCGCACGACCTTGCGCGACTGCGTCTGGCCATCGCCGTTCGGCGCGGCCACGACCGTGTCCACGTGGTAGGTGCCCTTGCGGACCCGCAGCACACCCTTCCCGTCCACAGTGGCCACTGGCCGGTAGCGGTCCAGGCTCACGCCCCAGACCAGCGAGAAGTTCCGGTCCGACGGCGCCCCGCTCGGGTCCAGGGTGCGCAGCGTCAGGTCGTAGCTCTCCGGCTCGCGGTCGACCGCCACCGGCGTGGTGATCTTCTGCGTACCGCCCTCGGCGACCACCCAGGTGCTGAAAGCCTTGTCCTCAGCCGGAACAGCGGTGTTGACGGTCAGCTCGACCCGGGCCTCGCCGTACGCGGGCACCGTGACCTGATCGGCGGAGAGCTGGAACATCCCGGCGGGGAGATCACCCGCGAGGGTCAGCCGCAACGGCAGCGGCTGGGCACTGGTGTTCACATAGGACAGTTGCTTGGTGATCACCGGGTCGTCCGCGTGCGGCCACGCCTGCCGCCCCACCGACACCGCGCTCGGCTGCGCGTACACCGCCTGCTCGACCGCCCGCGCCACGTCCACCCGGCCGGCGCCCTGGTCGAACGCGCCCGGGCCGTCGAGCCGCTTGGCGGAGGCCATCAGGGCCGCCTTGAGCTGGAGCGGCGACCAGTTCGGGTGCCGCTGGGCGAGGATCGCCGCCGACCCGGCCACGTGCGGAGTGGCCATCGAGGTACCGCTGAGCGAGGTGTACTTGTCCCGCTTCTTGCCCAGGTTCGAGTACTTCGACCGCGCCGCCGTGATGTCGACCCCCGGCGCCAGGATCTCCGGCTTGAGCGCGGCGTCGTGCACACGCGGTCCGCGCGCCGAGAAGCCCGCGAGGTTGTCCTGCTTGTCGGAAGCGCCGACCGCCAACGCGGCATCGGCACTGGCTGGCGAGGACACGGTTTCCGCGCCGTAAGACCCGTCATTCCCCGCTGCCACAACGAACAGCGCGTTGGCCGACAGGCGGTTGACCGCCGCTTCCAGCAGATCGACATCGGCGGTGTCCGTGCCGCCGAGGCTCATGTTGACGACCTTCGCACCGGACTCGACGGCCCACTGCATGCCCGCCAGGATCGCCGACTCGGCACACCCGTACCCGCCGCACACCTTGCCCACCAGCAGCCGCGCGTCCGGCGCCACGCCGGTGTACTTGCCGTTCGAGGCCGCGCCGGTGCCCGCGATGGTCGAGGCGACGTGCGTGCCGTGGCCGTCGACGTCGGCGGTCTCGCCGCCCTCGCCGGTGAAGTCCTTGGCCGCGGCGATCCGCTTGCGCAGGTCGGCGTGCGTGCCGTCGATGCCGGTGTCGAGCACCGCGACCTGGACCCCCTTGCCGGTCCACCCCGACTTCCACGCCGTGGGCGCGCCGATCAGCGGCACGCTCACGTCCAGGCTCGGCTTGCGCATCCCGTCCAGCCAGATCCGGTCGGTGGCGCGGGTGAGCGCGGTGCCGCGGCCCGCCCAGAAGTCCGCTGCGTCCTCTTTGCGAAGACTGACCGCTTTCGCCGCCACGCTAGTGAGCGCCAAGCCCGTCTGCGGGGCGGTCGCGGGCAGGATCAGCGGCAGGTCGGCGCGGTGTTCGTCGCCATAGCCGTCGCGCAGCAGGGCGGCGACGTCGAAGAGCCGCCGGTCCAGCCTGCCCGCCTGCAGGTCCGCCCACGCGTCCGACGGGACGACCATGAGCTGGTCCTTCACCGCCGAGGTGGCGAACTGCAGCCCCGCGCGACCGGGCGCCGGGTCGACCGCCGGGACCAGCCGCTGCCCGACCTCGCGCACCGTGACGTGGTCACCGGTGACCAGCGTGATCGACCCGAGGAACCGGGTACCCACCGCGCTGGCGGGCGCCGCCTCGGACGGCGGCGCGGGGGTCAGGGCGACCACCCCCACGGCGGCGGACACCACGGTCGCGGCCAGAGCGAGCAGTCTGCGCATCCATCAACGAAAGACGCCCCGGCCTGCCGCGTCCAGGGTCCGATCGTAGGTTGACGTTCACGTTCACCGTCGTTCCCACCCGGTTCCCGAAGTCTGTTGTGGACAGTCTCCGCTGACGGGTTTCTCAGCTCGGCCGGTGGATGATCCGGGCATGGACAGGCTGGTGGGGATCTGGCGCGAGGCCAGGGCGGTGGAGCGCGCGGCGTACGCGGTGGGCGCGGTGCTGTTCGCCTGGGGACTGGTGAACGTGCTGGTGCTGCTGGTGACCGGGGGCAGTTGGGAGGGGCCGCTGTCGCTGCGCAAGGCGGCGACGTTCGGGCTCTCGTTCGGGCTGACCCTGGTGGCGGTCGCGTGGGCCACCTCGTTCGCCCGGATCGGGCCGCGGCGGCTGCTGCTCGGGCTCTTCGGCGGGGCCAGCGTGGGCGAGGTCGTGCTGGTGAGCGTGCAGGCGTGGCGCGGGGTGCCCTCGCACTTCAACTTCGAGACGCCGGTGGACACCGCGATCTCGATGACGCTCGCCGCGGGTGGCGGCGTGCTGATCCTGACCGCGGTGGCCTTCACCGCCACGGCGGTCGCGGGCACCCGCACCACCTCCCCGACCATGCGCGTCGCGGTGCGGTTCGGCCTGGTCACACTGCTGGCGGCGCTGGGGACCGGCGCGGCCATGATCGCTCGCGGGGTGGTCAGCGCGCGCACCGGCGACCCGCAGATCGCCTACACCACCGCGGGCGCGCTCAAGCCGCTGCACGCGGTGGCGATGCACGGGATCCTCGTGCTGCCCGCGCTGGCCTGGCTGCTCGACTCGACCTCGTGGTCGCCACGGCGTCGGATGGCGCTGGTGTGGGCGGGCGTCGGCGCGTACACGGCGCTGACCGTGATCGTCGGCGTCGAGTCGCTCACGGGGGTGTCGCCCCTGGCACCACCGGTGGTCGTCGGGATCGCCTCCGGGTTGGCCCTGGCGGTGTTAACCGTGGTCGGCGTAGTCGCCCTCTATGGCGTACGGGCTAAGCCTGCCGCCTTGTGACAACGGTGTACGCGGCTAAGACGACCCCCGCAGCGACCGCGAACCATCCTGCGAGCTGCTGATCGGCTAAGAGGTCGTGCGGCCACTCCAGGGCGAGCTTGGCGTAGAAACCCTTGCCCAGTGCGGCGTTCCTGGTGAGCAGTAAGAGTCCGATCGCTGCATAGACGCCCGCGACGACCAAGAGGGGCGCGCGACGAGTGCGCGCGAAGAGGCCAAGACCGGCGGCAAGAGAGCACGCCAGAATCGCTAGTCGTGCCCAGTGCTTGCCAGCGAGGCCGTCGAAGAACCCCAACGCGTACAAGAGGACCGGGATAGCAACTACGGCCGACGCGGCAAGACCCGGTCGCGGTAGCCAGACCGCGAGCGGACCGGAAAGTGCGAGTGGCTTACCGTGCGCGAGCAAGAGCGGAACAGCTAGGCCTACCAGGGCTTGCATCACGATGTGCACGCTGAACATCGCGGGCTCGTACTCCCCGAGCACGCAGGTGGCCACGAAAAGCAGGGCACAACCGCTGAGCCAAGAGGCAGTGCGCCGGACGGGCCACGGGTCGGTACGGCGGCGCAGCCGGTCGAGGTACCAGAGGGTCGCGACCACGGCAGCGGTACCGAAGACGAGGTCGGGGCGCCAGGCAGTGAGCAGCCGGGACAACGCGGGAGCATCCGGTAGCGGGTAGCCGATCAGGATCTCAGTCGCCGAGAGCCGACGGCGCACACCCAGCGGTCCCGGCGTGCGGCTCAGACCGACAGCAAGACCGATAGTGGCCAGCATCAGCAGAACCTCTATGGCACCCAGCCTAAGAAGGGGACGGGTGGCACCCTCAGCGAGGCGGGAGAGGGTGCGTTGCCTGTGCAGGTAACCGAAGAATCCCAAGAGGACCACGGCAGCGGTCTTAGCCACGATCAGCACGCCATAGCGCGTGCCGAGGTCGTCGAAAGTCAACCGCAGCGACGCGTTGACCACGCCGGTCACCGCCACCGCGGCCCAGCAGACCAGGGCGACGGTGGAGAACACACGAGCGGCAGCGGCCGCGTAGGGCTTGCGGATGATCACGAGCAGCGCAACCAATCCGCCCACCCAGACGGACACGGCCACCACGTGCAGCATCAGGCTGTCGCTCGCGATGTCGTGGTCACCACCGGACGACGAGTGCCCGGTCAGCGCTACCGGCGCGACGCCCACGAGCGAGGCCGCCAGCAGGAGCGGCGGCTTGAGGTCGAGCCGAGTGCCGATCCAGACCAGGGCCGCGACGTTCGCCACGACCAACCAGGCCAGCGCCACCGACAGCCGCCCAACCGACGGGGCCAAGGTCGCCAGGGCCGAGGGCAGCGGCTGTCCCATCGCGTCGGCGACGGTGAGCACGACCATCGCCGCCGACAGCAGCGCCCACCAGCCCGCCGCCCGACCCGCGATCCCGGTGGCCCGGTCCCGGTCGCCACCTGCGGGGATGAGTGCCGCCGCGGCCAACAAAGCACCGACAACGAAGACAGCCGCGATCTCACTGACCACCCGGACCCCCGGGAGGGCGGCCCGCACGAACGGCCCGGCGTCGGGCAACCCGGGCAACGGCGGTGCCCCACCCGCGGTGAGCCCGACCGCGACCACGCCAGCCGTGACCACCCCGAGACCGATGAGTCCGGCGATCCCACCCGACCCGGGTCGCGAGCGCGGCAGACCCGGCAGTGGTGCCCGCGGACTGGTGGCTCCGAGGTCCAGGGAGGCCTCCGGCGAGGTGTCGGGCCGCACGCGGTTCACGGCCGTCCGTGGCCGCGGTCGGACGAGACGACCTCGAACGAGGAGATGCGCCACTGGCCGTCGACCGAGACCAGCGAGACCGCGTCGACGAGGGTCAGGTTGGGCCGGACCAGGGTGACGGTGACCCGGGCGCCCTCGGGCGTGGTCTGGCTGTCGCCGACCTGGAAGGACACCAGGGTGTCCGCCTTGGCCCGCTCGCACAGCCGCTCCACGGTGCCGTAGCTGTTCAGGACGGGAGCGGTCAGCAGGCCGAAGGCCTTCGGGCAGTCCTCGTCGATCGCGGCGCGGAAGTACCCCGCGACCGCGTCGGCCGGGGTGTTCCCCGACTCGGACCCGCCGAACAACCAGACCTGGGCGGCGACGGCGGCGACGATGGCGCCGCCGATCGCCACCCGGGCGCGCCCGGAGACCGGGCGCTTGCCGGGCGCGGTCGCTGCGCCCTGGGTCATGGTGGCGGGCTGCCCCGCCAGGTCTTCGCTCGTGGCGACGGCCGACCCGGCCGCCGAGCCCTCAGTCGTGGCGGCAGCCGAGCGCTCGGTGGACACCGCGGCCCTCGAGCCACCGGTCGGGCCAGCCGCGGCGGGCACTCCCGCACCCGCCGAGCCGGAGGCGCCCACCAGATCCCGCGCCGAACCCGACGTGCCGTCGGCGGCACGCCCCGGGGCTGGCGCGTCACCAGCCGAAACACCCGTCCCAGCCACGCCGGGAACCGGCGCGGCCCGGCCGTCGTCCGCCACCCCAGCCGGGGGCGAGCCCCCTGCAGGCTCGCCCCCGGCCGACTCGGGGGTGTCCCCCGCGGACCGCACCATCAGCCGTGCTTGAACACGACGGTGGTGACCAGCCACGGCGTGTTCGCCGCGGTGCCGATCGTGGCGTTCGGCCGCGACCCCAGCACCGCGGGCTGGTCCTCGATCAGCATCTCCATGTCGCCCGCGGGCGAGGCGTTCAGCCGGGCCGTGAAGCCCGCGCCCGGGGTGAGGGTCCGGCTGAAGCCCGAGTCCACGTAGAAGCCGACCGCCAGCTGGCTGCCGTCGGTGGTGGCCGCGGTCTGCCCGGAACTGGCCGTCGCGCCGTTGCCGGTGGCCTTGGCGACCTGGTCGGCCGCACCCGCCCCCGAGGCCAGCGACAGCCCGGAGTACTCCGCCGCGCCCACCCCGATGTCCGCCGAGGACGACGCCGAGGCGGTGACGGTCAGCTTCGCGCCGCCGCCCGCGGTGATCGGCGCGGTCCAGATGCTCTGCTCGGTGTTGTCCGAGGCCACCTGGCTGGACAGCTTCGTGTAGACGTTGCCCGCCGAGTCGCGCACCCCGGTCGCCCGGGCGCCGACGGTGTTCCACACACCCACCTGGACGACCATCCGGTCACCGACCTGCACCGGCGAGGGCGTGGTCACCGCGCGCTCGGCGCCGGGCCCGCGGCCGGACACCTGCTGCACGAAGCCCGGGATCGGCGTCGCCGACGGGGTGACCACATTGGACGGTGTGGACGCCGGGCTGGTCCCGATCGCGTTGGTGGCGGTCACCTTGAACGAGTAGGAGGTCCCGTTCGCCAGGCCGGTGACCTGGGTCGAGGTCCCGGTCGCGGTGACCGGCGGCTGCGCGACCCCGCCCACGTACGGCGTGACGGTGTAGCCGGTGATCGCGCTGCCGCCGTCGCCAGGGGCCGACCAGCTGACCGTCGCCGAGGCGTTGCCCGCGACCGCGGCCACGTTGGACGGCGCCGACGGCGCGGTGATCGACTTGAGCACCCGCACGGTCTTGGCCACCGACGGCACACCCGCCCCGTTGACCACGAACAGCATGTAGTCACCGGGCGGCGCGAGCGCGGCCCCCGCGGGCATCTGCACCGACAGCGTGCCCGCGCCCTTGGTGAACTGCAGCGGCACGAACCGCTGGTCCATGTCGCTCTGGTGGGTGTTCGCGCCCATCGAGACCAGGTTGACCGCACTGACCGAGGCCGCGTCCGGGGTGCCGACCGAGATCGTCTGCCCGTAGGCGGTCGAGGGCGGGGCCGAGCTGATCGTCGGGCGGGCACCGTTGAACAGGTACGGCGGGGAGTAGATCTGCGCCGAGAACTGCCCCGGCACGGTCGCGCTGATGTGGTGGCCACCGCCTGCGACCAGCACGCGGCCGTCGGGCATCAGCAGCGCGGTCTGGTGGTACTGGCGCGGCACGGCCATCGACGCCGCGGTCGTCCACTGCTCGGTCGCCGGGTCCCAGATCTCCGCGGCGAGGATGCCGGTGGCGAGCTTGCTCTGGTCGCTCGACGGCGCGCCGCCGACCGCGAGCACCTTGCCGTCGGCCATCGTGGTGAGGGTGTGGAAGTCGCGCGCGACGTTCATCGGAGCGGTCTGCCGCCAGGCCGCGGTCGGCGCGGTCAGATCGATCACCGCGGTCGTCGCGCGGGAGGGCGCGCCGTCGGAGACCGTGGCCGAGCCGCCGCTGTAGAGGATCTTGCCCGGGCGGTACATCGTGGACGAGCCGTTGACCACGCCGCTGGCGCCGACCGGGGTCCAGGTCTGGTTGTTCACGTCGAGCCAGTACGACACGTCCTCCGACGGGCCCATGGTGAAGACCTTGCCGTTGGGCGCGAGGTAGGCGAACGGGTACTCGACCTCGTGCACCTGGGAGGTGTCGACGTTCTGCAGGACCGTCCAGGTGTCGTTGCCCGGGTCGTAGACCTCGGGGTGCTCGGCCCAGGTGTAGGCGTCGGCGGTGTTGCCGCTGATGGTCACGTACCGGCCGTCGGCCAGCTCGGTGACGCTGGGGTACCAGCGCGGGTAGTGCATGTCCGCGGCCCGGCTCCAGGCGTTGGTGGCCGGGTCGAAGACGGTGGTGTCCTTGATGCCCAGCTCGCCGGTGGAGACCACGCCGTAGCCGCCGACCACCAGGACGCGGCCGTCGGGCAGGTGCGCGTTGGCGGCGCAGAAGATGCTGTCCGGCGCGATGATCGTGGTGAAGGTGTTGGCGACCGGGTCCCACAGGTAGGTCGGCTCCGGCTGGTGCCAGCCGTCCCAGAGCAGGTACTTGCCGTTGTTGAGCGCCACCATGTGCACCGCGACGAACGGCCAGTCCATGGCGGGCGCCCACTGCCCCTGCGGCGAACTGGTCGGGGTGACCGCGTTCGACTGCGCCGAGGGCAGGCTCGCGCCGATGGCGTTGGCCGCGCTGACCGTGAAGGTGTACGCGGTTCCATTGGTAAGCCCGGAGACCGCGGCGGCGGGCACGGGCGGGGTGCCGTTGACGATGGTGGGGGTCTGCGCGGTCGTGCCGATGTACGGCGTGATCGTGTAAGAGGTGATCCCGCTGCCGCCGTTGGGCGGCGCAGTCCAGGTGACGGTGGCGCTGCCGTTGCCCGCTTGCGCGGTGACCGCGGTCGGGATGCTCGGCGCGGTAGGACCGCCGCCACCGGTGGTGTCGGCAGCGCGCAGCACGACAGTGGCCACCAGCCACGGCACGCCCGCGCCAGTAGTCACACCCGCGGCGGGCTGCTCCCCCGCGGCGACGACCTTGTCCTCGAGCACGAACTCCATGTCCGAGGTCGGCGACACGTTGACCCGCTGGGTGAACCCGTTGGCCGCGGCGAGGGTCTTGCCGAACCCGGAGTCGGCGTAGAAGCCCAGCGCCAGACCGTTGCCCGCGGTGGTGGCCGGGGTCGGCCCGGAGGTGACCACGCCCGCGACGGTGCTGGTGCCGGTGGCCTGCGACTTCTGGTCGACGACGGTCGCGTCGGCCACCTGGGAGACCCCGGAGTACTCGGCCACCGCGATCCCGATGTCGGCCTTGGCCGTCGGGGTGACGGTGATCGCGGGCTTGGTGCCCCCACCGTTGACGACCGGCGCGCTCCACACGCTCAGCTCGGTGCCGTCGGAGGCGGTGACGGCGAGCAGCTTGGTGTAGGTGTTGTTCGCGGCGTCCTTGACGGTCTTGGCGGTGGCGCTGCCACTGCTCCAGATCCCGACCTGCACGACGATCCGGTCACCGGTGGTGACATTGCCCGGCAGCGTCACGGCCTTGCTCGTGGCGATCGCCCGCGCGCTGGCCTGCTGCACGAACGTGGGCACGGCCGCGGCGGCGTACCCCGGCAGCCCCAGCGCCACCAAGACGACCGACAACACCGCAGCCAACGCCACCAGGGCGCGGCGGGGGCGAACGAGTCCCATGAACCGTCCTCGACCAAAAGTTCGACAAGGCCGACCACGCCGGCGACACCTACATCGCTGCGCGGATGCGGACGTTTCGCACCTCCACAACGTTCGGCCGAACAGCGGTACGGACGACGAACACCGTTGCAGGGAGGGGAATTTCCGCTTGTCGGGGCCGCCGGTTCGGGGGTCACCGAAAATCGTCCACAGTGGAGCAAATCGGTCAACGGCCGCGCCGGACGGAGACCACTCGACCACGTGGTGTCACCGGTCCCGGCGAGTCGGCCGCCGCCCGGTCAGGAGTTGTTGTGCAAACCGCCGTGCAGGTGGCCGACCTGGATCGCGGTGCCGGTGTTCAGGCCGGTCATGACGTTGTGCACCGCGGCGGCCGCGGGCGGCGGGGTGGCGCGCAGGCGGGCCTCCTCCGCGGGGGTGGCCAGGCCGTGGCCGAGGAGGTCACCGGTCGGGACCGGGACGTAGAGGTGGGCGGTGCCCTCGTACTCCTTCGCCCGCACCGGCACCGGCGCGGTCGACACCGAGACGTAGCCCGCGGCGACCACGTCGTCGTAGACGCGGTCGGACAGCAGCACCGCCAGGAACGTGCGGTCCTTGTCCGACCGGGTGAGCGCGTCGCGCAGGGGTGGCGTGTCGACCAGGCGGTGCGCGGTGACCAGGGCGCGGCCGCCACCGGGCATCAGGACCGGGCCGACGTGCAGCGCCGCCCGCAGCCGCAGGCGCAGACCCCGGCTGCGCTCGCGCATCCGGACGTCCTTCTCGGCCAGCACCTCCTGCAGCCGCGGCAGCAACCTGCCGATGACGGCGGGCAGGTGCCGGGGGTCGAACCCGAACCCGACCCCATCGCCGGTGTTCTGGTCGTACTGGCGCTCCTGCCACACCGACGACAGGCCTGCCCGCCCGAAGGCCACCTCGAGGACGTCGGGCACGGCCTCGGCCAGGTACTGCTGCCCCTGGTCCTGGTTGGAGCCGTACCGCTCGGTGTCCACCACGAGCACACCCAGGTAGGGGGGCAGCTCGATCTCGCTGTCCGTCATGGTCGTTCTCCCCTGGTCTCGACGTACCAGGAAACCGTACTGGGCCGGGGGGCTGGGGGCAGGTGACAAAACCTGGTCGTGTGGTGCTCGCTGCTTGCTTGTGTGCGTGCTCGCGTGCGTGCTCGCTTGCTTGGTCGCGTGCGTGCTTGCTGCGTCGGGGGTTGCCGTCTTCGTTGCCCGGGTTTCGAGCGGGCTCGATCTAGTGAACTCGCTTCGTGTGGGGCCCCTAGAGCACCGCGGTGGTGAAAAAAGGGCGGGTGAAGGGCATTCCCACCACACGGCGAGTTTAGCGGTGCTCTCCCCCCACACGAAGCGAGTCCACTAGATCGAGCATCCGTAGCGGGGCCGGCGGTACCAGCGGGGGCGGCCTATCCGCTGCGGCTTGGTGGGGGGTGGAGGGGTTCTGGTGGGGGCGGGCCTGGTGGGAATGGGGGCGGGGTGGTTAGGGGTGGGTGGGGTGGGAGTGAGAGTTGGTGTGGCGTGAGGTGGGGGCGGGGCGGGTTCTGCTGCACCAAAGGGCAGTTCTGTGGATTGGCGCATCACGATCGTGGGCTTGGCGGCGACTGACCGGCCACACGACAACGAGAGGAGTTCGGGGATGGCTACCGAGTTCAAATTCGTGGTGGACGGCGTCGACCTGACCGATGCCCAGCGTTCGGCTATCGCGCAGGCGGTGGCCGAGGCCGGGTCTGGGGCGGTGGAGAAGGTGCTGGCCCGCGACCTGCCGTACTTCGAGTTCGGCGGGCGGCAGTTGCGGAAGTGGGAGTTGATCGGCAAGTACCTGCTGGCGGGGCCCCGGGCGCACGAGTTGGCCGAGCAGGTGGAGGGTTTCATCGGCAGGCAGCCGTGAGCGAGCGGCACACCTGTCCGAGCAGTCAGGCGGGGCCCGGGGCGACCCTCCTGGGCATTCTCGGGCCGGGTGGTCGCGTCGTCTACACGCCGAATGGGCCGAGGGTGACGCCGGAGTTCCAGGCGCGGTTGGCGGCGCGTGGTGGTGGGCCGTTGGAGAGCCGGTATCGGTTCGCGGCGCCGTGTGTGGAGTCCGGGTGTGTGTTCTGGGACGGGGCGTGCCGGGCGGTGGATGCCGCGCACGAGGACTTCGTGGCGGTGGGTGGGGCGTTGCCCGAGTGCGGCATCCGGGAGACGTGCCGGTGGTGGGCGCAGCAGGGGCCTGCCGCGTGCGCGGTGTGCCCGAGTGTGCGGACGAATGGCTCGACCAGTTAGACAAATGTCCGACAAAGGCAAAGAAACAGTCAAGAAAGGTGGCCGAACTGGGCTGGAGAGTGGCCAACTGGTGATTTCCAGGGGGTGCATTGGTCTAGACCTAACCGGATCGAGCCGCTAGGTTCGGTTGTGGTCTAGACCACACTCGGCATATCTCCGCTTCATCCCCTGGAGCCACCGCCATGAGACGCACCCTTCGTCGTTTGTCCACCGCGGCCGCGACCGCCCTGCTGGCCGTCACCGCAACGATCTCCCTCGGTTCACCGGCCTCGGCGGCGGGCGCACTCCGCGCGACCCTCACCCTGACCGGCACCTCCGGCGAGTACACCGTCACCAACAGCGGGAGCACCGCGGTCACCGGTTGGGCGATCAACTTCGAGCTCCCCGCCGGTGTCACCGCCACCGCGAACGCCAACGCCACGGTCTCCCAGGCAGGCACCCGGGTGACCCTGACCCCCGCGTACTACATCAACACCCTGCAGCCGGGGCGCTCGACCTACCCCTACAGCCCGTCCTTCCGGCTCAGCGCCGCCGCCACCCCGACCCAGTGCCGGGTCGACAACGGCAACTGCGACGGCTCGCCGGACACCCCGCCCGCGGCGCCGGCGAACCTGCGCGCCACGGTCAAGACCACCAAGACCGTGACCCTCGCCTGGAACGCCTCGACCGCGGGGTCCCTGCCGGTCGCGAGCTACGAGGTCTACCGTGACGGAGCCCTGTCCACCACGGTCACCGACACCACGGCGAGCATCTCGGGCCTGACGCCCAACACCGCCTACGCGTTCACCGTGAAGGCCAAGGACACCAACGGTCTGCCCTCGGCGGCGAGCGCGCCGCTGTCGGTGACCACGAACAACCCGTCCGACGACACGCAGGCGCCGACTGTCCCCGGCAACCTGCGCTCGACGGCGAGCGACGCGGGCAGCGTCACGCTCGCCTGGAACGCCTCCACCGACAACACCGGCGTGGTCGCCTACGACGTGTTCACCAACGGCGCGGCCGCGACCACGGTCACCGGCACCACGGCGAAGGTCAGCGGTCTCGCACCGTCCACTTCGTACAGCTTCACCGTCCGCGCGCGCGACGGCTTCGACAACGCCTCCGCGCAGAGCGGCGCGGTCTCGGTGACCACCAAGGACATCGTCGACGGCTACGCGCGGATCGGCTACTTCGTGCAGTGGGGCATCTACGGCCGCCAGTACTTCGTCAAGAACCTGGTCACCACCGGGGCCGCGGCGAAGCTGACGCACCTGCTCTACGCCTTCCAGAACATCGACCCGGTGAACCTGACCTGCCTGTCCGGGGTCACCAAGAGCACCACCGCCAACCCGCAGGACCCCAACCAGGGTGACGGCTCGGGCGACTCCGAGGCGGACTACTCGCGGCCGTTCTCCGCGGCGCAGTCGGTCGACGGCGTCGGCGACACCGGCTGGGAGACCCTGCGCGGCAACTTCAACCAGCTCAAGAAGCTCAAGGTCAAGTACCCGAACCTCAAGGTCCTGGTCTCCCTGGGCGGCTGGACGTACTCGAAGTACTTCTCCGACGTGGCCGCCACGGACGCCTCCAGGAAGAAGTTCGTCTCGTCCTGTGTGGACACCTGGATCAAGGGCAACATCAAGTCCTACGGCGGCGCGGGCGGCCCCGGCACCGCGGCGGGCCTGTTCGACGGCATCGACATCGACTGGGAGTGGCCGGGCAGCGGTGACGGCCACGCGGGCAACCACTGGTCGGTCAACGACAAGGACAACCTGACCGCCCTGCTCAAGGAGTTCCGCACCCAGCTCGACGACTACAGCAAGACCAGCGGCAAGCGCTACGAGATCCAGGCGTTCACCCCGGCCGACCCGGCCAAGGTGGCGCAGGGCTGGGACGTGCCGAAGATCTTCGACTACCTGGACGTGGCCAACGTGCAGGGCTACGACTTCCACGGCTCGGGCAGCGACAACTCCTGGGAGCCCAACCGCACCGGCCACCAGGGCAACCTCTACGCCGACGCCGACGACCCCTACAACACCAAGTTCAGCGCGGAGGCGGCCATCAAGGCCTACACCGACAAGGGCGCCAACCCCAGGAAGCTGACCCTGGGCCTGGCGTTCTACGGCCGCGGCTGGCAGGGCGTCGCCGACGGCGGCAAGAAGGGCGAGTGGCAGTCGGCCACCGGAGCGGCTCCAGGCCAGTTCGCCGAGGAGGCGGGCACCAGGGGCTACGCGAACCTGCTGGCCAGCGTCCCGAACTGCACCGTCGTCCACGACACGGCCGCGGTCGCCACCTCCTGCTACACGGGCAACAACGGCCAGTGGTGGACCTTCGACGACACCTGGTCCATCCAGCAGAAGCTGCCGTGGGTCAAGAGCAAGCGCCTACTCGGCGTCATGGCCTGGGAGATGTCCGGCGACCCCGGCACCCTCATGACAGCCGTCGACGGCGGCCTCAAGTAGCAGTCCCGCACTGACACCGGGCTCCCGCACTCACCGAGTGCGGGAGCCCTGGTGCTTCACCCCTTGAAGTACTTCTCCCGGTGCCACGCGAAGTACTGCTCGGTGCTCGGCCGGTGAGCGCTGCAGGCGCCTCCGCGCAGCTCGGCAAGCAAGTCGGCCAGCCTGCCGGTCACCCCGGTGGGCTCGGCCACCAGGATCACGCCGTCGGGCCCCACCGCGACGTGCCCGTCCTCGAACAGGCGGTCGCACCCCAGGGCACAGGCCAGCATCGCCACGTTCTTGAGATCCGCGCGTTCCTCCGGAGTGCACACCGACCGCTTCTTGATGTGCGCGGCCACCAGCATGCCAACCGGGAACGAATGTCCGCACAGCGCGCAGTCGGCAACCTCGACCCCACCGATGAGGAGGCTGCGCAACGCGCTCTGCTCGGTGCGGTACCTGGCCAGGGTCCAGCCGTCCACGACCGCGAAGGTCTTGGCCCCTTGGCGCCCACCAGCCCGGCGGGACCGGCTGGCTGTGCCCGCAACGGGCTCGAACCCGATCTCGGGGACCCTCAACAGCACAGCACCCACCAGGCTGCCCGCGGTGCCGACCGGTCCGTCGACCTTGATCGAGCCGGTAGACCACAGCTCGTCGAGTACTTCCTGCACCGACTCGAGCGGGATCGGCTCCCCTGCGGGGAAGTCGTCGGTCACCACCCAGGCAGTGCCGCTGCGCACCCGCAACGTGAAGTGGTGGCCGGACACCGTGGACATGTGTTCGCCGTCGAGCGGGTCCAGCAGCTCGTGCGCATCGGGCGCGGCCGGCCGGTGTCCGGACTCCCGCCCCACCAGGACGGCTGCGAGTGCGCTCGTGTCCTCCGGACCATAGCCAGGCACCTTAAGCCGAGCGCGGAACCGCTTGGTGTTCGTTCCGGCCTTGTAGGACTTCTTACCCACCAATCCCTGGTTCCTGACCAGGTCCTTGCGCGCCTTCTCGGGGTCGGTCATCGGCGTGAGGTGCATCGGCGCATCGATCACGGAGCGCTCGGCCTCGGACAGGTCCGTGGTCTGCTTGGTCTCGACCATGGCCGCGGTGATCACCGCCGAGAGCCCGCCGAGTCGGCGGAGCAGCAACTCCAGCGCGCGGTTGTAGTCGCGGTTGCGGGGTGGTCTGCCCGCCGACCTCTTCCCGCCGCTGCTTTCCATGATCAGGGCGATGGTGTCGCCGTCTGATTCGAGGGTGAACTCGGCGTTGAGTTCGGTCCCGTTGTCGTCGACTGCGCGCACGGGACCAGATGTACACCATTGTGGTGAGCGCACTGGCGGCGGTGGGTGACGATTCGCGGGCTGACGTACACGGATAGTTAATGGGAAGACCTGGGGTGCCGCTACCGATAGGCGACGTGGCACCATCTGCGCACGCGCGGGCACCGGGAAGGACGCACCCATGAACAACCGGACCGAACAGATGGACGACCTCCAGCTGGTCGCCCTGCCCACAGCAGTCGGGTGCACCGAGATGTTCGTGCGGTTCTCCCTGACCGAGTGGAAGCTGCGCCCGATGCGCGACGCGGCCGCCGAAGTGGCGCGGCAGCTGGCGCAGGCCGTGGTCGGCGCGGTCGACCAGGGCTCGGCCGGGATGCTCAACGCCCGGGTCCGGCTCACCGGTGTGGAGCTGATCATCGAGATCGAGACGCCCCGGGTGGTCCGGGTTCCGGTCGTCCCGGACGGTCCACGAGTGGGTGTCACTGAACTGGGCGCCGCGCGCTACCTGCTGTGGGCCAGCCTCCCGCTCCCCGGCGGGATGGACGCCTCCGCGGTCCCCCTGCCCCGCCGCCAGCGCAGGCCCTCGCCCGCCGCCGCCATCGAGGCCGCCCGGGACCCGTTGCCCGAGGACCACAACGACGTCATGCAGCGCATCCTCTACAGCCTGGCCGACCGCCCGGAGAACCGCAGGCACTGACCGCCGCGGCGCAGTCAGCCGGTCCAGCTCGATTCCAAACCACCGTCGCTTGGCCACGCAGCCGACTGCCGAGCAGTCGCCCAGAGCGACCGACAGCACCGAGCACCGAGCACCGAGCACCGAGCACCGAGCACAACTAGACACCGGGGCAGCGTGTAGCGCCACTGCGCCGTTCTGGGTGTCGATGTCGGCCAGGCTCTCACCACAACGGTGCATCGCGGCGGCCAGCACGGCCTCGACCACCTCCACCCCGGCGCACCGGCATCGCCTCGGACCACCTCACGGCGCACCATCAGCACCAGGCAGGCAGAAGCAGTCACCGGGCACCGGGCACCGGGCACCGGGCACCGGGCACCGGGCAAGCAGAACACCCCGCCGCGGTGGGGTGTCTCCGCGTCTGGGTCAGCCATGTGTGGGGAAGCGGTGCCAGTCCAGCTCGACAGGTTCGCTGTGGGTGACCAACGTGCCGCACCCGAACGGGTCGGGGTTTCGGTCCTCGGCGGCCGGGAGTGCCCACACGGCCCCGAAGTCCCGCGCGGTCAGGCAACCGCGGGCGCGGAGCCCGAACGATCAGTGCCGCTGAGCGAACACCGATGGCGACCGTCCGAATGGGCACTTAGCCTCTACCGCCCGCCCGGCCCGGAGTTCGCCCATTCCACTGTGGATGGTCGGGCCGAAATCGGTGCTCGCGCGGGCCCGCGCGGCTGCCCTACACTGGCCCGCCCTGCGAACGGAGCGAGGATGACACCACCGGACGAGCGCGTCGCCCCTACCCTGGAAGAGGTGGCGCGGGTCGCCGGGGTGTCGCGGTCCACGGTGTCGCGGGTGATCAACGATCTGCCCGGGGTCAGCAAGCGCGCGCGGGCCGCGGTCGAGCAGGCGATCGGCGACCTGCGCTACGTGCCCAACCAGGCCGCGCGCAACCTCGTCACCCGGCGGACCAACTCGATCGCGCTGGTGGTCTCCGAGCACGGCGACCGGGTCTTCGGCGACCCGTTCTTCGCCAAGATCCTGCGCGGGGTCTACGCCGGGATGGCGGGCAGCCGCAGGCAGCTGGTCCTGCTGATGGCCCAGGAGCAGGACGACCAGACCCTGGAGAACTACCTCTGCGGCGGCCACGTCGACGGCGCCGTGGTCGTCAGCCTGCACGGCCGCGACCCGCTCCCGGCCCGCCTCGTCGCGGCCGGGCTGCCGGTGGTGCTGGTGGGCAGGCCACTGGCCGAGGTGACCGTCCCCTACGTCGACTCCGACAACCTCACCGGCGGCCTCACCGCCGCCCGGCACCTGCTGCGCACCGGCAGGCAGCGGATCGCGACCATCGCGGGCCCGGACGACATGGCCGTGGGCATCGACCGCCTCGCGGGCTGGCGGCGCGGCATGGCCGAGGCCGACCGCCGCACCGACCGGGTCGCCCGCTCCGACTTCAGCGTCGAGGGCGGCGCCGCGGCGATGGCCGCACTGCTGGACGCCCACCCGGACACCGACGCGGTGTTCGCCGCCGCCGACATCATCGCGATCGGCGCCCTGCGCACCCTCGCCGAGCGCGGCCTGCGGGTCCCCGAGGACATCGCCCTGGTCGGCTTCGACGACTCGGTGCTGGCCACCTCCACCGCCCCCCGGCTCACGACCGTCCGTCAGGACGTCGAGGAGCTCGGCCGGACCACCACCGCCCGCCTGCTGGCCCAGGTGAAGGGCGAGGGCGGACTACCGGCCTCGGTCCTGTTGCCAACCGAACTGGTAATCCGCGACTCGGCCTGACCGGTATCCACGCGACACGCCGACGCCTCTTCCCCTGTAGACCTCGTCACGCTTTGTAACGTGAGCGGGGTCGCACTTCGATGCAACCTGATGAGGGGCCCAAGCATCCAAGAGGGCAACCGCTACGAACACCAGATGAACCCGACCCAGGGGGGAACCGCAGATGACCATCACTGTCGAACCGCATGAACGCACCGGCCAGCACCTGAGCCACCGCGCCATCGCCATGCTCCGCGCCGTCGCCCAGGGCAGAGCCCAACTCGCCTGCAGCCGCGAACCCGACCTCTACATCGACGGCTTCTCCTGCTGCGACCAGTTCACCGCGCACCAGCTCACCCACCAGGGCCTCATCACCGCCACCACGGGCCGCTTCGGCGAACGAGTCCCCGCGACGCTGACCCAGGCAGGCACCGACGCCCTGACCGGCGCCCCCGCAGCCGCCTGAGCAGCTCGGCACCTAAGCACACAGGGTAACCGCCCGCGTCCCCCCGGTAGCAGCCTGACGAGGCGCACCAGGGCGGACCTCCGGCCACCCAGCCCCCAGCACCACCGCGCCGCCTGCGCACCCTGCCTCGCCGCACCACCTCACCGCTCCGCCAGTTCCACCGCAGCACTGCCGGGCCCCTGCCGCACCGCTCCACCCCGCAGCACAGCGGCACGGCGCGGCACAGCGGCGGAGTTCGCTCAGCACCAGACCGGGCACACCCCGCCCACCTCAGTCCGCCTCGGACACCAACGGCATCGGCGTCGGGGTCGGCACCTGCGCAGGTAGATCACACCCGCGTCCAGCACCACAGCGCCCCCGCCCACCGCCCCCAGCAACATCCCGCCACACCAGCACACCCGGCCGCCTCGGCAGCACCCGAACACCCGAAGCACCAGCACCGCCAGGCTCCCTTGGCACCACCCCCAAGCAGCCACCCCACCGCACCAGCACCACCCGGCCCCTCGGCACGCCACCGCCGAGCAGCCAACCCCAGGCACCACCCTGAGCAGCCGCCCAACGCAACACCTCACGCCATCAGCACCACCCGCCCCTCGGCACCACCCCCCAGCGGCCACCTCTAGGCCGCCCGAGCAGCCACCCAACCAACAGCCGCACCCAGCACCCGGCACCACCCGAAGCAACACGCCACCGCACCAGCACCGCCAAGCCCCTCCACACGCCACCGCCGAGCAGCCAACCCCAGGCACCACCCCCGAGCAGCCACCCAACGCAACACCTCACGGCACCAGCACTACCCACCCCCTCGGCACCACCCCCGTGCGGCCACCCCCAGGCCCCTTTGCAGCCACCCCAACCAACATCCCGCCGCACCAGCACACCCGGGCACCACCCGAAGCCACACCCCACCGCACCAGCACCGCCAGACCCTAGGCACGCCACCGTCGAGCGCCACCCCAAGGCAGCACACCTGAGCAGCCACCCAACACAACACCCCACGGCACCAGCACCACCCACCCCCTCGGCACCACCCCCGAGCGGCCACCCCCAAGGCACCCCCACCCCAGCCCCAGGAACCAGCACACCCACAGGAGCCCTGACCACACTCCCCCCTGCATCCCATACGCAGCCCCAAACACGGCCGGTGTGGGCTTGTCAAGGCATCTTTCCCGCCTTGACAAGCCCACACCGGCCGTAGTCACACTTGGCGTAGGGGAAGCAGAAGCCCCCGACGGCAACACCCAGAGCCAGCAAAGGAGAAGCGATCAGGAGAACAACGGACCAGTCCCCAGATCAGCCCCAACCCCCATCCACCACTTGGCCTGCTCCTCAGTGGAGATCCCCGGCACCAGCACCGAGATCCCCACCTCCCGCACCATCGGCACCAGCCCCGCCACCGACCGCGTGAACAACGCCGCCGGATCGGGCCGCACCACCCGCGACACGACGGCGCCCGACATCCGGACCGAGTGGATCGGTAAGTCCTCCAGGCAGGCCAGGTCGCCGCGGGTGTGCCCGAAGTCGGTCAGCACCGTACGGACCCCGAGGTCCACCAGCACGCCCAGGTTGTCCTCGGCCACACCATCCCCAATGGACAGTGAGCAGACTGGCATGCCCAGCTCCAGCCGGTCGGCGTCGAGGCCGGACTCGCCCAGCACCCGCCGGACCTGCATCACCAGGTCCGGGTCCGCGACCTGCTCGGCCGAGAGCTCCAGGTACAGCGCCGACCCCTCGACAGCCGCCGCGGCTTGGCCGAGCACCCAGTGTCCCAGCAGGACACTGAGCCCGGTGTCCAGCAGCAGCTCGGCGCACCGCTGCGGCCCCAGCACGCCGTACTCCGGGTGCTCCCAGCGCAGCAGCGCCTCGGTGGCGACCACGGTCCGCTCCGCCAGCGCGACGACCGGCCGCAGTTCCAGGCCCAGCTCGCCGTTCTCCCAGGCGCCCGGGATCGTCGCCGCGAGGCGGTACTGCTCGCGGTAGAGCTGGTTCTGCACCGGGTCGACCACGCACCACTGCCTGCGCCCGCGCTGCTTGAGCTTGCGCAGCGCGATATCGGTGGCGCGCAGCAGCTCGTCCGGTTTGGTGTCCGCCGACGGCAGGCTGACCACCGCGATCGTCGCCCACGCGGCGATGCCCTGGCCGTCCACATAGGTCGGTTCGGACAGCACGTCGTTGATCTCGGTGGCGACGCCGCCGACGTCGAGCCCACCCGGCGGGTGCTCGAGCATCATCGCGAACTCGTCGCCCGCGAGCCGCGCCACGATCCCCGGCTGCTCGCCGAGCAGCTGGGTCAGCCGGGCCGCGACCTCGCGCAGCAGGTGGTCGCCCGCGGCCCGGCCGATGCCGTCGTTGGTCACGGCGAAGTCGTCGAGACCCAGGTGCAGCACCGACACCTCCTGCCCGGTGCCCAGCGCCTCCTCCAGCCGACCGACGAAGGCCTGCCGGTTGGGCAGCCCGGTGAGCGGGTCGTGCGTGCCCTGGTGGCTGATGTGGTGCTCGAGCAGGTGCAGGTCGGAGATGTCCTGCACCATCGTCACGTGGTGGTCGGGCAGGTCGTCCCGGTCGCGCAGCACCGAGACCGCCACCCGGACCCACTGCGTCTCGCCGTCGGCGCGCAGGAACCGGGTGCGCTCGTCGAGCTGGTGGCCGACGCCGTCGGCCAGCTCGTCGTAGCGGGTGCGCAGGTAGGCGCGGTCCTGCGGGTGGAACAGGTCGTCGAGGCGCTTGCGGAAGAGCGTGCCGGGCTTGTAGCCGAGCATCTCCTCCAGCGCCTCGTTGGCCCGGGCCACGCCGCCGCCGAGGTCGGAGATGACCATGCCGAGCGCGGAGGTGGTGAACACCTCGCCGAACCGGGCTTCGCTGGCCCGCAGGTCGCGCTCGACGGTGTTCCTGGCGTGCACGAGCGCGTCGCGCAGGTCCTGCTGCTCGGCGAAGAGCCGCCGCCGGGTGGCGTCGGCGAAACCGGCGGCGAGCGCGGCGAGCACGCCGGGCAGTCGGGTCGCATCGTCCACTTCGGTCAGCCGGGGCAGCCCGGAGGACAGCACGTCGATCGAGACCCGCACGCACACCGGCTGGTGGAACCCGCTCTCGGCGAGCGCCCGACCGACCCCGGTCGCCTCGTCCGGGCCGTCCGCGCGCAGGCAGGCGACGAGCGCGCCGAGCAGGTCGGCCAGCTCGCGCTCGATCACGTCGCGGTCGCGCGCGACGTAGGCGACCTGGGTCAACGCGGCGGCCCATCTGATGGCCAACTCAGCGCGGTCCACGCCAAAGACCGTCCTTTGTCGGTGCGCTAGTCCACCGGCCCGGGAAGACAGCCAGGGAAGTCCTGAAGTACCACTCTGCACCCGAATGGGCACCTGACGCCACCCCATCGGACTAGGTTGGCCGGGTCATTTCATCCGCCAAATGGGTGACGTTTAAGTCTTGCGTGCGACACCCGCATAGAGATTCGAACGCGCCGCGTTATCACCGACATCCTCGGCGCGCTCCGGTCGCCACAGCGGCGTGTAGACCAGTCCCGGTTCGACCAGCTCGAAGCCGTCGAAGAGCCGGAGGATCTCCTGGTGGGTGCGCGGGAAGATCGGGTCCTGGCTGTGCCGGAACACCTCGACCGCCCCGGCCATCCCCTCGGGCGCGTTGTCCCAGGTGAACGCGGACAGCGCGAGGTGGCTGCCCGGTGCCAGCGCGTCGCGGTAGCGGGCGACCAGCGCCCACGGGTCGTCGTCGTCCGGGATGAACTGGGCGACACCGACCATGAGCAGGCCCAACGGCGCGGACAGGTCGATCAGCTCGCGCACCCGCGGTGCCCGCAGGATCTTCTCGGGCTCGCGCATGTCCGCGCGCAGGACGTCGGCGTTGGGGACCTCGCGCAGCAGCATCTCGCTGTGCGCGACCGCCACCGGCTCGTAGTCGACGTACACCACGCGCGCGGTGGGGTCGGCCGCCAGGGCGATCTCGTGGACGTTGCCGACGGTCGGGATGCCGGAGCCGAGGTCCAGGAACTGGGTGATGCCCGCGTCGAGCAGGTGCAGCACGGCCCGACGCAGGAACGCCCGGTTGAGCCGGGACATGTCGCGCGCGGGCAGCAGCCGCACCAGCTCCTCGGCCAGCGCCCGGTCGCCCGGGAAGTTGTGCCCGCCGCCGAGCAGGTAGTCGTAAACCCGGGCCGCACTGGGCAGCTCGGTATTCACGCCTTCGGGAACCCAGCTGGAGGATTCAGTCACGGACAGCACCTCTGATTCACCATCGATGCCGCTCAGATTACTGACAAACCCCCACGTCCATTCGGGTCATCCTCACTCTGAGTTCGCTCTACTCTGTGTCATCGACAAGAGTGTCGGCGTGCGGGGGGCTCTCGGCGAGGACGAGGTGTTCCGGCCGGACCGGGACGCGGGTGAGGGCCACACCGGTGGCGGCGCGGATCGCGGCGACCACCGCGGGCGTCACCGAGATCGTCGGCGGCTCGCCGACGCCGCGCAGGCCGTACGGGGCGTGCGGGTCGGCCAGCTCCAGGACGTCCACCGCCATCGGGGGTGTGTCCAGGGTGGTCGGGATCAGGTAGTCGGTGAACGACGGGTTCCGGACCTTGCCGTCGACGACCAGGATCTCCTCCATCACCGCCAGCCCGAGCCCCTGCGCGCTGCCGCCGTGGATCTGGCCGAGGACTGCCTGCGGGTTGAGCGCCCGACCCACGTCCTGCGCGCAGGCCAGCTCGACGACCCGGACCAGCCCCAACTCGGTGTCGACGTCGACGACCGCCCGGTGCGCGGCGAACGCGTACTGCACGTGCGCCCGCCCCTGCCCGGTCTCCGGGTCGATCGGCTCGGTGGGCCGGTGCCGCCACTCGACGGTCTGCTCGACGACCCGGTCGCCGAGCAGGTCGGCCACCTCGGCCACGGTCGCGCCCGCCGAGTCGACCACCCGGCCGCCGTTGAGGTAGAGCTCCCCGGGCGCGTCGACCAGGTCGAGGACCTCGGCGCGGACGGCCTCGCACGCGGCCTTGACCGCGCCCCCGGTGACGTAGCTCTGCCGGGAGGCCGAACTGGACCCGGCGCTGCCGACGCTGGTGTCGGCGGGCAGCACGGTCACCTGCCGCACACCCAGCTCGGTGCGGGCGATCTGCGCCTGGAGCGTCACCAGCCCCTGCCCGACCTCGGCCGCCGCGGTGTGTACGGACACCACCGGCTCACCGCCGCTGACCCACAGCCGCACACTGGCGGTGGAGTAGTCGTCGAAGCCCTCGGAGAAGCCCACGTTCTTGATGCCCACGCCGTAGCCGACGCCGCGGCGCACGCCCTCGCCGTGGGTGGTGTTCGCGACGCCGCCCGGCCGCTCGCGCGGGTCGTCGGCGGCGGGGGCGGGCAGCGGCCGGTCGCGCACGAGGCGCAGCAGCTCCGCGACCGGGGCGGCGGAGTCGATGATCTGCCCGGTGGGCATGGCGGCACCCTCGCGCAGGGCGTTGCGCACGCGCAGCTCGACGGGATCCAGGTCGAGCGCGGCGGCCAATTTGTCCATTTGAGACTCATAGGCGAAACACGCCTGCACGGCGCCGAATCCGCGCATGGCACCGCAGGGCGGGTTGTTGGTGTAGAGGCCGATGGCGTCGATGTGGACGTTGGGGACGTCGTAGGGCCCGGCGCCGAGGGTCGCCGCGTTGGCCACGACCGCGCTGGTGCTGGAGGCGTAGGCGCCACCGTCGAGCAGGATCTCGGCGCGGACGTACACCAGGCGGCCGTCGGCGTCGGCGCCGTGCTCGTAGCGCAGGATGGCGGGGTGGCGGTGCACGTGCCCGAAGAAGGACTCCTCGCGGCCGTAGACGAACTTCACCGGCCGGTTGGTGCGCAACGCGAGCAGGCTGGCGTGCACCTGCATGGACAGGTCCTCGCGAGCGCCGAACGCGCCACCGACCCCGGCCAGGGTGATCCGCACCTTCTCCGGCGGCAGGCCCAGCGCGGCGGCGACCTGGCTCTGGTCGACGTGCAACCACTGGGTGGCGACGAACAGGTCGACACCACCGTCCTCGGCGGGCACCGCCATCCCCGACTCCGGCCCGAGGAAAGCCTGGTCCTGCATGCCGACGGTGTACTCACCACTGACCACAGTGGACGCTGACGCGCCGGGATCGCCCTTGCGGATCCGGACGTGTCGCACCACGTTGCCGCCGGGGTGCAGCGGCGGGCGGTCAGCGGCGGTGTTCGGGTCGGTGACCGGGTCGAGCACCTCGTAGTCGACGGTGATCGCCGCGACGGCCCGGCGGGCGGTCTCCGGGTGGTCGGCCGCGACGACGGCGACCGGTTCCCCCTGGTAGCGCACGACATCCTCGGCGAGCACCGGCTGGTCCGGGTGTTCGAGGCCGAACCGGTTGACCCCGGGGACGTCGTCGTGGGTGAGCACCGCGTACACCCCGGCGATCTTGAGCGCGCCGGTGAGGTCGACGCCGCGGATCCGGGCGTGCGGGTGCGGGCTGCGCAGGGTGGCGCCCCAGAGCATGTCGTCGGCCCACAGGTCCGAGCTGTAGGCGAACTCGCCCTTGACCTTCAGCGTGCCGTCCGGGCGGACCGGACTGGCACCGATGCCGGTGCTGGTGTTCGTATCGGTGGTGGTGCTCGTCATCGGTGCAGCCCCGCCTTCCGCGCCAGCGACTTGGCCGCCGCGCCCAGGTTCGCGGCGACGGCGGCGGCCCCGATCTGGGTGGCCAGCCCGTCCTCGACCACCGTGCGACCACCCACCAGCAGCAGCTTCAACGGCGGCAGCGCGGCGAACACCAGCGCCGCCACCGGATCCGCGATGCCGACGTGGTCGATCCCGGTGAGCCGCCACAGCGCGACGTCGGCCTGCTTGCCCGGCTCCAGCGACCCGAGGTCGGCCGAGCGGCCCAGGCAGGCGGCACCGCCCGCGGTGGCCAACCGGAGCACGTCGCGGGCGGTCAGCGTCGCGGCCCCGCCGCGGATCCTGGTCTGGTAGAGGGCCTGGCGCAGCTCGCCGCCGAGTCCACCGTCCTCATTGGACGCCGCACCGTCCGCGCCGAGGCCGACCGGGACGCCCGCGGCCAGCAGGTCGGCCACCCGGGCGATCCCGGTGCCCAGCCGGGCGTTGGACGTCGGGCAGTGCGCCACCCCGGTGCCGGTGGCGCCCAGCGTCTTGACCGCGTCGTCGGACAGGTGCACGCCGTGCGCCAGCCACACGTCGGGGCCGAGCCAGTCCAGGTCCTGGACGTACTCCACCGGGGTGCGGCCGTGTTCCCCCTGGCACTGCTGCTCCTCCTCCAGGGTCTCCGCGAGGTGGGTGTGCAGCCGGACCCCGGTCGAACGGGCGAGTTCGGCGGCCCCGGTCAGCAGCGGCGTGCTCACCGAGAAGGGCGAGCACGGACCCACGGCGACCTGGACGAACGCGTCCGGCGAGGGCGAGTGCCACCGCTCGATGGCGGCTTGCGTCCCGGCCAGCGCGGCCTCGGTCGTCTCCACGAGGGAGTCCGGCGGCAGCCCGCCGTCGCTGATGCCCCGGTCCATCGACCCGCGCACCGCGTGCAGCCGGATCCCGACCTCGGCCGCCGCCTCGACGGTGGCGCCCAGCAGGTCGCCGCCGTGGCGCGGGAAGACGTAGTGGTGGTCGGCCGCGGTGGTGCACCCGGTGAGCGCCAGGCGGAGCAGCCCGGCGGTGGCCGCCGCGCGGGTGATCGACTCGTCCAGCCCCGCCCACACCGGGTAGAGCTCCACCAGCCAGTGGAACAGGTCCGACTGCTGGCCGTAGCCGCGGGTGGCCCACTGGTAGAGGTGGTGGTGGGTGTTGACCAGCCCCGGGGTCAGCAGGCAGCCGGTGCCGTCGACCCGGCGGTCGGCGGGGACGTCGGCCGGCCCCGGGCCCACCGACTCGATCACGCCGCCGTCGACCACGAGGTGCCCGAGCGGATACTCGGTCCCGGCCGCGTCGACGGTGGCGATCGCGGCGTTCTCGATCACCGTGCGCATCAGCCACCGTCCGATCGGGACGCGGCGAGCCGCACCGCGTCGAGGATCTTCTCGTACCCCGTGCAGCGGCACAGGTTCCCGGCGAGCGCCTCGCGGATCTCCGGGTCGGACGGGTGCGGGTTGCGCCGCAGCAGGTCGTGGGTGGCCACGATCAGCCCGGGGGTGCAGAACCCGCACTGCACCGCCCCGCTGACCAGGTACGCCTCCTGCACCGGGTCGAGCCGGTCACCGTCGGCCAGGCCCTCGACGGTGCGCACCCGCCGGTCGTGCGCCTGCCCGGCGGCGACCAGGCACGCGCACACCGCGACGTCGTCGAGGTACACCGTGCACGACCCGCATTCGCCCTGCTCGCAGGCGTTCTTCGAGCCCGGGAGCCCCAGCCGCTCGCGCAGCACGTAGAGCAGGCTCTCGCCCTCCCACACGTCGTCGGCGACGTGCTGCTCGCCGTTGACCTCGATCCGCACCCTCATCGGGACCTCCGGTGCTCGTCCCACGCCCAGCCAAGCGTGCGCTTGGCCAGCACGGCGAGGGCGTGCCTGCGGTAGGCCGCAGTGCCCCGCACGTCGTCGATCGGTCGCGCCGCCGCGGCCACCAGCTCACCGAACCGGCGGGCCACCGCGTCGGACAACAAACCCCTTGTCCCCCAAGGGAGTTCCTGGGCGGCGAACGCCTCCGCCTCCGGCGCGCGCAACGGGGTGGGCCCCGCCGAACCGATCCCGGTACCGACCGCGGTGGTCCCCGGGTGCACAGCCAGTCCGAACGAGCACACCGCGATCACCATGGCGTTGCGGGTGCCGACCTTCGCGAACTGCTGCGGTCCGGTGGCGACCGGGACCCGCACCGCGACAACGAGCTCGTCCGGCGCGAGCGCGCTCTTCTTGGGGCCCAGGAAGAACTCCGTGATCGGCACTCGTCGCGAGCCCGTCGCCGAGGCCACCTCGACCACGGCGTCCACGGCCAACAGCGACGGATGCGCGTCACCTGCGGGCGAGGCCGAGCCGAGGTTGCCGCCGACGGTCCCCCGGTTGCGGATCTGCGGCGAACCCACCGTCCGCGCCGCCATCGCGAGGCCGGGCAGGCGATCACTCAGCTCGGTGATGATCCGGGCGTACGGCACCGACGCGCCGAGCCGCAGCACCGCGCCCTCAACGTCCCAAGTGGACAGTTCAGCGACGTTGCCCAAGTCCAGCAAGGCATCCGGGCGGCGCTTGTCGAAGTTCAGCTCGACCATCACGTCGGTGCCGCCCGCGATCGGCACCGCGCTCGGGTACTCGGCCTTGGCCGCTAACGCGTCAGCGAGGGTGGTTGGTCGGAGGAACTCCACGGACTACCACCAGGCCAATCCGGGATCGGGCGCGTCGTCGCGGAGCACCGTGCCCTCGATCAACCCGTACGGCCGGTCGGCCGCGTAGAACACTTCGCCCGGGTTGTCCAGCTCGAACGGCGACAGGTCGACCAGGAAGTGGTGCTTGTTGGGCAGCGAGAGCCGGATCTCGGCCAGGTGCTCGTCGCCCTCGAGCACCTGGGTGCCCATGGCGTGCAGGGTTTGCTGCAGCGACAGGCTGTGCGTGTCGGCGAAGGCGGTGAGCAGTCGTTGGCGGGCGCCGCTGAACGCGGTCTTCCAGTCGGTGCGCTCGGTGTCGCGGTGGCGCCAGCGGGCGGTGACCGCGGTGGCCAGCACGCGATCGGTGGTCTCGGCGAGGGTGGTGAACCGGTCGCGGTGGAAGCCGTGGAACTCCGAGCCGGTGGTGTTCAGCACGGTCAGGTCGGTCACCCCGGAGAGCACCCACTCGCCGCCCTCCGCGCTCACCGCGGTCGCGGTGCGCGTCCCGGCGGCCCGCACGAAGGAGTGCCCGTTGGCCGGGTTGCGGTCCCAGAGGTGCTGCTCGACCGCCACCCGCGCGCGGGTGATCGTCGGCGCGGACCCGACGAAGTGCCGGGCCAGCCGCAACGCGAACGCCTCGACCTGCCCGACGCCGTCGCGGGCGAACGCGTAGACGGTGTTCTTCTGGGTGTCGGTCGGCAGGACGCCGCTGTTGTCGCCGGTCAGGTGGGTGGCGGCGAGATCACCCGCGAGGGTGGTGGTCACCGTCAGGTCGGTGACCCGGTGCGCCTCCCCCGCGCGGTCGACCCGCACCAGCCTGGTCTCCGCCTTGCCGTACTGGTTGTCGCCCAGCTCTAGGTGCATCAGCTTCCCCGGTAGGTCGAATAGCCGAACGGGCTGATCAGCAGCGGGACGTGGTAGTGCCCCGCCGACACCCGGAAGGCCACCGCGACCTCCGGGTAGAACGCGTCGGGCCCCAGGTAGGCGCCGGTGTCGAAGACGAGCCGGTGCTCCCCCGGCTCGGCCGACCAGCCGGTGAACCGGCCGTCGGCGTCGGTGCGGGCCTCGTCGACCAGGCGCCACCGACCACCGCGGCGCACCTCGTGGCGCACCGCGACCCCGGCCGCCGGGGTGCCGCGGCTGGTGTCGAGCACGTGCGTGGACAGCGTCGCGCTCATCCCGCCAACCTCCGCAGCCGCAGTTCGACGATCTTGGTCAGCTCGGCGCGGACCACCACCCGCTCGGTGGCCCGGTCGTTGCCCAGCCGGTGGCGCAGCGCGGTGCGGACGTCCTCGGCCGACAGTCCGGTGGCGCAGACCAGGAAGACGTGGTCGAAGCGCTGCTCGTAGATCTCGTTGCCGCGCACGAGGTCGGCCCGCAACCGCTCGTCGTCGGTCGTGGCGCCGGACTGCTCGGCCCGCGACCAGCCCGCCTCCCGCGAGTGGCCCCGCGCCCGCTCCCCGATCCGCGGGTGCGCGTCGAGGGCCACCAGCACCTCGTCCCAGTCCAGGTTGGCCAGCACGGCGGCCGAGACCTCCTCGACCCCGGCCAGGTCGGCGTAGGGGCGCTGCGCGACGACCTCGGCCGCCCACCGGCGGGAGGCGCAACAGGACAACAGGTCCGCGACCGCGTCGGCGTGATCGGCGGCGTTGAGGAAGCGGAGTCGGGGATCGCCGGGCACCCGATCAGTAGACACCTGCCGCGACGCGCGGGCCACCCGCGGATGACACGAAAGTCCGGCGCGCACCGATCTCGATCCCGAGGGTTCGTCCCGACGACAGGGGGTTGGCATGGAGCGGGGATGGGTCGGCCCGACCGAGGTGCTCGTGCTCGGATCCGGCGACGAGGTGGTACGGACCACCGGTCCCGAACCGGTCGACGAGGCGGCGTTCGGGCGTTGGGCGCACACGCTCTCCGGGTTGTCCGACCGCGCGGCGGTCGCGGCCGTGCTGGACGCCGGTGTCGGCCCGGACCGGCGCCCGTACCTGGCGGTCGAGTCGGCACCGCTGCTGGCCGACCGGATCGAGCTGGGCCCGCTGTCGGCCCGCGACCTGCGCGCGTACGGCATCGCCTTGGCGAACGCGCTCGACGCGACCCACACCGCGGGCCTCGTGCACGGCGCGATCTCCCCCGAGGCGGTCCTCGACCTCGGCGACCGCCCTCTCCTGGCCGGATTCACCCAGCAGGCACCGTCCGACGCCTTCACCCCGCCCGAGCGGGCGGAGTCCCGAGCGGGCGACGTCTACCAACTCGGCATGACCCTGTACGCCGCCCTGGGCGGTACCCCCGGCCCCGTCCTGCCCGACCTGCCCCGCGTGCCGTCGCGCCTCCTGCGGCTCCTCCGCACGGCGACCGCGGCCGACCCGGCGGCCCGCCCCACCGCGGCCGAACTGCGCGACGGGTTCCGCCGGATCCGACTCCGCCCACCGACCTGGGCGCTGACGGCGGCCGCCGTGGTGCTCGCGGCGGCCACGGCGGCGACGGCCGCGGTCGTGCTGGCGCCCCGGCAGGCGGCGGCACCGTGCGAAGCGCAAACCGCGGGCCGGACACCGGACGAGATCCTCACCACCGCCCTGACCAAGACGGCGGGGGTGAGCCACCGGTTCTCGGTGCAGGTCTCGGGAATCATGAACGCGACCGGCACGACGGACGCCACCGGTCGCAACGCCCACTACACCATGCGACCACCCGCGCAGACGGGCGAGGCCAAGCTGGTCGACGGCAGACTGGAGCTGAGCGGACCGGCCGCGGGCACCCGCCCCGGCGTCTGGCGACCCGCGAACGAGGAGGAGAAACCGCTGCTGAGCAGCGTGCCCACCTTCGTGCGCCTGCTCGCGCAGGTCACCGGCCAACTGCGATCGGGCAAACGGGACGGCTGCCGCGTCACCGGGACCGTCACCCTGGGCGGCACCGACCGCCAGTACCTGGAGGCCACCATCGACGACGGCACCGGCTACCTGCGCGCGCTGGACGTGTCCGTCGAGCCGTTCGGCTCGCCGGGGATCCGGGTGCGCCTCAGCGAGTTCGACACACCACTGGAGCGCTGACGAAGGGCTGACCTACCCTGGCGCCACCGGCCGGTCGGCCACCTGCCGGAGATGAGAGCAGGTGGGTTCCCCGGTGCCAGAGGCGGAGGTCGCGGTCGGCGACGTCGTGACCTGCGAGGTCACCAGCCAACACGCCTGGGGAGTGATCGTCACGATCATCGGTATCGCGGACCCACCACCCGCCTCGATCGACTACGTGCTGAACTCCGACATGGAAGTGATCCGCGACGTGAACGACTACGCGGCGGTCGGCAGCCGGCTCGACGCCGTCGTCCTGATGGTCGATCGAGTCGGCTGGGTCCGGTTGGGCATCCGAGCGAGGCACTTCGCCGCGGCTCGCCTGACGGCAGGCCATTGACCGACCACCGATCGGTGGTCGGTCAATTGGCGGCTAATTCTCGGCCGTGTCGGATTTCCCGTTGATGGAGTCCTGATAGATGTCAGCGTAGGTGCGCGAGTCTTTCACCAGCTCATCGCAAAAGGCCGCGACATCGGTACCGATGAGTTCCAGCACGCCTTTGCCCGCCAGCACGCCCTCCTCGAAGAAGTCGACCACGCCCGAGAGCAGGGAACCGTCGCCCAGTTCGACCGGCCCGACCTTGAAGAAGTACTTCTGCATCTCCTTGTAGACGATCTGGTAGTCCCGGGGGAGCGCCTTGACCCGGGCCACGTGCGCCCACCACTGCCGCTTGCCCTCGATCATGTCCTGGATACCCATGTCACCCTCCCAGCCGGTCCAATTTCCGTGCGACGTTCCGGTTCAACTGCGCACGCCACCGGTCGCGATAGGTTCGGCCGCCTTCTCCGCCGACCAACGCCGCGCAGAAGCCGTCGATGTCCGCACCCAGCACCTCATCGATTTCCTGCCCCTCGGCCGCCGTCTCCTCAAGCAGCCCCAGAACGCCGTCGAGGATCGGAATCAGGTTTCGACCGGTGAAGTCCGAGTGCGGGGAAAGCCGGACCTTGATCTTCTCCCACGCCACCCGGTAATCTGCGGGCAACGCCTCGGCCCGGGATTCGAACGCCTTCGACTCCCTGGTGATGTCACTGCCGGTGATTGTCTCCCAGAAACTCATGCCGCCCCCGCCTTCAGCTTGTCGATCCGCGATGAGACGTACTCCCACTTCGCCCAGAACGTCGTGAGCTCCCGGCGTCCCGCGTCGTTGAGCGCGTAGAACTTGCGCGGCGGGCCCAGTCCGGACGGGCGTTTCACCACCTCGACGAGCCCGTTCTTCTCCAGCCGCAGCAGGATTGTGTAGACCGTTCCCTCGATGACGTCGACGAAACCGAGCTCGTTCAGCCGACGCGTGATGGCGTAGCCGTAGGTCTCCTCGCCGCCGATGATCTCGAGCACGCACCCCTCGAGCGTGCCCTTCAGCATCTCCGTCAGATCGTCCATCCCCACCCTCCTGACCCGCCCGGTACTCGGTGGTACCGAGTACCACTATACGGTAACACCGAGTACCGGGGCGGGCAAGCACGGGCGGCGGACTCCAGCGGCGAAACGCGAGCGGCCCGCCACTGGTCAGTGGCGGGCCGCTTGCGATCAGGCGCTATTCGAAGATCTCGTTCTTCTCCGCCCTCGCCACCAGCGAGGCGGGCGGGCGGAACCGGTCGCCGTAGCGGTCGGCCAGCTCGTTGGCCCTGGCCACGAACCCGGCGAGACCGCCCGGGTAGCCGTTGACGTACTGGATCACGCCACCGGTCCAGGGCGGGAAGCCGATGCCGAAGACCGAGCCGATGTTGGCGTCCGGCACGGTGCGCAGGACGCCCTCGTCGAAGCACTTCACCGTCTCGAGCGCCTCGGCGAAGAGCATCCGCTCCTGCATGTCGACGAACGGGATCTCCGCCGTGCCACCGAAGGCGTCGCGCAGCCCCGGCCACAGCCCGGTGCGCTTGCCCTCGTCGTCGTACTCGTAGAAGCCCGCACCCGACGAGCGCCCCTTGCGGTCGAACTCGTCGATCAGCCTGTCCAGCACGGAGTCCGACGGGTGCGCGGGCCAGGTCCCGCCCGCCGCCTCGATCGCGGCACGGGTCTCGTCGCGGATCTTGCGCGGGAGCGTGAAGGTGAGCTCGTCGAGCAGCTGCAGCGGCGGCGCGGGGTAGCCAGACTGCGAGCCCGCCTGCTCGATCGACGACGCCGCGATGCCCTCGCCGATCATGGCGACGGCCTCGTTGATGAACGTGCCGATCACCCGGCTGGTGAAGAAGCCGCGGCTGTCGTTGACCACGATCGGCGTCTTCTTGATCTGCAGCGCGTAGTCGAAAGCCTTGGCCAGCGCGACATCGCTGGTCTTGTCACCGACCACGATCTCCAGCAGCGGCATCTTGTCGACCGGGGAGAAGAAGTGCAGGCCGATGAAGTCCTCCTGCCGCTTGACGCCCTCGGAGAGCAGCGTGATCGGCAGCGTCGAGGTGTTCGAGCCCAGCAGCGCGTCCGGCGCGACCAGGTCCTCGATCTCGCCGAAGACCTTCTTCTTCAGCTCCGGGCTCTCGAACACCGCCTCCACGACCAGGTCCACACCCGCGACGTCCTGCGGCGAGGCGGTCGGGGTGATCCGCGCCAGCACCTCGTCGGCCTTCTCCTGGGTCAGCTTGCCCCGGGACACGGCCTTGGCCAGGATCTTCGCCGAGTACTCCTTGCCCTTCTCCGCCGCCTCAAGGGAAACGTCCTTGAGCACGACCTCGATCCCCGCGCGCGCACTGGAATAGGCGATGCCCGCGCCCATCATGCCCGCGCCGAGCACGGCCACCTTCCGCGCGGTGTACTTCGGCTGGCCCTCGGGGCGGCTGTTGCCCTTGTTGATGGCCTGCAGGTCGAAGAAGAACGCCTTGGTCATGTTCTTCGCGACCTGACCCACCGCCAGGTTCACGAAGTACTGCGTCTCGATCTTGGTCGCGGTGTCGATGTCGACCTGCGCGCCCTCGATGGCCGCGGCCAGGATGTTGCGCGGGGCGGGCATCGGCGCGCCCTTGAGCTGCTTGCGCAGGTTCGCCGGGAACGCGGGCAGGTTCGCCGCGAACGCCGGGTGCGACGGGGTGCCACCGGGGATCTTGAAACCCTTGACGTCCCAGGGCTGCTGGGCCTCGGGGTTGGCCCTGACCCACGCCTTGGCCGCCGCGACCAGTTCGTCCGGAGTGGACACCAGCTCGTCGACCAGACCGAGTTCCTTGGCCTTGGCGGGCTTGTGCCGCTGGCCCTGCAGCAGCACGTTGAGCAGCGCGCCCTGGATGCCCAGCAGCCGCACGGTGCGGGAGATGCCGCCACCGCCGGGCAGCAGGCCCAGGCTCACCTCGGGCAGGCCGATCTCGCTGCCCTTGGCGTCGAGGGCGATCCGGTGGTGGGTGGCCAGCGCGATCTCGTAGCCGCCGCCGAGCGCCGCGCCGTTGATCGCCGCGACGACCGGCTTGCCCAGCGTCTCCAGGCGGCGCAGGTAGTCCTTCATGGCGTCGACGGTCGCGGTCATCTCCGCGGCGTTCTCCGGCCGCGCCTGGATGAGCTGGTTGAGGTCGCCACCGGCGAAGAAGGTCTTCTTGCCGGAGGTGACCACGACCCCGGTGATGGAGTCCTTTTCGGACTCCAGCCGCTCGACCACCGCCGCGATGGAGGTGCGGAAGAGGTCGTTCATGGTGTTGGCGCCCTGGTTCGGGTCGTCCATCGTCAGCGTGACGATGCCCTCGGCGTCGGACTCCCAGGTGATCATGTTCTCGCTCATGTGTGTGTCCGTGGCCTCAGACTCGCTCGATGATGGTCGCGACGCCCATGCCGCCGCCGATGCACAGGGTGACCAGACCGCGCCGGGCGCCGCGGCGCTCGAGCTCGTCGACGACGGTGCCGGTGATCATCGCGCCGGTCGCGCCGAGCGGGTGGCCCATGGCGATCGCGCCGCCGTTGACGTTGATCTTCTCGTGCGGGATCTCCAGGTCCTTCATGAACTTCAGGACCACCGCGGCGAACGCCTCGTTGAGCTCCCAGACGTCGATGTCGGCCGGGGTGAGACCGGCCAGCCGCAACGCCTTCTGGGCGGCCGGGGTCGGGCCGGTGAGCATGATGGTCGGCTCCGCGCCGGTGACCGCGGCGGAGACGATGCGGGCGCGCGGGGTGAGCCCGGCGGCGCTGCCGACGGCCTCGTTGCCGATCAGCACCAGCGCGGCGCCGTCGACGATGCCCGAGGAGTTCGCGGCGGTGTGCACGTGGTCGATCTTCTCCACGGCGTGGTACTTCTGCAGTGCCACCGCGTCGAAGCCGCCCATCTCACCGATCGCGGCGAACGAGGCCTTGAGCTTACCCAGTCCCTCCACAGTGGACTCGGGCCGCATGTGCTCGTCGTGGTCGAGCAGGACCACGCCGTTGCGGTCGCGCACCGGGACCACGGACTTGGCGAAGTAGCCCGCCGACCAGGCGGCGGCCGCGCGGCGCTGGGACTCGACCGCGTAGGCGTCGACGTCGGCCCGGCTGAAGCCCTCGATGGTGGCGATCAGGTCGGCGCTGACGCCCTGCGGGACGAAGTAGGAGTCGTAGTTGGTCTCCGGGTCGTTGAACCACGCGCCGCCGTCGGAGCCCATCGGGACCCGCGACATCGACTCGACACCACCCGCGACGATCAGCTGGTTCCAGCCGGAGCGGACCTTTTCCGCGGCGGTGTTCACCGCCTCCAGACCGGACGCGCAGAACCGGTCGATCTGCAGGCCGGCGACCGAGTCGGGCAGGCCGGCGAGGATCGCGGCGCTGCGCGGGAGGACCGAGCCCTGGTCGCCGACCGGGGAGACCACGCCCAGGATGACGTCGTCGATGGTGGCCGGGTCCAGGTCGGGGTGCCGGGCCTTGAGCTCGTCGATCAGGCCGACGACGAGCGAGATGGGCTTGACGCCGTGCAGCGAGCCGTTCTGCTTGCCACGGCCACGGGGCGTGCGGATCGCCTCGTAGATGAACGCTTCCGTACTCACGCTCGTCGGTCCTCTCCTGAGCTGGTCCCTGAGCTGACTGGCGCTAATGCCTATTAACATAGTGCCGCGAATCCGCAGGTTGTCAACGTGGGATGCGTCCCCTACGGTGGTAAATCCAACCTCACGAACGGAGGCCGCGCGGTGACCGGTGCGCCTGTTCGCCGACCGCGCGACCGCAAGGCCCAGCTGGCGGTCGCCGCCGCCGAGCTGTTCGGGCGGCGCGGCTACCACGCCGTCGGCGTCAACGAGATCGCCGCGGCGGCCGGCATCACCGGGCCCGCGCTCTACCGGCACTTCCAGAACAAGCAGGACGTGCTCGGCTTCGTGCTGCTCACCGGCATCGACAAGCTCACCGAACGCGTCCACGACGCGGTGGCCGCCACCGAGGACGACCCGGCCCGCGGCCTGCGCCCGCTGCTGCTGGCGGCCGCCGACGTCTCAATCGAGCAGCGCGCGCTGACCGCGCTGTGGCGGTGGCAGGGCAGGCACCTGCACCCCGGCGACCAGAAGGAGATCCGCAGGCGGGTGGGCGCGCTGCTCACCCAGTGGCTCTCCGGCCTGCGCACCCTGCGCCCCGAACTGGACGCGGGCGAGGCCAACCTGCTCTGCTTCGCCGCGCTGAGCGTGTTCGGCAGCGTCGGCGACCACCACGCGTCCCCGCCCCGCACCGAGTTCATCGAGCTGCTGGCCCGCCTCGGCGAGGCCGTCGTCCGCGCTCCCCTGCCCACCACCTCGACGGTCCGCCGCGTGCCGACTCCGCCGCCGACGCGCCGGGAGGAGCTGCTGTCCGCGGCCACCCGCCTGTTCCGAGAACGCGGTTTCCCCGCGGTAAGCATGGAGGACATCGGAGCGGCCACCGGGATCGCGGGCCCGAGCATCTACCGGCACTTCAGCTCGAAGTCCGACATCCTGCTGGCCGCCAGCCGCCGAATGGCCGACCGGCTGCGACTGGGCCTGGAGGACTCCCTCGCCTCGGCGGTGGACGCGCGGGACGCCTTGGCCAGACTGTCCCGGTCCTATGTAGACACGGTGCTGCGCTCGGACGACCTGATCGCCGTCTACACGACGGAACTGGCCAACCTCCCCGAACGCGACGCCCGCGAACTGCGCGCCCTACAACGCGGCTACGTCGCCGAATGGGTCCGCCTCCTGCGCGAGATCACCCCGACCCTGACCGAGCCCGCCGCCCGGGTGACCGTGCACGCCGCACTGACGATCGTGAACGACCTGCCGCGCACCCACCACATCAGCACCCGCCCGGGCCTCCCCGCCGAACTGACCGCCCTCGCCGTCGCAGTCCTCACCTCACCGACCGGCTGACCCAAGGCTGTCACGGAGCCGTACCGCCCGCGGGTCATCAAAGTCCACCAGTAGCCGGGCCGCCTCCTCTCGGTACGGCCGCGCCGCGTCGTCGTCCAGCACAAACCCCAGGTTCGCCAACGCCTGAGCGTGCGCCCACCTATCCCCGGTCTCTCGGTACAATGCGATGGCCATCCGGTGAAACGCCGCCGCTTGGTCGGGTCTTCCGAGTTCCCGGTACGCCTCCCCGGTTCCATCCAGCGCCATCGCCTCCCGGTTGCGGTCGCCGAGTCCACGCTGGACTGCTGCTGAGCGCTGGTAAGAAATCAATGCGTCAGCAGGATCACCACAAGCCCGTTGAACTTGGGCGAACTCCAACAGCCAGAAGGCACCCCAAGCGTGGTAAGTGTCCTGCTCAGCGATCTCCATGGCATCGTGGATCGAAGACATTGCGCTACCAAGATCGCCAGACTCCCGTTGGGCCATGGACAAATGGAACAAAGCGCTGCCCTCGTACGCCCGGTTACCCGATTTACGGTGAGCTGCCGCCGCCCGGATGAGTGTGCCGACGGCGCTAGTGACGTCAAGCAACTCGTACTGGGTCATGCCCAGGTTTGTCGCTATTACTGCCTGCCACTGGGTCTCACTCAACTCACGGAAAACCAACATGGCTTCCGTGAAGCGGTCGCGAGCATCGAAGAGTCGCCTTCGCCGCCATGCCAGCAGCCCGAAGGCATTGATGGACACTCCCTCGCCGAACCGATCTCCGATCTCACGCCGGATTCGCAGCGCCTCTTCGTGGCATGCCGAAGACTCGACCAGGAGCTGCGATTGCAAGTTCGCCTTCCCGAGGCTGTCCAACATCTCGGCTTCACCGTACCGGTGTCCCGTCCGCCGGGCGGCCTTGAGCCCCAGCCGCGCGGTCTCAAACCATGCACCAAATGTGTTCCGGCGCTCCTGAACCCCTCGCAGCATTGCGGCGACACACCAAGCGAGCTCGAAGAACTCATGAGCGGTCGCGATGCGTATCCCAGCGATGAGGTTAGCGTGCTCCAGTATGAACCAATTGAGTGCCACTCCTCGATCGGTAAAACTTAACGGACGCACGTCGCGAGCAAAATCGTGCAAGGGCACCAGTCGATCCTGGGGAGCCAATAATAGGACCGCCGAAGCCAGAGTGTGCGCGTAGAAGTGCAGCACGCGCACCACCGCCATCAGCCTGCTGGCGGAGTCTTCCTGCTGCTGCGCCTGTTGCGCGGCATAGGCGCGCAACAGGTCGTGAAACTGAAACCGGCCCGACGCTGGTTGTTCGATCATGTGCGCGCCGACCAACGCATCCAACTGTCGCCGAGCGACCGCAGGCTCGACACCAAGCATCGCGGCCGCGGCCGCGATGCCAAACTCGGGGCCGGGGTGCAGCCCCAGCAGGCAGAACAGCCGCGCAGCCTGCGGTGGCAGCGCACGATAGGACCAGGCGAACACGCTGCGCACCGCGTCAGCTTCGTCATCTTGCTCCGCAGCGAGTGCGTCCCACAACGCTGATTCGTCGCGGAGGTCGCCGATTAGCTCATCAAGCTGCATGAGCGGTCTGCTGCTGGCGCGCTCGGCCGCTATGCGCAGCGCGAGCGGAAGCCTGGCGCACAGCCGCGCCAACTCGACAAGGTCGACCGTCTCGTCCTTGGTGCGGTAGTCGGACATCACCGTCCGCAGCAGCTCCACGGCATCGGCCTCGGACAGCAGGTCGAGCACAAGCCGCTGAGCGCCGTCCCGCGCGACCAGCCCGGAGAAGCGGTGCCTACTGGTAACGAGGACCAAGCATGCCGAGGTCCCGGGCAGCAGGGGCCTAACCTGACTCGCGGTCGCCGCGTTGTCCAAGATGACCAGTGTTCGTCGCTCAGCGAGTAAGGAGCGCAACAGCGCCGAGCGGTCGGCGAGCGCCACGGGGATATTCGCGGGCGGGACGCCGAGCGCCCGGAGGAACTGGTCGAGGGCCTGCTCCGGGGTTACCGGCGGGCCCGGGTCGTAGCCGCGCAGGTTGACGTAGAGCTGGCCGTCGGGGAAGCGGTGACGGACCCGATGCGCCCAGTGCAACGCGAGGGAGGTCTTGCCGACGCCGGCCGTACCGGTGATCACGTACACGCCGACGGCCCGCTCCGGGCTGTCGCCGGGGTCGAGCAGGGCGTCGAGCCTGCGAAGCTCGGCCAACCGGTTGACGAAGCTGCTGACGTTCCCCGGCAGCTGGCGCGGGACCGGGCGCGGTGGCGCGGTCGAGTTGTGGAGGTGCACTCCGCCATGGATGTCGCGCGCCTGCACGACGTCGTTGGCGGCCCCGGAGACGTCCGAGCGGGGGTGGTGGTCCTCGCCGTGTTCGTCGGAGGAGTGCTCGTCCGCGGCCATCAGCCGCTCCGCACGGGCGGCTCCAAGACCGCCACCTCGCGTTGGAAGTACGCCGTGATGTCCTCGGCCCGGGCGTAGAGCCCGGCGACCAGCTCCCTGGCCCGCGCGACCAGTTCCGGCCGGGTGAAGCGGATCCCGCCTTCTTGCAGGCCGTCCTGGTCGTAGAGCAGCTCGTACACCACCTCGTCGCCGAGGACGACGAGTTCGGGCAGCACGCCGTCGGACTCCAGCGGACGCACGTGCTCAGCGTCGAGGACCCGCGTCCGCGCGCCGTACTCGTCGCGCAGCAGCAATAGGTGCAGCTCCCATTGCAGGTAAGCGTTGAGCGGTGGTTCGACGACGCGCACCCGCCGGTTCTCGAAGCCCTGGGCGCGGAGCCGGTCGCGATATCCGGCCAGGCTCGGCCTGCGCGCTTGCAGCAATGCAAGGGCTTTTTCCCAGTCGCCACCGGCGAAGGCCACCCAGCTCTCGTCGCCGGGCTCCCGGAACCGCTGCAACCTCTCGACCTTCCAGAATCCGGATGGCCCGGTGGACCAGAAGTTCTCGTCGAAGTCACGCCAGTAATCAGCGCCCAGCAACCGAACCCCGTCGGCGGCGGCGAGCAGCTCACGCATCCGGGATGTCCGCCTTGGCCGCGACCACCATGCCGCGCGGCAGCACGACCAGCCGCTCCGCGGGCCCGACGCTCACCCCGAACGGCAGCCGGGAGCGGTAGACCTCGGTCAGATCCCGCCCCACCACGGCGACATCCCCGTTGTCGAGCAACCAGATGTCGGGGCAACCGCCATCGCCGCCGCTGGCCGTGTCCCCGCCCGCACGCCCGCTGCCCGGGTCCTTCGGGGAGATGCCGAGCCTGCGCGCGAAGGCCGCCGCGGGGTCGGGTTCCCAGTTCTCCTGCCCCATCACGCACCTCTGTCCGCCGCGCTGGATAAGCAGCCAGCTTAGCAACAAGGCAAATGCACGGAGCGTGCTTGAATTACACCGAACGAGAATTCATTCAGCCGATGGTATGCATTCAACTCCCTTAACAGGTGAACATCGCGGAATTCGGCCCGAATTCCGGCCACGACGGCCGGCTTTCGTCACTGAACTGTCCAGGGGACGAGGCCTCGCCAGATGATCACCGGTGGTGGGAGACTGGGCGGCATGACGGTGGTGGACCGGGTCGACAGGTGGGTCAGTGGGCGGCCATGGCCGGTGACCGAGTTCGCCAGCCCGCCACCCGGGTTGTTGCCCGTTCCCGGGGACGGCGGCCTGCCGGTGATCGGCCACACCGTGGGCATCCTGCGGCGCGGGGTCGACTTCGGGCTGGAGCGCTACCGCCGGTTCGGGGCGGTGTCCTGGATCCGGGCGTTCGGCGTCCGGATGGTCACCGCGGTGGGGCCGGACGCCGCGCAAGAGGTGTTCGCCAACAAGGACAAGGCGTTCTCGCAGCAGGGGTGGGAGTACTTCCTCGGCCCGTTCTTCCCGCGCGGGCTGATGCTGCTCGACTTCGAGGAGCACCTGTTCCACCGCCGCCTGATGCAGGAGGCGTTCACCGCGCCGCGGATCGAGGGGTACCTCGAGCGGGTGGCGGAGGTGGCGCGCAGGCAGGTGCCGGCCTGGTCGGGGACCCTGGCGGTGTACCCGCGCCTCAAGGAGCTGACCCTCGACATCGCCGCCGAGGTCTTCATGGGCGGCCCGCGCGACCCCCGCCTCACCGGCGCGTTCGTCGACGTCGTGCGCGGCGGGACCGCACTGGTGCGCCACCCGGTCCCGGGCGGCCGGTGGGCCGCAGGCCTGCGCGGGCGGCGGACCCTGGAGGCGTACTTCCGCACCCAGCTCGACAACCGCCGCGACGGCACCGACCTGTTCTCCGCCCTGCGGCACGCCCGCCTGGACGACGGCGCCACGTTCAGCGACGACGACGTCGTCAACCACATGATCTTCCTGATGATGGCCGCCCACGACACGAGCACCGTCGCGGCCACGGCGGCGGTCTACCACCTGGCCAAGCACCCCGAGTGGCAGGAGCGGGCCCGTGCCGAGTCGGCCGGGCTCGGCGATGGTCCACTGGGGACGGTGGAGCTGGACCGGCTGACCACCCTCGACCACGTGATCAAGGAGTCGCTCCGACTGGTCACCCCGGTCCCGTCCCTGACCCGCGAGGCGGTCAAGGACACCGAGGTCCTCGGCCACTTCGTGCCCGCGGGGACCATGGTCACGCTGACCCCGTGGCTCAACCACCTCCTCCCCGAGTACTGGCCCGACCCGCACCGCTTCGACCCAGACCGGTTCGCCGAGGGCAGGCGGGAGGACAAGGTCCACCGCTACGCCTGGATGCCCTTCGGCGGTGGCGTGCACAAGTGCATCGGACTGCACTTCGGCATGTACGAGATCAAAACCCTCCTGCACGAGATGCTGCGGCAGCACAGCTGGTCCCTGCCGCCGGGCTACGAGGTCAGCTGGGACCAGACAGCGCTACCCATCCCGAAGGACGGCCTACCAGTGCGGTTCGGATGACTTCATCCTGAACCTATCGCTGGGTCCTCTTAGGACTTCGCGGTTTCCAACGCGGGCTCGGTGAACTCGGTGTCGAGGATCCGCAACGCCTCCGTCGCCGCGGTGACGAACCGCCGCAGGCTGCTACCCTCGAACGCGAACTCGAAGCCGTCACAGCGGTCTCCGAAGAGGAAGTCGATGAGCTCGCCGTTGTCCACCCGGTAGCTCATCTCGCAGTCGTCCTCGACGGTGAGGCCCACGCAGACCCTCAGATTGCGCTCGTTCACGGTGTCTCCCAGAATGTCGTTCGCTTGACCCCTCGGACGAAATTGACCGTAGGGTGTTGCCCGCAGCGACCGAAAGTCCTGGAGAGGAGCCGTGCCGGATGGGTGGGAACCACAAGCCCGGGACACCACGAGACCGAGCACTGGGCGCGGAACTGCGCGCCATCAGGGAAAACGCCGGGATGAGCCTGGCCCAGACCTGCGAGGAGATCCAGTGGAACCCCTCCCACCTGAGCAGACTGGAACGCGGCCAACGCCATATTTCACCCGAATCGGTGATGGGCCTGGCCATGATCTACCAGGTCCCGGCCGACCGGAGGACCGAACTGGTGGCCAGGGCCAAGGAGGTGTCGACCCTGGGCTGGTGGGACCGACCACCAGCGGGCGTGCCAACAGAACTGGGCGCCCTGGCCGCCTACGAACACGAGGCCATCCGGATGACCGACTGGAGCCCATCCATCATCCCAGGGTTGCTCCAAACCCCGGCCTACGCCGAGGCGCTCATGCGCGAGTGGGGAGTACCCGAGAAAGATCTCAACGCCCGCTTGGGCGCACGCAGGCAGCGGCAAGGGCTCTTGGATCGCAGACAGGTCGACTACACCGCGTTGATCGGAGACTTCGCGCTGCGGAACCAACTGTGCGAACCCGAGGCGTTCGCCACCCAACTCCGGCACGTCGCTACGCTGGCGCGCCGCGACGGAATCTCGATCCGACTGGTCGAGCAACCCACAGCCCTTGCCATGTTCGGCTGGTACCTCATGGACTTCGACCAGGTCGGATCAGCCGTGTTGGTCGAACACCACGAATCCTCCACGTTCCTCTTCGACGAGGAGACCACGCAGTACCTTCGCGCCCGGCGTGCCCTGACCGCGCTAGCCCTGTCAGAGCGGGCAACACAAGATAGGCTTCAAACAGAGATCGAACGCGTGCTCATCGGAGGTTGATATGTCGCAGGAACGCTTGCGGTTCAAGAAGTCCAGCCGTTCGGGTGGAAACTCGAACTGTGTCGAGGTTTCCCACACCCGCACCCACCTGCGCGATAGCAAGAACCCCACCGGCCCCACCCTCACCATCAACACCACCGCGCTGATCACCTTCGCCAAGGCCCAGCGCGACTAGCGGCACCGCCGTCGGCGGGGTTGACCTCCACCCCGCCGACCGCCGTGCCCGCACCGATGATCACACCATGACGATCCGCGTCACCGAATGGTGCGGATGCCACGCAGACACCCGGGCACAGCCTTCGCTATGCGCCAATCGCGACGCGGCATTCGCACGGGGCAACTATTCACGTGGCTGGTGAAGGTGTTGGTGTCCAGGGGTTTCCGGTGACGGCGGTGTGGATTGCTTCGAAGGCGTTGATGCCGTGTTTGCGGGCGGTGGAGACGTAGCCTCGGATGCGGTGTCCAGCAACACCTGGCAGACCCAGCCGGCCGACGGGCGGGCGCCCGAGAGATCGGTGACGAGCTCGACGACCCGGGCGACCGGGATGTGCCCGAACACCAGCGCGTACACCACCCACGCTCGCAGGTTCGGCCCATACGAGGCCGGCGCCGCCGCGACACCGGCCGGGGCCGCCGCGGTGGTGACCAGCCCGCACCACAACGACGCCGATGCAGCCGGTGTTCGATCACCGTGGCCACCGCCGGCGTGATATCGGTGACCTGACGGCGCACCACACCCGCCGGCGCGGCGCCGTCCAGGTCACCGACGCAACCCCGGCATCGATTCGGCACGTGGTCGACGATCTCGTCCGGATCACCCACCAGTTCCAGCGAGAATCCCTGCGCGCCAGGCTGTTTCCCTGGCCCACGGCCACTCTTACCCCGCAAGGACCGCGGTGGCACAGCCCGCTCCGGCCCATCCGTCGACGGTGACAGAGACGAATTCCGGGAGTTCCGCCCCAACCGGCGTTTCAACTCGGCGTTCTCGGCCCGCAACTCGGCGTTCTCCAACTCCCGAGCCACCGCACGAGACTCCAGTTCCTCCAGGCGCGCGAGCAACCGCTCCAGCGACACACCCTCGGAACCCGACACCCGAAGATCATCTCGGGTCGGCGGCCGCCAACCCGAGCGACCCAACACAACCTGAGTAGTTACCGCACCGGGACCCAGCGTGCCGCCCAGACAAACGGCTGATAGGATTTTGAACCAATAATCGTTGGACACGCCACTCGGATACTCGCCACACGTTCGGTCGATGGAGTCATTTTGGCAGCACCGGCAAGAAAGTGCCATGAGGTATTCTTTACCCCCAGACAGGCCCGTCGAAGGCGACCGGCCGGGTGACACCCCAACAATTGTTGTGATCAACTCACCCGATAGAACCATTGCCTGTTACCCTCAACCCTGGCTAACACCGGTACCGAGGGAAGCTAAGACTGGGGAATCTTCCGGGGCAGACTGCTGGGATCCGATCAGCAACTGGAGATGAGCCAGGGATGGTATCGCCGAACTCGACATCAGGTTCATTTCTGTACGACTCGCCCGGATCAGGCTGCTGGTTTCGACGGCAGCCGGAACCTCGCACGAGAAATGGGGAACAGAAACATGAACGCGAAGAAGGTTGTCATCACGGGTCTGGCCGGACTGGCCATGGCGGCCGCTGGTGCAGGTATCGCGATGGCGGACACCGCCTACGTCGGCGGCGGTACCTGGGACTACGGCACCGGTGGCGGCCGCGTGTGGTCGAACTACTACCACGGCTCGAACTGCCACAGCTCCAGTGTGGACGCTCGCAGTACGTCAATTCCGGCCCGACCAACCCGGGCCGCTGGTCCTACGCCCAGTCCAGCGACACGATCTGGGTCGACAGCTCGTACTGGAACAACAACGACGGCGGCTGCTGACCAGACGTCGGGGTCCTGCTAGCCGGGATCTGATCGCCACCTGCGGAGAGGGACGCGCGTCCCTCTCCGCAGGTCCTTTTCAACAGGACAGGAAAGAACTTGGCCGCCAAGAGCCTCAAGTTCGTACTGATTGCGAACTGGATATTCGCATGTTTCCTCTCGTTCACCACCCTGGTGTACTGGGACGAGGACACCCCGCTCCCGGTTCAGGCGGGGATCATCGTCGGCGCGTGGGACGAGAGCAGACCCGCTGGTGAACTGCGCGCCGAGATCAAGCAGTTCGCGATCGAACACCAGATCACCGTCGGGCGGTTGAAAGACGACCTCAACGGCTCGCAGGGTGGGCGCACGATATACCTCGTCGATGGCGACCCTGCGGTGGGCGCGGACGAATGGCTGCGCGGGGGCTATGCGGACTTCACCCGGTCGCTGACGACCAGCGTCCGGCCCTTCGACGACGCGGGCGAGCGCGACCCGACCGGCAGCTACGTGGTGTTCGGGGACTACGACAAAGCGGGCCAGTTGGCCGACTTCTTCACCTCGAAGGGCATGCGGGTGAACCGCGTGCTCGACCGGTGGAGCCTCAACCCCAAGGACCTGTTCCTGCAGGACGCCCAGGTGCTCGCACTGGGCATGATGGTGCTGGTGTCGGTCGCCGTCGCCGCGGCGAGCGTGCTCGTTGGAGCGCGGGCCTACGGTGTCAACCGGCTGCAGGGCCTGGGCTACGGGAGCCTGCTGCTCAACGACGTGCGGGCCGTCTCCGGCTTCTGGTTCGGAGGGGGTGTGCTGACCATCGGCGTGGCGGTGGCCGCGCTGGCCGCGTACAACGGCCTCGCGGACATCGGTTTGTACCTGCTGACCGCCGTCGTCCTGCACGTCCTGCTGACCGGAGCGGCGATCACCTCCCATGCCCTGGTGTTGCTGCTCCTGATGCGGCTGCGCGTGCTCGCCGCGGTGAAGGGAGAACTTCCCGGGCGTACGGCGTCCGGGGTTGCCTATGCCCTGCGAGTGGTGACTGTCGTCGCCACCGTCGCCCTGGCCCAGCAGGCCGTCGCGACGGGAATCGACGTCGAGCGACGCGGCGCGGCCCTGGCCTCCTACGAACGGCTTGGCGAGACGTCCAAGATCGCTTTCGGCAACGTCTGGTCCTCCGGTGACCGGGAGAAGATCATCCCGGTCACCGGCGCGTGGCTCCGGGGCGAGGACCAACGCGGCAACGCGCTGCTGGCCGGACGGCAGTACCTCGGGAACCCCGGCCCGCTCAACGGAAAGGACCTGATCTACGTCAACGACAGGTTCCTTCGCGATCAACCGGTCCGTCTGTCGACGGGGGCGGATTTCTCCGCCGGGGACGCGGGCGGCCCCACGGTCCTCATCCCGCCGGATGTGTGGGACCACCGCGCCGAACTCGTCACCGAGGTTCTCCATAGCCCGAACCTGCGGCGCGGCACCGCGGTGACGTTCGACCAGGTCGAGATGGCCGCCGGTGCGGAGATCTTCACCTACACCGCGACCGACGTCGGACCGGTGTCGCAGGGCAACTTCTCCGGCGACCAGTCCTTCACGACCGACCCCATCCTGGTTTTCCTGCCCTCCGCCCAGGGGCTGCTCTCCGACCACAGCTACACCGCCTTCGCCTCCCAGGGACGGGTGCTGTTCCCCGATCCGCGCGTGGTCTCGGCCGCGGTGGCCGCCGATCCCGCGCTCGTCGACTTCGTCGTGTCCGTCACCCCGGTGATCGACCAGGCCGCCACCGAGCACCGCGACGTGCTGCAGCAGTTCCGACTGGCGTTGTTCAGCGCCCTCGCGGGCCTCCTGGTCCTGCTCATTACCGGTGTTGGAGCGGTGCTGATCCACGCCCGGCGTAACGCGCAGTGGATCTTCGCCCGGCACGTGTCCGGCTGGCGGTTCGCCGCGGTGCACCGAATCCTGCTGATCTTCGAAGCGGCCGCGCTCGCGGTCTTGATCGGCTGGCTGCCGTACCAGGCGTGGTCGGTCAACAGTGACCTGGAGTGGTACCGGCGCGCGGGCATGCCCGCCCCGTTCGAGCCGATGACCCTGGGTACACCCGAATGGGCCGCGATCGGCGGGCTGGCCACGTTGACCGTCGGCGGCATACTGGCAGCACTGATCCGAGCCCACCGCCGGGTGGTTCGCGATGGCGCCAGCGAAGCCTGAGGCCTCGGACCTGAAACGGAGACATCACCATCACCATGTTGGAAACCCGCGACCTCACCATGGCCTACGGCGAGCGCACTCTGTGGAGCGGCCTCGACCTGACCTTGAAACCCGGAGCGCTGACGGCCCTGACCGGCCCCAGCGGATCCGGGAAGTCCACCCTGCTCAACTGCATGGGACTGTTGGAGAAGCCCACCGGCGGTGAGATCTACTTCGACCGGCGCGAGCTGACCGGGATGCGCTCGGGAGCCGCCCGGCGATTCCGCCGAGACCACCTGGGCTACCTGTTCCAGAACTATGCCCTGGTGGAGAACGCGTCCATCGCGCAGAACCTCGACATCGCGCTCCGCGCCCGCAAGCGCCGGGGAAGTGCCGCTCGCGCGGCGCTGTCCGAATCCCTGGAGCGGGTGGGACTCGCAGGCCGGGAGGGCGAGCGGGTCAGCAGGCTCTCCGGCGGCGAACAGCAGCGGGTCGCGGTCGCCCGCCTGCTGGTCAAGGAACCGAGCCTGGTGCTGGCCGACGAACCGACCGGAGCCCTCGACCAGGGCAATACGGCCACCGTCGTGTCGCTGCTGCGGGGCATGGCCCAGGGTGGTGCCTGCGTCGTCATCGCCACCCACGACGACTGGGTCCGCGACCAGTGCGATGAGATCGTGTCAGTGGACGACTACGTGGCCCGGTGAACAACCGGCGAGGGGTGGGTCGCCGCGGCCCACCCCTCGCCCCTCGGGCGACCAGTCTCCGCCGCAGGTGAGGCCAGTCACGGGAGAGTTCTGTCCCGGAAGCAGGCGTAGACGGCATTCTCCACGCAACGGTTCGGGTAGTGGGCGGACACCGCGCGCATGCGCACATCCTGCGACATCACCGGCGATCCAGTCATCGCCCGCCGTTCCCCGGCACCACCGAGCCGGTCGTGTCAACTCCCGCCAAGAGCGGCCTTCAGCGTCACCGCCCACTCGGTGAGCACCCGCGCCCGCCGCCGAGAGTCATCGGTCAGCAGGTTCGCCAGCCCCAACCCCCGAGCCAAGTCCAAAGTGGCCTGAACCGCCTCCCGCACCCCAGCCCGCGACTCATCCGCCCCCAAAGCCTCCACCGTCAACCGGTGCGCCTCACGGCCGACGTGCCTCTCCAGCGGCACCACCTGCGCCCGCAGCAGCTCATCCGATGCCGCCGCCACCCACAGCTGCAGCGCCGCCCGGAACAGCTTCCCCGTGTACATCTCCCCGATCGCGGACACCACCGACTCCGTCCGCCCCCGCCCGGAAGGCAAGTGCGGTAACTCAGCCCGCATGTGTGCCAACCGTTCCGATGCCACGTACTCGATCGCGGCGGTGAACAGGTCTTCGCGGGTGGGGAAGTGGTGCTGGGTCGCCCCGCGCGACACGCCCGCGCGTTCGGCGACCACGGACACCGTGCTCCCGGTCCAGCCGACCTCGGCGAGGCAGTCGACGGCCGCCTCGAGCAGCCGCTGCCGGGTGGCGCGGCTGCGGTCCTGGCGGGGCTCGCGGACTGCCTCGACCATCGTCACCAGCCCCCTCTAGTACGACTTCGGCAGCCCCAGGCTGAACTGGGCCACGAAGTTCAGGATCATCTCACGGCTCACCGGGGCGATCCGGGTGAGCCGGGACGCCGCGACCAGCGCACCGAGACCGTACTCGCTGGCCAAGCCGTTGCCGCCGTGGGTTTGCACGGCCGCGTCGACCGCCTTGACCACGGCCTCACCGGCGGCGTACTTGGCCATGTTCGCGGCCTCGCCCGCGGCCATGTCCTCGCCCGCGTCGTAGAGCGCGGCCGCCTTCTGGGTCATCAGCTTGGCCAGTTCCAGCTCGATCTTGGCCTGCGCCAACGGGTGCGCCACCGCCTGGTGCGCACCGATCGGCTCCTTCCACACCGTGCGCGTCTTGGCGTAGTCGACCGCCTTGTCCAGCGCGAAGCGGCCCATGCCCACGGCGAAGGCCGAAGCCATGATCCGCTCCGGGTTCAGACCCGCGAACAGCTGCATGAGCGCCGCGTCCTCGGAGCCGACCAGTGCGTCGGCCGGGAGCCTGACGTCGTCGATGAACAGGGAGAACTGGTAGTCCGGGGACACCACGTCCATCTCGATGCGCTGGAACTCGAAGCCGGGGGCGTCGGTCGGCACGATGAACAGGGCGGGCTTGAGCTTGCCGGTCGTGGCGTCCTCGGTGCGCCCGACCACGAGCACCGCCTGCGACTCATCGACGCAGGAGATGTAGACCTTGCGGCCGTTGAGAACCCAGCCGTCGCCGTCACGCTTCGCGGTCGTGGTCAGCTTGTGGGCGTTGGAACCGGCGTCCGGTTCGGTGATGGCGAAGGCCATCCGGACGGTGCCGTCGGCGAAACCAGGCAGCCAGCGGTGTTTCTGCTCGTCGGTGCCGAACCGGGCGATGATCGTCGCGCAGATCGCCGGGGACACCACCATCTGCAGCAGACCGGTGCCGGTGGCGCCCAGCTCCTCGCACACCGCGGCGAGGTCGCCGATGCCGCCGCCCCCGCCGCCGTACTCCTCGGGCACGTTGACCCCGAGGTAGCCGAGCTTGCCCGCCTCGTTCCACAGCTCGGTGGTGTGGCCACCGGAGCGCGCCGCCTTCAGCGTGTACTCGTGGCCGTACTTGCGCCCCAGCTCGGCGACCGCGCGCCGCAGCGCCTGGCGCTCCTCGGACTCGGTGAAGCTCATGTCCCCTCCTCGACTCGCACGACCGCCAGCACCCGCCCGACGTCGACCTGGTCCCCGGCGGCGACCGGCAGCTCGGCGACCACCCCGTCGGCCGGGGCGTCGACGCGGTGTTCCATCTTCATCGCCTCCAGCCACAGCAGGGGTTGGCCCGCCCGCACCGCGTCGCCCAGGGTAGCGGCGATCCGCACCACTGTCCCCGGCATCGGCGCGAGCAGTGACCCCGGCGCGACCTGGGTGGCCGGGTCCGGGAACCGGTCGGCGACGGCGAAGGCCACCGCCGCGGTCCCCGCGTCCACAAAGGACCATCCAGGCGCGGTCGCGACGTCGTAGGTCCGCGTCACGCCGGCCACCTCCAGCCGCACCAACTCGGGCGTGGCCTCGACCAGGCGGACACCGTCGTAGCCCTCGGCGGCGAGGCCGTCCCGGGTGACCCGGTAGCGGACCTCGTGGTCGCCGAACACCTTCACCTGCGACTGCGACACGACGTTGCGCCAGCCGCCCGGGATCCGCCCCTGCACGGTCGCGGCGGCCCGGTTCGCCGCCGCGTCGGCGAGTGCGGCGGCCAGGGCCGCCAGCCGCTCGAAGTCCTTGTCACCCAGGGGTTCCGCCAGCGTCGCGAGTCCGTGCCGGGTGAAGAACGCCGTGTCGGTGTCCCCGGCGAGGAAGGCCGGGTGGCGCAGTACCCGGACCAGCAGGTCTCGGTTGGTCCGCACACCGTGGATCCGCGCCCGGACGAGCACCCGGGCCAGCGTCCGCGCGACGACCGCGCGCTCCGGCGCCCATGCGATGACCTTTGCCAGCATCGGGTCGTAGTGCACCCCGACCACGGAGCCGTTCTCCACGCCCGAATCCAGCCTGATCCGGACGTCGCCGGACCGATCGTCGCCGAAGACCTGGGTGACGCCGGGGATCTCGAAGCGGTGCAGGGTGCCGCTCTGCGGGCGCCAGTCCTGCGCCGGGTCCTCGGCGTAGAGGCGCACCTCGATGGCGTGCCCGCGGCTCGGCGGCGGCGCCGCGGGCAGCGCGGCGCCCTCCGCGACGGCCAGTTGTAGCCGCACCAGGTCGAGGCCGGTGACGGCCTCGGTGACGGGGTGCTCGACCTGCAGGCGGGTGTTCATCTCTAGGAAGTAGAACCGGCCCGACTCGTCGGCCAGGAACTCCACCGTACCCGCGCCCTCGTACCCGATCGCGGCGGCGGCCGTACGGGCGGCGGCGAACAGCCGCTCCCGCATGCCCTCCGTCCGCTCGACCAGGGGCGACGGTGCCTCCTCCACGACTTTCTGGTGCCTGCGCTGGATCGAGCACTCGCGCTCCCCCACCGCCCACACCACCCCGTGCCGGTCGGCCATGACCTGGACCTCGATGTGCCGCCCGGTCTCCAGGTAGGGCTCGCAGAACACCGTGGGGTCGCCGAACGCCGAGGCCGCCTCCGACCGCGCGGCCCCGAGCTCTCCAGCCAAGTCCGCGAGATCCCGCACGACCCGCATCCCCCGGCCCCCGCCACCCGCCGACGCCTTGACCAGCACCGGGAGGTCGCCCTCGGTCACAGGGTCCACTTCGGACAGCACCGGCACGCCCGCGGCCGCCATCAGCCGCTTGGACTCGACCTTCGACCCCATCCGCGCGATCGCCTCGACCGACGGCCCGACCCAGGTCAGCCCCGCCGCGATCACCGCGCGGGCGAAGTCGGCGTTCTCGGAGAGGAACCCGTACCCCGGGTGGATGGCGTCGGCGCCCGCGGCGATCGCGGCGGCGATGACCAGGTCGGCACGCAGGTAGGTCTCCGCAGGGGTGTTGCCGGGCAGCCGCACGGCGGTGTCGGCCTCGCGCACGTGCGGGGAGTCCGCGTCGGCGTCGGAGTGGACCGCGACGGTGGCGACGCCGAGTTCGCGGGCCGTGCGGAACACCCGGCGGGCGATCTCGCCGCGGTTGGCGACCAGCAGGGACTGGATCATCGGGCTCACATCCGGAAGACGCCGAAGCCCTCGGCGCCGCTGATCGGTCCAGAGTGGACGGCGGACAGGGCGATGCCGAGCACCGTGCGGGTGTCGCGGGGGTCGATGATGCCGTCGTCGTAGAGCATGCCGGAGAGGAACATCGGCATCGACTCGGCCTCGATCTGGCCCTCGACCATCGCGCGCATGGCGGCGTCGTGCTCCTCGTTGTAGACCTGGCCACGGCTCTCCGCGCCCTGCCGCATGACGATGGAGAGCACGCCGGCGAGCTGCGCGGGCCCCATCACCGCGGACTTGGCGCTGGGCCAGGCGAACAGGAACCGCGGGTCGTAGGCGCGGCCGCACATCCCGTAGTGGCCCGCGCCGTAGGACGCTCCCATGAGGACGGACAGGTGCGGCACCCGCGAGTTCGACACGGCGTTGATCATCATGGCGCCGTGCTTGATGATCCCGCCCTGCTCGTACTCCTTGCCCACCATGTAGCCGGTCGTGTTGTGCAGGAACAGCAGCGGCGTGTCGGTCTGGTTGGCCAGCTGGATGAACTGGGTCGCCTTCTGCGACTCCTCGCTGAACAGCACCCCGCGCGCGTTGGCCAGCACACCAACGGGATAGCCGTGGATCTGCGCCCAGCCGGTGACCAGACTGCTGCCGTACAAGGGTTTGAACTCGTCGAAGTCCGACCCGTCGACCACCCGGGCGATGACCTCGCGCGGGTCGAACGGGACCTTGAGGTCGGTGGGCACGATGCCGAGCAGGTCCTCGGGGTCGTGGACGGGCTCGCCGTAGTCGGCGCTGGGCGCCGGGCCCTGCTTGCGCCAGTTGAGGCGCGCGACGATCCGCCTGCCGAGCCGGATGGCGTCCCGCTCGTCGACCGCGAGGTAGTCGGCGAGGCCGGACACCCGGGCGTGCATCTCCGCACCGCCGAGCGACTCGTCGTCGGATTCCTCGCCGGTGGCCATCTTGACCAGCGGCGGCCCGCCGAGGAAGACCTTCGCGCGCTCCTTGACCATCACCACGTGGTCGGACATGCCGGGCAGGTACGCGCCACCCGCGGTGGAGTTGCCGAACACCAGCGCGACCGTGGGCACACCGGCGGCCGAGGACCGGGTGAGGTCGCGGAACGTGCGGCCGCCGGGGATGAAGATCTCCTTCTGGGTGGGCAGGTCCGCGCCCCCGGACTCGACGAGGTTGATCGTCGGCAACCGGTTCTGCGCGGCGATGTCGGCCGCGCGGAAGCCCTTGCGCATGCCCCAGGGGTTGATCGCGCCGCCCTTGACCGTCGGGTCGCTGGCGTTGACCAGGCACTCGACACCCTCGACCACGCCGATGCCGGTGACCAGGCTGCCGCCGACCTGGTAGTCGGTCCCCCAGGCGGCGAGCGGGGAGAGCTCGAGGAACGCGGAATCGGGGTCGAGCAACAGCTCGATCCGCTCGCGGGCGAGCAGCTTCCCGCGCCCGCGGTGCCTGCTGACGTACTTCTCACCGCCACCGGCGACCGCCTTGGCGTGCTCGGCGTCGAGCTCGACCAGCTTGGCCAGAATCGCCTCGCGGTTGGCCTGGAAGTCCGCCGCCCCGGGGTCGGCCGACGATCGCAGCACTGTCACCAGCCAACCGTGGCACGGGTCGCGGCAGTTTTCAAGCATTCGTGCTTGATTGTTTCTTGGTCGCTGGACAGTCCCGGCGATCGGGGGCAACCTTGATCCATGGCGGCATCGGGTGAGGACCCCGAGACGATCCACAACGAACTGCACGGCACGACAACCGGATTCGCGTTCCAGGCGAACACCGTCCACGGCGGTGTGCACATCGGTGCTCCCCGAAGGCGAAGACGCACGGCCCTCTTGGCGGCCACCCCGGCGGCCCTCGCCGCCGTCGGGGTCCTGTCCCTCGCGAGCGGCCTCGGCGCCGACCACGCCACCGTCCCGAAGGCCGGGGCGACCTCCGCGAGCGCCACCACCGTGACCACGACCGGCAACGCTCCCAGCTCGGCCCCGCTCATTCCGGGCCAGTCGTCACACCCCAGCGCCCCCGCCGGGACCTCCACAACCGCCGCCCCCCGCGGCGACGGGGCCACCCCGTCGACCAGTGGCGCACCGGGCCAGACCACGACCACCACGCAGCCGCCGACCAGAGCCCCCGAGGTACCCGCGGAAGACCCCGGGAGACTGATCGGCAAGCAGCAGGAACGGCAGGTGGAACTGGTGCAGCAGTACCGCTACAACTGGGTCGACATCGACTACTGGCGCCACGACGCGCAACTGCCCGGCGACCTGCGCATCGACCTCAAGGGAACCTACACCGCCGACGCCGCCAAGCTGGCGATCATCGCCGACCGCCCCCTGGCCAACCGCGACCGCTGCGTGGGGGTGAGCGGGTGGCGCGACCGGGTGGAGTTCAGCGAGCTGCACGTGGGCAGCCAGCTCTGCGCCCGCAGCAGTGAGGGGATCTACGCGTCGATGGAGATCCGCGCGCTCCCCGCCACCGAGCTGGACTCGTTCGTCTTCTACGGCCTGAGCTGGAGCTAGGCGCTACTACGAGGTGAAGCCCAGGCGCTTGGCGGCCAGGCCGGTCATGATCTCGGTGGTGCCGCCGCCGATGCCCAGGATGCGCATGTCGCGGTAGTGGCGCTCCACTTCGGACTCACGCAGGTAGCCCAGGCCGCCGAAGAGCTGGACCGCTTGGCTGGCAACCCATTCACCGGTCTCGACCGCGGTGTTCTTCGCGAAGCAGACCTGGGCGATGACGTCCTCGCCGGAGAGGTGGCGGGTGGCGACGTCGCGGGTGTAGGTGCGGGCGACGTCCACCTTGCGGGCCATCTCGGTGAGGGTGGTCTGCACGGACTGGCGGGAGATCAGCGGGCGGCCGAAGGTCTCGCGGATGCGGCACCAGCGGACGGTCAGGTCGAGCGCGCGCTGGGCCGCGGCGTAGGCCTGGACGGCGAGGGTGAGGCGCTCGGCGACGAAGTTGGTGGCGATCTGGATGAAGCCGGAGTTCTCCGCGCCGACCAGGTTCGCCGCGGGCACTCGGCAGTCCACGAAGGACAGTTCGGCGGTGTCGGAGCAGTGCCAGCCCATCTTCTCCAGGTGTCTGCCGACGGTGAAACCCGGCGTGCCCCGCTCGACCACCAGCAACGAGATCCCGTGCGCGCCCGCGTCGCCGGTGCGGACGGCGGTGGTGACGAAGTCCGCGCGCACCCCCGAGGTGATGAAGGTCTTCGCGCCGTTGACCACGTACTCGTCGCCGTCGCGCTTGGCAGTGGTGCGCAGGCCCGCGACATCGGACCCGCCGTCGGGTTCGGTGATCGCGAGCGAGCCGATCATGGTGCCCGCCAGGGTGGGCCGCACCCACCGGTCGACCTGGTCGGGATCGCCCGCCGCGGCGATGTGCGGGAGGGCGATCCCGCAGGTCAGCAGGGACGCGATCAGGCCGCCCGAGGCGCCCGCGTAGTGCATTTCCTCGACCACGACCATCGCGTCGACCAGGTCGCCGCCCGCGCCGCCGACCGAGACGGGGAACGCGATACCCAGCAGGCCGAGGGCGGCCGCCGACTCGTGCAGTGACCGGGGCAGTTCGCCGTCGCGTTCCCAGGAATCCAGGTGCGGCAACACTTCTCTTGCCATGAAGCCGCGCACGGTCGCCCGCAACTCCCGCCGCTCGGGTGTGTCGAACGGGTTCACAAGAACTCCTCCGGGACCTCGGCGTACCGCGCGCGCAGCCACTCACCGAGCGCCTTGGCCTGCGGGTCGAAACGGGTCGCGGCGGCCACGCCCTGGCCGAGCAGGCCGCGCACGACGAAGTTGACCGCGCCCAGGTTCGGGAACGGGTGCCGCTCGATGTCCAGGTCGGCGGTCTCCGGCAGCAGCTCGCGCACCCGGTCGACGGTCAGGAAACCCAGCAGCCAGGGGAAAGCCTCGGGCCGACGCACCCACACACCCAGATTCGCGTCGCCGCCCTTGTCCCCCGACCGCGCGCCGAGCACGGTGCCCAGCGGAACCCGCCGACCCACCCCGAACTCGCCCGGTGACGTAGCCTCGACGAACCGCTTGGGCACAGGAACACCGTCGGACCAGGGAATGCCGCGCCTCGATCCGTCCGGGAGCACCGCCACGTGTTCAACGGCGGCCCGCGGGACGTACTCCGGCCGGTAGACACCGACCGGCGAGCCGTCGGCAGGTGGCGCGGTCAGCGTGAAGCCAGGATAGCTGGCGAGCGCGAGTTCCACGGTCGCCCGCGAGAACGCCTTGGCCCGAGCCGGATCCGGGGTCTTGATCGTCGCATGCAACAGCGCGCTCGCGGCTTCCTCGGTGTCGGCGTCGACGTGGTCGGTGCGTGCGAGTGTCCAGGTCAGACCATCGGCGCCGACTGCCGACTCCAGTTGCCGCTTGACCAGATCCGCTTTCGCTTCCACCTCAAGTCCACAGAGGACAAATGTGGCACTGTTGCGGAACCCGGCGAGCGTGTTCACGCACACCTTCACGGTCTCCGGCGGCGGTCCACCGCGCACACCACTGATCCGCACCCGATCAGGCCCGTCGTCAGCCAGCACGACCGAGTCGAACCGGGTCGTGACGTCCGGCCCGAGGTAGTCCGGACCTTGGATCTCGTAGAGCATTTGCGCGGTAACGGTTTCCCGCGTCACCGCACCACCGGTACCGGGGTGCTTGGTGATCACCGACGAGCCGTCGGCGAACACCTCGGCGATGGGGAACCCGGCGTGGTCCAGATCGACGATCTCGGTGAAGAAGGAGTAGTTGCCCCCGGTCGCCTGGGTGCCGCACTCAATCACGTGCCCAGCCACCGTAGCGCCGGCCAGGGCGTCGAAATCGCTTACACCCCAACCGAAGTGCGCCGCCGCAGGACCCACCACCAGCGACGCGTCGGTGACCCGACCGGTCACCACGACATCCGCTCCCGCATCCAGACAGGCCGCGATCCCCCACGCACCAAGGTAAGCATTGGCCGTCAAGGCGCCGTCCAGACCCAACTCCGCTGCGCGCGGGAGCAAGTCATCACCCTCCACATGGGCCACCTTGACCGGGATCCCCCGATCAGCGGCCAACGCCCGAACCGCCTCCGCAAGCCCCGCCGGATTGAGCCCACCGGCATTGGTGACGATCTTGACCCGCCGCTCGGCAGCAATGGCCAGCGACTCGTCGAGCTGCCGCAGGAACGTCTTGGCGTAGCCACCGGCGGGATCCTTGAGCCGCTGACGACCGAGGATGAGCATGGTCAACTCAGCCAGGTAGTCACCGGTCAGGACGTCCAACTCGCCACCGACGAGCATCTCGTGCACGGCCGACAACCGGTCACCGTAGAAGCCGGAAGCATTGCCGATCCGGATCATGCCTTCGCGCGCCCTTCCCCCGGCGGCCCGGCGAACGCCTGCGCGATCCCCAGCCACTCGTCCGCATCCGCGCCCACGGCCACCAGATCGGTGTCATCGCGGTGCACCCGCTGGGTCACCAGCCGGCAGAAGTCCCAGGCACTCCCGCTGACCCGCTGCGCGGCATCCTCGGGTCCCCACACCCACACACCGCCACCCGGCCCAACCAACTCGACCCGGAACTGCTCGGTAGGCACTGCCTTGGCGCGCACCAGATACGCGAAGTCCCGAGTGCGAACACCAAGATGCGCAACATGGCGGATACGCTCGGTCGGTTCTCGCTTGATCCCCAACGCATCCGCGACATCACCCGCGTGCGCCCAAGTCTCCATGATCCGCGCGGTAGCCATCGAGGCCGGACTCATCGGCGGCCCGTACCAGAGCAACTTCGCCCCAGCGGGCACTCCCGCGAGCGCCCCAGCCAGACCGACCCGCAACTCACGCCACCGCGCGAGCAACTCGTCAGGCGGCAGTTGGGCACCATCCGCCGCGCCCTTATCGACGAACTGTTGTGGGTCACCACCGGCCAGCGCCTGAGTGGTCTCGGCGATGAACCCGTCCGGATCAGTGGCGGAAAGCAGTGCCCGCTCATCAGTCCAGGCCAGATGCGCCACCTGATGCGCAACACTCCAACCGGCAGCGGGCGTCGGCGCACGCCACTGGTCGGCACCCAGGTCAGCGACCCACGAGTCCAACTGGTCACCCTCAGCCCGCAAGTCAGCGAGCAGCCCGCCTAGGTCGATCACCTCCCCACGGTCGCACGCGGGCCGGCCGTTTTCAAGCATTCGTGCTTGATTGTTTTTGGCCTGGGTGGCGGCGAGGTGCTGACCTGCAGGTCAGGCCGTGCCTGCACACCACCAGCCACACCGACACCACTCCCCACAGCCGCCCACCACTCACCTCTCGCCCCCGCTCCGCCTCCCGCCTCCCGCCTCCCGCCTCCCGCCTCCCGCCTCCCGCCTCCCGCCATCACGGTGCACACCAACCAGCGGCCCAGCCACCCATCACCCCCAGCCCAGCCCAGCCCAGCCCAGCCCAGCCCAGCCCAGCCCAGCCCAGCCCAGAAGCAAACACCACCCTATTTCTTTTTCAATCCCTTTCCCTAAATCTCTAAATGCCGACCTCGCTGGTACGCAACACCCGTTACTTTTGTGCTCGATTGGGTGGACTGCCTTCGTGTGGGGGGAGGCGACCGCTAAACTTGCCTCAGTGGTGGGGATGCCCTTCTCCCCACGCTTTGTCCCCACGCGGTCGCCTAGGGGCCCCACGCGAAGGCAGTCCAGCCAATCGAGCCCCGCTCTTACTTGGGCAGCTCGGACGGTGTGCCGCACACCGACCTACGGTCGACCTGGATGGTGGCTCATCGCTGGGGCTGCCCGAGGAAAGATAGGGGGCTCGATCTAGTGAACTCGCTTCGTGCGGGGCCCCTAGAGCACCGCGGTGGAGAGAAAAGGGCAGGTAAGGGCATCCCCACCCACGGCAAGTTTAGCGGCACTCTCCCCCCACACGAAGCGAGTCCACTAGATCGAGCATCCGTAGCGGGGCCGGCGGTACCAGCGGGGGCGGCCTATCCGCTGCGGATGGGTGGGTGGTGGCGGGCGAGTCTGGGGTAGGTCCTTGGTACCAGCGGGGGCGGCCTATCCGCTGCGGATGGGTGAGTGGTGGCGGGCGAGTCTGGGTAGGTCCTTGGTACCAGCGGGCTCGGTTTGTCTGCTATGGGTGGGCGGATGAGGTGAGCCGGGGTGGGTGGTGGTTCTGTTCTGCTGAGGTTCGAAGGCGGGTGGGGGGTGGGAATCAGTGGGGTGTGGCCGTGAACCAGGTTTGATCGCTGGTGAGCCAGTTCTGGAAGGTCAATCCTGCGTGCGCCAGCGTCTTTGTCAGGTCTTGTTCGGATAATCGGACTGCCGTGAACGGCTGTTCCCAGTGCTCGTTTCCCGCCCGGTAGTGCACAACCGCGCTGAGCCGGTCATTCTCTCTCCGTATATCTGCCATCGCTATTTTCACCGGACCGACGTGCCCAGCAGGTCCATTCTCCACTGTGTCGAACCAATTAGGCGGATGCCACTGGATGACGGCGTGCCCGTCATCGGCCAAGTGGTGTCTGACCGTTGCCAGTAGGCCTTTAGGGTCGGGTGTGTTGATCAGGTGGCTGGCCAGCAGGACTCCCCCGAACCGCCTGGTGAGCCGCAGATCCTCGATGCGGGCGCACACAGTCGGGACACCTGTCTCGGCGAGCATGTCCGGTGAAGCGTCTACCGCCAGTACCGGGTGTCCCAGCTCGACCAGTCTACGTGCGATGCGGCCCGTGCCGCTGCCCAGGTCGAGGACGTTCGTCCCTGCCCGGATGGCCGTGTGGACGATCTCGGCTTCTCCTGCCGCAGGCAAGAGTCGGTACAGGTCGACTGGGCTGCCGTCGATGGTCATACCCGGATCCGCAGCTGCAGCACCTCGATGCCCGGGAGTTCCGGCAGTGGGAGCTCTCCCGCAGGTGCCACCAATCTGCGCAGGTCGGGTAGGGCGGTGATGCGGTTCAGATCTTCGGCGTCGGGTGGCCAGTCCAGGATCAGCGTCCGTACGCCGAGCACTGACTCGAAGTTGACTCGGCGGGCGCCTGCGGCGATGGTGAGGTGGCGGACGTGCAGGCCTGCGGGCAGCGACTGGTTGTCCAGCGGGCCCGCGGTGAGCCGGAGGCTGTGCAGGGTCTTGCCTGCCAGGCCCGACAGGTCGACCTTGGTGCGCAGGCCCGAGACCACGAGTCTGCGCAGGTCTGGCAGCACCGCCAGGTCGACCGGCGCGTTGCCGAGGAAGGCCGAGCACCGGTCCAGGACCAACACGCGCAACGACGGGGCGGTGCGCAGTGGTGCCAGCACTGTGCGCTGGTTGTCGCGCAGGGTCAGGTTTCGCAGGTGGGGCAGGTCGGCGATCGGGTGCAGTGCGGCGTTCTCGCGCAGTGCCAGCATGGTGATCGTGCGCAGGTGGCCGATGTGCTCGATCCGCCTGCCGTTCGGGAGGCCGACCCTGAACCGGCGGAAGTCGATCTCGCTCAGGACGTCGCGGGCGTAACCCTCGTAGTCGCCGAGCCTGCCCCAGACCTCCAGCAGTTCGTTGAGGATCCGGCTGGTGGGGCGCGCGGTGAACTGCAGGATCTTCTCCAGCACCCCCGGCGGGTTCCACTGCGCGGCGATCCGGGCGGCGGCGCGCACGACCAGTGCGGCCTCGCGGTCGTCGAGCCCGCACGGGCCGGGGAGCAGGTCCAGGACGAACGGGCCCGCGGCGGCGAGCTGGTCGGCGGCCGCGGTGGTGCGGGGTGGGATCAGGTCGGCCATCGCGTGCTCGACCAGTGCCCGGACGTCCGGCGCGCCCGCCTCCTGCCTGGGCAGCACCGTGGTCTGCTCCAGGATGGCCGCGGCCAGCAGGAACAGCGCGTCGCGGTGGTCGGGGCGGCCGCGGCCGCGTTCGATCAGGCCGCTGAGGATCCGGGTGCGCTCGACCGGGCGGGCGTGCGCGCCCGCCATGACCACCACGTCGTGCCAGTGCGGCTCTTCGGCGCGCTCCAGCAGCATGGTGATGTTCTCCTCCTCGACCACCTCCTTGGCGGCGAGGTGGTCGAGGAACGTGCGGTGCACGAACTCCAGCGAACCGTCGGGCAGCTCGCGCAGCAGGCCGCTGTGGTGGGCGAGGTAGTGCCAGACCCGCGCCGGATCACCGCCGCCGCGCAGGCCGTACATGCCGGATTCGACGCGGCGGACCGCGACCTCCGGGCTGAAGACCGGTTGTCGGTTGCCGACCAGCCAGTACGCGAGTCGCTGCAACAGCTTGAGCAGTTCCTCGTCGCCCAGCGGCGGCTCGACCGCGGGCTCGGCGGTGTCGTCGCCGCGCTGCCTGCGGCGCATGTGCCGCCAGCGGACCAGCAACAACTCGAGGGCCGCGTCGTAGACCTGCTTTCGCTTCTCCGGCAGGTGCTCCCCGCGCACGAGGTGCAACGCGCACAGCAGGCCGCACAGCAACGGGTTCGCGCTCATGCCGCGCAGCGTGGGCCGGTTGGACAAGGTGGTGAGCAACGCGCGGCCGCACACCCGCAGCCGCTCGCGGTCCTCTCGGCCCGCCTCGGTGTCCGGCTGGTCGGACTCGGCGGCCGCGTGCCAGCCGGTGACGTACTGCTCGATGTTGTGCCTGCTCATCGGCAGCAGGTCGAACCGCTGGAAGCCGCGGTCGACCCACCACTGCTCGGCCCGGCCGGAGGGCCGGGTGGTGACCACGCAGCGGGTCGCGGGGTAGGTCTCCAGCAGGCTCTCGACCCAGTCCTCCACCCGGGATCGCTCATCCGGGTGAACTTCGTCGAGGCCGTCGAGCAGCAGCAGGACCCGACCCTGGTGGAAGGTCCGGGCGGCCCAGCCCTCGGGCAGCACCTCGCGGATCGCCTGCCCCACCTGGCGGGTGAGGTCGGGTGGGCCACCGTGGGCGAGCTCGACCACGAACGGCACCGTGCCGTCCGCGGCAAGAGCGGCTTTCACCCCCAACCAGCGCAAGAGCGTGCTCTTGCCCGAACCGGCGACGCCACGCACCAGGGCATACCGGTGGTCGGCCAACGCGTGGTCGGCGACAGCGCCCGCGCCCACCGTCGCGCCGTCGCCAGGACCGCGGCGGGTGAGCGTCATCGGGACGTAGCCCGCGTCGAACCGGTGCCTGCGCACGATGCCGCGCGGGTCGACGCCGAAGAACTCGAACCGGTCGAGCGCGCGCGCCGCCACCTCTCGGTAGCGCCGCGCGACGACGTCGTCTGCTGGCAGCCCTTGCTGCGCGGGCAGGACCACGGTGTTGATCATGTGCGCTTGCACGACCGCGCCCGCGACGTCGCCGTCGAAGAAGTTCCCCCGGTCACCCATACCCGCGATTGTCCTCGCCTGGGCGCGGCCGTGTGATCAACAAGACCGGCATGACCCGATCGAGACCCGCCCGGTGTCTGCGGTGATCCTTCCGGGTGCCATGGCGGCGGATCGTGAGCTCTTTTGGGTGGCTGCTTTGGGGTGGCTCGTCTTGGTGTTGCCGTCTTCGTTGCTTGGGTCGCGAGGGTGGGCTCGGTCTGGTGGGTTTTGCGGCTCTGGGTTGCCCGAGTTAACGACGGGGGCTCGATCTAGTGAACTCGCTTCGTGTGGGGCCCCTAGAGCACCGCGGTGGTGAAAAAAGGGCGGGTGAAGGGCATCCCCACCACACGGCAAGTTTAGCGGTGCTCTCCCCCCACACGAAGCGAGTCCACTAGATCGAGCATCCGTAGCGGGGCCGGCGGTACCAGCGGGGTCGGCCTGCCGCTGCGGTCTGGTGGGGGGCGGCCTATCCGCTGCGGACCAGCGGGGTCGGGATCTTGTCATGAACCAGCGGGGTCGGCCTATCCGCTGCGGTTGGCGGGGTGGGGGCGGGGTTCAGCTGCGGTACCAGCGAGGTTGGCGGTACCAGGAGGTTGGCGGGGGTGGCGCTTCCCCACCAGGGCAGACTCAATCCTGTGCGCGATCAGCTGCGGCAGGCGTTCCAATGGCTCGGTGACCGCACCGACGACACCGGGTGGGCCGATGTCACCGGCTGGTGGCGCGATCCGGCCCTGCTGGCCGCGCTCGGTCCCGCGCTGGGTGACCTCTTCTCCTTCCCGGTCCCCCGTCCGACGGTCGTGCTCGGCCTGCAATCGCGCGGCATGCTGCTCGGCGCGCTAACCGCCGCTGCCCTCGGGGTGGGGTTCGTCGAGGTGCGCAAGGAGCCGGAGCAGCTCGGTGACAGCGATGCCTGGCTGGTGGCGACCACTCCGCCGGACTACCTCGACCGCCACCTCACCCTCGGTGTCCGCCGCTCCCGGCTCTCCCCCGCCGACCGGGTCCTGCTGGTCGACGACTGGGTCGACACCGGCAGCCAGGCGCTCGCCGCCCAGGCCATCGTCGCGCGCGCCGGTGCCACCTGGCTGGGCATGGCGGTCGTGGTCGACTCGTTGGAGCGGCACGACGTGCGGCGGGACTTGGGCGTGCGGTCGCTGCTGCACGCGCGCGAGCTGGGGTGAGGCGTTTGCCCGCGCGTTGGCGGCTGTCCACCTGGGATTGCCAGACTGGGGGCATGTCGGTCAGGGGTGCGGCCCGCGCGCGGCGGCGGGTCGATCGCGGGGAGCGGTTCGCGGTGGCGATGGCCGCCGTGGCGCGGCGGTTGCCGTTCGGGTTGTCCAGGATCGTGCCCGCGAGCCTGCTGGGGTTCGCGGTGATCAACGGGTTCACCTTCGCCGTCGACCTGGCGCTGCTCACGCTGATGCACGGCGGCCTGGGCTGGCCGCTGCCGGTGAGCATCACGATCGGGTACGTCTGCGCGTTCGGGCTCAGCTTCGTGCTCAACCGGGCGTTCAACTTCCGCTCGCACGCCGACGTCGGCCCGCAGGTGGGCCGTTACGTGGTGGTCGTGGCGGTCAACTACCTCGCCTGGATCCTCGGCGTCGGGAGCGGCTTGGCCGCCCTCGGCGTCGACTACCACCTCGCCCGGGTGCTGGCCGGGGCCTGCGAGGGCGTGTACATGTACTGCGCCATGCGCTGGATCGTCTTCCGCGAGAAGTCCACAGTGGACACGACACGATCGGACGCGTAACACCCGGCCCCGTGCGGCGAATTCCCCTGCATGGGCGCCAAGAGCGAACTCCGCCGGATCGCCGTGGCAGCGGGCGCGGCCGTGCTGCTGGTCGGCGCGCTCGTGTTCGGGTTGCCTCTGGTCGTGCGGGCCGACCACACCCTGGCGGAGCCGCCGACCGAGGAGGAGTACTACATCTCCCCCGACGCCCCGCCGGAGAGCAGGCCGCGGCCCAAGCCCGCACCCGGGCAGGAGTGGCTCCCGGCGGGCGCGCACCCCGCCACCACCGACTACGCCGAGGTCGAGCGGCTCGCCCGGGGCTGGAGCAGCGCGATCGGCCACCGCGTGGGCGAGGTGGTGCCCCTGGCGGGCACCGTGACCCCGAGCTGGTTCGTGGCCGAGGGCTCGGACCGGCTGACCACGCGGGCCAAGCGCTACCTGGGGTTCCTCGGCTTCACCCTCGACGGCGCGCACTACGGCCTGTCGTTCACCATCGGCAGGCCCGCGGTCGGTCTCCCCGGCCCGGAGTGGGTGTGCGCCAACAGCCTCGGCCAGTGCACCCGGTCCGCGGCGGCGAGCGGCGAGCTGACCACCGAGCGCTGGACCGAGGCGAACGGCCTGCACAAGATCGTCGCGGTCACCCACTTCCGCCAGGACGGCACCGTCGTCACCGCCTACGCCCACAACTGGGACCCGTTCGTCCAGCCCGACCAGCGCCCCGACCAACCGCCCGTGCCTGTGGCCGAACCCGTCTACCAGCCGAGCGTGCCGCTCACCGACGCGCAGCTGACCGCGCTGGCGACCGACCCGGCGCTCACCTTCTGAGGTCCGATAAGGTCCGCGGCATGCGCAGGATCGTGCTCGCCGGGTTGGCCGCCGTGCTCGTCGCGGGGTGCTCGACCGACACCCCAGCCCCGGCCGCACCACCGAACCCGCAGGACACGCTCACCACGCTCGACGACCTCCTCAAGCAACCCTGTGCCACCCGGGCGATCGACAGCGGCAGCCCGGCCGAGCCGATCGCGGATCCGTGGACCTGCAAGGACTACGTGCGACGCCTGCACGACCTCGACGGCCCGCTGACCGCCCTGGGCAAGGGCGACGCCGAGTTCGGCCGCGAGGTCGACTCGCTGCGCGGCCTGGTCACCGAGTTCCGCGGCGACCAGTTCCGCTGCGGCGAGACCAACACGCCGATGGCGGCGGCGTGCGGGGAGCTGCTGGTGTCGATCCGGCAGGCGCTGGGCTACGTGCGCGACGAGACCAGCAGCCTCGCCACCGTGGAACCCACACCCTGAGCCCACGTCCCTGACCTGGGCCGCGCAGGACCGCAGGCCCACCGCTCAAGAACTGTTCTCCTGCTCAAGCAAGGATAGAAATCTGCGCACCGGGCCCTCGATCTGACCGTCAAGGACCTTGGCCAGACTCAGCCCGTGCTCTGCGAGCCTGTCTGTCCGCAGGTAGTAGTGATGGTTCTCGGTTAGCAAGACCCCCATACCCAACAACTTGCTTCGATACTTTATCCGCCGCGCGTTGGATTTGATGACCTGCTGGTCGAGCTTCTCATTGAATACACTGGGCCAATCACCAACCCCTTGGCGAAAGTACTTCAAGATGGCCCGAAGATCCATGTAGTTCGGATACCCGATCACATCCTTGACAGACGGCATCTTCTCGACATAAGCAAGCAACGTCGGCCAGTTGTGATCGCCAAATATGCGGAGCGCCTGCGGCTTCCGGGCATCAATCGTCACGTTGTTTGTCACAACAATTTCATCGGCAAATATGAGGTTGTCTCCCTGTGGACGGGTGGACCCGTCCACAGAGATGCCCTCCACATCAACCACTAGTTCGTGACAGTACATGGTCACGCACGGGCCGAGCAGAAACTTGTCTTTTCCTTTGATGTGAATTCCCGAATCGGTGTATACTATTCCGCGCGATAGCGTGTCATGAATCGGCAACAGTCCCGACAATTCGACGATCTCAAACGTGACCGAGCTCTGGCTGACCACCGAAGAGATACCATCTACCAACGACAGGAAGGCGTCTTCACCTGACTGTCCGTACGTAAAATTGCAGTCCCCCGTGCCCATCACAGACTGCGAGTGCGACGCCAGCAACATCGGCACGAGGTACTCTTGGACTTGGGGTCGCCTGGAATCGTCATGCCTTGCAAACTCGTGAACGAACTGGTAGAAGAATGATCCTGGAGCGCTCACCTTCTTGCTGGGGTCCGACTCGAAGGACACTCGGCAGTCTTGGTCGACCGCCGCCTTTGCCCGGACGAAGTCCGCGAACACGCCATTGACGGCATTCGTACCAGCAAGAAATGGGTGATCCGCCATGAATTGAGATGCATGCCGCTCGTACTCGCTACGAATTGCATTCGGCAAGGAAGCAGGTGGGTGCACGGATATGTCCACGTCAAGGTGTTTGCTGATCAAGCGGATTGCCTGCTCAGTGGGGCTGTAGGCCAACTCACGCAAGCGCCAGTCCTCCTCTGCGGGAACGTGCGCGATGAGTTTCGCGACAACTTGGTCGCGAAATTTTCCTTGCTCCCTTTTCAGGATTCGGTCGACGATCTCGAGCAGGATTTCCCGCGAATGCCCCACACCTGCCAATTCCACCCGCTCGTGATCAGCGTGTGGGTTCGGCACGGCGATATACTCCGCAAGTACCGTCAAAACCGGCGCATAACCCAGAAAAGATCGAATTTGCGGCCAGTTCTTCTCGACATCAACATTCGAGTCATTGAGAAGGGCATTAGCCACTTCGTGCATGCGAAGACGGAGGAGCTTTTCGGATGCTTCCGCGAAGGCAAGCGCGACTTTGTATTCCTTCCGATTCGGGAGTGCCGATGCCTGCCGTTCCATGTGCGCACGAACAAAAGGTGAGGCTTGCGCATATGAAAGGAAGTCGATACCGCAGAGGCTCAGAGGTTGACCTCCTTCCTCAAAGATGAGCTTGACCAGGTCCGCGGTGTCCGGGCGGGAGAAGAGAATAATGTTCGGCCGGTCGCGGTCGCCCCCCGGTGACATCTTCTGAATATTTTCGACGAATGCCTCGAAGTTCGTCGTTCCGGCCTTTAGATGAGCTTCGTCCAGTGCATCAATCACGATGCCAGTTCGACCGGCGATCAGATCCTGCAGGAAGGTCGATTCCAGTCCTAGCGCATCGTAGATGAGACCGGAAAGCGAGTAGGAGCCGACCTGGGCGCGGGCGGAGTTGACCAAGGGCCAAGACAAGTGTGAGGCCAGCGCGAGCGCAGCCGCAGATTTGCCGACCGCGCCTGCGGCTTCGACGAGCAAGACGCGGGCGCCCTGTCCAGGTTGCCAATCGCGAAGATTGGGCCACACATATCCAACCGGGGGGCACGGCGACAGGTCAAGTGCAGAAACTGACGCGTCAACTTTTCCGTAAATCTTCGCGGATGGCACGCTCGTATCGGCGAGTTCGCGAAGCGTCTGCATAGTGGTACCACCTTCGACACGCGATCCAGACGGACGTGCGAGTGCCTGCAGCGCCATGGCGGCGTCGCTGTGGAGTTCGAGCCGGAATCAGCGGAACATCGACATCTGACCACTCCAACACTCAACGATGTTGCAGAATAGGTGTCGTGGTACCCGCGATGGGTGTTACACCCGCTTAGGTCGTGTAGTGGGTATCTGCCGCACCGCCACAGGATGACTCAGGACCGCAGGTCGCCCCGGTCGCGGTGCCAGGGGTTGACCGCCTCCAGCCCGGCGTCGAGCTCCTCGCCGAGCATGGCGGCGCGGTGGTCGACCACCGGCTGGCCGAGCAGGGCCACCGCCAGCTTCGAGGAGACCAAGCGCTGCAACGCCTCCCACGGGGTCCTGGCCAGCTCGCCCACCAGCTTGTTCGCCGCGGGCAGGGCCAGTCGTTCGTCCACTCCGGACAGTCCGGCGGCGATCAGCGCGGCGACCACCAGGTGCGGCTGGGCGTCCGCGCCGGCGAACCGGGCCTCCATCCGCAGCGACTGGCCGTGGCCCGCCAGCCGGACCGCCGCGGTGCGGTCGTCGGTGGCCCAGCGCAGTGTGCGCGGGGAGAACGGGGCCGTGCGCAAGCGGACGTAGGAGTTCCACGTCGGTGCCCAGATCGCGGTCAGGTCCGGTGCGGCGCGCAGGACGCCCGCCAGGAAGTGACCGAACACAGTGGACACTTGATTCGGGCGGTCACCGGCGACCAACGACGCGCCGGCGGGATCGGACAGGGACAGGTGCACGTGGCACGAACTCCCCGCGCCCGTTGACTCCGCCGCCAGGTAGCCCGCCCGGACGCCCTTTTCCGCTGCCGCACGGCGGATCGCGACCTGGTGCAGCATCGCGTCGTCGCAGGCGGCGAGGGCGTCGCGGTGGCGCAGCACGATCTCGTACTGGCCCCGGTGGCACTCGCCCCGGGCCGACTCCACGCCCAGGCCGAGCGCGTCGACCGCGGCGTTCACGCCGGACAGCAGGCCGGACATCGGCGACAGGCCGCCGACCGCGTAGTCCAGTCCGGTCGAGGTCAGCGGCGTGCCGTCCGGGGCGGTGAAGGTGACCTCGTGCTCGATGCCGACCGACGGGATCAGCCCGGCCCGCTCGGCGGCCACCAGCTGGTCCCGCAGCGTCGTGCGCGGCGCCTCCGGCACCGGCCTGCCGTCGGGCCACTCCACGTCGCACACCACGTGCCAGGTGTCCGGGCCCGCGGGCGCCAGCGTCGCCAGGTCGGGGCGGACCCGCAGGTCGCCGTAACCGCCGAGGAACTGGTCGACGGCCGGGGCGTTCACCGCGACGCGCTCGGGGTTCCAGCCGAAGACGTACGCGCACAGGCCGTAGCCGGCGGTCATCACCGTGTCCACGAAGAACGCCGCGCCCAGTTCGACCGCGGCGAACCGGGCGTGCGGGTCGGGCACCAGGCACACCACCCGTCGCACGGTGCCGTTGGCGACCGCGCCGCGCAACGCGCCGGACAGCGCGGACGCGGCCTGGGCGCGGGCGGCCAGGGTGCGCGGCCCGACCGGGCGGCCGTATTCGATTCCGGTCACCAGGCACCATCCGGGTCCGGCGCCGCCAACGGGTTGCGCGCGCGGCCGAAGCGGACGTCGAACTCGTCGTCCCGGTCGACCTTGTCGAACCCTTGCCCGGCAAGGTGTTCGCGGTTGAGGCAGACCCGCTCGACCTCAGGGTCGAACAGCCCGCACGCGTCGAACCGGGCCGCGGTGTCGGGGTGGGCGTCCCGGTAGGCGCCCACGATCTCCCGCACCAGCGCCCACAGCCGCGGTCTAGGGTAGCCGAGCTCCTCGTCCAGGACCTCGGCGAGGAACCGCAGCTGACCGGCGAACACCGAGCTGAACAGCGACTGCGCCAGCAGGTGCGCGGGCCAGCGCAGCATGTCCGCGCGCGCCGCCGGGCCGAGCAGGTCGTAGCCCGGCAGCGGCTCGTCGAGCAGGTCGACACCCTGGGCGAAGTCCTTGATCGCCACGTGCTTGGGCGCACCGCGCCCGTCGGTGACCAGGATCAGGTTCTGGCCGTGCGGGCAGAACCCGACGCCGTGCTCAAGCAGCCAGTGCAGCAGCGGGGTGAGCAGGATGTCGAGCAGCCTGCGCAGCCAGTCCTCGACGGCCATCCCCGACTCGGCGACCAGGTGCGCGGCCACCGAGCCGCCGTCCGGACCGCGGTAGGTCAGGGCGGCGAAGGAGATCGCGCGCTCGCCATCGGCCAACCGGGTGCGGATCGGCTCGCGCCACAACGCGCCGAGCGTCTCGTGGAACCGGTAGGGCAGCTCCTCGACGGCGCCGAAGAGCGGGTGCTTCACCGAGACGCTGGCGATCTCGCCGAGCAGGTCGAACCGGTAGGTGTCGCGCAGCAGCTCGTCGCCGTCGTGGACCGCGCGCAGCCAGGTGGTCACCTCGGGCGCGGCGAGGGTGGCGGCCGAGGCCAGACCGCGGTAGACGAGCGTGTTGCGCACCGAGACGGCGGTCTTGACGTCGTAGCGGGTGGGGTGCGAGGCGTTGGCCAGCGTCCGGACCGTCTGGTGTGGACGGTACCGGTCGGCGCTCTCGCCGACGTGCACCACCGCGCCGGTCGCCAGCTCCTTGGCGTAGAGCGTGCCGACGACCTCGTCGAGCTGCCAGGGGTGCACCGGCACCAGCACGTACTGCCCCGGGTCGTCGAGCTTGGCCCGGAACGCCGCCAGCTTGGCCGCGCCCAGCTCGGCGGTGAGCAGCCGCTCCTCGGAGAGCGCCCCGACGCAGCGGAAGGACGCGTGGTCGCGGTGCACAGCCAGCCAGGGCAGCGCGAACCCGGCACCGGCCTCCGGGGCGTAGCGGGCCCGGTCGTGGGCGGAGAAGCCGACCCGGCCCTTGTTCAGGACCAGCCTGGGGTGCCCGGTGAGGTGCCCGTCGGCCTCGTCGTAGTCCATTGTGGACAGCTCGGCGGCACTCGGCGCGCGCGCCAGCCGGGCCGCCTCGTTGGCCACCGTCGCGGTGAGCTCGGCGAGCACGTCGGCCAGCCGCAGCCCGGTCAGGCCCAGCTCGGTGCGCGCGTCGACCACCAGCTCGCGCGGGTCGTCGGCGGGGGCGCCGTCGCGGGTGGCGCTGCCCGGGCGCACGGACCAGGACTCGAACGCGCCCCGGCGCGCCGCGAACCGGTAGACGGCGCCGCCGACCAGCTCCAGCCGCCACCCGTCCGGGCCCTCGGCGGTCGGCCGCAGCAGTCCCTCGTAGCTCAGTTCACCCAGCATCTTGTGCACTACCAGCGCACCCGCGTCCCGCCATGCGGCCGTCACGTGGTCCTCCATCGCTCTCGTGCCAACCCGAACGTCGTGTACGCGGTGCGGTCGGGCAGTGGGTGGACCGCGCGCCCGCACACCGCGTTGAGGATGGTCGCCGCGCGCCACGCGGCCAACCCCAGGTCCGGCGCGCCCACCCCGTGGGTGTGCCGCTCGGCGTTCTGCACGAACACCGACCCGGTGATCCCCGGCCGCAGCCCGACCCGGAAGTCCGCGTCGACGGTGATCCGCCCGGCGTCGTCGCGCGGCCCGGCGAGCGGGCCGACCAGCGCTTCCAGGTCGCGCTCGGCGTAACCGGTGGCGCAGACGACCGCGCTCGTGCGCACGGTGGCGGTGGCCTGCTGCTGCTCGTGCCGCACGGTCAGCTCGACACGGTCACCGTCGGCCCGGGCGCCGACCACGGCGACGCCGGGGGCGAGGGTGACCTCTGGCCACTGCCCGCCGATGGTGAGCCGGTAGAGCTCGTCGTGGATCTCGGCGATGGTCTCGGCGCTGATGCCCTTGTAGAGCTGCCACTGGGTGGGGACCAACCGGTCGCGGACCGGCTCGGGCAGGCCGTGGAAGTAGCGCGCGTAGTCCGGGGTGAACTGCTCAAGACCGAGCCGCGAATACTCCATGGGGGCGAAGGCGGGGGTTCGGGTGATCCAACGGAGTCCTCGCCCTCTCCGGCGCAAGAGGTCCAGGAAGACCTCCGCACCGGATTGGCCGGAGCCCACCACGGTTACATCGTCTAGGTCGACGAGCCTGTCGCGCACGGACAGGTAGTCAGCTGAGTGATAGGCGAACCCGGCTAAGGGCTCCGGGACGATCGGCTCGGTGCCGACGCCTAAGACGACGTTGCGGGCTAAGAGTGTGTCCGTCCCGCTTCTTACCGCAAACGCGTTGTCCTCCGCTGACCACTGCACCTCATGCACCTCTTGGTCGAAGACACACGAGGGGAGTTGCCGCGCGGCCCAACGGCAGTAGTCGTCGTACTCGGCGCGCGGGATGTGGAACCGCTCGGCGAAGTAGAACGGGAAGAGCCTGCCGCGGTCGCGCAGGTAGGCCAGGAAGGACAGCGGGTGCGTGGGGTCGACCAGGGTGACCAGGTCGGCCAGGAACGGCACCTGCAGCGTGGTGCCCTCGATCAGCAGGCCGGGGTGCCAGCGGAACTCAGGCTCGCGCTCCAGGAACCGGGCGGCGAGCCCGTCCACCCGCGCGGCGAGCGCCGCCAGCGACAGGTTGAACGGGCCGATGCCGATCCCGACGAGGTCTAGCAGCACCGCGCCGCCCGGTCCGCGACGAGGTCGAGCAGGGGCAGGTAGTCGGCCAGGGTGGCGTGCGGGTGCAGCAGGGTGAGCTTGAGCCAGAGCCGGTCGCCGCCGCCGTCGACCGGCGCCAGCGTGGCGCGGCCCAGCACGGCGGTGCCCTCGTCGAGCAGGCCGCGGCGCACCGCGGCCACCAGCGCGTCGCCCTCGGCACCGCCCACCTCGTCGGCGATCGAGGGGCGCAACAGGACCGTGGACAGCGTCGGGTGCGCCCACAGGCGCAGGCGGGGATGCCCGTCGACCGCCCGGGCGACCTGCATGGCCGTCTCGCAGCACCGGTCGACCAGCTCGCCGATCCCCCGCACACCGAGCGCGCGGGCGGTGACCGCCATCTTGAACGCGTCGGGCCTGCGGGAGGTGCGCAGCGAGCGGCCGAGCAGGTCGGGCAGCCCGGCCTCGGTGTCGTCGTCGGCGTTGAGGTAGTCCGCGCGGGTGGCCAAGTTGTCCACAGTGGACGCCTCGCGGCAGGCCAGCACGCCCGCCGCGATCGGCTGCCACCCGAGCTTGTGCAGGTCGAGGGCGATGGTGTCGGCCCGGTCCAGGCCGTCGAGCAGCGCGCGCCGCTGGTCGCTGAACAGCAGCGCGCCGCCGTAGGCCGCGTCGACGTGCAGCCAGGAGCCGGACTCGGCGGCCAGGTCGGCCACCGCGCCCAGCGGGTCGATCGCGCCGGTGTTCGTGGTGCCCGCGGTGGCGACGACCACAGCCGGGCGGCGCAGCCCGCGCAGCACCTCGGCCAGCGCGGCGGGGTCGATCCGGTCGGCCACGGTGGCCACCGGCACCGGCTCCGGCAGGCCCAGCAGCCACCCCGCGCGGGCGATGCTGTGGTGGGAGTTGCGACCGCAGACCGCGACCACGTCCGGCCCCAGCGCCTCCCTGGCGAGCAGCAGGGCGGTGAGGTTGGACTCCGTGCCACCACTGGTGATCAGCGCGTCCGGCGCGGTGGCGCGCGGGTAGCACAGCCGGGCCAGCCGCGCGGTGAACGCGCCCTCCAGCGCGCTCGCGGCGGGCGCCTGGTCCCACGAGTCCATCGACGGGTTGAGCACGCTGGCCACCAGGTCGGCGGCGGCCGAGACGGCCAGCGGCGGGCAGTGCAGGTGGGCGGCGCACCACGGGTCGGCCGGGTCGGCCGAGCCCGCCGCGAGCACCCCGCTCAGTTCGGCGATCGCGGCCTCGGCGCCGATCCCCCGGGTCGGCAGCGGCTCGATCGCGGCGATCGCGGCGCGCACGGCGTCCGGTCCGCCCGCCGGGAGCGGGCCGCCCCTGGTCACGATCCCCTGGGCCATCGCCGCCAGAGCGGTGGCGACCAGCTTGCCGACCGGCTCCGCGCCGGCGAGCGCGACGTCGGAGGACAGCAGCGGCACCGGCCTGGGCACCTGGGAGGCGGTCATCGCACCCACCCGCTCGCGGCCGGGTTCCGGGCCTCGAGGGTCGAAATCCCTTGCGCGGGGCCTAAGACCCGCGGATCGGTCGGCCTCGGCCGGGGGCGCGGCGCGGCGACCATCCCCGACGTACCCCCGCAGGAGTCCACAGCCCAGCGCGATCCAGCCATCCAACACCCTTCTTAGGCATGCCTACCCTTAGCAAGATAGCGGGTTACCGCCGTCCACCACCGGGTGACACCTAGGGATCTTGCTTGCCCTACCGCTCCGGCGCCAGGGTGCGCACCCCTTCGGCGGGATCGGCACCGGTGGGCAGCACGGCCAGCACCGGGGTGGTCAGTCCCGCGTCCACATAGGACCGCACTTGCTCCCGACAGGACTCCGGGGACCCGTGCACCACCAACTCGTCGACCACGTGGTCGGGGATGGCGGCGTTCGCCGCGGCCCGGTCGCCCGCGGCCCAGGCCCGCCACATCGGTTCCAGCGCGTCGCCGCGGCCGAGCCACCGGTGGAACTCGGCGTAGGCGGGCACGGTGAGGTAACTGCTGATCAGCAGCCTGCCCAGGCCGCGCGCCGCCGCGGTGTCGGTGGTCGGGCAGACGAAGATCCGGGCGACGAGTTCGAGGTCCGGCCCGGTCTCGGCGCGCACGGTGGGCACGTCGGCGGCGGCGAGCCAGTTGGTGATCGCGCCGTCGGCCTCCCGGGCGGCCAGCCGCAGCATCCCGGGGCGCAGTGCGGCGAGCATGACCCGCGGCGGCACCTCGGGCGGGCGCTCGAGCCGGAACCTCGACACCGAGAACGTGTCGTAGTCCGCGGTGACCTTCTCCCCGGCCAGCGCCGGGCGCAGGAACCGCAGGGTGTCGCGGGTGCGCCGGTAGGGCTCGGTGAACGGCACGCCGTTCCACCCCTCGACGATCACCGGCGACGACGTGCCGATCCCCAGGGTGAACCGGCCCGAGGCGAGCTCGGCGATGGTGGCCGCGCTCATCGCCAGCAGCGCGGGCCCCCGGGTGTAGACCGGGGTGATCGCGGTGCCCAGCGCCAGCGCGGGCGCCCACTGGCTGACCAGGGCCAGCGGGGTGAACGCGTCGGTGCCCGCGGTCTCGGCCGTCCAGACGTCGGTGTAGCCCAGGTCGGGCAGCTCGCGCACCAGGTCGCGGTGCGCGCCGAGCGGCACCCCGGTCAGCGGCAGCGTGATGCCCCACCTCGCCGTCCGCGCCATGCGACCCTCCCCTGGTTCGACCCCCGGCGACCCTACCCGCGGGTCACGCGCCCGACCCGGCGCGCGGGCACCGGGTCGGGCGTGTCGAGCGGGTCGGGCCGGTCGGACTGGTCGCCGCCTAGCGGGCGAGGGCGTCCTTGAGCCAGCGGACCTGCAGCAGCATGAAGTTCTCCGCCACGTCGTCCTCCTGCGGCGTCATGTGCGTGACCCCGGGCAGCGGCAGCAGCGCGTGCGGCCTGCCCGCGGCCACCAGCGCGCTGGAGAGCCGGATCGAGTGGGCCACCACCACGTTGTCGTCGGCCAGGCCGTGGATGATCAGCAGCGGCCGGTCGAGCTTGGGGGCGTCGTCGATCAGCGAGTTCCGCTCGTAGACCTCGGGCCGCTCGTCCGGGTGACCGAGGTAGCGCTCGGTGTAGTGGGTGTCGTAGAGCCGCCAGTCGGTCACCGGCGCGCCCGCGATCGCGGCGTGGAACACCTCGGGGGCGCGCAGCACGGCCAGGGCCGAGAGGTAGCCGCCGTAGGACCAGCCGCGGATGGCGACCCGGTCGAGGTCCAGGTCGGGGTGCTCGGCGGCCACCGCCCGCAGGGCGTCCACCTGGTCGGTGAGCGTGGTCCCGGCGAAGTCGAGGTGGATCTCGCGCTCCCACTCCGGCCCGCGCCCCGGGGTGCCGCGACCGTCGGCGACCAGCACGGCGAAGCCCTGGTCGGCGAGCCACTGCGGCCCGAGGAAGGCGTTGCGGGTGGCGAGCACGCGCTGGGCGTGCGGGCCGCCGTAGGGGTCGAGCAGGACCGGGAGCTTCTCGCTGCCGGGGACGTGGCCGCTCGGGTAGAGCAGGGCGACGCGCAGGTCGCGGCTGCCGACGGTGAGCAACTGGACGTTGGGCACCGACGGCGGGTCGACGGCCAGGCTCGCCACCTCGCCGACCACCTCGCCCGCGCGCAGGACGTGCACGCGCGGACCGGACCAGTCCAGCGACCACGAGGTCAGCACGACGGTGTCCCCCGCGCGGGCGGCGCTGTGCACGCCGTCCACAGTGGACACGCGGCGGTCGCCCGCGTACACGTGCACCTGGGTGGGGTCCTCGGCCGAGGCGGTGTAGAGCACGTCCTGGTCGTCGACGTCGAGCACCGAGCGGACCTGCAGGTCGCCGCTGACCTCGACGTCGCCGACCACCAGCCGGTTCGCCCCGGCGCGGGCGGTGATCCGGACCAGGCGGCCGTCCGGGGTCCAGGCGGGGACACCGGGGTAGATCTCGACCCACTGGTCGTCGGTCTCGGTGTGCAGCACCTCGGTGACCCCGGAGTCCGGGTCGACGGTCCGGATCTCGACCGCGCGCTGCTCCCGCGACTGCACCGCGATGAGCGGCGGACCGCCCGCCGACCAGTGCGCCGCCGCCAGGTAGGGCAGGTCGACACCGTCCCAGTCGACATCGACCCGGGTGCCGTCGAGGCCGATGACCGCGAGTCGGACGACCACGTTCGGCGTGCCCGCGGCCGGGTAGGCCACGGTGTGCGGCTCGGTGCCCGGGTTCGCCGGGTCGGCGATGTGCCAGCGCTGGACGTCGCCCTTGTCGGTGAACGCGACCAGCAGCCGGGTCCCGTCCGGTGACCACCAGTACCCGCGCGCGCGGCCCATCTCCTCGGCCGCGACGAACTCGGCGAGCCCCCAGGCCTGGTCGGGCCCGTCCGGCGTCGCGATCGCCCGGTCCCCGGTCCCGTCGACCGCGACGACCCGCAGCGCGTTGTCGGCGACGTAGGCCACGTGCGCCCCGGTCGGGTCCGGGCGCGGGTCGACGATCGGGGTGGCGGTGGCCAGCTCACGCGACTCGCCGGTCCGCGCGTCGGCCACGAAGAGCCGACCCGAGAGGGCGAACGCGGCGACGCGCGCCGCGGCGTCGGTCGCGTTGCCCACGACACCGCCGCCCTGCTCCCGGCTGCGCTCCCGGCGCGCCCGCTCCTCGGCGGGGAGCTCCTCGGCACAGCCGAGCAGGACCGCCGGGTCCCCGAGCCGGGTCTCCTGGCCGGTCGCCAGGTCCTGCCGCCAGAGGAGGTGGGTGCGGTCCTCGCCGGAGGCGGAGCGCAGGAACAGCAGGTGACCGCCATCCGGGGCGATCTTGAACTCACGCGGCGAGCCGAGGGTGAAGCGCTGGGTCCGCGCCTGTAGGCGCAGGAAGGAGGTCTCACTGGTCACGGCCGACAACCTAGCCGGAGGAACGTGGACGCGGCAGGACGTGGCTCACAGTGCGGACGCTGACCGAGCGTGCCACGACCAGGGGATCACGAAGTTAGCCCGTTCGGTGCAGACCGCTATCGCGCCGAACCGACTGCCCCCGCGCCCACCGGGGCCGGGAGTCGCGCACCTGCCTGGTGGCCGGGAGACCGCCGACCGCGTTCTTGGGCAATCCCTTGGTGATACACAGGTTCCTCTCAACCACGGGCCGCACAGTTGTCCCATGAACGCCTACCCGGGACCTCAGCCCCAGCAGCCCCAGCCCCAGCCCCAGCAGCCGCAGCAGCCGCAGCAGCCGCAGCAGCCGCTCCCGCTGCTCACCCACCCGTCGCACGCCGCCAACCCGGGCCCGCCGCCGTTCACCGGCCAAGTCCCGCCCGTGTTCTACCCAGGGCACTCCGAACCCCCGAGGAACCGCATCCGGCGCGGGGCGGTCGCCCTGGTCGCGGCCGGTGTGCTCGGCGCCGGGCTGCTCGGTGGCGCCGCCGGGGCGCTCATCGGGTCCGACGGGGCCGCCACCCCGGTCGCGAGCGCCACCACCACGCAGTCCGCGCAGACCGCCTCGGTGAGCACGCCGACCGACGTCAGCGCCATCGTCGCCAAGGTCATGCCCAGCGTCGTGCAGGTCAACGTGCGGACCGCCAACGCCCAGGGGATCGGGTCCGGGGTGATCCTCAGCGCCGACGGCCGGATCCTGACCAACTACCACGTCGTGGACGGCGCGCGGACGATCTCCATCACCTTCTCCGACGGCAAGACCGCCGACGCTCAGGTTGTCGGCACCGACGCCAGTGCCGACCTCGCCGTGGTCCAGGCCGAGGGCGTCAGCGGGCTCACCGCCGCCGAGCTGGGCGACTCGTCCCAGGTCCGGGTCGGCGACGAGGTCATCGCCGTGGGCTCGCCCGCCGGTCTGCAGGGCACCGTGACCACCGGCATCGTCAGCGCCCTCGACCGCGAGGTCAACATCCCGTCCGAATCGGACTCGCGGTCGGTCCGGGGCGGGGCGGGCAGCACCGTGTCCTACAAGGCCATCCAGACCGACGCCTCTATCAACCAGGGCAACTCCGGCGGACCGCTGTTCGACACCGCCGGTCGGGTGATCGGCATCAACTCCGCCATCTACTCGCCGGTGTCGAGCGCGGACGGGTCCGCGGGGAGCGTCGGGATCGGTTTCAGCATCCCGATCGACACCGCGAAGCAGGTGATCGCCAAGATCAGCTGAGCGCGGGGCGTTCCCCGGGGGAGGTGGCCGCGCGGGCCCGTGGACAGCCCGCGCGGCCACCCTCATGTGTCGGTGTGGAGCGCCGAGTCGGTGGTGACATTGTCGAACAGCTTCGGCCCCAACCAGAACCCGCCCTCGATCGGTGCGCGCGACCGGCTACTGCCAGGTCCGCCCCGTCCCGGAGTCCACATAGGACGCCACCTTGTGCCGGTGGGCGGCTGTCCGCCTTAACCGCCCTCGAGCAAGGTGAGCGCGCACGCGAACTCGACCGCCTCCAACGCGCGCCGCACCTCGTCTGCCGCGGATCCAGTGCGTGATGGCCCTCAGTCGCCCCCGGCCCTGGCGATCGACCGGGCGAGCGCGCCGAGCGCCTCGTCGACCTCGTCGTCGGTGAGCGTCATCGGCGGGGCGAGGCGGATGACGTTGTTGTGCAGACCGCCCTTCCCGACCAGGAGGCCGTTCCTCTTGGTCTCCTCCAAGACGAACACGGCGGCCCGCGGGTTCGGCGACCCGTCGGGGTGGACGAGCTCGATGCCGATCATCAGGCCCTTCCCGCGCACGTCCCCGACCACCGGGTACCGCGCGGCGATCTCATGCAGGCCGTCGGCGAGCCGGGCGCCGAGCTTGGCCGCGTTGTCCTGCAGGTCGTGGTCCAGCAGGTAGTCCAGCGTCGCGTTGGCGCTCGCGGTGGCCACCGGGTTGCCGCCGAAGGTCGAGAGCGAGTTGGCGGTCAGGCAGTCCACCACGTCCGGGCGGCCGACCAGACCGCCGATGGCCATCCCGTTGCCCAGCCCCTTGGCGAAGGTCAGCAGGTCGGCGGTGACCCCGTGCGCGTCGATGCCCCAGAAGTGCTCGCCGGTGCGGCCCCAGCCGGTCTGCACCTCGTCGGAGACCAGCAGGATGCCGTACTCGTCGAGGATCTCCTCGAACGCGCCGAACAACCCGTCCGGCGGAACGCAGAACCCGCCGATGCCCTGGATCGGCTCGACCACCATGCACGCGACGTCCCCGGAGGTGGTGGTCTCGATGACCTCACGCAGGTCTTCGGCGCACGCACGGATGTACTCGTCGTCCGCAAGATGGCGGAACGGGCTGCGGTAGCGGTAACCGCCGTGCACGTAGCTCACCTTGACCGGGGAGAGCGAACTCGCCGACCACCCGCGGTTGCCCGAGATGCCGACCGTGCCGAACGCCCGCCCGTGATAGGAGTTGCGCAGTGCCAAGACCTGGTTGCTGCGGCGGAACTGGGTGGTCAACATCAGCGCGGTCTCGTTGGCCTCGGTGCCGGAGTTGGTGAAGAACACCTTGGCGTCCGGGATCCCGGACAGCCGCGCGATCTTCTCGGCGAGCTCGACCTGGGCCCGGATCAGGTAGAGCGTCGAGGTGTGCAGCACCCCGGTGGCCACGGTCCGGCGGATCGCGTCGCTGATCTCGGCGATGTCGTAGCCGACCGCGTTGGTCAGGATGCCCGCGAAGAAGTCCAGGTAGGTGGCACCGGTCGAGTCGGTCACCCGCCTGCCCCGGGCGGCGACGATCTCGATCGGCTCGGCGTAGTAGAGGGCGAGCCACGAGGGCAGGACGGCTCGGTGTCGGTCGACCAGCGGGATCTCGGACATCCCCCGAGTGTGGTCGCCGAACCCGGTCCGCGCCACGCCCAGGTGGTATGCCGGGTGGATGGACGAGCAGTTCACCGACCCCGACCTGGCCCGCTGGTACGACGCGCTGTGCGCGGGCCGCCGGGACTTCGACTTCTACCTCCCGCTGGTGCTGGCCGCGCCCGCCGTGCTCGACGTCGGCTGCGGAACCGGCGAACTGCTCCACCTGGCCAGGGCGGCCGGGCACCCCGGCAGGCTTTGCGGACTCGACCCGGCCGCGGAGATGCTGGCGGTGGCCCGTGAGCGCCCCGACATCGAGGTCGAATGGGTACACGGCGACCTGACCACCAGCACCTGGGACGCCGAGTTCGACCTGGTGGTCATGACCGGCCACGCCTTCCAAGAACTGGTCACCGACGACCAGGTCCGCACCGCGCTCGCCGGAATCCACCGGGCCCTGCGCCCGCGGGGGCGCTTCGCCTTCGAGACCCGCAACCCGGGAGCCCGCGCCTGGGAGTCGTGGACGCCCGACCGGTCGAGGGAGGTGACCCGCGGGAGCACCACGTTGCGGGTCGGCCACGACGCCACTGCCGACGGCGACCTGGTGCGCTTCACCACCACCTACACCGCGGACACCGGTGACCGGCGCACCAGTGCCAGCACCCTGCGCTTCCTGGACCACCCCGCGTTGGTGGAGTCCCTGACCGCGGCCGGGTTCGCCGTCGAGCGGCAGTTCGGCGACTGGGACCGCTCGCCGCTGACCGCGGGATCGCCGGAGATCATCACCATCGCCCGGACCGGGTGAGCACCGGCGGTCGAGCACCCGGCGGACTGTTCACCCGGTGGCCATCCCACCGTCGGTGATCGTCATGGTGACCGTTAGACCGGCCCAAGAAAGGTGAGGGGTCCCGAACGGACACACGAACCAGGGAAAGGCTTCGACATGCCCAGTCGAAAAGCCAAGGCCGCAGGCGCCGTCGCAGGCGTGCTGAGCGTGGCGGCGGCGACGGTGATCGCCGTGGTCAGCTCGGCCCCGGTGGCCGCCGCCGCGACGAACACGTTCACCCCCGTCGCCGACACCTACGTCGACAACAGCTCCACCGGTACCAACTACGGCACCTCCGGCCAGCTCGGCGTGGACAACTCCCCGGTCAAGCGGATCTTCCTGCGGTTCACCGTCAGCGGTCTCACCGCGCCGGTGACCGGGGCGAGGCTGCGGCTGCACACCGACGACGTGAGCGGCTCCAACAGCCCGGCGGGCGGCACCCTCAAGGCCGTCAGCAGCACCACCTGGTCGGAGACCGGCACCACCTGGGCCAACCAGCCCGCCGTCGACGGCGCCACCCTCGGCACGCTCGGCGCGGTCAGCCGCAACGCCTGGTACGAGGTGGACGTGACCTCGGCGGTGACCGGCAACGGCACCGTCAGCATCGCGGTGACCTCCACCAACAGCGACGGCGCCGACTACGACTCGCGCGAGTCCGGCGCGGCCACCGCGCCGCAGCTGGTGATCACCTCGGACACCCCCACCACGACCACCCAGCCGACCACGACGCCGACCACCACGCAGCCCACCGCTGACCCGGTGCTGGTCGGCGCGGGCGACATCGCCGACTCCGGTTCCGGCGACACCGCCACGGCCAACCTGCTCGACGGCATCCCCGGCACGGTGTTCACCACCGGCGACAACGTCTACACCAACGGCACCACCGCGGAGTTCAACTCCTACTACAACCCGACCTGGGGCAGGCACAAGGCGCGCACCAAGCCCTCGCCGGGCAACCACGACTACAACACCTCCGGCGCCACCGGCTACTACTCCTACTTCGGCGCGCAGGCCGGTCCGTCCGGCCGCGGCTACTACTCCTACGACCTGGGCAACTGGCACGTGGTCTCGCTCAACAGCGAGATCACCAAGTCCGCGGGCTCGCCGCAGGAGCAGTGGCTGCGCGCCGACCTGGCGGCCAACACCAAGCCGTGCACCCTGGCGTACTGGCACAAGCCGCGCTTCACCTCCGGCTCCAACCACGCACCCGACACCACCGCTGGACCGCTGGTGCAGGCGCTCTACGACTACAACGCCGAGGTCATCGTCACCGGCCACAACCACCAGTACGAGCGGTTCGCGCCGATGAACCCCAGCGGCGCGGCCGACGGCGCGCGCGGCATCCGGCACTTCGTCGCGGGCATGGGCGGCGCGGGCTTCTACAGCTTCGGCACCATCGCGGCGAACTCCGAGGCGCGCAACAACAACACCCACGGCGTCCTGAAGTTCACCCTGCACGCCAACAGCTACGACTGGCAGTTCGTGCCGGAGGCGGGCAAGACCTACGCCGACAGCGGCACCAACGCCTGCCACTAGGCGGTTCCCCCGGGGCGGGCGGGTCCAGCCGGACCCGCCCGCACCACCACCCCGACGGGATCACCGCCCTGGAGGTGCCCGATGTACCTGTCGACCATCAGCAAGCCCCCGGCCGCCGAGGCCATCGACCGTCGCAAGTGGATGGTCGGGGGGAACGTCGTCGCGCTCGGCTCGGTCAGCCTGATCACCGACATCTCCGCGGAGATGGTCACCGCCGTCCTGCCGCTGTACCTGGTCATCGGTCTGCACCTCTCCCCGCTGGCCTACGGCGCGCTCGACGGCCTCTACACCGGCGCCACCGCGTTGCTCCGCCTGCTCGGCGGCTACGTCGCCGACCGCACCAACCGGCGGAAAACCGTTGCGGGACTGGGTTATGGGATCTCCGCGGTCGCCAAGCTCGGCTTGATTGCGGCGGGGAACTCGGTGGCCGCGCTGGGATTCGCGATCACGGCCGATCGCGCGGGCAAGGGCCTGCGCACCGCCCCGCGCGACGCGTTGATCACCCTTTCCACGCCACAGGAACAACTCGGGCGGGCATTCGGCGTGCACCGGTCGATGGACGCCATGGGGGCGTTCGCCGGTCCGCTGGTCGCCTTGGCCGTGCTGGCGGTCGCCGGGTCACAGGCCTTCGACGCGGTGTTCTTCACCAGTGCGCTGATCGCGACGTTCGGCGTCGTCGTGCTGGTGCTGTTCGTGCGGGACAAGCAGACGCCCAGCACGCCCAAGGCGGTGTCACCCCGGGCGGCCGTCGGGTTGTTGCGGGTCCCCGGCGTCAAGGCCCTGCTCCTCGCCGCCACGCTGCTGGGCCTGGTGACCGTGGGCGACGGCTTCGTGTACCTGCTGCTCCAGCGGCGGGGCGAGCTGTCCATGGGCTGGTTCCCGGTGCTGGCCGTCGGAACCAGCCTGGTGTACCTGCTGCTGGCCGCGCCGCTGGGCGCCCTGGCCGACCGCGTCGGGCGGTCGCGGGTGATGCTCGGCGGGTACTGCGCCCTGGCGCTGGTCTACCTGGCCCTGCTCAGCCCGGTGGCGGGGTTGCCGCTGGTCGTGGTCGTCCTGGTCCTCTACGGGGTCTTCTACGCCGCCACCGACGGCGTGCTGATGGCGTTGGCCGGGCGGGTGCTGCCCGAGCGGCTGCGCACGACCGGGATGGCGCTGATCCAGACCGGCCAGGCGCTGGCCTACCTGGGCTCATCTGTCCTGTTCGGACTGTTCTGGCAGCTGTGGAGTCCGGCGACGGCGTTGGTCGCCGCCGCCGGGTCGGTCAGCGTGGCGATCGCCGTCACCGCGGTGGTCTTCGGGCGGGTCAATCGAACTGGGGAACCATGCTGACGCTGCGCAATCGAATCCTGATCGCCCTGGCCGCCGCCCTGGTGCTGGGCGGCGTCGCGGTGGTCTACGTGGTCCGCTCGGCCCCGGCCGAGGTCGCCGACGCGGCGTCGGCGGTGCAGACCGGGGCACGCATGCAGGTGTTGACGAACGGGGTGCTGTCGACTGTCTCGGCGAACGACACCCGCGGGCCCCGGTCGTTGACCGACCGGAAGTGCGACCGCGCCTACGCGGCGCGGGACACGGTGGCCTGCCTGGTGCCGGTGGACGCGTTGACCGGCACCCGGTTGGTGGTGATGAACTCCGCCCTGCAAGAGCAGAAGACCGTGCCGCTGACCGGGTTCCCGAACCGGCTGCGGATCTCGGCCAGTGGCCGGATGGTGTCCTGGACCGTGTTCATCGATGGGCACTCCTACGCGACCACCGGGTTCTCCACCCGCACCGGGATCCTGGACCGGTCCACCGGGCGGGTCGTGGAGTCGTTGGAGGAGTTCTCGGCCGTGGTCGACGGGGTGCCGCACGGCGCCGCCGATGTGAACTACTGGGGCGTCACGTTCGCCGCTGACGACAACCGGTTCTACGCGACGCTGTCCACCGGAGGGAAGCGCTACCTGGTCGAAGGGGATCTCGCCGCTCGCACGGTGCGGACGTTGAAGGAGAACATGGAGTGCCCTTCGTTGTCGCCCGACGGGTCCCGGATCGCTTACAAGTCAGCGATCGAGGGGGACCCGAAGAAGGGGTGGCGGCTCTCGGTGCTCGATCTCGTTTCGCTGACCTCGGTGCCGCTGGCCGAGGTCTCGAGCGTGGACGACCAGGCTGTGTGGCTGTCGGACCAGACCGTGGGGTACGGGCTGCAGCGGTCCGACGGGGTGAACGACGTGTGGTCGGTTCCCGCCGACGGGGGTGGGGTGCCGTCGCTCGTGGTGGAGGGGGCCAATTCGCCATCCCCTGTTGTGGGCGCGTGACGTGGGCCGTCGTCGTTCCGGACTCACGCGAGCCGCTTCCGCGCGTGGTCAGTAGTCCGAGACGAGGTCGGCCGGGGAGAACGTGATGGGGAACGGCGCGGTCAGGGTGATCGTGCCTTCGCCGGTGGCCGTGGCGACCTGGGCGTACTCCTCCCCCACCAGGTCGAAGCAGGTCATGTCCGGTGTGGACGGGTCGATGATCCAGTAGTGCGGGCAGCCCGCCGCCGCCAGGCGGGCGGGTTTGAGGTGGCGGTCGATCAGCCTGCTGGACGGGGAGACCACCTCGACCGCCAGGACCGGGGTGCCCACCAGGGCCCGGTCGGTGAAGTCCCGGCGCCTGCCGATCAGCACGTCCGGGATCATCACGGTGTCCTCGGCCAGCACGACGTCCACCGGGGCGGGCAGCGCCTCGCAGTCCGGTGGGCACAGCGGGGTGATCCTGGCCAGGACCCTGGCCACCACCCGCTGGTGCAGCGGTCGGGGGGACGGGCTCATCAGGAGGACCCCGTCCACCAGTTCGTAGCGGTGTCGGTCATCGGCGATCGACTCCAGGTCGTGGCGCGTGAGGTGGTCACCGTGCGAGAACACTGGGACGACCCCCATGGTGCGCCTGGACTCGGACATGCGTTCGAACACCCACCATCACCGCGGATCGCTGGGCGCAGTGGGCCGGGCCCGACTCGCCGAATACTGGACACGGGCGGCAGAACGCTCCGCCGACCCGGTTGGGTGAACGCCTACTGAGCGCGTCCGAAAATCGCCACAATGACCCGGATGGAGCCGCGATCGAGTCCAACTAAACCATTCAGGTGAATTACTCGAATTGGTTCCACGGCCATTCAGTCGAATGGTGACGGTCATCCGCCGGTCACCCCCCTCGACGACGAGCCCCGGCTCCCGCCTCGCGGGGCAGGGCCGACCCCGAGCACCATACCTGATCCGGCCGGGCACGGTCGGGTGATGGCGCACGGCCGATCCGGTGGCGGCCGGGCCGGGCACGGAGTACCTGTTGGGGGTAGCTCACCCGCGCAGGACGACACGCGGTGGTAGCCGGCCAGTGCGAAGTGGCAGCCGGTGCGAAGTCGCAAGCGGTGAGAAGCAGCAGGCAGTGAGAGCAGCAGGCAGCGGGAAGTCGCAGGCAGCGGGAAGTCGCAGGCAGTGGGAAGGAGCGCCCGTGCCGGAGATCGTGAAGGCCGGACTGGTCCAGCAGCGCTGGACCGGCGACAAGGACTCGATGATCGCGAACGCGGTCGCGGCGGTCGGCACCGCCGCGGGCCAGGGTGCCCAGGTCGTGTGCCTGCAGGAGCTGTTCTACGGGCCCTACTTCTGCCAGGTCCAGGACGCCGACTACTACTCCTACACCGAGGCCGTGCCGGACGGCCCGACCACGCGGTTGATGTGCGAGGTCGCGCGGGAGCACGGGGTGGTGCTCGTGGTGCCGGTGTACGAGCAGGAGCAGCCCGGTGTCTACTTCAACACCGCCGCCGTGATCGACGCCGACGGCAGCTACCTCGGCAAGCACCGGAAGAACCACATCCCGCAGGTGAAGGGCTTCTGGGAGAAGTTCTACTTCCGCCCCGGCAACCTCGGCTACCCGGTCTTCGACACCGCGGTCGGGCGGATCGGGGTCTACATCTGCTACGAGCGGCACTTCCCCGAGGGCTGGCGGGCGCTGGGCCTGGCCGGGGCGCGGATCGTGTTCAACCCGTCGGCGACCAGCCGGGGGCTCTCGGAGTACCTGTGGCGGCTCGAGCAGCCCGCGGCGGCGGTGGCGAACGAGTACTTCGTCGGCACCATCAACCGGGTCGGCGTGGAACCGCTGGGCGACAACGACTTCTACGGCCAGTCGTACTTCGTCGACCCGTGCGGGCAGCTCGTCGGCGCGGCCGCGTCGGACACCGACGAGGAGGTCGTGGTGCGCGAGCTGGACATGGACTCCCTCGCCGAGGTGCGCGACCTGTGGGCGTTCTACCGCGACCGACGCCCGGACACCTACGACGCGCTGACGCGGCCGTGACGCGCACCCTGATTCGCGGCGGTCTGGTGGTCAACGCCACCGGCACCCTGCTCGGCGACGTCCTCGTCGACGGCGAGCGGGTCGCCGCGGTCACCACCCCCGGGCTGGTCACCGAGGCCGACCGGGTGATCGAGGCGCACAACCGGTACGTCATCCCCGGTGGCGTAGACGCGCACACGCACATGGAGATGCCCTTCGGCGGCACGTCCTCGCACGACACCTTCGCCACCGGCACCACCGCCGCGGCCTGGGGCGGCACCACGACGATCATCGACTTCGCCGTGCAGGCCAGGGGCACCTCACTGCTGTCCACACTGGACAAGTGGCACGCCAGGGCCGACCGCCGCTGCGCCGTCGACTACGGCTTCCACATGATCATCTCCGAGGTGACCGACGGCTCGCTCAAGGAGATGCGCCAGTGCGTCGACGCGGGGGTGACCAGCTTCAAGATGTTCATGGCCTACCCCGGCGTCTTCTACTCCACCGACGGCGAGATCCTGCGCGCCATGCAGCGGGCCACCGAGACCGGTTCGCTGGTGATGATGCACGCCGAGAACGGCATCGCGATCGACGAACTCGTCTCCCAGGCGCTCGCGGCCGGTCACACCGACCCGATCTACCACGGCCTGACCCGCCCGCCCGAGCTCGAGGGCGAGGCGACCGCGCGGGCGATCCAACTGGCCAGGGTCACCGGCGCGCCGCTCTACATCGTGCACCTGTCCGCCCGGCAGGCGCTCGCCGCCGTCGCGCAAGCCCGTGACACCGGGCAGAACGTGTTCGCCGAGACCTGCCCGCAGTACCTCTACCTGTCCATAGAGGACATGGCGAAACCGGACTTCGAGGGCGCGAAGTACGTCGCCTCGCCACCGCTGCGGACCAAGGACCACCAGGCCGACCTGTGGCGGGGCCTGCGGACCAACGACCTCTCGGTCGTCTCCACCGACCACTGCCCGTTCTGCTTCAAGGACCAGAAGGCGTTGGGGCGCGAGGACTTCTCCAAGATCCCCAACGGCATGCCCGGTGTCGAGCACCGGATGGACCTGCTGCACCAGGGCGTCGTCGCGGGTGAGCTGAGCCTGGAGCGGTGGGTGGAGGTCAGCTCCACCACGCCCGCCCGGATGTTCGGGCTGCAGGGCCGCAAGGGCGTGATCGCGGCGGGCGCCGACGCCGACATCGTGGTCTACGACCCGGCCGCGCGGCAGCGGATCTCGGCGCTCACCCACCACATGAATGTGGACTACTCGGCCTACGAGGGCATGGAGATCACCGGCCGGGTCGAGACGGTGCTGTCCCGGGGCTCGGTGGTGATCGCCGACGGCACGTTCCACGGCCACGAGGGCCACGGCGAGTTCCTGCCGCGCGGGCTGTCGCACTACCTGATCTAGGGAGCGGACCGTGGACTTCGGAGTCGTGCTGCAAACCGACCCACCCGCACGCGAAGTGGTGCGCCTGATGGTCGCGGCCGAGCGGCACGGGTTCAGCCACGGCTGGACGTTCGACTCGGTCGTGCTCTGGCAGGAGCCGTTCGTCATCTACTCGCGGATCCTCGCCGAGACCAGCACCCTGGTCGTCGGCCCGATGGTCACCAACCCGAGCACCCGCGACTGGTCAGTCACCGCGTCGCTGTTCGCCACCCTCAACGACATGTACGGCAACCGCACCGTCTGCGGCATCGGCCGCGGCGACTCCGCACGACGGGTGATCGGGCAACCACCGGCGGACTTGGCGGTGCTGCGGGAATCCATGCACGTCATCCGCGAACTCGCGTGCGGGCGGGAAGTCACCTACGGCGGCGCGCCCGTGCGGATCCCCTGGGTGCACGACGGCGCGCTGGAGGTGTGGATGGCCGCCTACGGCCCCCGCGCCCTCAGATTGGTGGGCGAGCACGCCGACGGCTTCATCCTGCAAACGGCCGACCCGGCCATCGCCCGGTGGACCATCGACGCGGTCCGCACCGCGGCCACGGCGGCGGGCCGCGACCCGACGTCGATCACGATCTGCGTCGCGGCACCGGCCTACGTGGGAGACGACCTGGCCCACCAACGCGACCAACTGCGCTGGTTCGGCGGGATGGTGGGCAACCACGTGGCCGACCTCGTCGCCAGGTACGGCGAATCCGGCCCGGTACCGCACGAGCTGACCGACTACATCAAGGGCCGGGCCGGCTACGACTACACCCACCACGGCCGAGCGGGCAATCCATCCACCGAGTTCGTCCCCGACGAGATCGTGGACCGCTTCTGCCTACTGGGACCGGAATCGGCACACGTCGATCGATTGATGGAACTCAAGAAACTGGGCGTCGACCAGTTCGCGGTCTACCTGATGCACGACCAGAAGGACGAAACCCTGACCGCCTACGGCGACAAGATCATTCCCCAGTTTCGCTGAAGCAGGAACAAAAGGACCGCAGGTTAGCTCGAAGGGCTGAAGCCACTGCCCACCAACGGCCACTACCCAGCCAAGTGCTCGATGGGCTGAAGTGGCTTTGTTCGGGGAGAAAAGAGGCGCTAGCCTGGCTCCGGCGTGGGTGATCCCTTTCCCACCCGCTTCACCCCGGCGCCTCTTTTCTTAGGGGCCCCGAACAAAGCCACTTCAGCCCATCGAGCAACCCCCGCCAACCAAGCAGCCCATCGAGCAGTTGGCAGCGACTGTGCGGCTCGTGCGGGTGGGAGCTGGAAGAAAGTCGAGGTTTCGTGTGGCTCCACGGGCGCGATCGCGGTGTCAGCTCAGGGGATCGGCTTCGTTGAGCCGGGCCAGCTCGGCCGCCACGTCGTAGTCCGGCTTCGGCAGTTGCGGGTCCAGCTCGGTCAGCGTCTCCAGCAGGATGTTGGCCACCGCCCAGTTGCGGTACCACTTGCGGTCCGCCGGGATCACGTACCACGGCGCCGCTTCCGTGGAGCAGCGCGCGAGGGCCGCGTCGTAGGCCTGCTGGTAGGCGCTCCACTTCGAGCGGGCCTGGATGTCGCCCGGGTTGTACTTCCACTGCTTCTGCGGGTCTTCGAGCCGGGCGACGAGGCGCGACTTCTGCTCCTCCGGTGAGATGTGCAGGAAGCACTTCACCACCGTGGTGCCCGCCGCCGCGAGTTCGGCCTCGAAGTCGTTGATCTGGTCGTAGCGGGCGGACCAGATCTCCTCCGGCACGAGCGACTCGACCCGCACCACCAGCACGTCCTCGTAGTGGGAGCGGTCGAACACACCCACGTACCCCGGGGGCGGCACCTGCTTGCGGATCCGCCACAGGAAGTCGTGCCGCAGCTCCGCGCGGGTGGGCTTCTTGAACGAGGCGATGCGCAACCCCTGGGGGTTCACCAGGCCGCACACGTGGTCGATGGTGCCGCCCTTGCCGGAGGTGTCCATCCCCTGCAGCACCAGCAGCACGCTCCGGGTGCCGCCGCCGAAGACGCCCTCGGCCCACAGCGCCTCCTGGACCGCCGCGAGCCGGGTGCCGGTCTCGGCCAGCGACTCGGCCGCGTCGGACTTCGACGCCGGTCCGACCGGTGTGTCGCGCGGCGACAGGTGGATCCCCGCGCCCGGACGTACCCTCAGGGAATCCCGCACCGAGGCGGCCTTCTTCTTCGCCATGGGGGCAGGATAAACCCCCACGCAACGATCGGCCGCGCGACGGGCCGATGGCGCAATGAATAGGCGCCGAAAGCAACGCTCGACGGATGAATCCGACGTGATTCAGGACATAGCCTGAAGACATGACCGCCACCGTCTCCACCACCGCCGCCGACTACATCGCCCTGGACGAACGGTGGAGCACGCACAACTACCACCCGCTCCCGGTCGTCATCGCCGAGGCGGAGGGCGCCTGGGTCACCGACGTCGCGGGCAAGCGCTACCTGGACTTCCTGGCCGGCTACTCCGCGCTCAACTTCGGCCACCGGCACCCCGCGCTGGTGGCCGCCGCGGTCGAGCAGCTCGGCAAGGTCACGCTGACCAGCCGCGCGTTCCACCACGACCAGCTCGGCCTGTTCTGCCGCGAGCTGGCCGAGCTGACCGGCACCGACCTCGTGCTGCCGATGAACTCCGGCGCCGAGGCCGTCGAGTCCGCGCTCAAGGTCGCCCGCAAGTGGGCCTACCGGGTCAAGGGCGTGCCGGAGAACACCGCGGAGATCATCGTCGCCGGGTCGAACTTCCACGGCCGCACCACCACGATCGTCTCCTTCTCCACCGACGAGACCGCCCGCGCCGACTTCGGGCCGTTCACCCCGGGCTTCGTGACGGTCAAGTACGGCGACGCCGAGGCCCTCGAGTCCGCCATCACCCCGCGCACCGCGGCGGTCCTGGTGGAGCCGGTGCAGGGCGAGGCGGGCGTGGTCGTGCCGCCCGCCGGTTACCTGCGCGAGGTGCGCAGGCTGTGCGACGAGCACAACGTGCTGCTGGTCGCCGACGAGATCCAGTCCGGGCTGGCCCGCACCGGCACGCTGTTCGCCCTCGACCACGACGGCGTGCGCGCCGACCTCTACACCCTCGGCAAGGCCCTCGGCGGCGGCATCCTGCCGGTGTCCGCGGTGGTCGGCCGGGGCGACGTGCTGGGCGTGCTCCGGCCGGGGGAGCACGGCTCCACCTTCGGCGGCAACCCGCTCGCCTGCGCGGTCGGCCGCGCGGTGGTCCGGCTGCTGGCCACCGGCGAGTTCCAGGACCGGTCAGCCTCCCTCGGCGCGTACCTGCACCGCGCGCTGGGGGAGCTGGTCGGTCGTGGCGTCGCGGAGGTGCGCGGCCGCGGCCTGTGGGCGGGCGTGGAGATCGCCCCCGGCGGGCCGGAGGGTCGCGCCGCCTCCGAGGCGATGATGGCGCGCGGCGTGCTCTGCAAGGAGACCCACGACACCACCCTGCGGGTCGCCCCGCCGCTGGTGATCACCGAGGCCGAGATCGACCGCGGCGTCGAGGTCATCGCCGAGGTGGTCGGGCGCTGACCGGGACACCCCCGAGCCCCTGGGCGGCCGAGTGCAAGGGCCTCGGCCGCCCGGGTCACACCTCCCGGCGCGGTGCGGCGTGGCGCAGGCGGATCCCGCTGAACCCCAGTGTGCTGCCGATGACCGCGTCCCAGAACGGCCACAGGTTGTCGTAGACCCGCAACTGGATCCCCGCCTCCTCGTGCAACGCGAACAGGTCACCAACCCGCTCCGGCGGGCCGATCGGGTCGACGGCCTCGGTAGCGACAAACGCGTGCGGAACCGGTTGGCCGAACGCGGTACACGCGGCCGCAGGCAACCGGTAGGCATAGAGCTCCACCGTGCGCATTGCCGCCAGCCAGCCGTATTCGACCGCGTGCACGCGGTCGAATACCCGGCCCGAGCAGGCGCTCGGCATCAGCTGCGGAAGTCGACGCACCCACCCAAGCCAACGCACGCGGGCATTGGCGCGGGAACCAGTAATCGGGCGCGAGCTCGGCGTCCACCGCCCAGACATAGGGCTCAGCCTCCCGCGCGGTGGCCGCGCGGTGCGGAGTGAACCGGGTGATCGTCGGATCTTCGGAGAAGTGCAGGACTTGGCCGGCTTCCGGTCGCATGCCAGTGTTCTATCGGATCCAACGGGTGGCGGTTTCCTCGTTGTCCAGCCTCTCCTGTCCAGCCCCTCCCGGCCGCCGCCGGTGGAATGCGTTCGCCGCGATCGGGTCCGGTGCGCGACCATCTGCGGGTGGGACACCTCGAAGCGATCGGCCTGTCGTACACCCTGCCCGACGGCAGGGTGCTGTTCCGCGACGCCGGGCTGAAGGTCGGGGCCGGGCAGGTCGTGGCCGTGGTCGGTGAGAACGGCGCGGGCAAGACGACCCTGTTGCGGATCATCGCCGGCGAGCTGACCGCCCCCGACGGCGGCGTCACCGTGCGCGGTGGGCTCGCGGTGATGCCGCAGTTCGTCGGCTCCGTGCGCGACGACCGCTCCGTGCGCGACCTGCTGCTCTCGGTGGCACCCGCGCCGCTGCGGGCCGCGGCGGCCGAGCTGGACGCGGTCGAGCTGCAGCTGATGGAGACCGACGACGAGGCCACCCAGCTGCGCTACGCCACCGCGCTCGGCGACTACGACGAGGCGGGCGGGTACACCACCGAGGTCCTCTGGGACACCGTCACCGTGGCCGCGCTGGGGGTGGGCTACGACAAGGCGCGCTTCCGCGAGGTGCGCACCCTCTCCGGCGGCGAGCAGAAGCGGCTGGTGCTCGAGGCGCTGCTGCGCGGGCGGGAGCAGGTCCTGCTGCTCGACGAGCCGGACAACTACCTCGACGTGCCCGGCAAGCGCTGGCTGGAGCAGCGGCTGGCCGAGTCGGCCAAGGCGGTGCTGCTGATCAGCCACGACCGCGAGCTGCTGTCCGCGGTCGCCACCCAGGTGGTCACCGTGGAGGCCGGGACCGCCTGGACCCACCCCGGCGGCTTCGCGACCTGGAACGAGGCGCGCGAGGCGCGCTGGGAGCGGGTGGCCGAGCAGCAGCGGCGCTGGGACGAGGAGCACGCCAAGCTGCGCGAGCTGGTCCGCTCCCTGCAGCGGGCCGCCACCATGAGCGACGCGATGACCAGCCGCTACCGGGCCGCGCAGACCCGGTTGGCCAAGTTCGAGGCGATCGGGCCGCCGCCGGTGCCGCCGCGCCCGCAGCGCGTGCAGCCCCGGTTGACCGGCGGGCGCACCGGTGTCCGGGCGATCACCTGCGAGCGCCTGGAGCTGACCGGGCTGATGCAGCCTTTCGACACCGAGGTCTTCTTCGGCGACCGGCTGGCGGTGCTGGGCTCCAACGGCTCGGGCAAGAGCCACTTCCTGCGCCTGTTGTCCGATGTGGACAGTGTCGCGCACACCGGGGTGTGCAAGCTCGGTGCCCGCGTGGTGCCCGGCCTGTTCGCCCAGACCCACCAGCACCCGGAGTGGGTCGGCCGCTCCTTGGCCGACATCCTCTGGCACGGCGACGGCGACCGCGCGGGGATGGACCGCGGGTCCGCCGCGGCCGTGCTGAGCCGCTACGGCCTGGCCGCCGCGGGCGACCAGCGCTTCGAGACGCTCTCCGGCGGCCAGCAGGCGCGGTTCCAGATCGTGCTGCTGGAACTCTCCGGCGCGACGCTGCTGCTGCTCGACGAGCCCACCGACAACCTCGACCTGCACTCGGCCGAGGCGCTGCAGGACGCGCTGGACGCCTTCGAGGGAACGGTCGTCGCGGTGACCCACGACCGGTGGTTCGCCCGCTCGTTCGACCGGTTCCTGGTGTTCCGGTCAGACGGCGTGGTGTCCGAGGTGGACCGCCCGGTGTGGGACGAGAGCCGGGTGCGGCGCGCGCGGTGAGCGCGCCGTGGAGAGTCCGTGCAGGGGTTGTGGAGTCGGGCGGTGAGCGCGCGCCGGTGGGCATAGTGGCGGTGTGCGACGACTGCTGCCCCCGGAACTGACCAGGCCCGCCACCGCCGTGGCGGTGCTGTGCTTCGCGGCGACGGCGGCCCTGGGCGTTGCGGTGGCCGGCGGGACGGCGGAGGGTCCGTGGGACGCCGCCGCGTTCGACGCCCTCGACCGGCTCTACGGCGCGCTGCCCGGTGTGGTCGAGCCGGTGTCGCTCACCACCAACCCGGTGGTCATGATCGGCCTGCTGGTGGTCATCGCCGCGGTGGCCCTGGTGCGGGGCCGACCCGAGGTCGCGCTGCTGGCCGCGGTCGGGCCCGCGCTGGCCGCCGGGGTCAACACCTGGCTGCTCAAACCGCTCTTCGGCCGCACCCACGACGACTACCTCGCCTACCCCAGCGGGCACACCACGACCTTCGTCTCGATCATGGCGGTGCTCACACTGGTGATCTCCGCGAACGCGCCGCCCGGCCGGCGGGTCATCCGGACGGTGACCACCGCCGGTGTCTCCTTCGTCCTGTTCGCGGTGGCCGCCAGTGCCATCGTCGAGCTCCGGTACCACTACCTGAGCGACACTCTCGGAGCCCTGTCGTGGGCGGTCGGAGCAGTGATAACGGTCGCGGCGGTGATCGACCGGTGCACCCGCCGCACGCGCGCGGCACGCCAACCGGCCGTCGCGCACACCACTGTCGCAGAGTGACCGGTTCACCCGGACCATTCACCCAACGTAGCGACGGGACCACCGTGCGGCGTTACTGCGCAGCAGGCGTACCGTGCGTAACCTGGCAGAGCCCCCGCGCCAACGGAAAGGATGGCGGTGACCGACACACCCATCTACGACCAGATTCGCCAGGAACTGCGCGCCAAGCCGGACACCGGGGACCCGGCGCCCCGCTCCCGGCAGCGCGGCGAGCCGGACTCCGGCACCGGCGTCTCGGTCTGGGCACTGATCGACGAGCACCGCGTCCCCGGCGACAAACCCGGCCGCAGGCGGGCCTGACCCGAGGTGCCTAGGCCCGGGCACCCGGCAGCGAAGCCGCGTCCCGGGACAGCGCCACCAACCTGCTGACCGCCCTGAGGTACTTCTTGCGGTAGCCCCCGCGCAGCATCTCGTCGGTGAACAGCGCCGACACCGGCTCCCCGGACACCACCACCGGGATCGCCCGGTCGTAGAGCCGGTCGGCGAAGGCCACCACGCGCAGCGCCACGTCCTGACCGGACAGCGCGCGCACCCCGCGTAGGTGCACCGCGGCCACGCCGTCGACCAGCTTCCCGTACCGGGACGGGTGCAGCGTGGCCAGGTGGCCGCAGAGCGCGCCGAAATCGTCCACTGTGGACCCGGGGACGGCTGCCGCGCTGGCGGCCAGCGCACCGTCGGCCATCGGCGGCGGCGCGTCGGGCAGGCCGCGGTGCCGGTAGTCCGGCCCGTCCACCCGCACCACGTCGAACCGCGCCGAGAGGGCCTGGATCTCGCGCAGGAAGTCCTCGGCGGCGAACCGCCCCTCGCCCAGCTTGTCCGGTAGCGTGTTCGAGGTCGCCGCGACCGAGACCCCCGCGTCGATCAACTCCGAGAGCAGCCGGGTCACCAGCATGGTGTCGCCCGGGTCGTCGAGCTCGAACTCGTCGATGGCCAGCAGGCGGTGCCCGCTCAACCGCGCCACCGCCTCCCGGAAGCCGAGCGCGCCGACCAGGTTGGTCAGCTCGACGAACGTGCCGTACGCCTTGGACCCGGGCACCGCGTGCCAGATCGAGGCGAGCAGGTGGGTCTTGCCGACCCCGAACCCGCCGTCGAGGTAGAGCCCGGACTTGCCCGCGGGCTTCCCGCCCCCGAATACCCGCTGGAAGAACGACTTCTCGCCCCGGTCCCCCACCCGAGCGGCGAACCCCTCACCCGCGGCGACCGCGGCGGCCTGGCTGGGCTCGTCGGGGTTGGGGACGTAGGTGGCGAACCGGACGTCGCCGAACCGCGGCGGCGGGGCGAGCTCGGCGATCAGCTCCTCCGCGCCGATCACCGGATCGCGGTCGACGAGCCTGGCGGCGGACATGCCGGCAGCGTAGCGGCGTGCTGGGATGGACCCGTGCACAGGCTGTGGTCCACCTCCCCCGTTTCCCCAGGTCAACCATCACCCGATGTGGTGGACGACACCGAGCTGGAACGCCTCTACGACTACCCGGACGACCTCGACCGGGCGTGGGTGCAGGTCAACTTCGTCAGCAGCGCCGATGGCGCGGCCGCCGTCGGCGGTGTGTCGGCGGGCCTGTCGAGCCCGGCGGACAAGCGGATCTTCGCGCTTGGCCGCGACCTGGCCGACGTGCTGCTCGTCGGCTGGGGCACCGCGAACGCCGAGGGCTACCGGGGCGTGCGACCCGACGAGGTGGACACCGCCCGCCGGGCCCGCCTCGGCCGCGCGCCGCTCCCCCCGATCGCCGTGGTCACCGCGCGCGGCTCGGTCCCCCCGGACGCGCCGCTGATCACCGACACCCGGGTGCCACCGATCATCGTCACCACCGAGGCCGCCCCAGCCGACCGCCGCGACGCCTGGCGCGCGGCGGGTGCGGACGTGGTCGTGGCGGGCGAGTCCGAGGTGGACCTGGCGGTGGCGCTCGCCGCGCTGTCCGAACGCGGCCTGCGCCGGGTGAGCTGCGAGGGCGGCCCGACGCTGTTCGGCGCCATGATCGCGGCGAACCTGGTCGACCAGCTGTGCCTGACCGTGGCACCACTGCTCGCGGGTGGCAAGGCGGGCCGGATCGCGGTCGGCCCCCAGGCGGTGCCGGTGGGGTTGGCGCTGGCGTCGGTGCTCACCGAGGCCGACTACCTGATGCTGCGCTACCGCCGGACGACCGCCTGATCCCGTCCGGAAGCCGGCGCGCAGGGCGCTGAAGAGGCAGTATGTGGTCCGTGGCGCTTCCGCTGACCCCGCCGGTCCAACCGATGCTCGCCAAGCCCGCGAAGTCCATCCCGGACGGCTCCGGCCTGGTGTTCGAGCCCAAGTGGGATGGCTTCCGCTGCCTGGTCTTCCGCGACGGCACCGAGGTGACGCTGCAGTCGCGGTCGGGCAAGCCGCTCAACCGCTACTTCCCCGAGGCCGCCGCCGCGCTGCTCGACGCCCTGCCCGACCGGGTGGTGGTGGACGGCGAACTGGTCGTCGACCTCGACGGCAGGCTCGACTTCGACGCCCTGTCCGAGCGCATCCACCCCGCCGCGAGCCGGGTGAACATGCTGGCGGAGAAGACCCCGTCCCGGTTCATCACCTTCGACCTGCTCGCCCTCGGCGACGACCTGCTGCTCGACACCCCCGGCGTCGACCGCAGGCGGCGGCTGGAGGACGTGCTCACCACCACCGACTCGGTCCACCTGACCCCGGCGACCACCGACGCCGACCTGGCCAGGCAGTGGTTCACCATCTTCGAGGGCGCGGGCCTCGACGGCGTGATGGGCAAGCCCGCCGACGGCCCGTACACGCCGAACAAGCGGACCATGCTCAAGTTCAAGCACTCCCGCACGGCGGACTGCGTGGTCGCGGGCCTGCGCTGGCACAAGGACTCGGTGCCCGGCGAGGCCATCGGCTCCCTCATGCTCGGCCTCTACGACCACACCGGCTCCCTCAACCACGTCGGCGTGGTCGGCTCCTTCACCGTCGCCCGCCGCCGAGAGCTCGCCGAGGAACTGGCCGAGCTGATGGTCAACGGCGCCGACGAGCACCCGTGGGCGAGCAAGGAGCACGACATCGCCCGCATGCCCGGCTCCATCAGCCGCTGGCGCACCACCGAGCAACCATGGGTCCCCCTCCGCCTGGAACGCGTCGTCGAGGTCGCCTACGAGCACACCGAGGGCGGCTACCCGAGCCGATTCCGGCACACCGCCCAGTTCCAGCGCTGGCGCCCCGACCGCGAGCCCACCTCGTGCACCTACGAGCAGCTGGAGGAACCGGCCCGCTACGACCTGGACTCCGTCCTGCGCGGCGAGGTCAAGGCACGCTAGGGCTGCGGCTTCGCGTACCGCGTCGCCCCAGCCGAAGCGGCGACCACACAGCAAATAGCCACCCACTGCAACGGCCGCAACGCCTCGTGGAGCACCACCAACCCCGCGAGCGCGGCAACAGCGGGCTCCATGCTCATCAACACCCCGAACACCCTCGGCGGGATCTTCCGCAGGGCCTCGAGCTCCAGCGAGTACGGGATCACCGAGGACATCAACGCCACCCCGGCCCCCACCGCCAAAACCCAGGGCTGCAACAGGTCCACCCCAGCCCCGACCACCCCGAACGGCGTGATCAACAAGCCCGCCACCACGGTCGCCAGGGCAAGCCCGGAACCGTCGGAGGTCCGCGAGCCGAGGGCCGCGCTCAACAGGATGTAACCCGCCCAACACACCCCGGCGGCCAACGCCAACAGCAGCCCGACCACCGACACCGACCCACCGGACTGCGACAACAACACCACGCCAGCGGCGGCGAGCAACGCCCAGAGCCCATCGAGCCACCGGCGGGACCCCACCAACGCGACCGCCAACGGCCCCAGGAACTCCACGGTCACCGCGATACCCAGCGGAATCCGCTCGATGGCCAGGTAGAAGCACAGGTTCATCACCCCGAGCACAACGCCGTACCCCAGGATCACCGGCAACGCCCGCCGATCAACCCGCAACGACGGACGCCACACCAGAACCAAGATCAGCGCGGCGAACACCAACCGCAACGTCACCGTCCCAGCCGCACCGGCGGTGGAGAACAGTTGCTTCGCCAGCGCCGCCCCAACCTGCACGCTGACGATCCCGATCAACACCTGAGCGGTCGGCGGGATAGCCCCGACCATGCGCGGAACCCCGGCCGTCACCCCACCCCACCAGGCCCCAGCCGCCCGCCCCGCCCGATCCACTCGCACCACGACCACCGCCGCACCGTACCCGGCACACGTGATTTCCCCCCACGCATTACCCCCGCCCCCACCACTTACCCCGCCCCCCATCACCCGCTACTGCCCACCTGCCCACCTACCCAGCCCCCCAGCCACTGTCCACACTCGCCCACCCAGCCTCCGCCCTCCCAGACCTCAAGGCCCAACCTCCACAGGCATCCCCATCCCCCTCCCCAACCGGCACAGCCCCCCACACCCCACCCCGCAGACCACCCCGCCCCCTGCATCCCATACGCAGCCAAAACACGGGCTGAGGTGGTGTGTCAAGGCATCTTTCCCGCCTTGACACACCACCTCAGCCCGTAGTCACACTTGGCGTAGGGGATACAGGACCCCGGGCGAGAGAACTCATGGGACCCCAGGCGAGAGAACTCATGAGACAGGGCCCACGGGGACCAGAAACACGAAGAGAACACACCGAGTCATCACAACACCCATGCGAAGCTCACCAGGAAACCACCGAGAGGACGGCGCAAGAGTGAGGTTCGGACGCGGTACCTGGCTGGTACCGCTGGCCCTGCTCACCGCCTGCACCGCAGGCCCTTCCGCCCGACCGGGCATCGTCGTCAACGACGGTGGCACGCCTCCCTCGACCAGCGGCCAGCCCACCGCCGCCCCGGTCCCCCCGCTCACCGAGCCGACCAGCTCCGCGATCCGCTGGGCGCCGTGCGGCCCCGAGGTCGCCGAACGCGTGGTCACCCCGGCGGGCACCAAGGTCGACTGCGGCCGGGTGCGGGGCGTGCTGGACTCCCCGTACACCCCGGGCCGCGGCACCGTGCCCATCCAGCTGGTCCGGATCGGTACCGGTCCGATCCCCGTCCTCGTCGTGAACGACATCGACGGGATCCCGGGGACCGCCTACGCCGGGCAGCTGGCCGCGAGCCTGCCCGCTGACCTGCTGACCAAGTTCTCCCTGATCGGCCTCGACCGGCGCGGCACCGGCAACCTGGACTCGGTCCGCTGCCTGCCCGACGAGGTCCGCTCGGCCATCGTCGACACCGACCCGCGCGAGCTGGACGTCGAGGGCCTGGTCGACCAGGCGCGCACCGCGGGCCAGCAGTGCTCGATCACGCTGGAGACCCGGCTGCCCGCGATCGACACCTGGCGCACCGCGGGCGACGCCGAGGCGGTCCGGATCGCCCTGGGCGTCGACCGACTGCACGCGATCGGCCACGGCGAGGGCTCGCGGGTTCTGTCGGTGTACGCCGAGCGCTACCCGAGCACCGTGGGCCGGATGGTCCTCGACGGCCTCCCCGACCCGAACCAGGACGCCGCCGTAGCCCTGGAAGGCGTGGCGGCAGGCGCCGACGCGACCTACGCCGCGTTCGCCGACGACTGCGCGAAACGCGCCTGCGAGCTGGGCGCCAACGCCCGCCAGGCGCTCACCGAGGTGCTGGCCCGGGCAGCCACTGAGCCGCTGGTCACCGCCACCGACATCGAACTCAACCCCGGCGTCGTGCTGCGCGCGGTCTACGCCGGACTCGGCGACCGCAAGGCGTGGCCCGCGCTGTCCAAGGCACTGGCCGACGCCCGCGGCGGCACCCCGGACGGCCTGGCGGCGCTGGTGGCGCCGGTCATCCAGGAGCACGCGGGCCTGCCCGCCACCTTCGACGTCACCCTGGTGACCCGCTGCAACGACACCAAGTCCCGACTGTCCACCGAGGCGATGACCGGCGCGGCCAAGAGCTGGAACACCCGCTACCCGATCTTCGGCGCCCTGGTGTCGGAGTGGCTCGCGGTGTGCAGCCCGTGGCCGGTGCCCTCACAGCCGGTACCCGCGCCCACGGCCCCGACGGCGCCGCCGATCGTGGTGCTGGGAACCGCGACCGATCCGGTGACGCCGTTGAGCGGGACTGAGCACGCGGCCAGCCAGTTGGTCACGGCTGCGCTGGTGACGTGGCAGGGGGCTGGGCACGGGGCGTTGGGGTTCTCGTCTTGTGCCACGGATGCTGGGGTGGGGTTCTTGGTGGAGGGGAAGGTACCTCGGGACGGGACTGTCTGCCCGCCTTGAGTTGCCTGCCGCTTCTTTGCCTGGGCTGCGTCTAGGACTCGCTTGAGCGCTGCCGTCTTCGTTGCGCGAGTTGCGAGTATGGGCTCGAGGACGTGCGTCGGGGGTTGCCGTCTTCGTTGCCCAGGTAAGAGCGGGGGCTCGATCTAGTGAACTCACTTCGCGCGGGGCCCCTAGAGCACCGCGGTGGTGAAAAAAGGGCGGGTGAAGGGCATTCCCCACCACCGGCAAGTTTAGCGGTGCTCTCCCCCCACACGAAGCGAGTCCACTAGATCGAGCATCCGTAGCGGGGCCGGCGGTACCAGCGCGGTCGGCCTCACCGCTGCGGGCTGGTGGGGGCGGGCTCTCCGCTCCGCTCCTAGCGGCCGTTGCGTACCAGCGGGGGCGACCTCCGGCTGCGGCATCAGCGAGGCAGCCTCTCCGCTCCTAGCGGCCGTTGCGTACCAGCGGGGGCGGCTTCCGGCTGCGGTACCAGCGGAGCGGCCTCTCCGCTCCTAGCGGGCGTTGCATATCAGCGGGGCGGCCTTCGGCTGCGGTAACAGCGCGGCAGCCACTCCGCGCCGCTCCTGGCGGGCGTTGCGTACCAGCGGCAGCGGCCTTCAGCTGCGGCATCAGCGTGGGTGGCCTCTCCGCTGCGGTTGGGTTGGAGCGCCGATCCATTGCGGTGTCGGCGGTTCCAGCGAGGGGCGGGAGTTTGCTTCGGTTGGGGTTGGGCCCAGGTCCCTTCGCGGCTTGGGACCCGGTTGCGGTGTGGCGGGAGCGGGATTCCCCAGCGGGCCTTGGCTTCCAGCTCGGTTCTCTTCGTGCTCGTTCGCCCAGTTCTCGTCGTGCTCGTTCTCGCCCGGTCTCGCAGCGCTCGTTCTAGCCCAGTTCGCGTAGTGCTCGTTGCGCGGCTTCCAGTTCCGCCTTCAGCTGTTCGACTCGCTTCAGTTGGCGTTGTTTGGACGCTTCCAGGGAAGCGCCGATGGCCTCGCCGACCGCCGGTGGCAGGGAGCGGGCCGCGCGGGCGATGTCGCCCGCTGGGACTGGGGTCCAGCGGACGGTGCGTTTCTTGCCCACCAAAACATCCACGGTCCACTCGCCCTCCGGGGTCGAGTGCAGGGTCACCGTCACCTCGGCCGGTTCGCGCCTGCGTGGGGTGGGGCGTGCCTTCGGTCGTTCCGGGGCTCCGGGTTCGATGCCCACCACGACCTCGGGCTCGGTGGGTTCCGGTGCCGCAGGCTCCGGCTCCGGCTCCGGGACGTACGCGGGCTTCGGCTTGGGTGGTGGCTTCGCCACGGTCAGCTCGGCCGGGGAGAAGGACAGCACGTCCCGGGAGCCGGTGGGGCGGACCTGGATGAAGTCGCCCTCGGCTGGTTCGTCGAAGGCGACCACCTTCGCCTGGCCGCCGCTGGTGACCCCGACCGCCTCGTCGGTGAACCAGACCGGTGTTGGCTTGCCTGCCGCGAGGGCGGCTCGCAACCGGTCGAGGTCGTCTGCCGTCAGTGCCTTCGCCATCGGTGGCTCCTCCCGATCATGATCGGCCGTAGTCTGCCGGGTGGCACCGACAGTCACCCCTTCGGGCGACTGCGGATGCCCGCCGGGGGCTCTCGACCTAGCTTTGGCGACCGTGAGCGCTCGGTACCTGTGGTGGCGCAGCTGCTATGACGGCGTGCTGCACGCCTTCCCGATGGCGGCCGGGTCCCGGCTGGCCCACCGGCACTACCGCGCGTCCTGCACGCACGCGGCGCCGCCGGACCTGGCGGGTGTGGAGGACGGGGGGCCGCGGTGCGCGCTCTGCGTGCTGATCATCGGCGGGCCGTCGCCGGAGCGCGACTAGTCCTCGCGCAGCCGGTACTCGCAGCCGTACTCGAGGGCGTACTGCAGGTCGTAGTGGTGCACGATCTTGGGGCCACCGTGCAGGTGCACGTGGGTCACTGTGGAGCGCGGATCGGCGAGCACGCCGTCCACCGTGTCCACCCGGCCGTCGAGGGGGCCGCCGACGTAGCGGACGAGGTATGTGTCCGACATTGCTGGTTCCCCTTCCCTGTTTCCCGTTCCGGCAGTGTAAATCCTCGGACTGACGTTTTCGCGGGTCGAGACAGGTCCACCGCGCGCGTCAACCGGACGGAGCAACGTTCGTGCGTACCAGCGACATTCCCCGTATCGTGCGGGGCTTCCGGCGCGCCGGAGCGGGCGCGGTGGCGGGTTGACACGGCACAGTGGAGCGTCCACGTCGGGTGGCGCTCCAGCACCGACGTGCTCAGCCGATCGGCCGGCTCAGTCGTTGCGCGCCTTGGACGGCTGGACGCGCTTGGGCTCCCCGGGCATCTTCGGGTAGTCCGGCGGGTAGGGCAGGTCGCCCAGGTCGTCGTCGCGCTCGTGCCGCTCGACGAGCTCCATCAGCGGTTCCAGCGAGTACGCGCGCTCGGCCACTCCCGCGTGCAGGTCGCCGACGGCGGCGAAGCGGGCGGGCATCGTGAGCACGGTGAAGTCCTCCGGGCGCACGTCGGGCAGCTCGTCCCAGGTCACCGGCGCCGACACCTGCGCGCGCGGGGTGGGGCGGACCGAGTACGCCGAGGCGATCGTCCGGTCGCGGGCCATCTGGTTGTAGTCGACGAAGATCCGGCTGCCGCGCTCCTCCTTCCACCAGCTCACCGTCACCTTGTCCGGCAGCCGCCGCTCCAGCTCGCGGCCCAGGGCGATCAGCGCGCGGCGGGCCTCGACGAAGGTCCAGCGCGGCTCGATCGGCACGTACAGGTGCACGCCGCGGCCGCCGGAGGTCTTCGGGAACGCGGCCATGCCCAGCGAGTCGAGCAGGGCCCTGGCCTCCAGCGCCACCGCGACCGCGTCGGCGAAGTCGGTGCCGGGCTGCGGGTCGAGGTCGACGCGCAGCTGGTCGGGGTGGTCGACGTCGGCTCGGGTGACCGGCCACGGGTGGAAGGTGAGCGTGCCCAGGTTGGCCGCCCAGGCCACCACCGCCAGCTCGGTCGGGCACACCTCGTCGGCCGGGCGCCCGCTGGGGAAGGTGATGCGCGCGGTCTCGACGTAGTCGGGGGCGCCCTTGGGGACCCGCTTCTGGTAGAACGCGTCACCGGTGTGGTCGCCGCGGGTGGAGAGCTTGGCGCCCTCGAACACCCCGCCCGGCCAGCGCTCGAGGGTGGTGGGGCGCTCGCGCAGCGCGCCGAGGATGCCCGGGCCCACGGCCAGGAAGTACTCGACGATCTGCCGCTTGACCAAGCCGAGGTCGGCGAAGTACGGCTTGTCCGGATTGGACACTCGCACGGTCCGGCCGCCGACCTCGATCTCCACCGCTGGTGCCATGGCGCCAGCCTACGGCCGGGCCCCACCGCACGCGCGTGATCCACGCCCCCGGCGGGTCCATTTCCGGGGCCGGGCAGGCTACCGTGGTGTCATGGGCACGACTGGGACCTACGGGGGCTCTGACGACGACGCGCGCCCGACGGCCCCCCAGCCACCCAAGGACCGCTTCGCCGACGACCTGATCGGCCTGGACCCGGCCGACCCGGAGGCCAAGGCGTTCGCCGAGCACCTCGACCGGGTCGAGCAGGTGGCGCCCAGCTACACCGTCGAGGGCTACCTGGGCCAGGTCCGCGACTTCGCCGAGTCGGCCAACCGGCTGGGCGGGCACCACCGGCTCACCGCGGGCATACTCGCGGCCCTCATCTTGTTGGGCGTGGTGGTCGCCGCGTGGGACGCGTTGGTGTTCATCGTCGGCGTGCTGTTCGGCTGAGCTGGGGAGCGAGGAGAGCACGAGTGGGTATGAAACCGGTCGTCGGAGCGTCGGCGCGGGTCGTCAAGTCCGAGCAGGAGTGGCGGGCGCAGCTGGACCCGCGCGAGTACGCGGTGCTGCGGCAGGCGGGCACCGAGCCCGCGTGGGTGGGTGAGTACACCGACACCAAGACCGTCGGGGTCTACCAGTGCCGCGCGTGCGGGGCGGAGCTGTTCCGCAGCGACACCAAGTTCGAGTCGCACTGCGGCTGGCCGTCGTTCTTCTCGCCGCTGGCGGGCGAGAGCATCGTGCTGCGCGAGGACCGCGAGCACGGGATGGTGCGCACCGAGGTGCTGTGCGCGAGCTGCCACAGCCACCTGGGCCACGTGTTCGAGGGCGAGGGCTACCCGACCCCGACCGATCAGCGCTACTGCATCAACTCGATCTCGCTGGCCCTGGTCCCGGACACCTCAAGTCCAGGTCAAGAAGCCTAAATCCTGCCCACGGAACCCCTAAATCTAGCTCAAGGGCGCTTGTGCCCGCGGTCACAGCGGCCCGAGCATGGTGCGCACCGGAGCGGATGAACCCGGTGATGTGAAAGGGAACGGGCGTTCACTCAGGAGGCCCGCTCCCGAATCGGGTAGGGGGCGGGATGAATGAACCGTGGGGTATCGCAGGGCCCGATTTCCTGAGGGTGTACCTGGTCGGCGCGGCGTTCGCGATCCTGATCGCGGGCGCCGTGCGGATCATGGCCCGGACCGGCGCCGCGGCGCATCGGACCGGGACCGGTCAGCTCACCGTGGCGGAGCTGGCGTACCTGGCCGGGGGTGCTCGACGGGTCGTCGAGCTGTCCGTGGCCAGGCTGCTGGACGCGGGCAAGCTGCGGCCGAGCCGGGGCGGTCGGGTCCAGGCGGTCGAGGGGGCCGCCTCGGGCACCGACCCGGTCGACCGGGCGGTGCTGGCGGAGACCCGCAGGCACAAGCACCGCTCGGTGAGCCTGGTCGTCGACCGGGTCGTCCAGCTCCAGGCGGTCACCTCGACCGCTGACGCGCTGGTCGCCAAGGGGTTGTTGGTCGACCGCCGGGCCGCCCGGGCACGGCTGTCCGCGGCACCGATCGCGGTGCTGTTCGCGGTGGGGCTGGTGCGGTGGGTCAACGGGGTGTCGCAGGGGCGCCCGGTCGGCTGGCTGTCGGTGGCCCTGCTGGGCACGCTCGTGCTGCTGGTCGCGGTGTTCCGCACGCCGGTGCCCGAGCGGACCTACGCGGGCACCCGGCGGCTCGCCGAGGCACGGCAGGCGGCGCGGCACTCGCGCCAGGCGCCGCCCGCCGATCCGAGGATCACCGACTACGCGCTGGTCGGGGGCGTGGCAGGGATGGTGGCCCTCGGTGGCCTGGCGAGCTACCCGGACGCGGACATCGCCTCCGCGCTCGAGTTCCACCGGGTGCCCGCGGCCTACGCCGCGGGCGGGGGGCCCGGTGGCTCGAGCGCGGGGTGCGGTGCCGTGACCGGCGGTGGCTCGTGCGCGGGTGGGGGCGGGGACGGGGGCGGCAGCAGTGGCTGCGGCGGGGGTGGTGGCTGCGGCGGGTGACGCCCAGGGGGTGTCGAGGGGGAGGATGACGGCATGGGTGAGCGACTCGGCGTGGGCATCGGCTGGCGGTCGGAGATCGACCTGACCGTGGAGCGGCTGCCCGGCGTGGACTTCGTGGAGGTCGTGGCGGAGAACCTGCACCACGACCACCTCCCGGAGTCCCTGCGGATCCTGCGCGAGCGGGGTCTGCCGGTCCTCCCCCATGCCGTCTCCCTGTCCCTCGGCGGCGCCGACCCGGTCGACCCGGCGCGCGTCGAGCACCTGGCCGCGGTGGCCCAGCTGCTCGACGCGCCGCTGGCCAGCGACCACATCTGCTTCGTGCGCGCGGGTGGGCTCGACTCCGGGCACCTGATGCCGGTGCCGCGCACCCGCGACGCCCTCGACGTGCTGACCGCGAACGTGCGGACCACCCAGGCCGGGCTGGGGGTGCCGCTGGCGCTGGAGAACATCGCGGCGCTGCTGGAGTGGCCGGACGCCGAGCTCACCGAGGCCCAGTTCCTCACCGAGCTCGTCGAGCGCACCGACTGCCTGCTGCTCATCGACGTGGCCAACATGTGGGCCAACGCCCGCAACCTGGGCCAGGACCCGGTGGACCTGCTCGACGGCCTGCCGCTGGAGCGCGTCGCCTACGTGCACGTGGCGGGCGGCGTCGAGATCGACGGCGTGTACCACGACACGCACGCCCACCCGGTCCCGCGGGAGGTGCTCGACCTGCTGGCCGAGCTGTGCGCGCGCACCGAGCCGCCGGGTGTCCTGCTGGAACGCGACGACCGCTACCCAGCCGACGCGGTGCTGGCCGACGAGCTGGCCGCCATCCGCGCCGTGGTGCGCGCGTGAGCGACACCGCGCGCGACCGGCTGGCGGACAAGCAGGCCGAGCTGCTGCGCGCGCTGCTGGCGGGCGGCCCCGCGCCCGCGGGCTTCGACCAGCGCGCCCTCGACGTCGAGGCCACCGCCCTGCTGGCCAAGCGCAGGCGGGTGGTCGCCCAGATCGCCCCGGAGGCGGCCGGGGACCTCGGGGACCGCTTCGTGCCGCTGTTCGACGAGTACGCCCGCGCGCACCCGCGCCGAGACGGCTCACGCGCCCGCGAGGACGCCGCCGCCTTCGGTGAGTGGCTGGTCGCGCGGGGCGAGACGGCCGCGCCCCGCCGCCGGTGGTGGCGGTTCGGCCGCTGACGCCCACCCGGGCGGCGACACCTGGAGCGGTGCCACCACCCGGGTCGTGGATCAGGCGCCCGCGGGCGGCTCGATGACGACGAATTGCGCGCCCTGGTCGTCGGTCACGAGCGCCTGCTTGCCGTACGGGGTCGGGTAGGGACCATCGACGACCGACCCGCCGAGGTCGCGCACCTTCTCGATCGCTGCGTCGGTGTCGGCGACCCGGAAGTAGGTCGTCCAGTAGCCGGGCTTGCCCTGCTCGACGCCGATGCCGCCGACCTCGGGCTCGCCCTCGGCCAGGTGGATGGTGGCGTACTCCTCGCCGAGGTCGGTGTAGGCGTAGCCGAAGACCGAGGAGTAGAACTGCTTGGCAGCGGCCAGGTCCGAGCTCTTCTGGTCGTTCCAGGTGAGCGAACCGGGCTCGTTGGCCAGGTTCGTGCCGGTGTGCTTCCCGGACTGCCAGAGCCCGAAGAGCCCGCCGGTCGGGTCCACCGCGACGGCCATCGTGCCCAGGTCGGCGACGGCCATCGGCTCGACCAGCACCTGCCCGCCCGCGGCGGTGATCTTGGCGGCGTCCGCCCCGGCGTCCTCAGTGGACAGATAGGTGGTCCACGCCGAGGTCTGCCCCTCCTGCAGCGGGCCGAGGCCCGCCACGTGGGCGTCGCCGACGAAGCAGTTGGCGTAGCCGCCGAACTCCGGTGGGCCGACCTCGATCCGCCAGCCGAACAGGCCGCTGTAGAAGCGGGTGGCCCGCTCGACGTCGGTGCCCAGGTCGACCCAGCAGGGGGTGCCCACGGGCCATGAGGTGTTGCGGGTGACCATGTCTGAATCCTCCGTGCGAAGTGGAATGTCCGGTGTGGCTGTCCGGGGTGCGGGGTCCGCGCTCGCGGGCAGCGCCAACGCTAACCCCGACCGGTGACAGTCCGGGGGCGCGATCCGGGTGTCGATCGGGTGAACGCCCGGGTGAGCGATCTCCGTACGCGCGTGCGGGAAGACAATCGCCCCTGTGGGCGAATGCGGTGATCGCGGTTCGGTTCCGCGTGGGGGCCAACTGGCGAAGAATGTCCAGCGACCCGTCGTGGTCTGATTTCCGCGCAATCTTGTCAACTCTTCGGCGGATTGTGATGCGACAAGATCACCGCTAGTTTCTCCCGCACCGGGGGAATAACTTCATCAATTTCACACGGCACGGCCCCGGTCAGTCCACAAGGGAAACAAAGACCGGGGGTCCCATGCGCAAACGCACGACCGCGGCAACGATCACGGCGGCACTGATCCTGGGGGTGTTCTCCGCGACCACCCCGAACGCCGGGGCCGAAGCGGCACCGCGGGCCGAGTCAACCGCCCAGGGCCACACCATCACGCTCATCACCGGGGACCGAGTCCTGCTGCCCCAGGCGGGCGGCAAGCCCGTCATCCTCCCGACCGCCGAGCGGAAGGGGATCACCTACCAGACCCGGACCGTCGACGGGCACACCCACATCGTCCCGCTCGACGCGCTCGCGCTGATCCGCGCGGGCAAGCTCGACGAGCGGCTCTTCGACGTGACCACCCTCGCCGAGGCGGGCTACGACGAGCGCACGAGCGAGCTGCCGCTCATCCAGACCGGCCCGGCGACCCGTGCCGCGGGTGTGCGGTCCGAGCGCGCGCTGAACTCGGTCGGCGCCCGCGCGCTCAGCGTCGACAAGGCGTCCCTCGCGGGCTCCTGGAAGGCGCTCACCGCGGGCGGCGGCAAGCTGTGGCTCGACGGCAAGCGCGCGGCACTGCTGGACCGCAGCACCGCCCCGATCGGCGCCCCCGCGGCCTGGCAGGCGGGCCTGACCGGCAAGGGCGTCAAGGTCGCCGTGCTCGACACCGGCATCGACACCACCCACCCCGACCTCCGGGGCAAGGTGGCCCAGCAGCGCACCTTCGCCGAGGACTCCGACGCCATCGACCACGAGGGCCACGGCACGCACGTCGCCTCGATCATCGCGGGTGGCGGCGCCAAGTACCGCGGCGTCGCCGACGGTGTCCAGCTGCTCGACGGCAAGGTCCTCGGCGACGGGGGCTTCGGCCGCGAGTCCTGGATCATCGCGGGCATGGAGTGGGCCGCCGAGCAGGGCGCCGACGTGGTCAACCTGAGCCTGGGCGGCCTCGACGGCCCGGAGGTCGACCCGGTCGAGGAGGCGGTCAACCGGCTCTCGGCGCGGACCGGGACGCTGTTCGTCGTCTCGGCGGGCAACTCCGGCGCCGCGCGCACGATCGGCTCGCCGGGCAGCGCCGAGGCCGCGCTGACCGTGGGTTCGGTGGAGCGCGACGACACCGTCTCCCCCTTCTCCAGCCGCGGCCCCCGGATCGGCGACGGCGGCGTCAAGCCGGACATCACCGCGCCCGGTTCGGGCATCGTGGCGGCCGCGGCCGCGCAAGGCCAGATCGGCGACCCGGTCGAGCCCGGCTACGTCCGGCTCTCCGGCACGTCGATGGCCGCCCCGCACGTCGCGGGCGCCGCGGCACTGCTGGCCCAACAGCACCCGGAGTGGACCGGCGCGCAGCTCAAGGCGGTGCTGACCGCCTCGGCCAAGCCCACCGCGGGCGCCGGGGTGTTCGACCAGGGCTCCGGCCGGGTGGACGTGGCCAGGGCGCTGACCCAGGCGCTCACCACCACGCCCGGCTCGCTGAGCCTGGGCACCCAGCTGTGGCCGCACGACGACGACGTGCTGGTCAGCAAGGACCTGACCTACCGCAACGCGGGCACCCAGCCGGTCACCCTGGACCTGAGGGTCGAGGCGGCCGACCCGAACGACAAGCCCACCACCGTGTTCAGCCTCTCGGCGAACCGCGTGACGGTGCCCGCGGGCGGCACCGCGTCGGTGCGGGTCACCGGCGACACCCGCCGCGGTGGCGTGGACGGTGCCTACTCCGGCGTCGTCGTGGCCACCGGCGGCCAGGGCGTGCGCACCCCGGTGGCCATCGACCGGGAGGTCGAGAGCTACGACCTGACGCTGCGCTATCTCGACCCGGACGGCAAACCCACCCAGGACTGGAACACGCTGGTGGTGCCGGTGGACGGCGAGGGGGCCTTCAGCGGCACCGCGGACACCGGCGGCCTGTTGAAGTTCCGCCTGCCCAAGGGCCGCTACATCCTGCACAACACCTACTTCGGGCCGGCAGGCGAGGTGCTGCTGCTCCCCTACCCGGCCTACCGGCTCACCGAGTCGGCCGAGGTGGTGATCGACGCCAGGCAGACCGGGAAGGTGTCGGTCACCCCGCCGGACCCGAGGGTGCCCGTGCAGGCCGTCCGCACCGGGTTCGACCTCGCCATCGGGGACCTCCAGGCGAGCTTCGGCGTCCTCGGCCCGAACCTGGCCGGTCTGGGGGTCGGGCACCTCGGCCCCGAGCTGTCCGCGCGGGAGTTCCTCTGGGCGCTGGCCACGACGTTCACCGACGAGCACAACTACTACGACCTGGCGTTCTTCCGGGAGAAGTCGGCCCCCCGCGGGTTCGACCGAGTCGTCGCGCGCCGGGAGGTGGCCGTGATGCACACCTCGGTCGGGAAGCACCCGCCGGGCACCGAGGTGGTCCGGGCGCAGTTCCCGATCGCCCTCGACGGCCGCGGCGGCGGCCCCACCATCGGCTGGCCCGCGGGCGACCAGGTCACCGAGCACCTGCTGGCGGCGAACACGGAGTGGGTGGGCTACACGGTGATCACCGGGGAGCCCGCGCTCGAGGCGCAGTGGCTGACCGAGCCGCTGCGGCCCACGGCGGGTCGGACCTACTGGCTGCGCGCGAACGTCGGCACCTTCGGCCCGGGTCTGCCCAAGACGCGTCTCCCGTGGGTCGAGCGCTTCCGGGACACCGTGCTGGTCGACCTTCCATTGTGGACAGACGGCGCGGGCAACGCGGGTGCCTCCGCCACGACCAGCGCCCACACCGCGCTGTACCGGGATGGCAAGAAGCTCGGTGAGTCACCGGTCGCCGGTCGCGGCCTGTTCACCGTCCCGACCTCGCCAGGCAGCTACCGCCTGGTCACCGAGGGCGCGCGCGACCCCCGGTTCGAGGTGAGCACCAAGGTGTCGGGCACGTGGACCTTCCGGACCACCGCGGCGGAGCTGGAGACCATCCGGCTGGCGGCGATCCGCTTCCACACGTTCCTCGACGCCGACAACGCGGCGCCGACCGGTGCGTACGTGGTGCCGGTGAGCCTCCAGCTCGAGGACGGAACCACTGCCCAGCCCAGGAAGCTGACAGTGGACGTGTCCTACGACGAGGGCAAGACGTGGCAGAAGGGCCGCTTGGTCGGCCACTCCCTGCTCGTGCTCAACCACCCGGCACGCGCCACGTCGGTGTCGTTGCGGGCCTCGGCCGAGGACGGGCGTGGCAACTCCGTGGAGCAGACCATCATCCGCGCCTACCAGCTCAAGCAGCGCTGACACCTGGGCGGCGGCTCACCACCACTGTGGCGAGTCGCCGCCTTGCGTTCGCGGCCCGTGCCGCCACGTTGTTGTCGTGTCCGGGAAGCGCACGTGCTTCACTCTCCCAAAGGGACTATCCACTTCAGATAGAAATTGCTCGACCGGCGCGGCCGACTCGGACGAGTCGACGCGGCCGAGCGAGTCCAGCCAGTGCGCGGTGCGGGCCAGCGAGACCCGGACGTGCCACGTGCCGCCCTCGGTCGCGCGCCTGCGCAGCGCGGTGAGCACACCCAGCGCGGCGAGCCAACCGGTGCCGTGGTCGAGGGCCTGCGCGGGCAGCGGGACCGGCTTGTCGACCTCGTCCCGGTGGGCGATGCCGGACGCGAGCTGGACCAGGCTGTCGAACCCGCGCCGGGCCCGCCACGGTCCACTGTGGCCATAGGCGGACAGGCTCACCAGGATCCCGCCCGGCGGCAGGTCGGCGACCCCAAAACCCTTGTCCGCCAACGAGTCCGGCCGGAAGGACTGGATCATCACGTCGGCGTCGGAGAGGAGATCGTGCAGCGTCGCGCGACCACCGTCGGTCCGCAGGTCAACGTGCGCGCTGCGCTTGCCGAAGCCGGTGTCGATCACCAGCGGCCGCACCGTGGGCAGGTGCGCGGCACCCACGTGCAGCACGTCCGCGCCGTAGGCGGCCAGCGTCCGCCCGCACACCGGCCCGGCGATCACGTGCGTCAGGTCGAGCACCCGCACACCCGCCAGCGGCCGGTCCGCGGCAGGCAGCACCTTGCGCGGGCCATCGCCGACCCGCTCCACCGCGACCAGGGGTTCAGCGGCCACGGCGATGCCCTGCGGGTGGGCCGCCCACTCCGCGGGCGAACGCAACGACGACGCGACCCCGCCCGCGGCGATCACGTCCTCGACCACCGCGAGCGCGGGCAGGCGGGCTACAGCCGCAGCGACGTCCTCGCCCAGCACGGCCACCGCGGCCGCCTCGTGGTGCGGGTAGTTGCAGTGCAGCCGCACCCAACCGTCGGCCGCGCGGTAGTCACCGGACAACGGCCCCCACACCTCGCCGGGCGACGCCTCGTCGACGGTCAAGTGCCGCTCGCTCCGGAACGCCTCGACCGCGTGCCGAACGTCGACCACCACCGGCTCGGGCGCGGTTCCCCTGTCCCGCAACAACTCCGCGGCAGCGTCCGCCACCATCCCGACACAGGACGCGGCGAGGTGCGCCACCCGATAGGGCCCGGCGACGACCCGCTCGTCCCCGACCAGCCTCACGGCAGGTTCGCGACCAACTCGGCGGCGGGCACCCGGGTGCCGGTGTAGAACGGGATCTCCTCGCGCACGTGCAGCCGCGCCTCGGTCCCCCGCAGGTGCCGCATCAGGTCGACGATGCGGTGCAGCTCGTCGGCCTCGAAGGCGAGGATCCACTCGTAGTCGCCCAGCGCGAAGGAGGCCACGGTGTTCGCCCGCACGTCCGGGTAGTCGCGCGCCTCCTTGCCGTGGTCGGCCAGCATCTTGCGGCGCTCGTCGTCGGGCAGCAGGTACCACTCGTAGGACCGGACGAAGGGGTAGACGCAGATGAACTTGCGCGCCTCCTCCCCGGCGAGGAACGCGGGCACGTGACTCCGGTTGAACTCGGCGGGCCGGTGCAGCGCGACCTGGCTCCACACCGGAGTCGACACCCGCCCGAGGGCGGTGCGCCGGAAACCGCTGTAGGCGGCCTGCAACTGCTCGACCTCCTCGGCGTGCCACCAGATCAGGTAGTCCGCGTCGGCCCGCAGCCCGGCCAGGTCGTACACCCCCCGCACCACGACCCCCTTACCCTCCAGGGCGTCGAGGTACTCAGCGGTCTCGCTGGCCGCGGGCCCCCGGTCATCGGGCAACCGCCCCGGCTCGATCCGGAAGACCGACCACATGGTGTATCGGATGGTGTCGTTGAGCTCGGCGTAGTTCAGGCGGGCCATGGCGCCCATCGTCCCACCCCCACCCGACGACGGGCACGCCCAGGTGTGCAGCGCCACGCCCGCCGCCGGTACCGCTTCGCACGGCAGGTCCCGGGGGATACGACCACCTACTCCCGCCGTCGGCAGGCGTACGACGGAGACCCCCGCGTGCGCCTTCCCCGGCAAGGCCGGCCATGCTCCTGCCCCAGCCACGACATGGCAGCTACCAACACGGTTAGTCACGACGCAGTCAGGCACAACGCGGTTAGGCACGACGTGGTTAGGCACCCAGCCCGGCACCACCCAGCCCGGCACCACCCAGCCCGGCACCACCCAGCCCGGCACCACCCAGCCCGGCACCACCCAGCCCGGCACCACCCAGCCCGGCACCACCCAGCCCGGCACCACCCAGCCCGGCACCACCCAG
>NZ_BSTR01000010.1 GCF_030269645.1 Actinokineospora sp. NBRC 105648 | reverse complement strand
ATCAACCGGCTCAAACGCCACCGTGCCGTGGCCACCCGGTACGACAAGCTGGCCGTGCGCTACGAAGCCACCGTCTATGTCGCCGCGATCAACGAATGGCTCTGATCGACTTCGATACAGGCCCTAGTCCTGCGGCGTAGTCGCCAAACCCTCACACGTCCGCACCAACACCTGACAAGCGTCCCGTTCACGCGAGCCAGTCGCAGGGCTAGCAGCGCGGTCACGCCAATCCGCCGCCGCCGCAACAGCCGCCGCCACCACTTCCGCCGAGGTGGCACTAGCGGGCAGCGCCAAACGTTCGTGCGCCGTGCGGCCGCGAGCCCCGAGCAGGCGAAACGCCCTGTCCTGGTTGGCATGCAGCGTGAGCACACCAGTCTCCAGATCGCCCAGCACGTCAAGCTCGGCAAGTTCGTGCGCGTCGGCCAGAACCTGGTCGCGCAGCCGGGAAACCGCAGAGTCAGCGGGCAACGTGCGCACGGCAGCCAAGACAGCGCGGGCAGCATAGAGATCAGCGCGAGCGACCACCCGCCCGCGCAGCTGGGACTCAACGTCGGCGTCCGGAGTCAGCACGTCCACCCGTCGGGGAGCAGACCGCGCGGCGCGGCGGAAGTCGTTGTCGGAGTCGAGGAGCAGCACCACATCGACGTCGGCGAGCGGCCCACCCGGCGCGATCATCGTGCTGTCAGGGCACTGCGGCACATCGACCAAGGTGAGGTGACGCAAGATCGGCACCGGCAGCCGGACCACCGCGTCCGGCTCCGTAGCAGCTGGCCCGACCGGCACGTCGCGCACGGGAGCGTGCTCGTACCAGGTGGCGGTCGCAGAACCCCTGCCGGGGAGGTCGACGCCGGTCAGCGCCACCACCACCTCAGCCGTCCCCGACTCCCCCACCACCGCCACCACCGGCGGCCGGTCCAGCCGTTCGGCCTGCGCGTCCCACTCCCCCGAACCGCGCGCCCCGGCCGCGACCAGGGCCCGCACCCGGGCGAGCAACGTGCTCGGTATGTCCACTTCGGACCCGTCGGCCGGCTCGTCGAGCCGCTCCGGCAACAGGATCCGCACCTCGGCGACGCCCGCGGTCACCGAGGTCGTCAGCGTGCCACCGAAGGCGGCCAGCCGTTCGGCGTCGTCGGCCAGCGCCGCGCGCAGCTCCACGTCGGTCAGGCCCGATCCGGCGTCGGTGAACCGCACCCGCAGCGCACCGTCCGAACGGGACAGACGGACCCGGACCGCTTGCGCGGCAGCGCTTTCGGCCAGCTGCGCCACCACCGCGGCCGCGGCGTGGTAGAGCCCGGACTCGACCTCCCACCCGACCCGCCTGCCCAGGTCGCCCTCGAACCGGAACGGCCGCGCCACGTCGGCCGCCAGCTCCCCCAACGCCGCCGCCGGGCCGCGTTCGGGCAGCATCGCCGGGTGCACGCCACGCACCACCTTGCGGAACCGGTCGATGACCTCGTCCAGCGTGACCCGGAAGTCGTCCAGCGCCAACGGTTCCAGCAGCTCACGCAGGTCCGCGAACTCCCTGGTGGTGAAGGCGGTGAGCGCGCCGACCAACCTGCGCCGCTCCAGTTCGCGCACCCGCGACAACCGGTCGCGGGCCACCCGCACGTCCTCGGTGAGCCCGTCGGCGCGCTCGGCGAGCCGGTCGCGCTCGGCGGTCAACCGCTCGCCCGCGACCGCCACCGCGATGCGCGCGGCTGCCCGGCGCAGCACCGCGCGGTCGACCGCACCCGCGACCACGAGCACTCCGCCGCCTGGAACCTCTTCCACCACACCGGATTCCGGCTCGACCGCGGCGTCGGCGGGCCACGCGTGCACCTCGTCGTCGACCAGGAACGCCGCGTCGTGACCGGTCTCCTCGGCCACCGAGCGCACCAGCGCGCGCACCGTGTGCCCGGCCGGGGAACGCCTGCGCACGGCTACCCGTCGATCCGGCGGGCCCGCAGGTAGGCCAGCACCGCGAGCACCCGGCGGTGGTTCACCGTCGGGTCGCCGGGCAGGCCGAGCTTGGTGAAGATCGCCGCGATGTGCTTCTCCACGGCCTTGGCGGAGATGAACAGCTCCTTGGCGATGGCGTTGTTGGTGCGCCCCTCGGCCATCAGCCGCAGCACGTCGTGCTCGCGCTCGGTCAGCGCCGCCACCGGCCCGTCGCCGCTCGCCGGGCGTTCCACCAGCCGCTTGGCCAGCGAAGGCTCGATGACGATCTCCCCCGCGGCGATCCGGGTGAGCGTGTCGTCGAGCACCTGCACGCCCGCCACCCGCTCCTTGAGCCGGTAGCCGATGCCCTCGGTGCCGATCTCCAGCACCCGCATCAGGTAGTGCGTCTCGGCGTAGTGCGACAGCAGCAGCAGACCGGTTTCCGGCCGCAGCGCGCGCACCCGCTCGGCGGTGGTCAGGCCGCCGTCGGGCTCGGGGGGCATCCGGATGTCCAGGATGGCCACGTCGACCGGGTCGGCCGACACCGAGGCGACCAGCTGGTCGCCGTCGGAGACCGAGGCGACGACCTCGTGCCCGGCCGCGCGCAGCAGCATGACCAGGCCCTCGCGGAACAGCGCCCCGTCGTCGGCGATGGCTACCCGCACGTGGCGCGCTCCTCGGTGACGTGCACCCGCATCGAGCCGAGGCCGCGGCTGACCCGCACGCCGACCCGGGTCTCCGGCGGCACGGACCGCAGGTGGTCGGCGACGGCGAGGCAGGCGGCGGCCTGGGTGTCGACGTCGTAGCCCTCGCGCGCCTCGCCGCGCACGGCCAGGGCCACGCCGCGGCGCTCGGCGACGGCGTGCAGGGCGGGGCCGAAGCCGTCGCTGGTGAGCACGGGCGGGTAGAGGGCGCCGCCGATCTCGCGCAGTTCGGCCAGGACGGTGTCCAGCGCGCACTGCAGGCCGGCGATCCGCCCGGTCAGCGCGGGATCGGTGAGGTCCACGGAGAGCAACCCTAGCTCCACCGACAGCGCGGCCACCCGCTGCGCGGGCCCGTCGTTGAGGTCGCGCTCGAGGCCGCGGCGCAGCTCGCAGGTCGCCGGGTCGACCGGGCGCAGCCGCACCGGCGTTCCGGCACGCCTGCGTCGCCACCAGCGCGTGATCCCGATCATCGCCCTATCGTGGCTCCTCAGGTCACGAAGGGGCAACGGGGGTGACCCTCCGCGGGGGTAGGGATATCCCTACCGGATGGAGATCCCGATAGAGTGAGGTACCGGGAGCAGGCGCATTTTCCGCGGCACTGGGAGAACTTCATGGGCTACGGCCTCGGCATCGACCTCGGCACCACCTTCACCGGGGCCGCCGTCGTCGGCGACACCGGGACCACCATGGTCCCGCTGGGACGCGACGGGGTCGTCGAGCCGTCGGTCGTCTTCGCCGCCGCGGACGGGACCCTGCTCACCGGCGACGCCGCGGTGGACGCGAGCGGGGACGCGCCGCAGCGGGTGGCCCGCGGGTTCAAGCGCAGGCTGGGCGACCCGACACCGCTGGTCGTCGGCGGTGCCGCCTTCTCCCCCGCCGCCCTGCTCGCCGCGCAGCTGCGCGAGGTCCTGACCAGGGTGGAGAAGTCCGCCGGGTCGGCGCCGGAGTCGATCGTGCTCACCTGCCCGGCGGTGTGGGGGCCGTACCGGCGCGAGCACTTCGACGAGGTGCCGCGGCTGACCGGGCTGGCGGGCGCGGTCATCGTGACCGAGCCGGAGGCGGCGGCGACGCACTACGCGGCCGAGCGCAGGCTGGGCGCCGGCGAGCTGGTGGCGGTCTACGACCTGGGCGGCGGCACGTTCGACACCACCATCCTGCGCGCGCAGGACAGTGGCATGGAGATCGTCGGCACCCCGGAGGGCATCGAACGCCTGGGCGGCATGGACTTCGACGAGGCGCTCTTCGCCCACGTCGACGACGCCCTCGGCGGCGCGCTGAGCGGGTTGGACCCCGCCGACCCGGACGGCGCGGCAGTGCTCGCCTCGGTGCGGCAGGCCTGCGTGCGGGCCAAGGAGGAGCTCTCGGTCGAGCCGGACGTGACGATCCGGGCCGCGCTGCCCGGTGGCGACCGCGAGGTCGTGGTCACCCGGCTGGCGTTCAACGACATGATCCGCCCGTCGGTCGAGCTGACCACCGAGTCGCTGCACCGCACGATCGCCTCGGCCGGGCTCACCCCGCGCGACCTCGCCGCGGTGCTGCTCGCGGGCGGCTCGTCGCGGATCCCGTTGGTGGGCCAGGTCGTCTCGGAGGCGTTCGGCCGCCCGGTGCGGGCAGGTCTTCACCCGAAGTTCACCGTCGCGTTAGGAGCCGCGGCCATCGCGGCCAAGCGGCTCGAGCGCGCGCGTCCGGTCGTCCCCCCGCCCGCGCCCGCGCCGGTCGCCGCTCCCCCGGCGGTCCGGCGGCGCAAGCTGGTGGTGCCCGCGGTGGTGGCGGCCGCGGTGATCGTCGGCGGCGGCGTCGTGGCGATCGCGACCAGCGGCGGTGACACCGGCGGCACGCCCGGCCCGCAGGTGTCGGCGAACGCGGCGGCCAAGCCGAGCGGACCGGTCGCGAGCGTGGCGGTGCCCACCGTCGCGGACACGATCACCGGCACCGGCAAGCGGCCGCAGGGCGTCGGGGTGACCCCGGACGGCAGCAAGGTCTACGTGCCCAGCAGCGTGTCCAACACGATCTCGGTGATCGACCGCGCGTCCCGCCGGATCGTGCAGACGATCACCACACCGGCGCCGCCGCAGTACATCGCGGTGGGCAAGGGGCGCGCGTTCGTCACCCTGCTCGGCCCGGGCAACGCGGTCGCGGTGATCGACACGACGCTGGACCAGATCGTCGGGACGGTGCCCGCGGGCAACCGGATGTTCGTGCCCGCGATCACCCCCGACGGCAAGCGGCTGTTCGTGCCCGACCAGGAGAGCTCGCTGGTGCTGGCGGTCGACCCGGCGGCGCGCACGTCGGCCACGTTCTCCCAGGTCCCACCCGGCCCGCGCGGCGTGGCGGTCGACGGCGCGGGCAAGCGGCTCTACGTGGTGAGCATCGACTCCAGCCAGGTGACCGCCATCGACGCCGAGTCCAGCAAGATCCTCGGCTCGGTGCGGGTGGGCAACAGCTCGCTGGCCATCGCGCTGACCCCGGACGGCAAGCACGCGTACACGGCGAACTACGACGCGAACTCGGTGTCGGTCATCGACACCGAGACGCTGAAGGTCACCGCGACCGTCCCGGTCGGCGGCCACCCGCTGGCGGTCACCAGCGCGCCGGACGGCAAACACCTCTACGTGGCCAACAACGCGGACGGCACGGTGTCCGTTGTGGACACCGGGACGAACGCGGTCACCGCGACGGTGCCGGTGGGCAAGGAACCGTGGTCGATCGCGGTGAGCCCGGACGGCCAGGAAACCTTCGTCAGCAACGCCCTGGGCGACTCGGTGACGGTGCTGAACACCGGCGCGTGACGGCTGTCCGGGCAGCACACCCGGACAGCCGCCCGCTTCTCAGGCCAGCGGCGTCGGTTCAAAGGGAGCAGACCACGACTGGCTCTCGACGTTGCTGCACGGGTACAGCTTGACCGGCGTATAGGTGGCGTAAGACCCGAGGTCCATGCACATCCACGGGGACGCGCCCGCGCCGATGCTGTAGATCTGGTCGTTGTAGATACCGCGCTTGCCCCACTTCTGACTGATGGATCCGTTGCACGGGTACAACGTCACCGGGGTGTTCGCGACATAGGAACCGACGTCGAAGCACTTGGTGTACCCACTGCCCACACTGGTGAGCACACCACCGGACTCGTAGATCTTCTGGCTACTTGCGTACATATTGCACGGGTACAGGGTCACCTGCGTGTATGTCGCATAGGAACCCAGGTCCATGCATTGCGAGAAGCCACTGCCCGCGCTCTTGAAGATGTTCGGGCCTGCCAGCGGTGCTAGCTTGGCGGATGCGGAAGCGGGCGCGGTGAGACCGCTCCCCAGGGCGACCACCACCAAGCCCAGGAGGGAAAGTGCTCTCTTGAGCGAACTCTTCATTTGTATTTCCCCAGTCGACTAGGTCATTCCAGCCTTAATTGGACCGTAACCTGTCGACGTCGATCCGTAACTACTCCAGACGAGCGCATCGATCACCCCTGTCCCGGCGGCAAACCGCTGGTGCTGGCGGCCGGGATGTCGGCGGGCAGCAGCGCGCACAGCTCGGTGATCGTCGGGGACGGGATCGCGCGCATCCGGCGGGCGTGCCGGGTCACGGCCTCGTCGAGGACCTGGCGGGCGTAGCGGCCGTTGCCGAAGGAGCCGGTGCGCGGGATGGCCAGGAAGTGCGTGCGCAGCGCCGCGACCGTGGGGGCGGTGCACTCGTAGCCGATCTTGGTGGCGTGCTGGCTGACAATGGTCACCAGCTCGTCGGCGGTGTAGTTGGCGAAGTTGACGTGGTGGGAGAAGCGCGAGGACAGGCCCGGGTTGGCCGCCAGGAAGCCGGACATCTCGGTGGCGTAGCCCGCGGCGATCACCACGACCTCGTCGCGGTGGTCCTCCATCAGCTTCACCAGGGTGTCGATCGCCTCGCGGCCGAAGTCGGTGCCGTTGCCCGCCGAGGAGGACAGCGTGTAGGCCTCGTCGATGAACAGCACGCCGCCTCGGGCGCGGTCAAAGCACTCGGTGGTGCGCTTGGCGGTGTGGCCGATGTACTCGCCCACCAGGTCGGCGCGGCTGACCTCGACCACCTGGCCCTGCGCCAGCACGCCCATCGCGGCCAGCACCGAACCGTAAAGCCTTGCCACTGTGGTCTTTCCGGTTCCGGGCGGGCCGGCGAAGATCAGGTGCCTGCTCAGCGACGGCACCGGCAGGTTGGCCTCCTGCCGCTGCCGTGCGGAGGCGAGCAGGTCGACCATGCTCGCCACCTCGCGCTTGACGTCGTCCAGGCCGACGAGGCCGCGCAGGTCGTCGAGCATGCGCTCGACCTGTTCCTCGTCCACCCGCCCGGCGCCCGCGCCGACGCCGCTGCCGGGCAGCGGGCCGAGGTCCTCGGGCATCAGCCTGGTCAGCGCGACCGCGTCGGCGTCGAGGTCCTCGGCCAGCCGGTAGGCCTGGCGGCCGACCATCTCCTCGAACACCTTGCGCGCGGTGCGGCCGTTGCCGAACGAGGCGTCCCTTGGCAGCTTGGTGAAGTAGGCGTGCACCGCGGCGCGGGTCTCGAACTCCAGCCGGTAGTCGTGCGCCCGGCACAGACCCTCCACAATGGTCACCAGCTCGGGCGCGGAGTAGTCGGCGAACTCGATGGTGCGGGTGAACCGGGACGACAGGCCCGGGTTCGCGGCCATGAAGGCCCGCATGTCGTTGGTGTAGCCCGCGACGATCACCACCACGTCGTCGCGGTGGTCCTCCATCAGCTTCACCAGGGTGTCGATCGCCTCCCGGCCGAAGTCCGGGCCGGTGCCGCCGGAGCCCGCGGAGAGCGTGTACGCCTCGTCGATGAACAGCACGCCGCCCATCGCCTCCTCGAACTTCTCGGCCGTCTTGAGCGCCGTGCCGCCGATCACCGCGGCCACCAGGTCGGCGCGGGCCACCTCGACCAGCTGCCCGGTGCGCAGCACGCCGAGCGCGGTGAGGATCTTCCCGTAGGTGCGGGCGATCGTCGTCTTGCCGGTACCCGGTGACCCGGTGAACACCAGGTGCCTGCCCAGCGGCGGCGACGGCAGCCCGGCGGCGGCGCGCCGCTCGGCCATCTGGTGCAACCGCACCAGGGTCTCGACCTCGCGCTTGACGCCGTCCAGGCCGACGAGCTTGTTCAGGTCCGCCAGCAGTTCCGCGACGTCGCCAGTGCCTGCCTCGGGCTCGCCGGGCCGCTCCGACTCGACGGGGGCGACAACCAGTTCCTCCACTGTGGACACGCCGGAGTCGTCCCGGATGTTCCTGCCCTGGTTGCGTTCGATCCGGCAGCCGCGGATGTCGACCGGCTCGTGCGAGCGCAGGACGACGCCGTCGCCGAGATTGTTCTCGATGACGCAGCCGGTGAGCTCACCCGCCGCGCCGCCCTCCCACACCGCGCCGGTCGTGCACTCGCGGATGGTGCCACCGTCCACTCGCAACCGCGCGTTGCCGCGGGCGACCAGCGCCGCGCCGCGGGTGCGGGAGACCACCGGCTCGGTGATGCTCACCTCGGCGGCGTCCTCGGCGATCACCGCGGAGCCCGCGCCACCGGTCACCTTCAACCGGGTCAGCCGCACCGAGGCCGCTCCGCCCGCCAGCACCGCGTCGTGCCCGGAGTCCTCGAACGAGCAGTCGATGAGCTCGCCGCTGGAGGAGTCGAGCACGTGCAGACCGTGCCCGCGCGCGCCGCGCACGACCGTGCGCTCGATCAGGGCGGTGCCGCCCTGCACCAGCACGATCGCCTGGGCACCGGGCCGCTCGATCACGCAGTCCAGCATGGTCGGGCTGGAATCGGCCCCCACCAACAGGGTAACACCCTCCACATCGGACAGTATGGTGCCGGATACGGCCAGGGTACTGCGCTCTTCCACCACGATGCCCGGCCCGCTGATCCGCTCGATCCGGCAGTCGCGCACGGAGCCGCCCGCGTTGTCCGCGGCCAGGACCGCGCCCGCCGCCTCGGAGATCACGCAGTCGAGGAGTCGGGGCGCGCCACCGGTGCGGGCGACGACCGCGGTGGTGGCGATGCCGTTCAACCGCGTGCCGCGCAGTTCGGCGCCGCCGCCGTCGAAGACCAGCACGCCCGCGCCGCCGGGGTTGGTGACCACGCAGTCGCGGGCGAACAGCTCGGTACCGCCGCGCACCGCCACCGCGACCCCGGACTCGGCGGCCACCGTGCACTCGTCCATCCGCAGCGTGCCCGCGCGCAGGTCGACCGCCGCCTCGCCGTCGCGGTGCGCCAGCACGATCCCGGAGACCGCGGCGTGCTCGGCGGAGAGCCGCAGGGCGGGATCGCCGCTGGCCTCGATGCGCACCTCCCCCGCCGCGCCGGCGCCGGAGAGGGTGATCTCGCGCTCGATGACGACCGACTCGCGGTACACCCCGGGCCGCACCGAGACCACGTCACCGTCGGCGGCCGCGGCGATCGCGTCGTTGATGGTGCGGAAGCACTCCGGCTCGGTCGCCGAGACCCCGAGCACGGAGCGCACCCCACTCAGCCTGCCTGCCACAACGGGACCTCCTGGTTCGCGGCCGCCGATGCCGCGCGCACGCGGTGGCGGTCCAATGTGGACGTTCTGGCGGGGGTGGGCCCGCAGTCGCGGCCACCGAGGAAGTCCAGCAGCGCCTGGCGGTCGTCGACCGGCGGCACCGCCACCAACCGCCGGGCCGGGGTCTCGACGACCCAGTCGGCCCAGACGAGGCGGGCCGCGGCCAGCGCGGCGCGGTGGTAGGCGGGCAGCTCGGTGGCCACGTCGAAGACCTCGACCGGGGCACCCAGCGCGTGCTGCAGCGCGGCGGCCAGGTCGGCCAAGTCAGTGCCGGGTTCGGCCTGCGAGAGGTAGACGGTGTCGGCGCCGTCCCGGCGAGCGCGCCACAGGGCGTTGACCCCGTCGGTCGCGGCGGCCAGTTCGGCGGCGGGGTGGTCGTCGGCCTCGGGGGCGTCGAAGTCGTGGTGGGCGTGCGCCGCGTCGCGCACCGGGGCGCCGGGGAAGTGCGGCGCCTCGGCCCAGGTCACGGTGACCAGGCCGGTGCGGGCCAGCGCGGCGCACAGCTCGCGGAAGCGGCCGTGGTCACCTCGGGCGACCGTGGCCCGGGCGAGCGCGAGCCAGCCGTCCGGCACGCGGCCCGCGAGGCCGAGCAGCAGGGTGTGGTCGGTCATCGTCGTCTCCGGTGCTCGGGCAGTCTCAGGCTGCGGGGAGCGCGCCGAACCAGCGCGCGGGGTCGGTTTCCTGGCTGGGGACCTCAGCGGCGGCGCGCGCGGTGGCCGCGGCCCGCAGGTTGGTCAGCGCGCGCTCGACCGGGGCGCCGACCTCGGCGAGCAGGAGGCGATTGCCCTCAACGGCGAGCACCCGCAGCGCGGTGTGCGCGGGGAGCACGACGTCGGCGGCCCGGTCGTGGTCGAGCAGCCCCTCAAGCCTGCGCGCGGTGGTGGTCCAGATCAACAGCTCGACCGGTCCGGGCACGGCGGCGCCGACAGTGGTCACGGCCAGCATCGGCGCGGTCAGGGTGACCACGGCACCTTCGACGTGCTCGATGCGTGCCGCCCCGCGCACCACCACACCGCGCGCGGTGGGCAGCCTGCGCAGCCCGGCGGAGAGGCACGTCTGGAAGGCGGCGTCGTAGCTGCCGGGGTTCTCTGCATACACCCGCACGACGGCCAACTCGGTGAGCATGGCGGCGTGATCGGTGCCCGCCGCCCGCAACCCGGGCCGCTCGGCGAGCAGCCGGACGACGGCCTGAGTGGCGGAGTCGTAGCGGGTCCCCAACTTCGCCCGAACGGCCCGCCGCTGCGCGTCGGAACTGGTGGCGTCCGCGGCCACCACGACGACCGGCTCCGGGGTCTCGACGGTCGCGGGCGTCCGGGTCTGGTCCTGGCCCTGGTCTCGGTCCTGCTCGTGCTCGTGCTCGTGCTCGGCGAGGAGCGGAGTCGGGACGGCGGACTTGGCGGTGGTGGTCAACGCGGTGGTGGTCAACGGGAGAGCGCTGGGCAGCGGGGCCTGGGGCGCTGCGGGGGCCATCGCGGGGGTCGGGGCGGCGATCCGCGCTTCGGGTGCCGGGGTGTGGCTCGGGATCGTCAGCGGGAGCCGTGCCTGCGGGGCGGGTGCGGTCGTGCTCTGGAGCGCGGTCGGCGCCGGGCCCGGGATCGTCTGCGCGGGGGTGGGGGCGGTCGTGGTCTGGGGCAAGAACGGAATCGGGCTCCGCGGGCCGGTGGGGGCGGGTGTCGTCCCCGTCTGGTTCGGCGCGGTGTCGACCGTCGGCGGAGTGGCGGCGGGCTGCGGAGTGGTGGAGTCCGGAGCCAGGACGGCGCTGATGCCAAGGGCGGCCGCGGGGGTGGGCAGTGGGTCGACCGCCACCGGGGTCTGGTCTTCGGGAGCGGTCACCGAACTCGGCGGGGCAACCGGGGTGGACTGCAGCACCGTGGTCGGAGTGTCCTCATCGGACAGTGCGGATGGGACGACTCCGGGGGCTCTGCGCAGCGCGACAGTGGGGGCGTTCTCCGCCACAGCGGGCCCCTGCACGGGCGGCACGAAGGCAGCGGGATGTCCGCCCTGTGAGCCACCCCATTGCGGCGCCTGCCTGCTGGGGGCCAACGGGTGCTGACCCACGTTCGAAGGAGAGGGCTGCGCCGCGTAGGGGAAGGGACGCGGGGTGCCCTGCGGACCGGTGGCAGACCAGCCGTTCGGAGCGGCGTTGGCGACACCGTGGGAAGCGCCACTCGAACCCCAACTCGGGACACCGTTCGGCGCGGGGTGGGAGCCCCAGTTGGGCGCGCCGTTCAGTGGGCCGTTCGATCCGCTGTTGGAAACCCAGTTCGGAGTGTGGTTCGAGGCGCCGGCGCCGTTCGACAACTGGTTCGGCATACCGTTCGACGCACTGTTCGGAGCGCCGTTCTGGAGGCCGTGCGGAGTGCCGTTCGACACCCGGCTCGGCCCGCCGTTCGATCCCCAGTTCGGGGCACCATTCGAAGCGCTGTCCGGACTCCGTTTTGGCGCAGCGTTCTGGGCGCTGTTCGAACCCCAGTTCGAGGCGCTCTCCGGGCCCCAGTTCGGGAACCCGTTTGAAGCTCTCTCCGGTCCCCGGGTCGGAGCACCGTTGGGAGCGCTGGTCGGACTCCAGTTCGGGGTGCCGTTCGAAGCGCTGTCCGGTGCCGAGTTCGGGGTGCCGTTCGGGCCGCTGTTCGGGGTGAGGCCGGATGGCGTGGGTCGCGGATCGCCTTCCCGCTTAGCCCGGGATCCGGCGGTGGACGCCTCTTCGGTGGGCTGGGCGGGGCGGAGCACGGCCGCAAGGACGCGCTTCAGCCTGCGTTTGCCCTTGGGCGTGTTCTGGCCGCCACCGGGGTCACCGCTCTCGTGCACGGCTTTCCTTGTGACAGGAGCGGAAGCGTCGGCAACCTGAAGCCACGGTGCGGCGGTCGGGCCACCACCGGCAGCGGTGGGGGCGGACTTCACGGCAGGCGCCCAGGGCGAGGTAGCTGCGGCACCATTCGTCGGAGCACTGCCGAGTGCGCCCCGGACGGTAGGTCCGCTAACTGCGGGGGAAGCACTCGGGGGCTTGGGCGCCCACTGCGAGAGGACCTGTGCCGTGGGCGCACCCGGCCTGGTCGAGTTGGGCAGCGCGGCGGGGGTGTTGTCCATCGGAGACCACTGGGCGCTCCAGGTCAGGTCCGCCGGGGAGCTTGGGATGGCACCTGAACCGGGCGCGGCCAGGAAGTCGGCGGGAGCGGGTCCAGCGGCCACTCTGGCGTCTGTGGTGGTGCTCGCTTGCCCGAGGTCGACATCCCCGCCGACGACGAAGCCGGTCGGGTTGACATCGACCGCGATTGCTGGAAAGCGATCGGGGTTGGCGTTCACGGGGAGTCCGTGCGGGCTGGAGCCCGCCACGCTCGCGGAGGAGCCTGCGGGCGCCGAGGACTCGCGGGAGTCGACGACCGGGTCGAAGTCCACCCCGGTCACGGGGACGGGGGTGGAGTCGGCCGCGTTCGCGGGAACGACGGCGGGGTTGGCGTGGGCCGAGATGGCGTGGGAGTTGGGAGCGGCGGAGCTGAAAGTGGCGCCCGCGCTGGAGGCTGCCACGGCGGTGAGCGTGCCGACGGGGTTGGCCGTCGGAGTCGCGCCTTGGACGTGGGGCGGCTGGGGTGTGCTCCGCGGCTCCGCGATGGCGCGGGACAGTTGGGAACGGGTCAGCACGATGGTGGGTGTGTCCACATCGGACGATCTCGCGGCCGGGAGTCGTTCGGCGGTGCGAAGTCTGGCGGCGGAGGCCGCGGCCGACGGGGTCGCCGGGGTGATCCGCAGCAGCTCCCGGGTGGCCGAGGGCAACCCCGCGGTGACGGCCACCAGCGCCGCGTGGACGGTGTCGGGGACCGGGGCGGCCAGGACGAGCTCGGGGTGGTCCGTGGTCTGGGTGAGCCACGCGGGCTCGACCGGGTGCGCGTCGGGGCGGGCGAGCAGGCCGCGGGCGATCACGTCGAGGGACCAGCCCGGTGCCAGGCGGTACCGGGCGGGGGCGAGCAGGGTCATGGTCGGGACCGGCGCGACCCACCGGTCCAGGACGGGCGCGTGGCCGGGGCGGTAGACGCTCTCCACCGCGAACGGCCGCCACCGCGGTGTGCCCTCGCTGTCGAGCCACGTCGGGCCGGGAGTGCCGGGGGTGAACGCGTCGTCAACCGGGAGTCCCTGGTCGATGGGCACGCCGTGCAGGGCGCGGACCGTACTCCCCAGCGCGTCGGCGACGAGTTGGGCCAGGTCGGTGCCGTAGCAGGTGAGCACGACGCCGTCGCGGACGTCGGCGGGGAACGAGCGGAGCAGTGCCGCCACCGCCAACGGCGACGGCGCGGGCTCGCCTGGGGCGCCCGCCACCAGGGTTGGGCGGTCGGGGTCGGGGAGGGCGTCGAGGATCGGATCGACCGCGCGATCGGGCCCGCCCGCGGCCCGGATCCACAGGCCCAGCGGAATCTCCCGCACCCCAGTAGGCAACTCAGCGGGCAAGTGCGGTTGCCACCACGGCTCCGGGAACCGCCTACCGGTGCGCCGCCGATCGGTCTTGCCGCCGTGGGACACCCAGCCCGCGTCCGGGCCCGCCACGAACGTGTGACCGGCGGCCAGCGGCAGCAGCTCACCGTCGGGGGCGACGACCTCGACGCCGAGCCGATCGGCCAGCCTGCGGGCCAGTGGGACCTCACCGACCGAGGTACCCGCCTGGTCGAAGAGCCGGACGCCGGTGGACACGTGCTCGTCGAGGTCGGCGATCAGCCACGGGTCCAACCGGGCCAACGCCGCCGCCGCCGACGGCGCCACCACCACGGCGGTCCGGTGCCGCTCCGGAGCCAACGCCGCGGCGAAGGCAGCGGCCTGCTCGTCCGCGCCGGGCTCGCGCAGCAACAGTGCGTGCCCCGTCCGCTCCACCGTGACGTCCACGATGCCCTCCTCTCCACTCACCCCTGTCACGGCCGGCGAGCACCAGATGGTTCACCGAGGATCGGATGGCGTTCTTTCCCCAGTCGCACAGGGCGATCCGCGCATGGAAGGGGTGTTGGGTGGGCAGGGACGGGCAGGGGGTAGGTCGCTGGCACACGAGTGGCCGCCCGGTCGGCGTGTCGGGCGCCCGGCGCCGGTGGGTCGGCGCGGTTGGGCGCCGGTCCCATCGGCAGGGTTGGGTGCCCGGTCGGGTCGCGAGGGTTGGGCGCCGGTCCGATCGGCAGGGCTGGGTGCCCGGTCGGGTCGGCAAGGGTTGGGCGCCGGTCCGATCGGCAGGGTTGGGCGCCGGTCTGGTCGGCAGGGTTGGGCGCCGGTCTGGTCGGCAGGATCGGGCACAGACCCGTCGGGTCGGAAGTGTTGGGTGCCGGTCTGGCCAGCACGGCCAGGTACCGATCGGACTGGCCAGGCTGGGCGCCGGTCCGGTCGGCAAGGCTGGGCATCGGTCCGGTCAGCAGAGTTCCGGTCAGCAGAGTCAGGCACCGATCGGTCGGCACGGTCGGGAGCCCGGTCTGGTCAGCACCGTTGGCGCCGGTCGGGTCGGGAGGTGGGTGGCCGAACCAGTCGGCAAGTGGGGCGCTGGTCCGGTCGGCAATGGGTCTTCGCCCAGCGAGTGTGAGTGGTGGTCGGCGTGCCGGGTGGCCGGCCCGGCAGGCATGCGGGGTGGTCGTGTGCGGCCTGGCCGGTCCGCCGACGCGGATCGGGTCCGGCACGGCTGGTGCCGGACCGGTGACCTCGGCCACGTCGGAGCTGCCCTATTCGACATCGGCCACGTCGGGGCTGCCGTATTCGACATCGGCCACGTCGGAGCTGCCCTATTCGCCAAGAGCGAGGGATCAAGGCGGTGTCGGCCCTGGGCTGAGGGACAAGTCCGAGCTCCCCGCGCCGCACCTCCTCTCACGCAACGAATCGAACACACGTGCAAGTTCCCTGTCCACATAGCTCGTTCGAGTGACAACCCACAGGCAACACCGACGACCTATCCAGAGCCGAAAAGTCCAGCCTCGGAACCGAGAGAGTCCAGCACCCACGCGCAGACCGGGCCGCGACCCACACAGACCAGACCGGCGCCCCGCACACCAGTCGCGCCGCGCACCGATCGTGTCGCGCCCGAGCGCGCGCACCGGTTACTCCGACCATGCCGCACACCAATCGCCTGCGAACCGACCACGTCGCGCATCGAGAACCTCGCGCACCGATCGCGCCCGCACGGGCCGGACCGCATGCCGGCCGGACCGACCACGCCGCACATCGGCGGGGGCTGAGGTCGTCCTGACCGGCCAGGAACGGGGGCAGGTCCAGATCGGCGAAGTCGGTGCCCGCCGCCACCTCGATCGCCGCCATCACGCGGGCGCCCGACCGGGCGTCGGGAACCGCGAAGACCCCTGGCGCGGTCACCGCCAGGTGCCTGCGCAGGCCCCCTCCTGAGATGCCCGCTGGCGGACCGCACATCTGACGCCGATGCAGTCCCCTGGGAACGCCCGTCGGTGGACTGCGCGGATGTTGCCCCGCGCACCTAGTGAACGGCTGTCGAACGCGTAGTGGGGGTGGGCGTGCATTGGGCGCGTTGTCGGTGCTGGGCGGGTGACGTTGTCGGGTGCTGGGCGGGCGACTTGGGTGCGGGATCGGGTGCTGGTCGCGGCTGACTGGGCGCGGGCGACTTGGCGTTGTCGTCGGTGCGTCGTTTGGGCGGGTTGAGGGCTGGCGGGGGCCCGTGTGCCGTTGAGGCGGGTTAACGGGCGTCGGGGGCATGTTCGTTGGTGTCGTCGGGCTCGTTGGCGTCGTCTACTGGGAGGGGGCGGCCGCGCGGGGGGAAGCGGAGGGTGCGGGGGTCCTCGGCGTCTGGGCCGATTACCAGGGCGACGATTTGGCGGAAGAGGATCGAGGCGGCGATCTCGGCGATGAAGCCGGGGTCGGCGGGGTGGTCGGACACCAATCGGTAGCCGTCGCCGTCGGGGATGAGGATGCCGTCGTCGCCGCGTAGGGGGATGTAGCCGCCCTTGGTGGCGGCCGCGCGCATTCGGTTGATGTCGGCGTCGCGCAGGTGCAGGGCCAGGGCCTCGGCTTGGGCCTTGGACGTGGGTGCGGCCTCCTCCCCCAGCGACTCGCGCAGGTCGTCGAGCTCTTGGCCGACCTCGTCGACGTGGGCGGACCAGTCCGGGTCTGGGGAGGCGGCCGTGGCGGCGTGCGCGGCGGCGATGCCCGACGGCAGGCCGCGGGGTACGCCCGCGGTGGGCTTGGCGGTGATGAACTGGTTGTTCGCGTCGAGCGGGATCGCGTGTACGCGCCCGAGGCCGGCGATCGACGTGGGCGTTGCGGGCACGATGGTGCCCTGCTGCGGGTCGACCAGCGACACCACGCCACCGACGTTGACCACGTTCCACGCGTGCCCGGTGCCACCGTTGGCGCTGAAGGCGAAGACCATGGCGTCTGCGCCGTGGCCGGCCCGGCCGACGCGGTCGATCACCTCGGCCAGTGCGGTGGGGCCGCTGCCGACGAACTCCGGGGCGTAGGACGACCACTCCGCCGCGCGCGAGACCGCGCCCTGTGGTGGCCTGCCGAGTGTGCCGATGCCCGCGACCCGGGGCTCGCCGTGGAAGGTGGAGTGGAACGACACCGCGGCGTCGACGCAGTTGACGTCGCGGCCCGGGGCGAACCGGTTGCCGTTGACCAGGCCGACCCAGCGGCTCGGGTCGACGAACCGGGCACCCGGGGGCACCACCGACGTCAGCGCCTCGATGTCCACAGTGGACGCCGGGGCCAGGGTTTCCTGGATGGTGCGGTTGCCGGGCGGCGACGGGAAGGTCACCGGGCCGGAGTCGGCCTCGAAGTCCGACCGGGACCGCTTGGTCCCGCGCGGGCCACCGGCTGCCGCCGGCGCGGGAGACACCGGGGCCAGGCTCGGCGACTCGAGCGATCGGGCTACGTGATCCGTCGCCGGTGACGACAGGGCCGCGTGGTCATTCGATGACGACGCGACATAGTCAGATGACCGTCCAGCGGCATGATCAGTCGACGACGACGGGACGGCGTGGCCGGTGGATGACCACGGCAGGGCGGCATGGTCGGTCGACAAGTGCGGCGAGGTGGTGCCATCAGACGACGACGAAGGCGAAGCGGCGTGATCGGGCGTCAACGAGGAGGGGGCGGAGCGGTCGGTCGTCGACTGCCGCGGGGTGCCGCGGTCAGTCGACGACCGCTGCGGGGTGCTGCGGTCGGTCGACGCCTGCCGCGGGGCGGTGTGGTCGGTCGGTCGCGGCGGGGCGTGATCGGTGGTCGTCCACGGCGAACCGACCACGTTCGGCTGGTTGGCCGGGCCTGGCTTGGCGCGGAAGGTCTGCGGGTGGTCGGCGGGCAGGTTCTCGATGTCCGAGACGTCCTCGAGGATCGGTGCCAACTGCTGGGTCGGCGCGATCCGCGGCGCGGCGGAGCGCGCGGTGACGCCGTCGGCGATGTCCTGGGCGGTGTACCCGGCGCCCGGGGGGACGGTGTAGCTGGTGGGGCGGGTCTCCCTGGGCAGGTTCGCCACGAAGTCCACGACGTCGGCCAGGGCGAGGTTCGGGTCGACGTGCAGGGTGCGGCCGCGGTCGTCGGGTGTGGCGGGCGGCACCGGCGCGTGCGCGCCCGCCGGGCTGAGCACCGCGCCGTCGGCGGACCTGGTCACGGTCAGCGGGGCGGGGATGGGGTGCCGGGAGTGGGTCCACACGTCGGCGATGGTGATCAGGCCGGAGCGGAGGGCGTCGGCCTCCCAGACCCGGACCCGGACGTCCTGGTTGGTGTGCACGGTCACGGTGTGCGGGGCCTGGCCGGTGTTGCGGGTGACCCACTTCCACGCCCGCTTCACCCAGTCCGGGCTGCGGTTGGAGTGCTTGGGCGCGACGTCGACGTGGAAGTCGGCGTTGACGTCGAACAGGTAGGACCGCCCGCCCTGCGAGACCACGGTGAGGTCGAAGGCGGCGTTGGAGTTGGCTTCAGGGACCGCGATGCCGCTGTCGGCGCCCAGGGTCGGGACGGTGGCGACGTTCGCGGGCCCGGGGGTCAGCGCGTCCTTGGGGTGCAGGGCTGTGCCGCCGCCCTGACCGGCGCCGGTGATGCCGCGGGTCCAGGTGACCGTCTTGGACTCGCCGGTGAGGGTGACGTCCTCGGTCTCGCGGCCGTGCTCGACCTTGGCGCCCGCGGGCACCGGGGCCAGCAGGGTGAAGGTGCCGGGCACGAAGTCCGCGCTGATCCGGAAGTCGAACAGGTCGTCGAAGAAGGTGTGCTTGGCACCGATCACCTCCTTGGCCGAGTAGGTGTCACCGCTGAACATCGACCAGCCGCCGTTGTGCAGCGCGGTGCCGGTGGTCATCGAGTGCACCGCGTACTCCGCGGTCGTGCCGCGGGTGGTGAACGGCGACCGGTTGGCGCGCGCGTTCTGGAACGCCGCGCGGTTGACGTTGGCGCCGTTGGCGACCGGCTGCTGGGACAGCTGCGCGTAGGAGACCTCGCGGATGGCCTGGACTGTGCTCTCCCCCAGCGACTCCAGGTGCCACATGGCCTCCGGGGCGAGCACCCGGGGCCGGGCGGGCGCGATGCCGTTGACCGGCGCGTACGGGTTGCGCGGCAGCACGTCGAAGGTTGGCGCGACGGCGGGTCGGGTCTGCGGGGCGACCACGTTCGCCTTGGGCGCGACGAGGTCGACCGAACCGTGCACGTCGAGCGGCGGGGCGGCGGGGACGTTGCGGTTGAAGTGCCGGACGGCGGTCAGCGTGAGTGCGTCGGCCGAGGGCATCGGGGTGCGCACCCGGGTGATGTCGAGGCGGTAGGTGACCGGGTGGGTGGAGCGGTCCAGCTTGTCGAAGGTCAGCAGTCGCATCGGCTTGAGCAGCCTGCTGCCGGGCAGCGTCCGGACCTTGGCGACCTGCCTGCTGATGCCGGTGAGCAGGCCCAGCATGCCGAGCTTGCCGCCCGGGCCGTTCTTGGTGGTGCCGTCCGGCTCGGTGACCTTGGGCGCGTTGGTGCGGTGGACCATGTCGTTCTGCAGGCCCGCCGACCCCTGGTACGAGGTGTTCTTCTGGGTGGAGTTCGTGGTGGAGATGTAGGAGTAGGTGGTCTGCGAGTTCGGCACCACCGGTGTGCCGCGCGGCGCGGGCGGGTTGGCGTCGGGGTGGGCCGAGTTGGCCGGGGTGCGGACCGCGGTGACCCGGACGTCCACCACGTCGGAGAAGAACGGCCCGTTGTTCGGGATCGAGATGACCCCGACGTCGGTGAGCACGTCCTTGAGCGCGAGGTGGCTGCGCGGGCTGGTGAGCAGCTCCTCGATCCGCTCCACCACGTCGTTCTGCCACTTGCCGGTGACACCGAGTTGGTTGAGCCTGCCGCGGGCGCCCTGCATCGGGTTGGCGTTGTGCAGGCGGGACTTGAACACCGTGGTCGTGCCGTGCGAGACGTAGGCGTTGGGGTTGGCCGGGTCGGGCAGCAGGGTCTGGGTGTTGCCGGGCGGGGCGGGCACGGGTGCGGGCGCCGGTGCCGGGGGCAGCACGGCGGTGATCTCCGGCGGGACGTCGAGGTTGCTGTGGGTGAACAGGTCGGCGGCGGCCTGCGCGGGCAGCTGGACCAGGATGCCGTCGGGCTCGTCGACGGTGACCGCCAGCGGGTCGAGCGCGGTGGTCTTGATGTTGTTGCGGATGGTGAGACCGCTGTCGTAGGCGTAGCGGACGTCCATGGTCAGCCAGACGGTCGGGCCCTTGTAGTTGAAGAGCTGCCGCCCGCCCGGGGTGAGGTCGTTGACCTTGGTCTTGCCGCCCTTGCGGTTGCCGCCGAAGACCATCCGGACCCGGTTGCCGAACGGGCTGACCCGGCGCGGCAGCACGTCGAAGGCCAGCTCGCCCTCGATGCCCCGGTTGCGGGTGTTGGTGTTGTTGACGACCAGGTCGCCGTCCTGCCTGCGCTGGAGCTGCCCCTCCTTGCGCACGTCGACCACGCGCGGGGAGGAGTAGGTGGCCTGGCCGACGAGCAGGCCGTTCATGTCGGTGACGCGGCCGGGCTGCAGGAGCTTGGTCGGACCGTGCACCTCGCCGTTGAGCCCGAAGACGCTGAACCCGCGCATGCCGACCTGGGAGATGAACTGCCGGATCACCTCGCCGGGGCTGGTGCCCGGCTTGGTGAGCTCGGAGAGCTTGTACTGGTAGCGGTGTGGCGCGGCGTTGGCGGGCCGCACCGTCTCGGTGACCTGCCGGGTGCCCCAGGACGGCCACATCCCGCCCGCCCACGGCGAGCGCCGGGTGGACCGGGCCGGGTTGGGACCGGGGTGGGCCGCCGGGTTGGGGGCGGGCAGCGCCGTGACGCTCTTGGCCAGCGCGATCTGCAGGCCCTCGGTGGTGTTCGGGGTGACCCGCACGTGCTCGACACCGGCGAACTCGCCGAAGAGCACCGGGTCGACGATCGTGTGCGCGGCGGGCAGGTTGGGCGCGGTGCCGACGTAGATCGCCGGGGCCAGACCGCTGGGCTGGGGTGCGCGGTCGGACCAGGAGAGCTTGTCCAGCGGCGCGGACACCGTGATCGCCGCGGGGACGGTCTGGGTGCGCAGGCCGCGGGTGGCCGCGGGCACCGGCTGGCCGTTGCGGGCGTTGTCCACCAGGGTGCGGTTGGGCTCGGTGAGCCGGGTGGCCGAGTTCGGGCCGCCGGTCATCTTGCCGCCCAGGAAGATGCGCTGGAACCAGTTCGGCAGCGTCACCTCCCGGTGCACGACGACCAGCTCCAGGTCGCCGTCGAAGGCGCGGTACTCCCCCGCCGAGGCCGTGATCCGCCCGTCGCGGCCGTTGGTGCCGATGTTGCTCGAACGGTTGCGCTCCCAGGTGGCCGAGAGCACCGCGCGCGGCAGGCTGGTGGAGGTGGTCGCGCCGCCCTCCTCCTTCGCCTTGCCCTCGGTCGGGGCGTCCTTGAACGCCGGGCGGAACTCGCCGCCGACGCCGATCCGCGCGGTGCGGGTGATCTGGTCGGTGCGCCTGCGCACCGAGGTGACGTGGTCCTGGACCGTCGCCTTGGTCTGGCCGGAGCCGTAGGTGGAGTTGGGCGCGACGACGCGGGCGTGGACGTCGAGGGTGTGCAGCGTTCGGCCGGTGACCCAGGTGACCTGCTCGCCACCGTGCAGCGCGTTGTACAGGGAGGTGATCTTGGTGTCGCCACCGAACTTCTCGTCCACGGCGGTCTGGCCGTTGGCGTCCAGGCCCGCGTTCAAGAACGCCGTGATGTTCGCCGCGCCGGGCACGGCGACGATGTCGTCGGTGCCGATCTGGTATGGCTGGGGGCCCGCGTTCCGGGGCGTCGAGTGGTTGTGCGACAAGCGGTCGGGCACCTGCAGCCCCAGCTCGCGGGCCACCGAGACCGGGACGGTGACCAGGCCGGTCACCGTGGTGTTGACCGGGGCGCCGCCCGCAACGGTGACGGTGACCGGGCGGTCGACCCGGTAGACCAGCTCGGGCTGCGAGCTGTTGCGCTCCACGGCGGTCTCCACGCCGCGGCTGTAGCCGCCGGTGCGGCCGCTGGAGAAGTCGGTGAACAGGCCGACGAACCACTGGTAGGCGGCGGTGTCCTGGCCGGCGGCGAACGCGAACGCGGCGTTGGCGTCGCCGCCCTTGGCGGTCGAGGCGGTCGCGGTGTGCGCCGTGCGCTGCTCGTCGACCTTGCTCGACGGGCCGACCAAGGTCGCCTGGGGCTGGCCGTTGTGCGCGACGACCACGTTCTGGCCGCCGATGGTGGCGGCCACGGTGCCGTTGTCGGGCATCCGCAGCACCCGCTGGGAGGCGAGCAGGTCGGTCACCTCGTTGTGGTGCGCGGCCCCGAGTTGCGCGGTGACCTGCGCGGTGTCGGTGAGCGGGACCTTCGTCGCCTCGACGTTGACCTGGCGGCGGACGTTCTGCGGCAGGTTCTGGGCCTGCCCGCCGGTCGGCCGGACGACCGGCACCCGCAGCCCGAGGTCCACTGTGGACGTCCCGGGGGGCTGGACGCCGCCGATCCGGGTCGCGGTGATCTCGATCTCGGTGTTCACCCACTGCCGGTCGCCGGTGCGCACCCCGGGCCTGCTGGAGGCGTTGGACACCATGCCCTGGGTCTTCTTGCCGGTGAAGCCGACCGAGGCCAGCGGCCGGACGAACGGCACCGCGTCGACCACGGGCGCGAGCGAGACGAGCGGGACGCGCACCGGCAGGTTGCTGGAGGTGGACACCGCGTTCGGGGTCTGGCCGTCGTCGCGGATGGTCTTGATGATGTCGGGGTTGGCACCGGAGACCGCGTTGGACTTGCGGGTGTCGCCCGGGCGCTTGGGCGTGCCGGTGAGCAGCACCTGGACCGGGCCCGCGGCCGTCTCGACGGTGATCTCGTGGCCGCGGTTGACGATGTCGTGCAGGTTGTCGCGCACGGCGTTGGCGGCTGTCTGCCCCGCGGTGGTGCGGACGTTGAGGGCCTGGTCGTTGAACAGGGCCGACACCGACTGCTCGACGCCGGTCGTCGGCCCCATCCGGTCGATCACGACCCGATCGGTGAACGGGACGTCGGTGAGCAGGGTGAGACCGCGCTCCACGTCCGCCGCCACGGCCGCGGTCTTGGCCAGCCCGGCGGAGGTCTTGGCGTTGCGGGCGGTGTTCTCGGCCGACTGGGCGTCGGCGTTGGCGTGCCCGGCGGCGGTGGCCGCGGCGTCGCGGTGGCCCCGGATCTGCGCCAGCAGGGCGCGAACCTGGTCGGCGCGGGTGTCCGCGAGCCCGCGGGCGGTGTCGGCGGCGGCGCGCAGACCGGTGGCGTTGCGCTGCATGCCGCCCAAGGGCTGGCTGTCGAGGTTGAGCTGGTTGTTGGCCGTGTCGATCTGGTTCTCCAGGTTGAGCACCTGGGCGTCGTGGGGGGTGGCGATCGGACCCGGCGCGGCCTGGTTCGGTTGTGCCGCCTGCGCCGCCTGGATCTGCCTGACCGCCGTGCGCTGTGCCTGCTGGGCGGTGCGCAACTGGTCCCGCAGGACGCCGATCTGGTCGCGCTGGGCGCGCAGCCGGGTGCGCAGTCCGTCGACGGCGGTCTCGGCGGCGGTGGCCAGGTTCTCGGCGTTCACGGCGAGACCGTCGAGCCGCGCCTCGTCGAGGACGGCCTGCTGGAGCTGGGGCATGAGCGCGGCGGCGGCCTGCGCCTCGGTGGCCGCGGTGTCCCGGTGCGTCTGGGCGTTCTGCGCGTGCTGGTCGGTCTGGCCCGCCGAGGTGGTGGCCGCGCCAGCGGCGTGCGCCGCGGCGGGCGCGCCCGCGGCGACGGCGGCGGCCGCCGCGGCCGGGCCCCTGGCTGCCTCGTGCGCCCGGGCCTCCTGGGGGCGCAGCAGGTCGATCTGGGCCTGGGTGCCGCGGCGGACACCGCGCGCGGCGCCGAGGTCGGTGGTGAGCTGCGCCTGGTTGACGTTGAGCAGGCGCAGCCGCTCGCGCTCGGTGGCCAGCTCCGCGGCCAGGGCGGCGCGCTGGTCCTGTGGCGCGTTGTCGTGCCTGCCCTGCACGCCCGTGACCACCCGGCCCTGCGCGGTGATCGCCGCGGCGCCCGCGTTATGCCTGCGCTGCAGGTCGTTCTCCCTGCCGACCTCGGTCTCGAACCGCTGGACCAGCGTCTGGATCTGGTCGCGGATCACGTTGAGGGCGTGCACCAGCGGGGCGGCGATCGCGGCGGTGCGGGCCACCGCGGCCTGGGCGGACCGGTTGGAACTGGCGGCGGCCAGGGCCTGGGCGCTGGCGCCGCGGGCGGACTGGGTCGCCTTGGTCACGGCCTGCTGGGCGGTGTCGCGGTGGTGCCCGGCACCCTGGATCGCGGCGGTGGCCCGGGCGACGGCGTCGCCGGGCGAGCGCGCGCCGAAGGAGTCGCCGACGGCCTGCGAGCCGGTGGACCCGGGGTTGTCGACGGTGTCGCCGCCGATGAACTCGCCCTGCGGGTCGAGCATGATCGCCCAGACCTTGCCCGCCGCGGGCGGCTTGTCGACCCCGGACCAGGTGCCGGACTGGGCGTCGACGTGCGAGACGGTGCCGCCGTTGTTCACCACGTTCCAGGCGTGGCCGTCCTTGGCGTCGGGCGGGGTGGTGAACACGATCGCGTCCGCCCCGTGCCCGGCCCGCTGGACGCGCTTGACCACCTCGTCGAGGGCGGCCTTGCCCTCGCCGAGGAACTCGGGCACGTAGCCGGTGCGCTCGCCCGCCTCGGCGACCCCGGCGCGCTTGGGGCCCGCGACGGTCGGCTTGCCGCGCCAGGTGTCGTGGAAGGACACCGAGGTGTCGACGCAGTTGACCTGCCCCTGGGAGCCGTTGATCAGGCCCACCCAGGTGGTGAAGTCGGTGAACTCGGCCCCCTTGGGCACCAGGGTCTCCAGTGCCGTGGTGTCCATTGTGGAAGAAGGGTTCGGAGTGGGGTCGTGGTCGCCGCGGTCCACCGAGGTGGACTCGGTCTCGACGTCGTCGCGCGAGCGCTTGGTGCCGCGGGAACCGAAGGTCCCGGGCCCGTTGTCGGTGGTGGTGGCGGGGGACTTGCCGGTGTTCGCCGGGCTGGACTCCTCCGCGATCTGCGCCAGGCCCTGGGTGCTCGAACCCTGGGTGGTCGGGTTCTGGGAGGTCGAGCTGTGCGCGGGGACGAACGAGGTGGGGTTGCCGAGGCGCAACGGCCGCGGACCGCTGCCGGTGATCACCCGGTTGGGCGCCTTGCCGTTGGCCGTCGAGGTCGAGCCGGTCGCTCGCGGACGGGGCGACCACGGCGAGCGCTTGCTGACGGACGGGGTCGCGCTGGACGGGGAGTTGGACGGGTCGGACGGGTTGGACCGGGTGTTCGAGGAGCTGGGGGTGGCGCTCGGGCGGGGGACGGCGGGCACGCGCGGCACATCGGGGACCGCGGACCGCCCGGCGACGTCGGTGAGCACGTCCTGGCCAGTGAAGCCCGCGCCGTCGGCGACGACCACGGTGTGCGGCTGGACGTCGCGGCCCAGCCCGGCGATGAAGTCGACCGCGTGCTGCCTGCTGACACCGGCCTCGATGTGCAGGGTCCGGCCGCGGTGGTCGGGCGCGAGGTTGTTGGCCGCGGCTACCGGGTTGGGCTGGGCGTGCTGCGGGTGCAGCACCGCGCCGTCGGGCGACGGCGAGATCGCGAGACCACCGGGCGGGTTCTTGCCCGCCTGGGTCCACACGTCGGCGAGGGTGATCAGCCCGTGGCGCAGCGCGTCGGCCTCCCACACGCGGACCCGGACGTCGCCGGTGCTGTTGACCTTCACCGTGTCCGGCACCGCCGTGGACGCGGTGACGCTGTTGGAGTGCTTCGGGGTGGCGTTGACGTAGAACTCGGCGTCGACGTCGAACAGGTAGGACCGGCCGCCCTGGGCGATGACGGTGAGGTCGAAGATGTTGTTGGACTTGGCCTCGGGGACGCCGGTGCCGTTGTCCAGCCCGGCCACCGGGGTGGTCGCCAGGTTCGCGGGCGCCGGGGTGTGGTTGTCCCCCGGGTGCAGCGCGGTACCGCCGCCCTGGCCCGCCCCCATCAGGCCGCGGGTCCAGGTGACCGTCCGGGAGGAGCCGGTGACGTCGACGTCCTCGGTCTCGCGGCCGTGGTCGGCCTTGCCCGCGTCGGGCCCCGGCAGGACCTGCCGGAAGGTGCCGGGCACGAACCGGGCAGTGACCTGGAAGTCGAAGGTGTCGTCGTGCAGGGTGTGCTTGGCGCCCACGACGCCGTTGACCGAGTAGGACGGCCCGGTGAACATCGACCAGCCGCCGTTGTGCAGGGCGGTGCCGGTGGTCAGGCTGTGCAGGGCGTACTCGGACGTCGTGCCCTTGCCGGTGTAGGTCGAGGTGTCGGCCGCGGCGGTGGTCATCTGGGCCCGCGGCACGTTCTGCCCGGCCCGCAGCGGGGAGTTGCCCAGCTGCGCGTAGCCGGCGTCCCGGATCGCCTTGGCGGTGCTGGAGCCCAGTGACTCCACGTGCCACATCGCGTCCGGGTCGAGCACCTGCTGGGGAACCGCGTTGGGGTGGCCCGGGTCGAGGGTGAGCGGGTTCTGGGCGACCACGTCGAAGGTCGGCGCCACGGCGGGCGTGGTCATCGGCGGCGAGGCGGCGGCGGTCGGCGAGACCAGGTCGACCGAGCCGTAGACCGGGACGGGGGTGCCGACCTCGCCGTTGCGCTCGAGGCCGCGGGCCTGGCCGAAGCTGATCACGTCGAGCATCGGCATCGGCTCGCGGACCCGGGAGATCTCCAGGGTGTAGGTGACGTCGTGGGTGGAGCGGTCGAGCTTGTCGAAGGTCAGCAACCGCATGGGCTTGAGCGTCTTGCTGCCCGGAAGCGTCTCGGAGGTGGCGACCTGCCTGCTCACGCCGGTGAGCGCGCCGAGCATGCCCAGCGTCGAGCCGGGCTCCTGGGTGGTCGTGCCGTCGGCGTTGGTGGTCGTCGGCGCGGTGGTGCGGTGGACCATGTCGTTCTGCAGACCCGCCGAGATCGCCGACGACCCGGTCCTCTGGGTGGCGTTGGTGGTGGTGATGTAGGAGTAGGTGGTCTGCCCGTTGGGCACCAGCGGGGTGATCGGGTTGTTGGGCCTGCCCCGCCCGGCCGGGGCGTTCTGCGTCGGGGTGGCGGTGACCCGGATGTCGACGACGTCGGACCACAGCGGATCGTTGTTGGGCACCGAGATGACGCCGCTGTCGCTGAGCACGTCCTTGAGCGAGAGGTGCCCGCGCGGGCTGGTCAGCAGCTCGTTGACCCGTTCGACGATGTCGTTCTGCCACTTGCCGGTGACGCCCAGCTCGTCGAGCCGGGCACGGGCGCCCGCCAGCGGGTCGGCGCCGTGCAGCCGTGACTTGAAGACCGTCGTGGTGCCGTGGGAGACGTACCCGGTGCCGTCCTTGACCAGCGACTGGTTGTTCCCGGGGGCGGCGGGCGCGGCGGGCAGCACGGCGGTGATCTCCGCGGGGACCGCCAGACCGCTGGCGGTGAACAGCTCCGCCGCGGTGCGGGCGGGCATCTGCACCAGCACGCCGTCCGGCTCGTCCACGGTGACCGGCACGGTCTCGGTCTGCGCGGTCTTGATGTTGTTGCGGATGTTCAGGTCGCCGGTGTAGGTGTAGCGGACGTCCAGCGCCACCCACACCGTCGGGCCCTTGTAGCTGTAGAGCTGGCGGCCGCCGGGGGTGAGCTCGCTGGTCTTGCCCCGGCCCCAGCGCTTGTTGCCGCCGAAGGCGAGCCGGACCCGGTTGCCGAACGGGCTGATCCGCTTGGGCAGCACGTCCATGGCGAGCTCGCCCTCGATGCCCCACTGGCGGTTCTTGCCGTTGTTGACGACGAGGTCGCCGTCCTGCCTGCGCTGCAGCTGGCCGTCCTTGCGGACGTCCACCACGCGCGGGGCGGAGTACTCCGCGGTCGCGCTGAGCGCGCCGTTCATGTCGGTGAGGCGCCCGGACTGGAACAGCTTGTGCGGGCCGCCGACCTCGCCGTTGAGGCCCAGCACGCTGAAGCCGCGCCTGCCGACCTGGGAGACGAACTGGCGGATCACGTCGCCCGCCGGGGTGCCCGGCTTGGTCAGGTCGGAGAGCTTGTAGCGGAACTGGCGGTTCGGGCCACCGGTGCCGCGGTTGGACTCGGTGATGTCGCGGCGCCCCCAGGACGGCCACATCCCGCCCGCCCACGGCGCGCGCCGGGACACCGCGGGCGGCGGGACGACCGCCGGGCCCGGGTTCGCCGCCGGGTTCTGGTTCTGCGCCGGGTTCTGCGGGAGGGCCTCGACGCTCTTGGCCAGGGCGATGTGCAGCCCCTCGGTGCTGTTCGGGGTGACGCGCACGTGCTCGACGCCCGCGAACTCGCCGAAGAGCGCCGGGTCGACCACAGCGCTGGTGCCGGGCAGCGCGGGCGCCTGGCCGAGGTAGATGCCCGGGGTCATGGCGCTGGCCGGCGGCTGCTTGTCCGACCAGGCGAACTTGTCCGTTGGCGCGGAGACGGTTACGGCCGCGTTGACCGTCTGGGTGCGCAGCTGCTGGGTGTTGGGCACCGCCTGCCCGGCGCGGGCGTTGTCGACGTCGGTCTTGCTCGGCTCGACCAAGCGGTCCTGCGAGCGCGGACCGAGGGTCATCTTGCCGCCCATGAAGACCCGCTGGAACCAGTTCGGCATGGCGACCTCGCGGTGCACCACGACCAGTTCGAGGTCGCCTTCGAAAGCCCGGTACTCGCCGCCGTACGCGGTGACCCGACCGTCGCGGCCGTTCGTGCCGATGGCGGAGGTGTTGCTGCGCTCCCAGCTCGCCGAGATGACCACGCGGGGCAGCGCGGTGGAGGTGGTGGCGCCGCCGGTGGGTTTGCCGCTGGGCTTGTCCTTGAAGGTCGGCCGCACCTCGCCGCCCACACCGACCTTGGCGTTGCGGCTGACCTGGTCGGTGCGCCTGCGCTGCGAGGTCGCGTGGTCCTGCACGGCGGTCTTGGTCTGCCCGGACGGGAAGCTGCTCGCGGGCGGGCGGATCGCGGCGTAGATCTCCAGGGTGTGCAGCCGGTTGCCCTCGGCCCAGGTGACCTGCTCACCGCCGTGTAGGGAGTTGTAGATCGCGGTGAGCGTCTTGGGCGCGGTGTCGAACTTCTCGTTCACCGCAGCCTGGCCCGCCTGGCTCAAGCCCTGGTTGACGAAGCCGAGGATGTCGTTCTTGCCCGGCACAGCGACGATGTCGTCGGTGCCGATCTGGTAGCTCTGGTTGCCGACCTGGCGCGGGATGGTGTTGGCCGGGGTGTTCGCCAGGTGCTGCGGGATGGGCAGGCCGAGCTCCATGGCCAGCGGCACCGGCACGGTGACCAGGCCGGTGACCGTGCCGTGCACCGGCTGGCCGCCCGCGACGGTGACGGTGACCGGGCGGTCGACCTGGTAGACCAGCTCAGGCTGGCTGGAGTTGCGCTCGACGGCGGACTCGTTGCCCCGGCTGTAGCCGCCGGTGCGCTGGCTGGCGAAATCGCTGAACAGGCCCACGAACCACTGCAACGTCGGGGTGTTCTCGCCCGCGGCCATGCCCAGACCCGCGGTGACGTCGCTGCCCTTGGTGATGATCGAGGACGGGGTGTTCGCGGTGCGCTGCTCGTCGACCTTGTTCGACGGGCCGACCAGGCTTACCTGCGGCTGGCCGTTGTGCGCGACGACGACCTGGCTGCCGCCGATGGTCTTGGTGACCTGCCCGTTGTCCGGCATCTGGAGCACCTGGTCCGAACCCAGCAGCGAGGTCACCGCGCCGCGGTGGGCCGGGTCGCCGAGCGCGGTGGTGACCGCGGCGGTCATCGCCGGGGGGACCCGCACGGCGTCGGTGCCCAGGTTGGAGCGGCCGTTGACCGGCAGTGGCGCGGGTGCCGGGGTCGCCGGGACCACCGCCGGGACGCGCATCCCGACGTCCACTGTGGACGTGACGGGCCGGTTGACGCCGATCCGGGTGGCGGTGATCTGGATCTGGGTGTTCACCCACGGCCGGTCGCCGGTGCGCACGCCCGGCCTGCTGGAGTTGTTGGAGGTCATGCCCTGCGAGCGCTTGGCGGTGAAGCCCGCGGAGGCGACCGGGCGGATGAACGGGACGGCGTCGACGATCGGCGCCAGCGACACGAACGGGACGCGGATCGGCAGGTTGGACGAGGTGGTGACGGTGACCGGGACCTGCTCGTCGTCGCGCTTGGTCTTGACCACGTCCGGGTGGGAGTTGGGGGCGGCGTTGACCGTCGCCGAGGTGCGGGTGTCCCCGGGCCGCACCGGGTGGCCGGTGAGCAGGACCCGCACCGGTCCCGCCGGGGTGTCGACGGTGATCTCGTGACCCTGGTTGATGATCGTGCCCAGGTGCTCCTGGACGGCTTGCGCGGCGGCTTGGCCCGCCTGGTCGGCGACCTGCTGGGTGTTGTCGTTGAACAGCTGGGCGACCGAGTCGGTCAACTGGGTGGTGGGGCCGAGCTGCTCGATCACGATGCGGTTCGCGAAGGGCACGTCACCGAGGAGGGTGAGACCACGCTCGACCTCGCCCTGCGCGGCGCCCTTCTTGGCGTCCCCGGCGGACTTCTTCGCGGCGCCTGCCGCGGTGGTCGCGGTCTGCGCGGCCGCGGTGGCGGTCTGCGCCGCGTTCTGGGCGGTGTCGCGGAAGCCGTCGATCTGGGTCAGCAGGTTGTTGACCACGTCGGCCTGGTCGTCGGCGGCCTGCTGGGCCCGGTCGGCCGCCTGCTGGAGCCTCTGGGCGTTGACGTCGGCGGCGGTGATCTGGCCGGTCAGCTGGGTTTGCTGGGTGGTGAGCGGGGTGAGCTGCTGCTCGAGCCGGGTGACCTCTGCGTCGAGGGCGACCTGCGGGTCCGGGGTGCTGCCGGGCTGGGTGGCGGCCGTGCTGCTCTCGGCCTGACCGGTCTGGTTGGACTGGTTCGCGGCAACCGCGGCCGCGTTCGCCTTGGCCGCGACCTTCGCGGTGGCGATGTCCTGTTCGAGGGTCTCGATCTGCCCGGCGAGGGTGTCGGCCTGCCCCTGCAGGTCCTGCGCGGTCTGCGCGGCGTTGTCGGCCATGCCCTGGGTGGCCACGGCCGTGTCGTGCAGCGTCTGCTCCTGGGCGGCCTGCACGCCCAGGTTGGGGATCGCGGCGGCGGCCTGCTGCGCGGCGGTGTTGGCGGTCCGCTGGGCGTTGTCGATCGCGGCGACCTGCGGGCCGGTGCGCTGTGCCTCCCGCGCGGCCTGCTGGGCGTGGCGTTCGGCGGTGCGCGCGGCATCGGCCGCGGCGACCGCAGCGGCGTAGGGACCACGCGCGGCGGCGTGCGCGGCCTGCTCCTGGGTGCGCAGCCCGCCGATCTGGGCCTGGGTGGCCTGGCGCGTCTGACGCGCCGTGGTCAACGCGGTGTCGACCTGGCCGCGCTCGGTGTTGAGCTCGTCGAGTGTGTCCTGCTCGGCCCGCACGTCGAGGTTGGCCGCGGCGATCGCCTCGGGGGTGGTGGCCGCGGTGACGGCGTTGGCGGCGGTGTCGACCACGCCCTGCTGGTTGCCGATGGCGGTGTCGAGGCGGTCGCGGCGCTGCTGCAGCTCGTTCTCGGCGCGCAGCTCGCCCTCCATCCGGGTGGCCAGCCCAGCGATCTGCCCGCGGACGGTGTTGAGCGTCTGCACGAGCGGGTTGGCCAGCGCCCGGGTCGACGCGGCGGCGGCCTGCGCGATCCGCAGCGCCTCGGCGGCCGCGGCGGCCTGCGCGGCGGCGGAGCGGTGGCTCAGGTCGGTACCGATCGCCGAGGCGCGCACCTGGGCGCCCGCGGTGTTCGCGTCCTGGACGGCCTGCTGGGCGCGGGCCACCGCGTCGGCGGGCGGGCGGGCACCGAAGGAGTCGCCCACCGCCTGCTTGCCGGTGCTGCCCTGGTTGGCCACGGTGGTGCCGCCGATGAACGCGCCGCTCGGGTCGAGCGTGATCGCCCAGACCTTGCCCGCGGCGGGCGCGGTGGTGGAGTGGGTGCCGGACTGGGCGTCCACGTGGGACACCACGCCGTGGTGGTTGACGATGTTCCAGGCGTGCCCGTCCTTGGCACCGGGCGGGGTGGTGAACACGATCGCGTCCGACCCGTGGCCGCCCCGCTGGACGCGCTCGACCACCTCGTCGAGCGCGACCTTGCCCTCGCCGACGTAGTCCGGGGCGAACCCGGTGCTGGTGCCCGCGTCGCCGACCGTCGCCCGGCCGGTCCCGGCGCTGGTGGGGTCGCCGCGCCAGGTGTGGTGGAACGAGACGGCGGTGTCGACGCAGTTGACCGTGCCCCGACCGTTGTTGATCATGCCCAGCCACTGGGTGAAGTCGCTGAACGGTCCCGGTACCGCGGCGGCGAGCCGGGGGTTCCGGTTGCCCCGCTTGGGCGTCGGGGCGGGCTTGTCGAGGCGGGGGCGCTTGTTGGGGGTGAAGCCCTCCTGCGCGGTGGCGGTCGCGGGCGCCTTGACGGCGGGCTTGGGAGTGGTCGGGACCGTTGTGGTGGGGGTGGCGCTCTTGGAGGCGGGGGGCTTCGAGAGCTGGGACGTGGTGGTGGGCTTGGTGGCGGGCTTGGACTTCTTGGCCTTGGAGAGCTTGTTCGTCGGCGTCTTGGGAGCCGCCGACTTCGCCGACGACGTGGCCGCGGCGGTGGCGGTTTCCGGGGTGGGGCCGGTGGTGGTCTTGGTCGGGGCCGCCGTGGTCGGGCTGGTGGGGTTGACGGGGGCGGGCTTGGAGGTGGTCGGGACCTGGGTGGACGCCGTAGTCGAGTTGGTTGCCGTAGTCGAGGTGGTTGCGGTGGTCGAGGTGGTGGGGCGGCCGCCTGCCTGGCCCGGAGTGGACTGACCGGTGTTCGACTGGGTGAGGCTGGTTTGGCTGGTGCTGGGCGGAAGGGTGCCGGACTGGCCACCGCGGGCGCCGGTGGACTGGCTGCTGCCGGACGGGGTGTTGTTCGCCTGACCGGAGGTCGTGGTCGTGCTCGACTGGGCGCTGCTGGTGGTCGACTGGCTGGTCGACGTCGTACTGGACTGGCTGGTGCCGGACTGAGTAGTGCTGGACTGGCTGGTGCCGGACGGATTCGAGTTGGACTGGGCCGTGCTCGACTGTGTGGTGCCCGAAGGCGTGGTGCCCGAAGGCGTGGAGTTCGACGGCGTGGTGCTCGACTGGGTCGTGGTCGAGGAGCTGGTGCCGGACTGGGTGGTGGTCGCCGGGCTGGTGCTCGACTGGTTACCGCCCACCGTGGCCGGGTTCGACTGGGTACCGCCGGGCTGACCGGTGGTGGGCTGGGTGGAGCTCGTCGGGACGGTGCCGTTCTGGCCGATCCCGCTCTGCCCCGGCGTGTTCTGGCCGAGGCCGCTCTGGCTGACACCGGGCTGGGTGGGACCGGTCTGGGACGGGTTCGACGGGGCCGGTCCCGGCTGGCCAGAACCCGGCTGGGAGGTGCCCGCTTGGCCGGTCGCGGTCTGCGGGACCGGGGAGTGCTGTTCCCCGGTCTGGGTCGACGGCGGTGTCTGCGTGTGCGGGGTGACCTGGGGCGCGCCGTCCTGACGGCCGGGCAGGCTGCCGACCGAGTCGGTCGGACCGGACTTGCCCGGGGTGTTCGTGCCGCCGGTGACCGGGTTGTTCCCGCCGGTGCCCTGGCCGTTCCCCCGGGTACCGCCGGGGGTGGTGCCTGCCCCCGGGCCGCTGCCCGGGACGTTCGTGGTCGGGGTGCCCACGCCGCCGCGGGTGGGGGTGCCCGGGCCGGTGGCGACCGGGCCCGTGCCGGGGACGTCCTTGCCGCCGAGATCGCCCTTGCCGCCCAGGTTGCCGTTGGTGTCGACGCCGCCGCGGGTCGGCGTGGGGGTGGGTTTGCCGTTGGGGTCGACCACGTTGGGGGGCGTGGTGTTCGGCTTGTCCCCGCCGCGGGTGCCGTTGGTGTGCGACTGGCTGTCGCCCGGGCCGCCCTTGCCCGCGAGGGCGGAACCGATGGCCGAGCCGGAGGCGCCCGCGATACCGGACACCGCACCCGAGGAAGCCGAGTACGGGTTCATCTCCCACTCGCCCTCGGTGAGGTACTTGTAGAGCGCCTCGGTGAAGACCTCGTGGAAGGACTCGACGCCGATCTCGGTGATGTGCTCCGGGATGGACTTGTGCCAGTTGACCTTGTTCTTGGCGACCTTGCCCAGCCAGTTGTCCAGGCCGGAGGTGGTGATGTGGGCGAGGGCCTTGCCGAACCCGGCCAGCGGCAGGGTCAGCGCGCCGCCGAGCGCGCCGACCGCCGCCGCGGTCGCGGTGTACTTGGGGTTCCACTCGTGCCGGGAGCCGCTGGCGAACTGGATCAGCTGCGCCACCACGTCGATCACCAGCTGGAAGGCGATGCCGACGACCTGCGCCTGGATCACCTTGATCAGCAGGCGGCCGAGCAGGGTCTTGAGCAGCCAGCGCACGATGGCCATCCGGGCGGCCAGCCAGGCCATGCTGCCGCCGCCGGTCCAGAACGCGTTGGCGATGGCCCAGGCGATCTCGATGATCAGCGAGATCAGCGTCAGGATCGAGACGATCTTGACGTACTCTACCTCCAGCGCCAGGTCGCGCAGGAACTTGGCCAGCGCGCGGAACTGCTCGTCGGCGATGGAGATGTAGTTGTCGGTCCCCTCGACGTAGGGGGCCATCCGGTTGGCGAAGGCCTGCTCGGCGGCGCCGAGGAAGGAGGCCCTGATGATCCTGACGGAATCGCGCAGCTGCGGGGCCAACTCGTTGCTGAGGCGGTTGGCGGCGGTCTCCCAGGCGTCGGCCAGGGCGCGCAACTTGTCCTCGTTGGCGTCCGGCCACTCCTCACCGGTGAGGACCTGGAACAGCTTGCGGACTTCGTCAGGGACCATCAGGGCCATCGGAACTCACCCCTCCTAGGGACGCACTGCCGCGTCGGCGTCGTCGCTGGCGTCGGTGAACACGCGCGCGGTCTTGACCGTGCGGGTCCCCGTCTCGCCGAGCGTCTTCTGCATGAGGCGCAAGAACTTCAGCGCGTGCTCCTCGCCGGGGCGGTAGCCCGCGTCGAACTTCTCCCCCATCTCCCCGGTGCCCCCGGCGCCGCGGTTCTCCTCGGCGGCGGCGAAGAGCTGGTTGCAGATGCTGACGGCCAGGTCGACGGTGCCGCGGATGTTGACCCCGCCCTGGCGCAGCGCGTCCGGGTCGACGGCGAGCCGCTCGCTCACTGCGACCACTTCCCGGAGTCCTTGACCGCGGCGTCGAACATCGCGGCGATCTCGGAGCCGATGGTGTCCATGTCGGACAGGTCGAAGCCCTGCGGCATCATCCCGCCCGGCATCATCTCGGCGAAGATGCCCGAGGTGGCGGCGGCGGCCTGGTCCTGTGCCCGGCCGATCACCTCGACCAGCCGGGCGGCGAGCTCCTTGGGGGCCATGTCCCGCCAGCGGCGGCCGGTGAACTTGATCCCGGTGACCTTGCCCTGCCCGTCGACGGTCGCCTCGACCACGTGGTCCTCGGAGACCGCGGTCGTGCTGGACGCGGCGACCCGGTCGACCGCGCTGGTGATCTTGGCCTGCTGCTCGCGCAGCTCGGTCAGCGCCGCGGCCATCTCGTTGTGCAGTGGTGTGGACATCTGGGTTCCTCCGTTCGGTCCGGCGCCCGGGTCACGTGGTGGCCTGGGCGGTCTGCTCGTCCGCCGTGCGCTGCTCGGTCGGCTTGGTCCGCGTCCGCGGGCCGGTGGTGCGCAGGTGCACATGGGTAGACACGAGCGGCTCATCGGTTTCGGGTTCACCGGAGTCGGGTCTTCCGATGACTCCGTGACCGACATCACTGTCGGTGCCCCAGACCTTCTCGTCCTCGGAGAGCCAGGTGGTGCGCTCGCGTTCCTTCTCCTCGCGGCCCTGACCACCGGCTCCGCCCATCCCGCCCATCCCGCCCATCATCGGCGGCATGAACGGCATCCCGCCGCGCTGGTCCTGGTGCTCGCCGTTGGCACCGGGGGCACCCGGCTGGCCGTGACCGTCGGAGCCACCGCCGGACCAGTCCGACCAGCCGTCGGTCGAGCCCGAGCCGAACGGGTTGCCCGCGCCCGCCCCGGCACCCAGTCCGCCGCCCGCGCCCAGCCCGCCGCCCGCACCGAGCCCGCCGCCCGCACCGCCGCCGAAACCGTCGGCACCGACACCGGCGCCGCCGCCCGCCGCGCCCCAGGCGTCGAGCCCGCCGGAGCCGACGCCGCCGTTGGCCAGGTCGCCCGGGGTGAGCAGGTCGAGGCCGGGCAGCGAGTCCGGGCTGGAGCCGGGGCCGAAGTTGACCCCGCCGTTGGCACCGCCACCGCCCGCGCCGCCACCCGTGCCACCCGGGACACCGGGCAGGCTCGGGGTGCGCGGGGAGAGGTCGCCGGGCGACCAGCCGTCGTCGCCGGTACCGCCGTTGGCCGGATCGTCGAGGCCGCCGGGGAGACCACCCGGGAGACCGCCGGGACCGGTGCCGCCGTTCGCCGGGTCGTCGGGCTTGCGGATCGAGCCGTCGGGGTTGCGCACGACCGGGCCGCCGGGGAGCAGGCCGGGGGGCAGCACGCCGCCGCCGGGGCCGCCGTTGGCCGGGTCGCCCAGACCACCGTTGGCCGGGTCGCCGAGGCCGCCGTTGCCCGTGCCGCCGTTCGCCGGGTCACCCGGACCGCCACCCGGGCCCTCGTTGAGCAGGTCGCTGATGTCGGGGCCGCCACCACCGGGGCCACCTCCGCCGGGGCCGCCACCACCGTTGGCGCCGGGGCCCTCGTTGAGCAGGCTGCTGACGTCCGGGCCGCCGCCACCGGGACCGCCGCCGGGGCCACCACCCGGACCGCCACCGCCGTTGGCGCCGGGACCGTTGAAGTCCGCGCCGCCGTTCGCGGGCGGGGGCGGGATGTTCGGCGGGGGCGGCGGGTTGGCACCGGGACCGTTGGGGTTGTTGGGGTCCGGCGGCGGGCTGCCGATCGTGGGCGGCTGGTTGGTCTTGAGGTCGAGCAGGCCGCGCCCGGCGCGCTTGTAGGCCGTCTCCAGCTTGCCGAGCTCGACGCGGGCCTTCTCGTCCATCTTCTTCAGCTCGGTGCGCATGTACGCGCTGATCGCCGAGTTGGCCTGGTCCCAGGTGCCCTGCAGCTGCAGGTCGCCGTCGATGACCGGCATCTCCGCGGGCAGCGCGGGCGGGGTGACCCGGTTGCTGGCGTAGAGCGCCATCGAGTCCTTGATGTACTGCTCGGCCTTGCCGCGGTCCTTGGCGCTCCACTGGTCGAGCAGGTAGGCCGGCTGCCCCCAGCTCTCCATGCCCTTGGTGGAGACGTCGAGGCCCTGGTGCTTGATGTGGGCGGAGACGTTGTTGACGAACAGGTCCGCGACGTTGGCGGCCTTGTTGTACAGGAAGTCCCGCGAGTCCCACCAGATGTTGGCCATGGCCTTGCCGAACGCCGCCAGGGCGTCGGCCGCGTCGTTGAGGCCGGTCGGGGTCGCGGGCGTGCGGTCGAGCATGATCTGGTCGTGCAGGTCGTTGAAGGTGAACGCCATCCGGCGCAGGTTCACCTGGATCGCGAACGCCGCCTTGCCCTTGAACGCGCTGTCGTCGCTGTCCAGGCTGGACACCCACTGCTTGGTGGTGGTCAGGCTGTTGTTGAGGAACGTCAGGTAGTTGTCGGTCACCGTCTTGGAGTCGCGCAGCAGCTGCACGTCCATCAGGCCGGTCTTCCCGTTGAACATCGGGAGGGCGATCTGCTCGATGGAGTAGGTGGCGGTGTTCCACGCCGTGTACGCGCTCTGGTTGTGGTCTGCCCCGAAGTAGTACTTGTCCCAGGCGTGGTAGGAGATGGAGTTCGCCGCCGACCCGGGCGGGGTGAACCGGATCCAGGGGTTGGGCGACTCCCCCAACCCGGAGTTGGCGTCGAGCACCGCGTGCAGGTCACTGCCCTGCCCGGTGATGGCGAACAGGATCTGGGAGAACGTCGCCTGGGAGAAGTCCCCGGTTGCGGGGAGTGTGGGGTCTGCCATGACCATGACTCCTTGTCGGTGGATGTGGTCCGCGGTGTCCCGCGACCGGGCTGGTGGTCGGCGCCGCGCGGTGCGCGGTCGGCGGGTGCGGGCTGGTTCGCGGGCGGTGGGTCACCCCGTCCGGCGCGACCGCCCGGCGTCGCCGCGGCGCCCACAGCCGGGCTGCGAGACCCCCGTCAGTGCGGGCCGCCCTGCGGGCCGCTGAAGCCGCCGCCCGCGTTGAAGTCGGGGAACTCGGCGACGAACCGGCTGATGTCGTACTGGGCCAGGTCGTCGGTCTCCTTGAACACGTCCCGCGCCGCCTCCAGGGCGTTGCGGAACTTCACGATCGCCTGGCGGATCAGCTCGTTCTGCTGGGCGACCGAGCCGCCGAAGGTCTTGCCCTTGGCCACCAGGTTGATCGCGGCCTGCCACTTCTGCGTGCCGGGCTGCAGGGTGAAGTCCGCGTCGAGCGGGTTGGTGTCGGAGGCGGTGGCGTTGTGCAGGAGCTTGTACTCCATGTCGGTCATGATGTTGATGAGCTGGTTGTACCGGCCCTCGTCGAATGTGATGTTGCCTGCCATGGCTGCTCTCCTGGGTCGTGGCGGTGGTGCGGGTCGGTGGTGGTGGGTCGAACCGGCCGGGGCACCGGGCGTCCGATGTGGACACCCGGTGCCCCGGCGGGTCAGCCGAGCATGATGCCCTGGCCGCGGCTGTCGCCCTCGGAGAAGATCTCGTGGACGTTGATGGAGGCCAGCGAGCGGCTGTTCAGCTTGGTCTCCATGTCGGTGTAGGTGGCGGTCCAGGTGGCCTGGGCCTCCTGCCACAGCGGGGTGGCCTTACCGCTGGTGGCCACGTCGATGTTCTTCAGCGACGCGTTGAGGTTGGTGAGGATGTCGCCCAGCTGGCGGACGTACATGTACAGCTGCTCGTTGAGCTCGAGGTAGCCGTCGTGGTCGATGTCGAACGCGGTCATGATGATCCCTTTCGGACAGTGCGGGCGGGTGCGGGGAGGGGTTAGTTGGACGCGCTGTCGGCGTCGGTGTTCGCGGAGCGGTTGGCCGTGAGCAGCGCGTTGGCCTTGACGTTGAGCGCGTCGAGCTGGTTCTTCACCAGGTTGAAGTCGGTGGTCCAGTCGGCGATCGCGGTGGAGAGCTTGATGCCGGAGGTCGAGTTGTTGACCTGGGGCAGCATCGCCTGGATGTTCATCACGCCCGAGTTGAGGTTGCCCATCGCCTGCAGGCCGGTCTCGGTGGCGTTGATGATGCCCTGCAGGGTCGCGTCGTCGTAGCCGTACTTGGCCATGGTCGGTTCTCCTTGTGTGGGTGGGGACTTCTCAGGTGGTGCGGTCGAGCGGTGCGCCGGTCGACCGCGGCCGTGGCCTTGGTGACCGGAGGTTCTGGGGTGCGTAGGCGAGGCCAACGTGGCCGTTCACGCGCGCGGCGGGAGTCTGCGGGTTGGCCCGCGCGGGTGGTGTGGGACGGCGGTGGGCTGCCTGGTCGGGCTGTGGCGCGAGCACCGGAGTGGGCTGGGTGGGTCGAACCGGAGCGGACTGGGCCCGGGCGGGATGGGCCGGAGCGGACTCGGCCAGAGCGGGCTGGGCTGGGGCGGGCTCGGCCCGAGCGGACTCGGCCGGGGCGAACTGGGTCCGAGCGGGCTCGGCCAGAACGGGCTGGGCTGGGGTGGGCTCGGCCTTGTGCGCCACGGCTTCCGGGCTGCTCGGGTTGGCGAGCCTGTGGCCGGTGCGGGGCGTGATCAGGTGGGCGGCTGGTCGCGCGGGGTACCGGGCGGGCTGTGGTGCGTTCGCCGGCGGGGCGAGCTGAGCTCGCACGGGCACTGTGTTGTGCGCCGACGTCTTCGACTGGCCTGGGCTCGCGGGGCGCTGATCGGTGGAGCATGCGATCAGTGGGACGCGGTCCGCGGCTGGGCAGGCGGGCGCGTTGGTGGGGAACTCGGTCGCCCTACGGGAAACTGAGGGGTACGGGTGATCGAGGTGGGTGGGGTCGCCATCGGCGTGGTTGAGGTGCTCGGCCGTGGGGTGGGGGGTGGTGGAGGCCGGGGCTGAGGTGGCCGAGGTCGAGGTCGGGGCAGACGAGGTCGGGGTTGGGGCGGTCGGGTTCGGGGTGGGCGGGTTCGGCCTCGGGCCCGACACGGTTGGGGCTGGGCTGGCGGTGCTGAGTTCCGGGCCGGGGGTGCTCAGCCGCTGGCCGAGGGAGTTCGGGGCCAGGGTGACGGTGTTCGAGACCGGGGCGACGGCGCTCGGAATCGAGGTGGGAGCGGTCCGAGCCGAGGTCGCGGTGCTCAGGGCCGAGGTCGCGGCGCTCCGGACCGGAGCGGGTGTGCTTGCGGCCGAGGTGACGACCTTCCGGATCGAAGCGGGTGCGTTCGGGGCCGGGGCCACGACGATCCCGGACCAGATCATGTTGCTCGAGGTCGAGGTCACGACGGTCGCGGTCGAAGTGGGTGCGTTCGGGGCCGAAGGCGCGGCGTTCCCGGAAGAGATCAGGGTGCTCCGGGTCGAGGTCACGACGGTCCCGGTCAAGGCGGGTGCGTACTCGGCCGAAGGCGCGGCGTTCCCGGACGAGATCAGGGTGCTCCGGGTCGAGGTGATGGCGGTCCGGGGGGAGGTGGGTGCGCTGCCGGATGAGGAGGTGTTGGTCGGCGTGGCCGCGAGGGCTGGGTGTCCGGCGAGTGCCTCGATCTCGGCGGTCGGGATGGTGCCGCTTGAGCCGGTCCGGGCTGTGGGGTCGATCGTGCCGGGGTGGTGGCCGACAAAAGCTCCGGCGGCGGGGTGGACGAAGCCGGTGGAGAGGACATGGGCGGTGCGGTAAACAAGGGCGGCGGGGAGGACCGGGGTGGCGGCTCGCTGGGTGGTGGTGTGCGGGTCGTTGTCGGTGCGGTGCTTGGCCATGGTCGGTCCTCCTCGTCTGGATTGGTGTTCTGGGGCGGGCTAGAGCCCAAGCCGGGTCTGTCGGTGGGTGGAAGGGCTTGGGTGGTGCGGGTTCAAGTGGGCGGCATGGGCTTGGGCATCGGGTGAACGGGCCGGGGCCGTCCGGTGGAGAAGTGGGGGAAGCTGTGCGGGGAAGGGTTGCGGGGGAAGGGTTGTGGGGCGAATCCGTTGGGGTGGGGGGTGGGGCTCAGGTGATGCGGTCGAGCACGGGGCCGGTCGGTAGGAGTGCGATGAGGTCGGCGGGGACGGGGGTGGCGGTGTCGGCGGGGGTGCCCAGGGCGGCGGCGGCATCGCCGCTGGCTACGGGGAACTTGGTGCCTGCGTCGGTGACCAGGTAGAGGCCCGCACCGGGGACGCCGGGGGCGGGGCGGGTTCGGACCAGGAGGCCTGCGCCGGGGGCGACCTCGACGCGGTCGGCGGTGCGGGCGTCGCGGACGACGGCCTGGGTGGCGGGGCCGCGGCCCGCGGTGATCTGCGGGCCGGCGATGACCTCGGCGGACTCGCCGGTCCAGCGGACGCAGGGGGCGCCGCCGTCGAGCTCCAGTGGGGTGGGCAGGGCGGCGGGGGTGGCCGACTGCCAGTCGGGTACGGGGTGGAGGGGGACGTTGGCGAGCGCCGAGGCGGTGACGCGGCGCGGGGGTTCGGGGGTGGCCGGGTCGGCGACCAGGAGGGCGGCGACGGTGTCGGTCAGCGGCACCAGACCGCCGGCCTCGACGAGGTAGAACTTGCGGCCCACCACCGACTCCGGGACCTCCAGCAGCTGGCCGACGACCGTCGGGGCGCCGCCGATGACCGGGCCCGCCCCGCCGCGCCGGACGTCCGGGGAGCCCAGGTCGGGGCCCGCGGGCAGGGTGTTGAGCCAGGACGCGGTGACCGGGACGACGGTGGCCGGGTCCAGGCCGAGCGCGGCGGGCACCCAGGTGGCGGTGACCCGCATCCGGCGGTCGTGCCAGGCGAGGTGGGTGGAGCCGTCCGGGGCGCGGACCAGCAGGGCGCCCTCGGCGGCCGGGGAGGCGGGCTGGGCGGCGGAACCGGCGGCGGGCTGAGGGGCGGGTGCGGCGGGGGCCGGGGAGCCGGGGACGTCGGCGGTGAGGGCGAGGGCGACGCCGGGACCGTCCGGTGTGGACATCGAGCAGACCGTCCAGGCCCGCGCCCCGCCGCCGGTGGGCAGCGAGTCCGGGGCGCCCATGATGCCGATCGGGCCGCCCTGCGGCACCCCCTTGAGGTCGGCGGTGCCGACCGCGGCGACCTTGGGACCGCCGCCGACGAGGAGCCGGGCGGAGGCGTAGTTGAGGACCGGCCGCAGCTTGCCCTCCACGAACAGGTAGCGGCTGCCGGTGTCCTCGTCGACCACCAGGGTGCCCGGCTCGCGCCAGGCACCGCCGGACTTCGGCGAGAGCAGGCCGACCACGAGCACCACCACCAGCACCAGCCCGGCGACCGCGGTGCCGCCCGCCAGCCCGACGACGGTGCGCCGCAGCGGGCGGTCGAGCGCGTCGGGGTCGACCCGCAGGACCGCGCTGGTGAGCCTGCCCACCAGGAACGAGTGCGCCTGGACCTGGTCTCGTCTGCTGTACATGGCCTGCCTCCCTTCTCATCTGGACCACGACCGCGGGGCCGTGGCGGGTTCACTCGACTTCGTGTGCTCAAGGACATGCCGTGCTGACCGAACAGAGCTCAGGCGGGCTTCGGTCGTGCCACGGCTTCGCTCGAACGGGTGATCAGCGCCAAGCGGCGATCAGGGCGGTGTAGACACCGATCACCGAGAGGGCCAGCGGGAGCACGGCCAAGGCGGTGGCCCAGTGCAGGAGGTCGCCCCAGCGACCCCAGCGCGGCACGAGCTTGCGGGTGGGCAGCGTCTGCGCCGCGGTGAGCGCCAGCGCGGCCACCACGACCAGCCCGCCCGCGACCAGTGGTCTGCCCGCGGCCTCGATGTCGCCGACCCAGGCGAGTAGGAGGGCGAGCAGACCGGTGAACGCGGGGACGAGCGCGGCGACCCGGTGCCACACCGCGTTGAGTTCCCTGGCGTGCAACAGCATGAGCACGGCGGTGACCGCGACCAGGGTCTTGGCGTCCCACCTGGGGTTCAGGGCAAGCATCGCCAGCGCCCCGGTCGCCACGACACCCAGGGCGGTGAAGAACGAGGTCAGGTAGGCGTCGGCGCGGTCGGCGCTGCGCAGCACCCGGGCGCTCGGCTGGGGGTCGAGGTCCTGTTGGAACTCGAGTGCGCTGGTGGGCACCGGGTCGACGGCCAGCCCGGACATCCGCGCGGCGGCGAGTGGCGCGGCGCGGACGAGGCAGAGCGCGACGACCAGGGCGATGGACGCCCCGGCGGCGCCGTCGAGTCCCGTACCCGCGGCGATACCGCCGCCGATGGCCGCCACGGCACCCGCCAACCCGATGGCGGTGAACACCGCGTCCGCCCCGCCCACCGCGAACCGCGCCGCCACCGCGGCGGCGGCCATCGCGCCGGTGGAGGCGAGCACACCGGGGCCGGTGAACAGGTTCGCCACCGGGTGGGTGCCCATCGGGACACCGAGACCGGCCAAGCCCGCGGAGACGATCCCGGTCGAGGCCAACGTGAGCGCCGCGGCGCGGTTGCCCAAAGCCCGGCTCGCCGCGGCGGCGGCGCCCAAGAGGACGACGGCCAAGCCACCGGCGACAGCGGCCATCATCAGGCCGGTACCCGCACCCGCCGCGGTTATTACCGCAGTGACGGCGAGCAAACCCATAAGAACGATGAACGCCCTCGCGGTGTAAGAGGGACGCCAGGTGTCCTCACGCGCGGACAGTCCAGTGTGGATACCGTCGACGAGGTCGTCGAAGTCCACCAACGGCAAGAGCGCGTCGCGGGGGCGCAGGTGCAAGATGTCGCCGTCGTAGAGGTTGAGGGCGGCGGTGCCCTGGTCCTCGTCCAGCGGGGGCTCACCGAGGCGCTGCAACACCCAGCCGCCGTGCGAGAGGCCGGTGGTGGCCAGCGCGGGGTCCAAGTGGCCGAGCACCGTCGGCATCAGGTCGGCGAGGGGGACGTGGGCGGGGACGGCGAGTTCGACTCGCGAGGCGGGCCCGCAGATCGTGAGCCTGCACATCTCGCCGGAACCCGCTGCTGCGGTGGTGGCCATGCCCAGGACACGGGTGGGGACCCGCGCGGGGTTCATGTGGATTCAACGAAATCCGCGCGTTCGCGGCCGATTCACCGACGGTTCACCCGGTCGGGTCCGGCGCGACCTGAACGGCCCAGGGAATGTGCCCTCGCGTTGCCCGATCAGCTCTCGGCGCCAGTTTGGGAATCCGTAGCGTGATCGTCGGCGCCTACCTCACTCGAAAGAGGAGAACGATGCACGCGCACGACGAGCGGAAGCGCAGGCAAGAGGGTCAGGACAACCACACGGCAAGCAAGCCCCCAGGCGCACGATCGCCAAGCGTCGAGCAGCTGTTGGAACTCCAGCGCACGGCGGGCAACAGCGCGGTCGCGGCGCTCTTGCGCGGGGCCGGGCAAGAGGCGGTGCAGCGGTCGACGGTGCAGGACGTGCTGCGGTCTGCTGGGCGGCCGCTGGACCCAGGGAAGCGAGCGGAGTTCGAGACGCGGCTCGGGGCCGACTTCAGCGACGTGCGCCTGCACGACGACGCGGGCGCCCGGCAGTCGGCGCACGAGCTGGGAGCGGCCGCGTACACCTCGGGGAGCCACATCGTCGTGGGTGGCGGCGGATTGGACGACCACACGCTCGCGCACGAGCTGACGCATGTCGTCCAGCAGCGCACTGGGCCGGTCGCGGGGACGGACACCGGCACGGGACTGCGCGTCAGCGACCCGTCGGACGCGTTCGAGCGCGCGGCGGAGGAGAACGCCACCCGCGTCATGCGCGAGCCGGTCGGGGCGGCGGTGGAGACCGAGCCGGTCGCCACGCACACCGGGGCGGTCCAGCGCGCGCTGACGACGGACGGCCAGCCGTTGGACCGGGAACGGGCAAAGGCCATGGTGCTGCAAACGCAGTCCGCGGCGCTCACCCCGTCGGAGCAGCAGGCGTTGGACGAACTGCTCGAGAGCGACTCGACGGTGGAGGTGGCCGACGGCGTGGCGCTGGTGCGGCTGCTCCGGTCGACGCTGCGGGAGAAGTGGGGGCTCAACGAGCACGAGGTGGATCTGTTCGACCGCTACCAGGGCGGTGAGTACAAGGACTGGAACGCCGCGCTACGGAGCGGGAACGTCCGTGAGCGCTACCAGGTCGGGCAGAAGACGACAGACATGATCGGTGGTTTGGCGAAGACGGCCAAGACGCGGCAACGGGTGCAACGCGTGCTCAGCTTTGAGAACCGTGACCAGTTCGACCGGTACACACGCAGCTTCCCCGCGGGCGGGGTGTACGCGGCCGAGCAGTTCGAGTCGACCACCCGCAAGCTCGGCGGGGAGCTGGACCTGCCCGGCCGGGCAGTGTACGTGGTGACGCTGTTCATCGAGGCCAAGGGCCACCACGGCGGCGAGCTGTCCTCGGTGATCAACACGATCAAGCGCAGCGAGGGTGAGACGGTGTTCCCGCCGGGGAGCCGGTTCGAGGTGAAGCAGGCGGCCGAACAGCCCGAGGACCGGGAGTACACCACGACCGCGCCGTTCCGCACGACCATCGAGCTGGAGGAACTCGAGGACCTCGACGAGGACAAGCAGAAGATGCCCAGTCAGGCGGAGTTCCGCAAAGCCACGATGGCGGCCATGCTCGGCGGCGGCCCGCCGAAGCCGCCGGGCGGCGGTGGGCGGAGCAAGTTCGCCGACATGATCTGAGGGTGGCGGCCGCCGACCGGGTCAGAGGGTGTGCAGGAGGGTGGACCAAGAGGGGTGGGGGAAGGAGAGGGTGCCTGCGGTGGGGTGCTTGGAGTCGCGGACGGCGACGGAGTCGGTGTGGGCGACCTCGACGCAGTCGCCGCCGAGGCCGCTGAAGGAGCTCTTGCGCCAAGGTGGGACGGACTCAGGCGAATGGGTCTGGGGCATGGACCTGTGCCTCCTCCCGGTCATAGTCACTGGCGAGATCGGAGAGCAGAACGCGGGAATCAGCGACGTTCAACGCGTCTTGCCCGAGTCTGCCGAGGACGAGGCGATAGATCGCGATGTCGACGGAGCGCTCCAGGAACAAGGTGCGGTTGAGGGTGTCGACGTTGACCACGGGGTGGCCGTCGGTGAACTCCATCAGGCGGAACCCACCGTCCAGGGCGGCGATGGCCGACTTGGCGGCGGGGACGACGCGCAGGACACAGTGAGGTTGGGAACTCGCGAAGAGCAGGTGCAACATCTGCTCGTGCATGGTCTGCGGGGAACCGACCGGCATCCGCAGGGCGTTCTCGGAGACGTAGAAGACCGTGTTCGGCGGGGACTGCCTGCGGAGCGTGGACTGGCGGCCCATGCGGATGCGGACTCGGTCTTCGACCCCGGCCGCGGAGAGCAGACCGGTGCCGGTGAGCAGGGCCCTGGTGTAGTCCTCGATCTGGAGGAGACCGGGGATCACGCAGGGCTCAAACGACGACATCGCCACGGCCAACGACTCGTGGACCCGCAGACCCGATTGGCGGTCGGGGATGCCGGTGTCCCGGATCCAGGCGCCGTCCAGGTCGCTGCCGCAGGTGGCCAGGACCTTGTCCAGCTCCGCGCCGTCCACTTGGCAGTAGGCCAGGATGGTCGCCGCCTCGACCTTCGAGCACGGGAGCTTCCCGGTCTCGATGCGCGAGAGCTTGGACGGGTCCCAGCCGAGCTTCCTCGCCATCTCGTGGAGGGTCAGGTTGGTGTTCTCTCGGACGCGGCGCAGCTCGGTGCCCAGTTCGCGTCGTTGCGCAGTGGCCTTGAAGGCGGTCATGTTCGCACCCTAGCGGGCTGACCTGGGGTGATTTCATCCCGCGACCGAGGATCACCGGAAAGTAGGCATCCGGCCCTCTCGTTGGTCCCTTTGCAACAGCGGTGAACTCCCCCACCCCTCCCGTCCGTGTACCCCCCGAAGGGGCAGCCGAGAGCCAGGGAGTCCACGGATGAGCACCACGCTGTTTCGCAGGCAGGCACGGGAGAAGCCGCCGGAGATGCCGGGTGGGGAGCTCTCCCTGCAGGAACCGCCGGTGCTGCCCGAGACCATCGGCGGTGGCATGGGCGGCATGATGATGATGCTCCCGATGACCATCGGCGGTGGCGCCGCGATGCTCTTCTTCATGGGTCCGCAGAACCCCCAGATGGCCATGATGATGGCCGGGATGATGGGTCTGATGGGCGTCATGATGGTCTTCGGCCAGATGGGCCGGGGTGGCGCCGAACGACGACAGCGCCTGCGCGGTGAGCGGCGGGACTACCTGCGCTACCTGTCCGGCACGCGTGCTCAGGTTCGGGCGGTTGCCGAGCAGCAGCGGACCGCTCTTGGGTGGCGTCACCCTGAGCCTGCCGCGCTCTGGTCGGTCGCCATGACCGGTCGGCTCTGGGAGCGTCGGGCGGCGCACGCGGACTTCGCGGAGGTGCGCATCGGCGTTGGCCCACAACGACTTGCCATGACCATGACCCCGCTCAACACCAAGCCGGTCGCCGACCTCGAGCCGCTCTCCGCGCGTGCTCTTCGCCGGTTCATCAACGCTTACACCACGATCGCCAACCAGCCCACCGCGCTCTTCTTGCGCGGTTTCGCCCAGGTGCGCCTAGAGGGTGACGATGACGTCGCCCGTTCTACCGTGCGTGCACTTCTCTCCCAGCTGGTTACCTTCCACTCCCCCGAGGACCTGCGCATCGCTGTTTGCGCTACCCCTAACCGTCTAAGCGAGTGGGACTGGGTGAAGTGGCTGCCGCACGCGCAGCACCCCGTTGAGCAAGACGGGGCTGGGCAGGTTCGACTCCTTGCCGACGGCGTGGACGCTCTTACCGAACTGCTCGCCGCGGAACTCGACGATCGCGCACGGTTCGAGGCCGCCGCCACACCCAGTCGCGAAGAGCCCTACGTGGTAGTGATTCTTGACGGTGTCAGCGTCCCTGCCGAGTCCCGTCTCGCCGCCGCCGGCTACCGCAACACCGTCGTCCTGGACATCTCCGGTTCCCTCGACGGCGCCGCGGGCCGCTCCCGTCTGCGTCTGGAGCTGACCCCCGACGAGATGCACACCGTGCGCACCGATCGCACCGGTCAGCAGGTCCGCACGAAACTCGGCAAGCCGGACACCCTCACCATCGCCCGCGCGGGGGCGTTGGCCCGCGTCATCTCCCCTTACCGGCTCAACTCCACCGGTGACGTGGCCGAGCCGATGGTCGCCGACTTCGAGCTGCCCCGACTGCTCGGCGTCGCGGACCTGGGCACCCTCGACCCCAAGACGCTGTGGCGCAAGAACATCGGCCCGGACCGGTTCCGCATCCCGCTGGGCATCGCCGAGGACGGCTCGTCGGTCGAGCTGGACATCAAGGAGTCCGCCCAGGGCGGCATGGGCCCGCACGGCCTGCTCATCGGCGCCACCGGCTCCGGCAAGTCCGAGCTGCTGCGCACCCTGGTCCTGGGCCTGGCGATGACGCACTCCTCGGAGATCCTCAACTTCGTCCTGGTCGACTTCAAGGGCGGCGCCACCTTCCTCGGCCTCGACCGGCTCCCGCACACCTCCGCCGTCATCACCAACCTGGCCGACGAGGCACCGCTGGTCACCCGCATGCAGGACTCGCTGCACGGTGAACTCGTGCGGCGCCAAGAGCACCTGCGCGCGGCGGGCAACTACAGCTCCCTCTTGGACTACGAACGCGCACGGATCGCCGGTGCACCGTTGGACCCGCTGCCCACGCTGTTCCTCATCGTCGACGAGTTCAGTGAGCTCTTGGCGTCGAATCCCGATTTCGCCGAGTTGTTCGTCATGATCGGTCGGCTCGGCCGGTCACTGGGTGTGCACCTGCTGCTCGCGAGCCAGCGCATCGACGACGGCCGGATGCACAAGCTCGAGTCCCACTTGTCCTACCGGATCGGTCTTCGCACGTTCTCCGCGATGGAGTCGCGGTCCGTCATCGGTGTGCCTGACGCGTACCAGCTCCCCAGCGCCCCCGGAAACGGTTACCTGCGCAGCGATGTCGCGACTCTTGTGCGGTTCAAAGCCGCTTACGTCTCTGGCCGCTACCAGCGCCGTACCAAGGAAGAGCGTCAAGAGGAAGTGCGTCGTCAGGTAGTGGCGTTCGGCGCGGGTCGACTGCCCTCGGTGGAAGCGACGATCGAGTCGCCGGACGTACCGCAGATGGAAGAGCAGTTCGACACGGTGCTCGACGTCGCAGTGGAGCGGTTGCTCGGACAGGGACCGCCCGCGCACCAGGTATGGCTACCGCCGCTGGACAATCCGCCCGCGCTCGATCAGCTCCTCCCACCTCTTACGCCGCACCCGACACTGGGCCTCACCACGGCGGACTGGCCCGGTCGCGGGGGGCTCACCGTGCCGGTCGGCGTGGTGGACAAGCCGTTCGAGCAGGTGCGTGACCTGCACATGGTCAACCTCTCCGGTTCCGGGGGGCACATCGGCATCGCGGGCGGCACCCAGTCCGGCAAGAGCACGTTGCTGCGCACGGTGATCACCGCGCTGGCGATGACGCACACCCCGGCCGAGGTGCAGTTCTACTGCCTGGACTTCGGCGGCGGCGCGTTGTCGGTGTTGGAGGGCCTGCCGCACGTCGGCGGGGTCTGCGGACGGCTGCAGCCCGAACGGGTCGGCCGCACGATCGCCGAGGTGCAGGCGGTCTTGGCGCAGCGGGAGAAGGTCTTCGCCGAGCACGGTGTCGAGAGCATGGCCGCTTACCGGGCCCGGCGCGCGGCGGGCGAGTTCGCCGACGACCCGCACGGCGACGTGTTCCTCGTGGTCGACGGCTGGGGCTCGCTGCGCGCGGACTTCGAGCAGCACGACCAGACGATCCGCCAGCTCACCATGCGCGGCCTGGCCTACGGCGTGCACCTGATGCTCACCGCGGGCCGCTGGTCCGATGTGCACAGCGCGCTGCGCGACCAGCTCGGCACCCGGCTGGAGCTGCGGCTCGGCGACGCGATCGACTCGGTGATCGACATGCGCAAGGCGGGCCAGGTGCCGCGCCTGCCCGGCCGCGGCCTGACCCAGGACAAGCTGCACTTCCTCGGCGCCGTGCCGCGCGCCGACGGGCACGCGGGCCCCGACGACCTGGCCGAGGCCACTCGCGAGCTGGCCCGCTCGATCGCCGAGTGCTGGCCCGGGGCGACCGCGCCGACCGTGCGGACGCTGCCCGCCGTCCTCCCCGCCGCCGAGCTGCCCGCGCCAGAGGCCGGGATGCGGGTCGCGCTGGGCGCGGGCGAGCTGGACCTCAAGCCGGTCTGGCACGACTTCGGCGTCCAGCCGCACCTGACCGTGCTGGGCGACTCCGGGGCGGGCAAGACCGCGGTGCTGCGCCTGGTCACCTCGGCGATCCCGCAGGTGTACAGCCCGCAAGAGGCGCAGGTCGTGATCGTCGACTCCCGGCGGACGCTGCTGGAGCTGCTGCCCGAGGAGTACCGCCGGGGGGTCGCGGTCGCCGCGGCGCCCGCCGCGGAGCTGATCCGGCCGCTGGCCGCCGAGCTCAAGGCCCGGGTGCCGGGCGCGGACGTCAGCCCGAGCATGCTCAAGTCGCGCAGCTGGTGGAGCGGGCCGGAGTACTTCGTCATCGTCGACGACTACGACCTCGTGCACAGCGGCGCGGGCGGTCCGCTCGACTCGCTGGTGGAGCTGCTGCCGCAGGCGGGCGACATCGGCCTGCACGTGGTGCTGGCCCGCGCGGCGGCCGGGTCCGGCCGGATGTCGATGGACGCGGTGGTGCGGCGGTTGCAGGAGTCGAACACCCCGGACCTCGCGCTCTCCGTGCCGCCCAACGAGATGCCGCTGCTCAACGGCCAGCGCGGCCGCCAGCTGCCGCCCGGCCGGGCGATGCTGGTCACCCGCCGAGACGCCCGCCTGCTGCAGGTCGGCTGGACCGAGGAGACCTCGTGAGCACCCGGATCGTGTGGGCGGGCTTGGCCGCGGCACTGCTCGCGGTGTCGCTCCCGCTGCCCGCGGCGGCGCAGGCGGGGCAGTGCGCGCCCGCCGAGAACACCGTGGCCAAGCCGGAACCGTGGGCGCAGCGCAGGCTCGCCGCGGAGCGGGTGTGGCCGATGACCAAGGGCGCCGGACCGGTGGCCGTGGTGGACACCGGCGTCAGCACCGCCGCCCCGGCCCTGGCGGGCGCGGTCACCGGCGGCGACGGCGCGGACTGCGCCGGGCACGGGACGTTCCTCGCCGGGCTGATCGCGGCCCGGCCGCAGCCGGGCACCGAGTTCGCCGGGATCGCCCCCGGGGTCGGCATCTCGGCGTTCCGGGTCACCGACGAACCGACCAAAGTGGACCCCCGCAGACTGGCCGCGGGGATCGACGACGCGGTGAACAGCGGCGCGCGCGTGGTGGCGGTGGGCGTGCTGAACACCGTTGACGTGCCGGAACTGCGGGCCGCCGTCGAGCACGCCCGGGCCCGCGACGTCGTGCTGATCGCCCCGGCGGCGGTGCGGCAGGCGAAGCAGCAGGCGTTCCCGGCCTCGGCCGAGGGCGTGCTGGCCGTGGCGCCGGTGGGACCGGACGGGCCGACGAAGGCGACGCTGGGCGCCCAGCCGATGTTGGGGGCGCCGGCCGAACAGCTCGTCGGGATCGGTCCGGCGGGGCCGGGGCACCGGCTGGCCAGCGGGCCGGAACTGGCGGTCGCCTTCGTCGCGGGCGCGGCGGCGCTGGTCTGCGGCCGGTACCCGGAGCTGTCCGCGCGGGCGGTCGTGGACCGGCTGACGTCCACGGCGGACCGACCGGCGGGCCAGGTGCCGAACCCGATGATCGGCTTCGGCATCGTGGACCCGGTGGCCGCGGTGAACACCCTCGACACGGGCGCGCGGGTGATGGCACCGCCGAAGGAGCACCTGGTCGTGCCGCTGCCCCCGGTGGAGGACACCGGGCCCGCGCGGGCGGCGCTGTGGTTCGTGGCGGCGCTGGCGGGAGTCGGGGCACTGGCGGGCACGGTGAGTGCGGTGGTGGTGCGCGGCAAGCGCCGGGCCTGGCGGGCCCGGCCCGCGGGTCCACCGGCCGGGTGAAGTCACCGGAAACCCGACCCCGTTCGGTGATCGACTGACTACCGTCGTGCGCACGGCCCGCGGGGAGGTGCGATGGGCGACGAACGGTCTCACCAGGTAGATCCACCGGTGCACAACGAGGTCAGCGGCTCGGTCGGCCGCGACAGCCTGCAGGCGGGCACGCTGTTCTCGGGCGGCACGCACTTCCACGTACTCCGGCGCCGGTGGCGGCCGTGGGTGTGGGGCACCGCGGCGCTGCTGTCGGTCGCCCTGGTGTGGGTACTGGCGGTAGCGCTGTCGGACCACCCCGCGCAGGACAGCGGGGAGCCGCTGGTGGTTCGCGTGCGGGAGGTGACCGATCCGCTGTGGGTGTGGGCGTTCCCCGACCCCGTCCCCGAGGACGCGCTGCGCGAGGGCGCGCTCGCCCCGACCAACGAGCGGCGCGGTCAGCTCTTCCGCGACCGGGGCGCGGTGCTCAGCAGCGCGTACAAGGTGACGTTCCGCGGCGTGGAGAAGAGCACCTCGGTGTACCAGGTGTCGTTGCTGGGCAACCGGTCCGAACCGGTGCGGGTGCTCGACATCCGCACGAGGGTGCTGCGCCGAACCGCCACCCTCGACGGTGCCCTGGTCGCGATCCTGCCGCAGAACGAGCAGCCGGTGCGGGAGGTGGTCACCGACCTCGACGACCCGGACGGCACGGTCTGGCTGACCGGCGACGGCGGTGCCGCGCCCCGGCGCTACCTCGACGTCAAGTACCTCACCCTGCCCAGGGGCGACGAGGTGGTCCTGCAGCTCACCGCCCTGAGCGCGCGCGACCACTACGAGTGGGAGCTCGAGGTGGCCGTCGTGCAGGGCGCCGACACCAGGTCCACGCTGCGCGTGCGGTCCGACGGCACCGCGACGGGGGCGCCGTTCACCAGCACCGGCTGGGACCACGACGTGCGCTACCGCGGCGGCCGGTTCTCGGTCGAGCCCACCGACGACAAGCCGGGCTGGCACATGGTGCGTGCCGGATGAGGCTCCGCGCGACCCTGTGCTGCCTGGTCCTGTTGGCGGGCTGCGACAGCCCGGTGGCGGCGCCCGCCCCACCGCCGCACGCACTGCTCTGGAGCAACGCCGACTCGGTCTTCGCCCTCGACGGTGACCAGCCGCACCGGTTGGGCACCTTCGTCATCGGCACGGTCGGCTGGTCGGCGGACGGGCGGACCGCGGCGGCGATCATCGCCGAGGACCGGGAGCGGCCGAGCGATCTGGTGGTGTGGTCGGCGGGCGCGCCGGAGCGGCGGACCGGCTGCGCGGGCTGCAACGGGGCGGTGATCACCGGCGACGAGGTGCGCACGGCCGTCGAGTCCGGGATCCGCCGGTTCGCCCTGTCCGACCTCGCCCCGCGCGCGACCATCGACAGCACTCCCCCGATGCCGTCGGAAGTTCTCGAGTTCCCGGACCCCGTCGACCGCGACACCTACCCGGTGGTGGTGGCGGCCACCCCGGAGCGCACCACGCTGTCGCACCTGGTCACGGCGTACCCGGTGCTGCTGGCCTACGTCTACGCGGTGGACGAGTCCGGTGCCGTGGTGTGGCGGCACGACGTCGACGGCGACGTGCCGCCGCGCGACTTGCAGGCGGACGCGACCGCGACGCGGCTGGCGTTCTCCCAGGGGCGGAGCCAGGGCGACTGCGGGTTCGAGTCCGAGACCGTGGTGCTCGACCTGGCCTCCGGCGCGGCGGTGGTGTGGCCGTCGGAGGAGCTGCCGGGGATGAACACCGAGCTGCTCGACCTGTGGTGGAACGGGCCGGACCTGGTGGCGACCCACGGGAGCCACGCCGACGCGGGCGAAGGGTGCGGCGGCATGCGGTACTCCACCTCCCTCCTCTCCGGCGGGCAGTGGCAGAAGGTCGGTAAGACCGATCAGTACTACCTGCTGAGGGTTCTCCCCAGTGGCGCACGGGTCGCGCTCGACGTGGTGGACGGCCTGACCATCACCGAGAACGGCACCCGACGAGTCCTGGCCGACCACGGCAGCGCGGTCTGGACCCCCACACTGCGCGAACCGGTGCGCCTGCCCTGAGCGGTCGCTGGGGTCCCGTGCGCCGGAGAGTCGACCCCGCCCGGCACCGGGAGAGACGGCGGGACCAGGGTTCCACGATGACCGACCTCGCGACACGATGGGCGGGTGACGGGAGCGGAACGGCCGGTCGTGATCGCCGTGTGCGGGTGCCCAGGGGCCGGGAAGACCACCATCGCCCGCGCCGCGCCTCGGTGTGCCGTTCCCGACCCGGGACGAGATCAAGCTCGGTCTCGCACTGTCCTCCGCTGACGCTATCGATCTTCGACCCGCCGGGTGGGGCGCACGCCGTGGTGCGGGTCGACACCTCGGCCGGTGGTGACCCGGACACCGACCCGATCAAGGCGGCGGTCACCGCGCTGGTGCGGTGACCGGACGCGGTCAGCCCGCCTGGTGGGCGATCTGGATCAGGTTGCCGCAGGTGTCGTCGAGCACGGCGGTGGTCACCGGCCCCATCTCGGCGGGCTCCTGGGTGAAGCGCACGCCGAGGCCGCGGAGCCGCTCGTACTCCGCGTGGACGTCGTCGACCGCGAAGGAGGTGGCCGGGATGCCGTCGGCCACGAGGGCCTCCTTGAATGGCTTCACCGCCGGGTGCCCGCTGGGTTCGAGCAGCAGCTCGGTGCCCTCCGGGTCCTGCGGGGACACCACGGTCAGCCAGCGGTCCTCGCCCAGCGGGACGTCGTGCTTGGGCAGGAAACCCAGCACCTCGGTGTAGAACCGGAGCGCCTGCTCCTGGTCGTCGACGAACACGCTCGTCAGGTTGATCCTCATGCCGGTCCGTTCTCCGTGTCCGTTGGTGCGCCGCCCGGGCGCCTGCCGGGCGGGTCGAGCCACCGCTCGACGATCGGTGCGAGCGGCGCGGTGTCGATGTGGTGGAACTTGTACCGGCCCGCGCGCCTGGTCTCGACCAGGCCCGCGGCCTCGAGCACGTCGAGGTGCTGCGAGATCGCCTGCCGCGACGAGGTGAGGCCGTGGTTGGTGATCAGCCGGGCGCAGAGCTCGAAGAGGGTCTGGCCGTCCCGGGCGGTCAGCTCGTCGAGGATCGTGCGGCGCGTGGGGTCGGCCAGTGCCTTGAAGACGTCGCCCACGCGGCCCACCATAGGCAAGCAGCCACTTGCCTGTCAACGCCGAGAGCCCCGGTGCGCATGCGTCGATAGGGATATCCCTACCGGACTCGAGGGGACAGCCCTCAGAGCCGGAGGGTCCACCCCGCCCGGTAGAGGGTTTGTCCCACCGATCCGGGGAGGTGAAACCGAGAGCCTTGTGTCACCGGGAGATACGGCGAGACAAGGGGTTCGAGATGACCGACTTCGACACCATCGTGGCCACCCACCGGGCGGCGCTGCTCGGGTACGCGCAGCGGTTGACCGGGGACCGGTACCGGGCCGAGGACGTCGTGCAGGAGACCTGGATCCGCGCCTGGCGGCACCGCGAGAAGCTGGTCGAGGAGCGCGGTTCGGTGCGCGGCTGGCTCATGCGGGTGGCGCACAACATCGCCGTCGACCAGCACCGCGGTCGGGCGGTGCGGCCGTCCGAGGTGGAGCTGCCCGATGTCGACCCCACCAGCTCCCCCGCGGGCACCGACGAGGTCATCGACCGGGTCGTGGTGAACGCCGCCCTGGACAGCCTGCCCGAGCAGCAGCGCCGGACCGTGGTCGAGGTCTACTTCGCCGACCGGACCGCCGCGGCCGCCGCCGTGACGCTGCGGGTGCCGGTCGGGACGGTCAAGAGCCGCCTGCACCACGCCCTGCGCACGCTGCGCGACACGGTCCCGACCTTCGCCGCCCTGGAGACCGTCTGACCACGGTGGACTGCTTGGCCGGGACTGCCGGATGTGATCCACTTCGTGGGCGTCGACGGGTCCGGCGCGGCGAGGGGGATGGACAGTGCGCCGGGTTCTGCTACCGCTGGTCGTCGTGGTCGGCGCCCTCCAGGGCTGCGCGAGCGACTCGAACCAGCCCGACGGGGACGAGCCGGACCTGGGTCCGGTGCCCACCGTCACCAGCTACGCGGACGTGCGGCTCCCGCTGGACGGGTACCGCCTCCGACCGGACCAGGAGCGGACCGTCGGACGGGCGGTGGACCTGCTGATCACCTCCTGCGTGCTGCGGTTCGGGCTTGACTACCCGGCCCCCGACCAGTGGAGCGACGGGCTCCCCGACCGCGTGATCGGTGTCGTCGACGCCGACGAGGCGGCGCGACTGGGGTACCGGCACCCGGGTGCCGCCGCGAACGACCGCGACGTCGCCGTCGCGAAGGCCAGGGAAGTGCCGCCGCCGCCCGAACTGCGGGCCGTGCTGACCGGCACCGAGGCGGCCGAGTACCGCGGGATCCCCGTGCCTCCCGGCGGGTGCGTCGGAGCGGCGAACCGCGAGGTCGGCAAGGAGAAGCTGGACGCTCTCGTCCTCGACCTGCGCGGCGAGGCGGTCAGGCGCACCGAGGCCGACCACCGCGTCAAGAACGCCTTCGGCGCGTGGAGCTCCTGCATGGACGACGCGGGCCACCCCTTCCCCGATCCGTGGGCCGCCAACGACCACGGCTGGCCCGGCGACACCGCGGGACCCGACGAGATCGCGACGGCCCGGGCCGATGTGGCCTGCCGGACCGAAACCGGGCTCAACGGCGTGTGGGTCGCGACGCTGACCGCGTACGAGCGGCGGCTCGTCGAGCGCGACGCCGACGCGCTGACCCAGCTCCGACGGCACGCCGACGACCAGGTCCGGCGCGCCACCGACATCCTCGCGGGCAACTGACCCAACCGGACAACTGGCTCAGGTGGGCGCCAGGACGCGGCGAGGCCCGCGGCGCCGCAGGAACCCGACCAGCAGCGGGGGAATCGTCCGGCCCAGGCCCGTGATGCCCGCGGTGGAGCATCCCAGCGCGATCTCGCCGCCACCGGAGGTCAGTCCGGTGATCGCGGCGGGCACTCCCCCGAAGACGAACCAGCGGCCGCGGCGGCACGGGAACGACAGAGGGGCGATGGCGTCGCCGCCACCGCCCCTCGTCCTAGCGGGTCAGATCACTTCTTGGTGGAGAAGACCCGGATCTGCAGCGAGGTGCCCTCCTGCTTGAGCACCTTGATGCCGACACCGGCCGCGGGCAGCTTGACGCCACCGGTCGGCTGGGCCGGGTCGAAGTAGGACTTCGTGTCGTCGAACAGCGGCTGGGCGTCCTTGCCGCGGATGTAGGACGGCTTGCCCTGCGCGTACAGGGTGAACGAGTCCGACTTCTGCGTCGAGAACGTGGCGTCGTAGCCCGCCACGCGCGGCCGCCAGGCCTGGCCCTGCAGGTTGTAGATCGCGCCGGGGTTGGCGTCGACGATCAGCGACTGGCCCTCGCCCGGGTGGACCGAGGCGTTGTTGTCGACCGTCGAGGTGTCCCAGTACTGCACGAGCAGGCCGTCCTGGTACGGGAACCGGGTCGCCCAGTTGGGCTTGCTCGGGTAGCCGTAGTCGTACGGGCCGACCTGCAGGTACCTGTCGTAGCTGACGTAGGTGCGGTTGCTCGCGACGTAGAAGTTGTCGAACGTCGAGGTCTCCGTACCGGTGGTGATGCGGAAGCCCGCCGGGGTCCAGCCGTTGTTGCCCGCCTCGGCACCATCGGTGAACAGCGGCGCGCCGTCGGCGACGACGGAGATCTCGTCGGCGAAGAAGCCGTTGAGCGCCAGGCCACCGTCGGTGCGGTAGCGCAGGCGGATCTGGGCGTTCTTGCCCGCCAGCGAGGTCAGCGGCACCGAGACGTCGGCCCACTGGTTGTTGGTGGTGTTGGTGATCGCGGGGGTGCCCACGGCGTCCCGGATGAAGGGCTTGCCGTTGGCGACACCGTCGAGCGCGGTCCAGTTGGCGCCACCGTCGGTCGAGGCCTCGACGAAGAGGAAGTCGCAGTCGCAGTCCTCGATGTCGTAGCGGGCCTTGAGCTTGAGCTCCGCGGCGGTCTTGCCGGTCAGGTCGACCGTGCGGGTGAGCGTGTTGGACAGGTTGTCGCCCTTGTCGCTCCACCACATCTTCGTGCCCGCGAACGGCGGGCCGTAGACGTCGGACTTCTGCTTGTCCGGCAGCACCACGACGACGCCCTGGGCCTTGGCGGTGTTGTACGCGCCCGGGCCGAGGTCGATCTTCTTGTCCTGGCCCGCGACCACGGTCTCGTAGTCCAGCCAGCCCAGCTGCAGCTTGTCCCACGCGGAGAAGTCGTTGGCGCGCAGGCCGACCGGCTCGTCCGCCTTGGACACCCGGCTCTGCCCCATCAGGGACCACCAGTTGACGTTGTTCTCCTGCGCGCCACCCGGGCCGACGGTGTCGTAGTTGTCCGGGAGGCCGAGGTCGTGGCCGTACTCGTGGGCGAACACGCCCAGGCCGCCGTTCTCCGGCTGCATGGTGTAGTCGCCGACCCACAGGCCGGTGGCACCGATCTGCACGCCACCGAGCTTGTTGTTGGCCGGGCCGGTGGTGTTCGAGGAGAACGCGTACCAGCGGTGCGCCCAGATGGCGTCCTCACCCTGTGCGGGATCGGCGTCGGACTGGTCGCCACCGGCGTGCACGATCTGGAAGTGGTCCAGGTAGCCGTCGGGCTCGTTGAAGTCGCCGTCGCCGTCGTAGTCGTAGCGGTCCCACTGGTCGTAGGAGGCGAGGTCGGCCTTGATGGTCGCGTCCGAGGCACCGGAGGCCTTGCGGTTGGCCACCCACTGGTCGAGGGCGTCCTGCACCAGGAACCAGCTGTTGCCGCAGATCTTGCCCGGGCAGGGGTAGCCGTCCGAGCGGCCGTAGCGGGCCTCGTTGTACTTGACCTTGACCCAGTCGGTGACCTGGCCGTCGACCGAGTAGCGGCCCGAGGACGCCTTCTCGTAGAAGTTCTTGACCGACTCGGTGTTCGGGTCGGACGAGAAGTACAGGTCCTGGTAGTGCTTCTGGCTGTAGTCGGCCTGCCAGACGGTCTTGTTGTCCACCGCGCGGTTGGGCTTGGTGATCTGGTTGTGCCGCGGCCCGTCGAAGCGCTGCGGACCCGGGGTGGCCGGGCTGGTGTCCTTGTCCGGGAAGTCCGGGTGCCGCTCGTCGCCGAACTCGGCGAGCACGACGAAGATCTTGTCGGTCTTCTCCCGCGCCAGCTCGACGTACTGGTCGGTGGCCTTCTTGGTGGCCTGGCTCTTGGCGGCGGGCTTGGTGCCCACCTTCACCACGGAGCTGGCGCCGCGCTTCTCGACCTTCGCGTCACCGGAGAGGACCTTGGCCAGGCCCTCCTGGCGCATCTCGCGGCGCTTCTTCTCCAGCGGCGCGACGACCTCGTCGGCGTTGCCCTCGCTGCCTGCGGCCTGGGCCGCGGAGACAGCGGCGGGCGTCTGGGCCGGGGCGGCCGTGGCGGCGCCGCCGGTCGCGGCCACCACCACCGCCCCGGTCCCGACAGCCGTCATCGCGGCGAGCGCGACGACCAACTTTCTGCGCACAAAATCCTCCAGATTCGTGGGGATGACTCGGGTGAAGCCTGAGGGGAGGCTAGATGAGATTGCCGCATGCAGATATCACGACCTGATTACAAGGCCCATTTCGGCCATCACATTCTGCGATAAGACGGTGTGATGATCCGAATGGCCCAGCGGTCGGTGCACCCACCCGGACCAGGGCAATCGATGGGGCGCAGGTCGCGAATGGCACGAACCGGAAATATCAAAACGGTTTATTCACAGTATTGGGGCCAACTCTGGCAACAGTTAGGACCGGTACCGGCCAGGAGCTCGATCAATAGCCGGGTGCCGTAACCGGTGGCGCCCGTTACTGATTCACCACACGTGCGCTCGGCCAGTGCCGGACCCTGCAGGTCCAGGTGCGCCCAGGGCACGTCGGCGGCGACGAACTCCCGCAGGAACAGCCCCGCGAGCAGGGCGGTCCCGTGCCGGACCCCGGTGGTGTAGTTGACCAGGTCGGCCACACCGGACGCCAGCTGCCGACGGTAGCGGGCAGGCAGCGGGAGCTGCCACAGCGGCTCCCCCGCGAGCGCGGCGGCACGGAGGACGCGGTCGACTAGCGGCTGGTCGCCCATGACCGCGGCGAACTCCCGGCCGAGGGCGATCGCGGCGGCGTCGGTGAGCGTGGCCAGGTCGAGCACCGCGGCGGGGCCGCTCTCGCAGGCGAGGGTGAGCGCGTCGGCGAGGATGAGCCTGCCCTCCGCGTCGGCGTTGCGGACCTCGACGGTGGTTCCGCCGCGCAACCGAAGGACGTCGCCGACGCGCACCGGGTCGGCGTTGGGCATGTTCTCGGTGAGCGGCAGCCAGGCGTCGACGCCCACGGGGCAGGACAGCTCGGCGAGCGCGGAGACGGCGGCGAGGACCGCGGCCGCGCCCGCCATGTCGGCCTTCATGTCCACCATCTGCGGCGTCGGCTTGAGCGAGAGGCCACCGGAGTCGTAGGTGACGCCCTTGCCGACCAAGGCGATCACGGGGGCGTCGCCCGGCGGCGGCCGGTAGCGGAGTCGGACGAGTCGCGGCGGTCGGGGTGACCCGCGGGAGACGCCGAGGAGTCCGCCGAGGCGCTCGTCGGCGATCCGGTGCTCGTCCCACACCTCGCAGTCGAACCCGTTCGCGCGAGCGAGGGCTTGGGCGCGGTGCGCGAACTCGACCGGGGTGAGCGTCTCGCCGGGCTCGTTGACCAGGTCGCGGGCCAGGCACACCGCGCGGGCCACGGCCAGCCCCTCGGCGAGCCCGCCGGCGTCGGGGCAGACGAGGTCGACACGGCTGGGGGCAGTGCCGCCTGCGGTCTTGTAGCGGGTGAACTGGTAGCCGCCGAGCACCATGCCCTCGACGGCGGCGCGCACCCCTCCGGGAGGCAGAACGACCGCGACTCGGTCGAACCCGGCCACCGCCCGCGCCAACTCGCCCGCCGCGTGCCGCAGATCGGCCTCGCCGTCGTCACCTAGTCCGAAGAGGACTGTTTCAGGCGCGACGACGACTTGGCCGAGCGAGCCGTCGAAATCTACACCCGCAAGGAATCCGGCGGGGAGGAGATCCGTGGGCGTACCGCGCGGCACCGGATGCGCGACGATGTCCACATCAGATGGAACGGTGCCGACTACGCGGAACTCGGTCACGCCTTACCCCGTGCGGCACCCCACGCCTCCAAGCCGCTGACGTACTCGGCGGCCAGCTCGTCACCGGACACGCGGTGCCAACCGCGAGCGGCGGACACCGCGTACGGGTCGATCCGCAGTGCCTGCACGAAGCAGTCGGCAGCCAGGACCGGCAATCCGGCCTGGTCGAAGCACTCCCCCGCCAGGGCGTACCCGCGGGCGGTCCCGATCGGCCCGAGTCGCGCCGTGCGCAGGTAGGACTCCCCTGCTTCGCGCGGCTTTCCCTGTCGCAGCAGGCTTTCCGCGAGCTCCATGTGCGTCTTGGGTTCGTACGGGTCGATCTCCAAGACCTCCAGCACCAACCGGTGGCCGCGCTCGTCCTCGCCGAACCCGAACGCCTCCTTGGACCGGCTCTCCAGGCACGCCCGCAGGTTCTCCCGGGCCAGGAACTCCTCATAGGGGGTGGTCGCGGGCATCGCCCTGGCCAGTTCCTCGGCGCGGTCCATCTCCCGCTCGAGCCGCGCGCGGTCGCGCCGCAGGAAGGGGACGTAGGTGACGCTGCGGTAGAACCGGCTCTCCATCATGGCCTTCTCGAACGGCGAGTACCCGTCGTCGGCGAGCAGCTCGTCCAGGGCCGTCTGCGCCCGATCGCGCCACAGCTCCGCTTGCTCCACCGACTTGGTCTCGCGCGCGTGGAAGACCACCGCGAACACCGCGATGACGAACCGCAGGTGCGTCGGGCACGCCGGGTGTTCCGCGACGGCGAACGAGGCCTCTGGCACGGCCACGTCACCACCCACCGAACCGACGTAACGCACGACGTCTCGCCAGTGCTGCAACCGCAGCTCCCGGGGGTCGGACAGCCCAGCCGGGTCGCGCGGCGGGACCAACTCCAGCACCAGCTTGCCGAAGCCGAGGCGGAACAACACCAACGCGACCAGGTACTGACGGTCCACATCGGATGACTCGAAGTCCGCCACCCACCGGCACAGCTCGTCCCAGGCCGGGGTGCGCAGCGCGGCGGGCAGCTCGGCCGGGTGCGCCACCGCGAACTCGGCGAGCCCGGACTCGCGGACCAGGTTGGCGCGGAACGCGGGCGGCATCAGGCGCTGCCAGTTGACCTCCGGCGGCGCGCCCGCGGCGGCGAAGTCGTGCGACAGGGTCGGCAGCGCGGCGTAGAGGCAGGGGGAGCCGGACTCGCCGAGGTTGAAGTATGAGGCGTACATCCGGTAGTGCCAGTTGTCCATATAGGACTTCTCGGCCGGGCGCCGAACCAGCTCCGCCAGCGCGCGGTCACCGGTTTGCTCGGACAGCTCGACGAGCACGGTCCGGACGAGCTCGGAGCGCGGGGCCGTGCGGTGGGCGCGTTCGGCCAGCACCCTGGCGAACTCGACGTGCCCCAGCGCACGGGCGCAACGGACCGCCCCGAGCAGCGCGAAGGCCGTGCCGTACGGGCCCAGGCGGGCGGCACCGAGGTAGCCCGCGAGCGCCTCCTCGTTGTCCCCCAACCGCTCCGCGCACTGGGCGGCCTGCATGTGGATCTTGACGTCGAACGGGTCGAGCTCGCGGCCCTCGGCGATCCAGGCGCGTTCGGCCCCGGGGTCACCGCGCCGCACGGCGAGGTCCACCCGCCTGTCGACCAGCCGCCGCCGGGTCTCGACCGCGAGCGCCTCCTCGTCCGGGCCGACCGGTCGCACCGAGGCCAGCGCCTCGGCGGCGGCCCCGAGCAGGCCCCAGGCGCGGTCGAACTCCAGCGCCCGTTCGGCGTGCATGACCTCGCGCAACAGCAATCGGGCGCGCAACACGGCGTGTTCGAACGGGTTCGTCTCCAGGCTCTTGCACAGTTCGGCCGCGCGGGCGAAGTACAGCGGCGCGGCGTCGTCGTCCGCGCCGTGCCGGGTGATCAGGTAACCCCAACCCGCGACCGCCTGCACGTGCGCGGCGGTGGGGGCGGGATCATCGATGAGCACGGCGTAGGCGGCGGCGGTGCGCTCGGAGAGCCCCTCGACGGCGAACAACGCGGTGGCGCGAGCCCATTGCAGCGACGCGAGCACCGGGTCCGCGGTCGCGGCGGCCAAGTCCTCGGGCACCAACCGCGACACCGCGCCGGGGAGGCAGACCGCGACCAGCCAGTGCGCCAGGCAGGCGCGTTCGACCGGGTCCAACTCGGACCGCCGCCGGAACGCCTCGGCCATGGTGGCCCACGCGGGCGAGGCGAGGGCCGGGTCGAGTCCGGTCGGGTCGGTGACCCGGTACCGGGTCAGCCGGGCCTCGTCCACGAGCAGGGTGCGGTAGCCGGCGGGCATGGTCATCCCGAACCGCAGCGCGGTCGCCTCGCCCCGGTCGAACCGGCGGGCGGCCAGCAGCGACCCGCGCGCGTGCACGGTGGTGCGCGGCGAGTCCGCGCCGTCGAGGTAGGGGCGGTGGACCTCGAAGGTGAGCCAACTCGGGGCGTTCACCCCGGTGTGGGCGTGTGCCGTCTCCCAGCGGTCCATCGCGCTCCCGTCCCAGGTGGAGCGGGTCCCGCCGGTCGGCGGGACCCGCGGTCGAAGATCAGTTGTCGACCAGGCACACCCAGCAGTCGGCCGCGCCGGTGCTGATCTCGACCTCGTCGGTGAGCGATTCCCAGGTCTCGTAAGCCATTTCGGGCTCCTTTCCTCAGGGTTGGGGTGAGCGGGAAGATAACGCCATTCCCCGACGCCGAACAAGAGCGGCACCTGGAACGACTTCTGTCAAGAAAGCCGACGGGTGACAGCGGTCAGCAGCGCGTCCACCTCGGAGTCATCGGTCCAGTAGTGCGGTGCCACCCGGACAATCCCGTCCGGGTGCGACACGTGGATACCCGCGACCACGAGTTCTCGGGCGAACGCCACACCCGCTACGGCCGGATGGGTGAAGCCGACTATTCCGGACCACGTATTCGCGTTCGGGGGACCGTGCACTCGGCACCCCGCCTCGACCAGTCCCGTGCGCAGCCGACCGGTCAGCTCGCGCACGCGCCCCGCGACGGCGTCCATCCCGATGTCGGCCAACTCGGCCAGCGTCGCCGCCAGCCCGACCAGGCCCAGCACGTCGTACATCCCGCCCTCGACCCGCGCGGCGGTGCGGACCGGTCGCAGGTCGTAGCGCAGGTGGCCGGGGCCCTCGGTGAACATGTCGTTGGCCCCCTCGAACCCGAACCAGCCGCCGGGCAGGCGCAGCAGCGGCAGGCGGTCGCGGCGGCAGAAGAACACGCCGGTGCCAGGTGGGCCGCAGAGCCACTTGTGCGCGCCCGCGGCCAGGAAGTCGACCGGGGTGTCGGTGAGGGAGAGCGGCAGCGCGCCGAGGCTCTGCACGGCGTCGACGCAGACCAGGGCCCCGGTCCGGGCGGCCAGGGCGCAGATCGCGTCGAGGTCGACCCGGAACCCGGTGGCGAAGTGGACGTGGCTGACCGCGATGAGCCGGGTCGCGCCGGTGATCGCGGCCGCGATGTCGTCGAGCTGGTAGCCACCGTCGCGCATGGGCACCCAGGACAGGCGGACGCCGCGCTCGATGAGGGCGCGCCAGGGGTGGACGTTCGCGGGGAAGTCCTGGTCGAAGACGACGATCTCGTCGCCGGGGCGCCAGTCCAGGCCATCGGCCACCAGCTGCAAACCCGTGGAGGTGTTGGGGACGAACGCGATCTCCTCGACAGCGCAGTCGAGGAGCGTGGCCATCGCGGCCCGCGCGCGGCGGCGGGCGGGGAAGATCTGCCCGATCTCGGCGCTGCCGTGCGGGAGCACGTCGGTGAGCGCTTGACGCATCGCGTCGACGGCGGGCGGGCGGAGCCGACCGAGACCGGCGTAGTCCAGGTAGGCCATCATCGGGGCTTTGTGGTGTTCGACGGGATCCGACCGGGCGCGCGGAGGCGGACCTGCGGCGAGGGCCTGCCGGACGCCCGAGCCATCATCGGAACGCCACGCACCCCAGGTGCGCCGAGACCGGCATTCACCACGGTTACCGTGCCGAATCCCGCTGAGGCATCGGCGGACGTTGTCTGGTCGGACCAGATCCCGCCGCCCACGTGGCCACGGCGGTTGGCGGGGTGAACCTCGGCGGCCGACTCGCGGGCGGGCGGGGCGTCGGTCCCGGGCTCCGGCGGCTGGGCTGGGGACTCGGCGACCGGCATCGTCCGCGGGGAGCGCCCACCGGATCCCGGATCGCGCGTTCGGGCCGTCACCGGGCACGCAGCCGGAACGCCGAGACCGCCGCGACCAGCAACGGGACGCCGTGCAGGAGCAGTACCCACTCCGGGACCAGGGCCGGGGTGAGCACCAGGCTGGTGGCGATCAGTCCCGTCATGAAGCCCGCGTTGACCACGATCTGCGAGAGCCCGAAGACCGGCCCGCGCTCGGTGTCCGGCAGCGCTTGCACGGCCTGTTTGAACGCGACCTCGCTGAACGCGTCACCCACGCCTGCCAGGGCGGCGGCGGTGAGCCGGGTGGGCCAGTCCTCGGCCCAGAAGATGCCGATGAAGCCGACCGACATCACGATCGTGGCCAGGCAGAACACGACGTTGGGGGCGCGGGCGATGACCCGGGTGGCCAGCGGGCGCAAGACGAACCCGGCCAGCAGCAGGCCCGCCGCCCACACGCTCCACAGCAGACCCGCCGCCCGGGTGGGCGCGCCGGGGCTCAGCTCGTCGCCGAGGATCGGGATGCCGACGTGCTGCGACGAACTGCCGAAGGCGTCCAGGCACCGGACCAGGAACAGCGGCACCAACCCGGCAGCCACGACCACCGGCCACACGCGGGGGGTGCCGGTGGCGCGGTCGGCGGACACCTCGTCGCGGAAGGGCACCCGGACCGCCAACAGCACCAACGCCGAGAGCGCGTAAGTGCCCGCGTCCAGCGCGAACACCGCCTGGAACCCGACCAACGGCACGACCACGGCGGAGAGCCCCATGCCGACCATGAACGCGACGCCCTTGAGCCCGGTCAGCACGCTGTTGACCAACTGCGCCCGCGCACCGGCCAGCACCGGCGTCGCGGCGGACAGGGTCGCCTCGAAGACCGACCGGCCGATCCCGACCAGGAAGACCGCGACGTAGAGCTGGGCCTGCCCGGGCGCGAGGGCGAGGGTGAGCAGCACGACCATCCGCACCAGGTCCGCGGTGATCATCGCGGTCCGGCGGTCCCAGCGGGCGCCGTAGGCGTGGCCCAAGCGGCCGCCGAGGATGGCGCCCGCGTAGAGCGCCACGCTGACCAGACCGGTCGCGAGCGGGGAGCCGGTGGCGGTCCAGACGAAGATCGACAGGCAGACGAAGTCCAGCGCGTACCCGATGTCCGACACGCCCTTGGCGGCCAGCAGGGGAACCAGGAAGCGGCGGTCCCGCAGGTCGGTGTCCACCGGCACATCCAAGCGGCCCGGGTCCGGGAGAACAACACCGGGGAGACAATTGGTGCGCTAGGGTTCGAATGGTCGCGAGCACAGCGATCCACGGGGGAAATGACGTGCCGAACACACCGGAGTCGAACAAGAAGTTGGTCCTGGACTTCTGCCGGGCCTTTTACGACGACAAGGACTTCGACCGCGCGGCCACCCTGCTGCGCCCCGATTTCCACAACCACCACCCGGGCGTCGGCCGGGGCCGGGAGAACACGATCGCGGGATTCCGCGAACACATCGCGAACGCCTTCCCGGGCTTCACGATGGAGATCAGGCGGACCGTGGCCGAGGCGGACCTGGTCTGCACCCACGGCATCACCCGCCTCACCCCCGACCACCGGGGCGCCGTGGTGATGGACATCTGGCGGATCCAGGACGGCCTCCTGGCCGAACACTGGGACGTCGGACAACAGGTACCCGACGACATCTCCCCCGACGACATGCTCTGAGCACCCATCTGAGCACCCAACCGGGGCCGACTGATCCGGTCGGCCCCGCACTCGCGCACCTGATCGGGGACGTGTCCAGCCGAATGGGTTTGTCTGGGCCGTGCCCCGCCGGATGGGAGCGCGAGTGGCCGCGCCCGGCCGAAGGGTGTGTGCGTAGTCGGACGAACGTGTGCGTAGCCGGACGAGGGCGCACATGACCGCGCGTGGCCGAGGGACGCGCGTAGCCCGATGGCAGCCGGGTGCGGCGCAAGGTTGGTCGGCCGTCACACGTGTGGCCGGCTGCCCGCGCGCAGGTGTGGTCGGCCGTGGGCGCGTCACCCGTGGTCGGCCGTGGCGTGTGCGTGTGTGGCCAACCGACTGAATCTGGCGCGCGAGTGCCCAATCGGACGCTGCCGGAGCGCGCGCCGGCCTCGTTCCCGGTCCTTCCGTGCCTGGCCTTCCTCTCCCGCTCGCACCGACTTCTTGAGCAACGAATCGAACAGGTGTGCTAGTTCCACATCCACATAGCTCGTTCGAGTGAATGCCGAACCACGCAGCCTTCGCGCCGCCGGACGGGCGAACCAGACGAACCAATCTTACCAACCGAACCAGCCCGACCGCCCGAACCAACTGGCCCGACCAAGCCGGTCGGGCGGACCGGTGGAGCGGACCGGCCTGCCGACCGTCGGCCAGCCAGCCGTCGGGCGGGCCAGTCGGGCGGTCGGGCGGGCCAGTCGGGCGGCCGGGCGGCCGGTCGGGCGGGTCGGTCGGGCGGGTCGGTCGGTCGGGTCGGGCGGGCGGGTCGGGCGGTCAGTGGGCGGCGCGGATCATGTCGGCGGCGCGTTCGGCGAGCATGACGGTCGGTGCGTGGGTGTGGCCGCGGACGATGTGGGGCATCGCGGACGCGTCCACGACCCGTAGACCTGTTGTGCCGCGGACGCGGAACTCCAGGTCCAGGACCGCGTCCTGCTCCACCCCCATCCGGCAGGTGCTGACCGGGTGGAAGAGGCTGATGCCGGTGCGACGGATGTAGCGGGTGATGTCGGCTTCGGTGTCGGACAGGGCGCCGGTGGTAAGGGGTTTCCCGAGCCACTTGGCGAACACCGGTTGGCGCATGATCTCGTGTGCCTTGCGCATGCCGTCGACCGTGACCGCGAGGTCTCGACCATCCACATCGGACAGGTAGCGCGGGTTGATGAGCGGCGGGTCGTCCGGGTGCGCCGACCGCAGCGTCACCTGGCCGCGGCTGCGGGGTTGGAGCAGCATCACACCGACCGCCAGTCCGTGGTCCGCCGTTGTCTCGTGGTCGCCGAAGGGCACCTGCATGAGCACCAGCTCGATGTCCGGCGCGGGCAGTTCCGGCCTGGTGCGCAGGAACAGCAGCGCCTCGGCCAGGTTGGAGCCCAGCGGGCCGTGTCGGTGCCGCAGGTACTGGCGGATGTCGTCCTGGTCCGCGCCGACGCCGGGTGACCGGAGCTCGTCGGAGGTGAAGGCCAGCGGCACGACCATGTGGTCAGTGAGCTCCTGTCCCACGCCGGGCGCGTCGACCACGGTCGGCAGGCCGAGGTCCGACAGGTGTTCCGACGGCCCGATCCCGGACAGCATCAGCACGTGCGGAGACCCGACCGATCCCGCCGACAGGATCACCTCCTTGCGCGCCCGCACCTGCCGCACGCCGGTGGCCGTGCGCACCTGCACGCCCACCGCGTGCGTGCCCTTGAGCAGGAGTCGCTCTACGAGGCCGCCCGTCACCACTGTCAGGTTCGGCCGGTGTCGGGCCGGCACGAGGTAGCCGTCGGCCGCGCTCCAGCGCAGGCCGCGGAAGTGGGTGACCCGCGACTCCATGAAGCCCTCGAGGTCGTCGCCCACCGGCTCGTGGCCGGAGAGCGCGCATGCCGTGAGGAAGTCCGCCGTGCTCGGGCTGGGTGTGCGGACCTCGTCCAGTCGGATCGGTCCGCACTCGGCGCGCTCGAAGTAGGGCCGCACGTCCTCGTAGGTCCAGCCCACGCAGCCGCGTGAGGCCCAGGCCTCGTAGTCGACGCGGTGGCCGCGGGTCCACAGCATCGCGTTGATGCTCGACGACCCGCCCAGGGTTCGGCCGCGTGGGAAGAACACCGGGCGGTTGCCCAGTTCCGCCTGTTCGGTGGTGGTGAACGCCCAGTCGTCGGCGGTGCCGAAGGCCCGGGTGAACAGGGCGGGCACCTTGATCGCGTTGGACCGGTCCGGGCCGCCCGCCTCGATCAGCGCGACCCGGGTGTGCCGGTCCTCGGTGAGCCGTTCGGCGAGCACGCAGCCCGCCGACCCGGCGCCGACGATGACGTAGTCGAACCGCTCGGAGTCGTTGTCCATCTGCGGTCAGTCCTCTCTGTTGGTGGTGTCAGCCGAGCGGTCGAACGATCAGGGGCAGGCCGCCCTTGGGCACCGGGAGCCCGGACCAGTCCGGCGCGAACCGGTAGTCGGGCGCGACGCTCCAGCGGAAGCGGCGGACCATGGCGTGCAGCACCGCTTTCACCTGGTAGGAGGCGAAGTGCAGGCCGATGCACTTGTGCACGCCGCCGCCGAAGGGCGCCCAGGCGTAGCGGTGTCCCTTGTCCTCGCGGCGGTCCGGGCTGAAGCGCTCCGGGTCGAAGCGCGCCGGGTCCGGCCAGTACTGGTCCATGTGGTGGTTGAACAGCAGCGGCACCGAGGTCTGGGTGCCCGCCGGGATGAAGTGCCCGAGCACCTCGGTGTCGCGCACCGTGCGCCGGACCAGCTCGATGATCGGCGGGATGAGCCGGGTGGACTCCTTCATGACCAGTTCCGCCGACGGCAGCCGGGCCAGGTCCTCCATCGCCAGTGTGTCGCCGAGCTCGAGGGACTCGGCCCGCAGGCGTTCCTGCCACCGCGGGTGCGCGGCGAGGTGGTAGACCATCGAGGTGAGCGTGCTGGTGGTGGTCTCGTGCGCGGCCATCAGCAGGAAGATCATGTGGTTGACCACGTCGTCGTCGCCGAACCGCTCGCCGTCGTCGGTCTCGGCGTGGCAGAGCACGCTGAACAGGTCGGTGCCCGGCCGGGAGCGCTTGCCGGGCAGCAGTTCCTGGAAGAAACCGCGCAGCAGCTCGCGGGAGCGCAGGCCGCGCGCCCACCGCCCGCCGGGGAACCCGAAGCGCAGGAACGCGAACGGCGCGCGGGTGGTGTCCAGGAACGCCGCGTTCACCCGGTCCGCCTCGGGGCCGAGCCGGATGTCCATGAAGGTCTCGGCGGCGCTGTCGAGCAGCAACCGCTTGAGCGCGGGCTTGGCGGCCAGCTCGGTGCCCGCGGCCCAGCGGTCGACGTGCCGGGCGATGCCGGGCTGCATCTTCTCGAGGTAGCCGCGCATCCGGTCGGCGGTGAACGCCTGCTGCATGACCCGCCGGTGCCCGAGGTGCTCCTCGAAGTCCATCAGCAGCAGGCCCCGCCGGAAGAAGGCCCCCAGGATCGGCTCCCAGCCGTGCCCGAACGCCTTGTCCCGGTTGGTGAGCACGACCTCGGTGGCGGCCGGGCCGAACAGCGTCACCTGGCGCTGCCCGTAGGCCCGGTACCAGGTGACCGGCCCGAACCGCTCGTGCCGGGCCCGCATCATCGGCAGCGGGTCGCGCAGCAGCTGCGCGGTGACGCCGAGCACGGGCAGGCCCCGCTCGCCGACGACCGGCTTGGCCTGGACCCCCGTCGGCACGGGGGCGAACACAGTGGCCGCCACGGGCCCTCCCTACGGTGGATGCTGGCCGGAACCCTGCGGGACGGCGGTTTAACGGCGCTCGAAGCACGCTCGAACGGTCAGCGCCGCCAGGTCGGCAGCGCCGCCGAGGCCCATCCGGACACGGCGGCGCGGTTACGCTCAGCCCACCGCCCGCAAGCGCTCTCGTCGATGCGGTCCGCCGGCGCGGGGGCGCACAGGCCCAGCAGGACAGCGGTGACAGCCGCCAGCTCGGCGCTGTCCGGGCAGCCGCGCACGACGCGGATCACCACCGGGTCCGCGGTGGGCTCGCTTGCACTGTCCAGCAACGACTCCACCGCGTTCCGAGCGGGCGGCTCGGTGGCCTTGCGAGGTCCAGGTAGGACAGTCGCGGTCAGCTGGACCGCGCTCATCGGGGCGGGTTCCCGTGCTTGCGGGTGGGCAGCGGCGCGTGCTTGTGCCGCAGCATCGCCAATGCGCCGATCAACCGGGCCCGGGTCTCCGCCGGGTCGATCACGTCGTCCACCAGCCCGCGCTCGGCGGCGTAGAGCGGGTGCACAAGCTCCTCGCGGTAGCGCTCGACCAGCTCCACGCGCGCCCGCTCCGGGTCGTCCGCGGCGGCGATCTCGCGGCGGAACACGACGTTCGCCGCGCCCTCCGCGCCCATCACCGCGATCTCGTTGGTGGGCCACGCGAGCGAGAGGTCGGTCCCGATCGACCGCGAGTCCATCACGATGTAGGCGCCGCCGTAGGCCTTGCGCAGGATCAGCTGCACGCGCGGAACCGTCGCCGTGCAGTAGGCGTAGAGCAGTTTGGCGCCGTGCCGGATGATGCCGCCGTGCTCCTGGTCGACGCCGGGCAGGAAGCCGGGCACGTCGACCATGGTCACCAGCGGGATGTTGAACGCGTCGCACATCGTGACGAAGCGGGCGGCCTTCTCGGCGGCGGCGATGTCGAGCACGCCGGCCAGCGCGGTCGGCTGGTTGGCCACGATCCCCACCACGTGCCCGTCCAGTCGGGCCAGCGCGCACACCACGTTGAGCGCCCAGGCCTCGTGCACCTCGAAGTACTCGCCGTCGTCGACGACCTCCTCGACGACCGCGCGGATGTCGTAGGAGCGGCTCGGGTCGGCGGGCACCAGGTCCAGCAGCGCGTCGTTGCGCCGGTCCGGCGGGTCCTGGCACGGGACGACCGGCGGCTGCTCGCGGTTGTTCGACGGCAGCAGTGAGAGCAGGTACCGCACGTCAGCCAGGCAAGCGGGCTCGTCGTCGTAGACGAAGCCCGCGACGCCGGAGACCGAGCCGTGCACGTCGGCGCCGCCGAGCTCGTCGTGGGTGACGACCGCGCCGGTGACCGCCCGAACGACGTCCGGGCCGGTGATGAACATCTGCGCGGTGCCGCGGACCATGAACACGAAGTCGGTCAACGCGGGCGAGTAGGCGGCCCCGCCCGCGCACGGGCCGAGGATCACGCTGATCTGCGGCAGCACACCGGAGTTGCGCGCGTTGCGCCGGAAGATCCCGCCGTAGCCCGCCAGCGCGGTGACGCCCTCCTGGATGCGCGCGCCCGCGCCGTCGCACAGGCCCACGATCGGCGCGCCCGCCGCCTCGGCCAGGTCCATGATCTTGTGGATCTTCTCCGCGTGCGCCTCGCCCAGGGCGCCGCCGAAGATCCGGAAGTCGTGCGCGTAGGCGAAGACCACGCGGCCGTGCACGGTGCCCCAGCCGGTGACCACGCCGTCGGTGTGCGGCCTGCGCGCCTCCAGGCCGAACCCGGTTGCCCGGTGCCTGCGCAGCGCCTCCACCTCGGTGAAGCTGTCCTTGTCGAACAGCAGCTCGATCCGCTCGCGCGCGGTGAGCTTGCCCTTGGCCTTCTGCGCCTCGTGCGCGCGAGCGCTGGGCCCGGCGTGCACCCGCTCGCGCAGCCGCGCGAGCGCCTCGGCGCGGTCGCGCAATGGGACGTGGCCGCTCACGGCACGCCCACTGTCCACAGTGGTCATCTCGGATCCCCCTAGCCCGAGCAGCGCGCCGTGCGCTGCCCGGGCAGCCTGTCCGGGACCGCTCCAGGCGGGCTCGAACGGCCCTCGACGCCGCTCAGGCGTGGCACACCGGGTGGCCGCCGTGGAAGGCCACCATCTCCTCGAACAGCTCGCCGACCGGCAGCGGCGCGCCCGGTTCGGCGCCGTTCTCCTCGGCGTAGGCCCGGCGCAGGTTGGGCACCAGCCGCTCGGTGTCGAGCAGCCCGGCGAACTCGCCGAGGTCGAGCCCGCGGGCCAGGTCCAGCTCGGTGAGCCCGGCGGCCAGGCCCGCGCGGGCGTTGGCGCGCACCCAGCGCAGGTAGTCCTCGTTGGCCGCGATCAGCTCCGGACCGCCGACCGGGCCGTGGCCGGGCACGACGACCAGCGGGTCGAGCGCGCGCAGCCGGGCCAGGGTGTCCAGCGACCCGGACACCGAGCCCATCTGCACGAACGGCGTCACCCCGGACATCACGATGTCGCCCGCGAAGAGCACCCGCGGCTCGGGCAGCCACACAACGGTGTCGTCGGTGCTGTGCGCGGGTCCGAAGTGGAGCAGCTCGGCGCGCAGGTCGCCGACGTGGACGGTGAGCCGGTCGGTGTAGGTGAGGCTGGGCGGGCGGACCTCGATGGCGCCCCAGTCGACGTCGGGCCACAGGCCGGTCAGGTGCAGCCCGGCCGCGGCGGCCTGCTCGCGGGTGCGCCGGTGGCCGAGCACGACGGCCTCGGCGAAGACGAAGTTGCCGAAGGTGTGGTCGCCGTGGAAGTGGGTGTTGACGAGCAGTTCGGGCGCGGTGGGCGAGACCGTGCCGACCAGCTCGCGCAGCCTGCGGGCGCGCGCCTCGGTGGCGGCGGTGTCGACCAGGGCGGTGTGGCCGCCGGAGACCAGCACGCCCGCGTTGTTCAGGCACCAGCCGCCGTCGGGCTGGATGTGGGCGTGCACGCCGTCGGCGACCTCCTCGAGCCGGGTGTCGTCGAGCGCGCTCGGAGTTCGGGTCATGGGCCGACGGTGCCCGGCGGCGGTCGAGCGGTGTTGGAACGCGTCTGGACGGCGAACGGCGCGCGGGCCCTCGCGGGAGGTGTCGGCCTCCCGCGAGGACTCGCGCGCCGTGTGGTCGGCCGCCGCTCAGGCGGTCGGGGCGAGCAGGTCGCGCTGGAGCCTGCGCACCTCGGCGGTCGGCTCCAGACCCAGTTCCTCGTCGAGGATCCGGCGCAGGTCGTGGTAGGCCTGCAGGGCCTCGGCCCGCCTGCCGCAGTGCTGCAGCTCGGTCATCAGCTGCAGGTGGAACCACTCGTTGAGCGGGTAGGACACGACCAGGGCGCGCAGCTCCGGGATCAGGTCGCGGCGCCTGCCCAGCCGCTTGTCGGCCTCGATGCGCAGCTCGGTGGCCCGGATCCGCAGCTCCTCCAGGTGCGTGATGTGTCCACTGAGGACGTCACCGCCGGAGATGTTGGCCAGTGCGGGCCCCCGCCACAGCTCGAGGGCCTGGCGCAGCAGCGCCGCGGCCTGCTCGACCCGGTCCAGGTCGAGCGCCGCGCGGCCCTGGCGGACCAGCCGCTCGAAGTGCTTGGCGTCGACCTGCTCGTCGGCGACGAGCAGCTCGTAGCCCGGCGGCCGGGTGACCAGCACCGGCCCGCCCGGGCCGATCGCGAGGTCGCGGTCGAACATCCGCCTGGTGTGGTAGATGTAGGTCTGCAACGTGGTCAGGCAGCTGCGCGGTGGCTCGTCGCCCCAGAGCTCCCTGATGAACAGGTCCACACTGGTCACCTCGTTCTGCAGCAGCAGCAACGAGAGCACCTTGCACACCTTGGCCGAGCCCGGAACCAGCACCCGGCCGTCCGGCAGGCGTATCTCCAATGGCCCCAGTACCTTGAATTTCAGCATCAGACCCTCCCCGGTCCTCGCCATAAAAATATAAATAGAACGTCAGGCCCCACCCCGACGTGGATATCCGAGATTCGCACCGCGCGAGTTCGCGTGCCGCGCACCGCGCGTTCGCGGACCCATTGGCCCGCCTGCGCGAAATGGTAGCGCGTCCCACATCGACATCACGTGCGCACAACCCCCCTGGCTTCGAGCGTACGGTAGGGGTTACCGGACCGGCAACAACGTAGCGGAACCCGTTCCGGTTGTGTGTGTCAGTTCACAGCACGCAATGCCATCGGGCCAGTTTCCACCCATTCGGAGTACGGTTCACTCGACCAGTGAACGCCGAATAGCGGAAAGTTGTTCGCGGATCATCCGACGAGACACCGCGGCGCCGGTGTGCGAAATCGAGGCGTGGAAAGTCCCGGAATAGACGTGCAGTTCCGCCGATGTGCCCGCCTCGGCCAGCCGGCGCGCGTACAGTGCGCCCTCGTCGCGCAGCGGGTCGAACTCGCACACGCTCACGAAGGCGGCGGGCAGCCCGGACAGGTCGGCCGCGCGGGCGGGCGCGGCGTGGGCGGGCACCGGGTCGAGGTCGCCCAGGTAGTACCGCCAGGTCAGCTCCGCGCTCGCCCGGTCCCACTTGGGCGTGTCGACGAAGCGGCGGGCGGACTCGGTCACCAGCCGGTCGTCGAGCGCGGGGTAGACCAGGCACTGGAACCGCAGCGGCGGCCCGCCCTCGTCGCGGGCGCGCAACGCCAGCGCGGCGGCCAGCCCGCCGCCCGCGCTCTCCCCGCCGACACCGACCCGCGCGGGGTCGATCCCCAGCTCGGTGGCGTGCTCGACCGCCCAGCGCAGGGCGGCGTGGCAGTCCAGCAGCGCGGCGGGGAACGGGTGCTCCGGGGCGAGCCGGTAGGCCACGTTGACCACCACGACGCCCACCACGTCGGCGACCTGCTGCGCGGTGGCGTGCACGGTCTCCAGGTCGCCGAAGACGAACCCGCCCCAGTGCAGGTACAGCAGGCACGGCAGGGCGCCGGGCACCCCGGCGGGACGATAGACCCGAAGCGGCACAACGGTTCCGTCCTCGGCGGTGGCGGTGTGGTCGGCCACCGCGACGTGCGCGGCGCGCGGGTAGGCGGGCTGCGCGCCCGCGATCGCGCGCAGCCGTGCCCGCGCGCCGGCGAGGTCGGTGTAGTCGAGCCGCGGGATCGTGGCCGCCCACGCCGCCAGCTCGGGGTCGAGGTCATGGGCCACGGGCGCACCCCCGGCTCAGGGATCCGGCGAGCCCGTGGCCCGCGGGGGCACGGGCTCGCCGAGTCCTATGTGGATGGTCAGAACGTGACGACGGTGCGCACCCGCGAGTTGCGGCCCGCGAACTCGGTGACCGCCTTGGTCGCCTCGGCGAACGGGTACTCGCGCACCTGGTAGTCGAACCGGCCCGCGGCGGCCGCTTCCACCAGGTCGGCGAACCGGTGGAACCCCTCCTCCACGCCCAGGTAGCTCGCGGTGACGCCGCGGTCGAAGGCGGGCGGGCCGCCCAGGGTGGAGACCAGCAGCCCGTTCTCCCGCACCGCCGCGGCGGTCCCGGCCAGCCCGGGACCGGCGTTGACCAGGTCGACGGCCACGTCCACGCCGTCGGGGCGCAGGTTCAGCGTGTGCGCCACGACGTCGGTGGTGGTGTAGTCGACGACCTCCTCGACCCCGAGCGCGCGCACGTCGGCCGCGGTGGTGGGCGAGGCCGTGGCGATCACGCGCGCGCCCGAGTCGGCCACCAGCTGCAGGAACAGCGCGCCGACCGCGCCGTCGGCGCCGAGCACCAGCACGTCCTGCCCGGCGCCGACCTTGAGCGAGTCGGCGAGCGCGGCGGCCATCAGCAGCGGCGTGGGCAGTGCCGCCGCCCGCGCCGCGCTGAGCCCGGCGGGCCGGTGGGTGATCGTGGGCCCGTCTGCGACGACGGTGTACTCGGCCGCGGCGCCGACCGGGAAGGTCAGCGCCACCACCTCGTCACCGGGCGCGAAGCGGGTCACCCCCGCGCCGACTGCCTCGACCACGCCCGCGGCGTCCACCCCCAGGGTGAACGGGTGCTCGACCGGCATGACCTCGCGCATCACCCCGGTGGCCAGTTTGAGGTCCAGCGGGTTGAGCCCCGCCGCCCGCACGCGCACGAGCACCTGGCCCGCGCCCGGCGCGGGGGCGGGCACCTCGCGCACCGCCAACTCGTCCAGCGGCCCGTAGGACGCGGCAACCAATGCCTTCATCTCGGATGGGTTCCTTCCCGTTCACGCACTCGACTCACGTCGCCAGGTCAGCTTCCGTCGCACTGCCCTGCCGTCCACCACGGCGCTGCCGTGCAGCACCACCACGTCCCCCGACCCCTCGATGTCGCGGACGAGCTCGGTATCCACCTGGTTCGGGTGCGCGCTGACCACGACGGCGTGCCGCACCCGGGGTCCGTCGAGGCGCCAGGTCCCGGCGTAGCCCATGAAGGTCTCCGGGCCGGCGCCGCCGGTGCGCATCATCGAGACGGACATGTGCCCGTCGGCCTGGTAGATCAGCAGTCCGACCGGGTGCTCGCCGAGCGGGCCGGTGCTCTCGGTGCCCGTGGCGTCGACCTCCACGTAGCCCGCGAGCGCCCACGCGCCCACCAGGTCAGCGGGGCGCACTGGAGACCACGTACCGGGCCAGGGCCAGTTCCGCGCCCTGGCCGAACAACCTGCTGGCGGGGCGGCTCTCGTCGTCGAGGAACCGTTGCGGGCTCGGCGGACCCGCGGCGGGGTCGACATAGGTGCCGGGGTCCGGGTCGAGCCGGACCAGGCCCGCTCCCCCGGACCCGGGGTAGGCGCCGTCGAGCACGGTGAACATGCCCATGCCGCCGTTGAGCTGGCGCGGGGCGACCGCGGTCGGGGTGCCGCCGTGGTCGAGCAGCATGTGCTCGCGCGAGGGCAGCAGGTGGCCCAACCGGTCGAGTTCGTGCACTTGGCTCCCGTCGACGAACCAGCGCACGGTGCCCGCGTCGCGGTCGTAGGAGATCTTCAGGTGGTGCTCGTCGGCGGTCGCGCGAGTGGCTACCGGTGTGGCGTAGAGGAAGGAGGCGTAGTCGCCGAGCGTCGGCCTGCCCGCGGCTAGGCGCTCGTAGGTGGCGTAGACGCTCTTGTTGGTGAGGAAGAAAGTGACCACGGTGTAGGTCTCGACGTCGATCAACGGCAACGCGACCGCGCCCAAGCGCAGGTCGTCGTCCGGGTCGGCGACCGCCGCACCGAACGGGTGCGCGCTGGTCCCGTGGCTGCGCGCGGACACCCAGGTCTCGAAGGACAGCACGTGCCCGGGCAGCGCGTCGAAGCCGGGAAGCCCCGTGCTCGCCACGTGGTTGGCGTGCACGAGCCACTTGACGTGGTCGAACACCGCGGGCACGCCCAGGCGGGCCAGCTCGTCGTGGCCGTGCGTCTTGGTGAACGCGGGCAGTCCTGTGTGGACGTTCGTGCCCGCGGCGGCCACCCGCAGGCCCGCGGGCGAGGTGGTGGCCACACCGTCGTCGGCGGCTAACGGACCGGCGGCGTAGAAGCGCCACCGCGCGTCCGGGCCGGTGGTGCGGAAGCCGTCCTGGAAGTCGTCCCAGACGACGCGGTACGAGCCTTCGTCGGTCATGTGCACTCCCCCTGTGCGCCGTGCCGGGACCGTCGGACCACGACCCGGCGCACGGCCGGGGTGGTGGTGGATGACGGCGACCCGCACGTCCTCGCGAGCGCCCTCCCCCCTGGAGGGCACGTGGTCGCGGACGGGCCGCGACCGACCGCGTCGACACCCAAGGTAACCGGAGCGCGTTCCGGATACAACCGACTCGGCGGATTAGTCCCGAACGGGTTCTCGGCGCGCGCACAGCGCGGCGACGATGTCGGCCACGCCGGCCTTGATCTGCTCGACGGTGCGGCCGCGGGCGGTGCGCAGGTGGTCGACTTGGCGCGCGGACACCGCCGCCAGCACCGAATCCGCCAACAGGACGGCGTCCGCACCTGGACGTGCCTGGGTGAACAGGGCGGTCAAATGGGTGTGGTAGAGCGTGTACGGCGCGCTGCGGAAGCGCGCGCCCGGGGAGCTGGTCTCGGCCAGCAGCAACAGGTCCAGCTGCTCGGCGACCCGGTCGACGAGCGCGGCGGCGAACGCGCCGAGCCGCTCGGCCGCGGGTCCGCCCGGGCCCAGTGGCGGCGGTCCGGCGAAGAACGCCTCCTGGAACTCGCGCTCCCGCTCGTCGAGCAGGGCGAACAACAGCCCGGACCGGTCGCCGAAGCGGCGGTAGATGGTGCCGACGCCGATGTCGGCCGCCCGGGCGACCTCGGCGATCGAGAGCCCCTCGGCGCCCCGCGACCGGAAGATGGCCGCGGCGGCCCGCAGGATCTTGTCCCGGTTGCGCGCGGCGTCGGCTCGCTCGACCGGGGCACGCTCCGCCCTCGGCAGCGGTCCGAAGGAGAGCGGCTCGGGTCCGCGCTTGGTCATCGCGGTCCCTCCACCGGTGCCGGGGGTGGACCACCCCAGGTCACCCGTTCGTGGAACCGAGGGTAACCCACCCGACCCGACGGGGTTTCGAGCACCGTTCGAGCCGGACACCGCAGGCTGACCGGCGATCACGCTTAGTCCCCTGGGGAAAGGACCGGCCTGAGATGTTCTCTTGCGACGGTGCGCGATGAGCCGCCGGGTGGTCATCACCGGCATCGGTGTCCGCGCGCCGGGAGGCCGCGGCACCAAGGAGTTCTGGGACCTGCTCACCGCGGGGCGCACGGCCACCCGGCCGATCTCGTCCTTCGACGCCTCGCCGTTCCGCTCGCGGGTGGCGGGTGAGGTGGACTTCGACCCGGCGCTGGAGGGCATCACCCCGCGCGAGCTGCGGCGGATGGACCGGGCGACGCAGTTCGCCGTGGCGTGCGCGCGCGAGGCGGTCGCCGACAGCGGTGTGGCGTTCGCGGGGGTGGACCCGCACCGGGTCGGGGTGGTGCTGGGCAGCGCGGTGGCCGCGGCGACCAGCCTGGAGAACGAGTACCTGGTGATGTCCGACAGCGGCCGGGAGTGGCTCGCCGACCCGGCTTACCTGTCGCCGCACATGTTCGACTACCTGAGCCCGGGCGTGATGGCCGCCGAGGTGGCGTGGACGGTCGGTGCGGAGGGGCCGGTGACGATGGTGTCCGACGGGTGCACCTCCGGGCTGGACGCCGTCGGCTACGCGGTGCGGCTGATCCGGGAGGGCACCGTGGACACCGCGGTGGCCGGTGCGACCGACACGCCGATCACGCCCATCGTGGTGGCCTGCTTCGACGCGATCAAGGCCACCAGCACCTACAACGACGACCCCGGGCACGCCTCGCGCCCGTTCGACGCCTCGCGCAACGGGTTCGTGCTCGCCGAGGGCGCGGCGGTGTTCGTGCTCGAGGAGCTCGGGGCCGCGCTGGCCCGCGGCGCGACCCCGTACGCCGAGGTCACCGGCTTCGCCACCCGGTGCAACGCCTACCACATGACCGGGCTGAAGACCGACGGCCGCGAGCTGGCCGAGGCGATCCGGGTGGCGCTCGACGAGTCCGAAGTGGACCCGTCGGCGGTGGACTACGTCAACGCGCACGGGTCGGGCACCAAGCAGAACGACCGGCACGAGACGGCCGCCTTCAAGCGGGCGCTGGGCGAGCACGCGCGGCGGGTACCGGTCAGCTCGATCAAGTCGATGGTGGGGCACTCGCTGGGCGCGATCGGCTCGATCGAGATCGCCGCGTCCGCGCTGGCGATCCGGCACGACGTGGTGCCGCCGACGGCGAACCTGCACCGGCCGGACCCCGAGTGCGACCTGGACTACGTGCCGCTGACCGCGCGCGAGCTGACCGTGGACACGGTGCTGTCGGTGGGCAGCGGGTTCGGCGGCTTCCAGAGCGCGATGGTGCTGCGCGCGCCGGGGAGGCGGTGATGGGGGTGACGGCGATGGGGTCGACGGTGGTGACCGGGATGGCGGTGGTCGCGCCGAACGGGGTGGGCACCGAGCGGTACTGGAAGGCCGTGCTGGCGGGCGAGAGCGGCATCGGCGCGCTGACCCGGTTCGACGCGACCGGCTACCCGAGCGGGCTCGCCGGGCAGGTCGAGGACTTCGACCCGGCCGCGCACCTGCCGAGCAGGCTGCTGCCGCAGACCGACACCTCGACCCGGCTGGCGCTGGCCTCGGCCGACTGGGCGCTGCTCGACGCGCGGGTCGACCGGTCCACCCTGCGCGACTACGACAAGGGCACCGTGCTGGCCAACGCGCTGGGCGGCTTCGAGTTCACCCACCGCGAGTTCCGCAAGCTCTGGGCCAAGGGACCGGGGTTCGTCTCGGTCTACGAGTCCTTCGCGTGGTTCTACGCGGTCAACACCGGCCAGATCTCCATCCGCAACGAGCTACGCGGTCCGGGCGCGGCGCTGGTCGGCGAGCAGGCGGGCGGGCTCGACGCGCTCGGCCACGCCCGCCGCACGGTGCGCGCCGGGACGCCGCTGGTGGTGGCGGGCGGGGTCGACTCGGCGCTGGACCCGTGGGGCTGGGCCGCGCAGCTGGCGGGTGGGCGGGTGAGCACGGCGACCGACCCGGCGCTGGCGTACCTGCCGTTCGACAAGCGCGCGGCGGGACACGTGCCCGGCGAGGGCGGCGCGATCCTGGTCTTGGAGGACCAGGCAAGCGCGCTGGCCCGCGGGATCTCCCGTCCGCACGGCGAGATCGCCGGCTACGCGGCGACCTTCGACCCGCGCCCCGGCAGTGGGCGCCCACCCGGGCTGCGCCGCGCGGCCGAGCTGGCGATCACCGACGCGGGGTTGACCCCCGCCGAGGTCGACGTGGTCTTCGCCGACGGGGCCGGGGTCCCGGAGCTGGACGCGGCCGAGGCCGAGGCGATCCGCGGGGTGTTCGGCCCCGGGGGTGTGCCGGTCACCGTGCCCAAGGCGTTGACCGGGCGGCTGTACTCCGGTGGCGGGCCGGTGGACGTGGTGACCGCGCTGCTGGCGATCCGCGACGGGGTCATCCCGGCGAGCGGGGCCAGCGCGGACGTGCCGTCGGAGTACGGGATCGACCTCGTCCGGGGCGAGCCGCGAGCCGCGCCGCTGGGCGCCGCGCTGGTGCTGGCGCGGGGGCGATGGGGGTTCAACGCGGCCGTGGTCGTGCGGGCCGCGACAACTGACAAGGGGGACAGGACATGACAACGATGAACATCGACGATTTGCGACGGGTGATCGTGGCGGCGGCCGGGGCGGATGAGACCCTGCGACTGGCCGGGGACATCACCGACACGCCGTTCGAGGAGCTGGGCTACGACTCGCTGGCGCTGATGGAGTGCGCGGCGCTGGTCGAGCAGGAGTACGGGGTGTCGATCCCGGAGGACGAGCTGGCCGAGGCCCGCACACCGGGCGCGCTGTTGGCCCTGGTCAACGGGTCGGTGGCGCGATGACCACGCACCGGGCCGAACACGCGCAGGTGATCAACGCGACACCGGATGTCCTGTATGGACTCGTCGCGGATGTCGGGGTGTGGCCCGCGATCTTCAGGCCGTGCGTGCACGTGCACCGGCTGTCGCAGGGTTCGAGGACGGAGCGGTTCCGGATCTGGGCCACCGTCAACGGGTCCGTTGTGGACTGGACCTCCCGACGCGAACTGGACCCCGACCGGTTGCGGGTCGAGTTCGCGCAGGAGGTGAGCAGTCCACCGGTCACCGCGATGTCGGGCTCCTGGGTGTTCCGGGAGCTGGCAGGCGGGCGGACCGAGGTGGTGCTGACCCACCAGTTCAGCGTGGTGGACGACGCACCGGGGTCGGTCGCGTCGGTACACGCGGCACTGGACCGGAACAGCGCCGCCGAACTGGGGGCGTTGGCCCGGGTGGCACAGGCCGGTCACCCGGTCGACGACCTGCTGTTCTCATTCACCGACGAGGTCTCGCTACCCGGGTCCGCCGCGGCGGCGTACGAGTTCGTGGCCCGGGCCGACCTGTGGGCCGAGCGATTGCCACACGTCTCCCGGGTCGTGGTCGGGTCGCACGGGGGCGGGGTCCAGGAACTGGAGATGGACACCGTGACCCCAGACGGCACCAGCCACCGAACCCAGTCGTTGCGGGTGTGCTCCGATGGAGAGTGGATCTCCTACAAGCAGGTACAACCACCACGGTTGTTGCTGGGGCACGGGGGTTTGTGGACGTTCACACAAAACGGAGACCTCGTGGTGGCTACCGCGACGCACACTGTCGTGCTCGATCCGGCCGCGGTGGCGGAGCTGACCGGCGGAACCGTCGCAGAAGCCCGCCAGTCCGTTCGGGAAGCATTGGGACGCAACAGCCTGGCCACCCTAGGACACGCACTAGCAGCCGCCACGATCGCCTAGCACCACCACCACTTTCCCATTCGCCCTTCTCTTCTCTTTCTCTACTCACCAACCCAGCCACCCAACCAAGCAGCACCAGGCCCCGACAAGTCCCTCCTGACCAGCCCTCCCCCTGCATTCCATACGCAGCCAAAACACGGCCTGCGGTTTCTTTGTCAAGGTACTCTCTCCCGCCTTGACAAAGAACCGCAGGCCGTAGTCACACTTGGCGTAGGGGATTCAGGGACACCCTGCACGACCCACAAGCGAGCCACAAGCCATCAGGAAGCCGAACGCAGCACGAAATCAGTCAACGCCACAGACAGTTCATGCCGATTAGCCCGATAGTCCACACAATAACGAGTCGGATACCACCCAGCGACCTTCCAAGCCGCGGGCGGTTTGATGTCCCGGCAAGCCCCACGCCCACTCTGCACCACCTCCACCAGCCAAGCCCGCGTGATCATCGGTTCGTAGAACGTGATGTCACCCGCATAAGCGCCGTACATGAACGTATGAGTGAAGGTGGCCCCGTTGAACTCAGGCCCGGTCGGGTCGGTGAGGTGGTTGCCCATGGCGGACACCACCGCCCCCACATCGGCGAAGTCGGCCGGGCGGTAGCGGTCCGGCACCGGCACGTGTGCCGTGGCGAGGTCGTCGCAGTTGATAAGACCCTCTCCCCCGCACGGCCCGGTGCGGATGGCGTCCCTGGCCGCTTGGTCCTGCATGTACAGGTGGAAGTCGAAGTGGGGCAGGCCGTAGATGGTGCCCGGCGCGTGGCCGTGCGGGTCCCAGGTGATCAGGCCCCAGGTGAAGGGGCCGCCGACCCGGGCGGTGAACTCGCGCGGCAGGTCCAGGGTCGTGTCGTGGCTGTGCACGCACTCGGTGTGCTGGTCGACCTTGCCGTTCCCGTCGACGTCGTGGCAGTGGGTGCCGTCGGTCATCGCGGTGGGCAGGCCGTCGAGGGCGTCGGCGTCGAAGACGAAGCCGAGTCGCACGGGTTGGGGACCGCGGAGTTGGGCGAAGGTCTGGATCTGGGCGCGGCCCATGGGTTTCGGTGTGCCGTAGACCGCGCACGGGCCCGGGTAGGAGCGGGTGGCCCGGTAGACCTCGGCTGCCAGCGACGTGGGCAGGACCCCGTCGCGTTGGGTGTCCTGCGGGTCGCCCTGCAAGCACACGGCCTCGGTGGCGGGGTGGCGGTCCGGGAGGGCCGCCGCCGCGACGAGGGCCGCGCCCAGCACGCCCGCCAGGACGAGCGCCGTGACGCGTCGGGATCGTTGGTGTGACAAGGTTTCTCGTCTCCCGTCAGAAGGTCAGGCGGTCTTGGGTGACGTGCCGGGAGCGGTTGCGCAGTTGTCCCGCTTCGCGGACGAGCACGTCGCGGACCAGGCAGCTCGGGCCGACCACCTGGTCGCCGCCGGGGCGGACGGTGATCGCGTAGGCGTAGAAGCTCGCGGTGAGGGCGCCGCCGGGGGCCGGGTCGAGGACGATCATGTCGAACCAGTGCCTGCGGACCACCGGGTCGCCGTCGAAGCGGCGGTGGAACTCGTGCAGCTCGGCGACGATCCCGGCGCGGGTGGACACCGCGTGGCCGGGGGTGTGGCTGAACTCGCCGTCCTCGGTGAACGTGGCGGCGAAGGCGGGGAAGTCCCGGTCGTCGAGCAGGCGCATCTGGCGGGCGTAGAAGTGCTGGACCTCGGCGTAGCGCTCGGCGGTTACCTCGGTGGTGCTCTCGGTGGTCGTCATCGGCCCCTCCAGGTTGGTCGACACGGGTAGGAGCACCACCGTGACCAGGGCCGCTAGTGGCGCGCTCGAAGCGTGGGCGGGGGTGCCTCAAGGGCGGTTCGTCCGGGGTTCGAGGGCGCCGGGCCAGCCTTCACACCGTCCGGTGCAGCACGGTCGAGGGAGGAACACACCATGGCGCGACCCGAGCGGCCCGTCGCCGTCGTGACCGGCGCGACGAGCGGGATGGGGCTGGCGATCACCGAGCGCCTGGCGGCGGACGGGGCGAGCGTGTACGTCTGCGCGCGGCACGCCGACGTCCTCGCCGCCACGGTGAAGTCCCTCCAGGACAAGGGCCACGACGTCGACGGGAGCGCCTGCGACGTGACCGTGCCCGCGGAGGTCGGCGCGTTCGTCGACGCCGCGGTCGACCGGTTCGGGCCGGTTGACGTGCTGGTCAACAACGCCGGGCGCAGCGGTGGCGGGGCCACCGCCGAGCTCACCGACGAGCTCTGGTTCGACGTGATCAACACCAACCTGAACAGCGTGTTCCTGGTGACCAGGGCGGTGCTCACCCGGGGCGGGCTGGCGGACCGGGGCTGGGGCCGGGTGGTCAACATCGCCTCCACCGGCGGCAAGCAGGGCGTGGTGCACGCCGCGCCGTACTCGGCGTCCAAGCACGGGGTGGTGGGGTTCACCAAGGCCCTGGGGCTGGAGCTGGCCAAGACCGGCGTCACGGTCAACGCGGTGTGCCCGGGTTTCGTCGAGACGCCGATGGCCGAGCGGGTGCGCGAGCACTACGCCGACATCTGGGGCGTGTCGGTCGACGAGGCGTTCGACCGGATCACCGCCCGGGTGCCGGTCGGGCGCTACGTCCAGGTCGAGGAGGTGGCCGCGATGGTCGCCTACCTCGTCGGCGAGGGCACCGGGGCGGTGACCGCGCAGGCGCTCAACGTCTGCGGCGGCCTCGGCAACTACTGACCGGGCGCGCCGATGACGCTGACCGCGCCGCCGCGCCGGATCACCGCGGGCGACGACGAACTGCGCGCGCACTTGGCCGAGGCCGACGTGCCCGCGCTGCTGATCGCGATCGCCCACCTGACCGGGGACTTCTCCTTGCTGAGGACCGATTACGCGGACACCGGGTGGCTCTTCCGGCCGCAGGGCGGGCTCCCCACCGCCCGGCAGGAGCAGGTCCGCGAGCGGGCGTTGGCAGCCCTGGCGCGTTACCGCGACCAGGGCTGCCCGCCGGTCCCGCCGCCGGACGAGTCGGCGCTGGCCCGGGTCGCCGAGTGGGCGCTGGGCCCCGGCGGCGCGGAGTTCGCGCCGCTGCTGGCCGAGGAGGTGGTGGGGGCCGGGGACGACCCGAAGGTCCCTGGCTGGCACGTCGAGGACGTGGCGCCGGACCGCGAGCTGCGGGTCGGGGTCATCGGCGCCGGGATGAGCGGGCTGCTGGCCGCGCACCGGTTGACGCAGGCAGGCGTGCCGGTCACCGTGTTCGAGAAGAACCCCGAGGTCGGTGGGACCTGGTGGGAGAACACGTACCCGGGCTGCCGGGTGGACGTGCCGAGCCACCTCTACGGCTACTCGTTCGCGGCCAAGTCGGACTGGCCGGACTACTTCTGCGCGCAGGACGAGCTGCTCGCCTACTTCCGCGACTTCGCCAAGGAGTTCGGTCTGCGCGACCGCGTCCGGTTCGACACCGAGGTGCGCGCGGCGGCGTGGGACGAGGACAGCGCCACGTGGCGGCTGACCCTGGACACCCCGGACGGGCCGGACACCGCCGAGGTCGAGGTGTTGGTGAGCGCGGTCGGCCAGCTCAACCGCCCGTCGCTACCGGACATCCCCGGCCGCGACGACTTCACCGGGCCCGCGTTCCACTCGGCGCGCTGGGACCACTCGGTGGACCTCGCGGGCAAGCGCGTCGGGGTGATCGGCACCGGCGCGAGCGCGTTCCAGATCGTGCCGGCGATCGCCGACGAGGTGGCCGAACTGACTGTCTTCCAACGCACCCCGGCCTGGCTGCGGCCGACCCCGCACTACCGCTCCCCCGTGCCCGTGGGCCTGCGGTGGTTGTTCGAGCATGTGCCGTACTACCTGGCGTGGTACCGGTTCTGGCTGTTCGCGCCCGGTCTGCGGGGTGTGCTGGAGGCGTGGGTGGTCGACCCCGACTACCCACCCACCGAACGCGCGGTGTCGCGACTCAACGAGGAGATGCGGGGCGCACTCGCCGACGCCATGGACGCCCAGCTGGCCGACGCGCCATGGCTGCGCCCGCACGTCGTGCCCGACTACCCGGTGGGCGCCAAGCGGGTCCTGCGCGATGACGGCGCCTGGCTCGCCACGCTCAAACGCCCGGACGTCCACCTGGTCACCGACGCCATCGAACGGATCACCCCGACCGGGGTACGCACCGATGGCGGCGGCGACCACCCGCTCGACGTCGTCGTCTACGCCACCGGTTTCGCCGCGTCGGGGTTCCTGGCGCCGATGCGGGTGACCGGTCGGGATGGGGTCGACTTGCACGAGGCGTGGGACGGCGACGCCCGCGCGTACCTGGGCATGACCGTGCCCGGGTTCCCGAACCTGTTCTGCCTCTACGGCCCCAACACCAACCTGTCCGGCCAGGGCGGCAGCATCTTCTACTTCTCCGAGTGCGCGGTCGGCTACCTGCTCGACGCGGTCCGGCTGCTGCTCACCGGCGGGCACCGCGCGCTGTCGGTGCGCCGCGCCGCGCACGACGACCACAACGCCTGGGTCGACGCGGCCAACCGCGAGCGCGCCTGGGGCTTCTCGTCGGTGCGCACCTGGGCGGTCGACCGCGCGCGGGGCCGGTCGGCGCAGAACTGGCCCTTCTCCGCGCTGGAGTACTGGCGGCGCACCCGAGCAGTGCACCCGGCCGACTACGAGCTGGGTTGAGACAGCAGACACGAGAGGACGGCGATGGCGAGCATCAACAGGCGCGGGGTCTTGATCGGTGCGGCGGCGGGGGCCGCCGCGGCCGGTGGGCTCGCGGCGGTCACCCCGGGCAACGCCGCGGAACCGGCGGTGGGATCGGTGGCGGAGCGGGCGGCGGTGCGCCCGGGCGACCCGCGCTACGCCGAGCTCGTCGTGGGCAACAACCGCCGGTTCGTGGCCCGGCCCGAGGCGGTGCGGCTGGTGCGCGACGCCGACCAGGTCGTGCGGGCGGTGCGGGACGCGGTGCGCGCCGGCAAGCGGGTCACCGTGCGCAGCGGCGGGCACTGCTACGCGGACTTCGTCTACAACGACGCCACCCAGGTGGTCATCGACCTGTCCACTATGGACCGGATCGACTACGACGAGCGGCGGCGCGCGTTCTCGGTCGAGGCTGGTGCCCAGCTCGGCGACGTGTACGCCACCCTCTACCGGGGTTGGGGCGTGGTCGTCCCGGGCGGGGTGTGCCTGACCGTCGGCGTGGGCGGGCACGCCTGCGGCGGCGGGTACGGGCTGCTGTCGCGGCGGTACGGCGTCGTCGCCGACCACATCGAGGCGGTCGAGGTCGTGGTGGTGGACCGCGACGGCGACGTCCGCAAGGTGGTCGCCAGTCGCGACCCCAGGGACCCGAACCACGACCTGTGGTGGGCGTGCACCGGTGGTGGCGGGGGCAACTTCGGGATCATCACCCGGTACTGGTTCCGCTCGGCCGACGCCCGCGGGAGCGACCCGGGCGAGCAGCTGCCGCGCCCGCCGCGCGAGGTGCTGGTGCACCGGATGGGGATGCCGTGGCAGGGCTTGTCCCTGACCGCGTTCACCAACCTGCTGCGCAACTACGGCGACTGGCACGTGGCCAACACCGCCGCCGACTCCCCGTACGCCGCGTTGTCCGGTGGCGTCTTCCTGGCGCACAAGGCAAGCGGTGGTATCGGCCTGCTGACCCAGATGGACGCCACGCTGCCCGGAGCCGAGCGGCTGCTGGCCGACTACCTGGCCGCGGTCAGCAAGGACACCGGCATGTTCATCCCGCCCGCGCGGCGGCTCCCGTGGCTGGCCGCCACCCGCAAGATCGGCACCGCCGACCCGGCCCTGCTCACCGACCCCACCAAGCGCGGAGCGGTGAAGAGCGCCTACATGCGCAAGGGTTTCACCGACGCGCAGATCGCCACCCTGTACCGGAACATGACCCGCGACGACTACGCCAACCCCACCGCGACCCTCCAGCTCTACGGCGTGGCGGGCGGCCGGGTGAACACGGTGCCGCCGGGCGCGACCGCCTACGTCCACCGCGACGCCGCGTTCCTGGCCCTGTTCGAGAACTTCTGGGACGAGGCGGCCGAGGACCCGGCCCACCTGCGCTGGCTGCGCGAGACCTACGCCGACGCCTTCGCGGCCACCGGCGGCTACCCGGTCCCCAACGCGCAGACCGGCGGCTGCTACATCAACTCGCCGGACCCGGAGATCCGCGACCTGTCGGTCAACCGCTCCGGGGTGCCCTGGTCGACCCTGTACTACGGCGCGAACTACCCGCGCCTGCGCCAGGTCAAGTCGCGCTGGGACCCGACGAACTTCTTCCGCCACTCCCAGTCCGTCGAGCCCGCCTGATGTCCACTGTGGACCACGAAGGGAGTGGGGCATGACCCTCACCCACGACACCACGATCACCGCGACCGCCCCCGGACTGGCCGCGCTGGCCGCCGAGCACGCGGTCACCTCCGAGGCCGGGCGCACGCTCGCGCCACCGGTCGTCGAGGCGCTGCGCGCCTCCGGGTTCGCGCGGCACTTCGTCCCGCGCGCGCACGGCGGCTCGGCGGGCACGTTCGTCGAGCTGAGCCGGGCGGTGGCCGTCCTGGGCGCCGCCTGCCCGGCGACCGCGTGGTGCGCCTCGATCGCGGCCAGCCTGTCCAGGATGGCCGCCTACCTGCCCGCGACGGGCCAGCACGAGGTCTGGGGGCAGGGCCCGGACCCGGTGGTGGTCGGGTCGCTCATGCCGCTCGGCACGGTGACAGCCGTGCCGGGCGGCTGGCGGCTCAGCGGCGAGTGGCCCTACGTCAGCGGCGTCGACTTCGCCGACTGGGCGCTGCTGTGCGGGATGGCGCCGGGCGACAACGGCCCGGTGGGGATGATGTTCGCGGTTCCGCGCGCGTCGTTCGCGGTGCGCGACACCTGGCTCAACGTCGGCATGCAGGCGACCGGTAGCAATACCGTCAGCACCGCCGAGGTGTTCGTACCGGCCCATCGGGCGTTCCCGCGCGAGGACTTGTTCACCGGTGGGGCCATGGCGTCTAGCGCGCACTGTCACCAGGTGCCGTTGCAGGCGGTCAACGGGCTCTCGTTCGCCACGCCCGCGCTCGGGGCCGCGCGCGGGGCGTTGGCCTCTGCGTCGGCGTACATCGCGGGCAAGCTGCGCGCACCGGCGAGAGGTCCCGGGCTCACCCGGGCCACCTACGACACCGTGTTGGCCCGCTCGGCCGGTGAGATCGACGCGGTGGAGCTGCTGTTCGACCGGGCCTCGGCCACCGCCGACCGCGGCAGCGATGTGACCCCGCTGGAGGTGGCCCGCACGCTGCGCGACTGCGCGCTGGGCGTGGAGACACTGGTCGGCGCCGTCGACCGGCTGTTCCGGGCCGCCGGGACCACCGGCCAGTCGGTGGCCAACCCGCTGCAGCGGTACTGGCGGGACGTGAACTCCGCGTCCACCCACGTCGCGCTGCAGCTGGAGCCCGCCGCGATCGCCTACACCGACCGGTTGCTGGAACTGTGAGGGGTCCCGGTCCCCCACCGGGGACCGGGACCCGCGCTCACCCGCTAGAGCCCTGCCTCAGTAGCGGGTGGTGACTGTGACGCCCGCACAGTCGGTGGCTCCCTTCAGGCTCACGTAGACGTAGCCCGCCGCCGGGTTCGCCACCGTGATCGACTCGGTGTTGCCCGCGTTGGTCGACCGCAGCGTCGCCGCGGCGGTGGTGGCCCAGGTGGTCGGGCTGTAGTAGAGGTCGCAGTTGCCCGTGCCACCGGTCGCGGTGATCCGCAGCTGGGTCGTGCCGGACGGGAGCAGCAGGTACATGTGGTGGTACCAGGAGCCCGTCGCGGACCGGTTGGACCGCTGGCAGTTCTTGCCGAGCGTCCGGAGGTCGCTGCCCGTGCACTCGGTGACCCCGCCGGTGCCACCCACGACCACCGACTTGGTGACCGTGCCGGTGGCGCCCGAGTTGTCGGTCACCGTGAGCCGGACCGTGTAGGTGCCCGCCGCGGTGTAGGTCTTGCTGGGCGCGGCGGTGGTGGCCGTCGTGCCGTCGCCGAACTCCCAGCGGCGCGCGGAGATCGTGCCGTCGGAGTCGGTGGAGCGGTCGGTGAAGGTCGCGGTCAGACCGCTGACCGTCGAGGTGAAGTCCGCGGTGGGCGGTCGGTTCGTCGGCGTGCCGCCACCGCAGGACCCGGCGGCGCAGGCGTCGAGCCAGGTGTACCAGTCGCTGTCGTAGCGGGTGCCGATCGTGGTCTTGAGCAGCGTCCGCGCCGCGGTCCAGTTGCCCGAGCGGTAGTGCCCGAGCACCGTGGCCATCTCCGACGGGTGCGACTGGAGCATGTACCGCACCGCGAGGTAGCCCCACCGGTAGATGCGAGTGGTGTCGTGGTCGTAGGTGGTATCGAACAAGGTGCTCAGCGGGTAGGTGCGCTTCGCCGCCTCAGTGGTCGCGGCGGTGTAGGGGACGTTGCGGTAGGAGTAGGAGATGTACTCCGCGAAGCCCTCGATCCACCAGATGGTCGGGGTGCTGATGCCCGCGGTGAAGTCGCCGAACATGTCGAAGCGGCCGTCGAGGTAGTGGGTGTACTCGTGGTTGAGGTTCCACACCTCGAACGACGGGCGCAGCCACTCGGCCTCGTAGGCGATGAACCGCGGCTGGTTGCCCGTCGCGGCGGGATCGCCCTCGAGGTACATGCCGCCGTTGTTGGTGTCGATGCCGAACATCGAGCCCGCGTAGGTCTGGTAGTCGGTGCTCGAGTCGAACACGACCACCTCGAGCGTGGTGTTGCGGTCGTTGGCCACCGGACCGGGATCGCTCACCGCGCGGTGGAAGTACGCGTCCTGGTTGGCCAGGCTCGTGCACGACGCCGACAGCTCGGCGGCCGTCATCGCCTGGGCGCGGATGCGCAGCGAGCCGCTGCACGTGTGGGTGATCGGCAGGATCGCGGCGGCCAGGCGCGCGGCGAGGTCGCAGACGCCGTAGTAGGAGCAGTTCGCCTTGTCGTAGAAGTCGGCCATCTCGGCCACGCCGACCCACAGCCGCCCGCTGGTGCCGGTGATCGTGCTGCGGTCGAGCAGTCCCTTGGCCAGCGGCCGGACCTTGGTGAGCAGGGGCTGGTGCTGCAGGAACCGGCCCAGCTCACGGCCCGCGTTGGCGACCAGGTAGGACCGGTCGGTGGCGAGCAGGTCGAGGTGCCCGAGCGCGAACCGGCTCAGCGTGTCGGTCACGCCGGGGTCGGCTTGCACGGCGGTGACGAACTCCGGGACCTGGTGGCCGCGGAAGAGCACGGTGTAGACGTTGTTGACCGCGGCGAGCATCGACGGCGACGAGTCGTAAGCGCTGGTGTAACCGGTGAGCAGGCGCTGCACGACGGAGAGGTAGCGCGCGTTCTCCTGGGAGCTGTCGATGAGGACCACGGCCTCGGACAGCGTCAGGCCGTTGGCCTCGCTGACGGTGAACGCACGCGAGTTGGCGAAGAACCCGTCGAGGGCCGAGCGGATCGCGGTGCGCAGCGACGCGCCGTAGGGCCCGACCACGTCGGGGTTGTACCACTGCACGAAGTACCCGGCGCGCAGGTAGAGCACGAGCTGGGCGGTGCCGGTGGAGTTGTCGCCGGGGTAGGCGGCGGCGTTGTCGCGCAGACCATAGGCGACCGAGCTCATCTGCGACTCGCGGAACGCGGCCGAGGCGGCCGAGCCGGTGAGCGAGAACAACGAGTTGACGCAGTCGACGGCGGCGGTCCGGATGTACTGAACCAGCGCGGATCCCGTGCGGCTGTAGAACTGCGCGGGGTCGCACGCGGCGACGGCGAGCCGGGCCGACGGTGCCTTGTCGGGCACGTCGTAGTCGCGGCGCAGCTCGTCCTTGGCCGAGGGCAGCGGCCCGCGGTCCTTGAGCGGGGTGGCGGTCTTGGCCGCGTGCCCGCCGTGCTCGGCCTGCTGGGTGACGGGCACCGGGGCGGGCGCGGGTGCGGCCTGCCCGGTGTTGGTGGGGATGACGACGGCCGCGGCGAGCGCGGCGGCGATCAAGGACAGCCTGAGCGGCCCGCGGCGCGGGCGGATTCTGGACAAGTGTGTTCTCCGCAGGATGGGGACCCGGGCGGTGCGCCCGGTGGGGACGGCAGGGACCACCGGAGTGGGAGGCTCCGGTCGCGCCCGACATGTGAGACGGTCGCCGCACGCGGAAGGCGTTGCCCGAGAGGGGTTTCGCGGAACGGCCGTCTGGCGATCAGTCGGGAGTGGACACTCGGCGGACGTTTTCTCCTTCCGGCGGTTGATATCGCCGTGTGCCGGTGCAGCCTCACACCGTCAGGGGGTCCCGGGTAATGACTTCGCTCTATAGTCTTTGCCTATGGATCTGGAGATTCGGCACCTGAGGGCGATCTGCGCGATCGCCGAGGCGGGCAGCCTGTCCCAGGCCGCCACCGCGCTCGGGGTCTCCCAGCCGTCGCTGACGCTGCTGCTGCAGCGGGTGGAGCGCTCGGTCGGCGGGCAGCTGTTCCAGCGCAGCCGCGCGGGCACCGCCCCGACCCCACTGGGCGAGCGGGTGCTGCGCCGGGCCCGGCTCCTGCTCACCGAACTGGACGCCTTCGGCGCGGACCTGGCCCACGTCGGCGGCGACCACGCGATCCGGGTGGGCACCGTGCACATGGAGTGCGTGGGCACCCTGGTCGAGCGGCTCGACGCCGGACTGCCGGAAGCCGAGATCACCCTCCAGGTCGAACCGTCGAGCACGATGCTGGCGCACTCCCTCGCGCACGGTCGCCTGGACGCGGCGGTGCTCGGGATGAGCGACGAGCAGGACGTGCCGCAGGCCAGGAACGTGGTCCACCGGACCCTGGTGCCGAAGGTCCCGGTGTTCGTCGCGATCTCGGCCGACCACCGACTGGCCCACGCCGACGAGGTGGACCTGGCCGACCTGGCCGAGGAGGCCTGGATCTGCCCACCGGGCGCCGACGACGGTTCCCTCACCGCACTGCGCGCGGCGTGCCGAAAAGCGGGCTTCCTACCCCGCGTGCGGTTCGAGGCACCCAGCGGGGGCGGCAGGCAGCTGATCGCGGGCGGACAGGCGGTGCAACTGGTCGAGCCGACGTCGATGGGCGGCCCCGGCCTGGCGATCAAGCCGCTGACCGGGGAACCAATGCTGATCCGCCTCGTCCTGGCCTGGCGCCGAGACCGGCTGGGCGAGGACGAGGTCGACCGCACCTACCGGGCGGCGGCCGGGGCCTACACCGAGCACGCGCTGCTCAGCCCGACCTTCCGGGACTGGTGGCGGGACCACCCGGAGGTCCACCCCAGACTGGGCTGACCCCGTCGGCTGGCCGCACGGCCACACCGCCGGATGCCAATCCTGGCGCAGCCCGGCACCCCACCCGGTCGGGTGCGGCAGGTGCGGCAGGTGCGGCAGGTGCGGCAGGTCCGATGCCACTCCGCCAGGCCCACTCGGCGCGGACCCTGTGGTCCGTCGCCGAGTGGGCACCGTCGATGCCGTGGCCGGGAGCCGGACACGCCCCGGCCGGCCGCGTCAGCCCGGGGTGGGCTGACCGGCCTCACCCGCCAAGTGTGCGCGCAGCACCTCGAGCGCTCGGTGCTGCACGACCCGCACGGCCATCGGGGACATGGACAGTTCGGTGGCGACCTCTTCGGCACTGCGACCGCGAGCGACGCGCAGCAGGAGGATCCGCCGTTGGAGTGGACTGAGCGCGGCCATCGGGTCGGCCGCGTCCCACCGGGGTCGAGGGATGACGACCCGTCGGTGGTGTGGGGTCTGGGACATCCGCATGATCAGTGGACGCACGAGCCGCCACACCATGACGGTTCCCACAGTGCGATTTTTCCCAACTGGCCAAGATTTTCCCAGTTCTGACCAAGTACACGCCATGGCAACCACTCTTCGCGCCAGTAGCATTACTCACCGTGAGAGCCAGCCCGGCACCGCCAACCCGAAGCAGAGAGAAATCGCCTCACTCCCCACCCACCCAGCCAGCACAGCAGAAAGACCGCCCCCACCTAACACTCACCCACCCTCAGCGGAAAAGGCCGACCCCGCTGGAACGCAACAAGATCCCGACCCCGCCAAACCGCAGCGGCATCCCACCCCCGCTGGTACCGCAGCGGATAGGCCGACCCCGCTGGCACGCAAGTGAATCCCGTCCCCCAGCAAACCGCAGCGGAAAGGCCGGCCCGCCGGTACGCACCAACAGGATCCCGACCCCACCAGCACCCAAGCGAATCCCGTCCCCCACCAAACCGCAGCGGTGAGGCCGACCCCGCTGGAAAGCGACACCCGCTACGGATGCTCGATCTAGTGGACTCGCTTCGTGTGGGGGGAGAGTGCCGCTAAACTTGCCGTGGGTGGGGATGCCCTTACCTGCCCTTTTCTCTCCACCGCGGTGCTCTAGGGGCCCCACACGAAGCGAGTTCACTAGATCGAGCCCCCGTCTTTTCCTCGGGCAGCCCAAGCGATGAGCCGCCGCCGAGGTCGACCGTGGGTCGGTGTGCGGCACATCCCACGAGCTGCCCGAGTAAGAGCGGGGCTCGATTGGCTGGACTGCCTTCGTGCGGGGCCCCTAGAGCACCGCGGTGGGGAAAAAGCGTGGGGTGAAGGGCATCCCCACCACACGGCAAGTTTAGCGGTACTCTCCCCCCACACGAAGGCAGTCCACCCAATCGAGCACAAACGTAACGGGTCTTGCGTACCAGCGGGCTCAGCATTTAGAGATTCAGAGATTTAGAGATAAAGACAAAAGCTTCTTTCTAATCCCAGCTGTCGCCCCATTCGACATCCCTTGCTGTGCGGTAGTTCTCTGGTGTGCGTTTGGTGACCATTCGGTCTGCCAGTCCGTCCTCCGCGCACAATCGGAGTGATACCAATCCCTTCCGTTTGACCGGGTGTCTTAGGACCCTTGCCGCCGCTCGTTCCGCCGGGAACTTCGTGGCCACCACGTAGGAGAACTTCTCGTCCTCGTAGTTGAGGGTCGCGGTCTTGAGTTTGCGGTGCAGTGCCGCGCGCCCCAGGCGCGCGCTGAAGTGGCACCAGTCCTGGCCTGCGGTGATGGGGCACGGTGCGTCGTGTGGGCACGGTGCCAGCACGTGCATTCCGGCCGCGATCAATTCAGCGCGGGCGGCCAGGACTCGCTCGTAGCCGGCAGGCGTGCCCGGTTCGATCACCACCAGGCACTCCGTGGTGTCGATCAGGGAGCGCAGGAGCGCGGTGCGGGTGTGCTCGGCGAGTTCGTTGAGCACGTAGGACAGCGTCACCACGTCCGAGGTGGGGACCTCGACCGCTCCTGCGACCAATGACCGGCCCCAGTTGGCCGAGCGCAGGACCGCCGAGGCTGAGTGGTCCGCGAGCTTTCGACCCAGGGCGAGTGCGCCCGCTGACCGGTCGAGGACGGTGACCGAGGTCAAGGATGGCCAGGTCTCGACCGCTGCCCACGCGGCCGCGCCGGTGCCGCCGCCGACGTCGACGAGTCGGGTGGGGGTGAAGTCCGGTGCCAGTGCGGCGACCCTGGCCAGTACCGAGGTGGTCGCGGCGTGGGTCGCGGGCATCCGGTAGGCCGCGTAGGCCGCCACGGTGATCTCGGCGTCCAGGACCTGCTCGGTCGGGTCGACGCCGGTGCGGTAGCGCTGGATGAGGCTCTGCACCGAGTCCGCCATCCGGCTCGCTGGGAAGCGGGCCACCTCGGCGTCGAGGGCGTCGGACAGGGTGGTCATGGCCGGTCATCATGCCGGACCACTCGACGCCGTCAGAGCGCCGCCCGCACTGCGCGGGCTCGGCGTCCCGGGCCGGTGGAATGTCCGCCCCCCGGCGACCTCGGTGGGGCGATGCCACCGCAGCCACGGCGACGGGTCGCGCATCGGCGCCGAGACCGCGCACACCCCACCCGCCGCGACCGAGACCGGTTACCTACCCCGCTCGCGTCGGGGGCCATCGGATCTGCTGGGTGATCTGGACGATCGCGTCCGCCAGGTCAGGTTGGCGCGATCTACGGTCTGCCGCGTGGTGGGCCGAGCGCGAGCGCGCCGCCGACGACCACGAGGCCGAGCCCTGGCAGCAGCACGGTGAGCAGTGGGAAACCAGTACCCGCCAGACGCATCGCCAGCAGGCCCGCGAGCAGGACGACCGCGCCGAGCAGCACCGGGACTCGCGGCAGGGATCGGACGGCGCACCTCACCAGGTCGGCGACTTCACGGAATCGGCTCCGACCCGTGCATCGACGCCTCCGCCGGCCTCGCTACGCGGCCGCGGGCGATCTCACTCGTTCGAGATCAGCGTGCCATTCCTGCCGGCCCTGAGTGATCATTTTCCACTCGTTGGTGGCCGATCATCCATCGAATGCCGCAGTGCCGCGACGGCCATCGCCCTGTCGTGCCCTCCCCCGCACCCGTCCGGGGCGGACTGTCCTTCGAGGGCCTCGCCATCCGCGTCCAGGTCGACGCCTCCGGACATGGAACCGGCGAGCCGCGCTCGGACAGGCGCGGCTCGCCGGCTACATGGTCAGGCCTTGACGGACAACTCCCCCGTGCCGTGGCAGGGGGGAGACCGTCAGGGGGCGTCGAGGTCGGCGCGGTCGATCTTGCGGTGGAAGCGCATGCCGGCCAGACCACCGAGGATCGAGCCGATGAGGGCGACCGCGAGCGCGAGGACCGCGCCGACGGTGATAGCGAGCGCGCCGTCGTTGGTGGGCAGTTGTGGGAGGCCGTCGATGTCGGTCAGGGCGTCGAACTGGACCCCGGCGACAGCGGCGAGGATCGCGACCACGACGGTGATGACGATCGTCCAGACCCAGACGGCGATTCCCTGCTTCATGCCGTGGAACCGGGCCATCCGACCGGCGACGTAGCCGCCGCAGTAGTAGGCGACCAGCAGGACGGCCGCGGCGGTGATGGCGCCCGCGAGACCCGTGCCCCGCGTCGTGTCGAGGCCCTGCCGAGCCTGCTCGGCGGTGGTCATGGACAGGCCCATCGCGCCCCCGACGGCGACGACGAGCGCGGAGAGCAGCACGGCGGTGCCGATCGCGGTGAGCCAGCCGAAGAACGCCGAACCCCACTTGATGCCGCCGAACCGGGCCTTCTGCCGGTTGAGGACAGTGCCGTGCGACTCCGGGCGCTGGTCCGGCTGGAACTGCTGGTCCGGCCCGGCGTGCTGGTCGGGCCGGAGGTGCTGGTCAGGCCGGGTGTGCTCGTCGAGCTGGGCGTGCCGGTCCAGCTGAGCGCTCTGCTCGGGCCGGATGTGCTGATCGGGCCGGGCGTGCTGGTTAGGCCGGAGGTGCTGGTCAGGCCGGGTGTACTCGTCGAGCGGGGCGTGCCGGTCCAGCTGAGCGCTCTGCTCGGGCCGGGCGTACTGATCGGACCGGGCGTGCTCGTCCAGCTGACCGCGCTGCTCGGGCCGGATGTGCTGGTCGGGCCGAGCGTGCTGGTCGGGCTGGGAGTCGACGGCCGCCGGACGCTGGTCGGGGTGGTTCCGCGCCCGCTGGTCCGGGTTGAGGCTCTGGACGTGCGATTCCGGCGCGGGGGCCGTGCCATCGCGGTGGGTGCCACCGCCGGGTCTGGTGCTCATGGGTGTTTCTCCTGTGGCGGTTCCGGGGACGAGCCGGAAATGAACGAGGATCGGCTGTGGGCGAGGCGCGGGGACTTGGGTCTCCGCACACCGCGGAAACTCATACGTGGGGACCAAATCGGTTCCAGCGCGGTACCCGTGAATGCGAGAACCGCCGTCGCACCGGGGGCTCGGGCGCTGGCGGGACGAGCGACGCTCCCGCGCACAGGGAGTACCCACACTGTGACAGGCCAAACAACACACCCGCCGGTCGAGAGGTCGGCGGTCCACCGTGCCAGCCGTGGTCGACCGCCCCGTCGCCAGGGTGAGCAGGAAAGCCTGCGAACAGGGAAACCCGCGCGCGACAGAATCTCGGAAAATCGATGGTTCTCCGGTCCGGTGCGCCGCTACCTGGAATGATCACCGCGGCACACCCACAGACAGTCAGCGCACCGCAGCGAGAATTCGCTGCGCCGAGGTGGAAATATGCGATCGCGACACAGAGCGCCACGAAATCGTGGCCCCGTCGACACGATTGAGAAAAGTACCGGAATTCGTTGCTGTTTGCTGGAGGGAACGGCGTGTCGCGCCTAGGGTGATGTCGGGCCCGTGGTCCAGCGCGAGTTCAGCCCTTCCACTGGAAACCCCCCACAGACAGGATTTTCCATGCGCACTCGCACCTTCCTCGGCGTGCTCGCCTGCAGCGCGATGGCCGTCGGGCTGGCCGCGGCACCCGCCGCCGCGGACCCCACCGACGACACGGTGGTGACCTTCGAACTGCTGGCGGGCACCCTCGACATCGTCGCGCCCCCCTCCGCGGACCTGGGCACCGGCGCGCCGGGCACGGTGATCAACGGGTCGCTCGGCACGGTGGCGGTCACCGACGGCCGCGCGGCGCCCGACGCGTCGTGGCTGGCCACGGTGACCTCGACCGACTTCACCGCCGGGGCGGCGACGCCGTCGGAGACCGTGCTGGCGTCCGAAGTGGACTACTGGTCCGGGCCCGCCACCGCGACCACCGGCAACGGCACGTTCACCCCCGCGCAGACAAACCTCGCGGGGGCCCAGGCGCTGGACAACGTCGCGCCGCTGACCGCGTTCACCCACACGGGGGGCACCGGCAACAACACCGCCGGGTGGAGCGCGTCCATCTCGGTGAACGTGCCGCTGGACAGCCAGGCCGGCGACTTCACGGGCACGGTCACGCACTCCGTTGCCTGAGCACCGGAGACTGCTCGCCTCGGCGGCGCTCGCGGTGGTGGTCCTGACCTCCCTCGGGACCACCGCCGCGGGCGCGGCGCGCCAGCCGGGGACCGCGGCCGCGGGGGGCATCGGGATCCAGCTGCTCGACGCCCCGGTGAACCGCCGCGACGACCCCCGGGCCCTGCGCTACATCGTGGACCACCTGCCACCGGGCACCCTGGTGGACCGGAAGGTCCTGGTGGCGAACAAGTCCGGCGACCGGCAGGCCATCGACCTCTACCCGGCGGCCGCGACGATCGAGGACGGGCGGTTCCGCTTCGGCGAGGGCCACGCGACCAACGAGCTGGCCGACTGGATCTCCCTCGACCACACCCGGGTGGACCTCGGGCCGGGCAAGTCCGCGACGCTGAAGGTGACCATCGCGGTGCCGCCCACCGCGCCGCCCGGCGAGCGGTACGCGGTGCTCTGGGCCTCGACCGCGGTCGACCCGGACAGCGGCACCGCCATCAAGCAGGTCCACCGCGTCGGGATCCGGCTCTACCTGGACATCGGTCCCGGCGGGGAGCCGGTCTCGTCCTTCGCCATCGGTGACCTCGTCCCGATGCGCGACGACGCGGGTGTCCCCTCGGTGGCCGTGCACGTGGCCAACACCGGTGGCCGCGCGCTGGACCTGACCGGCGCGGCCGTGCTGTCCAACGGCCCGGGGATGCTGACGGCCGGACCGTTCGCGGTGAGCACGGGCACGACCCTCGGCCCGGCGCAGTCGGGCACAGTCACGGTGCGGTTCCCCGAGCAGCTGCCCAACGGCCCCTGGACGATGCGCGTCGACCTGGCGAGCGGCACCGCCAAGGACAGCGCGACCGCGCTGATCACCTTCCCGGCGGCGGGCAGCGTCGGCGAGGCGGGCAGCCCGCTGACCAACCCGTGGCTCATCGCCTCCGTCGTGGCCCTGCTCCTGGCGGGCCTCTACCTGCTGCGCAGGCACGGGAAGAAGAAGTCCGCCGAGCGGGCGGGATCGATCGAACCGGCTCAGCCGGTCCTCAATGGATAGTCAGCACGCCGGGGCCACCCGGCGCGAGGCGCAGGAGGCGACATGACGGACAAGACGACCGGACGACGCGGGACCGCCGCCCGGGCCGCGGGGCTCGGCGTGGTGATCGCGGCTTTCCTGGTCCCACTGGCCTCGGCCGCCCACGCGGCCGCGCAGACCACCACCGCACCGTCCACAGCGGACAGTGACACCACCGACGTGAGCTTCCGCATCGTCCGGCCCGCGCAACCCACGCCCACGCCCACCCCGCTGCCGCAACCACTGCCGCAACCGCTGCCGCCCGCCGCCGCGAGCCCGGTCGTCCCGACCATCGCCGCCACCGGGCTCGACCTCCCGGTCCTCGCGGTGGTCGGCTCCGCCCTGGGGATGATCGCCCTCGGCGTCCTGATGGTCGCCCGGGCCGGGCGCCGGGCGAGGCCCACCCGCTGATCACCCGCGGGTGAGCCCCCCACGACGGAGATGGCTCGATCCGTTGTCCACGTTGCTTGTCCGGTGGGACCATGCTCGGACCTCAGGTCCGTCGAGCGTGGTCCCCGGCAGGTGGGGGCGGTGTCGGATCACCCGGGAAGTGCCCTGCCAAGCCACGATCGAGCCGGCCACCCGCGGCCCCGGGAGCGCTAGGCCACCGAGTGCGTCACGGTGCCGGTGTACCCGCCCGCTGTCGCGGAGAGCGGCACGGTCACCACCAGCGTCGGGTTCCAGGTCACTGAGGTGACCGCGGATCCCGAGCGCATGGTGAACGCCGTCCGGGCGAGTCCGAGGGACTGGGCCTGCGCCGCCGTGAGCTGCCCCGGGGTGAAGGTGCCCGAGCCCACCTCCGGGTCGGCGGCCCCCGACCAGTAGCCGGCGCTCGTGTTCGGGACGGGGGCCTGGCCGCCGCCGTCGCGGGTGAAGCCGCTCAGCGACACCGTGGCCGTCCACGAGGCGAGTCCGTCGGCGTCGACGGTCACCGGACCGAGCTTGCCGCTGAGGGTCTCCCCCGGGACACCGCTGCCGAGGTCCGCCGCGGGGTCCGCCGCGATCGAGAGCTGGCCGACGGTGGTGATCGCGGCGGTGTCCAGCGTGATCGCCGCGTCGCGGGCCAGCAGCCGGCCCAGGACGGTGACCCCCGCCGAGACGGTGATCGAGGTCGAGGCGAGGACGGTGCCCCGCAGCTGGGAGTCCGCCCCCAGCGTCGCCGAACTGCCCACCAGCCAGAACACGGAGCTCGCCCGCGCGCCGCCCACCAGCGCCACGCCGCTGCCCGCCGCGGTGACCAGGGTGGACTCGGCCTTGAACAGGAACACCGCGTTCGGGTCGCCCTGGGCGTCGAGGGTCAGCGTGCCGGTGATCCCGAACGTGCCGGGCGCGGAGTCGTACACACCGGGTGTCCTGGTCGTCCCACCGAGTTCGGCGGAGATGGTGGCGGTCACCGGGCGCGCCGCGGCGTCGCCGTAGGCGGCGGCCAGGTCGGTGTGGGCCTGCGCCGCGACGCCGTCGCCCGCGTGGATGGTGCCCGCCACCTGGCCGGGCGAGACACCGGTGATCGCGGTGCCCGGGCTCACGCCGAGGTCGCCGGTCACCGTGGTCGCACCGGTGTTGGTGACGGTGGTCGCGGCCAGCACGGCGAAGTTCGCGGCACTGGCCAGGGAGACCGCAGCCGTTTGGGCTCGCGCGGACGGCGCGTGGACCACCGCGGGCACGAGCGCCGCGGCGCACAAGGCGACGAGGGTCAGGGGAAGTCGAAGGGATGTCCAGCGGCGGGGCGCTGCCCCGGACTGGGTGAACTCCGGCTCAAGAGACAGGCTCACAACTCAGCCCTTCCGCGAGCCCGGTGCGTCCGCCGATGCGGTTGACCGGCGAAGTCTTCGCACCGAACAGAATGCGTCTCCAGGCTAGCCGCCGCGGTGCCCTTTCCGGGCCGTCCGGCCTTGCTCGATCGGGTGAACGCAGGCCCGCTGACGTGGGGATTGTGACTCGCCGCGACGAGGACGACCGTGCCGGGCCGCGGCGGATCGCCGGTGGCGGGCGCGGGCGCGACCTGTGTGCCGGGACAGGGCTCCCGCACCCGATCACACCCCGGGTGGTCTACCCCCGCGCGCGAGGGCGACCACCCGTGTGGACGCTCTCCCAGCTGACCACCGAGGACGCGATCACCCTCGACGTCCGCCCGGTCGAGGGCTACCGCGGCGAGGTCGAGCGCGCGTTCGCCGACCTGCGCGCACACACCGCCGCGGGCGGTGCCGCCACGCGCGGGTGTGGTCACCGTGGTCCGCAGTGCGATCGAGGACGGTTTCGCCGCTCCGGGCTCGGCGCCGGTCGTGCTCACCGAGACCGACCTCACCGGCGGTCGGCAAGGCATGTCCACAAAGGACATATCGACCAAGGTGCCGTCCCGGCGGCGCGACGCGGTCGACCCGCTGGCGCTCAAGACCGGCGACCACGTCGTGCACGAGCAGCACGGGTCCGACCATCCCGGCGCGCTGAGTCCACTGTGGATCATCCGTTGCGGTAGTGGGTGCGGCGGGCGCGAACAGCTCGACCGGCGCCTCGGTGGGACCGGTGGGTGGGGATGGCGGCCCCCAGGAAACTTGCCCCGATTCCTGGAGGCCACCCTGGCTCACCCGCGTCGCCGCGGGCGAACGACCACGACCAGCAGCGCGCCGGTGACCAGCAGGAGCAGTCCACCGCCGAGCAACCACCCCGGCAGCACGGTGCCGGTGGCCGCCAAGGACGCGTCGCCTGCCCCCTGGGCGTCGCCGGACCCGCCGAACCAGTCGCCGGGTCGGTCCGCGGGCACCCGGGTGCGCGCGGGCGGTGAGATCACCGGCGGACCGGTGGGCGGGGTGCCGAACGCGGTGGCCACGTTGCGCACCGAGCCCGCCGCGACATCGGCCGCGGTCACCACGTACACCGGGGCGTCGCAGGTCACCGTCCGCCCCGGTGCCAGCACCGTCACGGGGCAGACCACGCCCGCCAGCCGCGGGTCGTCGACACCGACCCCGGTCAGCACCACGGTGCCGGTGTTGGTCACCACGAACGAGTAGGCAATCCGCTCGCCCTCGTCGGCGAGCCCGTCGCCGTCCTGGTCGTGCAGCGCGGCCTTCTTCACCAGGGCGAGCGCGGGCCCGGGCTGGAGCGGGGTGTCGGTGTCACCCTCGCCCTCCTCCCCCGCCTCGTTGCCCTCGCCGCCACTGGAGGACTCCTCGGCCGCGGGGATGTCCCTGGTCACCGGCGGTGTCCGGACCGGCGGTCCGGTGCCCGGCGGCGTGCCGAAACCGGTGGCCACGTTGTGCACCACACCGGCGATCACGTCCGCTTCGGTCACCGTGTAGGGCAGTGCCGAACAGGTCACGGACGCACCAGGCGCGAGTACGGTCACCGGGCAGGTCACCGGGCCCGCGGTGAGGTCGTCCACACCGACGTCGACGAGGGTCACGTTGCCGGTGTTGGTCAGCACGAACGTGTAGTCGATGAGCTCGTCGACGTTGGCGAACCCGTCGGCGTTGGTGTCGCGCAGCACGGCGAGCTTGTCCAGGTCGAGCCCCGGGTCGGCCACCGGCACGTCGACCGTGGCAGGCGGGGTCACCACCGGCGGACCGGTCGGCGGGGTCCCGGTGCCGACCGCGATGTTGCGGACCACCCCGGCCGCGATGTCCGCGGCGGTCACCACGTACGGCGCCGCCACACATACGACGGAGGCACCCGGGGCGAGAACGGTCACCGGGCAGGTCACCGGGCCCGCCTTGGGATCGTCGACGCGGACCTGGGTCAGGGTCTGGTTGCCGGTGTTGGTCAGCCGGAACGAGTACTGGACCGTCTCGCCCGCGTCGGCGAGGTCGTTGCCGTTGAGGTCGGCCAGCTCGGCCGACTTGGTCAGGGCCAGGGCGGGCGCGGGCGCGGCCGTCGGGGTGGTGGTGGAGTCCGGCGGGGACACGACCGGCGGCCCGCCCGCGTCGCCGACCGCCCGCGCGACGGCGGTGTTGTCGATCTTGCCCGCGACGATGTCCGCCTCGGTCACGGTGTGCGCCCGGTCCGCCGAGCAGGTGGTGAACTCCTGCCGCCGCAGGCTGGTGGCCAGGCAGGTGACCGGGCCGGCCAGCGGGTCGTCGACCCGCACCTGGGCCAGTGCCGTGTTGCCGTTGTTGACCACCAGGAACGTCCACTGGACGGTCTCGCCGAGGTCGGCCAGACCGTTGCCGTTGCGGTCGTCGAGCGTGGCGGTCTTGTCCAGCGCCACGGCGGGCACCGCGGCGAACGTCGGGGTGTGCGCGGAGGCCTCGGGCGAGACCACCGCGGCCGCGTCGGGAGCGGTCGCGGTGGCCGTCGCCCGCTTGACGACCTCGGCGGCGGCGAGGTCGGCGGCGGTGGTGGTGTGGCCCGCGTCGGAGGTGCAGACGACGTGCTCACCCGGTGCCAGTGCGGTCCGCGGGCAGGTGACCCCGACGCCGCTCGCGTCGTGCACCACCAGCCCGGTGACCGCGACGTTGCCCGAGTTGGTGACGGTGAAGGTGTAGTCGACCACCTCGCCGAGGTCGGCCAACCCGTTGCCGTCGAGGTCGCCGAGCAGGTCGTCGACCACCACGGCCAGCACCGGCACGGGCACGAAGACCGGGATGTTGTCGCTCACCGGCGCCGACTCGACCCGGCCGCCGTCGGGGGCGGTGCCGATCGCGGTCGCGACGCCGATCAACGCTCCCGCCAGCACATCGGCCTGGCTGATGTAATACGGGTCGCGGACGCAGGTGGCGCTCTGCCCGATGGCCAGGACAGCCTGCTGGCAGCCCGACTGCGGGATCCCGCTGAGCAGGCCCTCGACCGACACGGCGGTGAGCGCGACGTTGCCGGTGTTGGTCACGGTGACGCTGAGCCGGACCGGTTCGCCCAGGTCGCCGATCCCGTTGCCGTTCTGGTCGACCAGTTCCATGGTCGAGACCAGCCGCAGCGCCGGGCGCGCCAGGAACACGGGCGTGTTCGTGGTCGTGGGCCGGGAGGTGATCACGGTGCCGTCCGGCGCCGTGCCCACCGCGCTCGCGGTGTGGGTGACCACCCCGTTCGCCCCGTCCGCCGCGGTCACGACGTACCTGGGCGCGTGGGAGCAGTCGACGGTCTCCGCGGGCGCCAGCTCAAGACCCGTCGGGCAGCCGCCCGCGCCCGCCGGGGACTGGCGCACCACGCCGATCGCGGTGAGCCGCACGTTGCCGGTGTTGGTGATGGTGAAGCGGAAATCGATGCTCTCGCCGACCTCGACCAGCCCGTCGCCGTTCTCGTCGGCGGCTGTCGCGGTGGTCACCAGGGAGATGCCGGGCCGGGACTGGAAGCTCGGCGTGGTCGCGGTGGAGGGCTCGGCGGTGACCACGGTGCCACCCGGTGCGACACCGGAGGCGGTGGCGGTGAGCACGATCGCGCCGTTGTCCACGTCCTGCGGCGTGATCACGTACCGCGGCGCGCGGACGCACTCGGCGGTGGCGTTGGGCGCCAGCGAACCCACCGCGGCACAAGGGTTGGCTGACGGGATCTGCGTCGTGGCGACGGTGATCGCGGTCAACGGCACGTTGCCGGTGTTGCTCACCGAGAACCGGTAGTCGATCTGCTCGCCCGCCTCGCCGAGGCCGTCGCCGTTCGCGTCGACCAGGATCGCGGTGGTGACCAGGGCGATGCCGGGCGCCGAGGCGAAGGTGGGCACGTTGGTGACCACGGTGGCCGAGCGCGCGACGGCGCTGTCCGGCGCGGAGGCCGTCGCGGTGCTGCTGGTCACGACCTGGCCCACACCGATGTCGGCGACGGTGATCACGTGGTCCGGGCCCGCGCAGGTCGTGCTCTCGCCGATCGAGAGCGTGGTGTCGGCGCAGAGCACCGCGCCCGCTCCGGTGTGCTGCACGGACAGGCCGAACACGGTCACGTTGCCGGTGTTGGTCACCTGGAAGGCGTAGCTGACCCGCTCGCCGATGTCGCCGAGCCCGTTGCCGTTGACGTCGTGCGGGTCCACGGTGACCACGAGGGCCAGGCTCGGGTCGGGGGCGGCGGTGGTGGTCACCGCGGTCGCGCTGTTGTTGCCCGGGTTCACGTCGGTGTCACCGGGTCCCGCGGCCACCGAGGCGGTGTTCACCAAGGGGAACACGAACGGGACCGGGGTGACCGCGCTGATCGCGAAGGACACCGAGTCACCGGGACCGAGCGGTCCGCCCGAGCAGCTGACGGTCCGACCCGCGACCGCGCACCCGGCGCCGGTGGCGCTCACGCCGGTCACCGACGCCGGGACGGTGTCGGTGACCACGAAGGAGGTCGCGGTGCCCGGACCGGCGTTGCCGACCCGGAGCAGCCAGGTGATCGTCGCACCGGGGCCCGCCGCCTCGGGGGCGAACTTGACCAGGTTGAGGTCGACACCCGCGCGCGGTCCCGCCAGGGGCGCGGGGGGCAGGGTCGGCGCGGGGGGTACGCCGGTCGTCGCACTGGTTGTCGGGGCGGCGCTGGTCGTCGGGCCGGTGCTGGTGGGGCCGGTGCTGGTGGGTGCCCCGCTCGTCGGGGCAGGACCCGTCGGGGCAGGCCCGGTCGGTTCGCTCGTCGGCGGCGTGGTGGGGGGTGTCGCGGTGGAGGGGACCTCGGTGGGCGGTTCTCCCGCGCTGGTCGACGGTGGCGTGGACACCGGCGGCGAGGCGTCGGGCGCGCTGGTCACCTCGGGCGTGCTGGGCGGTGCCGAGGTCGAGGCGGACTCGCCGGGGTCAGTCGGTTGCGCGGTGGCGGGGGCCGCCGCGGACAGTGCCACGAGGACGAACACCAGCAGCCCCGCCGCCCCGCGCGCGAAGCGGCGGGGCGTGACCCGTCTGGCGGAGTTCTCTTCCCGAGCGGACCAGATGCGCATTTTATCCACCTTGAGTTTGCCGCGCCGCGACCGTAAACCTGCAACGACCCATGACATTAAGGTGAAATTCTCCAGTGGCGCGAAAGCTCACTCGAACGTGAAAATATGGGTAATGGTCGAGGAATTCTCATTTCTGCCGCCCGGAAAGCCGCGAAAATATCGTTGACCAGTTCTGCACGCCCACCGCTACCACCCGCCCCGCCGCCCTCGCCCGCCCGATCGCAGCCGCCCCGAAGGCGGCGCCACCACGGGTAGTGTCGAAGTGATCATCCTGACCAACCGGGGCGAAGGTCTACCCGACCGGATTGAATAGTGGGCAGATCTCGATTCGGCGAGATCAACCGGCTTTACTGGACAGCACAGTCCGAACATACTGACCAGCACGAGTTTTCGTCGAAGAATTTTTATTTTTTCGCCGCTGCGGTACGCGCCCGCGACCCGTTTCACGCGACGTTCCGGCACCCCGGGGCCTGCGGTCGGCTGCCTGGCGAGAACGCAGAGGCAGAAAAGGGCGACACCATCATGGCGAAGATTCTGGTGGTCGACGACGAGCCCGACCTCAGGTTCATCCTCCGGCACTACTTCGAGCAGGCGGGACACCAGGTGCGGGAGGCGGGCCACGGGGCCGACGCCCTCGAGCGGGTGCGCGAGTCGGCACCGGACCTGGTGGTGACCGACCTGATGATGCCCGTGATGGACGGAGTCGACCTGATGCGACACCTGCGTGCCGACCCCGCCACGGCCGGGATCCCGGTCCTCGCCGCCACCGGCGACCCCCAGCTGGCCACCCTCGCCGACCTGACCGTCACCAAGCCCTACCGGCGCCAGGCGATCATCGCCGCCGCCGAGGCCCTGCTGACCCGGCCGAGGACCCGGTGAGCCCGCCGCTCTCGACCGGGGTGAGCGGCCTGGACGAGGTGCTCGGCGGTGGCATCCGGCCCGGGGCGATGATCGTGCTGGCCGGCGCGCCCGGGACCGGGAAGACGATCCTGGGCCAGCAGATCTGCTTCGCCAACGCGACCCTCGACCGGCACGCGGTCTACTACACGACGCTGTCCGAGCCGCACACCAAGGTGGTCGAGCACCTGGAGCCGTTCGCGTTCTACGCCGCCGACAGCCTCGGCCCCCTGGTCGAGTACCTGCACCTGGGCGAGCTGATCCGGCAGGACGACGCGGGCGGGCTGGCGGCGGTCGTCAGCGAGATCGTCCGCAAGGTGGCCCTCGAGCACCCCTCGGTCGTGGTGGTCGACAGCGCCAAGGTGCTGCGCGACTTCGCGGGCGAGCACGACCTGCGCGGCGCGCTCTACGACCTGACCAGCCGGTTGGCCCACTTCGACACCGCACTGGTGCTCATCGGCGAGTACAGCGGGCCGGACATGGACACCGGGATCGAGTTCGCCCTCGCCGACGGCACGGTGGAGCTCGCCTACGAGTTCCGCGAGCCCATCGACCGCCGGTGGCTGCGGGTGCGCAAGATGCGCGGCCGCAAGCACCTGGAGGGCAAGCACACCTTCCGCATCGGCGGCCGGGGGCTCGAGGTGTTCCCGCGCATCGAGACGGTCGACCTGCCCGGACCACTGGCGATCTCCGGCCGGATCGGCAGCGGGGTCACCGGCCTGGACCCGCTGATGGGCGGCGGGATCAGCGGGGGCGAGGCGACCGTGCTGGTCGGACCGCCCGGCGTGGGCAAGACGATCTTCTGCCTCGGCTTCGTCGCCGAGGGTCTCGCCCGGGGTGAGGAGTGCCTCTACATCACCTTCCAGGACACCGGCGACCAGCTGGCCCGGATGGCCGCCGGGTTCGGCTGGGACTTCACCGGGGCGGTCGCCCGGGGGCAGCTGACCATCCACCACATCCCGCTCGGCGAGCTGGACCTGGACCTGCTGGCCGCCCACGTCCGCGACTACCTCGCGACCGGTTCGATCCGCCGCGTCGTCATCGACAGCCTGGCCGAGATGGTCGACGCGGTCCGCGAGGCGGCCCGGTTCCCGGCCTACGCGCGCGGCATGATCGGGCTGATCCGGGGTGCGGGCGCCTCGGTGATCATCACCAGCGAGACCACGACGCTCGGTCCCCCCGAGGACAAGGCCGGGTCGGTCATGTTCCTCTTCCACAACCTGGTCCTGCTGCGCTACATCGAGTCGGGCTCCTCGTTCACGCGCGCGCTGAGCGTGCTCAAGATGCGCCGGAGCAAGCACGACACCCGGGTGCACGAGCTGGCCATCGGTCCGACCGGCATGGCCGTGGTCCGACCGCTCGACGACGTGACGGGGACGCTGGGGTGGACCGCCCTGCGCACGCAGCGGCCCGCCCACCCGGAGTGAGACCGCCACGGGCTCGGGTGCGCCTGCCCGTGGCGGTCACGCCCGACCGCGGTGGCGGACACCCGCCGGCGGCGCGGGCCGGTCAGGCGGGTGCTTGTCCCTGGACCGCCGCGAACCCGCGGAAGTGCCCGTTGAGCACCCGCCCGGCCATCGCTATCAGGTCGGCCTCGGAGAACGGCTTCGCCACCAGGGCCACGCCGGGTTCGAGCCTGCCCTGGGAGGCCAGGACGGGCCGGGCGTAACCGGACATGAAGATCACCTCGATCCCCGGCCTGATCAAGCGCATCCGCTCCGCGACCTCCTTGCCCAGCAGGTGCGGCATGACCACGTCGGTGACCAGCAGGTGGATCTCGCCCGGGTGGCGGGCGGCGATGTCGAGGGCCTCCGGGCCGTTCGCGGCGGTGATCACCGTGTAGCCGTTGCGGGTGAAGATCCGCCTGGTCACCTCGCGCAGGGCCGCCTCGTCCTCGACGACCAGGACGGTCTCGCCCTTGGGCGCCCGCTGGTAGGGCACCGGTTCGACGATCGGGGCCGCCGCCGCCGCGGTGGCGGGCAGCATGATGGTGAAGGTCGTCCCGGTGCCGGGCTCGGAGTAGATCCGGATGGTCCCGTCGGCCTGGGTGAGGATGCCGTAGACGGTGGCCAGGCCGAGGCCGGTCCCGCCGTTGTCGGACTTGGTGGTGAAGAACGGCTCGAAGGCGCGCTGGGCGACCTCGGCGGGCATCCCGGTGCCGCTGTCGCTGACGCGCAACCGCACATTGCGGCCCTGCCGCGCCTTCGACCCGCCCGCGATGGTCTCGGCGTCGACGGTGACGTTGCCGGTATCGATCGTCAACGTCCCGCCCTCGGGCATGGCGTCGCGGGCGTTGACCGCGAGGTTCACCAGCACCTGCTCCAACTGACCGGGATCGGCCAGCACCGGCCACAGGTCCGGGGCCAGCGTGGTGACGAGGTGGATGTGCTCGCCCAGGGTCTGGCGCAGCATCTCCTCCACCGTGGTGATCACGGTGTCGAGGTCGAGGACCTGCGGCCGGATGACGTCGCGCCGGGCGAAGACGAGCAGTTGGTGGGTGAGCCGCACGGCCCGTTCGGCGGCCTTCTCGATCTGGGTGAGGTCGGCGCTGGCCACCGCCAGGTGCCCGGCCGGGTCCGGGCCCGCGGCGGCGACCTCCTCGGCGACGAAGGCGACGTAGTTGACGATCACGGCGAGCAGGTTGTTGAAGTCGTGCGCGACCCCACCCGCGAGCTGACCGAGGCTCTCCAACCGCTGGGCCTGCGCCTGGGACCACTCCTTGCGCTCCTGGGTCTCGCGGTCGTCGCACCGCGCGGGGTCGGAGGTCGCCTCGGCCGGTTCCCCGGCGCCGCGGGGCGCCTCGGCCGGGTCCGGGTGGTGCTGTCCCCTTGTCTCCCACGACATCGAGGTGACACCGCCACCCATCGGGTGCTTCGTGGACTCCGCGACCGACGACACCCAGACCCTGGTCCCGTCCTTGCGGACCCGCTCGGTCTCGTGCCCCTCCGCGGGCCCACCCGCGCTGATCCGCCGCCGCAACGCCGCCTCCTTGACCCGGTCCGTCGGGAGGAAGAGCACATCGATGGGCGTACCGACCACTTCCTCGGCCCGGTAGCCGTACAGGAGCGCCGCGGCCGGGTTCCACCCGCTGACGACGCCCGCGCCCGTCATCTCGATGACCGCGCACGGGGCGGGTTCCCCGGCGGCCGGACCCGCCCGTCGCCGTGCGTTCCCCGTCGAATCGACCATGAGCCATCTCCAGACGTCACCATGCGGCACCCGCCGCCTTGAAGGACGGTCAGCGCACGTCGGTATCGGCGCGCGGGATCCGCGACAGCAGTTGGCCGGTCAGCTCGGCGCCGCGTTCGGCGGCCGTGAGGACCTTCTGCACATCCGCCGGGGCGTTGTCGAGGTGGGCGCAACCGTCGCGCTGGGCCGCGCTGATCTCCTCGGCGACGAAGGTCCCGAAACTGGTGATGACGGTCAGCAGGTTGTTGAGGTCGTGGGCGACCCTGCCCGCCAGCGCGTCCAGGCTCTCCGGCTCACCAAGGTGCGACTCGCCCACCACGGTCACCGCCCATCCGCCCCGGGGCGGATCACCTGCTGGTTCACAACCCCCGGTGCAACCCTACGTCCACCGGGGCAGGCGGAGGATCCCAGCGGACAAGTGGACACTAAAGAGTCGGACGCGGCGCCCGCGCTACCAGAGCGGTGTGCCGTGGACGATCTCGCCGCCCACCGCGGTCGCCCGCACCTCGATGTCGCCGATCGCCGCGGGGTCCACGGTGTGCGGGTCGGCGCCGAGCACGACCAGGTCGGCGAGCTTGCCCGCGGTGATGGAGCCGACGCTGTCCTCCACCAGGCACGCCCGCGCCGCCGCGGTGGTGAACGCGCGCAACGCCTCGGGCACCGTGATCGCCTCGGCCGGGCCGACGACGCGGCCGGTGCTGGTGCGCCGGGTGACCATGAACTGGATCGACCGCAGCGGCGCGCCATCGGTGACCGGTCGGTCGGAGCTGCCGACCAGCGGCACCCCGTGGTCGAGGAAGCCCTTGCCGCGGTAGAGCCAGTCCGCGCGGTCCGGGCCCATGACGTCGGCGTAGTCGTCGCCGAGGTAGTAGAGGAAGTTGGGCTGCACCACCGCGGACACGCCGAGTTCGGCGAAGCGCGGCAGCTGGTCCGGCCGCACCAGGCCCGCGTGCTCGATCCGGTGGCGCGTGCCGGAACGCGGGAAGTCCCTCTGCGCCAAGGTGAACGCGTCCAGCGCGAGGTCGACGGCCCGGTCGCCGATGGCGTGCACGGCCAGCTGCCAGCCGCCCCGGTGGGCGTCGACGACCACCGCGCGGAGCCGGTCCGGATCGTCGTAGAGCTGTCCACTGTGGTCGGATCCGGCGTAGGGCGCGGTCAGCGCGGCGGTGCGGGCCATCATGCCGCCGTCGGTGAAGACCTTGAGCGCGCCGACGCCGAGCCGGTCGCCGCCGAACCCGGTGTGCAGCCCCAGGTCCATCGCCCGGGGGAGGCCGTCGCCGGGGTGCGCGCCGAGGTCGCGCAGCATCGCGGCGGCGATCATCAGCCGCACCCGCACCGGCAACCGGGCGCGCTGGTAGGCGGCGAGCTCGACCGGGCTGTGGCTGACCAGCCCGCCGCCGATCCCGGCCTCGGCGACGGTGGTGACCCCCTCGGCCAGACAGGTCCGCGCGGCCCGGATGATCGCCGCTACGAGCTCGTCGAGCGAGTACGGCTGGCGCAGCGCGCGCACCGCCGCCATGCCGCCCTCGGCGAGGAAACCGTTGTCGTGCGACACATCCGGCGGCAACCCGACCAGCACCGAGGTGCTCACGACACACGCGTGGCCCGAGTCGTGCACCACGAACACCTTGCGCCCCGGCGCCACGCGGTCGAGCTCGGCGGCGGTGAGGTGCCTGCCCAGCGGGCGCTGGTCGTAGCCGACGACGTCAAGCCACTCCCCCACACCGACGTCGCCCGCCGCGGCCGCGATGGCCGCGAGCACGTCGTCAACGCGCGCGCAGGGCGCGACCGACGCCGAGCCCGCGCGCAGACCGGCCCACGCCAGGTGCACGTGCGCGTCGACGAACCCGGGGAGCACGGTCGCCCCGCCGAGGTCCACCTCGCGCCGGGCGGGCAACCCGGCGACCGCCTCGTCGACCCCGACGATCCGCCCACCCCAGATCCCGACCTGCCCGGCGACCGGGTGCGTGGGGTCCATGGTGTGGAAGGTGGCGTTGGTCAGCCGCAGGTCCAGCATGCGCCCAGCCTAACGACCTCGTGCCTGGTTGGGTGGGGCCGCGCGACGACGTGGACTGGTTGTGGCGGTTCACCGTGGCGTTGCGCGGTCGCTGTGCTGATGGTCGGACAGAGGTGCGGCGACGGCCCGGACGGTGTGGTCGGAGGTGTCGCGGCGCACGGGGTGGCGGGTGAGGGTGACAATCGTGGTCTTGACGGCGTTCCGCCTGCTCTTGCTCGAGACGAACCGGTCTCGGTCGACGGCGTTCGCCGCGGGACGACGCACCCGTACCCCGGTGGCGCCACGGGATCGCGTCCGACCCGGTGGCGCCCAGGTGGTCGACCACCTCGGCCAAGGTCCGCGGCCGCCGGGCAGTCGCCGACCCGGCATCCGCGCTCGGCCAGGATCGGACGGATCTCGCCGACCGCCCGTGTGACGGTGGACCGACCCACCCCCAACCACACGGGCGCGGAGTCGGCCCGGGCACAGGGGACCCGGGCCGACAGCGATCCAAGACCGGCCGAGAGCCGGCGGCAGCTCAGACTGACACGGCCGCGGGCTCCAGGCGGATGTCCACCGCGGACAGGGCGGTCTCCAACGCGGCGGGCAGGTCCGCGCGGTCGGCGACGCTCACCACGACCCAGCCGAGCTTGCGGCCCGCCTCGGTGAACGGCTGCACGATGTCGCCCGGCGCGGCGAAGACGTCGACGGCGTCCACCACCGGCAACGCGGCCACCTCGGCGAGGTCGCCCAGCGACACCAGCTCCGCGGGCACGTCCAGCGGCGAGGTCAGCACGTGCAGCCGGGCGACCCTGGAGTGCTCGGGCCGCACCGAGAACGGCTCGCCGACCGCCAGGTCGACCAGGGCCCGAACGCAGTCGACCCCGGCCATCGCCCTGGCCAGCTGCGGGAAGCCGTTGCCCGACATCCGCGCGCCCACCTCGAGGGTGTAGCGGGTGCCGTCCGGGGTGATGATCACGTCGAAGTTCGCCGGGCCGTCGGTCAGCCCCATCGCCAGGCAGAGCCGCAGGGCGTCGTCGAGCAGCGCGGCCTCGACGTCGGCGGGCAGGTCCGCGGGCGCGGTGTGGCCGGCGATCAGGAACCTCGGCCCGGGCGCGATGTTCTTCTCGGTGATCACCGAGAGCGCGAGCTCGCCCGCCCGCACGAACACGTTGACGGTGTAGTCCTCGCCCGCCAGGTACTCCTCGATGATCACCTGCCCGCGCGGCGAGGACGCCGCCGCGTTGGCCAGCGCGTGGTCCAAAGTGGACATCGAGTCCACGCGCAGCACGCCGCGGCACCCGGAGGCGTCGGTCGGCTTGACCACCAGCGGGAACCGCATCCCCCGCGCGGACTCGGTCAGGCTCACCAGGTCGTCGGACTGGGCCCACCGGTAGGTCGGCACGCCGACCGAGGCGGCCAGGTCGTGGAAGGCCGACTTGTCCATCGACACCGCCGCCGCGGTCGCCGGGTAGGTCCACGGTGTTCCGAAGTGGACGGACAGCTCGTGCCAGGACGCCAGGCAGGTGTCGGCCGCGGTGGAGACCACGCCCGCCACGTCCCGACCGTCCAAAGCGGACGCGATCGCCGGGGCATCCGTTGTGGACAGCAGGAGGAACTCGTCGGCCAGCGGGATCCCCGGCCGGTCCGACCGCATGTCCACCGCCACGGTGCGCAGCCCCCGGCGCCGCGCCTCGCGGTAGAGCACCACCTGTTCCTCGCCCGCGCCGAGGACGACCAGCACCGGCTCGCTCACGAGGCCACGCCCAGCCGCGCCACCGGCGGCGGCACGGCGGCCGCGCCGCCGTCGAGCCGGTCCTCGTCGGTGACCACGATGTTGGCCTCCCTGATGTAGTAGGCCCGCCGGGGCCGGACGTCGAGCATCCGCCGGTGCAGGTACCGGCCGACCAGCGCGGTCGAGGCCAGGCCCACCGCCGCGGCGAGCAGCGTCGCCACCAGCAGCGCGGTGGCCGACACCAGCCCGAAAGCGCCGAGCAGGCCCAGCAGCACGGCGAGCGCGGAGACCACGCCCGCCACCCCGTACATGATGTTCAGCGGTCGCCAGGAGAACCCGAAGAGCAGCTCGAAGGCGTCGCCCGCGAGCCTGCCGAACCGGAACTTCGACGTCCCCGCCTCGCGTTGGGCGTGCTCGACCGGCACCGTGGTGTAGCGGGCGCCGATCTGCGGCGCCTTGGCCACGAAGTGCGAGTTGCCGGTGGGCAGGTCGACGATCGTGCGCCCCACCGCGGTGCGCACCACCCGGAACGAGCTCGCGCCCTGCGGCACCTCGATGCCCAGCAGCCCGCGGGCCACCCGGTGCGTGCCCGCCGCGCCGACCCGGCGCAGCCAGGAGTCCTTGCGGTCGCGGCGGATGCCGAACACCACGTCGTAGCCCTCGGCGGCCTTGTGCAGCAGCGGCCAGGTCTGCTCGGCCGGGAACTGCAGGTCCGCGTCCAGCTGCACCGACCACGGCCGGGCCGCGTAGCGGAACCCCGCGGTCACCGCCGCGGCCAGGCCGAAGTTGCGGGCGAACGAGACATAGTGCACCCGGCTGTCCTTTTCGGACAGCGCGCGGATGCGGTCGAGGGTGTCGTCTGCGCTGCCGTCGTCGATGAACAGCAGCTCCAGCCCGTCGATCGAGCCCAGCGCCGCGCACACCGACCGGTAGGCCACCTCGACCTGCGCGCCCTCGTTGTAGCAGGGCAGGATCGCGGTCAGCCCGGTCTGCGCGCTCACATCAACCTGCTCGACCAGGTGCGCGGGGTGAGCTCGTTGACGATCTCCAGCTCCAGGTTGTAGTTGAACTCCCGGGGCCCGACCTCGTCGATCCAGGCCACCATCTCGGTCAGCCCCTCGCGCAGGCCCACCTCGGTCCGGTACCCGAGCAGCTCGCGCGCCTTGTCCGAGCTGCAGGTGGCGTGGTGGACCTCCAGCGGCCGGGCGGGCATGAAGATCGGGTCGCAGTCGACCCCGACGACCGCGCAGATCTCCTGCGCCAGCCGCAGCACGGTGACCTCGCCCTCGTCCGGGCCGACGTTGACGATCTCGCCGCTGATGTCGGGGTCGACGCCCAGCTTGGTCAGGCAGGACACCACGTCGGAGACGAAGCTGAAGCAGCGCGTCTGGCTGCCGTCGCCGTAGATGATCGGCTGCTTGCCGCGCAGCACCCGGTTGATCATGATCGCGGCCACGTTGCGGTACGGGTCGTCGTAGCGCTGCCGGGTGCCGATGATGTTGTGCGGGACGGCGATGTTGTACTGCATGCCGTGTACGTCGGAGATCGCGCGCACCTGCAGGTCCGCGGCGTACTTGGCGATGCCGTAGGGGGTCAGCGGCACCGGGGTCATGTCCTCGGTGAACGGCGGTACCAGCGCGCCGTAGCGCGACATCGACGAGCAGTGCACGAACCGGCCGACCTTGGCCCGCGCCGCCGCCGAGAGCATGGCGACGGTGGCGCTGGTGGTGTGCTCGTGCACCAGGTACGGGGAGAACACCGACAGCCCCTCGTAGGGCGCCGCGGCGCAGTGGTAAACCAGCTCCACCCCCTCGAACAGGTGTGGGAAGCCCAGGGCGTCCCGGCAGTCGAGCTCGTGGAAGTCGACACCCGACGGGATATTCTCCTTGAATCCGTCGATCATGTTGTCGATACCGCGAACGGAGTAACCGCGGCTGAGCAAATCGTCAGCCAGGTGACTGCCCAGAAAACCCGCAACCCCGGTTATCAGGACCGGTTTCCCCATCGCAGCGATCCCTTCATCGATCCCGGACCAGCGGTTGGTCACCGCTGGTCTGCCGCGCGCGCCCGGTGTGGGCGGTGCCGCGCCCGCGGTTCTCGTCACTGAGCGCCAAGTCCAGCGTGGAGCGCGCCAGGGCATGGCTGACCACCACCGGAGCGTGTCGGTGGTGCCCTCGAGTTCGGAGTTTCCCGCGAAGTAGCGCGGACTATAACAACGACAAAGGGGCCACAAAAGGGTTCTTCACAACCACAATCACCCAGTCTGCCGCGCCGGGAGCGCCACTAGTCCGGACGGAGGACAGTGCACTGGTCGTGAATGAGTAGCCACCGCCCGGACTCGGCCACGAACGTGAGTCCCATGACGAACCGGGACGGTTCGGCCCCCGGCTCGCCCACCACGGTCACCGTCACCACCCGGGTCGCGACGGTGTCGGTGACGGTCGTGCGCACGTGCTCGGCGGCGTAAGTCCAGTCACCGTCGGTGAACCACTCCCGGTGGAACCCGACGACCTCCTCGGCGCCGCGCATGATCCGTCCGGAGGGGACGATCACGGTCACGTCGGGGTGGACGGTCGCGGCGTAGGTCTCCAGGTCCCGCCCGATCACCGCGGCCAGGTGCGCGTCGATGGTCGACTCGGCGCCGGACTGCCAGTCCTGGACATCCACGGTGATCCTCCGGGAGAGTGTGGCTCCCCCGCGGGTGTCTCCCGCGGGGCGTGGCCGGGAGCGTAGCGGGGTGGGTGTGGATGCGGACGGACTTGATCGATCCGCTGCTGGAACCGGTTCCCGCGGCGTGGGACGAGCTGGCGGTCGGCACCGGGGCACCGGTCTTCTGGCACGCGGCCCCGCTCGTCGTGGCGGCCTGGACGGCGCAGACCCCGCCGGTCATGGCGGTGGTCACCGACGGCGCGCGACCGGTCGCGCTGTTCCACGGCCGGTTCCAGGGGCCTGCGGACTTCCGCCGCTTCCACCGCCCCGGGACGGTTCCCCCACTGGGCGTGCTGGAATGCAGGCTCGCCCCCGCGTCGGTGGCGGGCCACCGCTTCGCCGCGGACCTCGACGCCACCGCGCGCGCGGAGGCGGTGGCGGCGTTCGAGCGCGCGGTGCGGCAACGGTTCCGCGTGGTCGCCTTCTGTTACCGGCACGTGGAATCCGACGCCGTGGCCGCCGTCCGCGGGCGGGGCCGCCGAGTGCTCTCGGTGTCACCGGACACGGTCCTTACGACCGAATGGTCCAGTGTGGAGGACTACCTGAGGTCGCTGCCGCCGAAGTGGCGCTCCCAGCTGAAGAAGATCCGCGCCACCGTCGCCGCCGACCCCCGCGTCCACCGCGCGGTCGTCGACGAGGTGCCGGTGGCCCAGGCGGCCCGACTGGTCAACCTGGTCCGCTCCCGCCACCAGCGGCGCGGCCTCGTCCGGGCGCCGATCCCCGAGCAGTACTTCGCGCTGCTGAACGCCGACCCGGCCACCAGCTTCGCGACGTACTCCGACAGCCGGGGCCTGCTGGCGCTGTCCACCCTGCACGACAACGGCGACGACGTGCGGATGAGCTACTGGGGCAACCGCGACCGGACCGAGGGCGGGCTGCCCAACCTCTACTTCGACCACTACGTCGACGTCGTCGCCCACACCCTGGCCCTGGGGCGGCGGACGCTGTACCCGGGCAAGGGGATGACGCAGATCAAGCAGCGCTTCGGCGCCCGGGCCGAGCCCAACCACCTGGTGATCGGCCGATGACCCCGCCACCGACCGGTCCCCGCGCGGGTGCGGCGCCCGGGGTCCGGGCGCGTGCGGCGCTGGCCGCCGTGCGCGGCACTGTCCACAACGGCCTCCGAATGGCCGCGACGGCCCTGGGCCATTCGCCGGACCGCGACGCCCTGTCCGCCCCGTGCCCCCAGTGCGGCCGGGACGACACGACGGTCGTCTACCGCCTCAGCCGCCGGTCGGCCCGGTTCTGGTGCACAGCCTGCTCAGCCGTCGTGTCCACCCGCGACCTCGGCCTGCTGCGCCCCGCACCCGCCTCCCCGCCACCACCACCCGCTTCGACCGAGCCCGTGTCGGCCCCGCCGGCCTTGTTGGCCCCGCCGGTGTTGGCGTGGGCCAAGCGGGCCGCCGCCCGAGCCCTCACAACGGACCTCGACCGGGCGGCCTATTACCAACTGCACGCCCGCTTCGACCGAGCAGTGGCCACGGCCAGGTCCACGGGCCGGGTTCCGGAGGCGTTGGCGGGCTTGGACCTGGAGGTCTTGGCGACGCTGCCACCGGTGTCGACGGTGATCGGCAAGCTCCACGACCACTGCTACCGAACGGACCTCGTGGCGGCTGAACTGCTGGCTCCCACGCTCTTGGCTGCCGACTCCGGGCTGGGTCGCGGTGATCTCCTGGCAGCCAGCGATCGCCGGGGGCAGGTGGACGAGACTGGCCGCGGTTCGGGGGATGCCAATGTCCTCACCGACACCCCTTTGGTCACTGGCTCGGGCGCCACAAGCCCTGCAGACGGCGGCACGCTCACGAGCCCGGCGGCCACGGGAGCCGCCGACCGTCCCACGCTCAGCCGCACGGGAACCTCCCCTGCAACCCTCAACCCTGCGGCAGCCGTCGACCGTGACACCCTCAGCCCCGCCGATGCCGTCGACCGTGCCACGCTCAGCTCCACGGGCGCCGACGACCGTGCCGCGCTGAGCCCCGCGGGAACCGTCGAGCCTGCCACGCTCAGCCCTTTGTCCGCCGACCGTCCCACGCTCAGCCCCACGGGAATCCTCGACCCTGCCACGCTTAGCCCCACGGTAGCCGTCGACCGTCCCACGCTCAGCCCCACGGGCGCCGACAACCGGGACCCCCGCGGCCCCGCGGATCCCGCACCAGCCCCCTCAGCCGAGTCCATCGCCGCCGCGACCACGGCCCGGATCGACCACGCCCGCCGCTGGCTGGCAGGCCCCGGCCGCGATCAGTGCTGGCCGATCAGCAGGCACGCCCCCACCGACCGCCCCCCTGCCGACGCGGTCCGAGAAGCAGGCACCCGGTACCTCAGCGGCGCCCCCCTGACCCAGGACCAAGCCCGCCACCTCCGCACCGCCCTCTTCGCCACCGACGGCGGCCCAAAACCCCAGACACTGCTGTCCGTGTTCACGAACGAGGAGATCGCCACCGCCATCACCGTATACACTGAAAACGGAACACAACCGTTGCGCGACAAGGTCATCCAAACCCTGGACGCGTAACCACCGATCACCCTATCGAGCGACAGTTTCGCGGAACTTTGAACACCTGTTCGATCGTTCGCTTAAAGTGCAGTGTCCGACCGAGCGGCCCTCGACGTCCCCCAGCCCGCCCCACCCAACACCCCCGCCCCACGCAACACCGGGGTCCCACGCAACACCGGGGTCCCGTGCACCGGACACAGTGCCACCCGCTCCACCGCCCCCCGCACCACCACCCGCACCAACGTCGGCCGCCGCCTCCGCAACGCCGTCACCTCAAGCCCACCCACCCCCACCGCGACGAAGAACCGACGCCACAGCACGTGCCACTCCCCACAGGCGGGGACCCGCGCACCGAAGTAGCCCAGCCACCGGTCGAACAACACCGCCGGCCCAGCGTCGGGCACGAGGCCAGGCTGGACACCACCGGGACCGGCACCACCAGACCCGGACTCACCGCCCTGGCTGACCCCGCCTGCTTCCAGCCCGTCGCCGAACACGTCGACGAGCTCGACGCGCGGGATCACCGTGCCGCGGTGCCCGATGCGACCCGCGACCGCCATGGCTGCGGCGGGCGGAGTGATCAAGACCGTGTCGGGCTGGGCGGCGAAGGCCCGGGCTGAGGCGTCCAAAGCGTGGCCGGGGGGCAGGGCACGGGGTGTGGCCCCAACGGACAGTTCGGCGTGGGACGTGGCGCCAGCCTGCAGTTCGGCACCGCGTGGGGCGCCAACGGTCGGTTCGGCCCGGGGCGCGGCACCGGCTGAGGGCGCGGTGCTGGACGGGGGCGTCGCGCTGGCGGAGGACACAGCGGCGGGCGGGAACTGCGCGTTGGCGAGGGGCCCATCGCCGAGCGGGGTCGCTAGGGCGGCGCGAGATGCGGCGGGGGCGGGCGGATGACCGGGTGCGTCCACGGTGGACCCAAGCTCAGCCCCACGGGTCGAAGTGGGCTCGGCGCCGGTCGAGGCGGGCACTAAGCCGCTTTTCGGGGCCGAAGGTCCCTGCTGGGACGAGGGGACAGGCCCAGCTAACCGGACTGGCTCAGCAGGCACGGATGAGACGGGCGGCGAGGCTGGGACCGGAGATCCCAGCTGAGACGAAGGGCCAGGTCCGGCTGACAAATCCGGCGCAGCAGCTGCAGTTGGCACCGCCGACGGGCCAGGCCCAGCTATCCAGTCTGGCGCAGCAGGCGCAGCAGGCGGGGTCGGTAGGAGCGAGGGGGCCAGGGCGGCGGCGTACCGAGGGCCGAGGGGGCCGAGTCGGGTCCACGGGACCAGGGCGGTCCGCACTTCGACCACCCCGGACCGCCCCAGCCCCAGCAGTCGGAGGGCTTCGGCGAGGTCTGCCGGGGTTCCGGTCCACAACGTCGGTTCGCGGGCGGCCAGGTAGGGCCGGCTCAGTGGGCACAGTGCCCACAGCCTGTCCGCCAGGTCCGCGGCCGGGACCGGTGGCAGGCCGGTTCCTCGCGCGCGGTAGAACGGGACCTCGTGGACGGCTCGCCAGGCGACCGCTGCCGCTGTCCGTTCCCAGGCCATCTGGGAAAATCGTGTCATCGCTGCCCGTTCCGAGGGTGGTCCGAATGGCCCTGCCTCTTGCTCCGTGTTGCCGATCCCCCTTCCCCGCAAGGGATTCCTGCGTATTATGCCCATTCCGGAACATCTTCTTTGGAGTCAACGCATGGCGGACATCCAGACGGGCCTGCGCACGCACAGGACGTTCATCATCTTCACCTTCGCCGCGGTCGTGGCGGCGGCGGCCGTCTGGGTCGGTTTCCCACACCAGAAATCGATTCCGAACGTGTGGGTGCTGCTGGCCAAGCTCGTCCCCTTCGTCCTCGCGGTGGAGGCCATCGCGGCCATTCGGTTCAGTCTGGCCCTGCGGCACAAGCTCGCCAGGATAGTCGTCCCGCTCTGCTTCCTGGTGTACTTCACCTTCTTCGTCCCGCAGATCTTCTTCGCCGCGGCCAACGAGCGCAGCTTCTACTACCTGGTGCTCACGCTCACGCCGTTCATCATCCTGGCGCTGACGCTGTCGCACCGGCTCGGCGGGGGCACGCCGGGCGGGGCGCGCAGGCTGGGCTACGCCATGATCGTCCTGCAGCTCTCCGGCCTGGAGGACCTGGCGTTCCTGACGATCAACCCGCACACCGACCCGGCCTGGACGCCGATCCCCGAGGTGTGGACCTGGGCCGACCACATGACCGTCCGGCTGGGACACCCGGCGACCAAGTACGAGGCGTTCACCCTGATCGCCGTGCACGTGATCGTCGCGGTGCTCATCCTGTCGCTGCCGGACCGGTTCTGGCTGCGGATCGTCGGCAAGGGCAAAAAGGACACTCCGCCCGCGCAGGACACGACGACCGCGGACAGCACCGCGCGCACGGACGACGACAAGGCCGCGACGGGTACGGAGTCCGAGCGGGTCACGCCTGCCGGCCAGCACTGACGATGGCCGCGCCCCCGGTCACCCGCGGCGCGCCGCCCAGGCGGGCCGCGCTGCGGGTGATCGCGGGGCGCGGTGTGGCACGGGCCTGCATCCAACTGTCCCTGTTGGCACTGCTCCCGGTGTGGGGCGCGGACGACTTCGGCCGTTACGTCGCCGCGACCGGGACGTTCGCCTGGCTCCAGGTGCTGGTCCTGGGGGTGGAGAAGGCCGCGCTCACCGCGATCCCGCGCACCCCGGTCCTCGGTGCCCACGTTGTCCGCATGTTGCTGGTCCGCGCCACCGCGCCGTTCGTGGTGGCGATCGCGGCCACCGCCGCGCTCGCCCCGGTCGGCGGCCGCCCGGCCCTCTACGCCGCCGCGGCGGCGAACACCGCGGGGCTCGGTCTGCTCGCCGTCCTCGCCGCCATGCACCGGCTGGCCGACCGGCCCGGCCGCGACTCCGCGGGCTACGTCACCTACGCCGCCTGGGTGTTGGCCATGGGTGGTCTGGCCGTGGCGGGCGTGTTGCGCCCCTACGGCTACCTCCTCGCGCTCACCGCCGGTCTGGCCGTGGTCTGCGCGGCCATGGCGGCGTTGATCCCCCGCCACCGTCCACTCCGGTCCCGTCCGGGCATGGCCGGCCTGCTGAACCGGCGCGTGCTGCTGCTCGGGTTCTCCGATGTGGCCGACGCCGCGGGTGTTTCAGTGCTTTACATCGTCTTGGCCGCGACCGCGCCGCCCGCGGAGAGCGCCCTGGTCTACGTCCTGATCCTGATCTCCAGCGCCCTCGGCGCGTTCGGCGTGTTGGTGCTGCGCCTGATCCAGCCGGCGACCTCGCTGCGCTTGCGCGGCACGGCCGGTGGAAGCGGTCGCGCGCTGGCCCGGCGCATCGCGGGGTGGACGGCGATCGCGGGTGGCACGGTCGTGCTCGCCACGGTGATCGCCCGCACCGTGTCCGGTCCCGCGATCGGCGAGAGCCGCGTGCTGCTCGGCGCGCTGGTCTTGGTCGAGATGACCGCCTACTGCGCCGTGGTCTACGCGGTGTTCCTGTTGGAGAACACCAACGGCGCGGTACTCGCGCTGACGACCGCCGCCGCGCTCGCCGGCCTGACCACCACGGTCGGCTCGGCGTTGGTGGCGACGGCGACGCTCGGCGCGGTCGGGGCCTTCCTCGCCCTGGTGGTGGGACTGGCCACCAAGGCCACCACGCTCCACATTAGACTGTCCACAGAAGACAGGCGGGTCACCACGGGCGGATAGGCACGGCCAGCGCGGCCTGGTCGGTCTGCTCGGCCCCCAGCGACTGCTTCTCCGGCGACTTCCCCTTGCCCAGCTCGACACCGGTCTTGCCACCGGCGATGGCCCACTCGATCTGCTTGGCCAGGTGGTAGAAGTACAGGTACTTCGCACCGCCCTGCTCGAGCGGGCGCTGCGTCCAGGACCGGACGATCGGCACGGTCGGGTGGTCGAACACCATGCCGAAGGCGATCAGCTGCCCGTTCTCGCGGTCGAGGTAGCTGTAGGAGTGCACGTCCGGCTGGGCCAGCAGCTCGCGCAGGTAGGCGCTCAAGATCCGCACCCGCGGGATGAGCTTGCCGCCGTACTTGTCGTCGTTCCAGCGCATGGCCTCGATGACGCGCACCTCGTCGACCTCGGTGGTCGCGGTGTGCCGCACGATCTCCAGCCGTTCGTTCTCGGCGACCTTGCGGTAGATCGCCCGCATGTTGCTGCGCCGACTGCGGCTCAACGACATCAGCCACTCCTCGGTGCCGCCCCAGCGGTGCACCGGCAGTGTCCACACCGGTTCGGTGGGCCGCACGACGCGAGCGCGGCCGACGGTGGCGGCCTGCGCGGCAGTGACCTGGCGCAGCACGAGGGCCAGGCAGCCCGGACCGAGCTCGCGGCGCATCGCGCGGGCGTAGGCGGTGGTGAGCACGGTGATCGGCACACCGTCGGCGAGCCACCAGCCCGGCACGGCACCGGTTCCCGGCCCGCGCACGTGCACCGCGCCCAGCCACGGCCGGGATCCGGCGGCGTTGAAGGAATACCGGTGCAACGGCGCCCCGAGCCACGCGGCGTTGACCACGCCGACCGGCTCGTCGCCGTCGAGCAGCACGGTGATCAGCTGGATCGTGCGCGCTCCCCAGGCCTGCGCGGCGAGCACCCGCCAGTCCCAGTCCGCGCGCAGCCCGGCGGTGCGGCGCAATGCCTGCCAGTAGGCGGGTTCCGGGTCGGTGCGCGGGTCGAAGATCTCCGTCCTCATGGCACGATCACCGGGGAACCGTGCCGCGGGCAGGACGCGACGGCACCGCGGGCACCTTCGACCGGCACCACGTCGACCAAGCGCGGGGACTGCTGGCGCAGCAAGGTGAACGCGAGTCCCAGCGGTGTCGCCCGGGCGTAGACGCGCTGCCAGTCCAGGTGCCACTGACCGCAGTCGCGGCGGTCACCGAGGATGCCCAGGACGTCGTCGGCGATGAGCCCAGTGTCCACGTCGGCGAGTTCGTCGATGGCGACCAGGGGCACCTGCCGGACGTGCTCGGGGAGCGCGTTGGCCAGGCGTGCCAGGTCTTTCGGGGCGCCGACGGCGATCACGGAGGGGGCGGTGAAGTCCACAACGGACTCCTCGGACGGCTCCACCACGGCGCAGCGCACTCCTTCCGGGAGGTCCATCGGGGGCAGTGCGCCGACCATGACGACGAGGCTGCCCGCGGGCGGGCGCAGCACGGTTCCGAGTCCGCGCACCGGATCCACGTCGGCGCGGCCACCGGCGAGCGGCACCAGCTCGGGCAGCCGTCCGGCTATCCGCGCGACCGGCACGGCCCCGCCGTCGTCGCCGAACCGCCCACTGACCACGACCGGGTCCGTGCGACCGGACAGCGCCCACCGCTCCCGGTAGAACGGCACGGTCGCGAAGGACGACCGCACCACCCGCCGGTACCGCGCGCGCCAGCCCACCGATGTCCACACAACGAGGCAGTGTGCCACGCGGACGCCGCGAATCCGCCACACCTGGGAGGATTCGGCCGAGCGGACTAAGACCTGGTCTCAAAACTCGGCGTGTCGCCAGGTGAACCAACGGCCCGCCCCTGGCTCCGCACCGCCCGCCTGTGGGCCCGGCGCGACGGACCGGAAGTCCGTCAGAGAGACTGGGGGCCAGTGCCCGCCCTCTCGACCTGGAGCCTGTGATGCCGCAAGGGACCGTCCGTTGGTTCGACGCCGAACGGGGTTTCGGCTTCCTCGCGCCCGAGGACGGCTCGCCGGACGTGTTCGTGCACGCCTCCGAGATCGTCGAGGACGGCGGCGCGAGACTGCTCCGCGAGGGTCAGGCCGTCGTGTTCGAGGTCGGCGAGAACGACCGCGGGCCCCAAGCGCTGCGCGTTCGCGTCACCGCCGATGCGGTCACCGGCAGCGCCGTGGGCCTACTCGGCACCGTCAACTGGTACGAGCCGGGCAAGGGGTACGGCTTCGCGTCGCCGGACGGCGGCGGCGCCGACGTCTTCGTGCACAGCTCCGCCATCGTGACCGGCGGCGTGGTCACCGAGGGGCAGCGGGTGGCCTTCCTGGTCGTCGAAGGCGAGCGCGGCCCGCAGGCCGGGCACGTGATCCCGCTGGGAGCAGGGGCCGGCTCACCCGCTGCGGCTGGTGGCGCGGACGGTGCCGACGGCACGGTGGCCTGGTACGACGAGGACAAGGGCTTCGGTTTCATCAACCCCGACTCCGGCACCGGGGACGTCTTCGTTCACGCCCGAGCCCTGGCCGAGGGGCTGACGTGGCTCGCGGAGGGCGACCGCGTCGCCTACGAGGTGGCTAGTGGAGACAAGGGCCCGCAGGCCCGCGACGTGCACCTGGTCCGGGGCGCCGAGCCCGAGACGGCGCCGCAGGGGTCGGCACCTGCCGCTGCCGCTGGGCCGGCCGCGCGGGACGTGCCCGTACGAGGCGGCGAGGGCGTCGTCGCGCGCTACGACGGCGACCGCGGCTTCGGCTTCATCACCCCGGACGCAGGCGGCGACGATCTCTTCGCCCACGCGTCCGTGATCATGGGGTCGGAGCCGCTGCAGAAGGGTGACCGGGTCCGGTACACAGTGCGTCAGAGCGACCGGGGCCCGCAGGCCGATCGCGTCGAACGCCTCTGAAGAGGCGGCCCCACCGATGGCTGATCACTTCCCGACGAGAGTGCTCGTTCATCCCCGTCGATGGTGCCGGGCCGGCGGAGGTTGATCACGGTGCAGGCCAGCGTGAGTGGCGCCGGCGTGGTGCGTTCGGTCCGGTCGTAGCGCAGCCCGAGGCGTGTGAACCGCAGCAGCCAGGAGATGGCGCGTTCGACGACCCAGCGAACCCGGCCGAGGCGGGACTTGCCCTCAATCCCGCGCCGGGCGATACGGACCTTGATACCGCGGCGGGTCAGGTAGCGGCGGCAGCGGCGGTAGTCGTAGCCCTTGTCGGCGTGCAGCCTGTCCGGTCGGCATCGTGGCCGGCCCGCCCGACCGTGGTGGCCGCGCACGGTCGGGTTCGCGTCCAGCAGCGGCTCGAACAGCATGCTGTCGTGGGTGTTCGCCGCCGACAACATGATGTGCGGCGGTAGCCCGTTCGCGTCGCACAGAACGTGGTACTTGGAGCCGGCTTTACCCCGGTCAGTGGGGCTGCGGCCGGTCAGCTCGCCCCCCCCAGCAGCGGCGCGGCCGAGTTGGCCTTGCCGGGGGCGTTGCGGATGGCGTCCGGGCCGACGATGGCGCCCGCGCCGTAGCCGAGCACCAGGGTGAACAGGTAGAAGATCCCGATCAGCCCGATGGCCCAGACCACCGAGCGGCGGGCCTAGAGCCGGTCTTCGACCCGCCGCTGCCGCGTCGTCTTCGCCACGACTGCCCACGATCGACGACCAGGACCGGCAGGTTACGCAGTGACGCACCCTCAAGTCTTGAGACCAGGTCTAAGCCGTCGAGGCCGGATGGGACGGCGGTGCCAAGAGGACGGGGCGCACCGCGCGGCGGGGCAAGGGACGAGTCAGCCCGGTGCCCCGACGAGGCGGCACCGGGCTGGGCGCACTAGCCGACCGAGGCGACCTTCGAGGTGCCGCGCGCGGGCAGGACACGGGCCGCCGCCGTGCCCAGGCCACTGGGGCCGCGCAGGAGGCGGGTCGGGTTCTGCGGGGCGCCGGGGCTCTCCGGGAAGTGCTTGATCAGGTGCGGCTCGTCGTAGCGGAGGCATTTGTCGTGCCACTCGAGGATGCCCGAGAGCCAGTTCTTGAGCTCCTCGGCGTAGCCGGTGAGCGTCTCGCGGGCGGGGGCGTCGAGGTCGTAGTCCTCGAACAGCGCCGGCAGCCCGACGGCCACGACGTGCTCGAACTCCCGCATCCGGCCCTCCATCAGGTCACCGACGATGCGCATCGCGGTGTCGACGTCGGTGTCGAAGAAGTTCTGCACGACCAGGACCAGGTTGTGGATCTCCCCCTCGAACTGGATCTCCTTCTGGTAGGAGTACACGTCGTTGATCAGGCAGGCGTAGTCCATGGCGGCGTTCTCCATGGCCTGGATCGTGCGGTTGCGGTAGATCTCCGGCGGCACCGTGCGGCCGTGGCCGAGCCGGGACAGCGCCATGGTCAGGTCCGAGCCGAAGGTCTGCCTGCGCATCTCGATGTAGTCGACCGGGTCCGGGATGCGGTTCTGGTACTGGTTGGCCAGCTCCCACAGCCAGCTCTCGGCCATCACCTCGATCGCCGCGCGGAACGTGCGGCGCGCGTCGGCGGGCATCGGCGCCGTGGTGCGCTGCCACAGGTCCTGCAGGCCGCGTTCGAGGGCGTTGGCCGGGACCGGGGTGGGTTCGTCGTCGATCGGCATCAGCTGGGAGAACCGCTCGGTGAGCAGCTTGGCGCCGGTGAGGTCGCCGGTGCGGCCGAACACCAGCGGGTAGTAGTCGTCGCCGTAGGTGCCCCAGGTGAGCCAGCCGGAGGTGATGTCGAGCTGGTCGGCGGAGGCGTCCGGGTGGATGCCCGCCGCGCACAGCGGCAGGTCGTAGGCGCGCAGCTTCTCCTCGTCCCAGAGGCCCGGCAGCTCGTCGAGGATGCCGACCTGGCGCGACCAGTCGACGATCCGCTCGCGGGCGGCGTCGCGGTGCGGGTTCGTGCGCAGCGGGAACGGCATCCGCAGGTCGGGCTTGCGGACCGCGCCGACCTGCTCGAACGGGACGTGGGTGAACGAGCGGGACCGCTGCCGGTGGGTGGCGAGCAGCGACGGGATGATGCGCGCCGCCGAGGTGCCCAGGCCCAGCGGGCCGCCGAGCACGCCGGTGCCCGCGGCGCCGCCGCCGTTCATGTAGCGGCTGGAGCGCAGGTGCCACTCGTGGCCGCCGGACTGCCAGTCCTGCAGGCCCTTGACGTAGGCGAGCACCGCGGCCTGGCCCGCCGGGTCGAGGCCGTGCTCGGCGAACAGCGGCGGCAGCTCGGCGAACACGGTGTGCTCGAACTGGTGCAGCCGCGAGGTGAGCAGGTCGTTGACCGCCTCGGCGGCCTCCTGGGTGCCCACGTCGAGGAACTTCTCGAACACCAGCACGCCGTTGCTGAGCTCGCCCTCGTCGAGGACCTCGCGCTCGTAGGAGAACAGGTCGTTGCGCAGGTGCACCGCGTCGGAGAAGGTGTCGCGCAGCACGTGCAGCGGGCGGCTGGCCGAGATCACCGCGGGCACCTCGGCGCCCGCGGCGTGCTCGACCAGGTTCGCCGACCAGGGCGCGCCGCCGACCTTGCGGCGCATCTCGATGTACTCCAGCGGGTTGGCGAGCCTGCCCGCGTTGATGTTGGCCAGCTCCCAGAGCGACTCGTCGAGCAGGTTGCGGGTGCTCTCGACGAACCGGCGGCGCCAGTCGGCCGACATGGCCGGGGTGGTGCGCGCCCACAGGTCGGCCAGGCCCGCCTCGACCGGGTTGGTCGGGGTGTCGGTGATCACGCCGTCGACCGGCATGAACAGGCGCAGCCGGTCGAGGTAGGCGCGGGCGCCGGTGATGTCGCGGGTGCGCTTGAACAGCTCGAGGAAGTGGTCGTCGAAGTAGAAGACCCACACGTACCAGTCGGTGATCAGGTCCAGCTCGGGGCCGTCGCAGTCGGGGTGGGTGTAGGCGCACAGCAGCGCGTAGTCGTGCGCGTCGAGGTCCTGCTCGGTCCAGATGACGGTGCCGTGCTGCGCGACGTCGATCATCTCCAGGTCGCGCGCCCACGCCTTGCTGTGCGTGCGCGCGCCCTCCAGGTTCGGGTTCAGCCTGGCCGGGTAGGGCGTGTAGAACTCCGGCAGCTGGAAGGGCTGCATCGCGCGCACCGGTACCTCTCTGGGGCCCAGTGCCCCCCGACGACCTCATGGACGCCGAAAGGCAACCAGTGCGCGGCACCCCGGGCCAACCCCCAACGGGCGATTCCACCCGATCGGGCAGTCCATGATCGACAAGGGCCACTGACGGTGGCGGTCCGGGGCGTCGGTTTCGCTGGGTAGGCTCAATCGCCATGCCCTCCCAGACCACAGCGGACACCCGGGCGCGGTTCGCCGTGGCGGGGGTGTTCCTGACCAACGGGGCGCTCTTCGCCAACGTGGTGCCGCGCTTCCCGGAGATCAAGGCGAGTCTGGGGCTGGGCAACGCCGCGCTGGGCACGGCGTTGGCGGCGTTCCCGCTCGGCGCGCTGGTGGCGGGGCTGTTCGCGCCCGCGCTGATCAACCGGTTCCGCTCGTCGCGGGTGGCCGCGCTGGGCATCGTGGTGCTGGCGGTCGCGCTGGCGGCGGTGGCGCTGGCCGGAAACTGGCTCACGTTCGCCGCGGTGATGCTGGTGGCGGGCGCGCTGGACTCGGTGATCGACGTGGCGCAGAACACCCACGGGCTGCGGGTGCAGCGCCGCTACGGCCGATCCATTGTGAACTCGTTTCACGGTGTGTGGAGCATCGGCGCGGTCGCGGGTGGACTGATGGGTTCGGCGGCGGCCGGGCTGTCGGTGCCGTTGGGCTGGCACATGCTCGCCTCGTCCGCGCTGTTCAGCGTGGTGGCGCTGGTGTGCTACCGCTTCATGCTGCCCGGCGACGACGACACCGAGCGGGTCCAGGAGGAGGCGCCGGTCACGGTGGCGCGGCGCTTCCGTGGGCCCACCGTGCGGTTGCTGGTCGCCTTCGGCGTGCTGGCCGCGTGCGGGGCGCTGGTCGAGGACGCGGGTTCGTCGTGGGGCGCGGTGTACCTGTCGGGCTCGCTGGGCGCGGGGGCGGCGACGGCCGGGTTGGCGTTCGTCTCCCTGCAGGTGGCCATGACTGCGGGCAGGCTGCTCGGCGACCGGGTGATCGACCGGTACGGCCAACGCCCGGTCGTCCGCGCGGGTGGCGCGCTGACGGCGGTGGGCCTCGGGTTCGCCTTAGCGGTGCCCGCCGTGTGGACCACGCTGGTCGGCTTCGCGCTCGCCGGGCTGGGCGTGGCGACGTTGATCCCGGCGGCGATGCACAGCGCGGACGAGCTGCCGGGACTGCCGTCGGGGGTGGGGTTGACGGTGGTGAGCTGGATGCTGCGGATCGGCAGCCTGGCGTCGCCACCGCTGGTGGGGGTGGTCGCCGACGCGGTCAGCCTGCGGGTGGGCCTGCTCAGCGTGGTGGTCGCGGGACTCGTCGTGCTGGTACTGGGTCGCGTCATGGCCAACAACACCCACCACTCCCCCGCCCCGGATCCCGGCTAGTCCGATAGCACTGCCCCGGCATGAGACCCCGTTTCGCCTGAACCGGCCCCGTCCCCTCCAGGCGCTTTTCTACCTAAAGGTCACGCTCCCTCCCCCAAGTAGCGCACCGCCGCCATATCCAGCAACCAAACATTATCTTGATAGCTTATAGTGAGATGACTCTATAATTACTAGATTTTAATTACACATGGTATTGAACCGGTGCGCACCAGCCCGGGGTGGCACAGTGGCGGGGTGCGAGACGTCGTGATCGTCGGGGCTGGACCGGTCGGGCTGACCGCCGCGTTGTTGTTGCGGCGCAGGGGGTTCCGCGTCGTCGTCGCGGAACGGCACGAGGTGGCCTATCCGCTGCCGCGGGCGGTGCACCTGGACGGCGAAGTGCTGCGGGTGCTCCAGGACGCGGGCGTGGTGGGGCGGTTCCGCGCGGTCAGCCGAGCGATGCCGGGGCTGCGCCTGGTCGACGCCGAAACTCGTGCGCTCGCGGAGTTCCGGCGCGACGCGGTGGTGGGTCCCGGCGGGCACCCGGAGGCGTCCATGTTCGACCAACCCGCCCTGGAACGCCTGCTGCGCACCGAGATCGACGGCGACCTGCGCCTGGGCACGACCGTCACAGGGGTGTCCGGGCGCACCGTGCACACGACGTCCGGTCCGATCACCGCCGATGTCGTGCTGGCCTGCGACGGCGCCGACAGCGCGCTGCGCGAGCGGCTCGGGATCGGCACCCGCGAGCTCGGCAAGCCCGAGACGTGGCTGGTCGTCGACGTCGAGGCGCCCGCCCGGTTACCGGTGTGGGACGGCGTGCACCAGGTCTGCGACCCGGTCCGGGCCACCACGTTCATGCGGGTCACCGGCACGCGCTACCGGTGGGAGTTCCGGGTGGCCGACGGCGAGTCCCCCGACCCGCGGGCCCTGCTGCGCCCCTGGCTGGGCGAGGTCTCGTTCGACGACCTCGCGGTCCTGCGCGTCGCCACCTACACCTTCCGCGCTCGCACGGCGCGGCGTTGGCGCGCGGGCAACGTGTTCCTCCTCGGGGACGCCGCGCACGAGACGCCACCGTTCATCGGGCAGGGCCTGGGCGCGGGCCTGCGCGACGCGCACAACCTGGCCTGGAAGCTCGACCTGGTGGCGCGGGGCGCGCCGGACTGGCTGCTCGACACCTACCAGGCCGAGCGGCTCCCGCACGTCACCAGCACGATCCGCGGGGCGATGGCCGTCGGCTGGGCGCTGACCGGGGGCCGCGCCGCGCCGCTGCGCCGGTCGGTGGTGCGCGGCGCGGCGCGGGTGCCGGGGGTGTCCGCGGCGGCCCTGCGGATGTCCTCGCCGCGGTTGCGCCCCGGGCGGCTGGTCCTGCGGTCACCGCTGGCGGGGACCGTCTGCCCGCAGTGGCGCACCGCCGGGGGCTGGTCCGATGACCGGCTCGGCGCGCACCCGGTGGTGGTGGACCTGGACTCGCGGTTCGCCGGGTGGCTGCGCGGGGCCGGTGTTGTCGCGGCACTCATCCGTCCGGACCGGATCGTGCTGGGCACGGCCCGCGACGGGGCGGGCGCGGCTCGGCTCCACGACATCGCGGCCTGGCTGACCCGCCCGGCGTGACCCGCGACGACGCCGGGGCCCGCGTCAGGTGTCTTGGGACAGTGCGGCGTGGATCGACGGGCGCAGGTCGACCAGGGCGCCCAAGCCCGCGAGGGTGACCGTGCGGTGCGCGGGCGAGCCCTCGGGCGCGACCACCAGCAGTTCCAGACCGGCGTCCCGGGCGCGGCAGTGCGCGTTGACCAGGACGTCCACGCCCACCGCGCTGAGGAAGCGGACCGCGCCGAGGTCGACCACGACGACGGGCCCGGCGCGCTCCCCCACCGCGTCGGCCAAAGCCCGGTCGAACAGGTGGGCGCTGGACATGTCGACCTCACCCGAGACGGCCAGCACGGTGTGCCCGACCGACGCCGTTCGGGTGAAGGTCAGCAGTGGGCTCATCGCGAGGCCCCCCAGCACAGCCGCATGGCCGTCAAGTGTAGCCGCAGGCGGCGGGACCGGGTCCGGACGCGATCAGTCCACTGTGGACTGCCCGCCGAGGCAGAACTCGTTGCCCTCCGGATCGGCCAGGACGATGTGGTGGCCGGTGAACTCGGCGAGCCTGCTCGCCCCGGCCGCCACCAGCCGGTCGGCCTCGGCGGTGATCGCGGCCCAGCGCTGCTCCGGCGTGCCGCCCCGGGCGACGCGCAGGTCGATGTGCAGGCGGTTCTTGGCGGTCTTGGGTTCGGGGACCTCCAGCAGGCACAGTCGCGGGGCGACCCCGGTGGGGTCGTGCAGCCAGGCGCCGCCGCCGCCGTCCTCCTCGTCGTCGTCGAACTGGGCGAGCCACTCCTCGCGCGTGGCGAACGGCGCGGGCGGCGGTTCGTCGACGTAGCCCATCGCCAGCTTGTAGAACTCGGCCATGCGCCCGGCGTCGGCGCAGTCCATCGTCAGATCCACCTTGAACAGCACTGTACTGAACTCCCTTCGGGTTGCGCCGCCGAAGCTACGCCAGGGGTACGACAGTCACCCCGGAAGTCCGATGTAGACATACCAGCCTTGACTTATATAAGTGGCGCCCGGCATAGTGGCGCCGTGCACGCGTTCGACGTCTTGGGCGACCCGGTGCGGCGCCGGATCCTGGAGCTGCTGGCCGACGGCGAGCAGCCCGCGGGGGCGGTCACCGAGGTCGTGCGGGCCGAGTTCGGCATCTCCCAGCCCGCGGTGTCGCAGCACCTGCGGGTGTTGCGGGAGAACGGCTTCACGGCCGTGCGCGCGCAGGGCACCCGCAGGCTGTACTCGGTCGACGGGGCGGCGCTGCGCGCGGTGGACGACTGGCTCGCCCAGTTCCGCCGGTTCTGGGACCAGCGCCTCGACGCGCTGGCCACCGAGCTCGCCCGCGGCCGACGCGAGCGCAGGACGACCCGGACCACCGAGAAGGACACCCCATGATCGACATCGTCACCCAGCTCGCGGCCACCATCCGGCGGGTGGCCGCCGAGACCGACAGCGACACCGTCGCGGTGCGGCTGAGCCGCCGCTACGACGCCGACCCGGCGGAGGTGTGGGACGCGCTCACCGACCCCGAGCGGCTGCGCCGCTGGTTCCTGCCGATCAGCGGCGACCTGCGCGCGGGCGGCACCTTCGAGCTGGAGGGCAACGCGAGCGGCGACATCCTCGACTGCGAGCCGCCAACGCGGCTGCGGGTGACGTTCGGCGGTCCGACGAGCATCGTCGAGGTCACGCTGACCGCGGCGGGCGCGGAGACCGTGCTGGACCTGCTCCACACGGTGCCGTTGGCGATGGCGGGCAGCGCGGCGGGCTCGCTGTACGTCGGCCCGGGCTGGGACGGCGCGCTGCTCGGCCTTGCCCTGTACTTCGCCGGCGAGGTGGCCGACGACCCGGTGGCGGCGGCGAACTCGCTGGAGGCCCAGGAGTTCAGCCGCGGCTCGATCGACGCCTGGACCGCGGTGACCGAGGGAGCGGCCTCGACCGAGGAGATCACCGCCGCCCGGGGTGCCGCGCTGGCCCAGTTCTGCCCTGACCTGCCGCAGTCGTAGGAACGCGCTCCGACACCTGTCGTCCCCCATCCGGGTCAGCCGGTCCGACGATCGGGCGAATGGTGCATAACCCGAAACTATGAGCCTTTGGGATGGGCGCGCGGGCCGGGGCTCCGGCATTGTCATAGACACCCTGCAACACTCCGATCGGAGCGCGGACGGCCCCTGCACAAGCGGGCCGACGGCTCCGGGCCCCGGGCCACCCGAATGGTGGGTCGGCCACGGGTACGGGCCGGACACGCGACCTACGCCCTGCGTGTCCGGCCTCGCCGGGTCTTACGTCTTCCACTGTGGCCCTTGACGTTCAGGCCACCCGGGCACTACCCGCCCACCTGCGTCCCCTACCACCGCGGTGCACCCCGAACCACCGGCGTGCCCCCGCGCGCGGCGGGTCAGGCGATAACCAGGTCGACCCAGGTGGAGCGCCAGTCGGACTGCTCCAGGTAGCGGCGCAGCTCGGCGAACCCGCTGAGCCAGCCCAGCCAGCCGTTGTAGGGCGGGTTGTCGCCGAAACCGCTCTGCACGAAGGTGAGCCGGGTCCGACCGTCGGACTCCGCCAGCTCCCAGGACGCCACCCCGTACCCCGGCCCGAAGTCCAGGCTGAACGCCCGCCCCGGCTCCGCCACCGCCACCCGGGCGGGCGACGGGTTGTTCTCGAACCCGCCCATGGCCCACCGGCCACCGACGTGCGGCTCGATGCCCACCTGGTAGCCGAACCAGGCCGCGAACTCGTCCTGGTCGGTCAGGGCCTGGTACACCCGGTCCGCCGACGCCGCGATGTCGATCGTCGCCGACAGGTCCGACCCGGTCAGGTCAACGCGCGGGGTCAGCGCGCGACCCTCGATGTGCTCCACGAGGTTGGCCAGCGCCAACCCCCAGAACGTCCCCACCAGCGCCAACGCCCCCTCTTCGGTCGTCGCGGCCGCCGGCCAGCCGACGAAGTGGCTCTGGGTCAACGTCAACGACGTCTCCTCCCCCACCGCCGCCAGCTCGAAGCTCACCGTGGTCGTCTCCCCGGCCAGGTCCCAGGTGAAGGTCAACGGCTCCCACGACACCAACCGCTGGTGCGGCGCGTCGCCCTCCGGGATGGACACCCCCCAGAACTCGAACCGGTCGGCACCCGCCTCGACGTGCTCGGCCAGCCAACCGCGCAACTCCACCGGATCGGTCAACGCGGCACGCACCCGGTCGACCGGGGCGGCGATCCGGGCCTTGAGGACCAAGGGCTCACTCATCAGGGTTCTCCTTCGGATAACAGGCCACGACCAGCGCGAAGGGATCCCCCACCGCACCGCCGTAGCGGGTGAACAGGTCTTGCAGAGTGGTCTGGAGCTCGGCGAAGAACTCGGCCCGACGCTCGGGCGGCAACCGGATCGCCCCGGACACCCCCACCGACGGCAACTCGGACGCGGCCCGGTCAAGCGCGGCGACATCCGCCTGCACCTGCTCGGCGAGGTCCACCAGATACCCCAACACGAGCTCCTCCCCGCGCGGGGTGACCCGGCCGACCAACCGGGGCGAGACCCAGTAAGACCGAGCGGCCGCCTGGTAGACGCCCTCGGTGAGCGCGCGGACCTTCCGCTCGGCCACCAGCACGACCAACCCGACCTCAACCAGCTTCTTCACGTGGTAGTAGACCCGCTGCGGGGTCTGACCAAGGCTGCCTGCGACCTCCGAGCAGGTACGCGGCTCAGCCAACAACCGCAACACCTCAACCCGCGCCGGCTTGAGCAGTGCCTCGGCCTGCTCCATCTGCTCCAAGTACAAGACATCTCTCATGGCAAAAACAACCTTGTACGTAAAAACAGATTTTGTCAACACCCCATCCGCACCCCCCACCCCATAGCTCCCCCCGCAGCCCGCCCACCACCACACCTGCCCCACCCACCTACCAACCACAGCGCAGCGCAGCGCAGACCCCACCCCCACCAGACCGCAGCGGAGAGGCCGACCCCGCTGGTACCGCCGGCCCCGCTACGGATGCTCGATCTAGTGGACTCGCTTCGTGTGGGGGGAGAGCACCGCTAAACTCGCCGTGTGGTGGGAATGCCCTTCACCCGCCCTTCTTTCCCACCGCGGTGCTTTAGGGGCCCCACACGAAGCGAGTTCACTAGATCGAGCCATGCTCGAAACCCGGGCAACGAAGACGGCAGCGCTCAAGCAAGTCCTAGATCGAGCCCCCGCTCGCAACCCCGGCAACGAAGACGGCAACACAAAGACGAGCAAGACCCAGCCGGGATCACACACCGACCCGCCACCCCCCTGTGGCAAGATTCCAGCGCGTGACCACGCTACGGATCGCCGTGCCCAACAAGGGGTCGCTCAGCCTCCCCTCCGAACAGCTCCTCTCCGCTGCCGGGTACCGGGTCCATCGCGGCAACCGCGAGCTGATGATCGACGACACCCGCAACGACGTGCGCTTCTTCTTCCTGCGCCCGCGCGACATCGCCCTCTACGTCGGCTCCGGCACCCTGGACGCGGGCATCACCGGCCGTGATCTGCTCATCGACGCCGACACCGGTGCCGAGGAGGTCCTCCCGCTCGGTTACTCCGCGTCGACCTTCCGGTTCGCCGCGCGCCCCGGCGTGATGGCCGACGTGCGCGACCTCGACGGTCGCCGGGTGGCCACCAGCTACCCCGGTCTGGTGGCGAAGCACCTGGCCGAGCACGGCGTCACGGCCAACCTCGTCCGCCTCGACGGTGCGGTGGAGACCTCCGTGCAGCTGGGCATCGCCGACGCGGTGGCCGACGTGGTGGAGACCGGCACCAGCCTGCGCAACTCGGGTCTGGAGGTGTTCGGGGAGCCGATCCTGCGCTCGGAGGCGGTGTTGATCCACGCCCCGCGCGAGGCTCTCGACGAGGAGGCGCTGACCGCGATAGACCGGGTGCACCGGCGGCTCAAGGGCGTGCTGATCGCCCGGCAGTACGTGATGATCGACTACGACTGCCCGGTGGCGATCCAGGAGGCCGCGTGCGCGCTGACACCGGGCATCGAGGCGCCGACGGTCTCGCCGCTGGCCCGGGAGGGCTGGGTGGCCGTGCGCTCCCTGGTGCTGCGCGACCGGGCGCCGTTCGTGATGGACGAGCTGTGGGAGGTCGGCGCGCGGGCGATCCTGGTGACGCCGCTGGAGTCCAGCCGGATCTGAGCCCGACGGCTCGGGTGGGCGGGCCGCCCACCCGAGCCGGGGTCAGGGCCGGGGGCCGATCTCGGTGCCCTCGGCGTCGTGCACCGTGATGGCGCCGGCCGGGCACATGTCCGCGACGTCGAGGACGGCCTCGTCCGGGGCCAGCTGGTCGACCGCGGCCTCGGCGGCTGGTCCGTCGAGCCGGAAGACGCCCGGCTTGGCGCCCGCGCAGATGCCCGATCCCATGCACAGCCCGCTGTCGACGTGCACGGTCCAGGTCGGGGCGGTCACCACGCCACCGGCATGCTGCGCGGCCCGCGCACCAGCATCTGGGTCTTCCACACCGGTTCCGACGCCTCGCGCAGGCCGTCGAGCGTGACCAGCGCGCGCAGCGCCTCTTGCAGCTCCAGCCGGGCAAGCGGGGCGCCGAGGCAGTGGTGCACACCGTGGCCGAAGCCCAGGTGGGAGGTCTCCTCGCGGTCGAAGCGGAGCGTGTCGGCGGCGGGGAAGCGGGCGTCGTCGTGGTTGGCTGACCCGATCGCGGCGAGCACCGGTTCGCCCGCGCGGACCAGCACCTCGCCCACCTGGACGTCCTCGGTGGCGTAGCGGGCGAAGGCCGACCCGGCGCCGAGCGGGATGAACCGCAGCAGCTCCTCGACCGCGGCCGGGATCAGGCCGGGGTCGGCGCGCAGCTGGGCGAGCCGGTCGGGGTTGGCCAGCAGGACGTGCGCGAAGTTCGGGATCTGGGTCGCGGTGGTCTCGTGCCCGGCGACCAGCACCGCCACGCACAGCTCGACCAGCTCGGTCTCGGAGAGCCGGTCCTCGTCCTCGGCGCGCGCGGCGATCAGCGCGCTCATCAGGTCGTCGGCGGGTTCGGCGCGGCGCAGCGCCACCAGGCCCGCGATGTAGGCGCGCAGTTCGGAGTCGTTGCGCTGGTACTCCTCGAGGGTGAGCGAGGAGGTGGACAGCAGCGCGTCGCTCCAGGCGCGGAACAGGTGGCGGTCCTCGGCCGGGACGCCGAGCAGCTCGCAGATGACCTGCACGGGCAGTGGCAGGGCGAACGCGTCGACCAGGTCGGCGGGCGCGCCCGCGGCGACCATGTCGCGCAGCAGGCCCTCGGCGAGTTCGCGGACCCGGGGGCGCAGCTTCTCCACCCGACGCACGGTGAACGCGCTGGCGATCAGCACCCGCAGCCGGGTGTGGTCGGGCGGGTCCATCGCCAGGATGCCGCCCGCGCGCTGGTAGGACTGGGTGCGCGGCTCGTCGCTGGTGGTGGCCAGCGCGCGGCTGAAGCGGCGGTCGCCGAGCACGAAGCGGGCGTCCTCGTAGCGGGTGGCCAGCCAGGCGGGTTCACCGAAGGGCATCTGGACCCGGATCATGCCGGGCGTCTCGCGGGCCGCCCGGTAGGCGGGGTCCAGGTCGAGGCCCTCCTGCTTGTTGAACGGGTACTGGCGGGTTCGCTCGTCGGCCGCGGTCATCTGATCCCCTCGTCGCGCTGGGCACCAACCTTGATCCAAACGTACGTCCGTTCACGCCGGACCGTCAACGACCAGTCGCGGACGGTGAGGGCCGGGGTGGTGCGGCAGGATGGGCGGGTGAAGTGGACCCGTGCCGTGCACCACGTGCAGAGCCTCGCCGAGACCTGCGCCGAGATGGCGACCCGGCCCGCGTCGATCTTCCCGCTGCGGGTGTCGGCGCTGTGGGTGGCGGGCGAGGTCCTCGGGAAGGCCGCCGACCTGGACGAGATCCCGGTGGCCCTGGTGGTCGACCTGCCCGAGGTGCCGTGGCGCACCGAGCCGTCCGGCGCGCGGCACTGGGCGGCGGCGGCCCGCCTCCCGCAGACGCCGGTCACGCCGTACTGGCGGTCGGCGCGCGCACCGGTGTGGAACCACGTGCTGCACCGGCCCGCGCTGGTGTGGTCGGCGGCGGGCGGCGTCGAGGAGATGTCACTCACAGCGATCGCCGCAGGTGATGGTGAGTCCGTTCGGGTGGCCGAGCCGAGCGCGGAGGAGCTGCGCGCGCGGCTGGCCGACGAGCTGGCGGTGAGCCTGCGCGGCCTCCGGGACCGGAACGCCGAGTACACCGACCGGCGCTGGCGCCCAGGTAAGTTGGAACCGGTGGCGGACGCCCTGTGGCAGGCGAGCACCGGCTACCTGGACCTGCTCCAGGTCACCTGAGATCACTCTATCGGTGTATTGCGAACCGGCAACTGTCCGGCGATTCCAGGTGTGAGCCCCGCGCGGAATGGCTACACCTGGCTAGTCAAGACAGCCTGAGGGAAGCAGGACACCGTGCCGGAGAACGACCCGAACCCGATCTACACCGCGCTGCTCGAGGAGCACGGCGTGAGTCCCGTTCCGGAGCTGGAGGACGCGGTCAAGTAGCAGGCGGCAGCCGGGCCGCGCGGTCGCCCTCAGCGCCGTCGGAGCAGGGCGACGGCTGAGCGCACGGCCGGGCGGGCGAACAGCTCCTCGACGGTGACCGGTAGCGGGAGCCGCCAGTTGGGGTACTGGTCGACCGTGCCGGGCAGGTTCGGCTGCCGCACCTCACCCACCAGGTCGTAGGGCGAGGCGAAGACCAGGGCACACGGCGTCTTGGCCAGCATGGCGTGCAGGGCCAGGACGATCTCGTCGACGGTCGGGTCCGGGCCCAGCAACCCCTCGTCGGTGAGCATCCGCAGGATCGCCGTACGTTCCTTCGCCGCGTTGCGGTACTCGGCATCGGCGTCCGTGAGCAGACCCCGCTCCGCACGCGCGCGCACGTGCTCGTCGGCGAAGAAGCCGGGCGCTGTGGGCAGGTCGTGGGTCGAGATGCTGGCTGCCGCCTGCGCCGGATAGCGGTCGGGGGGCAGCGGTTCACCGTCCTTGTCGCGCTGGAACCAGGCGACCGCGCAGCTGAGCACACCACGTTCTTGGAGCGTGTCGGTGACGTAGTCCGGCACAGTGCCCAAGTCCTCACCGATCACGGCAGCGCCCGCGCGGTGGGCCTCCAGGGCGAGCACGCCGAGCATGGCCTCGGCGTCGTAGTGCACGTAGGTACCCCGGTCGGCCGTCTCGCCCGGCGGGATCCACCAGAGCCGCCACAGTCCCGCGACGTGGTCGACCCGGATGCCGTCGCCATGCGCGAGCACCGCACGGATCATGTCGCGGAAGGGCAGGTAGCCGTGCTCGGCCAACCGCCCGGGGTGGAACGGCGGCAGCACCCAGTCCTGGCCGAGCGGGCTGAACGCGTCCGGCGGCGCCCCCACGGTGACCTGCGAGGCCAGCACATCCTGCAGCGACCACGCGTCAGCACCGCCCGGGTCGACCCCGACCGGGAGATCGTGGATCACACCGACCGCCAGATCAGCCGCCGCCGCTCGGACCGCACCGAGCTGCTCGGCGCTGCGAAGCTGGAGCCAGGCGTGGAACGCGACCCTCGACGCCAGCTCCCGACGCGCGGCAGCCACCTGTGGACCGGAGGGGTGACGGAGGTCGAGCGGCCACGAACGCCAATCCGGCCCGTGGACCTCGGCGAGCGCACTGAAGGTGGCGAAGTCCAGCAGCGCCGGATCGAGCGCGGCGAGATCGGGCAACTGTGGCCCGAGCAGGTCGAACGCGGCAGTCTTGGCCCGCCACACCGCGTCGTGGTCGATCTGCGCACCGAGCTCCGGCCGCAGGTCCAGCACCCGCCGCCGGACGTCGGCGTCAGCCGCTCGGAACTCGGCGGTCTCGGCGACAGCCAGGTGCAACGGGTTCAGGAACCGACGACTGGACGGCGAGTACGGCGATTTCCGCACCGGATGTGTCAGTGCCCCGGCCGCGACCGGACTGACCAGCACCGCACCGGTCTCATCGCGAGCGGCAGCGGTGACGAACGCACGCAGGTCGGCGTAGTCGCCGATCCCCCAGGAATCCGGGCTGTGCAGGGCGTAGAGCTGAGTCATCCACCCCCACGTGCGCGGCACCGTCGGCACCTGCACCGGCGCCACGGCCAAGGACGTCTCCCGCTCCCCCACCCGGAGCCGGTGCCAGCCGAGCGGGAGATCGGGCAGCACGCCGTCGACAGCGACCACACCACCGTCCTCCAGCACCACCTCCCCACGACCGACCTCGACCCGCGCCCCCTGCCGAACAACACTGGGCACGGCGGCCACGGGCACAGACTCGGCACCCAACTGCGCCAAGATCGCCGAGACCACCGCCGGATCCACCTCGACCTGTCGCCGCTCACCGTTCTCGTACGACACGGCAACACCGTGCGCGGCAGCCAACGCGGCCAATCGGTCGTCCACAGGGACCCTTTCGCCGGGAGTGTTCCGACGATCATTCAACCGGACCCACCCCGCTCCCGCCGAGAGCACGGGGTGAACCTCTAGTGGATCTTCGCATCGTGGGACCGATCAGCGGGGACACGTGCGAACCGACCCCGCTGACAGGCGACAAAGCCCACCTCCGCCGGAAGGCAAGCCACCCCGGCCCTGGAAAGTGCAAGTCTCGCCACACCCGACCGACAACCCCACCCAACCACCCGCCCACCACGAGACCGCAACTGAAGACCCCTCCCCCGCTAGAACCCAAGTGAATCCCGTCCACCAGCAAACCGCAGCGGACAGGCCGATCCCACTGACACCCAAGAGAATCCCATCCCCCAGCAAACCGCAGCGGATAGGCCGACCCCGCTGGAAAGCAACGCCCGTTACGGATGCTCGATCTAGTGGACTCGCTTCGTGTGGGGGGAGAGTGCCGCTAAACTTACCGTGGGTGGGGATGCCCTTACCCTGCCCTTTTCTCTCCACCGCGGTGCTCTAGGGGCCCCACACGAAGCGAGTTCACTAGATCGAGCCCCTCATCTTTTCCTCGGGCAACCCCAGCGATGAGCCACCATGCAGGTCGACCGTAGGTCGGCGTGCGGCACACCCCACGAGCTACCCAAGTAAGAGCGGGGCTCGATTGGGTGGACTGCCTTCGCGCGGGGCCCCTAGGCGACCGCGTGGGGAAAAAGCGTGGGGAGAAGGGCATCCCCACCACTGAGGCAAGTTTAGCGGTCGCCTCCCCCCACACGAAGGCAGTCCACCCAATCGAGCACAAACGTAACGGGCGTTGCGTACCAGCGGGCTCGGTATGTAGAAATTAGGGATTAGAGATAAGGGATAGAGATAAAGATGGAGATAAAGCAGGTCCAGAGCGCGGGTTGGAGCGGCTAGAGGTTTTCCGCGGCTCTGGCAGTGCCTTGGAGCATCAAGGCGAAGACGATGTCGTGTGCTGGTTTCTGGGCGTACCAGTAGAGCTTGCCCGCCAATCCGCTCGGTTCGAACAGCACCGTCTGCTCGTACCGGCACTCTTCCGGTCGGTCCCCCGGTACCGCGCGCAGTTCCAGCCAGGCCGTTCCCGGTAGGCGCATGTCGGCTCGTAGTAGGAGCACGTGGTCGGTGTCGTCGCGCTTGACCACGCTCCAGGTGTCGACCACGTCTCCCGCGTTCAGGTGGTCTGGCCTGCCCTTGTGCAGGCCGACTCCGCCGAGTGCGTGGTCCAGTGCTCCGCGCAGGGTCCAGACGCCGGGGATGGTGTGCCAGCCGTGGGGGCCGCCGATGTTGGTGATCTCGCGCCAGAGCGCGTCGGTGGTGGCGCGGACGGTGGTGGCCTTGTGGTCGCGCAGGAGGCCGGTGGTGGGTGGGCCTTGGGGGTCGGGGATGCCGAGGGCCTCCCGCAGGGCGCGGTCGACACTGGTGGCACCGCCGGGGGGTGGCGGCAGTACAGCGTCGGGGACCAGGTCGTGGCGGAGGGAGTCGAGCAGCGCGCGGACGAGTGGGGCGGACAGTGGGCTCAGCGCGCTGGCGGCCAGGGCGGCGGGTCCCGCGGGCAGGACGGCTACCGGGATCGGGAGGCGCCACGGGAGTCCGGAGAGGCGGGCGCAGCGCTGGATCAGTTGCAGGTAGGTCATGGTGTCCGGGCCCGCGATGTCGGCGACGGCGTTGACCGGGGCGCCCTTGGCGGCGTCCACCAGGTAGTGCAGGACGTCGCGGACGGCGATGGGTCTGCTGCGGTTGTCCAGGTAGGCCGGGCGCAGCACGAACGGGGCGCTGCGGGCGGCCCGGTTGAGCAGTTCGAAGCTGGCTGAACCGGCGCCGATGACCATGGACGCCTGCAGCACCAGGGCCGGGGTGGGGGCGTTGAGGAAGATGTCGCCGACCGAGGCGCGGGAGGCGAGGTGGTCGGAGACGTCGTCGTCGTGGGGGCGGGGGCCGCCGAGGTAGACGAGTTGGCGGATGTGCGCGTCGGCGGCCGCGGTGGCGACCGCGTGCGCGATGCGGTCGTCGGTGCTGACGAAGTCCGGGCCGGACATGGAGTGCACGAGGTGGTACGCGGTGTCCACTTCGGACATGGCGGTGGCCAGCGCGGTCGGGTCGCCCGCGTCGGCCTCGACGATGTCGACGCCGGGGCGGACGCCGTCCGCGGCGCGGACCAGGACGCGGACCTCGTGCCCGGCCTCGACCAGCGCGTCGACCAGGCGGGTGCCGATGTAGCCGCGAGCGCCGATGACCAGGCAGTTGGGCACGGGGTGATCCCCTCGTCGCGGGAAGCTGACCCGCCCACTATCGCAGCGAAGCACCGCCACGGCCGGTCAGACCGGGGTACGCGCGGCTGGGCCTGGGGTCAGGCCGAGCCCTCGCGGGGCCGGAGCACGGTGGCCGGGTCGGTGTCAGGGGTGGCCAACCAGCGCTGGAAACCCTCCGGGTCGCGGCGTTCCAGTTCATCGAGGCAGCGGGCGCGCTCGCGCAGGATGGCCGCCGCCTGCTGCGGGGTGTCGGCCGCGCGCAGCGCCTCGAGGCTCGACGCCCAGCGCGCGCACAGCAGGGGAGTGCTCATGAGCCGGTTGCCGAACAGCGGTACCGCGGTGGCCGCGAACCAGGCGAGCAGCGCGAAGGCGACCCACTCGACGAGCAGGCACAGCCCGGCGATGCCGACCAGCGCGGTCAGGTAGGCCGCGATGGTCGGCAGCCTGCCGGGGGCCCGGCCGCGTTCGGCGAGCACCGCCGCGGTGGCCAGTCCGAGGCAGGTCGCCGTCACGGTGAGGAACACGAGGGTCCACGACCGCAACAACAGCACCCCCGCCGCGATCGACACGAAAGTGAGCAGGCACGCCAGCGCGCACCAGGCAAGTTGGCCGAATCTGCGCAGCATGGGTCCTCCTCGAAGGTCACCGCCCACTTTCGGGCTACCACCGCTGGGGGTCCGCCAACCGCGCCCGCCCTGCGATCTTCGGGCGAAGCGCCCGCGAGGTCGTTGCCCGGCGGCAAAGGTGCTCTATGCTTCGGGGACTTTCTCCGCGACCTCCCGGAACCGAGGCCGACATGGCTCCTCGCCCCTGGCCACCCGCTTTCCCGGCACCGCGACTCCCCGGCGCGCCCAGCACCACGGTCGTCTCCCGGGTCGGCAGGTGGGCCGTGTTGGCCGAGGTGCGCGGCGAGGTCGACCTGCTGAGCGCGCCCGCCACCCGGACCGCGCTGCGGGCCGCGCTGGACAGCCCGGACCTGCTGGTGCTGGTCGTCGATCTGTCCAAAGTGGATTTCCTGGCGGCGGCGGGGCTGACCGTGCTGGTGGAGCTGCGCGACCTGGCCCGGGTGCGGGCGGTGGACCTGCGGCTGGTCGCCACCACCCGCGCGGTGCTGCGCCCGCTGGAGGTCACCGGCCTGCGGGACACCTTCCGGCTGCACGTGGACACCAGCGGTCCACTGGCCCCGCACGTGGTCACCTCGCCCTGACTCAGCGCTCCCCCGCGGCGGCCAGGTCGCGGTAGGGCGTGCGGTAGCCGTCGCGCAGCAGCGAGACCACGTGCCGGCGCGAGCGGAACGCGACCAGCACGGCCAGCACGATGTACACCACCGACAGCGCCACGACCTCCACGCCCTTGACCGACTCGGGCAGCACGGTGGCCAGCACGAACTGGGCGACGAACATGCCCAGCAGCACCAGCGCGCCGCGCACCGTGATCGACAGGCTCAGCAGCAGGCTCACCGCGAACAGCGACTGCGCGGCGGTGAGCAGCAGCTCCTCGCGCTGCGCGGCGTCGATGGGCAGCCCGGACGCGGACCCGGCGGCGACGGCGAACACGATCGGCAGCGTGCCGACCAGCAGCGTCCACTGGTTGACCTTGGAGGACACCAGGGTGGCCAGCGCGTCGGTGGTCTTGAGCCGCCACGCGTAGAGGCAGGCGACCAGCAGCTCGGGGGCCTCCGAGGCCAGCGGGGCCACCCACTGCACCAGGAAGAACTGGCTGATGCCGATGTCGGTGCCGGTCTCCACCAGCGCGTGCGCGAAGTTCTCGGCCACCAGCAGGATCACCGCGGCGGCGAAGGCGAACAGCCCGGCGCACACCAGCCGCCTGCGCACCTTGGGCTGGTCGCCGAGCAGCGCCGAGACGCCCTCCAGGTCGGGGTCGCCCGCGGGCGCCTTGGCGACCCGGATCGCGTAGAGGACGAAGATGCCGACCAGCACGGCGGCGTCGACGAAGGTGATGCTGTGCCGCAGCGGGAGGGTGAGCGAGTACAGGGTCGCGACCGCCAGGAACGCCAGCGGGACGGCGTCGGTGCGCAGCAGCGACACCTCGGTCTCGGAGGGCTTGCGCGCCTTGCGGTGGTCGGCGCCCTCCTCGCGGAGCCGGTCGCGGTGCACCCGCCACGCGGCCAGCAGCACGACCGCGGCCCACCCGACGCCGACCAGGATCCGGTTGGCGCCGGTCATGTTGGCCAGCGCCAGCCCGCAGCTGGACTGGGTCCCGGGGGCGGCGTCCGGGGGCAGGCAGGACGGTCCGTGCTCGGCGAAGGCGCGGCCGCCCTCGGAGGCGAAGACGAAGTCGACGGCGTACTCGGGCAGCACCGCGATCAGGGCCAGCACCGAGATGGCCAGGCCCGGGGAGATGTCGAGCTGGATCGCCTCGGCGACCCAGGACAGCACGAAAGCGGCCCCGATGACGGCGATGCCGAACAGGGCCGCGTCCAGCGGTGGGCTGATGTGGGTGCCGGTCGCCCCCAGGTAGACCCCGGGGGCGGTGCACAGCGCGCTGGCGACAAGGGGAACCGCGGCCCGCCGGGAGGCGGACCGCGGTCGCTCGCTCAGCGGGGCCCCGGCTCGACCACGCCGCCGGGCTGGGCGCGCACGCGCCGCCCCTGGACCGGGACCTGCTCACCGGGCGGCACGGCGGCCCCGCCGGGCTGGGCAGGTGCCGAGTCCAGGCCCGGCTCGGCGCCGGGGGCCCGGGACAACCGGGTCTCGCTGGTGCCGTTGGCGCGGTCCATGGCCTCGATGTCGAACGCGCCCCCGGGCGGGGTGGGCTCGTCGATCGGGCCCGCGTGGTCCTGGCGGTGCTCGGCGCGCTGCTTGGTGAGGTTCTCGGCGTCGAGGCGGTCGCGCATGCGGGTGAGGACCTTGATGGCGAGCCCGTGCGCCACGGCGAGGAGCAGGAGCACGATGCCCAGCCTGCGCACGATCGCCATCAGCACGGTGTCGCCACCGAAGTCGATCGCGGAGAACAGCGCCACGACGCCGAGCACGGCGAAGTGGAACAGCACCGAGACCAGCCGGGCCATCGAGCGGGCCGACTCCACCTCGCCGTAGGAGTCCGACAGGTACCGCAGCCCGCTGCGGTAGATGATCTGGCCGTCGACCAGGACCAGGGCTATGCCCAGGACCAAGAACAAGACGTAGGTGCTGTCATCCACGAGGGCCCCTTCCGAACACGGCAGGTCACCCCTCACATACCCCCGGCGACGGCGGGCAAAACGGCGGGGCGGACGGCTCAGCGCAGCCAGCGCGGCGCCTTCGACCCGCGCAACCGCTTCCACGCCTTGGCGAACTCCGCCTCGGCGGCGTGGGCGCGGGCGTCTTGGCGGGCGTGCAGCAACCCGTAGGTGAAGCCGTTGTCGCCGTCGAGGTGCGCCCGCACCCCGAGGTCGCGCAGCGCCGCCTTGGCGACCACCGCGTCCTGGTGGGTGCCCAGCGCGGTCTGGGCGGCCTTCACCCGGTCGCGCCACGCCTCGAGCTTGCCGCCGAACACGGGGGCGACCGCCTCGGCGGTGTAGCGGGCCTTCTTGGCGTCCTTGCGCGCCTGGTGCAGCGCGGTGTCGCGGTCGGTTCCCGCCGCGGCCTCGCCCACCGCGTCGACCGAGTCGGCGAGGGCCTGCCACGCCTTGCGCACCGGCTTGCGCAGCTCGAGCGCGGCGGGGCGGTCGGCCTTGGGGGTCCACGGCGGGTCGGCCAGGAACGCGTCGAGGTCGGCCAGCAGGGCCAGGTAACGGTCACCGTCCACGGCGGACAGCACGGCGGCGCGCCCGTCGGCGGCGGCGCGGCCCAGTTCGGCGGTGATCCGCGCGGGCACGGCACCGAGCACGTCGACCGACGGCACCCGCGCCAACTCCGCGCGCAACTCGGCTTCCAGGACCTCGGTGTCCCGTGCCGCGCTCGCCTCTCCCCCGAGCCACTTCAGCTCGGCGCGCAGCGCGGTGACCCGGTCGCGGTCGAGCAGCGGGCGGAACGAGCGCAGCGCGCTGCGCAGCCTGCGGCACGCGACGCGGAACTGGTGCACCGCGTCCTCGGTGTCCAGCCGCACGCCGGTGTCGTTGGCGCGCAAGGCATCCACCTGCGCGCGCAGGTAGAGCAGGACCACCTCGGCGGCGGTCGGGTCGGCCGAGAGCGCCACCGCGACGCGCACCTTGGCCCGCTTGCCCAGGGCACGGGCCAGCTTCGAGGTCGACTTGGCGGGCCTCGCGCCCAACGCGGAGCCGACCGCGTCGAGCACGGTGCGGTCGGTGGCCTCGACCTCCAGCTCGCGCCACTGCCGGGGCTCGTCGTCGACCGGGTGCGCGGTGACCCGGTCGTCGGCGAGCAGCGCGACCACGGTGCCGTCGGCGGCCTTGAGCTCCCACTCGTCGCGCTCGGTGGTGATCCGCACCACCGGGGCCAGCGGCGCGCCCAGAGTGTGCGCGCGGACCAGCACCGCCAGGTCGGCGGGGACCTTGGACTTCCCCTTGCCCAGCGGGAAGCGGATCTCGTCGCGCACGTCCGGGCCGACCGGGAGCTTGGCGTGCCACCCCGCGTCACTGCCGCCGGTGCGCCGCCGCAGTGTGATGCCCGCGCGGGCCAGGCGCAGGTCGGCGGTGTCGAAGTAGGTGGCGTCCAACTGGGACCGCTGGGGACCGTCGCACGTGTGGACCGGTCCCGCCGCGGTGAGGTCGGGCAGGACGAACTCGACGCCCGCCTCGTACTTGCGCTCGGTCTCGCGTACTCGGGTAGCCATCCGACAACTATGACACCGCATCGCCGGACCCGCGTGAGTCGACCGAGGCGGGGTAGGCCACAGAGCCCCGGACCCGCGCTCCGCGGGGTCGCGGTCAGGCGGTCTCGAGGACGAAGAACAGGAAGCTCAGGAAGGCTCCCGAGGGGAACCTCGCCATCTCGTCGGGGAAGAGCCGGTGGGCTTCCGGCGCGGGCGGCGGCTCGCTGATGACGGCCGTGCGGAAGCCCGCCGCGGTGAAGGCGTCGGTCATCGCGTGCAGCGGCCGGTGCCAGTAGGTGAGCACGGCGTGCTGGCCGTTGAAGGTGTACTCGTCGGACCACTTGCTGGTCGCGAAGTAGTCGGCCTCGCGGTACTGCATCTTGTACATGATGGGGTGGTTGACGACCACGATCAGCCTGCCGCCGGGCTTGAGCACCCGGCGCAGCTCGGCCAGCGGCGCGGTCCAGTCCTGCAGGTAGTGCAGCACCAGCGCCGCGACGACATCGTCGAACGCGCCGTCGAGGTAGGGCAGCGGCTCGCCGATGTCGGCGACCCGCAGGTCCGTGTCGGCGCCGAGCCGCCGCCGGGCCAGCTCGACCATCTTCGCGCTGCGGTCGAAGCCGGCCACGACGGCACCCCGCTCGCGCAACGCCTCGGACACGGCGCCGGAGCCGCACCCGGCGTCGAGGACCCGCCGACCGGCCACGTCCCCGGCCAGGTCCACGATCGCGGGCCGGGTGTAGTAGGCGTTGATGAGGCTGGTGTCGTTCTCGACCGTGTACGCCTCGGCGAAGCTGTCGTAGTCGTTCTCCACGGCCACGGCGGCGCGACTCTCGGGATCGGCGGGCATGTCCCCATACTGCCGAGCGATCGATCAAGCCGCCACAAGATCACCGACGGTTGTGGGACACCCCGCGATCAAGCCCGTTCGCCGGCCGCCGTGCTCAGCGCGCGACGCGTTCCAACGGTTCGTCCGAGGGACTCGTGCCCGCTGTCTGCGCGGCGAGCATCGCGACCACGCCGTCGAGTCCGGCGGCCCGCTGGCGGGTCGCGCCGTCGCCGGTCTCGTCCAGCGATGACAACGTCGAACGCACGAACTCCAGCTCGTCGGAGCGGCGCAGCGCGGGTGCGTGCCTGGCGACCAGGTCAGCGAAGATCTCCGGCGCGGGGCGGTAGCCGTCCGACCACGGGTCGGGCACGACCGCGCCCCAACCGTCCTTGGCCGCCCGCCACTGCGCCGCGCGCACCACCTGGGTGGGTACGCGCGGGAAGTCGCGATCGCTGTCGAGGGCCTCGGCCACGATGGACCGCACAAGCACCGCCAGCAGCGCGGCCTCGCGCGGGGTGGGCGCGACGTCGCTGATCCGCGTCTCCACCGTCGGCTGGTCGTCCGACGGGCGGACGTCGAAGTAGACCATCTTGCGGTCGAGGATGGCCCCCGTGGCCAGAAGGTCCGCCACCAGTTCCTCGTACTGCTCCACCGAGTCCAAATAGGGCGGCGGACCGGCGGAGGGCCAGCGCTCCCACAGCAGGTGGCGGGTGCTCGCGTAGCCGGTGTCCCGCCCGTCGTGGAACGGCGAGTTCGCGCACACGGTGATCAACGCAGGCAACCACAACCGCAGGTGATTGGCCGCCCGCAACGCCGTCGCGGTGTCCTCCACCCCGACGTGCACGTGGCAACCGCAGGTCATCCCGGCGAACATGAACTCACCGACGTGGGAGGTGATCTGCCGGTAGCGGGCACCGGGACCCACCGGGGTGAAGTCAGGCTGCTGGTGCGGCACCGTCCCGGTGGCGACCAGCAGCGCCCCCTGCTCACGCGCCGCTCCCACCAACGCCCCGCGCAACTCGGTCAACTCCTCGGCGACCTGCTGAACACTCCGGCAGATACCGGTCGCCGACTCCACCATGGCCCGCAACAACTCCGGCTTCAGGTCAGGATCCCCCTCAGCAGCCGCGGCCCCGCGCGCCGCGGTCTCCGGCCCCTGGTCCACGAGCCTGCCGGTCGGGTCGACCAGGAAGAACTCCTCCTCCACGCCCACGGTCAACGTGGTCGAGTCCTCGATCCCCACTCGGTGTCCTCCTCGGTTGCGCTGCTGGCGGAGGAGTACCCGCTCAGCGCCCACATCACCCACTGTCCGGTTCGCGTCGGGTTTGGCGCCACGGACGTCCTCAGGCGACGGTCGATGCACCGCGAACCCCAAGCCCCGCACCGCGTCGAGCAGCACCGGCGCCAAGCGATGTGCTACCTGCGGCCGCGGTGGTTGGCGCGCAGCCCGCTCGGCCAGCACCTGCTGCGGGGTCGATGCGGTCCCCAGCGGGTCTTACCGCAGCGCAGCCGGTGTCGGGGCATAGGCCAGGCGTGCGGAACACCGACGAGGCACCACAACCCCGCCGCGACCACCACGGCCAGGCCGGCGGCGACCAGTGCCCGGCTGACACCCATCAGTTCCAGCACGATCCTGACATCAGCGCGGCCACGGGCATCGGCGCTTCGACCTAGTGCCGCAACGACCTGGCCGCTGACCGGACAATCCATTGGCATAAGCTCGTAGTGCGCTGAAACTATGTGAGGAGAATTGTGACGCCTGATTGGCGCAACACATTGATGGTCACCGGGGCCGCGTTCGCGATTGGATCAGGGTACCTCCTCCTACCGAACGATGACGCCGTTGTCAGCGCTGCCCAACAGGGTTATAGCGTCGTGTACCAGTGCCACGAGGACTGCCCGACCGGGTTCCAAGACGGCGTGTCTTGACCGGTTCTTCCGCTTTCGTTGGGCGTCGGCGTGGCCGCGTCGGGTGCCTTGGCGTGGTACCGCGCGAGGCGCGCCAATACTGGAATGCCTGATCAGGAGGTAGGCCAGAGCTGAATCAACTACTCCTCCGAATATTCGCTTCTATTCTGCAGCTACCTGACAGACTTTCGGTGGACTTGATTGCCTCCTACCGCTGATGGGGCAATTCCCAGCGGGAGGCTCCCTGATGGCATGTTTTGTCGACGAGTTTTGACCACGCCCAAACCAAGTCGCCAGGGCTTGAAGGCAGAGTCGCGGTGGTTGTGTTGCATAGCCTTGTCGTTCGTCGGGTCGACGGTTGCCTGGCTGGGCACAGTGGCAACGGCGCGCGCCGACAGCGGGAGAGCTTGAGTGCGCACGCAGTGTCGGAAGGGGTGTTGTGGGTGCTGAGCGGTCAGACGAGTTTGTCTCGGACAGTGGCAGGGTAGGTCCCGGCCATGAGCACCGATGGTTACCGCGCGGACGAGATCAGTCGCGCCGAGTCCCTCGACGAGGACAACCTCAAGGTCGACCCCTTGGAGGAGGGCATGGACCCGCCCGAGCGGTGGGCGGGGGCGAACCGGTTCGGCACCACCCTGGCCGAGCAGCGGGAGGGTGAGGACCTCGACCACCGGCTGGCGGCCGAGGAGCCCGATGTGGACGCCGACACCCCGCCGCCGGGGCCGGGGGCGCGGTTGTCGGAGTTGTCCGACCGGATCGACGAGCACATCGACGACACGAACGCCGTCGGGCAGAGCGAGGACGTCCCGTTCCCCGAGGAGGTGGACCCGGTGCTGGCTCAGGCCGAGCTGCGCGGGCAATCCGCCGACGAGGCGGGCGGCTCGGTCGCCGAGGCGCTGCGCGAGGGGTAGTCCATGCCGAGCGCAAGAGCCAAGGGGTGGGGCGTACCGAGCGATAGAACCGATGGGGGACGCGAGCCGAGCGAGCAGGCCACACCGAGCGGTAGAACCGAGACGTGAGGCGCGCCGAGGGGTAGTGCCGATGGGTAGAACAGTGAGAAGGATGCGGCTGTGAAGAGTGACAGGGCAGTGACGAGGACAGGACCGTGACCAGGTTCGGCTACACATTGATGACGGAGCAGGCGGGTCCGCGCGAGTTGGTTCGCCATGCCCCCGCGGCCGAGGTGGCTGGGTTTGACTTCGAGGTTGTCAGCGACCACTTCTCGCCCTGGTTGGACGAGCAGGGGCACGCGCCCAACGCGTGGAGTGTGCTTGGGGCGGTCACCCAGGTGACTGACGCCGTCGAGCTCATGACGTACGTGACCTGCCCGACGACGCGCTATCACCCGGCCGTAGTGGCTCAGCAGGCGGCGACCACGCAGTTGTTGTCCGGCAACCGGTTCATCCTTGGTGTGGGTGCGGGCGAGAACCTCAACGAGCACGTGGTCGGCCGCGGTTGGCCGCCGGTGAACGTGCGGCACGAGTCGCTCGTCGAGGCGCTCGACATCATCTCCGCGCTGTTCGACGGTGGGTACGTCAACTACGCGGGGCAACACTTCCGGGTGGACTCTGCGAAGCTGTGGGACCTGCCGGACGTCCGGGTCCCGATCGCCGCCGCGGTGTCCGGGGACCAGTCGATCGGGCGGCTGGCACCGCTGGCCGACCACATGGTCGCCGTCGAGCCCGATCCCGGGCTGTGCCAGGCGTGGGACGGGGTGGCCCGGGCGGAGAGCCGCAAGATCGGCCAGATCCCGATCTGCTGGGACCGCGACCGCGACGCGGCGGTGGCCAGGGCGCACGAGCAGTTCCGCTGGTTCGGCGGCGGCTGGAAGGTCAACGCCGAACTGCCGGGGACCGCGGCCTTCGCGGGCGCCACGCAGTTCGTGCGGCCGGAGGACGTGGCGGCGAGCATCCCCTGTGGCGCCGACGTCGACGCCGTCGTCAAGGCCGTGGCACCGTTCTGGGAGGCCGGTTTCACCGACATCGCGCTGCTCCAGATCGGCGGGGACCACCAGGACGAGTTCTTGGCCGTCGCTCAGTCGGAGCTGCTGCCCGCCCTGCGCGAAGCCGCCCCCTGACCTGATCCACCCGTCGACCCTGGTCCACCGGTCGACCCTGGTCCATCGGTCGACCCTGGTCCATCGGTCGACCCTGGTCCATCGATTGACGCTGGTCCATCGATTGACATTGACCCACCAATCGACGCAGACCCACCGATCGACCCTGATCCACCGATCGACGTCTGATCCACCGATTGACGTCGACCCACCGATCGATCCTCATCCACCGATCGACATCGACCCCTCGATTGACGATGACCCACTGATCGGCGTTGACCCATCGATTGACGTTGATCCATCGATCGGTTCAGTGGCCTCCACCGGTAGCACCTGGTCGAGGCCGCTCGCCGTCAGCGCAGCGCCCGCCGGGCTGTCCGGGGCCGCCACCAAGATCAGCTCCCGGCCGACCCCGCGCAGGTCGGCCACCTGTTCGTATAGGACCCGCATGGCGGCGCTGGTCAGCAGCTCCACGTCGTCGAGCACCACCAAGCAGCCGCCCGAACCGCTGCGGGCGGCCTCGTGCAGGGCCGAGCGCAGCTCACCGGCGTTGGACGAGTCGACGACGCCGGACACCGTGACCCGGTTGCGCTCACCCGACTCGACCACGGTTCGCACCCGCGCGTCCGGGCTGTGCCGCGCGATCGGCTCCGCGCGCGGGGCGGACACCGGTGGTCTGCGCACGGCCCGGCGCATCCGCACGACAGTGCCGTCGTCGCCGGTGTCGACGTGCAACTGGTCGCTGCACTCGCGCATCATCAACATCCCGCGCCCCCGGTAGGGGGACCGCTCGGCGGGCTCGCGCCAGGTGCCCGAGTCGGTGACCGTGACCACCACGCCACCCACGCCGTCGAGCTCGCCGTGCACCGCCACGGTTCCGCTGTGGTCGCGGTAGCCGTGCTCGATGGAGTTGGTGACCGCCTCCACGACGCACAGCGCGATGGCGGTCCGGTCGTCCTTGTGCGCGTCGAGCGCGTCGAGCCAGCCGCCGAGCTCGCGGTGCAGCACGGTGAGCTGGTCGGGGGTGCCGGGCAGAGCCAGCTCCAGCAGCGGCGCGGGCGCGGTCAGCACGGTCGCGGCGAGCACGGTGACGTCGTCGCGGGAGGTGTCGTTGTCCACCAGGGTCGTCGCCAGCACAGTGCACACCCGGTCGGCCAGCTCGCGGGGGTCGCCGTCGGCGTGCTCGCGGGCCACCTCGGCCACGCACTCGGCGAGTCGGACCTGGCCCTCGGTGAAGCCCAGGCCGGGGGCCTCGACCACGCCGTCGGAGTAGAAGACAAGCGTCTCCTCCGGGTTCAGCGTGGTGAACGCGACCGCCGAGGCGGTCGCCGAGAAGGCCAGCGGTGGTCCGATCGGGCCGTCGAGGAACCGGGTGGTGCCGTCGGCCGCGAGCAGGAGCGGCTGCGGGTGACCGCGGGTGCCGTGCTCCAAGACGCGGGTCAGCCGGTCGTACACCGCTACGCACACCGAGCTGCCGCGCGCGTCGGGCGCCATCTCGGCCAGTGCGTCGAGCGCGTCGAGGACCTCGCTGACCGCGCCGCCGCGCACCAACCGCTCGGCGGCGACCGCGCGCAGCTGGCCCATGACCCCGGAGGCGGTCGGCCCGTGGCCCACCACGTCGCCCAGCACGAGGCCGACCCGGTCGCCGGGCATCGGGACGACGTCGTACCAGTCGCCGCCCGCGGCGCGCCACCGCCCCGCCGGGACGTAGGCCGCGCTCAGGCCCAGATCGGGCAGCAGCGGCAGACCGACCGGCAGCAGGCTGCGCTGCAGCTCCAGGCCGACCTTGTACTCGGCGTCGAGCCGGGCCCGGACCTCGGCGACCTCGACCTCGGCGGCCCGGCGCTGCTGGACGGAGGCGGTCACGTCGACGGCGTGCGCGATCAGCACAGGCGTGCCATCGGCGCCCGGGGCGCGCACGACGCTGTAGGTGAAGAAGCCCTCCACCAGTGTTCCGTCGCCGGTCAGGTCGACCACGACCCGGCGCTCGGCCCCGAGCCGCGGCTGCCCGGTCCGGGCCACCTCGTCGAGGAGTTCGAAGATGTCCTGGCCCGCGGCCTCGGGGACGGCCTCGCGGACCGGGGTGCCGATCAGGCCCGGGCGGTCGCCGACACTCGCCCTGGCCATCCGGTTGGCGGCGACGATGTGGTGCCGCGGGCCGGAGAACATCCAGACGATGGCCGGTGTCGCCTCGAAGGCGAGCGCGGCCACGGCCGTCGGGTGCGTCTCGTGCAGTGTCGTGCCCCCTCAGGCCGCCGGTCCCCAGGCGCCAGCCTCTACCCCGCGACCGCCGCACGCAACACCGCGAGCCAGGTGTGACCGACGACCACACGGGTTACCCCGCCGGGGTGAATGAACACGAGCAGCAATCAGAAGACGACCAGGACGACCTGTTGACCCGCAGCACCGCGCCACTGGAGGAGTACGCCACGAAGGGCACCCACGGGAGCGTGCCGGTGGAAGTGCGGGAGGTCGACCTCGCCGCGGACCAGACCACGGCGGTGTCCAGCGTCGAGGAGACGACACCGGAACCGCCGGACTGACCTGGCCGACCTGACTGGCCCGACCGAGCGGCGCGCCGGGGATCACGTGGCGATCACTTGTCGTCCAAGTGCTCCCCGGTGAGCTTGCGGAACCCCTTGGCGCCCGCTCGGTCGACACCCGCCTTCACGACGCCGAAGATCGCACCTTGCAACAGCGCGGCCAGCAGCACCTCGCGGGTGGAGTGGTCCGGCGAGGTCGCCTCGGGGGCCTCCTCGTCCCCGGACACCCCGCTCCACACGCGCTTGAACAGCGCGGTGGCCAACAGTCCACCCAGGACACTCACGAGCAGGCTCAACGGTCGGTAGAGGAGTCGCATGGTTCACCTGCTCCGCTGACGGATCAGCAGCGCGATCAGCGCCGCGAGCACGGCGGCGATGATCGCGGCTGGGATCGGCTTGCGCCGGACCAGCTCGACGGCCTGCCCGGCCTGGTCGGACGCCTGGCCCGCGAGCACGTCGACCTTGCCCTTGGCCTCGTGCGCGCGCTCGACGAGGTTCTCCTTGACCTGCTCGGTCTTCTCCCCCACCCGCCGCTTCACGTCGGTCTTGGCCACGAGGGCGTCGACGGTGTCGGCCAGTTCCCCCCGCGCCTGCTCGATGTCGGCGCGCAGGGTGTCCTGCTCGGTCGGTCGCTTCGTCATCGGTGAGCGCTCTCCTTCACAACCTCGACGTCCCGGCGGGTGCTGTCGATCGCCTGCTCCGGGATGGGCGGCGTCGCGTGCTCGATCTTGTTCTTGGCGACCAGGCCCAGCACCGCGGCAAGCACCAGCAGCGCGCCCGCCACGATCAGCGCGGCGGCCCAGGTGGGCAGCACCACGGCCAGCCCGGCGATGGCGGCGATCACGAGCGCGGCCACCGCGAACCAGGTCACCACCCCGGCGGCCCCGCCGAGCGCGGCGCCCAGCCCGGCCTGCTTCCCCTTCTCCCGCAACTCGACCTTGGCCAAGGAGAGTTCGTCGCGGACGAGCCGGGAGACCTGCTCGCCCAGCTTGCCGACGAGCTCCCCCGTGGACAGGTCACGCTCCTGTCCCGTGCGATTCGGCTCATCCATGCCGCAGACCTACCCCCGATGGCCCCGACCTACTCCTCGACCGTCGAGGTGTGGGACTGGCCGTACCGGGTAAGCCGGAAGCCGGACGGATCCCTCGAACGCTAGGAGCCACGATGACGGCCAAGCCACCGGATCCCGACCCGCTGCGCACCCCCGGCCTGGGACTCGAGCCGGGCGGCGGGGTGCGGCCCGGGGATACGCCGCCGGACTCCGGCAGCACCACCGAGGGCCTCTCCGGCCGCGCGCACTACCCCAGCCGGGCGTGGCCGATCGTGACGATGGTGTTCGTCCTGGTCGTGGTGCTCGCGGTGGTAGGCCTGACCGTGGTCAGCCTCCTCGGCATCGTCAAGATCTTCTGAGCCGCGCGGAGTGCCCCGGCAAACGTGAGAAAAGTGGGTTGGGCCATCGGGTCCTGGGTACCCGAACCGGGTGACTGACGCGCGACACCGGCCCACCCACCCGTCGGCCGTGCCGCACCCGAGGCGATCCCGGCCGGACGGGGCCGACCCCGTGCTGGCGGCCCCCACCCTCGGCGAGCTGGTCGAGCTGCGGGTGGACGCGGACCTGGCCCAGCTGCCACTCGTGCGCACCATGACCGCCGCGGTGGCGATGCGCCGGGACTACGACGTCGAGTCGTTGGCCGATCTGCGATTGGCCGTGGACGAGGCGTGCACTCTCCTGGTGCGACGAGCGCTGCCGTTCAGCGCGCTGACCGTGCGGCTGCGCGTGGCCGAGGCATGGGTGGACGTGCACTGCTCCGTCCCGGTCCTCGACCCGACACCGATCGATGAGAGCGGCCTGGGTTGGACGCTGCTGTCCGCGCTCGTCGAGTCGATGACCACCGGTGTGGCCGATGAGGACGTGTTCGCCGAACTGACGATCGAGCTCCGCATGGCGAAGAAGGCGGCCGCGTGAGGCAGCAGCAGGTGGCCGGGACCACCAGACGCGCGGACTCCGACGAGTACGCCCACCTCACCCCGCTCTTCGAGCAGCTGGCGGCGCTCCCCCCGGGTGACCTCCGCCGCGAACTGGTGCGGTCGAAGCTGGTCACCGGGTACCTGCCGGTGGCCCAGCACATCGCCCAGCGCTTCGCCAACCGCGGTGAGCCCTACGACGACCTGCTGCAGGTCGCCACAGTCGGGCTGATCCACGCGGTGGACCGGTTCGACCCGGACCGCGGCAGCGACTTCCTGTCCTTCGCGGTCCCCACCGTGATGGGCGAGGTGCGCAGGCACTTCCGCGACACCAGCTGGTCGGTGCGGGTGCCGCGAAGACTCAAGGAGCTGCACCTGGCGGTGAGTTCCGCGGCGGGTGAGATCTCCCAGCGGCTGGGGCGCGCGCCCACCCCGAGCGAGCTGGCGCGGCACTTGGAGCTGCCGCTCGAAGACATCTACGCCGGCCTGGAGGCCGGTTCGGCCTACCGCTCGCAGTCGTTGGACGAGCTGCTCGGCCCGGACGAGAACTCGGCCTCGGTCGCCGACCGGCTCGGCGTGGAGGACGAGGCGCTGGCGGGCGTGGAGTACCACGAGACGCTGCAACCGCTGCTGGCCCAGCTCCCCGAGCGGGAGCGGCGGATCCTGCTGCTGCGGTTCTACGGGAACCTGACCCAGACCCAGATCGCCGAGCAGGTGGGCCTGTCGCAGATGCACGTGTCCCGGCTGCTGTCGAAGACCCTGGCCGCGCTGCGCGAGGCGATGGCCGAGGACTGAGCGGCGGGGCCGGTCAGGCGGGTCGGGCGGGGTACCGGGACCGGCGGCGCAGCTCGGCCCGCTCCTGCTCGTCGAGCCCGCCCCAGACGCCGTAGGGCTCCCTGGTGCGCAGCGCGTGGTCCCGGCACCTGCTCAGCACCGGGCAGTGCGCGCACACCGACTTCGCCGCCCGGATCCGCAGGTCGCGCGCACGACCCCGTTCGTTGTCCGGGCTGAAGAAGCGCTCGGTGGGGACTTGGCGGCAGGCGCCCCGGGTCTGCCATGGCTCGATCGCGGTAGTCACCAGTGCGCGATACCCGCGAGCGGCCGCGGCAAAACTGTCCACGAGGGTGGACACGGAGCGTGATGGTATCGAGATGTTTCTGGCCGCCGACCGGACTGGGGTGGGGGGATGGTCCGGTCGGCGGCATTGTGTCGGGCGCGGAGCCGCGGGCGTGCGTCCAGCGATGTGGGGGGGTACATCTCCGGGAAACGTCCGCGGGTCTTCCTCCGCGCGTCGACACCTGTTCCAACGCGTGGACCCCGGTCGGCGTTCCCGGTCGCGGGTGGTCTTGATCACCCTGTGCGACAACGCGCCGGTAACCTCAGCCGGCGAGCGCGGCCTCGACCGTGGGGCGCAGCTCGAGCACCTGGGACAGCCCGCTGATCTCCAGCACCCGGCTGGCCATCGAGGCGCCGACCACCAGCCGGAACCCGGTGCCCGCCTGGTCGGCGCGCTCGGCGGCGCGGGCCAGGCCGGCCACCCCGGCCGAGCCGAAGAACGACACCTGGTCGAGGTCGACGACCACGAGCCGGGCGCCGCCGTCGATGGCACCGGTCATGCCCGCGGCGAAGCTGGGGGCGGTGAGCAGGTCGATCTCGCCCTTGGGGCGCACCACGACGGCGCCATCGGGGCGCTGGTCGAGTGCCATGTCGAGCAGTGGGGGCGGGGTCGGGGCGTCGGACATGAGCGTGATTCTCCCAGTCTCGCCGGGGTGGCGGCAGCGTGAACCTGCCGAGCGGGCGTGGCGACGGTACCGTCGCCCGCATGATCGGTCTGCCCGACGGCGTCACAGCGTGCCTGTTCGACCTCGACGGCGTGCTCACCAGTACCGCGACCCTGCACGAGCTCGCCTGGAAGCGCACCTTCGACGAGTTCCTCGCCGGGCGCGCCGACGGCGACCGTTCCCCGTTCACCCCGAAGGACTACACGACCTACGTCGACGGCCGCCCCCGCGCCGACGGCGTGCGCACCTTCCTGACCGCGCGCGGTATCGACCTGCCCGAGGGCGCCCCGGACGACCCGCCGGACCGCGCGACCGTCAACGGCGTGGGCAACCGCAAGAACGAGGCGCTGCTCGGGCTGATCGACGAGCGCGGCATCCAGCCGTACCCCGGCTCGGTGGCCTACCTCAACGCCGCCCACGACGCCGGGCTCAAGATCGCCGTGGTGACGTCGTCGGCCAACGGCGAGCACGTCCTGGAGGTGGCCGGGCTCACCTCGTTCGTGCAGGCCAGGGTGGACGGGGTCACGATCGTGGAGGACGGGCTGCGCGGCAAGCCGGCGCCGGACTCTTTCCTGGCGGGGGCGAGGAAGCTGGGCGTCGAGCCCGCGCAGGCCGCGGTGTTCGAGGACGCGCTCTCCGGCGTCGAGGCCGGCCACGCGGGCGGGTTCGGCTACGTGGTGGGCGTCAACCGGGCCGACCAGGCCGACGAGCTGCGCGCGCACGGGGCCGACATCGTCGTCGACGACCTCGCCGAGCTGCTGGACGGGCAGCGGTGACCGGGTTCGCGGTCGACCCGTGGCGGTTGAGCTGGCAGGGCGCCGACCTCGACCACCTGGACCGGGCGGAGTCGGCCTTCGCCCTGGCCAACGGCCACCTCGGGCTGCGCGGCTCGCTGGACGAGGGTGAGCCGGTCGGGCTGCCGGGCACCTACCTCAACGGCTTCTACGAGGAGCACGCGCTCCCCTACGCCGAGGCGGGCTACGGCTACCCCGAGGCCGGGCAGACCGTGGTGAACGTGACCGACGGCAAGATCATCCGGCTATTGGTCGAGGACGAGCCGCTGGACATGCGCTACGGCCAGACCCTGGAGCACCGGCGCACGCTCGACTTCCGCACCGGCATCCTGTCCCGCGAGACCGACTGGGAGAGCCCGACCGGCAAACGGGTCCGGGTGCGCTCGCAGCGGCTGGTGTCGTTCACCCAGCGCGCGATCGCCGCGATCCGCTACGAGGTCGAGCCGCTGCCCGACGAGCGGGGCACCAAGCGGGTGCAGCTGGTCGTGCAGTCGGACCTGCTGGCCAACGAGCCGATCGAGTCGCACACCCGCGACCCGCGGGTCGCGCTCGCGCTGAAGTCGCCGCTGGCCGGGGAGTTCCACTGGTCGGAGAACACCCGGGCGGTGCTGGTGCACCAAACCCGCGAGTCCGGTCTGCGGATGGCCGCGGCGATGGACCACGAGCTGGAGGCCAACGAGGGCCTGCGCACCGAGATCGCCTGCGAGGACGACCTGGCCCGGCTCACCGCGGCCGTGGACGTCGAGATCGGCGAGGTCCTGCGGCTCACCAAGTACATCGGCTACGGCTGGTCGAGCACCCGCTCGGCACCCGCGCTGCGCGCGCAGGTGGAGGCCGCGCTCGCCGGGGCGAGGCAGACCGGTTGGGACGGGCTGGTCGCCGAGCAGCGGGAGTACCTCGACGACTTCTGGGAGGTCGCCGACGTCGAGATCGACGGCGACGAGGAGCTCCAGCAGGCGCTGCGGCTGGGCCTGTTCCACATCCTGCAGGCGGGCGCGCGCGGGGAGAGCCGGGCCATCCCGGGCAAGGGCCTGACCGGGCCGGGCTACGACGGGCACGCGTTCTGGGACACCGAGACCTTCGTGCTGCCGGTGCTCACCTACACCGTCCCCGACGCCGCCCGCGACGCGCTCGGCTGGCGGCACAGCACGATCGACCTGGCCAAGGAGCGGGCGAGGGTCCTGGGCAAGGCGGGCGCGGCGTTCCCGTGGCGGTCGATCAACGGCCAGGAGTGCTCGGCGTACTGGCCCGCGGGGACGGCGGCCTTCCACGTCTCGGCCGACATCGCCGACGCCGTGGCCCGCTACCACGCGGCCACCCAGGACGCCGACTTCGACCGCGCGCAGGGCACAGAACTACTGGTGGAGACCGCCCGGCTGTGGGCGTCGCTGGGCCACCACGACCCGCACGACGGCTTCCGGATCGACGGGATCACCGGGCCGGACGAGTACACGGCCGTGGTGGACAACAACATCTACACCAACCTCATGGCCCAGAAGAACCTCGACGAGGCCGCCGACGCCTGCGACCGCAACCCCGACGTCGCCGAACAACTGGGCGTCAGCACCACCGAGGTGACCGCTTGGCGCGACGCCGCGGCGAAGATGCGGGTCCCCTACGACGAACTGCTCGGCGTGCACCCGCAGGCGGAGGGGTTCACCGAGCACGAGGAATGGGACTTCGAGGGAACGCCCGACGACCACTACCCGCTGCTGCTGAACTACCCGTACTTCGACCTCTACCGCAAGCAGGTCGTCAAACAAGCCGACCTCGTCCTGGCCCTGCACCTGCGCGGCGACGCGTTCACGCTGGACCAGAAAGCACGAGACTTCGCCTACTACGAGGCCCGCACGGTCCGCGACTCGTCGCTGTCGGCGGGCACCCAGTCGGTGGTGGCGGCCGAGTGCGGACACATGGACCTGGCCTACGCCTACCTGGCCGAGGCCGCGCTGACCGACCTCTACGACCTGCACAGCAACGTCCGCAACGGCCTGCACATGGCCTCACTGGCGGGCGCTTGGCAGGCTGTGGTCGCGGGCCTGGGCGGAATGCGCGACCACGGCGGAGAATTGACGTTCGCACCCAGACTGCCGGACGCGCTGGAACGGGTGTCGTTCCGGATGTGTTTCCGGGGCAGCCGGATCCAGGTGGAGATCGCCCGCGATACAGCCACCTACCGGCTGATCGCGGGAGATCCAGTGCGGACGGCACATCACGGTGAGGCGATCACGATCGACACGGACCTCACGTTGGCGATCCCGGCGGCACCGGACTACCCCACGCCGACTCCCCCGGCGGGCCGGGAACCGCGCAGGCGCTCAAAGGCAGGCAGCACACCGCCTTCGTGAGGTTGGGAGGATCTTGAGCCACGCCGCTGCCGCTCACCACGAGCCGATCACCGGACCTCGCCCCGCATCCCAACACCACCCGCGAAGCCGCGCCGACCCACCCCACCTCCTCGATGGGGTGGAATGGCCAGGCCCGCCCCACAGCACGACCGAGGGGCTGCGCCGACTACCCGGGCAGCCGCGCCGACCCACCCGCCTGCTCGATGGGGTGGATCGGCTTTGTCTGGGGAGAAAAGAGGCGCTAGCCTGGCCCAGGCGGTGGATATCCCTTTCCCACCCGCTGTACCCACGGCGCCTCTTTTCTTAGGGGCCCCAGACAAAGCCGATCCACCCCATCGAGCCAACCACGCGAGCAAGCGCCGGGCTGTGGTGCTCGTCGAGCCAACGGCACGAGCAAGCGCCGGGGTCGTTTCCCTGGGCGGTGGTGCTCGATGGGGTGGAATGGCTTTGTTTGGGGCCCCTAAGAAAAGAGGCGCCGGGGTGAAGCGGGTGGGAAAGGGATCACCCACGCCGGAGCCAGGCTAGCGCCTCTTTTCTCCCCAAACAAAGCCACTCCACCCCATCGAGCAGGAGAGGCGGCAGGTGCGGGTTCTCGGGGAGCCAGGTTCTACTGAGTGTGCCGCCTCGCGGGATGTGTTGCAGAGCAAGGGGTCTGCGCGAAAGTGGTAGAGGGTGAGGGCGGGCCTGGCTCTTGCCGGGGCGGAGATGGGGGCAGAGCTATGTCGGCCGAGCCGGGCGGGGCAGGCGAGCTGGGCTGGGCTTTGACCGAGCCGAGCCGAGCTGGGCCGAGTTGAACCTTGCCGAGCTGGGCTGGGCCGAGCCAGGGCTTGGCATTGCCCGGCCGGGCCGACTTGGACTTGTCGAGCCCGGCTGTCGAGTTAGCGGCTTGCGCTCACTCGCGCAACAGTCGTAGGACCGCGCGTTCCAGGGGTTCTCGGATCTGCGGCACGCTGAGGTCTTCGGCCGCGATGCGCTCCAAGGCCGCTCTGATGGTGCGGCCCCGGTGGAACGCCTCAGTCACCCGTGGATCCACATAGGACTTCCTGGCCATCACCGGGGTGTTGCCCAGTTGCTCGGCCACCGCGCGCATCACGGCTGCGTCGGCTCGTTTCGCCGCGGTCTTGGTGCCCGGCGTGTCCATGGCGGCGTACTCGGTGGCTGCCAGCACGGTCGCGGTCCAGGTGCGCATGTCCTTGACAGTGAACCGGTCCCCCGCGAACTCCTTGAACCGCTGGTTCACCTCCGCGGCCCGCACCTCGCGTGCCACACCGTCCACTGTGTACACGAAGAGTCGGTCGTCGTCGGATCGGCCTCGTCGCAGGGCGGTGATGAGACGTGCGAGTTCCGGGTCGGTTATCGAGGCGACGCGTTCGATGCCGCTCTTGGCCGGGAACTTGAAGCGCAGTTCGCCCGAGCGCAGGGTGACGTGGCGGCGCAGAAGGGTGGATACGCCGCGGGAGTCGTTCTCCTCCGCGTACTCTTCGCCGCCGATGCGGAAGACGCCTCGGTCGAGGATGCGGAGGGCGCCGGCGAGTACGCGTTCCCTGGTGATTCCTGGCCCGGTCAGGTCGTCCTGGATGCGTTGGCGGACGCGGGGAAGTCTGCGGGCCATGGCCAGGACCCGTTCGTGCTTCTCCTCGTCGCGGTCTCGGCGCCACTGTTCGTGGTAGAGGTACTGCTTGCGGCCCGCGTCGTCGGTGCCGACGGCCTGGATGTGGCCGCGCGGGTAGGGACAGATCCAGACGTCCTGCCAGGCGGGTGGGATGACCAGGTCGCGGACCCGGTCGAGGATCTCGGTGTCGGTCACCCGGGCACCGCCCGCGTCCACGTAGCCGAAGCCCCGGCCCCGTCGCACCCGGGTGATGCCGGGACCCGCGCAGTCGCTCCGCCGCAGCCGCATGACACCTCCCTGGTCCGACCCGCGATGTTCCCCGGCGCGGCGGCGGACAAACGTGGGTCGCCCGATCCACAGTGCCCAGTGCGCGTTCAGTGCTGGGACAGCACCCACCGGGCGTGGCAGTTGCGCCAGCCGACGTGCCGGTGGACGCCGGGGTGGACCAGGGGGTACCAGCGCAGCTCGCGGCCGCCCAGCGGGACCAGTCGCGGGGTGCCGTAGTCGCCGGTGAGCCGGAACGGGACGCGGTCGGTGCCGGTGAGCGCGGCGAAGACGTCGGCGGCCCCCTTGCCCAGGGTGACCACCGTGGGCGCGTCGGACTCGCGCAGCTGGCGCAGCAGTTCGGCGCCCTCCGCACGGATCGCCAGGTGGACCAGCTCCGGCTTGGGCGGGCGGCGGCGCAACGAGGAGGCGGGCAGGCCTGCGGTCGCGGCGAACTCGTCGTAGGCGCGGATCGCCTGGTCTTGGCGCTCGCCCGCCTTGACGAAGTAGGTCGGCACGCAGTCGGTGAGGTAGGCCGCGCGCGGGTCGAGGCCGAGCGGTTCCAGGATGTCGGTGACCACCAGCCTGCCCGGCCCCGCGCCCGGACCGGCCGCGGTGGCGGTCCCCCACTCCCGGCGCCAGCCCACCCGTTCCCGCCACAACGCGACCCGGTCGGCGCGGTGCTGCCCGGACAGGGAGCGGCCGGGCTCGTCGTCGACGGCGAGCGCGGCGATCGGCCGCGCGCCGGGCCGGTGCCAGCGCACGTGCAGCGCGCTCGGGTACATCCCGAGCACGAAGACGTCCGCGCGGTCGGCCACCGGCAGCCGCGGCGGCCTGCGGGCGGCCAACAGGCCGAACGGGTACACCCCGACGACGAAGGGGATGGCGCCGGGTGGCCGACCTTCATCGGTACAGACATCAATCACGATCACGGTATCGCCACCCGGCCGACTGATGTGACAGCGATCCCACCCAATCGGGTGATAGCACTGCTCGCGGCTAGGCCGGGCTCCGATCGCCCGCTTCGGGCTCGACGTGCCCGCGGCGGACCAGCACGACGACGATCAGCACGACCAGGCCGATGACCACGATCACCGACCCGGCGTACGTCCGGCCCGGCACCACCGCCCCGGACAGCAGGGAGAAGTCCCACAGCCCGTGCAGCACGGCGGGGACCAGCAGCCCACCGCTGCGACGTCGGATGAGGTAGAAGACGTAGCCCGCCACCGCGGTGACCAACACCTGCACGAACGCCTTCGGGCCCGCACTGATCAGGTTGGTGGCGTGCGCCAGGCCGAAGACCACCGAGGACCACAGGGCGGCCCTGCCCTCGCTGAACCCGTTCGTGCGGAACACGGTGAGCCCGACACCGCGGAACATCGCCTCCTCGGCGAACCCGACCATCAGCATGGTCAAGCCGAGCAGCAGCGCGAACCCGGTCCCCCGGTCGGCGAGTCCGCTGTAGTTGACGCCCAGCAGCGCCGCCACGGCCATGATCACCGCGAGAGCGATCACCCAGCCGCGCACCGGGCGGTCGTCGACGAGCACCGGCCGCCACCAGCGCAGCGCGGCCACCACGACGACGACGAACAGCAGTGACGCCCCGACCGGCACCGTGATGCTGCGCCACAGTTCGTCCGCGGTCGTCGGGGCGGCGTAGCGCACGTCGATGTCGCGGGTCAGGAACGCGCCCAGCCCCTGCACGATCCCGAGGTACACGACGACCACGGCGATGAACGGCCAGATCGACAACCGGCGCGCTCCCGACGCCGCCGCGCTGGTTTCCCCGACCATGAGGCGGACTCCCGTCCCCGGCGCCGGTGCGGACTCGACACCCGAGCACGACCGGCGACGGCATGCCTCGGATGAGGCGATCCTGCGTCCGCCCGATCACTACCGCAACCGGGCCGGACCCCGGTCAGCGACCTCGGTCACCTGCGGTCGGGACCTCACCAACCCGAGCAGCAGCACCACCAGCGCGGCCACCGCCGAGCCCGCGACCATCCGCTCCACGAGCCCCAGGGGGACGAACCGCCACCACGGCGGGCCGCCGTTGAGCATGTTGACCGCGCCCACGACGATGGTGCCGAACCACAGCAGCGACAGCGCGCCCAGGCCGCGGGCGGTCCAGCGCCACAGCGAGTCCCGGGGGAACACCCGCCCCGCCATGAGCAGAACCGCCAACGGCAGCGACAGGAACGCCGCGACGCTGGCGTAGCGGTGGACCAGCCCGCCCACGCTCGGCCCCACAGTCCAGTCGGTCTTGGTGAACACCACGATCACCAGCAGGCTGACCGTCCACACCGCGCCGAGCACCAGCGCGAGCGGGCGGGCCGCGCGGCGGCGGGCCAGCTCGGCGAAGCCCAGCGCCGAGCCCACCGCGACCAGCAGCAGCGCCAGGTCGAAGAGCCACTTGCCCTGGCCCAGCGCGTACTCGCTGATCGTGCGGCGAACCGGGCTGATCGCGTTGGTCGGCGGCACCACGTGCAGCACCAGCAGACCCGCCACGCCGCCGAGCAGACCGAGCAGCCCCAGCATCGGCACCAGGGTGTCCCGTCGTTCGCGCGGCTGCGTCACGCCGTCCAGGTTAGGCAGGGAACATGTGCGGGGGCTGAGCGTCAGCGGTCGGTCTCGTCGTCGAACTCGCCGAGGATCTCCTCGAGCAGGTCCTCGAGCGCGGCCAGGCCGACGACGGCCCCGCCGTCGGACACCAGCGCCAGCTGCGCGCGCTCGGCCCGCATCCGGGCGACCGCGTCGGCCGCCGAGTCGGTGGTGGTCAGGACCAGGGCCGGGGACATCAGCTCGGTCGCGGTCGCCGTCGAGCCCACCATGGTGGCCCGCACCGCGTCGCGCACGTGCACGATGCCCAGCGGCTCGTCCTCGTCGTCCACCACGACCAGCCGGGAGCGGCCGCTGGCCCGGCAGGCGTCCTCGATGTCGGCCGCGGTGCCCCAGCTCGGCACGGTCACCATCGCCGAGCGCGCCGCCATGACCTGCCCGACCGTGGTGTGCTGCACCTGCAGCACCCCGGTGAGCATCCGGTGCTGCTGCTCGGGCAGCAGCCCGCGCTCGCGCGACTCGCGCAGCAGCAGCCGCAGGTCGTCGGGGCCGTGCGCCTGGGCGACGGTGTCCTGCGGCTGGACGTTGACCGCGCGCAGGGTGGCGTTGGCCATCCCGTTGAGCGCCACCAGCACCGGGCGGGTGGCCCGGGTGAAGGCGCGGAACGGCAGCGCCAGCAGCGTCGCCGAGCGCTCGGGGTGCGAGATCGCCCACGACTTGGGCGCCATCTCGCCGATCACCATGTGCAGGAACACCACGAGCACCACGGCGAGCACGAACGCGATCGCGTAGGCCCACGCCTCGGCCAGGCCGAGCGCGGTGAACAGCGGCTCGAACAGCGCCGCGACCGCGGGCTTGGCCAGCGCGCCCAGCCCCAGGGTGCACAGCGTGATGCCCAGCTGGGCGCCCGCCAGCATCATCGAGAGCTCGCGGGTGCCCGCCACCGCGGCCCGGGCGGCGCGGCTGCCCTCGGCCGCCGCCTCCTCGAGCCGGTGCCGCTTCGAGGCGACCAGGGCGAACTCGGCGGCGACGAAGAAGGCGTTGGCCACCAGCAGCACGAGCGAGATCAACAGCGCGCCGCCGGTGCTCACGAGCGCACCCCGGCGGCCGGGCGCACCGAGACGAGCACGGTGTGCGGGACCCGGCGGTGCACCTCGGTGACCGAGACGACCGCGGTGTGCGGCTCGCCGCCCTCGGGGTGGCCGACAGGCACCTCGACCTGGTCGCCCGGCCGGGGAACCCGGCCCAGGCGCTGCATGACCAGCCCGCTGACGGTGTCGTACCCGGTGGACACCGGCAGCTCGATGCCGGTCACCTCGGCGACCTCGTCGACCCGCCAGCGCGCGGGCACCGACCACGACCCGTCCGGGTGCGGCACGGCGCTGACCTCCAGGTGGTCGTCCTCGTCGAGGATCTCGCCGACCACCTCCTCGGCCACGTCCTCGAAGGACACGACCCCGGCGAACCCGCCGAACTCGTCGACCACGCAGGCCAGCTGGCGGTGCTCGGCGCGCAGCCGCTCCAGCACGTCGGGCAGCGGCAGGCTCTCGGGCAGGAACAGCGGCGGCCCGGCGATCTCGCGCACCGGGGTGTCCGCGCGGCGCTCCCGGGGCACGGTCAGCACCTCGGCGATGCCGACCACGCCGATCACGTCGTCGACGTCGCCGCCGACCACCGGGAACCGGGACCGGCCGGTGTCGAGCAGCTCGACCACCCGGACGGCGGGCTCGTCGCCGCGCACGGTGTGCACGTCCACCCGCGGGGTCATCACCTGGCCCGCGGTCAGCGCGCGGAAGTCCAGGCCGCCCTCGAGCAGCCGGGTGGTGCCCGCGTCGAGCTGCCCGCCCTGGCGCGACTCGTCGATGATGCCGCGCAGGTCGGCCGCGGTGGCGCCCTGCGGCAGCTCCTCGATCGGCTCGATGCCGACCGCGCGCAGCAGCCGGGTGGAGACCACGTCGAACAGGCGGATCAGCGGCCCGGCGACGGCCAGGTAGAGCAGGGTGGAGCGGCTCAGCGCACGGGCGAGCGCCTCGGGCTTGGCGATGGCGAGGTTCTTGGGGGCGAGTTCGCCGAAGACCATCTGCACGACGGTGGAGAAGATCAGCGCCACCGCCAGCGAGACCGCGGCGGCCGCGGCCTCGGGCAGGCCGAGCAGCTCGGCGACGCCCGCGCCGAGGTAGGGCTCGGAGACGTAGCCGACGAGCAGGGCGGTGACGGTGATGCCGAACTGGGCGCCGGAGAGCATGAAGGAGAGCCGCTGGGTGACCCGGTAGGCCCGTTCGGCCGCCTGGTCGCCCTCGTCTGCGAGCTGACGCAGCCGGTTGCGGTCGACGGCGACGTAGGCGAACTCCTGCGCGACGAAGTAGCCGGTCGCGGCGGTGAGGACCAGGACGGAGGCGATGCCGACCAGGATCAGCACGAACGCCCCTGCGGGGTCGTGGCCCGGGCGGGCTCGGTCGGGGGCCGGGCGCTACCCGGCCCGGGACTGCAACCTTCCGTAGAACGCATGAATCAACGCTAACACGGTGTCGGGACCGCCCCGGGGGCCCCGAACGGTGGGCCCGACCATCCACGGTGGACTCCACGGCCGCGGGTACCGCCGGGTAATGACCCCGATCGGACCATCGGACGTCCACGTGACCGAGATCGCGCCCGCGCCCGCGATCGCTACCCAGCGTCACCCGGACTTCACAGCCGGATATTGATGTGAAGGCCGGGCCGGACATTCGCCGCGCCGCATAAACACTGATCACGAGCGCCGCACGGGGTACGGACATACCGGTATGTTTCCCATGAAGTGAATTGCTTCACACCCACCCGCCGGGTGAATGCCACCCTCCGTGGTCGAATTGCACGAGCGCTTATCACGTGGGCAGGCGGAGGGCAATGGCGATATCCGGCCGTGGGAATCATTTACGCTCGGTAAAGGCACGTCCGGAGTGGATCACGCGCTTGGCGGTAGTGACCGCTTCGCCGTCACCCGTACGTTGCCTCTGACGTCGGTGCTCGGTGAGATCTCGGAGACGTGATGAGGGTAGTTTCGCTCAACGAATACACCGACGCCCAATTGCGAAGGCTGTGCGCGCGAATCGGTTTGGCGTCCCGGGTGGACGAGGTGTGCTCGGTGGTGACCGACCTGCTCGGACCGGCGGGCACCCGGGCGCTCACCGACCCGCCGCTGTGGCGGTCCGATGTGGCCGACGACCACACGCCGCTGGAGTACTCCGTCGCGTTCGAACAGGACGGTTCGGCCACCCTGCGGCTGCTGGTGGAGTGCGTCGCGCGCAAGCCGAACCCGCGGTCCAACCTGCGCGCCGGGCTGGCCGCGCTCAACCGGCTCGCCGAGCGCTACCCGCTCTCCACCGACCGCCTCGAGGCGGTGCGCGACCTGTTCCTGCCCGACGACCCGCGCGGGCTCTTCTCGCTCTGGTTCTCCATCGTGGTCACCGCCGCGGACCTGCGGGTCAAGGTCTACCTCAACCCGGAGGTCCGCGGCGCCCACCGCGCGCCGGGACTGGTGTCCGAGGGACTGCACCGGCTCGGCTTGGGCGAGGGTTTCCGCACCCTCACCGAGCACACCGCGCGCCCGGGGTCCACGTTGGACCGGTTCTCGTTCTTCGCGCTGGACCTCGACGACACCCCCCGGTCGCGGGTGAAGGTGTACCAGTCGCACGACCGCTGCTCGGTGCGCGACCTGCGGCGCTCGGCGGCCGCGTGCGGCGACGCCGACGACACCCAGCTCACCGAGTTCGGCGCGCTGGTCGGCGGTCTCGACTGCTACGAGGGCAGGCCGCTGGTCTCCAGCCACACCTTCCTCGGCGGCCAGGCCGAGCCCAGCGGCTTCTCGCTCTACCTGCCGGTGCGCGACTACGTCCGCGACGACGCGGTCGCGCTCGCCCGCACCCGGGCGCTGCTCGTCCGCCACGGTCTCGACCACACCGCGCTGGACCGCGTGGTGGACGCGGTGCGCGACCGTCCACTGGAGTCGGGCCCCGGGCTGATCGCGCACGTGTCGCTGCGGATGGGCAGACCCCGGCCGGGGGTGACGGTCTACCTGTCCGCCGAAGCGTACGGCGGCACCGCCGACGCGGGCGCCCGCGTCGGCGCGGCCTGAACAGCACCGCGCACCCGCGGGCGAACAACCGGAGAAAAGGACGTAAGCAGGAAATGCCGCTCATGGAGCCGTATCGCGTCAAGGTCGTCGAGCCCATTCCGATCCTGACCCGGGCCGAACGCGAGACGGCAATGGAACGGGCGGGTTACAACCCATTCAACCTGCGCGCCGAGGAGATCACCATTGATCTGCTCAGCGATTCCGGGACGAACGCGCTCTCGGCCGCGCAGCAGGCGGCGGGTGCGCTCGGTGACGAGACCTACGCGGGCGCGCGGTCATTCTTCCGGTTCCGCGACGCGGTGGAGAAGCTGACCGGCTATCCGCAGATCATGCCGGTGCACCAGGGCCGGGCGGCCGAGCGGATCCTGTTCAACGCGCTGCTGACCCCGGGGCAGCTGTGCGTGTCGAACACCCACTTCGACACCACCCGGGCGAACGCGGTGCTGGCGGGCGCCACCCCGGTCGACCTGCCGTGCGCCGCGGCGGCCGACCTCGACAGCGCGGCGCCGTTCAAGGGCGACATCGACCTGGACCGGCTGACCGCGCTGCTCACCGGCCCGGACCGGGACACCGTCGGCGTAGTGATCATGACCATCACCAACAACGGCGGCGGCGGCCAACCGGTGTCGATGGCCAACCTGACCGCGGTGTCGCGGCTGTGCCGGGAGCACGGCGTCCCGTTCTTCCTCGACGCGGCCCGCTTCGCCGAGAACGCCTGGCTGGTGATCCAGCGCGAGGACGGCTACTCCGAGCACACCCCCGAGCAGGTCGCCCGCCTGGCCTTCGACCTGGCCGACGGCGCGGTGGCCAGCCTGAAGAAGGACGCGATCGCCCACATGGGCGGCTTCCTGGCGCTGCGCGACGAGGCGCTGGCGCAGCGCTGCGAGCTGATGCTCACCGCCACCGAGGGCTTCCGGACCTACGGCGGCCTGTCCGGCCGGGACCTGGAGATGCTGGCGCAGGGGCTGCACGAGGTGGTCGAACCCGACTACCTGCGGGCCCGCGCCTCGGCCACCCAGCACCTGGCGGACCTGGTCAACAAGGCGGGGGTGTCCATCGTCGAGCCCGCGGGCATCCACGCGCTCTACCTCAACGCGGGCAGGCTGCTGCCCCACCTGCCGCCGAACCGGTACCCGGGCCACGCGCTGGCGACCGAGCTCTACCTCGCGGGCGGCATCCGCTGCGCCGAGCTCGGTTCGCTCTACCTGGGCGAGGAGGACGAGGACGGCAACATGGTCAAACCCGCCCCGTACGAACTGGTCCGGCTGGCCATCCCGCGACGGGTCTACACCCAGAGCCACCTGGAGTACGTGGCGGAGGTGCTCGCCGAGATCGCCCAACACCCGGAGCGGGTACCCGGCTACCGCATCGTCGAGGCCCCGGCCCTGCTGCGCCACTTCAACTGCCGCGTGGAACCGGTGCGCGACTAGGCGCACGCGGGCAATGGATCACGAACGAACGCGCGGCGAACACACCCCGTTTTCGGGGTAATCGGCCTGGAAGCGTCCACGGCGGACGTCGGCACACTGAGCCTGCCGGTTGCTCGGCGCACTACGCCAACGCGGCCGCCTGGATCAACGGCAGATCGCCGCCATGTTCTGATTGTCCTGAAAGGACTATCGCTTTGTCCATTTGAGACACTCGCCGGGCGATGCCATCGATTCAGCCGATTCGTTGGCATCGCCCGAGGTTCAGCCAGTCAACCCGAGCCAGTGGGCGTACTGACTCAGCTCGGGGTTGGACCTGCGGTGCAGGGTGACGAGGACCGCGGCGATCTCGCGGACCATGGGGTGCAACCGGATCAGCTGCGGCGCGATCCGCCGAGCCTCCTGCAGGGAGCGCAGGGCGGCGTCGCGGTCGTCGTTGATCAGGTGTGCGCGCGCGACGTCGATGTGGTGGTGTCCCCGACGGGTCCGGGGCATCGACCGGGGTGCCCGCCACCGGCCCGCGGCCTCGATGGCGGCCGCACCGTCACCGAGTTCGACGTGCGCGGCCACCTCGTGGGTCGTGCGGTTGGCCGGGCCGAAGGTCAGGCCCCAGTGCACCTGGTCCGGACCGATGCCCGACGCCAGCTCGGTCGCGGCTCGCAGGTGCGATCGCGTCACGCCGCTGTCTCCCGCCCGCGACGCCAGGGTGACCGAGCGCAGGTGCAGGCTGCCGTAAACGGTTATCGTCTCCCCGGTGGGGTTCTTCCGGATCTCGTCGTCGAGCTCCTCGCGCGCGGTGTCCATCAGCCGGAGACCCCTGGTGAAATCCCCCGCCGCCTGGAAGGTGACACACCTCGTCCATTGCGCCAGCGCACCGGCGAGGGGGTTGCCGGTTCGATCCGCGGCCCAAGTCAGCTTGTGCTCAACGGCCTCGGCCAAGTCTCGGTACCCCAGCCGGTAGAGCAGTGTGTGGGTGGCGTGGTAGGTGCTGACCAGCATGTTCCACACCTCGGAACCCGGTTCGTCGCGCGCGGCCCTGGACAGCTCCTCCAACAGCGCCGGTAGTCGCGCGGCCAGCTTGGCGTAGTGCGCCTCGCCGCGCAGGCGCGCGATCTCCTGGACATCCTCGGCCAACTCACCGAGCGGACGAACCGGCATCTCGTCGGGGAGGTCGTAGCCGCGCAAGACCGCGCGTAGCACGTCGACCTGCCGGTGCGTGCCGTCGTCTTTTCGGTCGTCGGTGTACGGCTGACCGGTCAGCTTCTCTACTGGCACCCGGAGTTCGCGCGCAACGCTGGACAAGAGGCCCTGGCTCACGGCGCGGTCGCCAACCTCGACCTTCTGCAACAGGCTCAGCGACACGTTGACCTTGCTCGCGAGATGCCGTTGCGTGAGGCGGGATGCCTTGCGCAGCAACGCTATCCGCCTACCGATGTGCGCGGTGTCGTCAGACATCGACATCCTCCTGACCCGGGCGACATGGTGCGACCAGCCTAGGGCGGCGGCCAGGCCGGGTCGAGCGGAACCCTCCAGCGCGCTCACTTCCAGCGTTCATCCCATCACGTTGTGCAACAGTTGTGCAACCTCGGCGCCCGCGAGGTCTCTACTGTCGAGCACGGCAATACCCGTGCGACGAGAGGCCCCCATGACCACCCCATTCAAGATGGACGCCTGGGTCACCATCCGCGACAACGTGGATCTGACCTACAGCACCCACCCGCACGACGAGCAGATCGACTTCCGCTACGGCTACGACGGGCGCGCCTTCGAGTTCACCTTCGACGAGAAGAGCCTGGTCAACTTCATCGCCACGGCCAACACGGCTCTCACCGAGGCCCGAGCCGCCCGCGCCGCCGAGACCCGCACGACCTAGGACCGATCTCCGCACCGATTTCCGACGCAGATGACGGCAATCGCGCACAACGCGGATTGGCTCACCTGCTAACTCGCGGGCTCGAACGACACGACACTCCCTCCTGGTGCGGAGGTCCCGGCCGAAACCGTGTGCGCCGCTCTCGCCGAGTTTCTGTCCACACAGGACGAACCAACCTGCCTCCAGCGGCGGGAAGCAGTGCATGACTAGCCGCTGCCGGAAACGTGCACTACCAACCAGACCACGCCAACGGCCACCCCACCCGCAACCATCCCCCACCCGCACAGCCCACCTGCTCGATTGGGTGGTGTGTCTTTGGGTGGGGGGAGGGGCGATCGTAAACTCGCTGTGGTCGTGGGATGCCCTTTCCCGCCCGCTTTTCCCACGACGATCGCCCCTAGGGGCCCCGCGCAAAGACACACCACCCAACGAGCACCCCGACCAAACCAGGCGCGGACCAGGCGGGCGCAACGCGAGCGAGCGCGGGCCAAACCCTAAGCGGGCGCCCGTTGTAGTTGGTCCATTGTGTACTGGACCAGCTCCACCAGCACGTCCTTGGCCGACTCCCGCTGCCGCGCGTCGCAGTTGATCACCGGGACCGAGGCGTCGATGTCGAGGGCTTGGCGCACCTCCTCCGTCGTGTGCTCCCACGCCCCCTCGAAGCCGTTCACCGCGATGATGAACGGGATGTCGCGGCGCTCGAAGAAGTCGATGGAGGGGAAGCTGGAGTCGAGTCGGCGGGTGTCGACCAGGACGATCGCGCCCAGGGCGCCGTGGGCGAGCTCGTCCCACATGAACCAGAACCGGTTCTGCCCCGGGGTGCCGAACAGGTAGAGCACCACCTGCGGGTTGATCGTGATCCGCCCGAAGTCCAGGGCGACGGTGGTGGTCTCCTTGCTCTCGATCCCGCGCATGTCGTCCACGCCGACGCTCGCCTCGGTCAGCACCTCCTCGGTGCGCAGCGGCGGGATCTCGCTCACCGAGTTGACCATGGTGGTCTTGCCGACGCCGAAGCCGCCCGCCACCACGATCTTGATCGAGGTGGGGATCACCAGCGTGTCGCTCACCTGTTCAGATCCTCCGAATGCCATCGAGTACCGCCTGTAGGAGCTTCGTGTCGGTGATCTCCGTGGTCTGGAACAGCGCGCCCGCCAGGATGTCGCCGCGCTCGATCAGGTCGCTGAGCAGGACCTTGACCACCACCAGCGGCACGTTGAGGTAGGCCGCCACCTCGGCCACCGACAGCGGGACCGTGCAGAGCTCGATGATCTGCAGGTGCTCCGGGGTCAGCGACGAGGGGTCCGACGGCGACCGGGACACCCGGACCTGGGTCACCAGGTTCAGGTTGGGCGCGTTGGGCCGGGTCCGGCCGCGGGTCATCGCGTACGGCCGGACGAGCGGACCGGCGGCCTCGTCGAACCACCAGTCCTGGTCCCCCGACATCATCCGCGCACCGCCTGGGCCGCGGTCACGACGGTCGGCGTCCGGGCACGGCGACCGGGGCGCCGCCGCGCGGTGCCGAGGCCAGGTGCGCGCCGACCCGCTTGACCAGCATGTTCATCTCGTAGGCGATCATGCCCACGTCCGCGTCCTCCTCGCCGAGCACGGCCAGGCACGCGCCCCGGCCCGCCGCGGTGACGAAGAGGAACGCGTGGTCCATCTCCACGATCGTCTGGCGCACCTGGCCGCCGCCGAACTGGCGGCCGGTCCCCCTGGCCAGGCTCTGGAACGCCGAGGCCATCGCCGACAGGTGCTCGGAGTCGTCCTTGGACAGCTCGGCCGACCGGCCCAGCAGCAGGCCGTCCGCGGAGAGCACGACCGAGTGGCGGATGCCCACCACCCTGCGGACCAGGTCGTCCAAAAGCCAGTTCAGCTGGTGGTCCTGTCCGATCTTGTCGTTCACCTTGGGCTGTCCTTCCCCGTTGTCCCACCCACTACTGATCGCCCGGCCCGTCCGCCTGGCGAGCGTCGCGCGTTCCCCGCTGGAACGCCGACATGGTGTCGCGGACCCGCTCCGCGGTCTGCTCGTTGTCCGGCCCCGGCTCGGTCTCCCAGTCCGGCAGCAACGGCTCCTCCCGCAGCTGCGGGGCCAGGTTCTGCTGACGTCGTCTGCGTGGCAGCAGGGGCCGCTCCCCCGGGTGCCCGTTCTGCGTGTGCGAGTCCCCAACTCCGTTCTCGACCGGGGGCGCCTGGCCGCGTGCGGGCTGCGGCGCCTCCTCGTCGGTCAGCGGCCACAGGGCGGCGTCGGGGTCGGCGGTGCCGGGCCCCGCGTCCTCGCCCACGGCGTCGGACCAGAACTTGTCGATCCCGCCGCGGTAGGGCGGGTCGACGGTCGCCACCGCGCCCGCGGTGTCGGTCAGCGTGGCCGGACCGCGCTCCACCGGCTTGCGCGGCCGCGGGTTGGGCGTGTCGGACTCCGGGACGAACTCCACCGTCTCGGCGACGATGTCCGACGGGATGAACACCAGCGCGACGGTGCCGCCGTAGGGCGACTCGCGCAGCTCCACCCGGATCGCCCGGCGCGCGGCCAGCCGGGCGACGACGAACAGGCCGAGGCGGGACTCGCCGCGCAGGGCCATCGCGTCGAACTCCGGCGGGTGCGCCAGCATCTGGTTGGCCTGCTCGCGGTCCTCGGCGGTCATGCCGAGGCCGTGGTCCTCGATCTCGACGACCACGCCGCCGGAGACCTGGCTGGTGTAGACCTCGACCTGCGAGCGCGGCGGGGAGAACGAGGCGGCGTTGTCGACCAGCTCGGCGACCAGGTGGATGGTGTCGGCGACCGCGACGCCGTTGAGCGCCACGTCGGGCACCTGGCGCACCCGGACCCGGACGTACTGCTCGGTCTCGGCGACCGCGGCGCGCAGGATGTCGAGCAGCCGCACCGGCTTGCGCCACTGCCTGCCGGGCTGCTCGCCCGCCAGGATGATCAGGTTCTCGGCGTTGCGGCGGGCGCGGGTGGCGAGGTGGTCGAGCTGGAAGAGGGCGTCGAGGTGCTCGGGGTTCTCCTCCTCGCGCTCCATCTTGTCCAGGATCTTGAGCTGGCGGTGCACCAGGCCCTGGTGGCGGTGGGCGATGCCGAGGAAGACCCGGTTGACGCCCTCGCGGGCCTGGCTCTCCTTCACCGCCGCGGCGATGGCGGTGTACTGCGCGGCGTTGAACGCGTCGGCCACCTGCCCGATCTCGTCGGTGCCGTAGTCCAGCGGCGGGACCTCGGCGCCGACGTCGACCCGCTCGCCCTGGCGCAGCCGGTCGACGATGCTGGGCAGCCGCTCGTGGGCCAGCTGCAGCGAGTCGTTCTTGAGCTGGTCGAGCCGGGTGACCAGGGCCTTGTTGACCAGCCTGCGCGAGATGCGCACGGCCAGCACGATGCCGGTGACCACGGCCAGCAGCGCGATCAGGCTGCCGATGATCACCTCGAAGAACTTGTCGTCGGCGCGCTGCAGGCCGAGCTCGACGCCGCCGTTGGCCTGCTCGACCGCGAGCTTGATCATCTCCTCGGAGGCGCTGGTGCTGACCGCCTCCCACTCCGGCAGGTTCACCGGCATCGCCACCGGCTCGGCGCGCCTGCTGCCCGCCTGGGCCGCCTCCTGCACCCGCGGCGAGAAGCCGATCAGCGCGTTCTCCGAGGAGGTGAGCCGCAGCCACGACTCGGAGGTGGTCAACCGCTGGTAGTGCGCCTTGACCTCGTCGGTGGCCACGCCGGTGGCGGTGAGCAGGATCGAGCGGTAGGCGCCGACGTGGTTGGCGAACTCGACGTGCTGGTCGGCGGTGAAGGTACCCGCCGCGATCGCGGCCGAGGCCAGCGAGGACGCGCGCGACATGCGGTCGGCGGCGCGGAAGATGTCGGTGGCGGTGAGGCCGGCCTGCACGACGACCGGGTCGGGCACGATCCGGGCCTGGGTGTCGAACAGGGCCTGACCGGCGTCGAGGACGCTGTTGTAGTACTGGTAGATCTCGTTCTTGTCCGCGCGGCCCGCCTCGACCTGGGCGCGGCGCTGCGGCAGCGGCGTGAGCACCTGGTTGAGGGTCTGGACCCGGGCGTTGACCTCGGCGGGGGCGTTGGCGGCGAGCGCGTCGAGGGCGACCCGCAGGTCCTGCACGGCCTTGTCGGTGGTTTGCTGCTGGGTCTTGAGCGCGAGGGTGTCCGGGTTGACCGCGCTGAGCGCGGTCATGGTCAGCTGCCGCTCGCGCTGCAGCGCGGCGAAGGTGTCGACCGCCGGGATGGAGGCGTCCTTGACACCGCTGGTCACGGCCTTGAGGTAGATGCCGTCGAAGACGGTGTAGGAGGAGAAGACCGCCCACATCACCAGCAGGATGACGCTGGGCACGACCACCACGCCGGTGAGGCGGGACCGGATCGTCGTCGTCGACTTGGCGGGCGACCCGCTGTTCCGCTTCACAGCTCTCCACGAGTTGTCGGCTGCCACTCATGTCCCTGAATGGGTAATCGCCCCGGCGAGTGACCGACCCGATCGTTACAAGATCAATCTTACTCAGCGCCAGCGATCACGCGCGTTACGCAAGAGCGGAGCGTACCGGTTCACTCATACGAGGAAGTGACCGGTCCGTGTCCTGGGATGACCGGTGGGTAACCACTCGCCGAGGGCCGGATGACGCCCCGGGGCTGCGCGAACACTCCTCGTGTTCGCCCGCCGAGTACCCGACCGTCACCGGGTTTTCGCCCATTCGGGCTGTCTTCTCCGTCCCCCGATCGTGAACTCTTGTCAACCATCCGTGACCACAGCCAGGGTCGAGTCACCCCACCGCGCCGCCGAAGGATCCGCCATGGCCGCCAGCACCACCGATCCCGATCTCGTCGCCGCGCTGCGTGAGTTCATCCGCACCCGAGGCTCGGGCTACCTGGCCGACCCCAACGTCACCTCCGTCGGCGTCGGCCACAAGGTGCGCGGCGGCAAGCGCACCGACGAGGTCGCGGTGCAGTTCACCGTCGGCACCAAGGCCGAGCCGGAGGCGCTGGAGGCGCTGGGCACCGAACCGCTGCCGGAGAGCGTCACCGTGGCGGGCGTCGAGGTCCCGACCGACGTGCTGGAGCGGTCCTACCGGCCGGACTTCCGGGTGGTCGCCGAGGCCGAGGTCGACGAGCGCAAGACCAGGGTGGACCCGGTGCGCCCCGGGGTGAGCGTGGGGCACCCCAAGATCAGCTGCGGCACGGTCGGCGCCATCGTCTACGACCGCGCCGACGGCACCCCGTACGTGCTGAGCAACTGGCACGTGCTGCACGGGCCGGACGGCGCGCTCGGCGACACCGTGGTGCAGCCGGGCAGCCACGACGACAACCGCACCGACCGGACCGGGCTCGGTCCGCTGGTGCGCTCGCACCTGGGCATCGCGGGCGACGCCGCGATCGCGGGGGTCGTGGGTCGCGGCGTGGACGCCTCGGTGCTGGGCCTCGACGTCGCGCCGGCGGAGATCGGCGAGCCCGAGCTGGGCGACAAGGTGGTCAAGTCGGGCCGCACCAGCGGCGTCACGCACGGCGTGGTGCGCCGGGTCGACACCATCGTCAAGATCGACTACGGCGGCGCCGAGGGCACCCGGCAGATCGGCTGCTTCGAGATCGGGCCGGACCCGGCGCACGAGGCCCCGGGCGGGGAGATCAGCCAGGGCGGCGACTCCGGTTCGGCGTGGCTGTTCAAGTCGGCCAACGGCCGGACCGCCAAGGTGCTGGCCGGGCTGCACTTCGCCGGTGAGGGCGGCGCCGACCCCGACGAGCACGCGCTCGCCTGCCTGCCGCGCTCGGTGTTCGACAAGCTCGAGGTCACCCTGCTGCGGCCGGAGTCCGCGCCCGCGGCCAGCGCGGGCTACGACGACGGCTTCCTGGGCCTGGACCTGCCGGTACCGGAGCTGGACCCGCAGGTGAGCGGCGACGCGTGCCTGTTCGACGGCTCCACCCGGATCGACTACACGCACTTCTCGCTGGCGCTCAGCGTGCCGCGCAAGTTCGCGTTCTGGGTGGCCTGGAACGTCGACGGCGGCGGTCTGCTCAAGCTCGACCGCACCGGCATCCCGTTCGTCAAGGACACCCGCCTGCCCGCCTCCGCCCAGGCCGGGGACGAGCTGTACAAGGGCAACCGGCTCGACCGCGGCCACCTGGCCCGGCGGGCCGACCTGCTCTGGGGACCGCGCGCCGAGGCGGAGCGGGCGAACCGGGACTCCTTCTTCTTCACCAACATCACCCCGCAGATGGACGACTTCAACCAGAGCCTGCGGCACGGGCTGTGGGGGCGGCTGGAGGACGCGGTCTACGCCGACTGCGAGGTCGACGACCTGCGGATCAGCGTCTTCGGCGGCCCGCTGTTCCACGACGACGACCGGCGCTACCGCGGCGTGCGGATCCCGCGCGAGTTCTGGAAGGTGATCGCCTCGCGGCAGGGCGGCGAGCTCAAGGCGAGCGCGTTCGTGCTGACCCAGAACCTCGACCACCTGGAGACCCTCGACCTCGACGAGTTCCGGGTCTACCAGGTCGCGGTCACCGAACTGGAGGAGCGCGCCGCACTGCGCTTCCCCGACCCGCTGCGCGCCGCCGACACCGCTCCCCCGGTGCCCGAGACCGCGGGTCCGCGCGCCCCGCTGGCCGACCTCGCCGACATCGTCTGGAACTAGCGCCCGACCGCGCGAACCGTTGTGCGACAACGGGACCGCCGACGCGCCTAGCCGAGGCACATCTCGACCGCGCAGTCGCGCCGATGCCCTGGACCCCTACGCGCGCGCATCCCCAGTGGACCGTCCAGAGCGCACCCGAAACACAACCGACCGCGTACCCGCGCCGCTCCCGTCGCCCCGGAGTCTTGGTCTCAGCAAGCAAGGCAGACCAGCAAAAGGGGAACTGATCATGCGCCGCCAGCTCACCGCACTCGCCGCCCTCGCTCTCACCGCCGCGGCCGTCACCGTGGCGGCGCAGCAGGTCTCCTCCACCAGCACCGCCGCCGCCGCGGACCAGGAGTTCGTGGTCGCCACCGCGCTCACCGTCGACGACCTGCTCGGCGGCTCCGAGTCCACCGCCAACACCACCTCGGCGGCCACCGCGACGACCGACACCGCGTGCACCGACACCACCTACGTGGCCAAGGCCTGGCGGGTCACCGGCACCTGGACCTGGTACTACAACGGCACCGGCGCCCCGGCCGCGGTCGCGAACACCGCACTGGCCACGATCACCTCGGCGGGCGACACCGTCAGCACGGGCGCGAACCGCTGCGGCCTGCCCGCGAACCTCGCCACCGTCTTCAAGTACGCGGGTACCGCCACCGCCAAGCCGCAGATCGGCACCGACCTGAGCTGCACAGGCAACGACGGCAAGAGCGTCACCGGCTGGGGCGCGCTGCCCGCGAAGGTGCTCGCCTACACCTGCACCTACTACAACTCCAAGGGCGTGGTCACCGCCTCCGACGTGCTGATCGACAACGTCGCCTACACCTGGTTCACCACCAAGCCCGCCACCTGCACCGGCGCGCAGTACGACCTGCAGACCACGATGACCCACGAGCGGCTGCACACCGCGGGCCTGGGCCACGTCGACCAGACCGCCAACGCCGCGCAGGTCATGACCCCGGCCAGCGCGCCCTGCGACACCTCGCGCAGGCTGCTCGGCGCCGGTGACTACGCGGGCCTCAAGGCGCTGGCCGCCAGGAAGTAGCCGCCACCGCGATCAGCTCGAACTCAGGGGACGCCGGACCGGCGTCCCCTGGGCCTGTCGGTACCGGTAGCCGACCCCGCGCACGGCCACCAGCGGCGAGCCGTCGCCCGCCCAGCCCAGCTTGCGGCGCAGCCGCAGGACGGCGAACTTGACCCGGTCCGGGGCGATCCCGGTCGGGTCGTCCCAGACCGCGGCCAGCAGGTGGCTCAGCGTCAGCACCGCCCCCGCGTCCCGCACGAGCACGTTGAGCAGGCGGAACTCGGTGGCGGTCAGCTCCACCTCCCGCCCGGCCGCGGTGACCAGCCGGGTGCGGTGGTCGATCCGCACGACCCCGTCGTCGAAGACCTCGCCCACGTCACCGAGGTCGCCCGCGCCCGCCCGGCGCAGCAGTGCCTCCACCCTGGCCAGCAGCTCGGTGGCCGAGAACGGCTTGGTCAGGTAGTCGTCGGCCCCGGCCCGCAGGCCGCGGACCTTGTCGACCACCCGGTCGTGCCCGGTGAGCAGCATGACCGGCAGGTCGGCGATGTCGCGGACCCGCTCGAGCACCGACCAGCCGTCCATCCCGGGCAGCCCGACGTCGAGCAGCAGCACGTCGGGCCGGTACTCGTGCAGCATCCGCAGCCCGGTGCGGCCGTCGTCGGTGGCCAGGAACCCGTAGCCCGCGCTGTCGAAGAGCAGCCGCAAGACGACCTGGATGTCCTCGTCGTCCTCGACCGCGAGGATCGTGGCCATCTCGCGCTCACCCCCTTCGAGCACGGGCCGCGCACCGGCGCACTCCGGGCCCGTGGATCCAACGTAAGTCCAGGTGGGCGCGCCCGCATGACGCGCGTCACCCGAACAGGGCTACGGACAGCAACCGTCCCGCAACCGTCCGCACAACCCGGTTGCTCCCGAAGCGGGCGACATTCGACGGTGCAGAGCCGGAGCAGCACCCAGTCGAAGGGGTCCACGTCATGCGTCGAAGCCCGATCGTCACCCTCGCCGCCGTCGCGCTCGCCGCCACCGCCGTCGTCGCCGGTGGGCAACCCGCGCCCGCTCCCGAGCAGGACCAAGTGCGGGTGGTCGGGCACGGTCTGACCATCAGCGAGATCCCCGAGGCGCACCTGGCCGCGCTCGCCGCGCAGCCCGTCGACACCGCGTGCACCGACGCCACCTACGCGGTGAAGACCTGGAAGGTCAGCGGCACCTGGACCTGGCTCTACAACCCCGAGGGCGCCCCGGCCGCGGTCAAGGACACCGCGCTGGCGGCGATCACCACCGCGGGCGACACCGTCGCCAAGGGCGTCAACCGCTGCGGGCTGGCCGCGAACTTCACCACCGTCTACAAGTACGGCGGCACCTCGACGGTCAAGCCGCAGGTCTCGGCCGACCTGACCTGCACGGGCAACGACGGCAAGAGCGTCTCGGGCTGGGGCGCGCTGCCGCCGAAGGTGCTGGCCTACACCTGCACGTACTTCAACTCGAAGAACGTGGTGATCGCCTCGGACATGCTGATCGACAACGTGGCCTACACCTGGTTCACCACCAAGCCGGACAACTGCGCCGGCCAGCTCTACGACCTGGAGACCACGATGGCGCACGAGCGACTGCACACCGCGGGCCTGGCGCACGTCGACCAGACCAAGAACGCCGCGCAGACCATGACCCCGGCCAGCGCGCCGTGCGACACCTCGCGCAGGCTGCTCGGCGCGGGTGACTACGCCGGGCTCAAGTCGCTGGCGGGCAAGTAGGGCGGACGCGACGAGGGGCCCCGCCGCGGCGGGGCCCCTCGTCCAGATCACGGCGTCGGGCTCAGATCAGCGCACGCTGCCCAGTACCCGGTCGACGGCGATCTCGATGACCACCCGCTCCGGGTTCGGCCGCGGCTCGCGGTAGCGCTCGGCGTAGCGGCGCTCGGCGTCGCGGACCCGGTCGGGCTCCTCGACCACGGTGGCCGCGCCCTCCAGCGTGCTCCACCGGCCACCGTCCACCTGGCACACCACGGCCCGGCCGGTGGCCCGCACGTGGCGCACCTTGCGCGAGGTGCGGAAGGTGATCACCCGGGCGACGCCGCGGTCGAGGTCGTAGGTGACCCCCACCGGCACGACGTGCGGGCTGCCGTCGGGGCGCAGCGTGGTCAGGGTGCACAGGTGGCGTTCCCGCCAGAACTCCAGGAACTCGGCACTGGGCTCGCGATCTGTCGACACCCGGCCACGCTACGCCACCGGGTGGGTCAGTCGTCGTCGCCGCCGAAGAAGTCGCCGATCCCGTCGAACACCTCGCCGAGCACCATGCCGCCGACGATGCCCGCCGCCGCGCCCGCGACCACGCCGCCGACCCCGGGGCCGTGGTGGCCGCCGCCGTAGCCGTGGTCACCGTGCCCGCCGAAGTGCTGCTGCGGGTGCCTGCCCGCCGCCTGGCCCAGCCACTGCTCGACGACCTGGCGCCAGTCGGTGCGCTCGGCGTCGTGGTGGCTGGAGTGGAAGCGGCCGAACACGTCGCCGCCCTCGCGGAAGAACCCGGACTTGCGGTCGGCCTCGAGCACGACCGCGAAGCCCTCGGGGTCGGTGACGAAGGTCAGCTCGACCTGGCTGATGCCGCGGGCCAGGTGCGGCGGCGGGTAGAACTCGATCTCCTGGAAGAACGGGAGCTGCTGGTGCACGCCGTGGATCCGGCCCGCCTCCAGGTCAGCGGACTTGAACCGGAAGCCCAGCTCGCCGAACGCGCCGAGCACCGCGGCCTGCGACGGCAGCGGCACGACGTGCAGCGGGTCCAGGTCGCCCTTGTCGACGGCCTTGGCGACCGCGAGCTCGGTGCGCAGGCCCAGCGCCATGCCGTGCAGGTGGTTGCCGAACACCTCGGTCACCGGGGTCTCCCACGGCACCGGCAGCTCGAACGGGATCGACCGCGGCTGCCCCGCGGGGAGGGCGAACCGGCCCGCGACGACCGCGCGGTCGAACTCGACCGGGGCCACCCCGTCGTCACCGCGCTCGACCCGGGTCACCAGCGACAGCGCGACGTAGTCGATGTCGGAGTCGGCGTCGCCGCCGGTCATCCGCACCTCGCCGCGCAGCACACCACCGGGGTGCACGCGGGAGTCGGACAACACCGTGTCGACCGTGGGGCCGCCGACCCCGAACGCCCGCAGCACCTTCTTGAAGACCATCGTGAACCTTTCCTCGCCTGGTGATTCCCGCCCTCTCGGACGCGCCGGGCAGGCCCGGGGTTCAGTCAAGCACGGCCAAAGCGTCGATCTCCACCAGCAGTCCCGGCGGCAACCCGACGTAGACCGTGGTACGGGCGGGCAGCGGGTCGCTGAGGAAGCGCGCGTAGACCTCGTTCATCTCGCCGAAGTGCGCGACGTCGGTCAGGAACACCCGGAACATCACCACGTCCGCCTCGGTGGCACCGGCCTCGGCCAGCACCGCGAGGACGTTGCGCAGCACCTGCTCGGTCTGCTCGGCCACCGTGGCGCCGACGACCTCGCCGGTCTCCGGGTGGAAGGCGACCTGACCGGACACCTGCACGATGTTGCCCTTGCGCACCCCCGGCGACAGCGGCACGGCGGGCGGCTTGCCGGGCGGGGTGAGAGCGGTCCTCGGCATGGTTCTTCTCAGTCCTCTCGGTCGGGGTTCCAGCCGCACGCCAGCGACGCCTTGCGGGCCGTGCGGAGCAGGTCGGGCACGAGCGCGATCAGCCCGTCGTAGTCGAGCAGGACCTTGGGCACCGACACCGAGACCGCGGCCAGCACCTCGCCGCGCTGGCCGCGCACCGGGGCGGCCACGCAGTGGATGAAGTCCTCGTGCTCGGAGTTGTCCAGCGCGTAGCCGCGCTCGGCCACCGCGGCCAGCTCGGCCAGGTAGGCCGGGGCGCTGGTGATCGTGTTCGCGGTCATCGGCACGTAGTCGATCGACTCGGCGATCTCCCGGCGGCGCGGCTCGGCGAAGTCGGCGACCAGCACCTTGGCCACCGCGGTGCAGTGCAGCGCGGCGCGCTTGCCGATCCGGGAGTACATCCGCACGTGGTGGCGGCTCTCGTACTTGTCGATGTAGACGACCTCGCCGCCCTCGTAGCTGGCCAGGTGCACGGTGTGCCCGGTCAGGTCGTTGAGCTCGCGCAGCGCGGGCTCGGCGCTGCGCCGCACGTCGCGGCCGTCGAGCGAGCGGTTGGCCAGGTCGAACAGCGCGGTGCCCAGCCGGTAGTGCCGGGCGTCGTCGCGCTGGACGAAGCGGTGCGACTCCAGGGTGCGCATCAGGCGCAGCACGGTGGTCTTGTGCACGCCCGCGGACTCGGCGAGCTGGTCGAGGGTGCGCGGACCCTCGGCGAGCGCGTCGAGCAGCGTCAGCGCGCGGTCGAGGCTCTGGCTCATTCCCGGGCGCTCATCTCCGGGTGGCCCGACTCCCGGGTGGTGCCCGGTTCCTGGCTGGTCATCTCGCGGTGCACCCCTCGTGCGGTCAGGTGCGTGGCGGCCCAGGCCGCCGGGTCGGCGTCGAGCAGGTCGGCGACCAGGTCCCGGGGCAGGGGCACCGCCACGTCATGGTGTGTGCACAGCACGGTAGCGGCCTGCAGGTGACCGGCCCGCAGCCTGCGCGAGGCGGACGCGCCCGCCAGCGTCGCGGCGAGGAAACCGGCGGCGAACGCGTCGCCCGCGCCCACCGGCTCGACGACGTCCACCCGCAGCGCGGGCTCGAACACCTCGGGGCGGTCGCGGCCGGTGAGCGGGTCGCGCTCGAGGAGCGTGGCGCCGAGCTCGCCCTGCTTGACCACCACGGTGGCGGGACCGGGCAGCAGCGCGCGGATGTCGGCGGGCGCGCCGGTGCCCCACACGGCCTCGGCCTCGTCCGAGCCGACCAGCACCACGTCGGCGCGCGCGGCGAGCTCGCGCAGCACGCCCGGGTCGGCGCCGGTCCACAGCGCGGGCCGCCAGTTCAGGTCGAAGGACACCTGGTGGGTGGCGCGGGGCAGGTCGAGCAGCGCGAACAGCAGCGCGAGGCAGTCCGGGGACAGGGCGGCGGTGATGCCGCTGACGTGGACGAAGCACACGCCGTCGAGGTCCACCCGGTCGAGCACGGCCGGGCCCATCGCGGAGGCGGCCGAGCCGGTGCGGTAGTAGCGGACCGGGCTGCCCGCGGCGTTGCTCTCCTTGACGTAGAGGCCGGTCGGCCTGCGCGGGTCCACGCGCACGCCGGAGACGTCCACGCCCGCCTCGGCGACCGCGGCCACCACGGCCCGGCCGAACGGGTCGTCGCCGACCGCGCTCACCCAGCCCGCGCGCACGCCCAGGCGCGCGAGGGTGCAGGCCACGTTGGACTCGGCGCCGCCCACCGTGCGGGTCCAGGTGCGCACCCGGTCGGCGGGCCCGTCCTCGCCGGGCACGAACAGCGCCATGGACTCGCCGAGGCACAGCACGTCCAGACCGGCGGCGACCACCTCGACTCGCTCCACCGCACCCATCCTCCCGGCCCCGGGTGCCGTTGACCGGCACTCGCGAGATGCTACACACTGCGTATCACCTGACGCACTCGTCGTTGCAGAGAACGCAACAGCGGCCGTCTGTCACGATGGAGCCGAGAAGTGCGATCCGACCGGGAGGGGACGCGGTGACGCTCGCTGTCCCGGCTCCGGCGCGCATCGACCGCGAGGCGGTGGCCCGGCTGGCCGAGGAACGGCTCGACTGGCGGTTCAAGTCCGTGCCGCACGGGCTCTTCGGCCACACCGTCGCCGAGGCGCTGGCCCGGCGGCCCGGCCTGTTCACCGACGGGTTCGTCGGTCCCATCGTCGCCCTCGACAACGGCGCCGTCGAGCACAACCTGACCACGATGGCCGCCTGGTGCGCCGAGCGCGGGCTGTGGCTGGCCCCGCACGGCAAGACCACGATGGCGCCCGCCCTGTTCACCCGCCAGCTCGACCACGGGGCGTGGGCGATCACCGCCGCCACGGTCGGCCAGCTGCGGGTCTACCGGGCCTTCGGGGTGAGCCGGGTGCTCTTCGCCAACGAGCTGCTCGACCCGGCGGGCCTGGCCTGGCTCGGGGCCGAGCTGGACGCCGACCCCGGGTTCGAGTTCAGCTGCTGGGTCGACTCGGTGCGCGGGGTCGAGCTGATGACCGCGGGCCTGGCCGGGACCCGGCGGCCGGTGGACGTGCTGGTCGAGGTCGGGGTGCCGGGCGGGCGCACCGGTGTGCGCGACCAGTCGACCGCGCGGGCGGTGGCCGAGGCGATCGCGGCCAGCCCGGCGCTGCGGCTGGCGGGCGTGGGCGGCTACGAGGGCCCGGCGGGCCACGACGCGGGGCCGGCGAGCCTGGCCGCGGTGGCCGAGTTCATGGGCAGGCTGCGCGAGGCGGTCTCCGCGCTGCGCGGTCGGTTCGAGACCGACCAGGTGATCGTGACCGCGGGCGGCAGCGCGTTCTTCGACGTGGTCGCCGACGCCCTCACCGCGCCGTGGCCCGCCGGGGTCGCGGTGCTGCCGGTGTTGCGCAGCGGTGCCTACATCACCCACGACGACGGCTTCTACCGCGACATCTCCCCGCTGGGCGCCCACCCGCGACTGGGTCGGGTGCCACCGCTGCGCTCGGCGCTGCGGGCGTGGGCGCAGGTGATCTCCCGGCCGGAGCCGGGGCTGGCGCTGCTGGCGGTGGGCAAGCGGGACGTGCCCTACGACATCCACCTGCCCGAGCCGCAGGTGCTGCGCACTGGGTCCGGCACGCGGTCGCTGTCGGGCTGCGCGGTCACCGCGCTCAACGACCAGCACGCGTTCCTCTCGCTGGCACCGGACTCGCGGGTGCAGGTCGGCGACTGGGTGGGGATGGGCCTGTCGCACCCGTGCACGGTGTTCGACAAGTGGCCGCTGCTCCCGCTCACGGGGACCGACGGGGAGACCGTGGTCGACCTGGTCCGTACCTTCTTCTGACATGCCTTCCGTGGACACGCTTTCCCATCACCCGACCGAACCGGGTCCCCTGACATGACCGCCCCGGACATCGTCTACCGGGGCGCCACCGTCGTCGACGGCACCGGCTCCCCCGGCTACCGGGCCGACGTGCACGTCGCCGCGGGCCGTGTGGCCGAGATCGACCCCGCGGGTGGTCTGGCGGGCGGCCGGGTCGTGGACGCCGACGGCCTGGTGCTCGCGCCCGGGTTCATCGACATGCACTCGCACTCCGACCTGCGGCTGCTCGCCGAGCCGGACCACCTGGCGAAGGTGTCGCAGGGGGTGACGCTGGAGGTCCTCGGCCAGGACGGGCTGTCCTACGCCCCGGTCGACGACACCACGCTGACGGTCCTGCGCGAGCAGTTGGCGGGCTGGAACGGCGACCCGCCCGGGTTCGACTGGAACTGGCGAGACGTGGGCTGCTACCTGGGCAGGCTGGACAAGGGTGTGGCGGTGAACGCCGCCTACCTGGTGCCGCACGGCACCGTCCGGATGCTGGTGCTGGGTCAGGACGACCGCCCGGCCACCGACGCAGAGCTGGACCGGATGCGCGAGGTGGTGGCCACCGGGCTGCGCGAGGGCGCGGTCGGGCTGTCCGCTGGCCTGACCTACGCGCCCGGGATGTACGCCGACGACCGGGAGCTGACCGCGCTGTGCGAGGTGGTCGCGGCGCACGACGGCTACTTCAGCCCGCACCACCGCAGCTACGGCGCGGGGGCGCTCGAGGCGTACCAGGAGATGGTGGCGTTGAGCCTGCGCACCGGGTGCCCGCTGCACCTGGCACACGCGACGATGAACTTCCCGGTCAACGCGGGCCGCGCGGGCGAGCTGCTGGCGCTGCTCGACGACGCGACGGCCCAGGGGGCGGACGTGACCCTCGACAGCTACCCGTACCTGGCGGGCGCCACCTACCTGTCCGCGCTGCTGCCGAGCTGGGCCGCGGCGGGCGGTGCCGCCGCCACCCTGGCCCGGCTGTCCGATGTGGACACCCGGGAGCGGGTGCGGGTCGAGCTGGAGGAGTCCGGTTCGGACGGTTGCCACGGCGTGCCGGTCGACTGGCGGGCCATCGAGGTCAACGCGGTGCGGCTGGCCGCGAACCGGCACCTGGTGGGCAAGTCCGTCGCCGAGTCGGCGGCGGCGGCCGGGGTGGCGCCGTTCGACCTGTTCGCCGACACGCTGCTCGCCGAGCGGCTGGGCACCTCGTGCCTGATGCACGTCGGCGACGAGGCCAACGTGCGCGCGATCATGGCCCACCCGGCGCACACCGGCGGCAGCGACGGGCTGCTCGTCGGCGACCGCCCGCACCCGCGCGCGTGGGGCACCTTCCCGCGCTACCTGGGCCACTACGTGCGCGAGCTCGGCGTGCTGGGCCTGGAGGAGTGCGTGGCGCACCTGACCGGGCGCCCCGCGCGCAGGCTGCGGCTGGCCGACCGGGGCCTGGTGCGCCCCGGCCACGCCGCCGACCTGGTGCTGTTCGACCCGGAGACCGTCGCCGAGCGGGCGACCTACGACCAGCCGCGGCAAGCGGCGACCGGGATCCCGCACGTGCTGGTCAACGGCGTGCCAGTGATCTCGGACGGGGAGCCAACCGGCGAGCTGCCCGGCCACTCGATCCGCCGGGTGGGGGCCTGATGAGCACGACCGAGAACGCGCGCCAGACCGTCTACATCGGGACCATCGGCGGCGACGGGCTGGTGGTGGCCGAGCTCGCGGACGTCGCGCGCGGCGCGCTCACCGTCACCGGGGCGCTGCCGGAGCTGCGCGAGCCCTCGGCGCTGGCCTTCTCCGCCGACGGCGCCACCCTCTACGCGGTGGCGGAGCTGGCCGAGGGCCGGGTCACCGCCGTCGACGTCAGCGACCCGGGCAGCCCGGCGGTGTGGCAGTCGCAGCCGTCGCTGGGCAACGCGCCCACGCACCTCGCCGTGCACGGCGACCACCTGGTCACCGCGCACTACGGCGACGGCACCGTGGGCGTGCACCCGCTGTCCCCGGACGGCTCGGTCGGCCCGCGCTCGGGCGGGCTCCGGCACCCCGGCCCGGCCCCGCACGCCCACCAGGTGGTCGGCGACCCGAGCGGGCGCTGGCTGCTCGCGGTGGACCTGGGCGTGGACACCGTGTTCGTGCACCGGGTGACCTCCGACGGCGCGCTCACCGAGCACTCGCGGATGCCGCTGGCCCCGGGGACCGGGCCGCGGCACCTGGTGTTCCACCCCGACGGCAGGCGGGTGTTCGTCCTCGGTGAACACCGGCCGGAGATCACCACCGGCTACTGGGACCCGGTGGCGGGCACGCTCAACCCGGGGCCCTCGGTGGGTGTGGTCGGCCCGGGCGCGCCGGACCCGACCTACCCGGCGGAGATCTCGGTGAGCCCCGACGGCCGCTTCCTCTACACCAGCAACCGGGGCGAGGACGCGATCGCGGTGCTCGGCCTCGACAGCGGTGTCCCGGTGCTGCTGCAGTCGGCGCCGACCGGCGGCGCGTGGCCCCGCCACCACGCGCTGGGGCCGGACGGGACCTGGCTCTACGTGGCCAACCAGCACTCCGACTCGGTCACCTGGCTGCCCAGGGACCCGGCCACCGGGGAGCTCGGCCGAGTCGCCGGGAGCGTCCCGGTCCGGGGTGCCGCGATGGTCTCCTTCCCCTGAGGGAGGGGAGCTTGTGCCGCTGCACGCCTCGTTCTACCATCCTCTGCATTGCCGCCAGTGAAACTTACGTTGCATATCGCGCAACCCTCATGGGGGAAAGGACTGTGATCCGATGACCGGCCTGCACACCCTGCTCCCCCGGCCGGTGGTGGTGCGGCCCGCTCCCGGTGAGCACGTGGTGACCTCGGTCGCCGCGGCGACGGATGTGTCCACAGTGGCGCTGGACCCGGTCGCCGTGCCACACCCCGGGGGATACCGACTTTCCATATCGCCGACCGGGGTCGAGGCGGTCGCGCACGACCCGGCCGGGGCGTTCCACGCCACCCAGACCCTGCGCCAGCTGCTCGGCCCGGACGCCTTCCGGGCCGCGGACATCCACCGCGGCCCGTGGACGCTGCCCTGCGGCGTGGTCGAGGACCACCCCAGGTTCGGCTGGCGCGGCGTGCTGCTCGACGTGGCCCGGCACTTCATGCCCAAGGCGGGCGTGCTGCGCGTGCTCGACCTGCTCGCGGCGCACAAGCTCAACGTGCTGCACCTGCACCTGACCGACGACCAGGGCTGGCGGGTCGAGGTGCCCGCGTTCCCCCGGCTCACCGAGGTCGGCGCGGTGCGCGCGGGCACCTGGGTGGGCAGGCAGCCCGACGGCGACCCGACCCACGACAACCGCCCGCACGGCGGCTTCTACACCACCGCGGACCTGCGCGAGATCGTCGCCTACGCCCGCGACCGGCACATCACCGTGGTGCCCGAGATCGACGTGCCCGGGCACTGCCAGGCGGCGATCGCGGCCTACCCCGAGCTCGGCGTCACCGGCGAGCCGGTCGAGGTCTGGCACGGCTGGGGGGTCAGCGAGGACGTGCTGAGCCCCGCCGAGTCCACTGTGGACTTCTTCCGCACGGTGCTCGACCACGTGGTGGACATCTTCGACTCGCCGGTGGTGTGCCTGGGCGGCGACGAGGTGCCGACCACGCAGTGGCACGCCAGCGCGGCGGCCAAGCGGCGCGCGGTCGAGCTCGGCCTGTCCTCTGTGGATGGCCTGCACGGCTGGTTCATCGCCGTGCTGGCCCAGCACCTGGCCACGCACGGGCGCCGGGTGCTCGGCTGGGACGAGATCCTCGACGTCGGCGACCTGCCACCGGGCGCGGTCATCGCGTCCTGGCGCGGCGAGGCCGCCGGGGTGCGCGCCGCGCTGGCCGGGCACGACGTGGTCATGTGCCCCGAGCAGCAGGTCTACCTCGACCACCGGCAGGCCGACCACCCCGACGAGCCGATCCCGGTGGGCTTCGTGCGCACCCTGGCCGACGTGCACGCCTACGAGCCGGTCCCGGCCGAGCTGCCCGCCCACGCCCACCACCGGGTGCTGGGCGCGCAGGCGCAGCTGTGGACCGAGTACCTCGACAACCCCCGGCGGGTCGACTACGCCGCCTTCCCCAGGCTGGCCGCGTTCGCCGAGGTGGTCTGGAGCCCGGGTGAGCCCCGGGACCAGGCGGAGTTCCTGGACCGGGTGGCCACCCACCACCTGCCCAGGCTCGACGCGCTGGGCGTGGAGTACCGGCCACTGGCCGGACCGCGCCCGTGGCAGCTCCGACCCGGGGTGCCGGGCCGCCCCAGACCGGTCCGGTGACCCGCGAGACGTCCGCACGGAGAAAGCGAGGAACGCGCTACCACGAGCACCGCCGAAGATATTCCGGCCCGACCCGAGGGCCGGACCGGAATTGCGCGTCAGTGGTGGTCCGATTGCGGCGAAACGAGCGTGGCGACGAACTTGTACCGGTCACCCCGGTATACCGAGCGGACCCATTCCACCGGTCGGCCCTCGGTGTCGAAGGAATGGCGGGAGAGCAGCAGCATCAGCGCGCCCGCCTCATTGCCCAGCAGCGCCGCCTCGGCCGGGGTGGCCAGCGCGGTCTCGATGGTCTCCTCGGCGTGGCCCAGCGCCACCCCGTAGTACTCCCAGAGCAGGCCGTAGAGCGAGCCGTCGCCGACGTGCCGCTCCAGGCCCGGGAACCGGGCCAGCGGCAGCCGCGAGGTCTCGATGGCCATCGGCTCGCCGTCGGCGCGCCGCAGCCTGCGCAGCCGCAGCACGTCGTCACCGGAGCGGATGCCCAGCAGCAGCGCCAGTTCCGGGTCCGCGGCCCCGATCCGGGCGTCGAGCAGCGAGGACGTCGGGTGCCGCCCGTGCGAGCGCATGTCCTCGGTGTAGGAGGACAGCTGCAGCCGCTGGGTCAGCTTGCCCTCCCCCGCGAAGGTGCCGCTGCCGTGCACCCGGGTCAACCTCCCCTCGGCGGTCAGCTCGGCCAGGGCCTTGCGCACGGTCGTCCGGGACACCCCGAACTCGCTCGCCAGGGCCCGTTCCCCGGGCAGCGAGCCACCCGGGGAGACCACCCGGAGCAGCTCGGCGAGCCGCTCCTTGAGTTCCCAGTGCTTCGGCGTTCGAGGCGATTTCTTGCCATTTTCCACGGCATCGCCGGGCAGGTTCTCACCCATGTCATTCCTTGCTCGCCCAGCCGTCGGCGACCCGCGTCGAGACGGACATCTGATGTCACGTTTAAGCATTTATCTTGACAAGCCCGAGAAGTACGGACCACTCTAATCGCAATGGTCTAAACCACTCAAGTCCTTCGCTCCCCCACCTGTCGGGGGGGCAGCGTCCGGAAGGAAAGCATCACCGTGAGAAGTTGGTCGAAGGCAATGGTCGGGGGTATGGCGGTCGCACTCGCGGTCGCCGGGTGCGCGGGATCGGGGTCGGGCTCGGGCAGCGGAACCAGCAGCGCCGCGCCGTCGGGTCCCCGCACGCTCACCGTGTGGCTGATGAACGGGTCGGCTCCCGCCACGCTGACCGACGCGCTGCACAAGAAGTTCCAGGAAACGCACAAGGACGTCACCGTCAAGTACGAGGTCCAGCAGTGGAACGGCATCCAGCAGAAGCTGACCACAGCGCTGTCGGGCAACGACGCCCCGGACGTCATCGAGATCGGCAACACCCAGGCGCCCAAGTTCGCCTCGGAGGGCGTGCTCGCCGACCTCACCGCCAGCACGGGTGACTTCAACGGCGCGAACTGGCTGTCCAGCCTCAAGGACTCCGGCAACTGGGACGGCAAGCAGTACGCCATCCCGTTCTACGCCGCGAACCGCGAGATCCTCTACCGCAAGGACATGTTCGCCGAGGCGGGCATCGCCGCGCCGCCCACCTCCCGCCAGGAGTGGCTGGACGCGATCACCAAGCTCAAGGCCAAGTTCGGCAGCGACCCGAACTTCCAGGCGCTCTACCTGCCCGGCCAGAACTGGTACACCCTGCTGTCGTTCATCTACGACGAGGGCGGCGACATCGCCAAGAAGGACGGCACCAAGTTCACCGCCACGCTGGACAGCGCCGAGGCCAAGAAGGGCCTGGAGTTCTACAAGCAGCTGATCGACGCCTCGGGCACCAAGGCGCCCAAGGACGCTGACGAGCAGACCCCCGAGCAGGCGGGCATCTACGGCGGCGGCAAGGTCGCCATGATCGTCGCACTCCCGTGGGAGGTCGCCACCGCGGCCAAGTCGGACCCGACGATCAAGGACAAGACCTCGGCCTTCCCGATCCCGTCCAAGGACGCGGGCAAGACCGCGCCGGTGTTCCAGGGCGGCTCGAACCTGGCCATCCCGGCCAACAGCAAGGACCAGGACCTCGCCAAGGACTACCTGAAGCTGATCTCCACCGACGAGTACCAGGGTCAGTTCGCCAAGGCGGGCATGATCCCGGGCACCTCCAAGGACGTCAGCGCGCTGCAGGCCGACCCGGTGAACGCCGCCATGGCCAAGGCATCGACCAACGGCAAGGCCGTCCCGGCGACCCCGGGCTGGGCCACCATCGAGGCGGGTCAGAACCCGATCAAGGACATGCTGACCGCGTACCTGACCGGCGCCAAGACGATCGACGCCGCCACCTCCGACGCCAACGCCGCGCTCAACAAGGCGTTCTCCGGCAGTTGATCGGGACACGATGACATCGACTGTCAACACCGTGCTGCCGGCGGGGTCCCCCCCGCCGGCAGCACGGCCCGGCGCCGGGCGCCGGGCGCGCCGCCCCCTGTCCGACATCGCCCTGCCCTACCTGATGCTGCTGCCCGCCGTGGCGCTGATGGTCGCCCTGCTCGGGTGGCCCGCGCTGCAGGTGATCGCGATCAGCTTCCGCAAGCTCGACCTCGGTGAGCTGGTCCGCGGCGAGATCAAGTGGGTGGGCCTCGACAACTACGCGAACGTGCTCAACGACCCGGAGTTCTGGGTCATCGCCCTGCGCACGGCGGTCTTCACCGTCACCGTCGTGCTCTCCACCCTGCTGGTGGGCCTGGGCATCGCGGTGCTGATGCGGCACCTGAGCACCTGGGTCCGGATCTCGCTGCAGGTCTGCCTGGTGCTGGCCTGGGCCACCCCGATCGTGGCCACCACCACGGTGTTCCAGTGGATGTTCGACCAGGAGTACGGGATCTTGAACAAGACCCTGGTGCTGCTGGGCTTCGACTCCTTCAAGGGGCACTCGTGGTTCGCCAGCGGCGGTTCCACGCTGACCGTGATCGGCCTGCTGGTGCTGTGGCAGGCGGTGCCCTTCATCGCCTTCACCCTCTACGCCGGGCTGCTGAGCACCCCCAAGGACCTCTACGAGGCCGCGGCCATCGACGGCGCGACCGGCTGGCAGGCGTTCCGCGCGGTGAGCTGGCCGTCGCTGCGCCCGCTGCTCATGCTGGTCACGTTCCTGTCGGTGCTGTGGGACTTCAAGGTGTTCGCCCAGGTCTGGGCGATCCGCCAGGGCGGTCCGGACGGGCAGAGCACCACGCTCCCGGTCCTGCTCTACCTCAAGGGCATCGCGGGCAGCCACTTCGGCGTCTCCGCCGCGGTCGCCGTCCTGATGCTGATCATCCTGGTCGCGGTGACCTGGCGCTACATGCGCCTGCTGGTCCGCTCGCCGGAAACGGAGCTCTGAGCCCATGCTGCGCAAGACTCCCGCCCAGCGGGTCGCGCTCGCCGTCTTCGGCCTGGTCATCGCCGTGGTGTTCCTGTTCCCGACGTACTGGATGTTCACCACCGCGCTCAAGACCCCGGCGCAGATCCTGTCCCCGGACTACGACCTGATCCCGCTGTCGGCGACGCTGGAGAACTTCGGCAACGCGATCGCCAAGCCGGGCTTCAGCACCTTCCTCACCAACAGCCTGATCGTGACGCTGGGCTCGGTGGTCTTCGCGCTGGTCGCGGGGCTGCTGGCCGCGGTGCCGCTCGCGCGGATGCGCTTCCGCGGCCGCAAGGGCTTCATCCTGCTGGTCCTGGTCTCCCAGCTGGCGCCGCTCGAGGCGCTGTTCGTGCCGATGTACCTGATCATGCGCGACGCCGACCTGCTCAACTCGCTGTGGGGCCTGCTGCTGGTCTACGTGGCCTTCACGCTGCCGTTCACGGTGTGGACGCTGCGCGGCTTCGTCAAGGGCATCCCGATCGAGCTCGAGGAGGCGGCCATGGTCGACGGCTGCGGCCGGTGGGGTGTGTTCCGCCGGGTCACGCTGCCACTGCTGGGCCCCGGCCTGGTGGCGACCTCGGTGTTCAGCTTCATCACCGCGTGGAACGAGTTCCTCTACGCGCTGGTGTTCATGCGCGACCAGGACAAGCTGACGCTGCCGGTGTGGCTGTCGTCGTTCCGGACCGCGTTCGGCACCGACTGGGGCGGCATCATGGCCGCCTCGGTGATCTACGCGGTGCCCGCGCTGATCTTCTTCCTGCTGCTCCAGCGCAAGCTGGTCGGCGGCGCGACGGCCGGGGCGGTGAAGGGCTGATGGGCGAGGCACGACTGCGCGCGCTGGCCGAGGCCGTGCTGCTGCCCGGGTTCGCCGGGACCACCGCGCCGGACTGGGTCCGCGAGCGGATCGCCGCCGGGCTGGGCGGCGTGGTGCTCTTCGGCCGCAACATCGTCGACGACGAGCAGGTCGCCCGGCTCACCGAGCAGCTGCGCGGTGCGCGCGCCGACGTCGTGGTCGGCATCGACGAGGAGGGTGGCGACGTCACCCGCCTGGACGCGGCCACCGGGTCCAAGCTCCCCGGGCCGCTGGCCCTGGGCGCCGCGGGCGACCTCGGCCTCACCGCCGCGGTCGGCACGGCCCTGGGCGCGCGGCTGGCCGCGTGCGGGGTGACCCTGGACCTGGCGCCCTGCGCGGACCTGACGCTCACCCTGGACGACCCGATCATCGGGGTGCGCGCGTTCGGCTCAGACCCCTACGCGGCGGGCGCGCACGTCGGTGCCTACGTGCGGGGCATGCAGAGCACGGGCGTGGCCGCCTGCGCCAAGCACTTCCCCGGGCACGGGGCGTCCACAACGGACTCGCACTTCACGCTGCCGGTGCTGCCGCGCACGCCGGAGGAGCTGCGCGCGGTGGAGCTGGTGCCCTTCCGGGCGGCCATCGCCGCGGGCGTGCGGTCGGTCATGACCGGGCACCTGGTGGTCCCGCAGTGGGGCGCCGAGCCCGCCACGACCAACCCGACGGCGATCCTGGACGTGCTGCGCGCCGAGCTCGGCTTCACCGGCGCGGTCGTGACCGACGCGCTGGAGATGGGCGCCGTGGCCGGGCACCTGGGCAACGCGGCCGGGTTGGCCGACGCGGCGGTGCGCGCCCTGAGGGCGGGCGCGGACTCGCTGTGCGTGGGCGGTGAGATCGCCGACGCGGGGGCCGTGGCGGCGATCGTGGACCGCATCGTGGCCGAGGTCCGCTCCGGCGGTCTGTCCGAGGAGCGGCTGACCGAGGCCGCGGCGCGCACCAGAGGGCTCGGTGTGCGGCCCGCGGGCGGTGTGGTCGCCCGGGACGAGGCCGAGCTCGGGCTCACCGTGGCGCGCAAGGCGCTGCGGACCAATCACCTGCCACCGCTGGGCGAGCGCCCGCTGGTGGTCGACGTGGAGGTCGAGCCGACCATCGCGGCGGGTCCGGTCCCCTGGGGCCTGGGGCCGCACCTGGTGGGGCTGCTACCGGACGGCACGGCGGTGCGGGTCACCGCGGCCGAGCCGGGCGACCTGCTCGAGACGGCCCGGGACCGCGACGTCGTCGTGGCCACCCGGGACGCCCACCGGCACCCGGCGGTGCTGGACCTGATCGCGGGCCTGGTCGCCGTGGCAGCGGCGGTCGTGCACGTGGAGACCGGTACGGCGGGGCCCGAGCTGGGCACCGCGGGCCGGGTGGACACCTTCGGCGGTTCCTGGTCCAGCCTGCGCGCGGCGGCGGAGACGGTGGCCGCGGTATCCGGACGTCTCAGACAAACCGCCGGCTGACGCCCGACCGAGCAATGACCGCGTGTCACCGACACGCCACAGAGCGGTCCATTCGGATGGCGAGATTGCTCCATTCGAGTGAGACTATTGGTCTAGACCTTGTCCCGAAATATTGGTCTGGACCACGGTAGACAGTGTTATCCCTGCTCCCCTTCGAGGTGAACAATTGTCCAGGTTCAGATGGCATCTGACCGCTGCAGCGATTGCCGCGGCCGCCGTCACGTTCGGAATTGTGGCCGCGCCAGCCAGTGGCGCCGCCTCGCCCACCGCCGAGTTCGAGAAGACCCAGGACTGGGGCTCCGGCTGGACGGGCAAGGTGACGATCCGCAACGGCGGCAGCAGCGCGCTGACCAGCTGGGCGGTCGAGTTCGACCTCCCGTCGGGCTCGAACATCCCGTCCGCTTGGGACGCCGCGCTGACCAAGACCGGTAACCACTACAAGTTCACCAACCTGTCGTGGAACGGCGGCGTCCCGGCCGGCGGCACCGCGTCCTTCGGCTTCAACGGCTCGGGCACCGGCTCGCCGAGCAACTGCACGCTCAACGGCGCGGCGTGCTCGGGTGGCACCAACCCCACCACGACCACGAGCACCACCACGACCCGGCCGTCGAGCACCACCACGACGACGTCGACCACCAAGACGACCTCGTCGACCACGTCGACCACCCCCACCACCACGACGACGACCACGACCACCACGCCGCCGCCCCCCGGTGGCAAGGTCGTCGGGTACTTCGCCGAGTGGGGCGTCTACGGTCGCGGCTACCACGTGAAGAACATCGACACCAGTGGTTCCGCGGCGAAGCTGACGCACATCAACTACGCGTTCGGCAACGTCCAGAACGGCCAGTGCACCATCGGTGACTCCTACGCCGACTACGACAAGGCCTACACCGCGGGCGAGAGCGTCGACGGCGTGGCCGACACCTGGGACCAGCCGCTGCGCGGCAGCTTCAACCAGCTGCGCAAGCTGAAGAAGAAGTACCCGAACCTCAAGGTCATCTGGTCGTTCGGCGGCTGGACCTGGTCGGGTGGCTTCGGCCAGGCGGCGGCCAACGCCACCGCGTTCGCCGAGTCCTGCTACAAGCTGGTCGAGGACCCGCGTTGGGCCGACGTGTTCGACGGCATCGACATCGACTGGGAGTACCCGAACGCCTGCGGCCTGTCCTGCGACACCAGCGGTCCGGCGGCGTTCAAGACCCTGCTCACGGCGCTGCGCGCCAAGTTCGGGTCGAGCAACCTGATCACCGCCGCCATCTCGGCCGACGGTTCCAACGGCGGCAAGCTCGACCTCGCGGACTACGCGGGTGGGGCCCAGTCGCTCGACTGGATCATGCCGATGACCTACGACTTCTTCGGTGCGTGGGACGCCAAGGGCCCGACGGCGCCGCACTCCCCGCTGACCTCGTACACCGGGATCCCGCACGAGGGCTTCAACACCGCGGACGCGGTGGCCAAGCTCAAGAGCAAGGGCATCCCGTCGAGCAAGATCCTGCTCGGCATCGGCTTCTACGGCCGCGGCTGGACCGGCGTGACCCAGGCCGCTCCCGGTGGCACCGCCACCGGCGCGGGTCCGGGCACCTACGAGGCGGGGATCGAGGACTACAAGGTCCTCAAGACCCGTTGCCCCGCCAACGGCACCATCGCGGGTACCGCGTACGCGTTCTGCGGCAACCAGTGGTGGAGCTACGACACCCCGGCGACCATCGCGGGCAAGCGGAGCTGGGCGGCTTCCCAGGGTCTCGGCGGCTCCTTCTTCTGGGAGCTCTCCGGTGACACCACCAACGGTGAGCTGATCTCGGCACTGCGCGGCTAGTCTCCGGCTGGGACGGGCCGGTGTGGGCGGCTGCTCGGGTCAACCCCGGGCAGCCGCTCAGCCCGTTCCCGACCGGTTAGTCCTGTGTGGACGTCCACTGAGGACGTCCAGCGGGGGTCGGCTGGGCCAGGTCACGGCAGTACGCCGAGCAGCTGGCCGATCACCCGGCCGGTGGTCGTCGGGGTCGCCCCGTGGTCGGCGGCGGCCCGGACGGCGGCCTGGTGGTCGTCGAGGGAGACGTCGGCGACCGCGTCGGCCACGCAGTACACCGAGACACCGGCGAGCAGCGGGCCCGCCGCGGCCATCAGGCAGGCGGCGTGCGCGCGGTAGCCGGTGACGAGCAGCTGGTCGCGGCCGTCGCGGTCGAGCAGCTCGCGCAGCGCCCCGAAGTCGAGTCCGCCGGTGCTGTGCAGCACCGGGACCCGCAGGTCCCGGCAGGTGTCGCACAGCTTGCCCACGTTGTGCGCGAGCTCGGCCACCGGCGAGTGCTCGACCGGCTCGGCCACCCGGTGCGGGTCGTGCATGTCGTGCACGAGCAGCAGGGCGCGCTCCGCCGAGACCGGGCGGTCGACCGCGGCGCGCGGCAACCGGGCGGCGGCGGACATGGCGTAGTGCGTCATGGCGGACCTCCTGCTCGTCGAACTTAGGCAAGCCTAACTTAAGCAGGGGCACTGTCCAGGTGGCAGTGCTCACCCCCAGGAGAGTCGCGGAGGTACCACGTGGACGTGGACGACGGGGACGCCGGACTGGAGCTGGTCCACCTGCTGCGCCGGATCACCGGCCGGATGGACCTGATGGGCTCGGAGTTCGCCGCGGCCAACGGGCTGCACCCGACCGACCTGCGGGCGCTGATCCACCTGCTCGACGCCCGCCGCGAGGGCTACGCGGCGACCCCGGGCTGGCTCAGCGGCAAGCTCGCGCTGAACTCGGCCTCGGTCACCGCGCTGGTAGACCGGCTGGTGCGCGCCGGCTACGTGCGCCGCACCAGGGACAACCGGGACCGGCGCCGGGTCCTGCTCGGCGTGCAGGAGGAGGCCGTCCGGCTGGGCTGGGCGTTCTTCGGCGGCGTGATCACCGATATGGTCGCCGCGATGCGCGAGTTCGACGGGGCCGAGCTCGCGGTGGCCAGGAGGTTCCTCGAGCGCATGTACGACGTGGTGCGGGCGGACAAGCCCACCGACCCGACCGTCCGGCTGCTGCCCCTCGACGAGGCGACGACCGAGCGGCTGCTGACCGTGGCGGTGCACGAGGCCCGCCCGATCGATGTGATGCCCCCGGTCCCCGACGGCGAGGTGTGGACCCCGGCCGCGGAGAACGCGTTCCGCGAGTTCCACCGGGCGCACTTCGAGGGCGCCCGCGGCACCCTCATGTACGCGGTGGAGGCGGGCGGCAGCCTGACCGGCATGATCCGGATGGCCCGGCTGTCCCCCGACGAGGCAGAGACCGGCATGTGGCTGGGGCGCTCGGCCCGCGGCAAGGGCATCGGCACCGCGGCGCTCAAGGCGCTGGTGACCGAGGCGGCCGCCGCCGGGGTGCGGCTCATCGTCGCCGACACCACCACCGGCAACGCCGCCGCCCTGGGCGCGCTGCGCACGTGCGGCGCGACGCTGACCAACCACGGGGACGACGTCCGCGCCGAGCTGCCGATCAGCTGACCCGGCCCCGGTGTTGCCACCGGTCCCCCGCTGCCGCAGGGTGGGACCGGTGAACCGGGCCCGGGCCGTCGTCGAACTCCTGGCCGTGGTGCTGGTGACCGGGCTAGCGGTCGCCCCTGGTCCCGCCACCGCCCCCGCGGTCGCCGACAACGGCCTCGCCAGGACGCCGCCCATGGGCTGGAACAGCTGGAACGCCTACGGCTGCGACATCGACCAGGACAAGATCCGGGCGGCCGTCGACGCCCTGGTGACCACCGGCATGCGCGAGGCCGGGTACCGGTACGTCGCCATCGACGACTGCTGGCAGGCGGACGCGCGCACCGACACCGGTGCCCTGCGTGCCGACCCCACGCGCTTCCCCGACGGGATCAAGGCGCTCGCCGACCACGCCCACGCCGTGGGCCTCGACCTCGGCCTCTACGCCACTCCCGGTACCCGCACCTGCGCGAACATCTACGCCGGCTACCCGGGCAGGCTGGGCAGCCTCGGTCACGAGCGCCAGGACGCGGCCACCTTCGCCGCCTGGGGCGTCGACTACCTCAAGTACGACTGGTGCCTGGCCGAACAGGACGGCGTCGACCCGCAGGCCGGCTTCACCCTGATGCGCGACGCGCTGGCCGCCACCGGGCGCCCGGTGGTCTACAGCGTCCACCGCCAGCCGCAGCAACCCGTCGACCGCTGGCGCCCGGCGGTGGCGAACCTGTGGCGCACCACCGGGGACATCAGCGCCGACTGGGGCAGCGTGCTGGACGTCCTGGACCGGCAGGTCGGGCTGGAGCGGTACTCGCGCCCAGGCGCCTGGAACGACCCGGACATGCTGGAGGTCGGCAACGGCCCGCTGACCCTGGCTGAGGACCGGGCCCAGTTCAGCCTGTGGGCACTGCTCAACGCCCCGCTGCTGGCGGGCAACGACCTGACGACCATGCCCGAGTCGGTCCGGGCGGTGTTGACCAACCCCGAGGTGATCGCGGTGGACCAGGACTGGGCGGGCACCCAGGGGTACCGGGTCTTCGACGACGGCGACCACGAGATCTGGCGCAAGCCGCTGTCCGGCGGGGACAGCGCGGTGGTCCTGCTGAACCGCGGCACCTCGGCGGCCACCGTGACCGCCACCGCCGAGCAGCTGGGATTCCCCGGTGTGACTGGATTCGGGCTCCACGACCTGTGGACCGGTCAGACGACCACCACCCGCGCTGGGACGATCTCCGTGTCGGTGCCGCCGCACGGCGTCGTCTTCTACCGGGTCTCGCCGGATCGGGGCTGAGCTCCTGGCCGGTGGCGGTCGTGCCCCGAACACGAACAAGCCCCGGTACTTCTCGATTTCTCGAGAAGTACCGGGGCTCATCCTAATTTTAGTCCGGCGGCGTCCTACTCTCCCACACCCTCACGAGTGCAGTACCATCGGCGCAGGTGGGCTTAGCTTCCGGGTTCGGGATGGGACCGGGCGTTTCCCCACCGCTATGACCGCCGTAACACTATGAAACAAACACAACCAACAACCCCACCAGCAAACCCCTGAGCAGGGTCCCGCGGTGGCGGGGGTGGTTGGTGTCTCAGACACCGCACAGTGGATGCGTAGCATTTTTGTAGCAAGCCCTCGGCCTATTAGTACCAGTCAACTCCACCCCTTACAGGGCTTCCATCTCTGGCC
>NZ_BSTR01000009.1 GCF_030269645.1 Actinokineospora sp. NBRC 105648 | reverse complement strand
ACCCAGCCCGGCACGACCCAGCCCGGCACGACCCAGCCCGGCACGACCCAGCCCGGCACGACCCAGCCCGGCACGACCCAGCCCGGCACGACCCAGCCCGGCACGACCCAGCCCGGCACGACCCAGCCCGGCACGACCCAGCGCCGCCCGCCGCGGGGCGGCGGGCGGCTGCTTATCCCGCGACAGCCGCGCCCAGATGGGTGGCCACCCGCCGGGCCGCTGCCTCGCCGGTCGCCACGCAGGCCGGGATGCCGACGCCGTGCAGTGTCGCCCCGGCCACGGCCAGACCCGGTTCGGCGGCCACGGCTCGTTCGATCTCCGCGACCAGCTCCGTGTGCCCGGCCGCGTACTGCGGCAGCCCACCACCCCACCGCGTCACCACCGCGTCGATGGGTGGTGCGGTGACGCCGGTCAGTTCCATGAGGTCCGCGCGGACCAGCCGGACCAGTTCGTCGTCGCCCGCCTTGAGCGCGCCCGGGTCGCCAAAGCGGCCCACCGAGCCCCGCACGATCACCGCGTCCGCACCGAGGTGTGCCCACTTCGCGGCTGAGAAGGTGAACGCCTTGACGGCGAACCGCGACCCGTCGAGCCGCCGCTCCCGCGCGCCGAGCAGGACACCGGACGTGCCCGGAAGCTCAGCACCCTCGGGCAAGGCCAAGGCGACCACCGCCATGGACGCCACCCCCACACGCCCGTACGCCGCCGACGCCGCGGGCACGACCCCGTCCAGCAACTTGCGCGCGGCGGGCGCCGGAACAGCCAACACCACCGCGTCCACATCCAGCACCGACTCCGCAGGCTCATGCCCCGGCGCGTTGGCCCCCAACCGCACCCGCCACCCGCGTCCGTCCCGCTCCACGGCCCGAACCGGCACCCCGAGCCGAACATCGAGCCCCTCGGCGAGCCGCCCGACCAACTCCCCCAACCCACCGACCAAGGTCCCGAAAACCGCCCCGCCCCCCCTCATGAGGACGTGCCCCCGCCCATCCCTGGGGGCCGGCCCCGACGCCAATTCTACCGGGGAGGGGTCGGGAACCGGCGGATGTGGATCTTGATTGTGGATAACTCGGGCACTCGGAAGGGTGAAGTTGGACGGCGCCGAGGTGGTGGCTTTGGCAGGCGAGACGCTGGCAGCCCGAGTCGCAGATGCCGCACCTGTGCTGGCGGAGACGGCCGCGTTGGAGAGGGTCTCGGCGCTGGCAGGCGAAGGGTCAGCGGCCTCGGTCACGGATGTCGCAACGCTGTCGAGCGAGGCAGCCGGAAGGGGGAGGGGCTCAGCTTCGCGGTCCAGGGAAGCGGCACCGGCCCGGGTCGGGGAGGTCGCACCTGCAGTGAGCGAGACAGCACGAGCGGGAACGGTTGCGGCACTGGCAGGCGACACACCGACGGCCTCAGACACCGCACCCGTACCTGACGAAGCAGCACGAGCGGGAACGGTCGCGGCGTTAACAGGCGAAACGCCGGCCGCCTCAGTCACAGAGGTGGCGGCTGTGTCGGGCGGGGCGGCGGCTTTGGCCAGTGCGGCGCCGGCGGCTTCGGTCAAGGACGTGGCGCCCGCGTCGAGGGCGGCGGCGAGGGTGGGGAGGGTGGCGCGCAGGCCCAGGCTGTCGACGCCGCCCGCGTAGACGCCGCCGAGTAGTGGGTCGATGAGGCGGGCGGGTAGTTCATCGCCGAAGCGGGCGCGGAGCAACGGTCCCAAAGCGACATCGCCGTCGAGGTGCAGCGGCGGGAGCGTGGACTCGGCGGCGACCTGGCGCAGACCCCCCGTCGACAGCAGGTCTGCGACGGAGTCCGGGTTGGTCGGGACGCCCATCACGGTCCCGCCCGGGATCAGGCGGGTCACGCCGCCCGCCCGCACCGTGGAGCGGGCGGGGGTCGGGTGGGTCGCGCGGTCGAGCAGGCCCAGTTCGGCCAGCAGCGCGGGCACCTCGGGTCTGCGGGCCAGATAAGCCTCGGCGCCCACGTCGTAGCGGTGGCCGGCCAGGTCGACCGTGCGGATCTTGCCGCCGAGCCGGTCGGACTGCTCGACCACGGTGATCCGCGCGTCCGGTCCGAGCAGTTCGCGCAGGCGGTGCGCGGCCACCAGGCCGGAGATCCCCCCGCCGACGACCGCGACCCGCACCGGGCTCACCGGGTCGGTGTGTGCGCGTGCACGTGGGCCACGGTGCGGGTGATCACGTCCGGGTCGGTGTCGGGCAGCACCCCGTGGCCGAGGTTGAACACGTGCCCGCCGCCCGCCCGGCCCTCGGCGACGATCCGGGCCACCTCGCGCTGGATCACCTCGTCGCCCGCGAACAGCACGGCCGGGTCGAGGTTGCCCTGCAACGCCGACCCCGGGACCGCGGCGGCGGCCTGGTCGAGCGGGGTTCGCCAGTCGACACCGACGACGTCGGCGCCCGCCTTGCGCATGGCGGGAAGCAGCGGTCCGGTGCCGACTCCGAAGTGGATCCGCGGCACGCCCGCGTCGGCCAGTCCACCCAGGACCTTGGTCGAGTGCGGCAGGACGAACTCGCGGTAGTCCTTGAGCGAGAGAGCGCCCGCCCACGAGTCGAACAGCTGCACGGCGTCCACACCGGCCGCGACCTGCGCGCGCAGGAACGTCAGGGCGGTGTCGGCGAGCCGGTCAAGCAGGGCGTGCCAGGTGGCGGGGTCGCCGTACATGAGCGCCTTGGTGCGCTCGTGGTTGCGGCTCGGACCGCCCTCGACCAGGTAGGAGGCCAGCGTGAACGGCGCTCCGGCGAACCCGATCAGCGGTGTGCCGCCGAGCTCGGCGGTGAGCAGCCGGACGGCCTCGGCGACCGGGTCGACCTGCTCGGCCGCGAGCGCCGGCAACTCGGCGACCTGCCGCGGGTCGCGGATCGGGGTGGCCACGACCGGCCCAGTGCCGGGCACGATGTCCAGGTCGACCCCGGCGGCCACCAGCGGCACCACGATGTCGCTGAACAGGATCGCCGCGTCCACGTCGTGCCTGCGGACCGGTTGCAGGGTGATCTCGGTGACCATGCCCGGGTCGAAGCAGGCGGCCAACATGGCGGTACCGGCGCGCAGGGCGCGGTACTCGGGCAGCGAGCGGCCCGCTTGGCGCATGAACCACACCGGCACCCGACTGGGCGCGCCACCGCGCGCGGCGACCAGGAAGGGTGCGTCGGGCAGGCTCCGGCGGGCGACAGCCGGGGTGATCAGTTCTGTCATGGCTCCCCCATGGTCCCACGCCGGGCCGCGACGCCGGTGGCGGGATCGAGTGCTCGGGGCACGCCGTCGACAGCTCCTCCGCGCCGGCGGGCGCCGGGTCGGGCGAGCGCACCGATGACGATCATCAACGACAAGTGACCGGGGCGGCGCGGCTGACACCGGCGTCGTGCCGGTGTGCGGGCGGGGGCGGGCGAAGATCGTCAACAAGAGATCGACATCGGACCCGGGCGCCCGGCGGAGCTGAAGTGGATCATCTGGGACAGTGGTCCGGCTCCGTCCTCGACGTGACGGCTCGGACCGGGGCGAAGTCACACTGACGGTTGTCCGATCACCGGCCCCGCGCTCGGCGCGCCGTCCCCGCTCACCGACTCGGGTGGTCCTACAGTTACCAGTCGTGACCGGAACGTCGACAGCGCCTGAGCTCTTCACCCAGGCCGTCGAGGCGCTGAAGTCGCTGCGACCTCGACCGGAGTTGCAGCTCGCCGAGGTCCGCCCGCCGCAACGGCTGGCGCCGTGGGCGTTCGCGCTGACCGCCGAGGCCGTCGGACCCGCCGAGGTGCAGGCGACCGGCAGGCTGATCCTGCTGCACGACCCGGACGGCCAAGAGGCGTGGGACGGCGTCCTGCGCGTGGTCGCCTACGTGCGCGCGGAGCTGGACGCCGAACTCGCCGACGACCCGCTCCTCCCGAGCGTCGGCTGGTCCTGGCTCACCGACGCGCTGTCGGCCTCCGGGGCGGAGTTCGTCGCCCTCGGCGGAACGGTGACTGATACGTCGTCGGCCCGCTTCGGCGACATCGCGGGCCCGGCCCGCACCGACGACCTCGAACTGCGCGCCTCCTGGACCCCCCAGGGCGACCTCACCCCGCACGGCGAGGCGTTCTGCGACCTGATGGCCAGCGTCGTCGGCCTCCCCCCGGTCGGTGTCTCCCTCTTCGAACAGCGCCGCGGCCAGTAGCTCCCTGCCCTGCCTGCCCTGCCCTGCCCTGCCCTGCCCTGCGATTGTTCAACAATCCTACTTTCGAACAGTTCACACGTTCACCAAGAGGATTATTCACCAAAAGTATTGTTCAACAGTTGATACGTCGAACCTGAGGATCGTTCACCGGATGCGGCCCGAGACCTGGACCGGAAGCACGATGCCGCCCCACCGAACAGCTCGGCGGGGCGGCATCGGCTGGATCAGCTCAGGGGCTAGCGGCGTTCCTTCGCCAGGCGCGCGGAGCGCTGGCAGACGTCGCCGATGTCCACGGTCTGGCCGCGGTCGACGTAGACGTCGGAGAGGCCGACCAGCTTGCCGCGCTTGTCGGTGCAGGTCAGCTGGTAGGGCTCCTTGGGCCCGTAGGTCGTGGGCAGCGGCGAGGCGAACTCCACCTTCAGGCTGCCCCAGTCGTCCACAGTGGACCCGACCTGGTCGTAGTTGACCACCGCGGCGGTGTAGTCACCGGCGGGCGGGTCGAACAGTACGGCCCGCTCGGAGTTGGTGCCACCGTTGGCCGACGAGGTCACCACGTTGCCCGCGGCGTCGAAGATGTAGAGGTCCCAGTCGTTGTCCGGGCTGGCCCAGTTGATCGACACCTGCAGCTTGCCGTTGTCCACCCTGGGCAGACCGTCCACATGGAACGGGATCCGCTCGGCGGTGGCGTCACCGGGGAAGTTGGTGTTCTCGGCGGGGACGCCCGCCGGGTTGGGCAGGGTCACGGCCTCCTGGGCCGGGCCCTTCGGGTCGCGCCCGTAGCGACCCGCCACGTACGGCCGGGTCGACGGGTTGACCGACCAGCTGAACCGCCCACCGGTCGAGGCCAGGGTGGAGGTGAGCGTGTCGGCGACGTAGATCGGCGCGCCCGCGCTGCCGTCCGGCTGCACCACCGGCGAGGTCGGCGTCTGGAACGCCTTGCGCAGCTGCAGCTGGTACCCCTTGGGCGCGGAGCCGATCAGGGTGGAGTGCGCGGCCGGGTCGGCGGCGTTGGTGAGCATGTCGATGAACGCCTGCCGGTTGCCGCCCTTGCCCGCACCCGGCGCCGGTGCCAGGCCCGCGTACTCGGCCACGACACCGGTCTCGAACGGCGGGTGGAACTCCTCCGCGCCGATCTCGAAGGTGAACCCGAAGCCACCGGTGGCGAAGTACGACCAGTCCTCAGTGGACCCCGTGGTGTCGTAGAGCATCCAGGACGGCTGGCTGGTGTAACCGTTGCGGGTGGCGAACTTGTCGCCGAGCGCCTTGTACACCGGCTCGTCCAGCGGCGCGCGCACGTCGGCGACGCCGGGCACCCGCAGCACCAGGTTCGAGTAGGTGTGCAGGGTGATCAGGTTGGTCACCTGGCGGGTGGACACCAGCGACCGGATGTTGCGCGTCTCCGGCTCGGAGAACGGCGCGGAGCCGCGGAAGGTGTCGTTGCTCCACGCCGTCGACGCGCCCGCGCCGCCCCAGAAGCCCGCGTAGTTGCGGTTGGGGTCGGTGCCGCGCTGGCGGCCCGCCGGGTTCGCCTTGCAGACTCCGGTGCGGTACTGCGCCGGGGAGTCCGAGGCGTTGCAGTTCTTGCGCTTCATCTCGTAGTCGAAGCGGCTGAAGTCACCGCGCGGCTCGGCCTCGCGGGAGATCGAGAAGCCGTCGGTGTTGACGATCGGCACCACGATGTTGCGCGTCTTGCCCACCAGGGAACGGAGTTCGCCGCCCGCCTTGTAGCCCTTGACCAGTTCGGTCGCCCACTCCATCGCGTGCTCGCCCGCGGGCCACTCACGCGCGTGGTGCACGCCCAGGGTCACGTTGACGGCCTTGCCGTCGGCGGTGTTGCCCACGTCGGTGGCGATCTCGACGCCGTTGACGTCGCGCCCCTCCCAGGTCTGGTTGGGCAGGGTGAACGCCTTGACCAGCCCCGGGTTGAGCCGGGCGAGCTCCTTGAGCTCGTAGTCGTAGTCGTAGAGGTGCCGGTAGGTGGTGCGCCCCGAGGGCAGCACCGAGCGCTGCGCCCGCGCGGCGAAAGCCTTGTCCTGCTTGGCGTTGGCCACCGACTTGGCCGAGATGTCGGCCTTGACCACGCTCGAGCGCAGCCCGCTGTCGGCGAGGGTCTTGCGGTCGGCGTCGGAGGCGACGACGACCTCGACACCGGTCGCGTCCGCCTTCTCGGTGACGTCGAGGTCCAGGGCCAGCAGCCGGTCCTTCTGCTGCCGGGTGGGGGTCTCCACGCGCACGACGTCCGCGCGCTGAGTGGTTGAGCCACCCTGGTTGTCCAGCGCCAGGAAGTCGACGCCCAACTGGACGGTCTTGGCCGACCCGGCGTAGCGGCACGCCTGGACGACGAGCTTCTGGTCCTTGGCCACGAAGCTCTCGGCCAACTCGACGCTGCGCAGCGCGGCGGAGGCGGCGACCAGCGCGCCGCTGGTCTTGTCGAACACCGCCAGGTCCCAGTCGCCGGTGCCGCCGCCGTGCGGGGTCAGCCGGGCCTGGACGAGACCGTCGACGCCGGAGGTGACCTCACGGCGGTCGGTGCCCTTGCTGCCCGCGGGCAGCAGGCGCTCGAAGCAGGAGCGCGCCACGTCCTTGTCCGCGCGCAGCACGTTGTCGGCGGCGGCGGCCGTGGTTCCGGTGGCGGCGCTGAGACCGACGATGACGGCCCCGCTGAGCCCCACCGCGGCGGCGACCCTCCAGGTCGGTAAACGTCTAGCTGTTGAGCTCACGCTCGACTCCCTCCCAAACGGTGCGCCCCACGCCCACGCCGCGGGGGCGACGAGCGTGACGCTAGCCACGGGTGGTGGGGTCTCGATCCATTACCGGTTGCCAGTTGGGGAGTGGCAGACACCCGTTGCGCCGATGGGTCCACGACGCATTTCCGCCAAGAATGGGTCGGTGTTCGATTGTCGAACGCCAAGTGACAATTACCTTTTGCCAGTTATCCCCTAGTGGTGGCCACCGATTCGGCCGAACGGAGGACCCGTAGGACGTTACGCCCAGCAACCTTGGCGCAGTCGTCCTCGCTCCAGCCGCGGTCGAGCAGGGCGCCGAACAGGGTCGGGTAGCCACCCACGTCGGCCAGTCCCTCGGGCAGCTCCGGGCAACCGTCGTAGTCGCCACCGATGCCGATGTGGTCGACGCCGACGACCTCGCGGGCGTGCTCCAGGTGCGCGACGACGTCGGCGAGACCGGCTTTCGGCTGGTCACCCGCACCGTCCCAGGTGCGCAGGAACGCCTCCCGCTCGGTGAGGTCGGCGTGCTTGCGCCCGGCGGCGGTCATCGCCTCGGCCAACCGCTCGTCCCAGGCCGCTATAGCGGACGAGACGAACCGCGGCACGAAGGTCACCATCAGCACGCCGCCGTTGCCCGGCAGGCGTTTGAGCACGTCATCGGGCACGTTCCGGGGGTGGTCGGTGACCGCGCGGCAGGACGAGTGGCTGAAGATGACCGGCGCGGTGGTCACGTCCAGGGCGGCTCGCATGGTCGTGTCCGCGACGTGCGAGAGGTCCACGAGCATGCCGAGGCGGTTCATCTCCGCCACCACCGATCGGCCGAACTCCGAGAGGCCGCCCACCACCGGCTCGTCGGTCGCCGAGTCGGCCCACGGGGTGTTGTCGTTGTGCGTCAGCGTCATGTAGCGGACGCCGAGGCGGTGCAGCGCGCGCAGGGCGCCCAGCGAACCGGCGATGCTGTGGCCGCCCTCGGCCCCGATCAGCGAGGCGACCCGACCCGAGGCGAAAACGGATTCGGCCTGGTCAGCGGTGGTGGCCAGGCCCAGGGCGGCGGGGTAGCGGTCGACCAGGGCGTGCACCAGCTCGACCTGTTCGACGGTAGCGGTGAACGCCGAGTGACCGGTCAGTTGACAGGGGACGTACACCGACCAAAATTGCGCTCCCACACCGCCCTCGCGGAGCTTGACCAGGTCCGTGTGCAGGCCGGACTGCACTACGCTGAGGTCGATCCCGGCCGCGGTCGCCCCCGGATCCGCGCCCAGCCGCTCGCGCAGCGCCCACGGGAGGTCGTTGTGACCGTCGACCAGCGGGGTCCGCGCCAGCAGGGCTCGCGCGCGCTCGATTCCGAGGTTGTGCACTACCCGTGACTCCATTTCATCGTGTAACGAGTCCAACCCGTTACGTCACCGAGTAGGGACTCACCCAATCGTGTGACCCTAACGCCCCTCAGTCACAACCCGATCGGATACTTACCCGATTGATCGTCCCGCTAACCCGCTTGGGCGGCTAGGCTGCCTTCGTCGACACCACTTTCGGTCCAACGGCGGCGCGGCTGTTTGGTCGAAAGTCCCAGTGCCGGTCGGGGGGCAACGACCGACTCCAGGGAGGTAGTGACGTGGCTGCCGTCGGCTTAGGTCAGGCCGTTCGAACCACGCCAGCCGGCTCTTTGCCGGCGAACATGGTCCCGCATCCGCGGGAGGAGCTGTTCTCAGTGCTGGTGGTCGACGACCACCCACTGTTGAGGGAGGCGATAGCTGCTCGGCTCACGCAAATGGGCGCGGGCACAGTGCACGAGGCCGCCACGGTGGCCGAGGCGAGGGCGCGCGCACAGGCCACCGGCCCGTGTGATCTCGCGATCCTCGATCTCGGACTGCCCGACGGCAGTGGGATCGAGCTGGTCACGGAGCTGCGCAGCCACGGTTGGCCGCGCATCGTCGTGCTCGCCTCGTCCGACGACCCGTACGCCGTTCGATCGGCCTTCCAAGCGGGCGCCCAGGCGTACCTGCTGAAGTCCGCGTCGCCGGTGGTCGTGACCGACGGGGTCCGCCGGGTGCTCGAGGGTGGCGTCTACGCCGACCCGAGTGTCGCCCCGGTCCTCGCCACGGGCACGCGGGTCCCCGGCACCGACAACACCCCGCGGGAGCTCTCGGCCCGTGAGGTGGAGGTGCTGCAACTGGTCGCGGACGGCCAGTCCAACAAGGAGATCGGCGAGGCGCTGAACCTGTCGGCACTGACGGTGAAGTCGCACCTCTCGCGGATCGGCCGCAAGTTGGGCACCGGCGACCGGGCCCAGATGGTCGCGTTGGCCATGCGGGCAGGCGTCATCCGCTAAGACAACAGCAGTCGTGTGGCTGGGCTGGGCATGGCCCAGCCACACGACTGCTGCTGATCTCCGACGGTTGTCACCGCTCGTGCCGTAGGGTCATCGGCCGTGACTACCCCCGGCCCCGGACCCGCGGCGGCAGACCCGCCCGCTCCAGTCCTGCTCATCGAGCCAGCGGAAGGCACCCCCGACGTCGTGACCGACCTCGACGCCCTGACCAGGGCGTCGAGCCGGATCGCGAGCGGGCACGGGCCGATCGCCGTGGACACCGAGCGCGCCTCCGGGTACCGCTACTCCCAACGCGCCTACCTGGTCCAGGTGCGCAGGCAGGGCTCCGGCACCTTCCTGGTCGACCCGGTCGCGGTCGACGACCAGGTCGACTCCCTCATCGACGCGCTCGCCGCGGACGAGTGGGTGCTGCACGCGGCCTCCCAGGACCTGCCGTGCCTGGCCGACCTCGGCCTGCGCCCGGCCAAGCTGTTCGACACCGAGCTCGCGGGCAGGCTCGCCGGCTTCGAGCGGGTCGCCCTGGGCACCCTCGTCGAGCTGCTGCTGGGCTACCGGCTGGAGAAGGGCCACGGCGCCGCCGACTGGTCGCGCAGGCCGCTGCCGATCGACTGGCTCAACTACGCCGCGCTGGACGTGGAGCTGCTGATCCAGCTGCGCGACGCGCTGGAGGAAGAGCTGCGCGTACAGGGCAAGCTGGAGTGGGCACTCGAGGAGTTCGAGGCCCTGCGCACCGCCGGGCCGCCGCCCCCGCGCAAGGAGCCGTGGCGGCGCACGTCCGGCATCCACAGCGTGCGCACCCCGCGTGGCCTGGCCGCCATCCGCGCGCTCTGGGAGGCGCGCGACGGGATGGCCCGTGAGCGCGACATCGCCCCCGGCCGCGTGCTGCCCGACAGCGCGATCATCCAGGCGGCCTCGGTCAACCCGGCCGACGAGCAGGCGCTGCTGCAACTGCCGGTGTTCAAGGGCCGCGCCCAGCGCCGCCTCGCGGGTCCGTGGATGCGCGCCCTGCGCGCGGCCGCCCAGCTGCCCAAGTCCGAGCTGCCCGACCCGTCACCGCCCGCCGACGGCCCCCCACCCGCGAACCGCTGGGCGGACAAGGACCCGGAGGCGGCGGCCCGGCTGGCGGCCGCGCGGACGGCGCTGAACAAGATCGCCGAGGAGAACCGGCTGCCGGTGGAGAACCTCCTGCAGCCCGACCTGCTCCGGCGCACCTGCTGGCAGCCGCCCGCCGACCTGGACACCGACACGGTCGCCGCCACCCTGCGCGCGGGCCACGCCCGCGAGTGGCAGATCAACCTGGTGGTGGACGCGGTGAGCGCCGCGCTGAAAGCCACCGCGGGCTGATCACCACGATCGGGGGATTGTCCGGCCTGGGTACGACCACGATGTCCGGGCCGAGCCAGTTCTTCGCAGCAGCGCGACTTCATGGCAGCAGCGCGACTTCATGAACGACCCCGGCGGTGGGTGGTCGTCGCGCCGGGCAAGAGCCTGCCATTTCGCTCGCTGACTTCAACGGCCCCAGCAGTTGCGGCCGAGTGCACTTATCACGCCTGGGATGCTGGCTCTTCTCGCTCTTGGAGCAGTCGCACTGCGTGAAGAGCGGCGCTCAAGCGGTCCGAAGCCACTGTCGAGTCGCGCGCGGCCGGGCTGCTCGCGCACGGGCTTTCGCAGCGGGCGGCCGCAGCTGTCCCTTGGCTGTCCTACCAGCGGGTGAGCCAACTCCGCCCGATCTGCCCACTAGTCCACGATGGACAGTCGGAAGATCGGGTGGCCCGGCGCGGCGCGCAGCAGGTCCTCCTCGGACGACTTGGCGTTGACACCCTCGAAGAAGGCGCCGACCTCGAAGGCCCAGCGCTTGAGGTAGGCGCGGAGCAGGGCAGGCTTGACCTCGTCGGCGAGTTCGACGGCGGTGAAGCGCTGCACGCGCTTGCCCAGCCGCAGTTCGCCCTCCCCGGCGGCGCGCAGGTTGCGGACCCACTGGGTGTGCCCGCGCGGGGCGACGAGGTACTGCTCCCCCTCGAAGGTCATCAGGTTGACCGGCGTCGACCGCATCTCCCCGCTCTTGCGGCCGCGCACCGACAGCACCCGCGAACCCCAGACATTCACGCCCCGGCGGACCAGGAAGGCGACGATGGGATCGAAGTGCAGGGCGCGCACGAGGCGGCCGGGGCGCAGGTAGCGGGGCTCGGTGGTAGTCATGGCATCTCCTTCGTTACGAGAGCGGGGCTCTCCGTTAGGGCGAGAGCGGTGCTCTCTGTTGAGAACAGTGAACACCGTCGATCGGGTCGACGTCAAGAGCAGTGCTCTCCAATTTGTGCACCGATCCAAACCCGTGTCAGACTGGCCCCATGAACGCTGGGCGAACCGCGCGCGACCGGGCCAGAGCCGAGCTCACCCAGGAGATCAAGGACGAGGCCCGCAGACAGCTCGCGACCGACGGCGCCCAGCTGAGCCTGCGCGCGGTGGCCCGCAGCCTGGGCATGGCCTCCTCGGCCATCTACCGCTACTTCCCCAGCCGCGACGACCTGCTCACCGCGCTGATCATCGACGCGTACAGCTCGCTCGGCGCGGCCGTGGAGGCGAGCACCGGCGACTCGCCGCGGGCCCAGTGGCGGTCCGCCTGCCACGCCGTCCGGAACTGGGCCCTGGACCACCGGCACGAGTACGCGTTGATCTACGGCTCCCCCGTCCCCGGCTACCGGGCGCCGCAGGACACCGTCGCGCCCGCCGCGCGCGTTCCGCTGGTGTTCGTCGGCGTGGCGGGCGCGGCAGGCGCGCCGGACAGCGACGTGCCCCCGGTCGTGCACGCTCAAGCGGACGCCCTGCGCCCGGCACTGCCCAACGACCTGCCCGCGGGGGCCCTGGCCCGCGTGCTGCTGGCGTGGACGCAGCTGTTCGGGATGATCAGCTTCGAGCTGTTCGGCCAGCTGGTGGGCAGCGCCGACCCGGCGGACGAGTTCTTCGCCTACGCGGTGGACCAGATGGCCGACTTCGTCGGCATCGCCCGGTGACGCACGTACCCGATACCGCCGGTGCCGCCCGCGCCTGACAAGCACCCGGCGTCAGCCCTCGGAGATCTTCGGGTCGGCCGATGATCACGCGGCGCCCGGCGCACACCATAGGGTCACCGCAGTGGTTACCCATGAGTAACCGGGGCTAGAGTGGCACCGGCTACCGGCTGGTAGCCCGGACTCGACCAAGGGAGCCAACCCGTGGCCGCACTCGCTGCCCCCGCAGCCGCGCGCGCCGTTCGGAACGTCGTCTTCGTCGACGGTGTGCGGACGCCGTTCGGCAAGGCGGGACCGAAGGGCATCTACGCGCAGACCCGCGCCGACGACCTCATCGTCAAGGTCATCCGCGAGCTGCTGCGCCGCCACCCGGAGCTGCCGCCGGAGCGGGTGGACGAGGTCGCCATCGCGGCCACCACCCAGATCGGCGACCAGGGGCTGACCATCGGCCGCACCGCCGCGCTGCTGGCCGGGCTGCCCAAGTCGGTGCCCGGCTTCGCCCTCGACCGGATGTGCGCGGGTGCGATGACCGCGGTGACCACCACCGCGAGCGGCATCGCCTTCGGCGCCTACGACGTGGTGATCGCGGGCGGCGTCGAGCACATGGGCAGGCACCCGATGGGCGAGGGCGTCGACCCCAACCCGCGGATCGTGGCCGACAAGCTGGTCGACCCGACCGCGCTGGTGATGGGGCAGACCGCGGAGAACGTGCACGACCGGTTCCCGTCGATCACCAAGGGGCGCTGCGACGCGTTCGCCGCGCGCAGCCAGGAGAAGTACGCCGACGCGGTGAAGGCGGGCAAGATCGGTCCAGAGCTCGTGCCGGTCGCCACCCGCAGCGCCGAGCTGGGCTGGGGGCTGGCCACCGAGGACGAGCCGCCGCGGCCGGGCACCACGGTCGAGCAGCTGGCCACCCTCAAGACCCCGTTCCGCCCGCACGGCCGGGTCACCGCGGGCAACGCGGCGGGCCTCAACGACGGCGCCACCGGCTGCATCCTGGCCGGGGAGGACACCGCCCGCGAGCTCGGGCTGCCGGTCGGCATGCGGCTGGTGGGCTACTCGTTCGTCGGCGTCGAGCCCGAGGTGATGGGCATCGGGCCGGTCCCGGCCACCGAGCGGGCGTTGCGGCGCACCGGTCTGTCCATTTCGGACATCGGGTTGTTCGAGCTGAACGAGGCGTTCGCCGTGCAGGTCCTGGCGTTCCTCGACCACTTCGGGATCGCCGAGGACGACCCGCGGGTCAACCAGTGGGGCGGCGCGATCGCCTGCGGGCACCCGCTGGCCTCCTCCGGCGTGCGGCTGATGACCCAGCTCTCGCGCCAGTTCGCCGAGCACCCGGACGTGCGCTACGGCCTGACGTCGATGTGCGTGGGCATCGGCATGGGTGGCACCGTGATCTGGGAGAACCCCAACTGGGACGGGGACAACTGATGCTGACGCAGGACCAGGCCGCCAAGGCCTTCCCCGACGAGGTCGTGACCAAGGCGGTCACCCGGCTGGTCAAGGCCCCCGGGTTCGCCAAGCCGGTCGCGCTGATCACCATCGACAACGGCCACGACCACACTCGGCCCTCGACCTTCGGGCCGCAGGGCCTGGTGAGCCTGAACGCGGCGCTGGACGAGGCGTTCGCCGCCGACCCGGCCGCGATCGCGGTCACCGGCAAGCCGTTCGTCTTCGCGGTGGGCGCCGATCTGTCCGGTGTGGAGCAGGTGGCCGACCGGCAGTCCGCTGTGGACATCGCGCAGAGCGGCCACGACGTTTTCCGCCGGTTCACCGAGTCCGCGGTCCCGACCTTCGCCTTCGTCAACGGCGCCGTCATGGGCGGCGGGCTCGAACTCGCGCTGTCCTGCCACTACCGCACGCTCTCGGACAACACCGCGGGCATCGCGCTGCCCGAGGTGTTCCTCGGGCTGTTCCCGGGTTGGGGCGGCACGCAACTGCTGCCGAACCTGATCGGCCCGGACGCCGCCGTCACGGTGATCTTCGAGAACGCGTTGAGCCAGAACCGGATGCTCAAGCCGAAACAGGCGCAGGACCTCGGGATCACCGATGTGCTGCTCGGCTCAGCGGACTTCCTCGAGCAGTCGCTGCTCTGGGCGGCCGATGTCGTCAACGGCGAGGTCTCGGTTTCCCGCAAGGAGATCGACCGCGGTGCGGGCTGGGACGCGGCCGTCGAGCGGGCCAAGGCGATCGTGCAGGGCCGGACCAAGGGCGCCTCCCCCGGCGCGGTGAAGGCCGTCGAACTGCTGGAACTGGCCCGTGGCAACGACTTGACCGCAGGTTACGCCGCCGAGACCGAGGCGCTGGCCGACGTGCTGATGACGGACCCGCTGCGGGCCGGGCTGTACTCGTTCAACCTGGTGCAGAAGCGGGCCAAGCGACCCGCGGGCGCGCCGGACAAGTCGCTGGCGCGGCCGGTCACCAAGGTCGGCATCGTCGGCGCGGGTCTGATGGCGGGCCAGATGGCGCTGCTGTTCGCCCGACAGCTCAAGGTCCCGGTGGTGCTCACCGACATCGACCAGTCCCGTGTGGACAAGGGTGTTTCCTATGTGCACGAGGAGATCGACAAGCTGGGCGCCAAGGGCAGGCTCTCGCCGGACGGGGTGAACCGGCTCAAGGCGCTGGTGTCCGGCTCGCTCGACAAGGCGGCCTTCGCCGACGCGGACTTCGTCATCGAGGCCGTGTTCGAGGAGCTGGGCGTCAAGCAGCGGGTGTTCGCCGAGCTCGAGCAGCACGTCAGCGCCGAGTGCGTGCTGGCGACCAACACCTCGTCGCTCTCGATCACCGACATGGCCTCGGGGCTCGCGCACCCGGAGCGGGTGGTCGGGTTCCACTTCTTCAACCCGGTCGCGGTGATGCCGCTGCTGGAGGTCGTGCGCGCGGAGCGGACCGACGACGCGACCCTGGCCACGGCGTTCGCGGTGGCCAAGGCGCTGCGCAAGTCCTCGGTGCTGGTCAAGGACGCGCCCGCGTTCGTGGTCAACCGGCTGCTGACCCGGTTCATGGGGGAGGTGGTCAAGGCGATCGACGAGGGCACCCCGTTCGAGGTGGCCGACCGCGCGACCGAACCGCTCGGCCTGCCGATGAGCCCGCTGGTGCTGCTGCAGCTGGTCGGCGCGCCGGTGGCGCTGCACGTCGCCGAGACGATGCACGCCGCGTTCCCCGACCGCTTCGGCGTCAGCGCGAACATGCGGCGCTTCGTCGAGGCGGGCAAGAGCGCTGTGTGGACCTGGGATGGCGCGGGTAACCAGTCCGTGGACCCGGAAGTGGCGGCGCTCTGGCAGTTCGGACCGACCGAGCTGACCGGCGAGCAGGTCCGCGCGCGGGTGCTCGACGGCGTGGCCGAGGAGATCCGGATCATGCTCGACGACGGCGTGGTGGCCGAGGCCCAGGACATCGACCTGTGCCTGATCCTCGGTGCTGGCTGGCCGTTCTGGCTGGGCGGCATCACCCCTTACCTCGACCGCGAGGGCATCTCGGAGCGGGTGAACGGCAAGCCGTTCCTGGCCCCGGGTGTCGCCTCGGTGCCGAGCGCGTAACGCGCCCGCCCGGTGCCCCCGGCGGTTCCCGCCGGGGGCACCGTTGTGCGGAGGGTGATCAACTCGTCCACGATGGGGTGATGATCAGAATCGGCACCTCGGGCTGGACCTACGCCCCCTGGCGTGGCGTCTACTACCCCCGCGGCCTGCCGCAACGGGAGGAACTGCCCTACCTCGCGGGCCGGTTGGCCACCGTCGAGGTCAACGGCACCTTCTACGGCCCCCGCAAACCCACCGACTACCACCGCTGGCGCGACATCACGCCCGACGGTTTCGTCTTCGCGATCAAAGGCCCGCGCACAGTCACCCACGTGAACCGCCTCCGCGATCCAGAAAAGCCACTCACCGAATTCTTCGACTCGGGCGTATTCGAACTCGGCGGAAAACTCGGCCCCGTCCTCTGGCAAACCCCAGCGTCACTGCGGTACGACAAGGCCCGGGTCAGCGACTTCCTCACCCGACTGCCCCGCAACATCCGCCACGCCATGGAAGTCCGCGACAACACCTTCGCCAACGACGAGTTCATCGACCTGCTCACCGAACACGGCGTCGCCCTCGTCATCGCCGACAGCCCCGGGATCTGGCCCTCGCTGCTGGCGAAGACAACCGATTTCGCCTACCTGCGATTACACGGCGACACCGAGCTGTACAAGAGCGCCTATTCCGACGCGGCCCTGGACAAATGGGCCGACCGAGTACGCGAGTGGCACGAAGAACAAGACGTCTTCGTCTACTTCGACAACACCATGTCCGCCCACGCCCCGCTCGACGCCGAACGGCTGGCCGAGCGACTGCGCCCGGCGTGCACACCCGGTGCGGACCAGCCACGATAGGGGCGTGGCCGGTGACGTGCGGATCGGGACGTCGGGGTGGGTGTACCCACCCTGGCGGGGCCAGTTCTACCCGAAGGGCCTGGCCCAGCGGCGGGAGTTGGAGTACCTGTCCAGGCAGGTGTCGTCGGTGGAGATCAACGGGTCGTTCTACGCGCTGCAGCGGCCGGAGAGCTTCCAGCGGTGGCGAGAGGAGACACCGGCGGATTTCGTGTTCTCGGTGAAGGGCGGCCGTTTCATCACACACATGAAGCGGTTGCGGGACGTCGAAGTGCCGTTGGCCAACTTCTTCGCGTCCGGCGTGCTGGCACTCGGGCCGAAACTGGGACCGATCCTGTGGCAACTGCCGGAGAACTTCAAGTACGAGCCGGACGTGATCGCCGCGTTCATCGACCAACTCCCCCGCACCACGGAGGAAGCGGCGGCAACCGCAAGGAATCGCGACGCCCGGATGGATGGTCGCGAGTGGACGATAGTCGATCAGGACCGACCCATCCGGCACGCCATGGAGGTGCGCAACCCGGCGTTCGCGGTGGGTGAGTTCGTGGAGTTGTTGCGGGAAAAGGGAGTCGCGCTCGTAGTAGCGGACACGGCAGGCAAATGGCCGTACCTGGAGGACGTCACCGCCGACTTCGTCTACATTCGCCTGCACGGCGACAAGGAGCTCTACGCCAGCGGCTACACCGACATAGCCCTCGACACCTGGGCACAAAAGGTACGCACCTGGCGCGACGGCAAGAACGTCCGCTCCAACCACACCGTGGCAAGTCCCGCCCCACACCGACCACCCGGCCGCGACGTGCACGTGTACTTCGACAACGACCTCAAGGTCCGGGCGCCGATCGACGCGCGGGGGCTGATCAGCCGAATCACCGGCACATGACAACAGCCCAACTCAACCGCGCCAACCGAATGCGCGTCATCCTCACCCGCGACGGCCCCACCTGCGCCTGGTGCCGCACGGACGTGTCCGGCCGCACGGCACCCACCACCGACCACCTGGTCCCCAGGGTCAAGGGCGGCCCATCCTGGCTGGAGAACGAAATCGCAGCCTGCCCCCGCTGCAACCGCCTACGCGGCCACACAAGCCCCACAGATTGGCTAGCCGAGTGCATCAGACGAGGCTGGACCCCAGACGCAGAACGAATAGCCAGGATTCTCCTATCCCTGGAATCAGCCATCACCCAACGCGGCGGCCAACGCAGAGCCAAACAATACACAGCCGCACAACTAAGACGACTAGCAAAGCCTTAACCCAACCCACCCACCCGCCGCGACAACTAGAAAGACAGAAAGGCGGAAACCCGACAGACCAAAAGAAATCTGAAGCCGGACAACACAACAACTCCCCCGCCCACACCCCCTCCTCGCTTCCATACGCAGCCAAAACACGGCCGCTGGGTGTTTGTCAAGGCATCTTTCCCGCCTTGACAAACACCCAGCGGCCGTAGTCATAATCGGCGTAGGGAAGAGGGGAGGGGAAAACCGAAGAGGAGAGGAGAGGAGAGGAAGTCTGAGGATGCAAATAAATAGAGATGAGAAAGAGGGAGGGAGAGGAGGAGGGGAAGAGGCAGGGGCAGGGGCAGGGGAAGGGGAAGAAGGCAGAATGAGAGACAAGAAAAGGGGACGAGAAGGAAAATAAGGAAGGAGTGGGAGAGAAAGAGAAAGCAGAGACGCTCAAACAGCCGGGAACGCCACAGTCACGCGTAGTCCCCCACCGACAACCGGCTCCGCCGCCGCCGTCCCCCCATGCGCCCGAGCCACCGCCCGCACGATCGACAGCCCCAACCCCGTCCCCGTGTGCGAAGTCCGGTCCACCCCACCCCGCCGAAACGGCTCGAACAGCTCCGCCACCCGCTCAGCGGCGATCACCGGCCCCGACGAGGCCACCGCCAGGGTTGTCCACTGTGGACCCGCCACGACCTGCACCTCGATCCACCCGCCGTCGACGTTGTGGCGGACCGCATTTTCCAGCAGGTTCCCCGCGACCCGTTCCAGCAGCGCCGCGTCGCCCACGACGACCGCCGGGCCCTCGGAGAAGCGCGCCGTGATCCGCCTGCGCTCGGCCTCCGAACGGGTTGAGCGCCAGGCGCCCGCCACCACCGTCGGCAGTTCGACGGGGGCGGCGACGCCGACCCCCAGCCCGTCCGTGCGGGCGAGTACGAGCAGCGCCTCCACCAGCTCCCCCGCCCGCAGCGTCGCGGCGCGGACAACATCGGCCATCCGGCGCAGCTCGGTGGTGTCCGCGTCCGCGTCGGCCAGGGTGACGTCCAGCTCTGTCCGGATCACCGCCAGCGGCGTGCGCAGCTCGTGGCTGGCGTTGGCGACGAACTGGCGCTGCGCGGAGAACGCGGCCTGGAGCCGGTCCAGCATCGCGTCGAAGGTGTCCGCGAGCTCGGCCACCTCGTCGCGGGCGCCCTGGTGGCCGATGCGCTCGCCGAGCGACTCGACGGACAGCCGGTGCGCGGTCGCGGTGACCTCGCGCAGTGGTCGCAACACCCGACCGGTGATCGCCCAGGCGAGTAGCGCGGTGGCGACCAGCACGCACACGAAGGCCACCGCCCCGGCCAGCAGCAGGCGGTCCCTGGCGTCCTGGGCCAGGGCGTCGGCCAGCTGTTCGGCCTGCACCCGCACGCCGCCGACCACCACCGTCGTGCCCGCGGGCAGCGACGGCACCGAGGTCACCACCCGGCCCGCGAGCAGCCAGCCCAGCCAGAGCAGCAGCACGCTGACCACCGCGACCAGGCTGGTGGCCAGCAGGGTGATCCGCGCGCGCAGGCCGGGCCCGCGCCTGCGATCGGTCACCCCGCGGCGCCCGGCTCACCGGTGGACGCGGGCACCCGGTAGCCCGAGCCCACCACGGTGTCGATCACGCCTGGGTCACCCAGCTTCTTGCGCAGCGTCATCACCGTCACCCGGACGGTGGTGGTGAACGGGTCGGCGTTCTCGTCCCACACCCGCTCCAGGAGCTCCTCGCTGCTGACCACCGACCCGCGCGCGGCGAGCAGCACCTCCAGCACGCCGAACTCCTTGCGGGTCAGCTCCACCGGCTTGCCCGCCCGCGACACCGTGCGCCGCGCCGGGTCCAGGGCCACGTCGCCCGCCACCAGCACCGGCGGGGTCACCGGGGTCGCCCGCCGGGCCAGCGCGCGCACCCGCGCCACCAGCTCGGGGAAGGCGAACGGCTTGGCCAGGTAGTCGTCGGCGCCCAGCGAAAGGCCCTCGACCCGGTCGGCCACCGCGTCGCTGGCGGTGAGCATCAACACCCTGGTCAGCGCCCCGGACGCGACGATCTCGCGGCACAGCTGGTCGCCGTGCATGCCGGGCAGGTCGCGGTCGAGGACCACCACGTCGTACCGGGTGACGGTCGCCTTCTCATGCCCCTCGTCACCGTCCAGGGCTATGTCGACGGCCATGCCCTCGCGCCGCAGGCCGCGCGCGACGGCCTCGGCGAGGGGCTCCTCGTCCTCCACGATCAGAATCCGCACCCCCCAACGGTGCCACACCACCCAACCGGACACCCGGATTGGGCATGATCGACCCCATGATGCTGCGGTCGTTGCGCGAACAGGTGGCCACCCAGTCCCGGCGGTTGGCCGCCGCGGGCCTGGTCCTGGGCACCGCGGGCAACGTCAGCGCCCGGCAGGGCGACCTCATCGCGGTCACCCCCACCGGCGCCTGCCTGGCGGACCTGCGCGCCGAGCTGGTCACGGTCGTCGACCCCGACGGCGCCGTAGTCGACGGCACCCTCGCGCCGACCTCCGAGCTGGACCTGCACCTGGGCGTCTACCGCCGCTACCGGGCGGGCGCGGTAGTGCACACGCACGCCCCGATGGCCACCGCGATGTCGCTGGTGCTCGACGAGCTGCCCTGCGTGCACTACCAGCTGATCGAGCTGGGCGGCACCGTCCCCGTGGCGCCCTACCGCACCTTCGGCACGCCGGAGCTGGCCGAGGTGGTGCTGGACGTGCTGGAGGGCCACACCGCCGCGCTGATGGCCAACCACGGCGGGATCACCCACGGCGCGGACCTGGACACCGCCGTCACCCGCACGCTCCTGCTGGAGTGGGGGTGCGAGCTGTACTGGCGGGCCTCGTCGCTGGGCGCGCCGCGCACGCTCGACCGCGCCCAGCGCGCCGACTTCGAGAAGCAGGTGACCCGCAAGGCCTACGGGACGACCCGGCCGGTGTGAGTCAGGCGCCCAGGTAGACGACCAGCTCGGTGTCGCCCCTGGCCTCGTGCAGCACGAAACCGTTCGGGATCGGTGTCAGCACCCGGTTGTCGGCGGGCACCGAGATGCCCCACTGCGCGCCCAGGTCCGGCAGGCGCATGGCCATGACGTTGTCCCCGGTCCGCAGGTAGCGGGCGCCGCTCGCCTCGACCGCGGTGTACTTGGCGGGCATCGAGGCGGTCGGGCACGCCGCGGTGGAGGTCGAGGGCGACGCGGCGGTCGGTGTCTTGCACAGGTTCAGCGTCCGCGCGATGTCCTGCGCGAAGTAGGCCGACCCCGCGACCCGCACCAGCACCGGGGTCCGGCCGGTCAGGTCCGGGCGCAGGGACGTGCCCCGGCCGACATCGAGGAAGTCGACCATGACGGGGTCCAGCACGACGACCGTCGTCTCGTCGACGGTCATCAGCCGCGGCTCGGTCAACTTGCGACCACGCCCCGTGCTGCGCCACTGCTGGGCCCCGGTGCTCAGGCTGTACGAGGTGAGCGCGTAGCTCTCCCGGCCGGGCACGAGGACGACGAACAGCCACTTCGTCGTGGTCACCTGGTCGTCCTCGGTGTAGGGCACCCGCCACCGGATCGCGCCGGTGGCCGGGTCGAGGACGACCCAGGACTGGCGCGCCGTGTCGACGCCGTAGAGCACGGTGCCGGACAGCCGGACGCGCACCGGGGACCGCCACAACTCCTTGCTGGTAGACCGGTCGATGGCGATCGTGCCCTCGCCGACCGCCACCAGCAGCAGGGTCTCGGTCGCGACGACGGGTCCGACCGAAGGCGAGCCGGGCGCGCGCCACAGTTCGACACCGTTGCCGCCGGTGAGCACCACCATGCCGTGATCGGTGGGGTCCGTGCTGGTCAGCACCACCACGTCTGCCTCGACGGCCACCGCGAGCGGGAGCCGCAGGCCGGTGATCCGCGCCTGCCACACCGGTTTCCCGGTCGCGGCGTCGAGCCTGCGGACCGAGTCGCCGTCCGCGACGACCACCAGGTGGTCGCGCACCGCGTACTGCCCCGCGCGAACCGGGATCCGCCAGCGCTCCGCGGGCGCGCGCAGGGCAGCGGCGGGCGGCGTGATCCAGCCGCGGTCCGGATCGAGGAACTGGGTGGTCGGCAGCGACGCCAGCGGGCCCGGCGTGCCGGTCGGGGTCCGCACCGTCGAAGGGCGGTCCGGGGCAGCGCACCCGGCGAGGGTCACCACGGCCAGCACGGCCGCCAACCAAGATCGAGTCATACCGCTCCGACGCGGCCGGGGGCGCACGCGTTTCAGCCCTGGTAGGCGATCAGGTCGCCCGCCCCGGAGCGGGTGTCCTGGGTGACGATCCCGTTCGGGATGGCCTGGACGTCCGCCCAGGGCGCGGGCAGCGCCATGGTCCACTGCACGCCGAGGTCCTGCGGTCGGTAGGCGGTCAGGACGTCGAAGTCCTGGAGGTAGACCACCCCGTCGGCGTGGTCCGGGGAGTTCACCTCGGGCAGCGACGCGGGCGGCACCATCGGCGCCTGTTCCCGGGCCCGGTGCAGCGTCACCGACTCGCCCCGGCGCACCACCAGGCGGGCCTCCCCGTCGACCCGGACGGGGGTCACCAGTCCGGTGTCCTGCCACAGCACCTTCCCGGCCCGCACGTCCACGACCGCGAACGCCGAACCGCCGGTGATCAGGGCGGTGTCCTCGTCCAGGGCGCTGACCTCGGCCCGCTCCACCGGCGGCAGCCGCACCTGCCACCGCTTCTCGCCGGTGGCGATGTCGTGCCCGGCGGCCGAGTCGACCGAGCCGGTCTCGTCCTGGGTGATCACCAGGACGTCGCCGACGGCACCGGCGTCGCTGAAGCGCTCGCGCGGCAGCGTCCACAGCGGCTTGCCGGTCGCCGGGTCCAGCACGGACCAGGTCGACGGGTCGACCACGTGCTGGCGGACCAACCGGCCTGCCGAGACCCGGGCGGAGTCGGCGGTCCGCCAGCGCTCGGCGCCGGTCGCCCGGTCGATCGCGACCTGGTCGTCACCCCGGGAGACCAGCATCAGGTCGCGGGTTGTCTGGATCGGGGCGGCCGACTTGGCGTCCGGCAGGCCGCGCCACAGCTCCCGTCCGCCCGCGAGGTCGAGCGCGACCGCGGCGTGGTCGGCTGCCTCGACCACCACGACGCCGTCCAGCTCGGAGACCATGGTGACCACGAAGGCCACCGGCACCGCCCAGAGCGGCTTGCCGGTCGCCGGGTCGAGCCTGCGGACCTCCGTGCCCGCAGCGGTGACGATGGCGCCGTCGGCCACCACGAACAGGCCGCTGGTGACCGGGGTCCGCCACGCCTCCTTCGGCGCGTGCAGCACCCCGGCGGGCGGCGTCGTCCACCCGGTCTGGCGGTGCAGGACCTCGGTCTTGGCGACCGCGGGCAACGGGTTCGACGGCGGCACCGTGGACTCCGTGGACCGCGCGCTCGGCGCCGAGCAGGCGGTGAGGGTGACCAGGACCAGGACGAGCGGCAGTGATCGAGTCACGATCTTGCGACGCCGGGCGTCCCGGTCCCGTTCCGCCTCAGGCGGAGTCGACCGCGCTCGCCTCCGAGCCAGCGGTCTGGCCGATCAGGTCCGAGGCCCAGCCGGTGACCCGGCGGGCGACGTGCTGGGCGGTCAGGCCGAGCCGGACGAGCACCTCGTCGCGGGTGCCCTGGGCGTGGAACTCGTTCGGGATGCCCAGGTCGCGCAGCGGGACGTCGACGTCGGAGTCGCGCAGCAGCGCGGCCAGCGCCCAGCCGAAGCCGCCGTGCCGCCCGCTGTCCTCCACGCTGACCACCAGCCGGTGCCCCGCGGCCAGCTCGGCCAGCTCGGCGGGCACCGGGGCGACCCAGCGCGGGTCCACCACGGTGACGCCGATGCCCTGGTCGGCCAGCCGCTCGGCGGCGGCCAGACCCAGCTCGGCGAACGAGCCCACGGTCACCAGCAGCACGTCCGGGTTCTCCCCCGGCGCGGGCCTGCGCAGCACGTCGACCGAGCCGACCCGCTCGACGGCCGGGATGTCCTCGCCCACGGTGGCCTTGGGGAAGCGCAGCACCGAGGGGCCGTCGTCGATCTCGACCGCCTCGCGCAGCTCCGCGCGCAGCGTGGCCGCGTCGCGCGGGGCGGCGATGTGGATGCCGGGCACGACGCCCAGGATCGACAGGTCCCACATGCCGTGGTGGCTGGCGCCGTCCGGGCCGGTGATGCCCGCCCGGTCCAGCACGATGGTGACCGGCTGGCGGTGCAGCGCCACGTCCATCAGCACCTGGTCGAAGGCCCGGTTGAGGAAGGTCGAGTAGATCGCCACCACCGGGTGCAGGCCCGCCATCGCCATGCCCGCGGCCGAGGTGATCGCGTGCTGCTCGGCGATGCCCACGTCGAAGACCCGGTCCGGGAACCGGTCGGCGAACGGGGCCAGACCGGTGGAGCGCAGCATCGCGGCGGTGATCGCCACCACGTCCTCGCGCTCGGCGCCGATCTCGGCCAGCTCCTCGGCGAACACCGAGGTCCACACCGTGCCCTTGGACTTGCGCGGCTTGCCGGTGACCGGGTCGATCGGGTCGGTCTGGTGCATCTGGTCGAGCTCGTCGTTCTCGGCCAGCGGGTAGCCGTTGCCCTTGCGGGTGACCGCGTGCACGATCACCGGCCCGCCGAAGTCCTTGGCCCGGCGCAGCGCGGCCTCCAGGGCCTCCAGGTCGTGCCCGTCGACCGGGCCGAGGTACTTCAGGCCCAGGTCCTCGAACATCGCCTGCGGGCTCAGCGCGTCCTTGATCCCGCGCTTGGCCGCGTGCAGGGCGGCGTAGATCGGCTTGCCGACGACCGGCGTGCCGCGCAGCACCCGCTTGCCCTCCTCGAGGGCGCGCTCGTAGCCGGGGCGCAGCCGCAGCGAGGCCAGGTGGTCGGCGAGCCCACCGATGGTGGGCGAGTACGAGCGGCCGTTGTCGTTGACCACGATCACGACGCTGCGGTCGGTGCCCGCGGCGATGTTGTTCAGCGCCTCCCAGCACATGCCGCCGGTCAGCGCGCCGTCGCCGACCACGGCGACCACGCTGCGCCGCTCGCCGCGCAGCTGGTGGGCCTTGGCCAGGCCGTCGGCGTAGGAGAGGGCGGTGGAGGCGTGGCTGTTCTCGACCAGGTCGTGCTCGCTCTCGGCGCGGCACGGGTACCCGGAGACGCCGTCCTGCTGGCGCAGCTCGTCGAACCCGTCGCGGCGGCCGGTGAGGATCTTGTGGACGTAGCCCTGGTGGCCGACGTCGAAGATCAACCCGTCGCGCGGGGAGTCGAACACCCGGTGCAGGGCGATGGTGAGCTCGACGACCCCGAGGTTGGGCCCCAGGTGGCCACCGGTCCTGGTGACCTTGTCCACCAGGAACGAGCGGATCTCCACCGCCAACCGGTCGAGCTCGTCGGGAGTCATGCGCCGGAGATCGGCCGGTCCGTGCACGGAATCCAGCAGGGTCACCGCGTTGTCACCTCGTCCTGTCGTCGATTGGCTGGTCTCCTGATCTCGACCGGTTCCCGCCGTGCGCCGGCTACCACCGAGTCTACGAGTGCGATCGGGCTACCGGATTCCGGTATCGGCCCCCTGATGGGTGTCGAAGATCGCCCGTTCGGGTCGTTCAACGCGAGAGTGAACGCTCCCAACCCAGGAGTGCGCCCCCGATTCACCCGGTAGGGTTCCCCGCACACCAGGGGGTTGAACAGGGGGAGTGCTGTGTCTAGGGGACGGGCGGCGAGGGCACGCGGGAGCAGTCGTGACTGAGCCGGGACCGATGCTGGAGCAGGCGGAACTCGACCGGCTGACCAGGGCGGTCGGCCGCGCGCTGGTCCGGGCGGCGGGCCCGGACTGGCGACGGGTCCGCGCCGAGTACCGGGCCGCGGGCAGGCACGTCGAGGTCGACCTGGTGATCACCGGACCGGACGGCGCACCACGCCAGGCCCGCCCACCGGCCGAGGTGGTCGACGGCCTCGGCAAACTCCGCGCGGGCATGTACCGCCCGGGCCGCGGCACCTGGATCGGCGCCACCTACGAGATCGAACCCCCCGGCGCCTTCACCTGCGAGTTCGAACCCGACCTCGAACCCACCTGGCGACGCGTCCCCCCACCAATCGGCTTCGCCGACGAGCTGCGAACCTTCCCCCGCTCAGAGGAGTTCATCCCGGACTGGTTCCGGGCCCGAGCGGGCCTACCACCAGCTGTCTCCGCCGAGACCCAGGCCGCGCACACCCCACCGCACGGGGTGGAACTGCCCGGCAGACACACCGGACCACCACCACAGCAGCAGGCCGACGGCTCACAACCCAGACCGCGCCCGGACGGCACACCCGGCCACGCGCGGCAGCGCCCACCGGCGGAACAACAGCCGACCCAGCCCTGGCACCCGTCGGAAGGTCACCAGCTCAGCCAGCCGTGGCAGTCACCGGACGAACACCAGCCCAGGCACGCCGGGGATGGGCACCAACCCCAACCGCCCAGACAACCTGGCGACGAACACCGCCCAGCACAGCCTTGGCAGCCAACCGGCGAGCACCAGCCAAGACAACCCAGGCACTCCGGGGGAGAACACCAGCCCGGACACCCCCGGCAGCCGGCGGGCGACTGGGGCACCGGCGCACGACAGCAACCGGGTCCACGACACGGCGGCCAGCAGCCGACCGGCAGGCAGCACCCAGGCCCGCCGACCGGCCCACACCCGATGAACCCACCCGGCCCCCGCCCGAACCCGTACCCACCACGCGGTGGACAGCCCGGATGGCAGCCACAAGACCAGCCACCCAGGCGACAGCCCCCACCAGCACGGGACACACCCGAGGCCGACTGGCACCCCGAACACCCAGAACGGGACTAGCCCGGCACTCGCACCAACCACAAAGAAGAGCAGCAAACGGAAAAGGCCTGGCCGACGAAAGATAAGGCCAGGGAGAGAGGCAGCAGGAAGCAGGAAATAAAGAGGGAAGAAAAAGAAAGGGGAGCGAAGAAAAGGAGGAAAGGAATCAGGACGAGAAAGAGGAAAGGAAGTCCGACCCGCTGATACCACAGCGGAGAGGCCCACCCGACCGGTACGCGACAAGATCCCGCCCCCACCAGACCGCAGCGGAAATGCCGCCCCGCTGGTGAGGCCGACCCGCTGGTACCGCAGCGGCAGGCCGACCTCGCTGGTACCGGCGGCCCCGCTACGGATGCTCGATCTAGTGGACTCGCTTCGTGTGGGGGGAGAGCACCGCTAAACTTGACCTGTGGTGGGGATGCCCTTCACCCCACGCTTTTTCCCCACCGCGGTGCTCTAGGGGCCCCGCGCGAAGTGAGTTCACTAGATCGAGCCCCCGTCTTTAACTCGGGCAACGAAGACGGCAACGCGAAAACGCGCCCACCCTCGCGACCGCAGTCGGGGAAACCTCAACAGCCCCTACTCGACAGCCCCAGACATACGCGTCAACAGCGCCACACACTCCACGTGATGCGTCATCGGAAACGTGTCGAAAGCCCGAAGCCGACTCAACTCATACCCGTGCGACGCGAACGACGCCACATCCCGCGCCAACGCCGCCGGATCGCAGGCCACGTAGACCACCCGATCAGGCGTCCGAGCCACGATCGCCTCGACCACAGCCCGCCCAGCCCCCTTCCGCGGCGGATCGAGCACCACCACCTCGGGCGAGGGCAGGTCGCCGGAGGCCAGCACGTCCTCGACCTTGCCCGCGAACACCCGCACCTGCGGCAGGTCGGCGAGGTTCTCCGCGCCGTCCTCGGCTGCCCGGCGGGCCGACTCCACCGCCACGACCGTCCCCTGTGGACCCACCTGGCCCGCCAGCACCGCGGCGAACAGGCCCACCCCGGCGTAGAGGTCCCACGCGGTGTCGCCCTCGGTGACGCCCGACCACTGCTCGACCACCTCGGCCAGCACGTCGGCGGCGTCCGGGTGGACCTGCCAGAACCCGTGCGCGTCCAGGCGCCACTCGCGGCGGGCGGCCTGTTCCACGGCCACCGACGAGCCCAGCACGCGGTGCGGCTTGAGCACCGGTTTGCCGCTGCGCAGCCGTCCCTTGTCGGGCAGCAGCTCGCTGGCGTGGGTGCGCCCGGTGGCGTCGACCGACACCTCCAGCTCCGCGCCCGGGGTCCACTCGCGGCCCGCCAGCACGTCCACCGTGCCCGGCGCGGCGATCACGCAGTCGTCCACCGGCACCACCCGGTGGCTGCGGTGGGCGCGGAAGCCGACGTGGCCCGCGCGGTCGACCGCGAGCCGGGTGCGGGTGCGCCAGTGCGACAGCCCGCCCGCCAGCTCCTCGACCTCGACGTCCCAGGTGAGACCCGCCAGCCTGCTCAGCTGCTCGGCCACCACGACCCCCTTGAGCCGCCGCTGCTCCGGTGCCGCGGCGTGCTGCCAGTCGCAGCCGCCGCAGCCGCCGGGGACGGCCACCGGGCACGGCGGCTCCACCCGCGACGGCGAGGCCACCAGGACCTCCACCGCGTCGCCGCGGCAGAACGAGCCGCCCTTGTCCTCGGTGATCGCCACGACGACCCGCTCGCCGGGCAGCGCGTGCCGCACGAAGACCACGCGGCCCTCCGCCCGGGCGACGCAGTGCCCGCCGTGCGCGACCGCGCCGACCTCGACCTCGAACCGCTTGCCGGTCCAGTCACTCACTTGCGCACATCCTTGTTCGGGTCCTTGGTCGAGTCGGCGGGCACGCGGTCCTTGCCGGTGAGCCCGCGCCGGATGGCGCCGGGGGCGACCAGGTCGCGCTCGGCCACCTTCTCCGAGGACGCCAGCTGCCAGGGCACGCTGGTGACCATCACCCCCGGCTGGAACAGCAGCCTGCCCTTGAGCCGCAGCGCGCTCTGGTTGTGCAGGAACTGCTCCCACCAGTGGCCCACCACGTACTCCGGGATGAACACGGTGACCACGTCGCGCGGGTTGTCGGTGCGGACCCGCTTGACGTAGTCCAGCACCGGCTTGGTGATCTCGCGGTAGGGCGACTCGATCACCTTGAGCGGCACCGAGAAGCCCTCCTTGTCCCACTCGGCCACCAGCCGCTTGGTGTCGACGTCGTCGACGTTGACGGTGATCGCCTCCAGCACGTCCGGCCGGGTCGCCCGGGCGTAGGCCAGCGCCCGCCGGGTCGGCAGGTGCAGCTTGGAGACCAGCACGATCGAGTGGATCCGGGACGGCAGCACGAAGACCCTCTCGCCCTCGGCCCTGGCCAGCTCGTCGGCCACCCGGTCGTAGTGCCTGCGGATGGCGGTCATCAGCAGGTAGATGGCCGCCATGGCGGCGATCGCGATCCAGGCGCCGAGCAGGAACTTGGTGATCAGCACGACCACCAGCACCGAACCGGTCATCGCCAGGCCGAAGGCGTTGATCGCCTGCGCCCGGCGCATCCGGCGGCGCTCGACCGGGTCGGTCTCGCCCGCCAGCTTGCGGTTCCAGTGCCGGATCATGCCGGTCTGGCTCATCGTGAACGAGACGAACACGCCCACGATGTAGAGCTGGATCAGCCGGGTGACCTCGGCGTCGAAGGCGATCACCAGCACGATGGCGAACCCGGCCAGGCCGATGATGCCGTTGGAGAAGGCCAGCCGGTCGCCGCGGGTGTGTAGCTGGCGGGGCAGGTAGCGGTCCTGGGCCAGGATCGAGCCGAGCACCGGGAAGCCGTTGAACGCGGTGTTGGCGGCCAGCACCAGGATCAGCGCGGTGACGATGGTGATGAAGAAGAAGCCCGCCGGGAAACCGCTGAACACCGCCTCGGCGACCTGGGCGACCATCGTCTTCTGCTCGTAGCCCGCGGGCGCGTTGACCAGCTGGGTCGCCGGGTCCTCGGCGATGCGCACGTCGGTGAGCTGGGCCAACACGATCAGGCCCATCAGCATCACCACCGCGATGCCGCCCATCAGCAGCAGCGTGGTGGCCGCGTTCTTCGACTTGGGCTTGCGGAAGGCGGGCACGCCGTTGCTGATCGCCTCGACACCGGTGAGCGCGGCGCAGCCGGAGGAGAACGCGCGCAGGATCAGGAACACCAGCGCCAACCCGGCGAGGTCGCCGTGCTCGGCGTTGATCTGCAGGTCCGCGCTCTCGGCGGGCATGTCCTGGCCGAGCACCAGGCCGCGGAAGAGGCCCCAGCCGATCATCAGCATGATCCCGGCCATGAACGCGTAGGTCGGGACGGCGAACGCGGCCCCGGACTCGCGGATGCCACGCAGGTTGATCGCGGTGAGCACGATGATCGCCACCACCGCGAACTCGACCTTGTGGGTGGCCACGAACGGGATCGCCGAGCCGATGTTGGCCGCCGCGGAGGCGATCGAGACCGCGACGGTCAGCACGTAGTCCACCAGCAGCGCGCTGGCCACGGTGAGCCCGGCCCGCTTGCCCAGGTTGACCGTGGCGACCTCGTAGTCACCGCCCCCGGAGGGGTAGGCGCGGACGTTCTGCCGGTAGCTGGCCACCACGGTGAGCATCACCAGGACGACCACCAGACCGACCCACGGGGCGAAGGTGTAGGCCGACAGCCCGGCCACCGACAGCATGAGGAAGATCTCTTCTGGCGCGTAGGCCACCGAGGACATCGCGTCGGAGGCGAAGACCGGCAGCGCGATGCGCTTGGGCAGCAGCGTGTGCGCCAGCCGGTCGCTGCGGAACGGCCGCCCGACCACCAGTCGTTTCGCCGCCGTGGAGAACTTGGACACGGACGCACAGCGTAGGCGGTCGCATCACCGGCTACGCGCCACCACCGGTAGGTTCGTCGGTGTCACACGACGATCGGGTACCGCATGTCACGCGGTGTCCGATTCTCGCGTACCGGGAACGAGGAGGCTGGTCGTGCACGTGGTGATCATGGGCTGCGGCCGCGTCGGGGCCTCCATGGCCGCGGCGCTGGAGCGGCTCGACCACACCGTGGCCGTGATCGACAAGGATCCGCAGGCCTTCCGCAGGCTCGGCGCGGACTTCCACGGTCAGCAGGTCGTCGGCACCGGCTTCGACCGGCAGGTGATGATCGAGGCCGGGGTGGAGCGCGCGGCCGCGTTCGCCGCGGTCTCCAGCGGTGACAACTCCAACATCATCTCCGCCCGGGTGGCCCGGGAGACCTTCGGCGTCGAGCACGTCGTGGCGCGCATCTACGACCCCAAGCGGGCCGAGGTCTACGAGCGCCTGGGCATCCCCACGGTGGCCACCGTGCCGTGGACCACCGACCGGCTGCTGCGCACCCTGCTGCCCGACGGGGTGTCCTCGGCGTGGCGGGACCCCACCGGCAAGGTCGCGGTGCTGGAGGTCCCGGTCAACGAGGGCTGGATCGGCCACACGGTCAAGGAGTTCCAGGCCACCACCGGCTGCCGGGTCGCCTTCGTGATGCGCTTCGGCACCGGCGTGCTGCCCACCGCCAAGACCGTGATCCAGGCCGACGACCAGGTCTACGTCGCCGCCCTGTCCGGCACGGTCAGCGACGTCACAGCGGCCGCCGCGCAGGCGCCGGAGGAGGGGAACTGATGCGGGTCGCCATCGCCGGAGCGGGCGCCGTGGGCCGCTCGATCGCCGCCGAGCTGATCGGCGGCGACCACCAGGTCATGCTGATCGAGCGCGAGGCCAAGCAGTTCGAACCGCACACCGTCGAGCAGGCCGAGTGGGTGCTGGCCGACGCCTGCGAGCTGTCCTCGCTGGAGGACGCCGGGCTGCAGCTGTGCGACTGCGTCATCGCGGCCACCGGCGACGACAAGGTCAACCTGGTGGTCTCGCTGCTGGCCAAGACGGTCTTCGCGGTCCGCCGGGTGGTCGCCCGGGTCAACGACCCGGCCAACGAGTGGCTCTTCACCGGCGCCTGGGGCGTGGACGTCGCGGTGTCGACCCCGCGGGTGCTCGCGGCGATGGTCGAGGAGGCGGTGAGCGTCGGCGGGCTGGTCCAGCTGCTGACCCTGCGCCAGGGCCAGGCCAACCTGGTGGAGATGACGCTGCCCGCCGACACCCCGTGGGCGGGCCGCCCGGTCCGCGAGGTGAAGCTGCCCCGCGACGCCGCCCTGGTCACCATCCTGCGCGGCGGCCGGGTGATCGTGCCGCAGGCCGACGACCCGCTCGAGGGCGGCGACGAGCTGCTGTTCGTGGCCTCGGCCGACGTGGAGAACGAGATCCGCGCCGCCCTGGGCCACTAGCTCTGGGGGTCTGGATCCGCGGGCTGGATCCGGCGCGTCGTGGTGGCGCGCCGGTTGGTGAGCTGCGATACGCGCTGGGGTGAGACGCCCATGATCTCGGCGACGTCGCGCCCGCTGAGACCGGCCGCGCGGAGCTTGGCCGCCAGGGTCCGCGAGCCGGTGGCCGCCCGCTCCTGGGCCGCCGCGGCCGCCTCGAGGTCCCGCTTGACCGCCGAGACCTCGGCCGGGCCGATCCCGCCGACCTCGAAGGCCACGTCGACGTGGACCTGGTCGAGCGGGCGGTCGAGCATCGCGGCGACCAGGTCGCCAGCCATCGCACGCGCCTCCTGGGCTGTGCGGCCCTGGGTCACGCCCACCCCGTCGACCTCCACGACCCAGAACCTGCCCTCGCGCCTCGCGGTCGCCCGATGGGAAGTCCCCTCCACCAGGCTGTTCTAGCCCCCCTAGATGTCAACGTCCAGAGGGGCTAGAGGGCTTCACCCGAAGGTGGTGCTGAGTCGGAACTGCCCCTGGACCGGGGCGTGGTCCAGGGGCAGCCGAGCGAGGTCGGGGTCAGCTCTCGACGCGGAGCTTGGCGATGCGCTCGGGGGTGGGCCAGCGGACGTTGGTCGCCCAACCCGCCTTCTCGAACAGCCAGATCAGCCGGGCCGAGATGTCGAGCTGGCCGCGCAGGACGCCGTGCCGGGCCGAGGTCGGGTCGGCGTGGTGGCTGTTGTGCCAGGACTCGCCGAAGCTGAGGATGGCCAGCGGCCAGAAGTTCGAGGCGCGGTCGCGGGACTTGAACGGGCGGTCGCCGATCATGTGGCAGACCGAGTTCACCGACCAGGTCACGTGGTGCAGGACCGCGACGCGGATGATGCCCGCCCAGAAGAACGCGGTCAGCGCGCCCCAGAACGACCAGGTCACCAGGCCGCCGATCAGCGCGGGCGCCAGCATCGAGACCACCGTGAGCACCGGGAACAGCTGGTCGACCTTGCGCAGGTCGGCGTCGGCCTGCAGGTCGGGGGCGAAGCGCTCGATGTTGGTGCGGTCGCGGCTGAACAGCCAGCCCATGTGCGAGTGCCAGAAGCCCTTGGCCAGCGCGACCGGGCCGGTGCCGAACAGCCACGGGGAGTGCGGGTCGCCCTCGCGGTCGGAGAAGGCGTGGTGGCGGCGGTGGTCGGCGACCCACTCGATGACCGAGCCCTGCGCCGAGAGGCCGCCCGCGGCGGCCAGTGCGATCTTGAGCCCGCGCTTGGCGCGGAACGAGCCGTGGGTGAACAGCCGGTGGTAGCCGATGGTCACGCCGAGCCCGCTGATGGTGAAGAACACCAGTCCGATGACCACGTCCGACCAGCCCAGGCCCCAGCCCCAGGCGAACGGCACGGCCGCGACCAGCGCGACCAGCGGCAGGATCACGAACAGGTAGACCCCGACCTGCTCACCGGTGGTGCGCGTGCGGCCGAGCAGCGGTTTCGGGCCCGATACGGGGGGACTCTCGAGAGTGGACGTCACGTGTGGGATACCTCGGCTCTTCGGCGTCTCCCCCAAGACGGTACTTACGGTTACGTAACCGTAAGTGTACGCGAAATCGGCCGGAAGGGGATGTCCCCGGGATGACAGTTGGCGCACACGCGCCGGAGACCACCGCCCGCCTCGGGTGGTGGTCTCCGGTCGTGCTCCGCGCTCAGCCGGTCTCGCCGTACTTGCGGCGCAGGGCGGCCTCGACCGCCGCGTCGTCGGTCTCCTCGGCCTCGGCCGCGGACTCCAGGTCGTTCTGGCGGGCCTGCGCCCGGCGCACCGCCCACACGGTGACCGCGAGGGCGATGGCGAACAGCGGGTAGCCCATGGCCAGCCGGGCGAACGCCAGCCAACCGGTGAGGTCCTCGTCGTAGAGCCACTTCTGCACGATGAAGCGGGCGGCGAAGACCAGCACGAAGGTCAGCGTCGCCAGGTCGTAGGCGGCCCGCGAGCGCTTGTCCTGGCGCCAGGCCTGGCCGTGCCCGTTGAGCGCCGACCACACCACGCCGACCAGCGGCCAGCGGAGCAGGATCGACACCGCGAAGACGCCGCCGTAGATCAGGCTCGTCCAGATGCCGAAGAGGAAGAAGCCCTTCGCCGAGCCGGTCTGGTTGGCGATGAACGCCGCGATGGCCACGCCGAAGAAGCCGGAGATGGCCGGCTGCAGCGGCTCCTTGCGGACCACCCGCAGCACGGTGATCGCCACCGCGCTGCCGACCGCGCTCCAGATGCCGACCTTGAGGCCGAAGAAGGCGTTGGCGAGCACGAACACCACGACCGGCACCGACGAGTAGACCAGGCCGCTGACGCCGCCCATCTGCTCGAGCAGCGTGGGCTCGGGTTTGTCCGCCGGTGTGGTGGTGTCCTGGTCGGTCTTCGGGTCCTCGCCGTCGGGCTCGCCCGGGGAGTTGACCTGCGCGGCCGGTTGGGTCATGGCACCGGTTTCGTCATGGAGCCGTCTGCTGCAGCTCGTAGTACGGGTTGTAGAGCACCTTGCGCCCGTCCCTGACCGCGATCCGGCCCTGGGCCTTGACGGTCCGACCGGGCTCGATGCCCGGGATCCGTCGGCGCCCGAGCCACACTAGTGTCACGCCCTCGGTCCCGTCGAACAACTCCGCCTCCAGGGTCGCCGCGGCGTCCCTCGGGCACAGCTCCACGCTGCGTAACCGCCCGAAGACGGTCACCTCCTCGCCGGACCGGCAGTCACAGGCGCGCTGCGCTCCCTGCTCCCGGGCGTGCGAGGACAGGTCGTCTGCGTCGAGCTCGTCCACGTCGGTGGTGAGCCGCTTGACGAGACGGTGCCAATAACCGTCCCCCTTGGTGCCCATGCGCAGTCGTCTCCTGTGGTGGGGGCCGGCCCCGACTCCGACCCGTGCACAATCAGCGTAACCGTGCTAGGTGCCGGGTGGACAAGGATCGGGGCGTGAGTGTGACCCAGCCGCCCACGGCCGTCCTGCTGCCCGGTACCGGGTCAGACGAGGTGTTCGCGCGGGCGGTGTTCGAGGCGCCGCTGGCGGCCGTCGGGATCCCCCTGCTGACCCCCTCCCCGGTGCCCGGACCAGGGCTGATCGCCGCTCACCTGGCCGCGCTGGACGCCGCGGCGCGGGCCGCGCCGGTGCTCGTGGGCGGGGTCTCGCTGGGCGCCCACCTGGGCGCCGCGTGGGCGGTCCGCAACCCCGGCCGGTGCGCGGGCCTGCTGCTCGCGCTGCCGGGTTGGTGCGGTGAGCCCGGGGACGCGCCCGCCGCCCTCGCCGCGCGGTTCAGCGCCGCCGATGTGCGCGCCCGGGGCACGGCGGCGGCGCTGGCCTCGGCCGTGGCGGACGTGCCCGCCTGGCTGGCCGCGGAACTCACGCGTGCGTGGACCGGCTACGGCGAGGGCCTCGCCGACTCGCTGGAGGTGGCGGCCGAGTACCCGGCGCCGACCCTGGACGACTTGGCCGTGCTCGACGTGCCCGCGGGCGTGGCGGGCTGCCCGGACGACCCGGTGCACCCGCTGCAGGTCGCCCGGCAGTGGGCCGGGGCGCTGCCCGCGGGGCGGCTGTGCACGACCCGGCTGGAGATCGTCGGCGTCGACCCGGCGGCCCTCGGGCGCGCCGCCGTGCTCGGCTGGCTGCGCGCCCGGGACTCCTGAACCCGCCCGCTACTGCTGTTGCTCGGCCTGCTCGGCGATGTGGTCGGCGATCGCCTTGGGCAGGTCGATCTGCAGCGGCGTGCGGACCGGCATCGGCTGGTCGCCGCGCACGACGACGGTGTTGCGGACCAGCTCGCGCAGCGCCTGCGCGCTGGTGTCGGCCAGCTCCGGGGGGCCCGCCACCACGCCGCGCAGCATCCACCGCGGGCCGTCGACGCCGACGAACCGCAGCGACACCTCGCCCAGCGCGGCACCGAGCTCCTGGCCCCACTCACCCGCGTGGCTGCGCACGGCGGCGCCGTCGCCGCGCAGCTGCTCGGCGAGCTCGCCGCACACCTCCCGCCACAGGCCCCCGGAGCGGGGCGCGGCGTAGGCGTTGAGGGTCACCTGGCCGACCGGGGTCAGCACGTGCACCGCGCGCACCGGGCCCGCCGGGTCCATCTCCACCTGGAGCTGGGCGCCGTCGGGCACCGGGATCCGGACCGAGCCGAGGTCCAGCCGCGGGAAGTCGTCGTCGGGGGCGTCGGCCTCGTCGTAGGGACCCTCCGGCGCCTGGACCGGCGTCGGGTAGTCGTCCTCGTCGTCCCCGTCGAGGTCGTCAACGCCGTCGGCGGTGCGACCGGTGTCGGCCACCGGCTCCTCGCCCTCGCGCCTGCGTCGCCCGAACAGTGCCACTAGTCCTCCGTGTTGTGTCCCGACCCCGCCGAACCGCTGAGCACCTCGTGCCCACCGGTCGACCCGTGCCCGCCTGTGCCGCGCTGGGACCACCCCAGCTCGGCCACCTCGTGGAAAACCACGTGCTCGACCCGCTGCACCACCAGCTGCGCGATCCGGTCGCCCCGGCGCAGCGCGATGGACTCGCGCGGGTCGTGGTTGATCAAACAGACTTTGATCTCGCCGCGGTAGCCCGCGTCGATGGTGCCAGGGGCGTTGACCACGCCCAGCCCCAGCCGGGCGGCGAGCCCGGACCGGGGGTGCACGAACCCGGCGTGGCCCTCGGGCAGCGCGATCGCGACGCCGGTGCCGACCAGCACCCGCTCGCCGGGGGCGATGACCACGTCCGCGGTGGTGACCAGGTCCAGTCCGGCATCACCCGGACGGGCGTAGGACGGCACCGGGACACCCGGGTCCATCCGGGTGAGCAGGACCTCGACGCTGGGCACGAGCGGCGAGACTACCCTGGGCCCGTGACCGACACCTCAGGCACGGGCGCGGGCACCGCGTCCGACCACGGCTACCCGGCTGCCGCGCGGTACGCCGAGCGGCTGCACGTGACCTGGTACTGGTGGCCACTGCCGCTGCTGGCCGCCGGGCTGCTCGCCGCGGAGATCCACATGGGCTACCCGGGCGTGCGCGCCTGGCTGCCCTACGCGCTGATCATCCCGTTGACCGCGCTGCTGCTCTGGCGGGCGGGCCGCACCCCGGTGCGGGTCGTCGACGGTGAGCTGTGGGTCGCCGACGCGCACCTGCCGCTGGAGTTCGCGGGCGAGGTGAGCGCGTTCGACCCGAAGGACAAGCGCCGGGTGCTCGGCCCGAACCTGGACCCGGCCGCGTTCCTGCTGCACCGCGGCTGGGTCGGGCCGCTGGTGCGCGTGCAGGTGGTCGACCCGGCCGACCCGACGCCGTACTGGGTCCTGAGCACCCGCCACCCGGCGGAGCTGGTGGCGGCGATCACCGCGGGCGCGGCCGGTCGCCAGGCCACCGGCCACCAGGCAGCCGGTCACTAGCCACCGGCTCAGCCGGGAGCCCGGACCGGTCGCAGGCACAGCAACAGCCGGGTGCCCGGCTGGGCCACCCGGCTGTCCCGATCGTCGAACTCCCCCGGCCGCCTGACCCGGCCCGGGGAACCCGTCAAGAGCAGTCGCGGCAGACGAAGACGCCCCCGTTGTCCTCTGCCAGCCTGCTGCGGTGGTGCACCAGGAAGCACTTGGAGCAGGTGAACTCGTCAGCTTGCTTGGGCACCACGCGCACGGTGAGGTCCTCGCCCGAGAGCGCGGACAGGTCCGCGCCGGGGAGCTCGAAGCTCTCCGCCGTGTCGGTCTCGTCGACGTCGACAACCCCGGACTGGTTCTCGTTGCGCCGGGCCTTGAGCTCCTCGAGGGAGTCCTCGGCCAGGTCGTCGGCCTCGCTGCGCCGTGGTGCGTCGTAGTCGGTCGCCATCTTCTTCACCCCTGCGGTCCTTCAGGATGTGGGTCGTGCCGCTGGTCAACGTTCCAGCGCCCCGGTTTGTGCCCGCCATCCGAGTGACGGCGGTCTCGCAGTCCGCAGGCCCGTCGGAATCGATTCCGCTGGGTGTGTCCGGCGACTGGAGCGGGCAGAGGGTAGCCCATGCCGGACGGGGCCGTGCACAGCCTCACCCGTGCGGGGGTGTTCGGACCGGTCCGTGCAGGGTGGTGGGTCGCGCGGCGGGGGATCCTGCTTGCCCCGCGCGGGCAGGCGTGGTGCGATGCCCAGTGGAGTGACTTTCCGCCACGACCCCGTCGCTCCCGGCGATCCGCGCACACTCGGGACACGCCTGGCCCGCATACCGCGGTCCACTCCGAAACGAATAGGCTGAGCAGCGACGACAGCCGAGCCGGGGCGACACCCCGGCCCAGGTGTCCACGGGGGTGGACCGATGAGGTCCGTAGGGAGGGTCCGCGCGTGGCGACCGGAAATGTGACCGGGGGGCCCAAACCCCAGCGGTACCGCAGACGACGACCGCTCCCGGCGATCATCCTCATCGCCGTGCTCGGACTGGCCGCCACGGTCGTGTGGCTGCGCGTGATCAACACGGACTCGGGCGCGAGCAAGGCGATCTCGTGCTCCGCGCCGCCCGCCGCGGTGGCGGTGGAGGGCCAGCCCGCCCCCACGCTCGGGCAGGCGCTGCCCGCCGACAGCCTCGACCGCACCCCGCCCGCGCCCGCCGCGGGCGCCCTGGTGCGGGTGGTCAACGCCAGCGGGCAGAACCGGCAGGCGGGCGCGGTCACCGAGGAGCTGCGCGACCTGGGCTTCACCCAGGTCGGCGCGCCGGACAACGACACGCTCTACCCCAAGGGCACGCTGAGCTGCCGGGCCCAGATCCGGTTCGGCCAGCAGGGCATCGGCGTGGCCAGGACGATGAGCCTGGTGGAGCCGTGCGCCGAGCTGATCCGCGACGAGCGCCAGGACGCCACCGTCGACCTGGCCCTGGGCCAGAAGTTCGACCACCTGCAGCCGTCGGCGGCCACCCGGCAGGTGCTCGAGCAGCTCGCCGAGTGGGCCCAGTCCAACCCCGGCGACCAGGGCGGCTTACAAACCGAGGGCTCGCCCGCCGCACCGGTCGACGGCGCACTGATCACCGCGGCCCGGTCCGGCCGCTGCTAGGGCTGTCGGTCAGCTCTCCGCCCGCCGTCGCTAGAACTCGCCCATCCCCGCGTCCACCAGGGCAGCGCGCAGCGGCCCCGCGATCTCCGGGGCGGCGGCGAACACCGCGTCCGCGCCCAGCTCCGGCGCCGCCCCGGGCAGGTCGACCACCGCGCCCGCCTCCTGGGCGATCAACGCGCCCGCGGCCCAGTCCCAGCGGGAGAGCCCGCGCTCGCAGTAGGCGTCCACCCAGCCCGCCGCGACGGCGCACAGGTCCAGCGCGGCCGACCCGGAGCGGCGGATGTCGCGCACCCGCCCCAGCAGCCGCGCCACCGCGGCCGCCTGGGCACGGCGGCGCTCGGGGGCGTAGGCGAACCCGGTGGCCAGCAGCGCCACGTCCAGGCCCGCGGGGGCGGACACCCGCAGGCGCTCGCCGTCCAGCCAGGAGCCGTGGCCGCGGGCGGCCGTCCACCGCCTGCCGGACGCGGGCTCGACGACCGCCCCGGCGACTGACGCGCCGTTGACCTGGGCGGCGACCGAGACGGCGTACCAGGGGTAGCCGTAGAGGTAGTTGACGGTGCCGTCGATCGGGTCGACGACCCAGGTGACCCCGCTGCCCGCGGCGCCGCCTGCCTCCTCGCCGAGCACGGCGTCGCCGGGGCGCAGCGCGGCCAGCCGGTCCCGGATCAGCTGCTCGGCGGCGTGGTCGGCGGCGGTGACCACGTCCGTGCTGGTGCTCTTGGTGCCGACGTCGCGGATCGCGCTCCCGCGGGTCGTCCTGGCCAGGTCGGCCGCCTCGGCGGCCACGGTCAGCGCGATCTCCGCGAGGTGCTGCTCTGTGCTGCCCACGCGGCTATCCGACCACAAGTCAGCGGCGGCGGCTAATGTCTGCGCGGACGCTACTGAATCGAATACGAGAGGACCCGGGGATGGGTGCAGCCCGCGGCTTCGGAGTGGACATCGGCGGTTCTGGCATCAAGGGGTGCGAGGTCGACCTGGTGGCGGGGGCCCTGGTCGGGGACCGGGTCCGGATCCCCACCCCGGTGCCCTCGACACCGGAGGCGGTCGCCGAGGTGGTGGCCGAGATCGTCGAGCGGTTCGGCTGGACCGGCCCGGTCGGCGTCACCCTGCCCGCGGTGATCAAGAAGGGCGTCGCGCACTCGGCCGCCAACATCGACAAGGCCTGGATCGACACCGACGCGGCCGCCCTGTTCGCCAAGCGGCTCGGTCGCCGGGACGGTGAGGTGGTCGTGCTCAACGACGCCGACGCCGCGGGCATCGCCGAGGTCAAGTACGGCAGGCCGGACGACCAGGACGGCGTGGTGGTGCTGCTGACCTTCGGCACCGGCATCGGCAGCGCGCTGTTCCTCGACGGCAAGCTCGTGCCGAACACCGAGTTCGGCCACCTGGAGATCGACGGCCACGACGCGGAGACCCGCGCGGCCGCCTCGGTCAAGGAGGAGCACGACCTGTCCTGGTCGGAGTGGGCCAAGCGGGTCAGCCGCTACATCCGCGGCCTGGAGAACCTGATCTGGCCGGACCTGATCATCGCCGGTGGCGGGGTGAGCAAGAAGGCCGACAAGTGGCTGCCGCTGCTCGAGGTGCGGACCACGGTCGTGGCCGCCGAGCTGCGCAACGACGCGGGTATCGTCGGTGCTGCCGTGGCCGCGCAACAGGCCGCCGAGAACAGCTGATTTCCGGGCGTGGCCCTGGGGAAAGACCGGCCGGAGGACTTTTCGGCCTTGGCGTTTCCCGGGGACACGCCGTACGTCGCTACAATGGAACGCAGCCCGCGGCGGAACGAGCCTCAGGGCACTCCCCCGAACTCCGGCGGCGACCAGGCGTTTGCACCTCCCGGGCGTCGCCGTGATGGACAGTTGTGAAAGGGCGTACGTGGCAGCCGCACGAACCGCAACCCGACGCTCGACGGCGTCGGCGAGCGCCGCCAAGACGACCAAGAGCGCCGAGGACGAAGAGCTGAACGGCGCTCCCAAGACGACGGCGAAGCGCGCGCCAGGCGCCAAGCCCGCCGCGCGCGCCCCGAAGAAGGCCGCCGGGGCCAAGGCCGCCGGGCCGAAGAAGGCGGGCGAGGGCCCCGAGGGCGAGGAGCTCGAGGACCCGGAGAACCCCGACCTGTCCGATCTCGAGGAGGTCGAGGTCGAGCCGGTGGAGGAGCCGGTCGAGGAGCCCGAGGAGAAGGACCCCAAGGAGTCGGGCAAGGACGGCGACTTCGTCTGGGACGAGGAGGAGTCCGAGGCCCTGCGCCAGGCGCGCAAGGACGCCGAGCTCACCGCCTCGGCCGACTCGGTCCGCGCCTACCTCAAGCAGATCGGCAAGGTCGCCCTGCTCAACGCGGAGGAGGAGGTCGAGCTCGCCAAGCGGATCGAGGCGGGCCTCTACGCCGCCGAGCGGGTGCGCAAGTCCGAGGACGAGAACGAGAAGCTGCAGCCGCAGATGCGCCGCGACCTGCGCTGGATCGTGCGCGACGGCGAGCGGGCCAAGAACCACCTGCTCGAGGCGAACCTGCGGTTGGTGGTCTCGCTGGCCAAGCGCTACACCGGCCGCGGCATGGCGTTCCTGGACCTGATCCAGGAGGGCAACCTGGGCCTGATCCGCGCGGTGGAGAAGTTCGACTACACCAAGGGCTACAAGTTCTCCACCTACGCGACGTGGTGGATCCGCCAGGCGATCACCCGCGCGATGGCCGACCAGGCGCGCACCATCCGCATCCCGGTGCACATGGTCGAGGTCATCAACAAGCTCGGCCGCATCCAGCGCGAGCTGCTCCAGGACCTGGGCCGCGAGCCCACGCCGGAGGAGCTGGCCAAGGAGATGGACATCACCCCGGAGAAGGTGCTGGAGATCCAGCAGTACGCCCGGGAGCCCATCTCGCTCGACCAGACCATCGGTGACGAGGGCGACAGCCAGCTCGGCGACTTCATCGAGGACTCCGAGGCCGTGGTGGCCGTGGACGCGGTGTCGTTCACGCTGCTGCAGGACCAGCTCCAGTCGGTGCTGGCCACCCTGTCCGAGCGCGAGGCGGGCGTGGTCCGCCTGCGCTTCGGCCTCACCGACGGCCAGCCGCGCACCCTGGACGAGATCGGCCAGGTCTACGGGGTCACCCGCGAGCGGATCCGCCAGATCGAGTCGAAGACGATGTCGAAGCTGCGCCACCCGTCGCGCTCGCAGGTGCTGCGGGATTACCTGGAATAGCAAGGCCCCAGTGTCGGCCGTCCGACCTGCGGAAACGCCGGTCGGGCGGCCGACACTGGACAAGTACAGCGGTCCTAGTCGAGATACCTCCACCAGGGACCCTGTCGAGCTCGTGCGCCTCGCCGCGCACAAGAACCTTGCCGCGCTCGGAGAGTCGTGGCTGCTGCATCTGCGCGCCGAGCGCAAGGGCGCGGAGACGCTGACGAGCTACGGGACCGGCTTGGCCCAGTTCCTCACCTGGTGCGCGAGCACCGGCACGCTTCCTGCAGTGGATCGGCCCACCGTCGGGGCCTGGATCGTGTACTTGATCAAGGAAGCCGACGTCGAACCTGCCACTGCGCGCACCCGCCACCTGGCCCTGCGCCGGTTCTCCGCCTGGCTGGCCGATGAGGGCGAGACACCCCGCGACGAACTGCTCGGCCTCAAGCAGCCCAAGCTCGACGACAAGGTCATCAACCCGCTCACCGACGACGAGTTGCAGGCCCTCGTTCGGGCCTGCCAGGGACCGGGCTACCGGGATCGGCGCGACGAGGCGATCGTGCGGGTCATGCTGGAGACCGGCGTCCGGGGCGTCAGAGTTGATCGGCATGCAACTGGATCAAGTCGACCTGCGTGAGGGCGTCACGGTCGTGGAGCCCGGCAAGGGGCAAGGGCCGCCGCGTGCCGTTGGGACCACAAGCCTGCCGCGCCGTGGACCGCTACCTGGGGGTGCGTCGCCAGCACCGCCTTGCCGGCCGTCCCGCCCTGTGGCTCGGCGCCGCAACCGCGGGTTCACCTATGACGCCATGTACCACGCCCTGAAACTGCGGGCGGAGCGCGCCGGGATCAAGGGCTTCCACCCCCACCGCACGCGGCACCTGGGACACCCGCTGGCTTGCCGCAGGCGGCAGCGAGGGCGGCGCCATGGCCATCGCGGGCTGGTCTCGCAGGGACATGCTCGACCGCTACACCCGGGCCACGGCGTCCGATCGCGCCGCCGCCGAGGCCCGGGGACTCAACCTCGGCGAAGTGTGATCTTTGCCTCACTCTTCGGTCCTTTTATGGGTGAAAGGTGATGCGGGGTAGGACCGCCTCTCGTGATGTCGTATCCGCATCAGTTCACGCCGTCTACCGGGGCGGCTGAGGCGGCGTGCGGCCACGGAGCCGAGCACCGCCCAGATGGCGTGCATGCTCACATTCGAACCGGGTGGACACCTCCGCGGTGTTGAGGCCGAGCCCCGCCGGGGGTGCTCGCGTCGGCGACTCAAGACACGGAGCGTCACGGTTGTTCAGAGCCACCGGATGTCAGCAGGGACCTGAACACTGTGGCCCGGTTGCCGCCCCGTCGCCCGGGCTCGACTCGGACACGGGACATCGACAGTGTGGGCAAACGGTGCTGGCAACGTTCGACGTCTGTCGTTCGCCCACGTCGCTCTGGCACCCTTCGATCATCCGGGAGCTTCAGGCCGAGCATCGGGCGGTCCGCAGTACGAGGGCAGCGGGGGGCGCGCGTAGTGGATGTCGCCGGGCAGGCGGAGCAGATGCGGTGGTTGTCCACGCTGGTGCCGGTGACCAGATTGGCGACCGTGCGCTCGGAGCTGGCTCACGCGCGCGACAACAGCGTCCGCATCCTCGGCGAACTCGACAGCGCCCGGCGCGTCGAGGCGGTGGCGCGACAGATCGACCGTGATCTCGACGCCGCCGCGGCCGCGTTGGCCCATGGCGCGATGCGCTGACCACACACGTCGCTCACCACCTCGACGGCCGCTGGTGACCTCCGTCGCCGAGCGGGCCGCCGCTCTGCGCCGCCAGGCCGATGTGGTGCCGCTGGCGGAGCTGACACGATGATCGGCCATTGCGAGACCATCGGCCACGAGGCGCGCACGGCCGACGCACTCACCGCGGCGGGCCGCACCTTCCTCAAGCCCCTGCACTACGACAGCGGGGCGGTGTTCCCCGACTTCGTCCTGCTCGACACCACCCCCGAGACCTACCTCGAGGTCTGGGGGATCCACGACCGAGACGACTACGAAACCCGCAAACGCGCCAAGCAGACCCACTACCGCGCCACCGGCAAGACACTGCTGAAATGGGACGTACGCGGTCCCCTTCCCGATCTCACGCGGTGACAGCGCATAACAGGCGCGGGCCAGCATCGAATCGGCCAACTGGGTCCGGGCATCCGCAGACCGAGAGGGCGGCCGAGGTGGACGAATGTCTGATGGTCACCACCACACGCCCTTTTGGGTGGAATCGCTGATCGCTCCCCCAATCACGGTATTGGCATGTTTGGCATTAGCATGTTTGGCGCCGGTCAGATCCGCCCCAGTCAAGTCCGCGCCGGTCAGGATGGCATCGGACAAGTCCACTTCTGGCAGGGTCACGCAGTTGAGTGTGCTGTGGCCGAGGCATGCGCCGGACAGGGCCACGCCTCGTCCCGGACGCGTCGGAGTGTGTGGCGTGGCCACAGTCACGGGTGGCCTTGAAGCAGTGGCCGGGGTCACTTACCAATAGGCGTTGGTTCTCATAGGTGTAGACCGGCCTCCGTCGGCGCGATGCAGCGCGTCTAGCGCAATCACGTGGTGGTGGACACACCCCTTCGGCGGTGAGCGGCCACTCAATGTAATGACCTGTGAACTATTTATACCGATTCGCCCTAGTGTGTAAAATGATCACGACCCTTAGTGTGAATCGTGCGTGCACTCAGCCGGGTGACGCGCGAACATTCTGAGGGGAAAATGAAAATCAACAGAAGGCGCTGGGCCGTGCGCACGATCTCGCTCTGCGTCGCGGCTACGGCCATCTCGACATTTGCCGCTTTGCCGCAAGCACAGGCAAGCGGTCAAGCGAACTACCAGGTCGTGAGATCACTCCCCATGACAACGGACTCATTGGCCGCGATCCCAAGCCTGCCGCCCGCCCGGTCAGCGCAACGCCGAACAGGCGACGGCCTTCCACCGCTGCCTGAACTGGTGAACCCGCCGCAGCAGGTCTACGAGGTAGATTCCGGCAGGTACGCCACGAGCGCTGCAACTCCGCTGGCAACGCCCGGTGATCCGATCTCACCACAGGAGTGCGTGGACCGCTACCTCGGCGGATTTTCCGGGCCCGTCTTGTACAAGAACCGGTTCGCCGCCTGCCATTCAGAGTTCATTGTCGTCGACCACTTCAACTGCTCGGCGTCGGGCTGCTTGCCGACGGGACGAGCCGTAGCCAAGTGGGCAATGACCTGGAATATGAACTGGAACGCACGCCAGTTCACCCTGACGACGCGGTTCTGGGACTGGACCTTCACCGGCACCGTCAACGTCAACATGGACATCGGGGTCGAATTCCAGTGCAGCAAGGTAATCACCACCGGGTCAACGGCCAAGTGTAGCGTACCGGGCTCTGGCTGGTCGAAGTCCATCTCGGCTTGGCAAGCTGCCGACTCGCAAACCTCTACCATCACGACCTCAGGCGAAGATCCTCCGAGCGCTTCGGAACCGGTTCAAATCAACGCGGAGAAGCGGACATTTTACGCGATCCGCACCTACGTGTTCACCTACGGCGGCCCGGGGCCGTATGACCACTACTCCCAGACCGGCGTCGTGACAGCACCGTTCCGATGCGACATAGCACGCTCACAAAACCCGAACTATGCCAAGAGTAGCGACTGCGTCTTCCATGCCGCGACCGGTTGGCTCAAGCTGAACACCGCCGACGCCGAGATCGCCGAGTCTGCCCGGTTCATCTACGATGCTCACAACAATATCGGGAGTACGTACCCGGGCAACACCGGAAAATACATCCCGGGCAAGATCGGGAAGACAGAACCGATCCAGCGCCTCTTCTACGATGCGAATTTGCGCACCGCCAATCGTAACAAGTCTGTCGCGGCGTGCAAGGCGCACTGGGGAGCAAACTACACACAGCGCCCCGATGGGCTGACCAACGACTGCGACGAATTCCCTTTCGCCACGACCTACGAGGGATCGTTCACGGTCACCGAGGGCATGCTGCGTACCTACGCGGTCCGCCCCGTGCTGAGTTCTCACAACCAGAAGGTAGGCAGCCGCCTGAGCCTGTTCGTTGCCGAAGATCACATCCTCGACGGTGACGACTACTACGTGACCGCTTACAACTAGCGTACGGCGCGCCGCGGTGCGGGTAACGGGATAGGCTGTCTCCGCCTACCCGCACCGCGTCACGTACGGAGAACCTATGTCGGAGGATGTCCAACCCCTCGCTTTCATCGAACACCATCCCCCGTCGGACTTCAATCAGTTCCTGCTCTTCGATGTCTGGTCGAGCCTGTCGTACGACCACCTACCGAGTATCGCGTCTGAAAAAATAGCCGTGACCGGCCCCGGTGGAGGCATCTTTACCACACAAGGGGACCTCGCTCGTCCGCATGTCCGGCTCGAACACTGGCAGAGACTCCCCAATGACGGCCAGCGCGAATCAGACGTGTTCGAGGGCCAACTTACCTGCGAAACAGGAAAATTGCTCCTCGGCGGTATCCCCGGAAGTCCTGACGACATTGCGATCGACATTGATCCAGGCCGGTATGCCATCCGAGCCTGGAGGTCGCGGATTCAACGAGAGTACCAACTCGACTCAGACATCTTCGAAGCGGAAGACAACCCGGGCTACTTCTCCGAACACTGGCTGATCCGGCTCGCGAAGATCGAGTAGGCCCTTATGCGACCGAGTGATCACTGAGGCGCCCACACTTTCGCTGCGATGACTATCTGGCTCACGACCAGGCACGCCGCAGGCAGAGTCGACGATGCTGGTCATGCGCCGCGACGACCATTTGAGGTCGACATCTCTGGGCGTGGCCAGGTGGGAGTTAGATGATCGAGGTGAACTTCAACGGTGCACCCCAGAGAACACAGTCCTCGAGGATCTGGATGTCCTTGGGATCTCAGTACTCGACGCCGCGTCAGGCGCTGGTCCCCGGGCGCCAGGGCGTGCAGGTCTTTGACGGGCAACTCGATCGAGCCCGGTTCGTCGAGGGCGTCGAGGGGCAGGGCCTGGCAGGCAGGTCGAGGGTGTCGCGCACGGTCACGATCACCGCGTGTCTGCCGCCGGGGGCGGGCAGCAGCGGCCGGACCTGGGCACCGGTCGAGGCGTTGTCCACCACCAGCAGCACCCGTCGCCCCGCGGCCGTGCGTTGGGCCAGGACCTGGTGGTAGACGGTGTGGGCGTCGGCGGCCTCGGGCGGGACTGCTCCCCGGTGAGCCCGAAGCGGCGCAGCAGGGGCGAGTACACCGCGTCGACCTCGACCGGGGTGGGCGAGTAGCCGAGCATGTCGACCCACAACACCGCGCCGGGGAACCATCCCCGGGCCGCGGGCGTGGGCGGCGCAGTGTCGCGCGAGGGCGGTCTTGCCGACCCCACCCATCCCGGCCGAGACCACCACCGCCTCACCCTGACCCACACCGAGGTCACGCTGCTCCAGGCAAGCCTGCCGCAAACGCCGGTGGGACAACCGGTCCCGCTCGACGAGGACCACCCGCGGTCGCGGGGTCGAGCACGGCCAGCAACGCCTGGACCGGGGTGTCGCGTCCGGTGAACACCGCGTCGGTCGCCGTGCCGGTGATCACCTCGACCTGCGCCGCCGCGGCCAGCATCGTCGCGGGGTGCAGGTGTTGGTAGAACTCGTTGCGCACCTGGTTACCGTCGCCGATGACCACGCCCTGGTTGTCGCGCACACGCATGCCCGCGTACTTGCCCGCCTGGACCCCGTCGGGGTCGAGCAGGGACAACAACGTCTCGGCCGCGGCCGCCAACTCGACGCCAGCGGCGGCATCCGCAGCGGTCAACACACGCAGCGCATCCTTATGAACGAGACGCTGCATCGACACCACGACCTGTTCACCAGCCATACCGTGCACCGCTGATATCGCTCGACCACACCCGCACCTGATCCCGGATCGTACGCGATTGACTGGCGATCGACGTTACTCAGCCCGCATCGAGTTGGACTAGCCACGGCAGTTCGTCGGTGGTCCGTACCTTGAGGGTCGCGACGACGACTCATACCGTTTCTTTCATATCGGAGATATGGCATTCGAAATCTGGCTATCTAGCTGACTAAACTTCTGACGAGTCCCTCGGCGGCAAGAAGCTAGATAAGCACCTGGACAATCTGCCAGACGATGGCCGGCGCCGACTCCTCCAATCAGACCTCGTGGTCGGCGGGGCCCGATCCGGTCGCCGAGATGAGCCGCCAGCGCCACCTGACGTGGACTGAGAAGTCGAGCACTTCCGGTCGCAGCACGCGGCCGAGGTTGTCGATCTTACCTGCACGAGCTGGCGTTTCGGAGCCCCAGCGACTGCTTGCGTTGGCGCGAATAGCGGACCGGAAGAGATGAGGCGGATTTGATGATCGATGTGCGCCCGCCCTGTGGAATTAATTTTGCTGCTCATGTGTGCTGATGCCACCTGAGCGGCGGCTCTATCAGTTAGTAGTCCGAAATCGGGCAATCCCGGCATTAGCGAGAAGTCAGTCCAGAGCTTCCGCCAGCTCCGTGCATCGACTCATTCGCACGCGCCCGGACGGGGCTGGCCCGGCTCGACATCACGTATCCCTCGGCGTCGGGTGGTCGGTTCGAGTCCGGGTGCTCGGAGCTGATCGACAACCAGCGTGATCAGCTCTTCCAGGCTCTCGGGGCCGGTCGCGGTTACACTGGCCCCGGCAGCGACCAGTTCGTCCGATCGCCCGGTGGGCGCGAATAAGGAGGGCAGCGGCGGCCACCTCAACGTGGCCAGCAGCATGACTACGTCGGGTTCGCTGGTTGATCCGGGCTCGATGGTTTCGCACCTGCGCAAAACCGCGTTCAACTCCGTGACGATGGGCGTCAGGGCCATTCGGTCATGGCCTGCGAGTACCTCACCTGTGTCAGGGTTGATCGCGCGGAACGGAGCCGGGTGTTGCGTGAACTCCTCCTCGGCAAGGTCTGTCCACGACTGCGGGAGGCACTGATCGCGGACAAAGTCGTCGATGCGTTCGTCAAAGTGATCGGCGGAGTCCCGGACCTTCCTGTCCCGGAGGGCCGAGGTGTTGCTGATCATCAGCTCGGTCCGCAGCCGGTCGGCGCGGAAGCGACGCCAACCAGACTTGGGGATCGGTTCCATCGGCCCTGACGGGCCACAACAGCTTGCTGATGATGGCGGACGCAGTGAGGAACGACTGGATCGCAGGCCAAGCCTCGGAACGCCGCCGCGGATCCCGACTGCGAGTGAGAGCCTGTTGCACTGCGGTCAAGGCGTAACTCGCCTGCCGCACGATCTCGGCGACGTACAACCGCCGGGCTCCCGATGCCCAGCGCAGTTCCCAGTCATCGCTCACTCGATCATTGTGTCCCGTCAACGACGCAGGCGCTGGCCATCCAAGCCAGGCAGGAGCCGACCGCGATGTTTCCCGTGGCTCCCTCGACGTAGGTTCCGGTGACAGCGTGTGCGCCCGGAGTCCATACCCCAGTGGAGCGTCGATGAGGATAGGTTCGTCGTCTGGGCTGATGCCGCCGTCGTAGTCAAAGGTCCACCGGACTTTTGTCGAGCACTCTTAGGTTCGACAGCACAGCGTCACGACCCACACCACGATTATCTGGCGTGTCACCCAACCATGCTCAAGGTCCGCTAGGGACTGTGGTAATCGTTGGTGACGATGACAATCACCCCTGGCCCACTGTCGGCGATTCCTTCCCAACGTTCCTCAACCCTGAGGCCGAAGTGGGCCGCAATATTCTTGGCGGCGGCCTTCTCAGCCGGGTTGTCTGCCTGGTAGTAGGCGGTGCTTGTGGGAATCTTGCCGCCGGTGTAGTTGCCTGTGACGCTGATGGTCCAGCCGGAGTGGGCAAGGTCGTCGGCGGCCTGGGTTTCGAGGCCGTCGATCGTACTGTTGTTGTAGATCCTGACCGGTTGCGACTTGGGGTCGTCAGGTGCTCGTGTGGTGGATGTCGTCGTGGCGGTCGCGGGTGGGTCGGTAGTCGAGGTAGTGGTGCGAGGGGTTTGGCTGGCGGATGTGGGCGTGGTCGAGTGGGCTGTGCGGTCGCCATTGAGGAGGTCGTCGAGTGCATTGAACTTGATGGCCAGTGCGACTCCGCCTATCCCGACGATGAGGAGCAAGGCTACGGATATTCTGACGACGACCGTGGGAATCATTCCGATGTATCTCCGTGGGGCGGTCGCGGAGGTCGGTAATGGTTCGCTGGGGATGGGGATGCCCCAAGCAGGGTTGCGGGCGATGGCTAACTGGTCGGCGGTACCGGTGCCCTGGCGGGTCGGAACCGGGTAGCCGCGAGCCAGGGCGGCGGCGCGCAGTCGCGGGTAGATGGTGCCGAGGGTCAGCAGTTCAGGACCGTGGGGGATCCCGGTGGTGAGCAGATCGATCAGCGTGCCTGTGAACGCGGTGTGGGTCGCGCCGGGTGGGGCGAGTGAGAGGGCGTTGGCAGGGGCGGAGGCCAGGGTGTAGGCGCCTTCGATCTCGGTCTGGCCGGTGCCCATGGTCGCGGTGGTGACGCGTCCGCTGAAACAACAATCGAGGATCAGAGCGCGGGTGGTGGCTGGGCTGTCGCGCAGGGCCTCGCGGACGACGTCGAATGGGAGCGCGCTAACGCGCAGTTCGTCCGGGTCGGTTTCGGCGAGGGCCAGGTGGAGGTCACCGGCCGTCGCCCCGACCAGGCCGTGCCCCGCGAAGTAGACCAGCAGGGTGTCCTCAGCGGTCTGCCTGCGCAGGACCCGGTAGATGGTTCGCGCGGAGTCTGGGTCTTCGAGGACGGTCACGCGGTCTGGGCGGTAACTACCGTGGACCGGGTGGATGAGCGCGGAGCGCAGGTCTCGGAGGTTGGCCGCTACCGCGGGCAGGTCAACCAAGTCCGGGTGGCAGTAGGCGGTGGTCCCGATCAGGACAGCCGCCGAACGCTCCGGGTCCGGCAGTCGCACGGTGTCGTCTCCCACGCTATCGATCCGAACCGGGATCATCGCACGACCGTGATCATGACTAGCTGTGGGACGAGTCTCGGCATCGACTCGCCCGCAATCGCAGCCGGTAACGAAACCGAGGTGACCTGGGAAGTCACAGGCCAGGGTGATGGTGCAACCAGTCTTGCGCCACTCTGCCCGCATCGGCTCGTCATCACGAGCCTGACTGGCTGCGGCACCGTGTAGCAATCTGGTCGCCGGCAGCGGGTTACACAGCAGCCCTATAGGGTTCTGGCGCCACGCCGAGGCCTCCGTCGATCTGGCCTGAGCCGCACGTGCGTCCCGACGTTCGGCAACGCCAGGGGAGAGCCCAGGGTGATCAGCAGGTCCACCGTCGCGCCGGAGTTCCACAATGCCTCGTAGGCCACCACCGATCCCAGTGAGTGCGCGATGACCACGTCCGGTTGGTGTGCCTGAATGGTTTCGACCACTCGCTCGCCGCAGGTCTTCCTCGCCTAGTCCGTTCCCAGGTAGGTGGCGACCTCTCGGAAAAGGTCGCCACGAATATCTCCACTAGGAGCGGAGACAGGCGACGGCGTCGCGCGACCCAGGCCAGGGCCTGCCGGATCGGCCAGGTCGGGTAGCCCTGCGATGTCCCCTGCGGGTACCCCCAACTCGACGAGCCAGGCTGCCACCAGCTCACGCGCCTCGGAGGAGAGGTCGTCCAGCCCCTCTGCGTCGCCTTGTCTCCCGGGTGAACGGAGACAGTTCGCGTAATAGGCCACCGTGAGGTCGACGGGGTCCGCGCGCCTCAAGAGCTCGCCGCGCCGCAGGTGGGATCGCCACACCTCGCTGCTGATCGTCCTCTTGGCCTGACCTTCGGAACCTTGGCGTTGCCACCGCCGCGGTTGGTCGACGGGCTGACGCGATCGGCGGCGGCCGAGGGCGTCGGGCGGGCGCGCGAAGGTCACTGCCTGGCCGGACGACCCGCGCACCATCACCCGGCGACGGTGTCCGGTCGCATCGCGGTGGTGCACCGCGACGCGACCGGAACCGAACATCTCCTCAAGCCCGTCGGCGAGCATCGCGCTGCCGCCTCCTTCGTCGTTGACCGATCCACCGCAGACCTCACCCACTCGATCAACGACACGCCGACGAAGACCCCACTCAGCGATGTCGGCGGGCCAGTACTTCGAGACACGCCCTAGTCCGGCCAGGTGTCGAACGGGGTCATCGAGACCGTCACGAACGGGCCTTCCTCGGCGTAGTGCTCGCTGACCAGGGCGGGCACCCGTTCGTGGACCTCGGCGAACTTCCCGGTGCGCACTTGCCTGGCCGCCGTGGCCGCGGGCACCGCCCGGCGCGCGCCCTGGAAGACGACGACCACCGCGACGAGGCCGGAGAGGTAGGTGAAAGGACTCACCCAGTGGTTCGACGTCGCCAGTACCACGTACCCGACCAGGAGCAGCGCGGCCGCCCCGGCCGCGACCAGCCAACCCTGGCGGCGCTGGGCCTTTTCCAGCTCCGCATCGGCGTCGGGCGCCCCGCTGAGGTGACCACCCAGGTGGATCATGGCATCGGACAGCTCGCGGGCCAGCGCGGCCGCGGCGTCGGACTCGGTGCGCACGGCACGGGTGCGCCGGGCCTCGACGACCTTCGCCAGCGCCGCTCCCAGGCTGATCCGCAGCACCCGGTCGTGCACGAGGTGCTGGGTGATCACCTTGTCCCCGGCTTCCAGGTCGAACCGCACCGACGTCCACTCCGCGGCAAACGAGGGCACCCCGATGTCGACGAGGAACTCCCGGAAGGCGCCCAAGTCCACCCGCAACGAGGCGATGTGGGCAGTCGGGTCCAGCGGCCCAGAACCGCGCACGACCACCTTGGCGTCATCGGTGCCACCGGTGAGGTCCACCTCGATGACGTCGGTCACTTGCTCCATTGCGTTCCTCTCGACGACGTGCATGCGCTTATCGGGGCCAGGTAGAGAACGGGGTGAGCGTTACCGAGACGAAGGGGGTTCGTCGGCGTAGACCTCGCCGATCATGTCGGCCTGCGCTCGCTGGTCGCGGTGACCTGACCGGTCGCGACCAGCTGCCGCGCCTTCGCGCCGGAACCCGTCATCGCCCCGAGCCCGTAACCCAGAGCGGCGGAGAAGGCGCCGTAGAGCGACAGGAAGGTGTTCGGATCCGAGATGCCGATCAGGAGGGCGAAGGGCATGAAGAAGATCAGAGCCCCCACTACCCCGCACACGCGGGCTCGGGCCTCTTGCGGCCCGCTCAGCTCCTCGTCGGCCATCTGCTGACTGAGGATGTGCCCGCCCAGGTGGATCATGGCGTCGGACAGGTCGCGGGCAGGCGACCGCGCCGCCGCTTCCTCGGTGAGCGCGGGATCGACGCGCTGGGCCCCGGTCACCTCCGCCAGCGCGGCACCGCGGAAGACTAGGAGCTTCCCGTCGACCACTGAGTGCTGGTGGAGCGCATTGGTCCCCGCCACCCGGAAGAACCGCACCGACGTCCACCGGCACCCCGATGCGGACGAGGAAGTCCCGGAAGGCGCCCACGTCCACCCGTAACGAGCCGATGAAGTCGTTGGGCTCCAACGGTCCCCCGCCGAACAGATGCACCTGCGCCGACTCCGCGCCGTCGGCGGGGTCGATCTCGACCACCCTGCTGTCCACACCCGCACCCCCTCCGCCGCACCGGGGCCAGTAGTACCAGTGATCATCCGCGGCGGTCGGCGGTTTCGCGGAGTACCGCCCGATTGCCCGAGTGGTCCGGACCACTCGGACCGCACGGCGTGGAACGGGTCGCGGTGCGCACCGCGGGAACCGGCCCGGACATGGCGGAGCCCGCACCACCCCGGGTGAACGCGGCGGTGCGAACCCTGAGGAGTGCCGAGACTTCCACCCTAACCGGGCCCGCCACCGCGATCGCGGCGACCGGACACGGTGGGTGAGCCACGACCTGTGTGGTTCCACAAGACGGCTCCACCGCTCTGACTCGGGCCCCAGCCAGCTGTCGGCTCGCACTCATGGACAGCAGCGCGATGGCGAGCCCCTCATCGAACGAGTCCCGGGCGTGGGCTTCGAAGGCATGTTTCCCGTCGTCGGACAGCGCGGCGGTGGAGTCGCGTCCCGGGGCGGCCGACCAGTGCCACGCGTCGGGCAGGTCGCCGAGTCCGGTTACCTCGGGCTTCGCGGCGTACGTCTCGGGCAGGGTCACTGCCTCACCCCCCGGGTTGCGGTCGTGTCGGTGGGCCAAGTTGCACGGGTGCCGCGGTCCGGGCGCGCGGTCAGACTTCCTTGTTCGAAACCACTTCCTCACCGACCACAGCGACCCGACCGCCCCTGGCTCGGTACCCGCGGCAGTGACCGCACACAGCCGCAGCGTCGAGATCACCATGTGAGCCAGCCCCGGACTGCATCGTCCCATCACCGATGATCCACGCTCTGGTGATCGAGGCAGCCCACCCGATCCACCCGGCACGGTGGGTAGCCTCTTGAGGGTGCAGCAGGTGTTCAGGAAAGTGAATGAAAACCAACCTACCGCCCGGCAGACCCGCAGGTCAGGAAGTGTCTTCCCCGCGCAAGCGGGGCTGCTCCGGTCGAGTACATGAGCTTGAGCACGGCCAGGGCGTCTTCCCCGCGCAAGCGGGGCTGCTCCCCACAGCAGCTGGTCGTACCCGGCGGCGAGCACGTCTTCCCCGCGCAAGCGGGGCTGCTCCCGGGTCCGGGTCGCACCGGGTGGGGTTGTGCCTGTCTTCCCCGCGCAAGCGGGGCTGCTCCTGCGGTCCATTCGGTGTTGTCGTCGTCGGTGTCGTCTTCCCCGCGCAAGCGGGGCTGCTCCGGCGGGCCGGGTCGACGTCGCGAAGTTCAAACGGTCTTCCCCGCGCAAGCGGGGCTGTTCCGGGTCCAAGGGCAGGGAGATCCGACCCGGCTCGGTCTTCCCCGCGCAAGCGGGGCTGTTCCCAACGCTGTCTAGGTTGGTTGGCTTGGTCAGTCTTCCCCGCGCAAGCGGGGCTGTTCCGCCGGCCGCCGCGCCGATCAGTCCCACCACCGTGTCTTCCCCGCGCGGGCGGGGCTGTTCCCTATCTCCATCCAGTCGCGTGGCACAACAGTTGGTCTTCCCCGCGCAGGCGGGGCTGTTCCCTGCAGGGTGTAGCTCGCGCCGGGCTCGAACCTCGTCTTCGCCGCGCAGGCGGGGCTGTTCCCTGCTTCTTGCCTCCGGCGGTATGGGCGAAGGTAGTCTTCCCCGCGCAGGCGGGCTGTTCGGTACCTCTACCTGACCGTTACGCACAGGGTTCCCTGCGCGGGTAGGGCTGAAAGAAGCTGGTCCTGCCCAACAGAACACCTCGCGATGGCGGGTTCGCGCCCAAGTCCGCTCCAGTCCTCGCAGGCCGACAAAGGCGACGGCTAGAGTCGCCTACACCGCTACACCACAACGAAAGGGTGGATTCCACCAGCCGAAGCCGGCTTGGTCCAGCGACGGCTAGTAGCGCCGCATGGTCCCCGCCGCCGCGGGGCTGCCGCTGACGCTTGATCAACGGCATCGCTATCCGAGGAATGGTGGACCCCGTGTGCGAAACGGGGTCCACCGCTCGTTCCTCGCCATGGAGAGGACTAAGAAACATGGCTAGCCTAGACGACTCCGACGACCGAAGACCACCACATCCACACCTGCAATTCGCGGTAATCGTCGTCCTCGCCTGCGTAGTCGGATTCTCCAGTTTCGCGAGTGCGGCTGCGATGACCTGGGCCGCGATCGGATCCGACATGAACCCTGTGTTGCGAACCTTGGGCGCGCTGGCCGCGGGTACGAGCACGTCGTGCATGACCGCCTTGGCGGTGATCGTGTCTGCTGGAAAGGTGCTCTAGGCAGTCGATCCGTGGATGGGCGACAAGCTCACCCACGGATCGCGTTAGTCCGATTGGGCGAAGGGGTGCGCTCAAGTGGAACAGGCCAGGGGTGTGCGGAGACGTTCTGGAGCAGTGGCGCACGAAGGGGGCCCGGTTGGCATCGGTTGAGCGGGCATGGCTGTCGGTGTGGGCCAAGTCCGGGCATGACGGTTCGTCAGAGGTCGTGGGCTGGCTGCCCCTCCAGCAGCATTTGGACGATGCCGCGGGTGTGGCGGCCAGGCTGGTGCGCGAGTGGGTCCCGCCTCTGGTACTGAACCGGATCGGGCAGGACCTCAGTGGCACCGCAGGGGTCGAGCCGCTGGTCGTCTGGCTGGCCGCGGTGCATGACGTACTCAAGTGCAGTCCCGCGTTCGCTTGCCAGGTCGACGCACTGTGTGTCCACATGGAACACGAGGGTTTGGGCATCGATCCCCGGACAGTGCATGATCCTGGCCGATCTGTCGTGCACCACGCATTGGCCGGGCACCTGGTCGTCCGTGAGTGGTTGGCCGACGAACTCGGGTTCGACTTCCGGCACGGCGCCGATCAAGTGGCGTCGGTCATCGGTAGCCACCACGGTGTGCCACCCGAGCGGGAACGGCTAGTGCAAGCGGATGGGCTCCGGTACCTGTTGGGGACCGGCCTGTGGAACGACGTGCGCGAGCACATCCTCGACCGCGCGACCGAGCGAGTCGGCGGGCGGGCTGTTTTGGCTTCTTACAAACAGGTTCGGTTCAGCAAACCGACCCTCGCGCTGCTGACCGCGATCGTGATCGTCGCCGACTGGATCGCCTCGAACGACACGCTGTTCCCCTTGCGCCCGCTGCCCGCCGAACCCGAACCGGCGGACGATCGTGAGACCGAGAGGCGACTCACCGAGGCGATGTCCGCCCTGAACCTGCCACCACGATGGCAACCAGCGAGGTTCAGCGGCGACGCCGACGACATGCTCGCGCGACGGTTCGGCAGGTCGCACGCTCGGCCGGTGCAGGTTGCCGCCGTCCACGCCGCTCGGAATCAGGCCGAACCCGGGCTGATCATCATCGAGGCGCCCATGGGTGCGGGCAAGACCGAAGCGGCCCTGCTGGCGGCGGAAGTTCTGGCATACCGCTCCGGTGCGGCCGGTGTCTTCCTGGCGTTGCCGACGCAAGCCACGACCGATGCGATGTTCTCCCGGGTGCGAACCTGGCTGGATCGGTTGGACGGCAGGCTCTCGCTGGGATTGGCCCACGGCAAGGCACATCTGAACGAGACCTACGCCGGGATGGTCCGGACAGGTCACTTCGAGTCGGTCGGGGATCCGTGCGCGGACGAGGGCGTGGTCGCGCACTGGTGGCTGAGCGGGCGCAAGAAGTCCGGGCTCGCGTCGTTCGTGGTGGGCACGATCGATCAGGTGCTGTTCGCGGGCCTGAAGAGCAGGCACGTGATGCTCCGCCACCTCGCTCTGGCAGGGAAAGTCGTCGTCATCGACGAGGTGCACGCCTACGACGTCTACATGTCCCAATACCTTCACCGCGTGCTGCACTGGCTGGGCGCGTACGAGGTTCCAGTGGTCCTGTTGTCGGCGACTCTGCCCCACCACCGGCGCACAGAATTGCTGCACGCATACGACAACGGTCGCGGAATTGCGACGCCGATGTCCAGCTCCGCCACCGGGTATCCGGTTCTGTCGGTGAGCGGTGGTACCCCTCCCGTTGTGATTCCCATGCCCGACACCAGGACCGATGTGCGCATCGATCGACTGGGCGACGAGTTGGACACCCTCGTGTCCTACCTGCGCGAACACCTCGCCGGTGGTGGTTGCGCGGCCGTCGTGCGCAACACAGTCGCCCGAGTGCAGGAAACCGCCGAACGCTTGATCGCCGAGTTCGGTGAAGACAGCGTCACCATCGCGCACTCGCGGTTCCTGGCCTGCGACCGGGTGCGCATCGACCGCGGCCTGGTTTCCCGTTTCGGCCCGCCGACACCCGGTTCAGCTCGACCGAGAACCCACATCGTGGTCGCGTCGCAGGTGATCGAGCAATCGCTCGACGTCGATTTCGACCTCATGGTCACCGACCTGGCCCCGGCCGACCTGGTCCTGCAACGGCTGGGTCGGCTGCACAGACACGACCGCGAGCGGCCGGCAGAGGTCAGCTCGCCGCGGTGTGGGCTGGTGGGCGTAGGGGACTGGTCCGCGGCACCGGTGCGCGGCGTGCCCGGGTCACGGCGGGTCTACGGCGACCAGCTGCTGCTGCGCGCCGCCGCGTTGTTCCACGAACGCCCGAGCATCTCGATCCCGCACGACATCCCCGCCATCGTCCAATCCGCCTACGGTGCCGATGCGCTCGGGCCGACCACCTGGCAGCCCGCGATCGCCGAAGCGACTGCCGCAGCCGAAAAGGAACGGCGCGAGCGCGTCGAGGCCGCACAGGTCTTCCTGCTGGGCGAGGCCACCACCCCCGGCAGCCTGGTCGACTGGTTGCACGCGGGCGTCGGCGATGTGCACGAGGACAGCCCGAAGGGCACGGCGCAGGTGCGCGACGGAGCCGAGTCGCTCGAGGTCCTCGTTGTGCGGCAGGATTCGGACGGCGGCCTGCTCACCGTCGACTGGATTCCCGGTGGCGGCAAGCAGATCCCGGTCGACTCGATGGTCCCGCACAACCTCGCCAAGGTCATCGCGGCGTGCTCGTTGCGGCTACCGCTCGCGCTGAGCCACGGCGGAGTGATCGACGCCGTCATCGCCGAACTGGAGCAGAGGCGCTTTCCTGGGTTCGAGCTGAGTCCGCTGCTCAAGGGACAGCTGGTACTGCCGCTGGACGCCGATCGGCGAGCCAGGCTGCACGGTTACGACCTCTACTACGACCTCCGACGAGGGCTGATCCATGAGCGTTGCTGAGTCCTACGACCTGATCGACCGCCCATGGCTGCTGGTCCGATCCCTCGACGGCACAGTCAGCGAGAGTTCGCTGATGGACACTTTCCGAACCGCGGACCGTCTTGCCGGTCTGGTCGGTGATGTCCCCACGCAGGTGTTCGCGTTGACGCGTTTGCTGCTCGCGATCGTCCATCGCGCGCTGGACGGCGTGCTTGACGAGGACGCCTGGGCTCTGATGTGGCAGGGCGACGGGTTGCCCGTCGAGCGCATCGAGTCCTACCTCGGCCGCCACCGATCGCGGTTCGACCTGCTGCACCCGCAGACCCCGTTCTTCCAGGTGGGCGGGCTGCACACCACCAAGGGCGAGGTGTCCGCGCTGGACAAGTTGGTCGCGGACGTGCCCAACGGCGAACCGTTCTTCTCCATGCGCCTGGATCGAAGCATCGCGCTCTCCCTACCGGAAGCCGCGCGGTGGTTGGTGCACTGCCACGCCTTCGACCCGTCCGGCATCAAGTCCGGTGCGGTCGGTGACGACCGGGTGAAGCACGGCAAGGGCTATCCGATCGGCACCGGGTGGTCCGGTTACCTCGGTGGAGTTCTCCCGGAGGGCGCTTCGCTGCTCGAAACGCTGCTGCTCAACCTCGTTCCGACCACGCCGCAAGACCTGCCCACCTGGGAGCGGGAAGCGCCTGGTCCCCAGGAGGTCGAGCGAACCCCATCCGGCGCGGTCGACCTGTACACGTGGCAGAGCAGGCGCATCCGCCTGGTGTCCGAGCAGGACCGGGTGACGGCGGTGTTGATCTGCAACGGCGATCGGATCACACCGCAGAACAAGCACGTCGTCGAGACGCACACGGCGTGGCGGCGCAGTCAGACCCAGGAGAAGAAGCTGGGTTCGTCCACACCGGTGTACATGCCGCTCGAACACATGCCGGAGAGGTTGATCTGGCGTGGCCTGCAGGCGATGTTGCCCAGCACGACCACCAGCGCCCAGCGAACCGAAGCGGCAGCCCGGTTGTCCCCGGAGGTGCTGCGGTGGATCAGCCGCCTGACCGACGCGCGACTACTACCGAAGGGCCAACCGCTGCGCCTGCGCACGATCGGCATGACCTACGGCAGTCAGAGCTCCACGACCGCCGAGATCGTCGACGACGCGGTCACCCTGCACGCCGTCCTGCTCGACCAAGGCGCCCATGAACTCCGGCAGGTCGTCCTGGATTGCGTTCACGACGCCGAGAACGCCGCGTACGCCCTCGGCGGGCTGGCGGTCGGGCTGGCGGAAGCCGCGGGCACCCGGGAAAGCGATGGGCCCCGCGCCCGAGCGGGCGAACGGGCCTATGCCCGGCTCGACCCGCTGTTCCGCACGTGGCTGGCCAGATTGGGCCCCGATGCCGACCCGATCGACAGCAAGACCTCGTGGCACACCGATGCCGCCAAGGCGGTCCGTCGGCTGGCCGAGCAACTGATCGCGGGGGCACCGCTCGCCGCTTGGCAAGGCCGCGTGATCAACCAGCGTTGGTGGTGCACCGCGCACGCCGACCGGAAGTTCGACCGAGACCTGCGCGCCGCTCTGCCGATGGCACGGCAGTGGGCGGCGAAGAAGGAAGTCACATGACTGAGACCACGGCCGCACCGACTCCCGCGTGGGATGTCGTGGCGAGCAGGATCACCCGGATCCAGCACGGATACCTCAACGACCGATCCGACAGCGTGGCCGCGCTCGCCCGGTTGCGTCGAGCCGCAGGCAAGGAACCGGGTGCGGTGTTCGACATCTTCGAGCACACGCTCGCCGAGGAGTTCTCCCACGGCTGGAACCGGGAGGAGGTCAGCTACGAGGAGGCGGCCGCCCACCACGCCATGACCCTCTACGCGGTGCACCAGCAGTCGTCGCGCACCGGGATGCACCAACCGGGAGCTCGACTGGGGCGTTCCATCCGCAAGCTGCACACCGGCGATTCGATCAAACCCACCGATCCGATCGCCCGGCGGTTCACCATGCTCGGTACCAGCGGCGACTTCCGCGAACTCACCCACCACCTGCGTGGTGTGGTGCAGCTGCTGCGCGCCGCACGCGTCCCGCTCGACTACGGGCTGCTCACCCGGCAGCTCATCACCTGGCAGCACGTGGGCGGACCCGACCGCGTGCGGCCGATCTGGGGACGGGACTTCCACCTCGCGCCCGCCAAGCCCCAGCCGCAGACCGACTCGAAACAGAACACGAGGGACTGACCAGTGCCGCGCACCATCATCGACTTCCACGTCATCCAGACAGTCCCGCCCAGCAACATCAACCGAGATGACACCGGCAGCCCCAAAACGGCCGTCTACGGCGGGGTGACCCGGGCACGGGTGTCCAGCCAGTCCTGGAAACGCGCCGTGCGCGACGGCTTCGACGACCTGCTCGACCGCGATCAGCTCGGTGTGCGGACCAAGCAGGTCGTGGAGATGGTCGGCAAGGAGATCGCAACCCGCTCCCCCGATCTCGCGGACCGGGCCTTCGAACTGGCCAAGGCCGTGCTGGAGGCGGCCGGGTTCAAACTCAAGGCAGCACGCAAGAAGACCGATGACCTCGAACAGGCCGAGTTCCTGCTCTTCCTGTCCCACCAGCAGGTCGGCAACCTGGCCGACCTCGCCGTCGAGGCCGCGCACGCGGCAGGCGAGGCGAAGCTGACGATCGAGAAGGCCGAGGCGAAAGCGCGCGCCGACCGGGACCACTCGGTCGACGTGTCGCTCTTCGGCCGCATGGTGGCCAACCTGCCCGAGCTCAACGTCGAGGCAGCGGTCCAGGTCGCGCACGCGCTGAGCGTGCACAAGGTGACCAACGAGTACGACTACTTCACCGCGGTCGACGACTACAAGGCGAACGACGACGAGGAAGACGCTGGAGCCGGGATGATCGGCACCGTCGAGTTCAACTCGTCCACCCTGTACCGCTATGCCGCCTTGGACGTGGACCAACTCCAGCGGAACCTCGGCGACGTCGTGGCGACGCGTCGCGCGGTCGAGGCCTTCACGCGGGCGTTCGTCACGACCATGCCCAGCGGCAAGCAGAACACCTTCGCGAACCGCACCTTGCCCGACGCGGTCCTGGTGGTCGCCCGCGAGACCCAACCGGTGAACCTGGTCGGCGCCTTCGAGGAGGCAGTCGGCGAGGGCGAGAAGGGCGGGCGCATCACGGCATCCATCCACCGGCTGGCGACCCACGCACGCGACCTGCACGAGGCGTTCGACGAGACCCCACTGCACACCTGGGCATTCGGGGTGGGCGAGCGCATCGAGCCGCTGGCGGAACTGGGTGAACGGTCCACTTTGGATGGAGTCGTCAACGGGGTGGGCGCGCTGGTCGCCGATCGGCTCTCGCCGTGACGGCGCTGGTGCTGCGGCTGGCGGCCCCGCTGCAGTCCTGGGGCACCAGCAGCCGGTTCACCCGTCGGGGGACCGATCTGGCACCCAGCCGCAGTGGTGTCATCGGGCTGCTGGCCGCCGCCAAGGGCCTCAGCCGCGTCGACCCGCTGGACGAGCTGCGCGACCTGCGGATCGGGGTCCGGGTCGAGCAAGCGGGCCAGCTCGAACGCGACTTCCAGACGGCCCGCACCCGCGACGGCTCGCGCTCGATGCCGCTGTCCTACCGCTTCTACCTGGCGGATGCGGTATTCGTCGTCGCGGTCGAGGGTGCGACCACCCTGCTCGACGACTTGGCGGCAGCCCTGCGACGTCCGGCCTTCCCACTGTTCCTGGGCCGCCGCTCCTGCCCGCCCGCGGGCAAGCTGTTGGTGGGGATGGCAACGGGAGACATCAAGCAAGCGCTCACCGGAACACCCTGGTTGGCATCCCCCGCCATCCGCCGCCGACACGCGGCGAGCCAGGTCAGGCTGGACACCGTTCTCGATTGCCCACCCGGGACACCGGGCAGCGACACCGTGCGCGACGACCCGATCAGCTTCGACCCCCGCCACCGCCAATACGGATGGCGCACCGTGCACCGAGTCCCGATCACGGTGCCCAATCCCGATCACCGCCCGGGACACGACCCCCACGACCCGATGGACCTGCTCGAATGCACCTGACCAGGCTCGAACTCAACCCGGCCCGCCGCGGTGCCCGCGAACTGCTCGCCTCGCCACACCGCCTGCACGGCGCGGTGGTGAAGGCGTTCCCGGCTGCCCACCGCGACCCCACCACCGCCGGGCGCGTGCTCTGGCGGTTGGACAGCGGCACGCACCAGACGCTGCTGTACATCGTCAGCCCGCACCTGCCCGACCTGACCCACGTCGTGGAGGTCGCGGGCTGGCCGACCACGAGCAGCTGGGCCAGCCGTCCCTACACCCCGCTGCTCGACCGCTTGGCGGTTGGGCAACAGTGGGCGTTCCGGCTCACCGCGAACCCGACGCGCAGCAGTCGAAAGCCGGACGCCGACTCCGCCGCCGCACCAGCCGAGAAGTCTCGGCGCCGAGGCCATGTGACCGCCGCCCAACAGACCACCTGGCTGCTCGATCGCCGCGATCAACATGGTTTCTCGATCACCGAGACCATCGACAAGGAACTCGACGTGGCGGTCCAGAGCAGGCACACCTGGCGGTTCACACGCGACTCGCACACCGTCACCCTCGCCACCGCGACCTTCGGCGGTCGCCTGGAGATCACCGACGTCGACGCGTTCCGCCGAGCGCTGACCCACGGCATCGGCCCGGCCAAGGGTTACGGCTGCGGCCTGCTCACCCTCGCCCGCTGATGCCCGAGATCCCCGGAGCCCGCCCGGTCCCCATCTCCCACCTGACCCGCGCCCAGGACCGACTCTCGTTCGTCTACTTGGAACACTGCGTCATTCACCGGGACGCGAACGCCATCACCGCCCAAGACCGCCGCGGCACCGTGCACCTCCCGGCGGCAACGCTCGGCGCCCTGCTCCTCGGCCCAGGCACCACGGTCAGCCAACAGGCCATGGTCCTGCTCGCCGAGAGCGGGTCGACCGCGGTGTGGGTGGGCGAGCACGGCGTGCGGTACTACGCGCACGGCCGCACACTCGCCCGCTCCTCGCGGTTGCTGGAGGCCCAGGCCGCGCTGGTCAGCAACCAGACCGCCAGACTGCGCGTCGCGCGGCAGATGTACGCGATGCGCTTCCCGGGCGAGGACACCAGCGGGCTGACCATGCAGCAGCTCCGCGGCCGCGAGGGCGCCCGCGTCCGAAGGCTGTACCGGGCGCACTCGCAGCGCACCGGCGTCGCATGGGAGCGACGGGACTACGACCCGGGCGACTTCGACAGTGGGACACCGGTCAACAAGGCCCTGTCCGCGGCCAACACGAGCCTCTACGGTGTCGTCCACGCCGTGATCGTGGCACTCGGGTGCTCGCCGGGTCTGGGTTTCGCGCACACCGGTCACACCAAGTCGTTCGTCTACGACGTGGCCGACCTCTACAAGGCGGACATCACCATCCCGATCGCCTTCGACGTGACCGCCGCGGAACCCGCAGACATCGGTTCCGCCACCCGGCGTGCTGTCCGGGACCACATGAAGGACGGCAAGTTCCTGGAGACCTGCGTCGCCGACATCAAGTCGCTGCTCGCCGACGAGGGCGTCATCGAGTACGGACCTGAAGCGTTCGAGGACGCAGACGTCGTGATGCTCTGGGACGACAACGGCCGGAAGGTCGCAGGGGGCACGGCCTACGGGGAGGCCGACGACGAATGACAGTGATCGTCGTAGCCGCCTGCCCCGTCGGACTCCGCGGCCACCTGACACGTTGGCTGCTGGAGATAGCCCCCGGAGTCTTCGTCGGCAACATCTCCGCACGCGTGCGGCACCTGATGTGGCAACGCGTGACGGACATGGTCAAGACCGGCCGCGCGATCATGGTGCACAAGGCGGACAACGAACAGGGCCTGGACTTCCAGGTCCACTCCCACGAATGGATACCGGTTGACCGCGAGGGCATCCACCTCATGCTGCGCCCTTCGGCTGATCACCGGACAACGCATACGCCCACAGGCTGGAGCAACGCCAGCAAACGCCGCCGCTACGGCACCGGCCGCCCTCGAAGCCAGCCCGACTAGCCCGTACCCGATCCACCTCCCACACACGCGCGAAGCAGGGATCACCGTGTCGTTCACGGTCAAGGAAAGTGAATGAGAAACGGCGTTACGGTTCATAACGCCGCAGGTCAAGAAGCCTCTTCCCCGCGCGAGCGGGGCTGTTCCCACCGCAGTCCTCCACCCGTCGACCTTGGCCTCCTCTTCCCCGCGCGAGCGGGGCTGTTCCGGCTGCTCACCAGGGGCCCCGCACGGCCGACTTCTCTTCCCCGCGCGAGCGGGGCTGTTCCGATGTGGGCGGTCTCGGTGGTCGGGCCCGGGGCCTCTTCCACGCGCGAGCGGGGCTGTTCCGATGTGGGCGGTCTCGGTGGTCGGGCCCGGGGCCTCTTCCACGCGCGAGCGGGGCTGTTCCGAAGGGGAGCGATGCCATCGCGCGCGTGTTTCTCTCTTCCCCGCGCGAGCGGGGCTGTTCCTACATCATGTACGACCGGACGCTCGACCCGAGCCTCTTCCCGCGCGAGCGGGGCTGTTCCCCTGGCGACGGTCCTGACGCGGCCGCAGCCGCTCTTCCCCGCGCGAGCGGGGCTGTTCCCATCCGCCCGACCTTCACCCACCGGTCCGTGACCTCTTCCCCGCGCGAGCGGGGCTGTTCCGTATTCGACCATGGCGTGCCATGTGGCGTCCGCCTCTTCCCCGCGCGAGCGGGGCTGTTCCGGAATGGGACCCGAAGCGGTCCTCCAGAACCTCCTCTTCCCCGCGCGAGCGGGGCTGTTCCGCCTGGGGCGGCGTCGTCCTCGCCGTACGCGATCTCTTCCCCGCGCGAGCGGGGCTGTTCCCAATGTGATTCTCAACGGCCGCCCGATGGATTGCTCTTCCCCGCGCGAGCGGGGCTGTTCCTGATGATCAGGTTCAGCGGCGTCTCGGGTGACGCTCTTCCCCGCGCGAGCGGGGCTGTTCCGCGCAGATCGTGGTGGTCGTCATCGCTGTCTCCCTCTTCCCCGCGCGAGCGGGGCTGTTCCCGCCTGCGTGGCGGGGTCGCGGATCGTCGCGGTCTCTTCCCCGCGCGAGCGGGGCTGTTCCACAGGGTCGCCCGGTAGGCGGCGGTGGCGGCCGCTCTTCCCCGCGCGAGCGGGGCTGTTCCCACCACCTCCCCGAAGACCGTGAGCGTCACGGTCTCTTCCCCGCGCGAGCGGGGCTGTTCCCTGCGGCGTCGCGCCGTTCTTGAAGAACTGCAGCTCTTCCCCGCGCGAGCGGGGCTGTTCCTCGACGAGGCGTGCGCCATCGCGTCCAAGCTGCCTCTTCCCCGCGCGAGCGGGGCTGTTCCTCGCCCGTCAGAGGGGCCACGCCACCGCGCCCCCTCTTCCCCGCGCGAGCGGGGTTGTTCCCTAGCAGCGGAGTGGGGCGTCAGCGTCTTCACGCTCTTCCCCGCGCGAGCGGGGCTGTTCCGCCCAAGGCGCGGCGGTCCGCCGTCCGCCCAGCCTCTTCCCCGCGCGAGCGGGGCTGTTCCGGACTGCCCGTCCACCCGGTAGGTGACCTGGCCCTCTTCCCCGCGCGAGCGGGGCTGTTCCTGTAGACCGTCGGTGACCTGGGCTAGCGTCGCCCTCTTCCCCGCACGAGCGGGGCTGTTCCCGTCTCACCGGACGTGATGTGGAAGCCCTGCGCCTCTTCCCCGCGCGAGCGGGGCTATTCCTTACCCGTCAGCTCCCGACTTGCCGGGCTACTCTTCCCCGCGCGAGCGGGGCTGTTCCCAGGTCCCGGTGCGGGAACTCCAGCATCTTCTCCTCTTCCCCGCGCGAGCGGGGCTGTTCCCGCGGTAGGAGTCAAAGTCAATCGCGTTGCCGCCTCTTCCCCGCGCGAGCGGGGCTGTTCCGACAGGTCAGGCGTTGTCGCGGTACCTGCGTGTCTCTTCCCCGCGCGAGCGGGGCTGTTCCGACGTTCCCCTGGGTGCTGGTCGACTCGGTGCCCTCTTCCCCGCGCGAGCGGGGCTGTTCCAAGGTGGGCGTCCAACAGGTGCTTTGAGTGGGCTGCTCTTCCCCGCGAGCGGGGCTGTTCCGGCCGCGAACCCGCCACCGCCGACCAGATCCTCGCCGGAGCCTCTTCCCCGCGCGAGCGGGGCTGTTCCGTCGGTGGTGGTGAATGGATCTGGAACCTCCTGGTGAGCACCACCTGATGCACTACCAGCAGACACGTCGACCCCACCACCCGTCAGCCACCGATCGAGCGGCTCACAGGCAAGACCACTTTCCGATGCCGGCAAGACGGATTTCCAGCCGCGCGGTCACGACGACCACCACCGATCTTTGTCCACCGCCAACAGGGGGACACACAGTTCAGCCTGGTCCCGTCCTTTGGCACTCCCGCCGGGGAGGCAACGCACACTGGAGCAGGGCCGAATTGGAGAATTGTGCCCACGCGGTCGGCCGACAGGTGCACTCAGCCTGCGTCAACATCACCACCCCCGATGGTCCGCAGAGTGGGTTCGCCGATGTCGACCGCGCGGGCCACCACGGCTGCCTCGCCGCCTGACGACCGGCAGCCTTGGCTTCAACATGCCCCGGCGCGCTTGAGTCAGAGCATCACCTCGCTCCGGCCGCAGCGGAGTGGAGGTAGTGCATGTGCTCGCGCTTGTCGAGCACGGCGCCGCGCCCAGCCGACATCAGGTTGCCGAGGTAACCGATCATGACATCGAAGGACAGCATCGTCAGACACCCCCGACTGTGCGCAGGAGGCCAGCGCCGAACCGGTCGCGGCGGGCGACCACGGTGACCGGGAGTCACGGGACGCGGGACGCTACGGGACGCTACGGGACGCTACGGGACGCTACGGGACGAGCGCACCACGGTGGATGCACCACGGACGCCTCTCGCCAGGTGGTTGGTCCAGGTCTGGGCGGGTGTCACCAACACGGCCGACGGGCCCTGATACAGGATATTTCACTGCACAGCGCTCACATCCGACCTCGTTTTTGCTGGTCAAGCACAGCGCACACCAAAGCATACTGCGCGACTACCTCGAATAAACCGCCTAGCTGTGGTTCGTGTGCGACGCCCCCGACCGGGTCACCGGTCGGGGGCGTTGTCCATCTCCGACCGCCGCGACCTATTTGGGTAGCCGCGCGAAGGGCTCCGGCCCCGGTGGGTGTTCGCACCCGCCGCGGCCGGGCCTGGTCGCGGTCACGGTGGGGCGGCGCTGTCGATGAGCGCCGCCGCGGCGGCGAAGGCGGCGCCGAGTTCGCGGGCGGCGAGGGCGCCGAAGCCGTCGTCGCCGACCAAGTCGCCGCCGCGCAGTTCGACGAAGGCGGGCTCGGTGAGGCCCTCGGCGTCGAACCAGCGGACCACCTGGACGTAGACCGGGGTGCGGTCGATGCTCTCCACCACCGCGACGGTGACCACGCAGGTGTGGCTGCCGTCGACGCGGTCGGCCAGGTCGGTGATCCGGTCGAGCGCGTACCTGCAGCCGGGCAGGCACGGCGGCAGGGCCGGGACTTCGTAGCTCATCTCGCACCGCCTACCGGGCGCACGGGGGTGGCGCCGCCAACTGATCTTGCCCCGGGAGTCGTCTGCACGTCCGGGACATCGTCGGTGGCGCCGAGGTGTTCCGGGCCGGTGTGGCGCACCTGGGTGTTCGCCCGTGGTGAACAACGACACGCGAACACCGGGTGTCCGAATGGCTCGGGGGCGGTCTTTGCCCTGGCCGAGGGCCATTTCGCCCGGTTCCGGTGGGCCAACCGGGTTAATCAGGGGTTACCGAATCGAACATCGGGCGCGGGAACACTGCCGGGGGCCCGTACGTCTGTAAGAGTAGAAGCGCGACCACGGCGGAGATTCCGCCTCCGTGACCGCAGCCGATGAGGGCACCGGATCCCATTTCCGGTGCCGGGACGGAGGGAGAACTCCCATGACGACGCCGACGCTCACCCGCCCCGAGCTGACCGCTGCCGACCGCTGTGACCGGTGCGGGGCCGCCGCACAGGTTCGCGCTGTACTTCCCTCCGGAGGAGAGCTGCTGTTCTGCGGGCACCACGCCCGCGCGCACGAGGACCGCCTGCGCGAGCTGGCGGCCGAACTGCAGAAGGGCTGATCACCTGCAAGCACGTCGGTGAACGGGCGGGACCCTCGGGTCCCGCCCGTTCCGCGTCCGCGGCCGCTGTCACGATCCCTGGCGGCCGGTGTCCAGGTGGTGACCCGCGGAGGGTGAGGGTGTTCGACGAGTCCGGGGACGCGCTGCGCGCCCTCACCGAGGCCATCACCCGGTTGCACGTGCGCGCCGGGTGCCCGGCGCCCGCGACGGTGGCCGAGTTCATCGGGGTGGGCGGCTACGACCACGTGATCAGCGCGGACACCGTGCACCGGATCCTCAACGGCAAGCCCGCCAGGTGGGGCAGCGTGCGCGTCCTCGCGCTCACCCTGGCCCAGTTGACCCTGCCCACCGGCGAGATCCCGGACGAGGTCGTGCGGATCCGGGCGCTGTGGGACACCGCCGACCGGGCGGCCCGGTCCGCCCGCGGCTACAGCGACCCGGCGCTACTGCGCGAGGCGAAGCTCGGGCTTTCCGGCCGCGGCGACCCGGTGTCGCTGTTCCAGCGGGCGCTGGCCTACGTGCCGGTGAGCGCGGACCGGTCGTTCCTGATCTCGCCGACGGCCCGGGCGGGCGTGTGGATGTGCGCGTTCACCACCCAGGCGGGGGTGCGGGAACACCGGCCGCGCGCTGTGCCCGCGTGGGACGGCGCCCACCTGAAGATGCGGGGCGATGAGCTGATCCGACGGGTGTGCGCGCTGCCCATCTCGGTCGGTCTGCTGGTCGACCCGGACGAGGCGGCCCGCGAGGCGATGCCGCTGCCGCACCACGTGATCGTCGCGCTGAACGCCGGGCGCGACACCCGTTCGCCAGCCTAGTCGACCCCAATCGTCGCGTGTACGGTTCCACTCGGTGGCGGAAGGGGTTGAGCCGGTGGCCGAGTACGCCGTGGATCCACACGAGGTGCGACAGCTCGCGACGTCGATCCAGGACTTCGTCGACGAGGCGGGCACGGCCGCGGGGCGCGAGCAACCGATGCCCGCCCTGCGGGTGGGGAACGGCGCGTTGGCGGTGGCCCTCAAGCGCTTCCAGGAAGCGTCCGCGACCAAGGTCGACCACCTCCTCGCCGTGGCCGGGCGGACCGCCGACCGGTTGGCGGACACGGCGACCGCCTACCTCGCCACCGATGCCGCGAACGCACGACTGGTCGGTGAGGTGGACGGGGCGTCGGCCCGGTGACCGGCTTCCCGGGCGACGCCGACGCCCTGCGAGACGAGGTGGACCGGCTCAACGGGCTCAGGGACCGGCTTTGGGACGGCGCGCGGCGCGTGCTGGCGTTCGACACGGACACCTGGCGCGGCGCGGCGGCGGAGGCGTTCGAGGTCTTCCGGCAGCGCTTGGGCAAGCAGCTGCGACGCGCGGGCGACCACCACGAGGACGCCGCGATCGCCCTCGACCGCTACCGCGAGACCCTGGTCCACCTGCAGTCGCTGAACCGGCACGCACCAGACCTGCCGGATGGGCAACGGGCCCGGTGGCACCTGCAGCTGGCCGCCGAGGCCGAGGCCGCCAAGGCGGCGCTGGACCGGGCGGCCGACGGACTGGGCGAGATCCGGGTCGAGCTGCCCGAGCACCCGGCGGACGAGTCCGCCACAGTGCCCGCCGCCGCCGGCCCGGTGCCGAGGCGGTGGCAGACGCGGTTGGAGCTCGCCGCGAGCGCCGCTTCTGACGAGGAGCACGCCGTGGACCCGCGCGCGGCGCGCGATGACCCGCACCGGTACTACGACCAGGTGCGGGCGCTGGTCGCCGAGGTGATGCGCAACGTGTTCGTGCCGGTGCAGTTCTGAGCGGTGCTCAGACCAGGTCGAGCACGGGTTCGAAGGCGAGCTCGGCGGCGCCGACCAGCTTGACGTCCGAGCCCATCGTCGAGGTCAGCAGGCGGGTGCCGCCGATCGCGCGGCTGACCAGGCTGCGCTTGGCCACCTCGGCCCCCACCTCGGCGACCAAGGCGGCGGGCAGGGCGGTGAACAGGTCGCCCAGGACCAGCAGTTCGGGGCCGAAGACGTTGACGATGTTGACCAGGCCCTGGGTGAGCCACTCCTGGAAGGCGCCCAGCCGGGCGGCGAGCCGGGCCGGGTCGGCGGCCACCGAGCGCAGCTCGGCGACGACCATGCCGCGCGGGGAGTGCTCGGGCAGGTCGAGAGCGCGGCAAAGAGCAAGTTCGCCGACCTCGGTCTCCCAGCAGCCGCGGTTGCCGCAGTAGCAGTCGCGGCCCGCCGGGTTGATCACCATGTGGCCGAGTTCGCCGACGTAGCCCGCCGTGCCGCGCAGCGGTGAGCCGTCGGAGATCACGCCCGCGCCGACCCCGATGTCGGCGGAGACGTAGACCGCGTCCAGGGACCCGCGGGCGGCGCCGCGCAGGTGCTCGGCCACCGCGGCGATCTCGGCGTCGTTGGCGACCCGGACCGGCACGCCGAGCGCGGCGCCCAGCCGGTCGCCGACCGGGACGTCGGTCCACTTGAGGTTGGGCGCCTCGTGCACGTAGCCGTCCCGGCGGCGGACCACGCCGGGGACCGAGACGCCCGCCCCGATCGTGGTCACGCCCAGCTCGTCGGCCAGCACCCGGGTGGACTCGATCACGTGCGTGATCACCTCGTCCGGGTGCGCCGCCTTGCCGCGCAGGTTCCAGCTGTTGCGGCCGAGCATCTGCCCGCCCAGCCCGACCAGGGCGATCGCCACCTGCTCGACCCGGATGTCCACCGCCAGCACCACCGCGGCCAGCGGCTGCGGCAGCACCAGCAGCGACGGCCTGCCCGCGCCGGAGCGGGCCCGGGGGACCCGCTCCTGCACCACGCCGGACTCGGCCAGGCCGTCGACCAGCGCCTTGATCGTGCTGCGGTTGAGGCCCAGCTCGGTGGCCAGCTCGGCGCGGGTGCACGGGCCCTCGACGTGCAGCCTGCGCAGCAGCACGGTGCGGTTGTGCCTGCGCACCTCGTCCGGGCGCGTGCCCGCGGTGGGTGTGCTGGTCACCTGCCCGCCTCTCCCTCGCGCTCCCCTACCGGGTCGACACCGCCGCGCGCCGCCGGGAGAGGGCGTCGACCGTGGCCGCCAGCAGCAGCACCAGCCCGGTCACGATGTTGACCACGGCGGCGGGCTGCTTGAGCAGGCCCAACCCGTTCTCGACGACGGCGAGCACCAGCCCGCCGACCACGGCGTGGAACACCTTGCCGCGACCGCCGAACAGCGACGTCCCGCCGATCACCGCCGCACCCACCGCGAACAGCAGCGTATTGAGACCACCCGCTTGGGGGTCGACCGACCCCACCTTCGAGGAGTAAACGATCGCTCCGAGTGCGGCGGTGGCCGAGGCGACGACGAACACGCTGGCCCGGATCCTGGGCACGTTGATGCCCGCGCGCCGGGCCGCCTCGGCGTTGCCGCCGACGGCGTAGATGTGCCTGCCGTAGCGGGTGCGGTTGAGCACGTAGGTGCCCACGACCAGCAGGACGAGCACGATCGGGACCACGTAGGGCACGCCCTCGATGACCACGAAGTCGTTCGGCGAGCGGTTGCGGGTGAGCGCGAGGGTGGCCAGCGCGGCGAGCACCGCGACGGCGCCGACCTTGGCCAGCACGATCGGGGTGGGCGAGGTCACCAGGCCGCGGCGGAGCCTGCTGTAGTGCTCACCGAGGACGACCAAGGCGTAGCCGCCCGCCGCGACCAGGCACAGGACCCAGCTGCCCAGCACGGACATGTTGCCGTTGGCCACGGAGAACAGCACCGGCTGGGTACCGATGCCGAAGACGCCGCCCTCGCCGATGAACTGCAGGATCACGCCCTGCCAGGTGATGAACAGCGCCAGGGTGACCACGAACGAGGGCATGCCGATCTTGGAGACCAGGAACCCGGTGACCACGCCGATCGCGGTGCCCACGCAGACGGCCAGCAGCATCTCGATCCACGGGTTCGGCGCCGCGCCGATCATCGCGATCACCACGGCGACCAGGGCGAGCGCCGCCCCGGCCCAGATCCGCATGAACAGCGCCAGCGCCGCCGCCACGACCAGGCCGCCGACGAAGACGTAGAAGACGGTGCTGCCCATCCCCCCGAGCAGGTTGCCCGAGCGGACGTAGTGCATAGCCATCACCGCAGCGCACACGCCGGAGGCGGTGCCCGCGGAGAGGTCGATCTCGCCGAGGAGCAGGACGAAGACCAGCCCCATGGCGATGACCATCTTGCCCGCGCCTTGGGCGAGCAGGTTCGCGGTGTTGTCCAGGGTGAGGAAGCTGTCGGAGAGCCACCAGAAGACGATCACGAGCGCGGCCAGGCCGAGGACGGCGGGCAGCGAGCCGAGGTCGCCGCCGCGCAGCCGGGCCAGGTAGTCGCGCAGCGCCTCGCCGGTGGACTGGGCGGTGGTGTCGATGCCGAAGTCGGCGATGGCGCCGCCGGGCTCGCTCTTGGCGGGGGCCGCGGGCGCGGTGGGGGTGTCGGTCATGGTCGTCCCTCGGTCAGACGGTGGCGGTCTCGGGGCGGGCCAGCCCGAGGTCGCCGGAGCGGCCCGCGGTGATCAGCTCGACGACCTGGGAGTGGGTGACGTCGCGGGTGGCGACCTCGGCGACCATCCGGCCGAGGTAGAGGGTGGAGATCCGGTCGGCGACCTCGAACACGTCGGCCATGTTGTGGCTGATCAGCACCACCCCCAGCCCCTGCTCGGCGAGCCTGCGGACCAGGTCGAGGACCTGCCGGGTCTGCGCCACGCCGAGCGCGGCGGTCGGCTCGTCGAGCAGCACGACCTTGCTCTCCCAGAGCACCGACTTGGCGATCGCGACGGTCTGCCGCTGGCCGCCGGAGAGCGAGGACACCGGGGTGCGCACGGACTTCACCGTGCGGACCGAGAGCGAGGCCAGCGTGTCGCGGGCGGCCTTCTCCATCGCGGCCTCGTCGAGCAGCCAGCCGCTGCCGCGCTCGCGGCCGAGGAACATGTTCTGGACGATGTCGAGGTTGTCGGCCAGCGCGAGGTCCTGGTAGACGACCTCGATGCCGAGGTCGGCTGCGTCGCGCGGGCCGGTGACGCTGACCCGCTCGCCGTTGAAGAAGACCTGGCCGGAGTCCATCGGGTGGATGCCCGCGACGCACTTGACCAAAGTGGACTTACCGGCGCCGTTGTCGCCGACCAGTGCGGTGACCTCGCCGGCGCGGACGGTGAAGTCCACGTCGTGCAGCACGTGCACCGGACCGAAGCTCTTGTTCAGCCCGGTCAGCTCGAGGATGGGTTCGCTCATGGCGCTCCTGTCGAGGGAGGCCGGTCCGCGGGGCCTGTCCCCCCGCGGACCGGCGGGCTGGGTCAGCTGATGCCGAGCTGCGAGCAGGCGGCGGCCAGGTCACCGGTGCAGATGTCGGTCGCCTTGACGTAACCCTGCCCCACCACCGTCTTCACACTGTCCTTTGTGGTCAGCTGCGGGGTGAGCAGGACCGACTTGACCTTGCGGTTGCCCTTGGGGTCGTCGCTGGAGTCCTTGGCGATCGCGTCGGCGGCGGCGGTGTCGCCCTTGGCCAGCGCGGCGGCCAGCTTGGCGGTGGCCTCGGCCTCCTGCTTGATCGGCTTGAACACGGTCATGTACTGGTCGCCGCGCAGCACGGCCATCAGGCCGTCGGGGGTGGCGTCCTGACCGGTGACCGGGACCTTGCCGTTGAGGCCGTTCTTGCGCAGCACGGTGATCACCGCGCCCGCCAGCCCGTCGTTGGCCGCCACGACACCGTCGACCTTGCCGCCGTTGGCGGTCAGGATCTGCTCGAAGGTCACGCCGCCCTTCTGGTTGTCCCAGCCGTCGATGGGCTGCGACTGCACGAGCTTGAGCGTGCCCGCCTCGTAGAGCGGCTTGAGGACGTTCTGCTGCCCGTTGTAGAACAGGGTCGCGTTGTTGTCCGTCGGCGCGCCCTCGATCTCGATGACCTGGCCGCCCGCCTTGTCCTTGAGCGCGTCCGCGAGCCCCTTCCCCTGCAGCTCACCGACTTTGACGTTGTCGAAGGAGACGTAGTAGTCGGAGCTGCCGCCGAGGTTGAGCCGGTCGTAGTCGATGGTGGGGATGCCGCGGGCCTTCGCCTTGGCCGCCACCGCGCTGCCGACCTCGCTGTTGATCGAGGCGATCACCAGGACCTTGACCCCCTGGCTGATCATGCCGTCCGCCAGGGTGGTGAACTTCTGCACGTCGCCCTGGGCGTTCTGCACGTCGGCGTCGAGCCCGGCGGCCTGCATGGCCGCGGTGATCATGGGCTTGTCGAAGCCCTCCCAGCGGGCCGAGGTGGCCGTCTCGGGGAGGATCACGCCCACCTTCACCCCACCGGCGGCACTGCTCCCGGTGGTGGCGCCGCCACCACCGGTCGAGGCGGGCGGGGTGGCCTGGTTGGCGCCGCAGGCGGTGAGCGTGAGGGCGCCGGCGGCGAGGAGGGCCAGTGTCTTGCTGCGCATTGTCGTCCCTTTCGTAGCCGCAGACGGCCGCCTGGGCCCGGGCGGGTCGTCGGTGGTGGGGGGAATGTTGTGGAGCACAACATATGCCCCCGTTCTGGGTGACCGGAAGCACACTGGAACGATTCAGACCCGGTTGGAGGACACGGTTTGGCAACGGGGGCGTCGCTTGGCGGCAATGTTGGTCGCTGTGCGCGGTGGGGTGGGCGCTGTGCGTGTCGCTCTTGGCCGCCGGTCGGCTGCGCTTTGGGGCGCCGTTCTCGGTTGCCGTCGGGGGCGCTGGGGTGGGGGTGCTCGATTGGGTGGAGTGGTTTGTCTGGGGCCCCTAAAGAAATGAGGCGCGGTGGGTAGAGCGGGTAGGGAAGGGAGTCACCCACTCGCGGGTCAGCTTAGCGCCTCATTTCTTTAGGGGCCCCAGACAAACCACTCCACCCAATCGAGCAGTTAGGGGGATTGGCGCGGCTTTACGGCTGGCACAGTTTAGGGATTGGTGCGGCTTTGATGTTGGCGGAGTTTAAAGATTGGCGCGGCTGTGGAGTTGGCGGAGTTTAAAGATTGGCGCGGCTGTGGAGTTGGCGCGGCTTGGGGATGGGGGCTACTTGGGGATGGGGCCGCTTGAATTGAGGCCGCTTGAGGATCGGGGTGGCTTGGATTGGGGCAGCTTGGGGATTGGGGCGGCCCTTTTTTTTCCGGCTTCCGCAGGGGAGAAGCCTGCGAGGATTGTTGCGTTTTCTGTTCACCAGGAGCGCAGGGTCGCGATGCGCTCTTCCAGTTGGTCCACGGTGGCCATCGCGGTCGGGGGGCCGCCGCAGGTCTTGCGGAGTTCGCCGTGGATCAGGCCGTGGGGTTTGCCGGTGCGGTGGTGGGCCATGCCGACCAGGGCGTTGAGTTCCTTGCGCAGGGTGCTGAGGCGCTCTTGCACCGACTGGGGTTTGGCCTGGGCGGGCTGGTCCGGCTTCCGTTCCGCGGCTCGTCTGGTGCGGTCTTCCAGTTGCTGGTCTTGGCGTTGCTTGAGCAGTGCGCGGACCTGGTCGGGCGCTAAGAGGCCCGGGAGACCTAGGTATTCCTCTTCTTCTGCCGTGCCCGCGAATGCCGCTGTGCCGAATGAGGAGCCGTCGAAAATGACCTGGTCCAGCTCCGCTGAGGCGCCGAGTGAGGTGAAGGCCTTTTCTTCCTCGCCGAGTTCGTCCTTGGTGCGGTTGGCGTCGGCCAGGAGTTCGTCGTCCCAGCCGTCCTTTTCGCGGTGGGGTTTGCCCAGGACGTGGTCCCGTTCGGCTTCCAGTTGGCTGGCCAAGTCCAACAAGACCGGGACCGAGGGCAGGAAGATGCTTGCGGTCTCGCCGGGGACGCGGACTCGCACATAGCGGCCGATGGCCTGGGCGAAGAACAGCGGGGTGGACGCGCTCGTCGCGTAGACGCCGACCGCCAGTCTGGGGACGTCGACGCCCTCGCTGACCATGCGGACCGCTACCAGCCACTTGGAGGTGCCGTCGGAGAACTCCTGGATCCGGCCGGAGGCCTTCGGGTCGTCGGAGAGGACCAGGGTCGGCTCTTCGCCGGTCGCGGTGCGCAGGATGTCGGCGTAGGCCTTGGCCGAGGTGTGGTCCGAGGCGATCACCAGGCCGCCAGCGTCGGGGATGTGTTGGCGGACCTGGTTCAGGCGGGTGTTGGCGGCCGAGAGGACCGACGGGATCCACTCCCCCGACGGGTCCAGCGCGGTGCGCCAGGCCCGGGCGGTCTGCTCCGGGGTGAGCGGCTCGCCCAGGCGCGCGGTGAACTCCTCGCCCGCGCTGGTGCGCCAGCTGGCCTCGCCGGAGTAGGCCAGGAAGATCACCGGGCGGACGACGCCGTCGCGCAGGGCGTCGGCGTAGCCGTAGGTGTGGTCGGCCTTGCTCCGGAGGAAGCCCGCGCCGTCGGGTTCGTACTCGACGAACGGGATGGCGGAGTCGTCGCTGCGGAAGGGGGTGCCGGTGAGGGCCAGCCTGCGCACGGCCGGGGTGAACGCCTCGCGGACGGCGTCGCCCCAGCTCTTGGCGTCGCCGCCGTGGTGGACCTCGTCGAGGATCACCAGGGTCTTGCGCTGCTCGGTGCGCACGCGGTGCAGGGTCGGGTGGGCCGCGACCTGGGCGTAGGTGACCGCGACGCCCCGGTAGTCGCGGGAGGTGGCGCCCATCGAGTTGGTGAAGTTGGGGTCGATCGGGATGCCCGCGGCGTTGGCCGAGGCCGCCCACTGGTACTTGAGGTGCTCGGTCGGGGCGACGATCGTCAGCGACTCGACGGTGCGGTCGGCGAGCAGCTCGGCGGCCACCCGCAGGCCGAACACCGTCTTGCCCGCGCCGGGGGTCGCCACGGCCAGGAAGTCCCTGGGGCGGCGGGTCAGGTACCTCGTCAGCGCCCGGCGCTGCCACTCGCGCAGCGGTCGCGCCGGGGCCTTGCCCTGGGAGTCCGGTTCCACCTCGGCCCGGGTCACGGGATGCCCCAGCTCCTCTCGGCTCGCGAACACGTCGATCGGCGAAGCACGATCGCCGACATGGTGATGCCCCCAGCGGCTCCCGCCGGGCGGACGGTGCGCGGCGAGTACGGACCCGGTGGAGGGCGTCCGTGAGACTACCGCCCGCCCGGCCAAGATCGCCGCGAGCCGCGACACGCCGGGTCGGATCACACCCGACGGTTGAGCCGATCCCGCTGGGATGGACCATGCTTGTCCAGGTATGACCGCGCAGCCCAGACCCCACGCAGGCCGCGACGGCACACCTGGACCAGCCACGGGCCGGGTGCCGTCGCGGCTGATCAAGCGCACCCTGTCCAAGGCGTGGGAGGGCAACATCTTCTCCGAGGCCGCCGAGGCGGCCTTCTGGCAGGTGCTCTCGCTGCCGCCACTGCTGCTGGGCCTGCTGGGCAGCCTGGGCTACGTGGCCGAGTGGTTCGGCCAGGACGTGATCAACGCGGTCCAGGCCGACATCCTCGACCTCTCGCGCAAGGCGTTCAGCGAGAACGTGGTGACGCAGATCATCCAGCCCACGGTCTCCGACATCCTCACCGTCGGTCGCGGCGAGATCGTCTCGGTGGGCTTCCTGATCTCGCTGTGGGCGGGCTCGTCGGCGATGTCCTCGTTCGTCGACGCGATCACCGTGGCGCACGGTCAGTACGGGGTCCGGCACGAGGTGTGGCAGCGGATCTTCGCGCTGCTGCTCTACGTGGCCAGCCTGGTGCTGCTGATCGTCGGGCTGCCGGTGCTCGCGCTCGGCCCGGACCTGCTGCCCAAGATCTTCCCGGTGTCCTGGCAGCCGGTGGTGGTCGGCTGGGTGGACATCACCTACTACCCGGCGATCGGCGTGATCCTGGTGGTCGCGCTGGCCACGCTCTACAAGGTGGCGCTGCCGCGCAAGCTGCCCTGGCACCGCGGCCTGCCCGGCGCGGTGCTGGCGATGGTGCTGTTCCTGCTCTCCAGCATCGGGCTGCGGCTCTACATCGGCTGGATCACCACCACCGGCTACACCTACGGCGCGCTGGCCACCCCGATCGCGTTCCTGCTCTTCGCCTTCTTCATCGGGCTGGCCGTGGTCATGGGCGCCTACTTCAACGCCGCCATCCAGGAGCTCTGGCCCGCCAAGATGACCCGCCGCCAGCGCAGGCGGTGGCGGCGGCTGGAGATGGAGCGGGCGGCGGAGAAGATCCGCTCCAGCGAGGACCGGGAGCACCGCCCGGAAAGCCCAGCGGAGCCGCCCACTGATCACGAGGCGTCACCGCAGGCCGACGTCCGCCCCACGTGAATCATCCTTTCGTATGACCTAAGTCGGGACCGTGGGCTGAGTCCGGTCTCAGGGCGTGTGTGCCAGGCTTCGGCCACTCCACCGGCGATGTGGCGCCTCACGGCGCCCGGGGGTCGCCGGTGTCCGACCGAGGGGATCCACGTCACATGTCCGTGCTGGCCCGACTCAGCCTGGGCAACCGAAGCCTGGTGGGGCTGCTCAGCCTGCTCATCATCGGTTTCGGCGCCATCGCGCTGCCGTCGCTCAAGCAACAGCTCTTCCCGTCCATCCAGCTGCCCGGCGCCGTCGTCGTCGCGGCCTACCCGGGCGCCTCGCCCGACATCGTCGACAGCCAGGTCGCCGAGCCGATCCAGTCGAGCCTGCGCGGCGTCGCCGGGGTGGAGAAGATCACCACCACCGCCGCCGAGGGCTCGGCCACCGTGCAGGTGCAGTTCGTCTACGGCACCGACGTCGACGCCGCCGTCGGGCAGCTGCAGCAGGCGGTCAACCGCTTGCGGCCGCGGCTGCCGCAGAACGTCGAGCCGACGGTCCTGCAGGGCAGCACCGACCAGATCCCGGTCGTGGTGCTCGCCGCGACCTCGGGCACCGACGAGGTGGCCGCCGCGGGCAGGCTCAACACCGAGGTCGTGCCCGCGCTGCGCGGCATCACCGGGGTCCGCGACGTGTCGCTGACCGGCACCCGCTCGCCCCAGGTGAACGTGACCGTGGACTACGCCAAGCTCGGCGCGGCCGGGGTCGACCCGCAGGCACTGGCAGGGGTGCTGGCCTCGGCGGGCACGCCGGTGCCCGCGGGCGGGGTGACCGAGGACGGCAAGTCGCTGGCGGTGCAGGTCGGCGGCCCGCTGAACTCCGTCGACGACCTGCGCGCGCTGGTGCTGCCGGGCGCGAGGCCGGTGCGGCTGGGCGATGTGGCCCAGGTGGAGCCGGGGCTGGCGCCCAGCCAGGTGATCACCCGGACCGACGGCAAGCCGACGCTGGGCGTCATGGTCACCATGACCCGCGACGGCAACGCGGTCGAGATCTCCAAGGCCGTCGCGGACAAGGTCCCCGCCCTGGAGAAGGCGGCCGACACCGACTTGACCGTGGTGTTCGACCAGGGCCCCGAGGTGGAGAAGGCGATCGGCGGGCTGACCACGGAGGGCCTGCTCGGCCTCGGCTTCGCGGTGCTGGTGATCCTGCTGTTCCTGCTCTCGGTGCGCTCCACGATCGTCACCGCGGTGTCCATCCCGCTGTCGGTGCTGGTCGCGCTGCTGGCGCTGTGGACCGGCGACCTGTCGCTGAACCTGCTCACCCTGGGCGCGCTGACCATCGCGATCGGCCGGGTGGTGGACGACTCGATCGTGGTGCTGGAGAACATCAAGCGCCACCTCGGTTACGGCGAGGACAAGCAGCGCGCGGTGCTCGAGGGCACCCGGGAGGTGGCGGGCGCGGTGACCGCGTCGACGCTGACCACCGTCGCGGTGTTCCTGCCGATCGCGTTCGTCGGCGGGATCGCCGGTGAGCTGTTCGGGCCGTTCTCGATCACTGTCACGGTGGCCCTGCTGGCCTCGCTGCTGGTGTCGCTGACCATCGTGCCGGTGCTGGCGTACTGGTTCCTCAAGCCGCCCGCGACCCCCGCCGACCCGGCCGAGGCCGAGGCGGTGCGCGCGGCGGCGCTGGCGAAGGAGCGGCGCAGCCCGCTGCAGCGGGCCTACCTGCCGGTGCTGCGGTTCGCCACCACCCGGCGCTGGCTGACCCTGTTCCTGGCGGTGCTGATCTTCGGCGGCACGCTCGTGCTGGCCGGCGGCCTGAAGACCAACTTCATCGACGACGACCAGGGCACCGCCGTGCAGCTCTCGCAGGAGCTGCCGCCGGGGACCAGCCTGGCGACCCGGGACGAGGCGGCCGAGAAGCTCGAGGGCGTGCTCGCCGACCTCGACGAGATCACCGTGTTCCAGACCACCGTGGGCAGCGACGACAGCCTCGCCGCCTTCGGCATGTCGGGCGATGCGAACACCAAGGTCAACGCCACCGTCAAGGAGGGCACGGACAAGGACGCGCTGACGAAGAAGATCAAGGACCGGCTGGCCGGGGTGCCGGGCACCGGGGTGGTCAAGATCGGTGCCGAGGCCTCCGGGTTCTCCTCCGACGCGGTCGAGGTCGACGTGTTCGCACCGGACGCGGCCGCCCTGGCCGCGGCGACCAAGCTGGTGCAGGACACCGTCGCGGGCACGCCCGGGCTCACCGAGGCGACCAGCGACCTGGCCAAGAGCTCGCCGCGGGTGGAGGTCGTGGTCGACCAGCAAGCCGCCGCGGCGCGCGGGCTGAGCACCCAGACGATCAGCCAGCTGGCCACCCAGGCCATCCGCGGCACCCAGGTCGCCGAGCTGCCCATCGGCGGTACCCGGCAGCAGGTCGTGCTGCGCACGGGCACCGCGCCCGCGGACGTGGCGGCGCTCAAGGCGCTGCCGCTGCCCGGCCGGGTCACCCTGGGCGAGGTGGCGAAGGTGACCACCGTCGACGGGCCCACCCAGGTCAACCGCACCGACGGCAACCGGGGCACCACCGTCTCGGCCAAGGCCACCGGCAGCGACCTCGGCGCGGTCACCAAGGACCTGACCGGCAGGCTCGGCAAGCTGACGCTGACCGGCGGCGCGAGCTACGCCATCGGCGGCGTCAGCGCCGACCAGGCGGACACCTTCGGCGACCTCGGGCTGGCCATGCTGGCCGCGATCGCCATCGTCTTCCTGATCATGGTGGCGACCTTCCGCAGCCTGGTGCAGCCGCTGATCCTGCTGGTGTCGATCCCGTTCGCGGCGACCGGCGCGATCGGGCTGCTGCTGCTCACCGGCACGCCGCTCGGCCTGCCCGCGCTGATCGGCATGCTGATGCTGGTGGGCATCGTGGTGACCAACGCGATCGTGCTCATCGACCTGGTCAACCAGTACCGGGCCGAGGGGATGGGCGTGCGGGAGGCGGTCGTGGAGGGCGGCCGCAGGCGGTTGCGGCCGATCCTGATGACCGCGGCGGCGACGATCTTCGCGCTGCTGCCGATGGCGCTCGGGTTCACCGGGCAGGGCTCGTTCATCGGCCAGCCGCTGGCGCTGGTGGTCATCGGCGGGCTGATCAGCTCGACGCTGCTGACCCTGGTGCTGGTGCCGACGCTCTACACCATGGTGGAGAACTCCAAGGAGCGCCGCCGCGCCAAGCGGGCGGCCAAGCGCGGCGCGGTGCCGGTCGAGGAGCCGGAGCTGCAGCCGGTCTAGCGCCCGACCGGGACGAGGGCCACCCCGCCGCGCGCGGGGTGGCCCTTCGCGCGTCTCAGTCCTTCATGGATTCGTAGATCTTCTTGCAGTCGGGGCAGACCGGGGACCCCGGCTTGGGGGACTTGGTCACCGGGAAGACCTCGCCGCAGAGCGCGACCACCATGTTGCCCATGACAGCGCTCTCGGCGATCTTGTTCTTCCGCACGTAGTGGAACATCTTCGGGGTGTCGTCACCCGTGGTCTCGGTGCCCTCGGGCCGGGTGTCGAGTTCCGGCAGAGTCTGGGTCGGTGCGCTCACCACACCATTCTGCAACAAACGGCGCGGACGATCCCCCTTGCCGGCAGGATGCGCGCCATGTTCCAGAAGGTCCTGGCCAGTTTCGGCGCGGGTGGCGCCAAGGTCGACGCGCGGCTGCTCGACCGGACAGTCCGTCCCGGCGGGGTGCTGCACGGTGAGGTGCAGCTGCTCGGCGGGCAGGTCGACCAGGAGGTCGAGTCCCTCGGGGTGACCCTGCTGGCCCGGGTCGTCGACGGCGAGGGCACCGCCGACCTGCCGTTCCAGAACGTGCACCTGGCCGGGCGCGAGCTGGTGCGCGCGGGCGCGCGGATCGCGGTGCCGTTCGAGGTGCAGCTGCCCTGGGAGACCCCGATCACCTCGGTGTTCGGCAAGCACCTCACCGGCATGGCGGTCGGACTGCAGACGAACCTGGACCTGTCCGGGTCCGTGGTGGACCCGCAGGACGTCGACGGGGTGCCGATCGAACCGCTGCCCGCCCAGCACCGGGTCCTGGACGCGCTGAGCAGGCTCGGCTGCACCTTCCGCTCGGCGACCCTGGTCAAGCAGCGGCTCGACGGGGTGGACCAGCAGCTGCCGTTCTTCCAGGAGATCACCTTCGCCGCGCCGGCGTACGGGTTCACGGGGGTGTCGGTGACGTTCCTGGCCCGGCCCACCGACGTGCAGGTGGTGCTGGACGTGGTGAAGAAGGTCCGGGTGGCCAAGGGCGGCGGGCTCGGCGGACGGGGGCAGTCGTTCCTGGGGACGTTCGCGGTGGAGTACTCGGCGTTGGGGCGGACCAACTGGGAGAAGCAGATTGATGGGTGGCTGCGGGGGGTCGCGGCGCCGCGCGGGATCTTCGACTGAGCTGCTGGCTGCTTGCGTCTTGGGTTGCCTGGGCTTCAGGCGTGGCTGCATCTAGGACTCACTTGAGCGCTGCCGTCTTCGTTGCCCGGGTTACAAGCATGGGCTCGATCTAGTGAACTCGCTTCGCGCGGGGCCCCTAGAGCACCGCGGTGGCGAAAAAAGGGCGGGTGAAGGGCATTCCCCACCACAGGCGAGTTTAGCGGTGCTCTCCCCCCACACGAAGCGAGTCCACTAGATCGAGCATCCGTAGCGGGCCTTGCGTTCCAGCCGGGGCGGCCTATCCGCTGCGGTCTTGGTGGGTGGGTGGGGTGGGGTGGGGGCGGCCTTCAGGTTCGGCTGGTGGGTGGATGGGTGGTAGGGCCGGGCTCTGCTATTGCGGTTTGGTGGGTGGGGCGGGATTTCCTCCGTTGCTTCATGGTGGGTTCGCGCGGGTGGTGGTGGGTGGGCATGATGCGTGCGTGAGTGGACATCTGAAGGTCGCTGAAGAGGTTGCCGACGCGCTGGCTGAGGGGCGGGGCGTGGTGGCGTTGGAGAGCACGTTGTTGGCGCACGGGTTGCCGCCGGGGCGCAATCTTGAGGTTGGGTTGCGGTTGGAGCGGGTCGTGCGGGCGGCAGGTGCGGTGCCGGCGACGATTGCGGTGCTCGACGGTGTTGCTCGGATCGGGCTCGGGGCGGATGAGTTGGCCAGGTTGTGTGCACCTGGGGCGGGGTTCGCGAAGCTGTCGCGGCGTGATCTTGGGGCTGCGTACGCGCTGGGGTGTGATGGGGCGACGACGGTGGCCAGTACTGCCACGCTCGCTCATCAGGCCGGGGTTGGGGTTTTCGCGACTGGCGGGTTGGGTGGGGTGCACTTGGCTGCGCCTGTCGGGGCGGCTTCGTGGGATGTGTCGGCCGACCTTGATGTGCTGTCTCAGACGCCGGTTGTGGTGGTGTGCTCCGGGGTTAAGTCGATCTTGGACATCGCGGCGACGGTTGAGGTGTTGGAGACTCGGTCGGTGCCGGTGATCGGGTTTGGGACCGATTCCTTTCCCGGCTTCTACCTGCGTGGGTCGGCCCATTCGGTGCCGTGGCGGGTGGATTCCGCCGTGGCGGCGGCGGCGGTTGTGGCCGCGCACCGGGAGGTGCCCGGTGGGGCTGGGGTGTTGTTGGTCAATCCGGTGCCGGTGGAGTTCGAGCTCGATGTCGAGCTGCACGACCGGCTGTTGCGCGAGGGCATGGAGATGGTGCGGGAGCGGGACATCCGGGGCAAGGACGTCACGCCCGCGCTGTTGGCGCACTTTCATGAAGGCAGCGGTGGGGCGAGTCTGACGGCCAATACCGAGCTGGTGGCCGACAACGCGCGGGTTGCCGCGGAGGTCGCGGTGGCGCTGGCTCAGTCCGCGTCGCGGTAGAGGCGGGCGATTACGTCCTCGATCTGTGGTTCTTGGACCGACAGGTCGCGCAGGGCCACGGCTTGGGCGAGGGCGGCGACCACTTGGCCTGCGGCGAGTCCGTCCAGGGCGAGGGTGACCCGGCGGCCGTCGGCCTCGACGGTGGTCACCTCGGCGCCGGGGATCTTCAGGTTCGGGGGCCAGGGGGTGTCCAGGTCGGCGACGATCGTGCGGCGGGAGCGGTAGCGGGCGTGCAGTTCGTCGAGGGTGCCGTCGTGCACGACTCGGCCGTGGTCGATGACAACCAGTCTGCGGCAGAGTTTTTCGATGTCGGCGAGGTCGTGGGTGGTGAGCACGACAGTCGTGTCACCGCGAGCGTCGAGTTCGGCCAAGAAGCCGCGTACGGCTTGTTTGCTCAAGACGTCCAGACCGATGGTGGGCTCGTCTAGGAACAAGACCTCGGGACCGTGCAAGAGGGCGGCGGTGAGTTCGCCGCGCATTCGTTGGCCTAGAGACAGCTGGCGGACGGGGGTCTCGATGAACTCGTCCAGACCAAGAAGGTCTGAGCACTGGCGCAGACGTGTCGCGTGGTCCCCCGCGGGAACGCGGTAGATGTGGCGCAGCAAGGAGAACGACTCCCCCAGCGGTAGATCCCACCACAGCTGTGAGCGCTGGCCGAACACCACTCCGATGCGGCGGGCAAGAGTGGTGCGTTTGGCTACCGGCTCGATACCGCACACCGTCACCTCTCCGCCGCTTGGTGTGAGAACGCCGGTGAGCATCTTGAGGGTGGTGGACTTACCTGCGCCGTTGGGGCCGATGTAGCCCAACAGCTCGCCGCGCTCCACTCGCAAGTCGACGCCGTCCACAGCGGACACGACGTGCCGCTCCCGGCGGAACCGGCCCGCCTTGCGGGTGACGGTGAACTCCTTGCGCAGGCCCGAGGCCGAGATGATCATGATCCGGTGCTCCGGTAGTGGCGGACGCCCACGCGCCAGAACAGCGCGGCGAGGGAGGCGGCGATGAGGGCGACGACGGGTGAGCACCAGTGCAGCCAGCTCGGCACGCCCATCGGGTCGGGGTGGTCGAGCAGGGCGAGGGAGGGGTAGTAGGCCACGAAGCCGAATCCGATGCCCAGGGTGAACAGATCGCCGAACCAGCCGCCGTACATCGTGGACGGGTAAGAGGTGAAGTCGCGCCCGCCGTAGGTGAACGCGTTGGCGACCTCACCGGACTCGATCCACCAGAACGCCACGGTAGCGCCCGCGACGAAAAGGCTGGCGAAGAACACCGTCCCCGCTATCGGCGCGAGCACGGCCAAGACCACGCGCCCGACTGTCCAGTCGATGTCGGCTAAGAGGAGTGCGATGACGTAGAGCACGAGCCCTTGCACCGCACGGCCCACCCGGCGCAAGGCGAAGGTGATCGCGGTCAGCTGGGCCAAGGAGGACAGCGGGCGCAACAACAGCGAGTCGAACATGCCGGTGCGGACGTACTCGCGCAACCGCTCGGAGTTCCCCATAACCAGGTCGCCCCAGGAGAAGCACACGGCCGACAGCGCGGCCATCAGCAGCACCTCGGTGCCACCGAACCCACCCAAGCCCCCGGTGACGGAGAACAGCACGAACACCGTGGCCACGTCGAGCGCGTTGGTGACCATGCTGCCGAACACCTCGAGCAGGAACGACCCGCGGTACTGGACCTGGCTGCGGATCTGCGCGCCGACCACCCGCGCGTAGACGGCGACGACACCGGACTCAGCCACCCTGGACCACCAGCTTCCGCACCGCGTTGTGCTGCACCCAGCGGCAGGCCAGCAGGAGCAAGACCACCCACACGAGCTGACCACCGGTCACCAGCAGACCGTGCGCGAGTCCGCCGCGCTCGACCGCGACGTCGAGCGGCGCCTGCATGAGCGCCGGGAACGGCGTGGCCACCCACAGCACCGCGCTCAACCACCCGGGCAGGATGGCCAGTGGGAAGTAGAGGCCGCTCGCGGCGCCGGAGACGAAGACCCAGAACATGGTGACCCCGCGGATGTCGAGCATCCAGAACGCGGTCAGCGAGATCAGGTAGCGGCAAGCGAAGCAGACCAGTACGGCCAACGCGGTTGACACCAAGAACAGCGGGTACGTCAGCAGGTGTCGCGGCACGTACAGACCGAAAGCGATGGCGCCGACAACAACCGGGACGATGAACCTCGTGACCATGGCGAAACCCGCGCGGCCCAGATCCGTCCACAAGTATGTCCACAGTGGATTGATCGGGCGCAGCAGGTCCGCGACCACGTCGCCGGTGCGGACCCGTTCGGCCAGGTCCAACTGGGTCCAGGAGTTCACCACGGCCAACAGCCCCTGCCCCAGCCACACGTAGCTGACCAGCTGTGGACCGGTGTACCCACCGACGGAGCCACCGGCCTGGGCGGCGACGACCAAGAGGATGTAGCAGCGCATGAAGCCGAAGACGACGTTGGTGAACGCGCCCGCCAGAGCGGCTTGGCGGTAGGTGGCGTAACGCCGGAAGCCCGCCGCCGCCAGCGCGACCTGGACATGCGGCATTACGACTCCTGTGGTGGGGTGCGGCGAGGGCCGAGAGGGATTTCTACCCTACTGGTGACGCACGCGCGACGGATTTCCCAGGAAGGGCGGCGAACGTGGCGGTAGTGGTAGTCGGGGACACCGCGCTCGACGTGATCGCCCGGCACGCGGGACCGATCGCGCACGGGGACGACTCGCGCGCGCGGATCACGCTGAGCGCGGGCGGCGCGGGGGCGAACGCGGCGGCGTGGCTGGCCGAGCTGGGTGTGGGCGTGACGCTGGTGTCCCGAGTCGGGCAGGACAGCGCGGCAGCGCAAGCGCGTGCGGAGTTGACCGCGCGGGGAGTGTGCTGCGCGTTCACCGTCGACCCGGATGCGTCTACGGGGTGCGTAGTGGTCTTGGTAGACGGCACCGGACAACGCACCATGCTGCCGGACCGCGGGGCGAACGCCCGGTTGCAGGCGTCAGACCTGGTGGACCTATCGGGCGCCGGTCATCTGCACCTGTCCGGGTACGTGCTCTTGGACGAAGCATCGCGCGCTGCCGGCGTCGAGGTCTTGGCGGCAGCGCGGGCGGCGGGGCTGACCACGTCCGTCGACCCCCAGTCGGTGACGCTCTTGCGCGACCGGGACGCGTTCGTCGACGCGGTGCGCGGTGTCGACCTGTTGCTGCCCAACGCGGACGAGTTCCGCGCGCTGGGCGGTAAGAGCTTGCTCGACGTGGTCGGCGCGGTAGCTGTGACGTACGGCGCAGAGGGCGCCGCGTGGATGGAGCGGTCGTCGATGGTATCCGTACCGGCGCTTGAGGTCGCCTGCGTGGATACGACAGGCGCGGGGGACGCGTTCAACGCCGGACTGCTGTCCGCCTGGTTGTCCGGCGGTTCAGCGCGAGCGGCGTTGGCAGCGGGAGTCGCGGCAGGCGCGCGGGCGGTGGGCCAGGTGGGCGCCCAGCCGACTCAGCCGACTCACCCGTCGATGACCTGACGGTCGGCGTTCTCGATCTGGGTCGCGTCGCGCTGGTAGCGGTTGACCTTCTCCGCCTTGCGCGGCGGGCGGTCGTTGGCGACCAGCACCGCCATCCAGGGCAGCGGGATCGACAGCGCGACGAAGCCGAGGGCGAGCCACCAGGTGTTGTGGAAGATCCCGGCCAGCAGCAGGCAGGGCAGCCGCAGGCCCATCATGATCATGTACTTGCGCTTGCGCGCGGCGAACTGGTCCTCGTACGACGGCGCGGCCTCGGTGATCAGAACCGGGGTGTCGTCCCGCTCGGAGCCCTTCACGACACCACCTCCGTTGTCATCCTCTCATCCCCGCGGGCCAACTGCGCCATACGGGTAGACCCTCGATGACATTTCGTCGCCAGCCGGTAAAAAGATTGGGTATGACGGTCGAGGGGTTCGAGGCACCTGCCCGCAGGGCCGTGGTCGAAGCCAATCTCGCGCGGCACGTACCGACGCCGTGCAGGGTCCTCGATGTCGCGGGGGGCTGCGGCGAGGAGGGCGTGCCGCTGGCCGTGCTGGGCCACGAGGTCACCATCCTGGACCCGGCGGGCGCGGCCTTGGTCGACGCCCTCGTTCGCGCTTATTCCAACGGCGTCGTCGTGCACGTGGTGCAGGCGGCGGCCGAAGACGCCCCGGACCTGTTCCGCGCGGGGGACTTCGACTTGGTGCTGTGCCACGACCTCCTGCAGTACGCCGACAACCCGGCGTGGCTGCTGCGCGCTGTCACGACCCCCTTACGGTCCGGCGGCCTCTTGTCTGTGCTGGGCCCTCTTGGCGACGCTTCGCGCGCCCGGGACGCGGTCACGACAGCAGGCGCGGAGATCATCGCCCGCTACCGGCTTCCGGGCCACTACCACCTGGTCTGCCGCTTCTGACCCCGGTGGACGAATCGGGCCTGGACTTCGGGTGGTCCACCCGATCGGGAGCGGTGCGGCGTGACAGCATTCGGCTGTGCTCCCGCTCCTCTCCGCCGAGTTCTGCGATCGGCTCCACGACTCGCTGCTGGCCGTCGGGTACGACGCCGACGGGGTGGTGGCGGCCCTGGGTGACCAGGCGCACGCCGCGCTCGGGCGAGGTGAGCCAGAGCCCGCGAGGCGAGCCACCCGGGACGGGTCCGAGCTGGGGACGCTCATCCGGCTGTTCCTGGTCGGCGACGCGCAGCCGCGGGCCCGGGTGCGCACCGCGCTGAGCGGGGTCGACCTGGACGAGGCGGTGCACAGCGGGCTGCTCGTGGCCGACGGCGACGAGATCCGCGCGGGGTTGGACCTGCGGCCCTACGGCGACGACCAGGGGTCCTGGTGGGTGCTGGCCGACCTGGACTCCGACCACTCGGGCGCGCCGGTGGGCACCGACCACGTGCTCGGCATCGGGCACGCCTCGCTCAGCCTGGCCCGGGCGACGCTGCGCAGGCCGGTCGGGTCGGTGCTGGACCTGGGCACCGGGTGCGGTGTGCAGGCGCTGCACGCGAGCAGGCACGCGGCGCGGATCACCGCGACCGACCTGTCCGAGCGCTGCCTCGCGCTGGCCTCGGCCACCTTCCGGCTCAACGGGGTGACCGTGGAGACCGCGCGCGGTTCGTGGTTCGAGCCGGTCGCGGGCAGGCGGTTCGACCAGGTCGTGTGCAACCCGCCGTTCGTGGTCGGGCCACCGCGGGTGGACTACGTCTACCGCGACTCCGGTCTGGCGGGCGACGACGCGAGCGAGCTGGTCGTGCGCGGTCTGCCCGGCGTGCTCGCGCCCGGCGGGGTCGGGCAGCTGCTGGCGTCGTGGCTGCACCGGCGGGGTGCGGACTGGGCGGAGCGGGTCACCGGCTGGCTGCCGGACGAGGGCGTCGACGCCTGGTTCGTCCAGCGCGACGTGGCCGAGCCCGCCATGTACGTGGGCACCTGGCTGCGCGACGCGGGCATCGACCCGCGCTCGGCCGAGGGGTCGGCGAAGGCGGGCGCCTGGCTCGACTGGTTCGACGAGAACGACGTGGTCGGGGTGGGCTTCGGGTTCGTCACCCTGCGCGCCACCGACAGCGACACCGAGGTGGCCTGCGAGGACCTGCGGCACGCCTACGACGACCCGCTGGGCCCCGAGGCGGGCGGCTGGCTGGACCGGGTGGCCTGGCTGCGCGCCCACGCCGACCCCAAGCGGCTGCTGTCGACGGCGTTCGTCGTCCCGCCCGCGGTCGTGCTGGAACGGGTGTCCGAGCCGGGCGACGGGGGCTGGCGCGAGCTCGTGCGCAGGCTGCACCGCACGGACGGCCCCGGCTGGCAGCAGGAGACCGACGAGCTGGTCACCGCGCTGCTGGCGGGCTGCCGCGGGCAGCTGCCGCTGGCCGACCTGCTGGGCCTGCTCGCGGGCGCCCACGGCCTGTCCGCCGACGCCGTGGTGGCCGCGGCGCTACCGGTGGTGACCGACCTGGTGACCCACGGCATGTTGCTGCCCAAGGAACTCGCTTGAGCACCGCGCGGGCACGGGGGCCGGTGTGCGGGCGGTAGTCGCTCGGGTGCTGAGCGCGTCCGTGGTCGTCGCGGGTGAGGCGGTCGGGCGGATCGATGAGCCCGGTTTGCTGGTGCTGCTCGGGGTGCACGTCGACGACACCGCCGCGCAGGCCGAGACGATGGCTCGAAAACTGCACGAACTACGGGTGCTGCGCGACGAGGAGTCCTGCGCCACCACCGGTGCACCACTACTCGTAGTGAGTCAGTTCACACTTTACGGCGACACCCGGAAGGGACGGCGCCCATCCTGGACCGCGGCCGCCCGACCGGAGCACGCGAAGCCGCTCGTCACCGAGGTGGTGGCCCGGTTGCGGGACCGGGGCGCCCGAGTGCAGACCGGTCGGTTCGGCGCGGAGATGTCGGTGGCGAGCGTCAACGATGGTCCGTTCACCGTATTGCTGGACATCTGAGCAACCCTTAGGGGCTGACCGTCGTCATGGGACGGTCATCTCACCCACACGGTTGACGGGGGGGGTTCCACCTTCGGGTGGATGTGACCCCATAGCCGCTGCTGCGAGCGTGGGTCTACCAGCAGCGCCGGACTTCTCAGCTAAACCTCAGGTATGCCTGAGCAACCGCGGGTTCGCGCTTGGCGTCATCACAGTGGGGAAACCGGGGAACGAATCCACACCCCGCAACGTTTTGACTGTCAGAACCACCGCGACAGGGGGAGGGAGCCATCATGACGGTCCCGCAGCAGCGCGAGCCAGAACAGCAGCTCAACTACGAGGCCGACCTCGACGCCCAGGGGCCCGCGGCCGACCTGGTGCGCGTCTACCTCAACGGGATCGGGCGCACCGCGCTCCTGACCGCGGCGCAGGAGGTGGAGCTGGCCAAGCGCATCGAGGCGGGGGTCTTCGCGCAGCACATGCTCGACACCGCGCCGCAGCTCTCCCCCGCCCGCCGCGCCGAGCTGCGCGCGCTGATCGCCGACGGCCTCACCGCCAAGAACCACCTGCTCGAGGCGAACCTGCGGCTGGTGGTGTCGCTGGCGAAGCGCTACACCGGCCGCGGCATGCCGCTGCTGGACCTGATCCAGGAGGGCAACCTGGGCCTGATCCGCGCGGTGGAGAAGTTCGACTACACCAAGGGCTTCAAGTTCTCGACCTACGCGACGTGGTGGATCCGGCAGGCGATCACCCGGGGCATGGCCGACCAGGGCCGCACCATCCGGCTGCCCGTCCACCTGGTGGAACAGGTCAACAAGCTGGCCAGGATCAAGCGCGACCTGCACCAGCAGCTCGGCCGCGAGGCGTCCAAGGACGAGCTGGCCCGGGAGGCCGGGCTGACCCCGCAGAAGGTCGCCGACCTGCTCGACCACGCCCGCGACCCGGTGAGCCTGGACATGCCGGTCGGCTCGGAGGAGGACGCCCCGCTGGGCGACTTCATCGAGGACGGCGAGGCCACCGACGCCGAGAGCGCGGTCATCTCCGGCCTGCTGCAGGACGACATGCGCAGGGTGCTGGCCACCCTCGACGACCGCGAGCAGTCGGTCATCCGGCTCCGCTACGGCCTCGACGACGGCCAGCCGCGCACCCTCGACCAGATCGGCAAGCGCTTCGGGCTCTCCCGCGAGCGGGTCCGCCAGATCGAGCGCGAGGTCATGTCGAAGCTGCGCCAGGGCGAGCGCGCCGAGAAGCTGCGGGCCTACGCCAGCTGAGCCACCGGTGGCCCGGGGGGCGACCCCGGGCCACCACCGCCCGGACCACCGGGTCAGCCGTCAGTGCAACTTGCTGGCTGCAATACGACGTCACTCCAATGCAGCGTTGACATGTGACCCGAGTCACGGCAGCGTAAGCGACAACAGACCACGCGGCGCGGGACGGCAACTCGGTCCCGCGGCCGCACGCGACGGGAGGTCGGGACGGCCGGGGGCCGCCCCGGCCTTCCGGCACGCCACCCCCTGCTCGTGGAGCGCACTCGCCGGGGGGTGCCTCCAGGGTCGTCTCTGGGGGCCGAGCCCCCAGACCCCCACGGTGCGATCGGCCGCGGAACCAGCGTGGTCGCCTGGGGCTCGCTCACGGCTTCGCCGATCACATGGGTGGTGGGGAGTTGGGTGGGGAGTTGGGTGGGCTCGCTTGGGCCTGGCGGCCCTCTCATCGGGTTATGTGACCGATGGGCTTGTCGCCCGCGGTGCGGTCGGTGACCTAACCGGCGTGGTCTCGTGGGGGACTCGCTCACGCCTTCGGCGATCGCATCGGGTGGCCGCGGTCAGCGAGGTCGGATGAGGGCTCGGGTGCGTGGGGTCAGCGAGGTCGGATGAGGGCTCGCTCACGCCTTCGGCGATCGCATGGGTGCGTGGTTGGTGCGGTCCCGTGTGCTTGGTTGGGTTTTGGCGATCGCGTCGGCGGGTGGGCCGGGTGCTGGACGATGGCCGACTCGCCCACCGGGCTAAGCACAGAAGGCGTCCCGCGTGGTGGCCGTGGGATGCGCGGGGGTTTGTCGGGGGCATCCGGGGGCTGAGGCGCGTCTGGGTGGGGCCCGGGGGGTGTGGGTGGGCTACTTGGTGGGGGGTGTGGGGTGGTTCACGTCTATTTTGGATTTGACTTCGGACAGGTCGGTGGCCAGGGACTTGCCCATCGACTTCACCTCGCTGAGGATTTCGTCCAGCCGGGATTCGATGGCGTCCAGACGGTGTGCCGAGTAGTCCTCGTCGGGGCTCTGCGGGTTCGCGCTCGGCGGCCGTGGGGTGTTGCCGTTCGCGATGTCGCGCAAGTGGTCGCGGTGCAGACCGAGGGCTTCCGAGATCGACCGGAGAATGTGGTCGGCGCGACTGCGCTCGCGACTGTTGTTCTGGAGTTCGGAGACGATCATCTTCGAAATGCCGGACGAGTGAATGAGATCGGCCTGGTTCATTTCCCGGTCCCGCATGTACTTCTTGATCTCTTCCGAGACCTTCGCCCAGTCCCCCGTCACGCCCGCCACGGAACTCCTCCACGCCTCGCCGCCGAGGTCCGAGAGTAGCGCTTCCGCCATTTGCGGTCGGCAGTCCGGCCCCCTTTTCCAAGCCTCTCGACGTGGTATGGATGAAATCATCCGTAAGGCGGCTAGAATTGGCCTGGCGATGTGCTGACGTCATCTCCAGTGATTCCGCCCTGGACCAAGTCGATGCTGTTGGCGGTCGGGGAAACAGTGCGCATTCGACTCTCAGGTGGTGTGTGTGGTGGCTGGGTTCAGGAACGGCACCGGGGCCTACCGGTTGATTTCGGTGCCGGTCGAGGTGTTGGCGGCGGTCGTCGATCGGGACGGGAAGTGCATGGGGATGGCCGAGACCGACGCGCCGCACGATTACGTCGCGGCGGCGCGCTCGGACCGGGAGCTGGCGGCGCGGATGTGCCAGGGGTGCCCGGTCCAGGATGCGTGCCTGGAATTGGAGTGGCGCACCTCCGGCCCCGCGGGACTCGGGGTCTGGGGCGCACTCGACGAGTCGGGACGGGCCGCGGCCCACCCCCTGTGGCTGGCCCGCAGGCGGCGGCTCGGCTGCCACTGAGGACCGCCTGACCGGGCCGGGCGAACCGGCGATCGGCGTGGGGAGGGCCACGTGGTGAGGGGGGTCGCGGTGGTGGGGGGAGGGGTACGTTTCAGGGAACTCGGACGCGCGCAAGGGAGCCCGCACATCGTGACCGCCACCACCACGAACTTCGACTACACCGACGTCCTGCCGCTCGGCCCGGACACCACCACTGAGTACCGGCTGGTCAGCCCGGACGGGGTCCGCGTCGTGGAGGCGGCGGGGCGGCGCTTCCTGGAGGTCGAGCCCGCGGCGCTGACGCTGTTGGCCAAGGCGGCCATCTCCGACATCCAGCACCTGCTGCGGTCCTCGCACCTGGCGCAGCTGCGGGCGATCGTCGACGACCCCGAGGCCAGCGGCAACGACCGGTTCGTCGCGCTGGACCTGCTGCGCAACGCCTGCATCGCCGCGGGCGGGGTGCTGCCGATGTGCCAGGACACCGGGACCGCGATCGTCATGGGCAAGCGCACCGAGACCGTGCTGACCGGTGGGGACGACGAGCGGTCGCTGGCCAAGGGCATCCACGACGCCTACCAGGAGCTGAACCTGCGCTACTCGCAGATGGCCCCGGTGACCTTCTGGGACGAGAAGAACACCGGCACGAACCTGCCCGCGCAGATCGACATCCACACCAAGCCGGGGACCGCGCCGGTCTACGAGTTCCTGTTCATGGCCAAGGGCGGCGGTTCGGCGAACAAGACCTTCCTCTACCAGGAGACCAAGGCGGTGCTGAACCCCAAGCGCCTGGCCGGTTTCCTGGACGAGAAGCTGCGCGGCCTCGGCACCGCGGCGTGCCCGCCGTACCACCTGGCCGTCGTGGTCGGCGGGTTGTCGGCGGAGCAGAACCTCAAGGTCGCCAAGCTCGCCTCCGCCCGCTACCTGGACACGCTGCCCACCGAGGGTTCCGCGCTGGGGCACGCCTTCCGCGACGTCGACCTCGAGCAGCAGGTCCTGGCGCTGACCCGCGAGTTCGGCATCGGCGCGCAGTTCGGTGGCAAGTACTTCTGCCACGACGTCCGGGTGATCCGGCTGCCCCGGCACGGCGCGTCCTGCCCGGTCGGCATCGCGGTGTCCTGCTCGGCCGACCGGCAGGCCAAGGCGAAGATCACCCCGGACGGGGTCTTCCTGGAGCAGCTCGAGCGCGACCCGGCGCGGTTCCTGCCCGAGGTGCACGGCGAGGAGCTCTCCGACGAGGTGGTCCGGATCGACCTGACCCGGCCGATGGGCGAGATCCGCGCGACGCTGTCCGCGCTGCCGGTGAAGACCCGGCTGTCGCTGAGCGGTCCGCTGGTGGTGGCGCGCGACATCGCGCACGCCAAGATCAAGGAGCGGCTGGACGCGGGCGAGCCGATGCCGCGCTACCTCAAGGACCACCCGGTCTACTACGCCGGGCCGGCGAAGACCCCGCAGGGCTACGCGTCCGGGTCGTTCGGGCCGACCACCGCGGGCCGGATGGACTCCTATGTGGAGCAGTTCCAGGCCGCCGGCGGCTCGCTGGTCATGCTGGCCAAGGGGAACCGCTCCCGGCAGGTGACCGAGGCGTGCCAGTCGCACGGCGGTTTCTACCTCGGCTCGATCGGCGGCCCGGCGGCGCGGCTGGCGCAGGACTGCATCAAGAAGGTCGACGTGCTGGAGTACGCCGAGCTGGGCATGGAAGCGGTGTGGCGCATCGAGGTCGAGGACTTCCCGGCGTTCGTCGTGGTCGACGACAAGGGCAACGACTTCTTCGCCGGGACGTCCACCCCGACACTGCAGGTGGGCTTCCGCCGGTAAGTCCACAGTAGACATATCGGGGGGCCGCGCCTTGACGGGCGCGGCCCCCCGGTGTTCTCATGATCCGGTCGCGTGCTGTGGCGGACCCCGCCACCGCATGGAGGCACTGGAACCACAGGGATCCACCGATGTCCATCCAGTTCAACCACACGATCGTCCCGGCCAAGGACAAGTGGGCCGCGGCCCGCTTCCTCAGCGAGGTGCTGGGACTCCCCGAACCCGTCGAGGCGGGTTTCTTCGTCTCCGTTCAGCTGCACAACGGCGTGGCGCTCGACTACGCCGAGCCCGGCGTCGACTTCCCCCCGTCCCACCTGGCGTTCCTGGTGGGCGAGGACGACTTCGACGCGCTCTACGCGCGCGTCCGCGAGCGTGGGATCGAGCACTGGGCCGACCCGAGGATGGCCCGGCCGGGTGAGATCAACACCAACGACGGTGGCCGCGGGGTCTACTTCACCGACCCCGACGGCCACTACCTGGAAGCGATCACCGTGCCCTACGGCGGTTGGCCCGCCGACCACCAGGCCTAGAGGGTGATGCCGCGGGCGCGCAGCCACGGCAACGGGTCGATCTTGCGGCCACCCGCCTGCCACACCTCGAAGTGCAGGTGCGGGCCGGTGGACTGGCCGCGGTTGCCCATCGTCGCGATCTGCTCGCCCGCGGCCACCCGCTTGCCCTTGGCGGCCAGGATCGTGTTCACGTGGCCGTAGACGGTCACCGTGCCGTCGTCGTGCTGGACGCGCACCCACAGGCCGAAACCGCTGGCCGGGCCCGCCTCGATCACGGTGCCCGCGGCGACCGAGCGGATCGGGGTGCCGATGGCGTTGGCGATGTCGACGCCGTAGTGCGTGCTGCCCCAGCGACCGCCGAAGCCGGAGGTGAAGCGGCCCTGGGCGGGCTTGACGAAACCGTTGGTGGACTGCGGGGCGACCGCCTTGCCCGCCACGGCCTTGGGCGCGGCGGTCTTGACCGCGGCGGCCTTGTCGGCGGCCGCCTTGTCTGCCAGCGCCTTGTCCGCGGCGGCCTTCTCGGCCGCGACCTTGTCCGCGGCCGCCTTCTCCGCGGCTGCCTGGTCGGCGGCCACCTTCTCGACCGCGACGCGCTCGCGCTGGGCGACAGCGGCGCGGACGTCACCCGCGCGCTGGAGCTTCTCCGCCTCGACGACGGCCCCGCCCGCGGCGGGCGTACCCGCGGTGGTGGTGGCCGGGGCGGTGAAGGCCATCCGCAGGACGTCGGCGCGGACACCGCCCTCCTGGGCGGCCGGGACGCTCTGCGCGGCCAGCAACGGCTGGCCGATGGCCACTACCGCGCCCGCGGCGACGGCGGTGGCGATGAAGTGCCCGCGCGGTGCGGTGCGTTTCTTGCGGTGTCTGCCCCCTGCGCCGTTCGCGGGCGCAGGGCAGCGTGGATCGCCGCTCGGGGAAGCGGACATGGCGGTGCCTTGCCTTCCGTCTCGGGGAGATCCGGTCGGGCTTCGGGCGGGGGACCCGAGTAGTGCCGGGCGGGGGACCCGGAACTGCCCTCGTAACCGAACCGTGACGTTCGCGGCGACGCTACCCCGCGCAACGGAGAAGGCAAACACAATGTGACGCGCAGCCGAATCGACGGGCAAAAGGAGCGAATCTACTACTCACCGTGATATTGGGCGGTCTGGTCAGCGCGGACGCCGCCACTATCGGGTGGTCAGTCGCACGCGAAAGCCGCTCACGTCCAACCTGCTCAGTGACGGAGGTCACGCGGTGGGGAGGGTCCGACGGGCCCTCCCCACCGGGATCAGCCCTGTTCGACGACGACCACGGTGCGGTTGGCGACCGCCTTCTCCAGCGGCACCTCGACCGCGCGCGGGGTGAGCACCATCGCGCACACCTTGCCGCCCTCGGCACCACCCTGCGGCGAGGTCATCGGGGTGAGCGAGACCTTCACGGTGCTGTCGGTGGACTCCACGACCTGGGCGTCGACGCCGGCGCAGGCGTCCCGCGCCACGGCGACGAGCTGCAGCGACTTGCCGTCGGCCGAGGCCCAGACGCGGCGCTCCTTGTAGGCCTCGGGCAGCGCCTTGACGTCGACCTGCTTGGCGGGCAGCTCCTTGAAGCCCGCCGGGACGACGACCTCGCCACCGGGCTTGACGGTGACCTCGGGCGCGCGCGACTTGGTGGGGGCCGGGCCGGGGGACTGCGGCGGGGCCGAGGGGTCGGACGGGGCGGCGGAGTCGGACGGGACGGTGGCCGCCGACGAAGCCGCGGGCGTGGTGGTGCCCGGGCTCGCCTGGTCGGACGTGCCGCCACAGCCCGCCAGCGCGAGCAGGGCCAGGGCCGCGACGGCCGTGGACAGAGTGGTCTTCATGACCCCAGGACGGTAGTCGACGCCGTCGCGGTTGCACGGTGGGCCGGGCTCACGCGCAAGAGCGGTGCCCCGGTCGGTGGGGCAATACCGACCGGGGCACCATGGAGGGAAGGTCTGTCGCCTACACCCGATTCGTCACTTCGTGCGCTGTTCGCTCTTGAGGACGATCTTGCGCTCCCCCAACGGCTTCGCGAGCTCGACCGTCAACTTGGGATAGCGGATGTCCATCGTGCACTGCGCGGGCTTGGGCGGCTGCGTCTCGACCAGGGTGATGACCACCTGCGTGTCGGACTGCTCGGTCACCTCGGCGCTCGCCTTGCCACAGCCGCCTTCCTGGCCCTGGACGCCGACGGTCTTGCCACCGTCGTCGGTCCACGCCATGGTCGGGTAGTCCTGCACCAGCCCGGTCGCGTCGACCTGCGCGGCCGGGACCGGCGCGGCGCCGTCCGGGGGCGTGCGCGCGGGCTGGCGCTCCGGCTCACCCGAGGGCTGCGTGGGGTCCAACGGCGCGGTCGGCTCACCCGGTGCGGTCGTGGGCACGGACGGCGCGGTAGAAGTGGGCACCGACTGTCCAGGTGGTGTGGACGCGGTCTCCTGTCCGGCGCAGGCGGTCATGGCCGCGAGGAGAACGCCGGCGCCAATCATGGTTGCTAGGCGTTTCATGCCCACAGGACGGAGGCGGGCCGGAGCCGGGTTGCACGGGGTCCGGTGATTTCCTCACACACTGGCCGCGGCCTCGATCGAGCGGCCGGAGAGCGGCGCCCGACACTCGGAGCACAGCAGGAGCAGGGCGTACTCGTGCCCGGTGCCGCGGTGACCGAGGACGACGGCGGGCCCCTCGGGCGCGAGGAACCAGCGCTGGCCCCAATCGATCGCGGACATGACGACGGGCAGGAACGCGCGGCCCTTGTCGGTGAGCCGGTAGGTGGAGCGGTTGGAGCGGTCCGCGGAACCGGAGGCGGTCAGGACGCCGAGGTCGCGGAAGGTGCGCAACCGGTCGGCGACCACGGTCGCGGGCGCGCCGAGTCGGCGTTGGAACTCCGAGAACCGGTGTGCGCCCAGGTAGGCGGCGCCGAGCATGGCGGCCGACCAGCGGTTGCCGATCAGCGCCCGGCTCTGCGGGAAGAACCCGGCGCCCAGGCTGGTGGACCCGCTGGACCGGCGGCGCATGGTGGTGTTGGGCGCCGAGCGCGGCCACGACCCGCTCGGGCCGAACGCCGCGGTGATCTCGCGCTGGGTGACCGGTTCGGCGCAGGTGCGGCAGGCGGGCACCGGCTCGAAGTGCCGCCCGCAGTCGCGGTGCCGCAACGGCGTGACCCGCTCGCCGTGGTCGGTGGCCCAGGCCAGCTCCCACGCGCCGATGGTCGCGAGCACCGGCCACAGCGCGGCACCGCGCGGGCTCAGGTGGTACTCGAAGCGGCGTGGGCGGTCGTCGTACTCCTGGGGCACCAGGACACCCGCCTCGCACAGGTGCCGCAGCCGCGAGGTGAGCACGGCGCTGGAGATGGGCAGCAGCTCCTGCCAGTCCTGGAAGCGCAAGACGTCGCGCTGCAGCGCGTGTCGCAGGATCAGCAGGGTCCACTCGTCCGCGACGACCCCGATGGCGAACGCGATGGCGTTAGCGCCGCCCGCGCCGAGCGCGCTGGGCCGGTCGGGCGGGTGGATCATGGCGTGGGCAGCCCCACCGCGGTCGCCGGGTCGTCGGCGGTGCGCCAGCCGGGTAGCCGGTCGCCCGCCGCCCAGGTGCTGTGCGTGCCGCTGGAAACCCGTTCCGGCAGGCGGATCCGGGCCACCGGGCCGTCGCCCACCCGGGCGCTGTCGAACACCAGGCACTCGGAGCGGTCGGCGTTGACGTCGGTGGTGATGGTGATCAGGTAAGCGTCGTCCTCGGCGCGCGAGCCGACCCGCGGGGCGACGGCGGTCTCGCTGCCGAACACCCCTGGACCGTACCGGTAGCGCTCTTCGCCGCCGGTGTGCAGGTCGTGGCGGACCAGGCCGTCGAAGAGGAACCACCCCGGCTCGCCGGTGGAGGCGTAGGCGTAGCGGTAGGGACGGCCCGCGTAGTGGGAGTTGACCATGCCGAACTCGGTGATCGAGTCGGTCAGCCGCTCCTCCGTCGCCTGCCCGGTGGCCAGGTTCAGGCGCCAGCGGTGCAGCCGGGTCCGCATACCGTCGAGGGAGAGCATGCGGAAGAGCTTGGCGTGGGCCGGATCGCCGGGGAACGTGCCGCCGCGGCCCTCGGGGTCGGATTGGAAGAAGCCGTCGACGACGATCTCGTCGCCGTCCTCGTAGGCGTTGACGAAGTGCAGGACGAACGTCGGGTCGGCCTCGAACCAGCGGATCCGGTCGCCGGCGGCCTTACGCGGCAGCACACCCAGCCGCAGCGGCAGCTCCGGGTGGAAGCGCGCCGCGTGCACGCCCTTGGCGAGCAGGTCGGGCTCCCAGAACAGCGGGCAGTCGTTGAGGATCGCGTAGTTCTCGGTGAACGCCATGTCGTGCGGCAGCCGCGGGCCGGGCAGCGCCACGTCGGTGTAGTGGGTGAGCTGGTTCGCCGCGTCGACCACGCCGTAGCGCAGGTGCGGCTCGTCCTTGCCGTAGTTGAAGAACAGCAGCTCACCGGTGGCCTCGTCGACCTTGGGGTGGGCGGAGACGCCGTGCTCGGGCGACCACGGGGACTTGCCGAGGGTGTCCAGGGTCAGCGGGTCGAGCCGGTAGGGCTCACCGCACTGGTAGAAGGTGGTGAGCGCGGCACCGGCGTGCACCACGACGTCGGTGCTCGACGCGTCCTTCATCCGGCCGCGCGCGCCCCAGCCGTCGTGGCGCGGCGCTGACTCCGGCCGCTCGGCGATGCCCGCCCACAGCGGGCCGCCCGCCTCCTGCTCGGCGAGGAATCCGTCGGTCCGCACGAAGCGGTTGCGGTAGAAGGCTTTGCCGTCGCGGAAGCCGACCACGTGCACCATGCCGTCGCCGTCGAACGGGTGGTAGGTGGCGAGCGCGGGGTGGACGGGGTTCTCGGTGTTGCGCAGGTAGACACCGTCGAGGTCGGCGGGGACCTCGCCGACGACCTCCAGGTCGGTGGCGGCGCGTTCGACGGTCTGCGGGCGCCACGGGCCGCTGCGGTAGGGGTGGTCGTCGTCTGCGGGCAGGGTGCTCAGCGCCCGACCCAGGATCTCGATGTCCACTGTGGACTCCCCCTGCCTAGTTGGCGCCGCCCAGGACGAAGGCGACCGTGGTGGCGGTGCTGCCGCCGATGTTGAGCGTGCCGAACCGGTTCGCACCGTCCACCTGGTACGCCCCGGCCGTGCCGGTGACCTGCTTGTGCGCGTCGAGCACCATCCGCACACCGCTGGCACCGACCGGGTGGCCGCCGCCGATGAGCCCGCCGCTGGGGTTCACCGGGATCCGGCCGCCGATCTCCAGGTCGCCGTTCTCCACCGCGGTGAACGACTTGCCCGGCTCGGTGATCCCGAAGTGGTCGATGGCCGCGTACTGCGACATGGCGAAGCAGTCGTGCGCCTCGATGCCGTCCAGGTCGTCCACATCGGACACACCGGCGCGGCCGAAGGAGTCCAGGATCGCCTGCCGCACGTGCGGGAGCACGTAGGGCTCGTCGGCGCTGCGGGCGAGCTTGGCCGCCAGCGGGAGGCCGACCGTGCGGTGGCCCCAGCCCAGCACCCGGGAGATGCCCGGGCGGCGGTGCTCGCGCAGCCAGCGGTAGGAGGCGAGCACCACGCCCGCGGCGCCGTCGGTGACCTGGCTGCAGTGCTGCCTGCGCACCCGGCCCTCGACGACCGGGTTGGCGGTGTCGTCGTCGGTGAAGCCCGCGGCGGGGAAGGTCCAGGCGCGGGTCTGGGCGTTGGGGTTGGCCCGGGCGTTGCGCAGGTTCAGCTCGGCGATGGCGTTGAGGTGCGCGCCGTCGAGGCCGTAGCGGCGGTCGTACTCCTCGGCGAGCTCGCCGAACATGTGCGGCCACAGGTAGGTGGCCCCCGCCCCCTCGTGCCCGACCCAGGCCGCCGCGCCCAGGTGCCGCGCGGCCTGGTCGCCGGACACCGTCCGCTCGATCTCGACGCCGAGCACCAGGGCCAGGTCGTAGCGGCCGGACTCCAGGTCGGCCATCGCCGCCAGCAGCGCCACCCCGCCGGAGGCGCAGGCCGCTTCGTGCCGGGACGCGGGCACGCCCCAGAGCTCGTCGCACACTGTGGCGGGCATCGCACCGAGGTGGCCCTGGCCGGTGAACAGCTGGCCGAACGCGTTGCCGACGTGGATCACGCCGACCTCCCCCGGCCCGGTCCCGGCCGCCGCCAGCGTGCCCTCGACGACCTCCGCGACCAGGTCGGACACCTCGCCACCGGCTCGGGTGAGGTTCCTGGCGAAGTCGGTCTGGTAACCGCCGAGCACCGCGACCATGCGCCACCCTCCCTTTCCCGGCGCTGCTTGCCAGTCCCGGGAAAACGAGACTACAACTGGCAGAGTGACCAGGCCAGGCTCCGGCGGAGGGGTGTTCGAAGGGGGTGTGCGGTGCGCGGCGAGGTGTACGTGCTCGACTACGTCCGCACCGCCCGCGGCCGGGCGAGCGCGCGCGGCGGACTGCACCACCTGACCCCGCTCGACCTGGTCACCGGGCTGCTGAGCGCGTTGACCGACCGCGTCCCCGCGCTCGACCCGGGCACGGTCGAGGACGTCGTCCTCGGGTGCGCGTCGCAGGTCGGCGAGCAGGGCGGCAACCTCGCCCGGACCGCGGCGCTGCTGGCGGGCTGGGGCGACGGGGTCCCCGGGCTGACGATCAACCGGTTCTGCGCCTCCGGCATCGACGCGGTCGCCCAGGTCGCGGCCCGGATCCGCGGCGGCGAGCTCGGTCTGGCGGTGGCCGGCGGAGTGGAGAGCGGCTCCCGGGTGCCGGTGTTCGCCGATCGCGCTCCACTGTGGACTGATGTGGAAGTGGTGCGGCGCACCGGGTCGGTGCACATGGGCGTGGCGGCCGACCTCAACGCCACCATCGACGGGTACACCCGCGAGGACCTCGACGGCTACGCGCTGGAGTCCCAGCACAAGGCCGCCGCGGCGTGGCGGGCGGGCGCGTTCGACGACGTCGTGGTCCCGCTCGGCGGGCTCGACCACGACGAACTGGTCCGCCCGGACACCAGCCGCGACGCCCTCGCCGCGCTGCCGCCCGCGTTCGCCGGGATCGGCGCCGACGGCCAGGACGAGCTGGCGCTGTCCAGCCGGGCCTGGCCCGAGCGCATCGAGCACCTGCACACCGTCGGCACCTCCCCCGCCCTGGCCGACGGCGCCGCGCTGCTGCTGATCGGCGACGACCGCGCCGCCCGGGTGCTCGGTCTGGCGCCGCGGGCGCGGATCGTGGCGTCGTCGGTGGTCGCGCACGACCCGGTGACGATGCTGACCGCGGGGCAGGCGGCGATGGAGCGCGCCATGCTCCGGGCGGACGTGCTGCCCGCCGAGGTCGACGTGTTCGAGTTCGCCGAGGCGTTCGCCGCGCTGTGCCTGCGGCTGCGCCGCGACCTCGACGTGGGCCCGGAGCGGCTCAACCCCTCCGGCGGCACCATCGCGATGGGGCACGCCCTCGGCGCCACCGGCGCGATCATGGTGGGCGGCTGCGTGGCGGAGCTGGAGCGCCGGGCGGGCCGGTTCGGCGTGGCCGGGGTCAGCGGCGCCGCCGGGCTCGGCGTCGGGATGTTGTTGGACCGCAACTAGAACGCGCCCGAGACGCGCGGAGCCGCCGCCGCGGTTGTCCCGTGTGGTCTGGACAACAGCTGCGCTCCACTTCGAACCGGCACGCCCCGCCATCCGTGTCAGCAGGGAGGCCCACCGCACGCCGGAGGACAGGGAGTCGGGGATGGCGAGGCTGTTCGGCCCGGCCAAGACGACCTCGACGGACGAGGCACTCGTGCGCTCGCTCTACGAGGACCACAGCCAACCGCTGCTCGCCTACGCGACCCGGCTCACCGGCGACCGCGCGGCGGCCGAGGACGTGGTGCAGGAGGCGCTCGTGCGGGCCTGGCGCAACGCGGGCGCGCTGGCGGCGAACGCCGACTCGGTGCGCGCGTGGCTGTTCACCGTGACCCGGAACCTGGTCATCGACCGGGTCAGGGCCCGGTCCGCGCGGCCCGCGGAGGTGGCCGAGTCGCCCGCCTTCGACCCGGTGCTGGTCGACCACGCGCAGCGCGTCGTCGACTCGATGAGCGTGCTGGCGGCCATCGAGCGGCTCTCGGAGGACCACCGCCGGGTCCTGGTGGAGATCTACTTCCACGACCGGAGCGTGGCGGACGCGGCCCGCGCGCTGGGCATCACGCCGGGCACCGTCAAGTCCCGGTCGCACTACGCGGTCCAAGCGCTGCGGCTCGCGATGGTGGGCGCACCGGAGAGGACCCCCGCATGAGCACCCGGGGCTGCCCGCCGCTCGGCGCGTACGCGCTGGGCGTGCTCGACGACGAGGAGCGCCGCGTGACCGAGCTGCACCTGGCGGGCTGCGCGCCCTGCCGAGTCGAACTGGACGCGGTGCGGGCGATGCTGGAGCTGGCCGAGGCGCTGCCACCCGAGGCCCTGCTGCGCACCAGGCCCACCGACGACCTGCTGCTGCGGCGGACGCTGCGGCAAGTCCGCGCGGAGGCCGGGGCCCGGCGAACCCGGGTGCGGATCTTGACCGCGGCTGCCGCCGGAGTGGTGGTCGCCGCCGCGGTGGGCGTCGGTGTGCTCGTCGGGCGGTCGGCGCCCGAGCGCGCGGTCGCCGAGCAACCGCCGCAGCAGCCGTCCGTCGGACGGGAACCAACCGCCGCCGCGACGACCCACTCGGCCGCGCGGCCCGCTGACCCGACATCCCGCACCGCGACACCACCGCGTGCGAGCCACCCGACCAGCACCAGCCCGACCGCGGCAGCGGAACCGACCGCGGTGAGCAGCACCCCGACCACCACTCCGACGACGACCAGTCCCCCGCCTCCCCCCGAGGTGCCACCACCGGCCCAGGCGCTGCCGCCCACCGAGGTGTTCGGCACCGACCCGACGACCGGTGTCCGACTGACCGCCGCGCTGACCTCGGAGAACGGTTGGGTGCGGGTGACCGCGACGGTCACCGGGGTTCCCGACGGCAAGCGCTGCGCGCTCGTCGTGGTCACCACCGGCGGTGTACGGGAACAGGCCGCGAGCTGGGTCTCGGCGCCCGCGCCCGCCCAGCTGAGCGGAGCCGCGGCGGTCCGGCTCGGCGCCGTCGCCGCGGTCGAGGTCGTCGGCGCCGACGGCACCCGCTACATCTCCGCCCGCCCCTGACTGTCCACTTGAGAGGGAAGATGACGAACCCCCAGCAGGTCCGGGTGTCCCCGGCCGACCTGACCGCGATGGCGGGCACCCTCGACGAAGCCGCGACCTGGGTGCGCGACACCGCCGCCCGGATGGGTGACCACTGGGCCCCGCAGGCCTGGGGCTACTTGCTCGGCCAGGTGTTCGGCGGCGTCGCCCACATCGCGATGGACAGCCTGGAGCAGTCCTGCGCCCAGCGGTCGGCGAAGTTGCGCCACGACGCCGACGAGCTGCGCGCGATCGTCGCGCGGTACGTCGGCACCGACCTCGACGCCGCCGACAGCTTCACCACCGCGTGACCACCCCGAACCTGACCGCGCCGCGGACCAGCGCGACGGCGGGCGCGGGGATCTTCGACTCCGGCGCGAACCTGATCGGGGACATCGGCGCGATCCGGGCCGCGCAGGGCGAGGACGTCGCCCGGCTCGGCGTGGAGATCGGCGTGGACGTGGTCGCGCTGGCCTTCGACGTGGTCAAGTTCGTGTTCAACCCGTTTGGCTCGCTGATCTCGGCGGGCCTGGGCTGGGTGGTGGAGCACTTCGAGCCGACCAGGACGCTGCTCACCTGGGTCGCGGGCGATCCCGACCAGGCACAGTTGGTCGCGCAGAACACGCACGCGCTGGCCGAGACCTTCACCGAGGTCGACGCCCGGTTCGACGCGGGCCGGTCGGTGATCGACCCCTGGCAGGGCTTGGCGGCGGAGAGCTGCAAGCCGGCGATGAAGTTCCACCACCTGGAGCTGCGGGCCCTGGCGGCGACCACGGAGACCATCGGCTACATCGTGCACGGGTGCGCGGCGGCGGTGTCGGTGGTGCGCTCGCTGGTCCGCGACCTGATCACCACACTGGTCGGCGACGCCATCGCGGCCGGTCTCACCGCGCTGGCGCTGGCCCCGATCACCGGCGGCACCTCGATCGTGGGGTTCCTGGGTTGGTTGGGCGTGCGGATGGCCACGGTCCTCGGCGCGGCGTTCGCCAAGATCGCCAAGGCGATGGGTCTGATGAGCCGCTCGGCGGCCCGGATGACCTCGCTGTCGAAGACCGGCCAGGTGCGGCCGGGCAGCGCGGGCGCCGCCGGGACCACCCGCCCACCGACCCCGGTCCGGACCACGACGGCACCGCTCACCACCACCGCGTCCACCACCACGGCGTCCACGGTCGCGCCGGTCACGGTCCGGCCGGTCACCAGGACGCCGTCGCTCACCTCGGTGACCACACCGGTGGCGAAACCACCGCCAACGCCGCCCAAGCCGTATTCCGGGCCCTGGCTCAAGTACCACGAGCACGTGCTCAAGACGCGCGCGCCCAACTCCTGGGCGTTGCTCAAGCGCGGCGAGGAGCGGATCAAGACCAACGCGTTGCTGGCCAAGCACTACCCGTGGCTGCGCAAGACCGCCGACCTGGACAGCTCCAAGGAGTGGATCGGCTGGGTCGGCAAGGCGGTCACCAAGGGCGTGGTCGAGCTCTCGGACATCAAGTGGTCCGCCGAACGGGGCAGGCAGGCCCAGCGCGACAACCCCCGTCACCCCTGACCGGCAAGGAGAACCGTGCAAGACTTCGAACCCGAGATCGAGACGGCCGCGGACGACCCAGTGGTCGAGGCGCCGCAGGTCATTCCCCTCTCCGATGGGGCGACCGCGCTGCGCGGCGCCGCGATGCGGGCGGCGATCAGCGGCGTGGTCGCGCTGACGAACGACATCCGCGCGGGACGGGTCACGATCGAGCCGGGAGCAGGCGCGCGGCTGGTCTCCGCACTGCGCGGGCAGTCCGACGACGCGAACGGCTGGCTGGAGCGCGCGCAGGCGTTGGCGTGCTCGATTCCCCTGGGTCGCAACGACATCGGCGTCGCGATGGCGGGGAAGTTCCGCCGCCGCGCGGAAAGCGACGACACCTCGTTCGTGGTCGTGCTGCGCCGCTACGTCGAGGTGCTGGCCGCGGCGACGACGGCCGTCACGAGCGCGATGGCGGACTACCAGGACACCGACCACGAACGCGCCTGGTCCCTGCGGACGGTGGACGCCTGATGAGCGCCCGGATGGGGACCGACCTGGTGTTGACCGACCCGGTGAACTGGGCCGCGCGCTCGCACCTGGAACTGCACTTCTCCGTGCACGCCGACCTCGACCCCGGCGCCACCGCGGCCGTGGCGCACGAGTGGGAGCAGCTCGGCGCGACGATGGTCTCCTCGGCGACCCGGTTCGCCGAGGCGGTGCGCGGGACCGAGTCCGGTTGGCAGGGCGAGGCGGCGACCGCCGCTCGCGCCTCGACCACGACCCTCGCGGACTGGGGCGGGGAGACCGCCGCGACGGCGACCACGATCTCGGTGCGGCTGGGCGAACAGGGCGCGCACGCCGAGCGGGCCCGCGCGAGCATGCCGGAACCGGTCGAGTTCAGCTGGCCGTCGGTGCTGTTCGGCAGCTTCGGTGTCGGCGGCATCGGCGGTTTCCTGCTCACGTTGCAGGACTTGCAGCGGATGAACGAGCTGTCCCGCTCCGGCCACGAGCGGGCCGTCGAGGTGATGACCGAGCTGGAGACCAACTCGCGCGCGGTCGACGAGGCGCTGCCGGTGTTCGCCCTACCGCCCGACACGGCCCTGCCCACGACGGCGAACGACACCACGGTACTGGGCGCCACCACGGCTCTGGGCGAGCGGCTCATCGCGGCCGGTGCAGACGCGCTCGGCACCAACCCGTTGGGCGGGAACGCTTTCGACAACCCGTCGGGTGGCGGTGAAGACCTGACGGCGGGTGACCAGGGTGCGCTGTCCGGTGACCTGTTCGACCCGGCCTCCGGCGGCGAGTGGACCCCGCCGGACCGGTCCGGGGCGCCGTACCCGCCGCAGTACACCGCGACCAGCACGGCGTCGACCTTCCCGCCGGTCTCGGCCTCTACCCTGGGCGGGCCACAATCCCTCGGCCCCAACAGCTTCAGCCCCGGCGGGATTGTCCCCAATGGACTCGGCCCAGGTGGGGCAGGCGGCTTCGGCCCAGCAGGCTTCGGCCCGACGGGTTTCGGCGGACCGGGGCCGGGTGGACCCGGGTCAGGCGTCGTGGGCTCGCCGGGCGGGGGCTCCGGGGTCGCGGGCTTCGGCCCGACAGGCGGTCCGGCCGGCGGCGCGGCTCGGCAGAGCGGTCCCGGGTCTGGCGCCCGGGTGGTCGCCGGGGCACCCGGCCAACCAGGCGGCGCACCGGCGCGCGGGGCCCAGCCGGGCGCGGGCCAGTCGGGCTTCCCCGGCGGCGCGGGCGGCGGCGGGAGCAAGGGTGAGCCGGACAAGGAGCGCAAGTCCGCGCCGTACGTGCGGGGCGAGTCGATCTTCGAGGACGAGGAGCGGGTGGCCCCCGCGGTCATCGGCGCCACGTTCACACCCAAGAGCTGGGTCCGCGAGTGACCGCGATCCGGCTCAGCACCGAGGAGTTCGACGTGCTCTGGTCCACGCAGCGGCTCGGCAGGCTGCCCTACCCGTTGGACGTGCCGAGCGTCGGCGCTACCGCGGCCGAGCGTGCCAAGATCACCGAGCGCGTGCGCGACGGCCTGGCGGAGCGCGGGCTGTGGACCGGTCGAGGCCCGGACGGACTGCTCATCGATCTGTTCACCGTGCTCGCCGCGCCGCGCTACGCGGTCGACGCGGTAGGTCACCTACCGACCGATTCACCCGCGCTCGGTCCGGGCGGACCGTTCCGAGCGCTGGGCGCGGTGCGTGACGGCGCGGGCGCGCTGGCGGTCGTGCACGCCGACGACACCGTGACACTGCGCGAACTGCGCCACGCGCAGCTGCCGCGGGCGGTGGTCGACCTCTTACCCGCGGGACAACCCGGCCCTGGACACGCGGTATCCGTGGCGGTGGCCGAGCTGACCGGCGAGGACAGCGGGCCGGGATCCGGCGTCCTGGAGTCCGGTGTGCCGAACCCGGACTACGCCGTGCTCGGCGAGTTGGCCGAGTCCCGGGTCGCGGGCGGGCAGTTCGGCGTCAGCGCGGGCCGCTCGCGGGCACACCCGGTGGTGTGCTGGTTCGACACCGCGGCGGGCCGCTACCTGGTGATCCTCGACGACCACTGGCTGAGCTTGGCGCCCAGCGACAACGAGCGGATCACCCAGCGGCTCGACACCATCCTGGCGACGGCGCCGTGAGCGCCGACCAGGACCCGGCGCCGCTCGAGCAGGCGCTGCGGGAGGTGGCCGACCTGCGCGCGCGGTCGACCGAGCTGGCCGAGCGGCTGGCGACCGACCGGGTGGTGCTGACCGCGCCGGACGGGTCGGTCACGGTCACCCTCGGGCTGACCGGCGCGCTGGAGGACCTGCGGCTGGGCCACCGGGCCTGCGAGCTGGGCCCGGCCCGGCTCACCGCGGTGATCATGCGAACGGTGGCCGCCGCCCGGACCCGCGCGACCCACCAGGCGGCGGCGGCGTTCGCGCCGATGGGCGTGGGTACCGAGGCCATGCGCATGGTCAACATGTTCCTGCCGGACGAGGAGAACCCGGACCCCGGTGGCGCCGAGGACCACGGCGAGCACTACGCCGCCGAGGAGCGCGCGCGGGCCCCGCGGGCACCGGTGCGCCTGCCGCGGCGCCCACGACCCGCCGAACCGGAGGACGACGAGGAAGTCGACCTCTGGTGAGGCCGGTCCAGGACGGGCACCCCCTACCGTCCTGGACCGCGGCCGTCGCGGCGGCACCCGTCGCCGCGACGGCCGCCCCGCGCGGGGAGTCGTGCGCTGTGGGGTCGTTCATCACGGTGCCATCGGGGGGCATGATCGTGTTCACTGGTCGGCTGTGGCCCGGTACCAGAGTGATCGCGTGATCCGTCTCAGCACGCTGCTCGCCGTCGGCGTGCTGACCGCCGCCTGCGCGGGCGCCCCGCCGGAGTCCCGCGTCGACATCGGCGATGTCGCCCCCACCCCGGCCCCGGCGGTCGGCCGCGGCGCTGCCGCCGGCAGCTACACCGTCGACTGCGGGCGCGAGGGCCACCGCAACTCCGACAACCTGGTCGCCTCCCCCGGCGTCCGCGACGGCGCCCACCACCTGCACGACTACGTGGGCAACGAGTCCACCGACGCGTTCAGCACGAACGCCTCCCTGGCCGCGGCGCCGACGTCCTGCCGCGACGGCGACGCCTCCACCTACTACTGGCCGGTGCTGCGCCTGGGCGGCCACCACGACAGCCCGCGCACGCCGGACTCGGTGCGGATCACCTTCCTCGGCAGCCCGGTCAGCGAGGTGGTGGGCATGCCCCGGTTCCTGCGCACGGTGACCGGCGACGCCAAGGCGGGCCCGGGCGCGCGCGCCACCTGGACGTGCGCGGGGTTCGACGACCGCCGCACCACCTCGTACCCGCGCTGCCCGTCCGGTTCCCGCACGCTGCGCGTCTTCGACTTCCCGAGTTGCTGGGACGGCCGGAGCACCGACAGCCCCGACCACAAGGCCCACCTGCGCTTCCCCAGCGCCGACGGCTCCTGCCCGCACGGCAGCTTCCCGGTGCCCAGGCTGCGGATCGAGGTCGGCTACGACCTGGCGCCGGACGCCCTGTTCAGCATCGACAGCTTCCCGGAGGTGGCCGACCGGGCGTCCGCCTCCGACCACGCGCACTTCGTGAACGTGCGCACCGACAAGGCCATGGACGAGGTCGTGACCTGCGTGAACCAGGGTCGGGTCTGCTAGTCGGAAATCGCTTCGAACCACCCCGGCCCGGCGGCCGTGTCAGGGGGGAAGCGCAACCGGACGCCGTTTGGACAGGGAGTCGGCATGGCGAGGCTGTTCGCCCGGGCACGGGCGACATCGAGGGACGAGGCGCTGGTGCGCTCGCTCTACGAGGAGCACGGCAAGGCCCTGCTGGCCTACGCCGTGCGCCTCACCGGCGACCGCGCGGCCGCCGAGGACGTCGTCCAGGAGACCCTGGTGCGGGCGTGGCGGCACGCGGACGCGCTGCTGGACAAGGAGGGATCGGTCCGCGCCTGGCTGTTCACCGTGGCCCGGAACCTGATCGTGGACAAGGTGCGGGCCAAGGCCGCCCGGCCCACCGAGGTGGCCGAGTCGCCCACCACGGTGCCGGTCTCGCGCGACCACTCCCAGCGGGTGGTTGACTCGATGAGCGTGCTGGCCGCGATCGAGGGGCTCTCCGAGGACCACCGACGGGTGCTGCTGGAGATCTACTTCCGCGACCGGAGCGTGGCGGAGGCCGCCGCGGAGCTGGGGATCGCCCCCGGCACGGTCAAATCCCGGTCGCACTACGCCCTGCAGGCGCTGCGCGTGGCGATGGCCGGGCGGCGCGGCGCACTGGAAGGGGTGTCGGCATGAGCACGCACGAGACACCGATGCTCGGCGCCTACGCGCTGGGCGTGCTGGACACCGACGAGCGCCAGGCCGTCGAAGAGCACCTGGCGGGTTGCGGCGAGTGCCGCGCCGAACTGGCCGCCCTGGAGGAGGTGCGGGACATGGCAGGAGACCTGCCGGAGGAGGCGTTGCTGCACGGGCCCCCGGATGACGGCGACCTGCTGCTGATGCGCACGTTGCACCAGGTGCGCGCGGAGTCCGCGGCGAAGCGCAACCGCGGTCTGGTGGTCACGGGTGTGGCGGCGGCTGTGGTGGCCGCGGTCGTGCTCGGCGCGGGAGTGGTGATCGGGCGTTCGACTGGCTCGACCGAGGTAGCGCTGCCGACGGTGACCGTGACGCCCGGCGAGGTCCGTCCAGAGGGGACCAAGATGCTCTCGGGCGCTGACCCGCGCACCGGGGCGCGGCTTACCGCCGCCGTGGTGCCTGCCCCGGGCTGGGTGCGGCTCAACGTCTCGGTCACCGGCATCCCGGAGGGCCAGCGCTGCCGGATCGTCGTGGTCGGCGCGGACGGTACCCGCGAGGAGGCGGGCAGCTGGGTCGTGTCGAAGAAGGGCGCGGCCGAGGGCACGAACCTCGACGGGGCGGCCCTGATCGCGCCGGAGTCGGTGTCGGCGGTGGAGATCGTGAACACCTCGGGCGAGAGGTTCGTGTCGGTGTCGGTGTAGACCACCTGGCCGGGGCACGTCTGGCCGGCTCCGCCTCGGCGGGGCCGGCCAGGCGTTCAGCCGCCTTGTTCGGTCCCGGGGGTTCAGGTTTGCCTGCCTGCCGAGGGCGGGACCGGGCGGAGCCTGCGCGGGCCGGTGTCGTGGCGGGACGGGGGCGGGCCCACGGTGACCCGGCCGCCGGTGACGAAGGCGCCCGCCGCCGACGCCAGGACGGGTTCCAGGGCCAGCGCGCGGACCTCGGGGAAGTCCTCGGCCAGCGCGGCGATCCGCAGCACCAGCTGCTCGAGGGCGGTCAGGTCCGCGGGCTCGCCGCCGCCGTAGCCCGCCAGCAGCGGCGCGGCCTTCGGCGCGCGGACCAGGCCCGCGGCGCCGGTGTCGGTGAGCGGGAGGGCCCGGTGGGCGCGGTCGCCCAGCAGGTCGCTGATCATGCCCGCCAGGCCGAAGGACACGACCGTGCCGAACGACGGGTCGTCCTGCAGGCCGATGGTGCACGAGTTCCCCTTGGGCGCCATCCGCTGCACGTAGACGTCGTCCACACCGGACACCCCGCGCAGGTCGTGGTAGGCGTTGCGGATGGCGTCGTCGGTGGTCAGGTCCAGCCGCACACCGACCAGGTCGCTGCGGTGCCGGTAGCGCTTGCTCGCCGTCTTCATGACCACCGGCAGGCCCACCTCGGCGCCCGCGGCCACCGCGGCGTCGGCGTCACCGACCACCCGGTAGGGCATGACGGAGATGCCGTAGCAGGCGAGCAGGGCGAGGACCTGCTCGTCGGTCAGTTCGACATCACCATCCACACCGGACAGTGCGGCGCGCACGACGACGGCCGCGCCGTCCGGGTCCAGCCCCTCCGGACGGGCGAGCTTGCCCGCGGGCGCCGACCGCCAACGCGCGTAGCTGGTCGCCCGGGCCAGCGCGAGGGCCGCGCGTTCCGGGCTCGGGTACGACGGGATGGAGCCGCGACCAGGTGCGCCATCGGGGCCCGCGACCGCGAGTTCGGCGGGAATCCCCTCCGCGGCAAGGAAGGTGGACACGACCGGTTTGCTGACTGCCTCGGGGAGGTCGGCGGCGGCCTCGCGCAACGCTCGGGCGTAGGCAGTGCCGGGAATGGCCACGGGCGGGACGAACACCACGATGAGCGAATCGACGTCTTCCCGGCGCAACTCGGCCGCGACCGCAGCGGCGAACTCCTCTGGCCCCGCCTGCGCGCCCACGTCGACCGGGTCGCCCGCGAGGATGAGACCCTGACCGAGCGCCGCGTCGGCGGCCAGCACACCGATCGCCGAGGAGTTGCCCACAACCGCGACCCGGTCACCCGGCGGTAGCGGTTGATGCGCCAAGAGCAGCGCGGCGTCGAAGAGCTGCGCGATAGATTCGACGCGGATAACACCCGTTTGCTCGAAGAGCGCCTGCACGCTCGGTTCGTCTACCGCGACACCGGTAGCCGCAAGCGCTGGCAGAACGGTATTGCGACCGGACTTGACCATCACAATCGGCTTGTGGCGCCCAAGTCTGCGCGCCAACCGCGCGAACTTGCGCGGATTGCCGAACGACTCGAGGTAGAGCAAGACGACATCGGTAGCGGGATCGGTCTCCCAGTACTGGAGCAGATCGTTGCCGGAGACGTCGGCACGGTTACCGGCGGAGACGAAAGTGGACAGTCCAAGACCGCGTGCGGCCGCGTCGGCGAGGATAGCGGTACCCAGGGCACCGGACTGGCAGAAGAACCCGGTGCGCCCTGGCCTGGGCAGCGTCGGCGCCAGGGTGGCGTTGAGGCGGACGGCGGGGTCGAGGTTGACCACGCCGAGCGCGTTCGGCCCGACCACGCGCATGCCGTGCGCGCGGGCCTCGTCCACCAGCCGCCGCTCGGCCCCGCGACCGTCCGGCCCGGTCTCGCCGAAGCCGGAACTCACCACGACCAGGGTCTTGACCCCCTTGGCCAGGCAGGCGTCCATCACCTCGTCTACCCCGGCGGCCGGGACTGCGACCACCGCGAGGTCCACCGGATCAGGGATGTCGAGCACGGTCGGGTAGGCGCGGACACCGCGGACGGAGGTGTGCTCGGCGTTGACCGGGAAGACCGGCCCGGCGAAGTTGGCAGCGAGCAGGTTGACCAGCACGGCGTTGCCGACCTTGGCGCGGTCGGTGGAGGCGCCGATGACCGCGACCGAGCGCGGGTGCAGCAGGTTGTGCACGCTGCGCGCCTCCGCGGCCTGCTCCCGCGAGTGGGCCACCTCCACCGAGGCGGCGGTCTGGTCGATGTCGAACTCCAGGTGCAGCACGCCCTCGTCGAACACCCGGCTGACCTGGTACCCGGCGTCGCGGAACACCCGGACCATCTGCCCGTTCTCGGCCAGCACCTCCGCCTCGAACCGCCCCAACCCCCGCTCCCGCGCGGCGGCGGCGAGGTGCTCGAGCAGGATCGACCCCAGACCGCGCCCCTGGTGGGCGTCCTGCACCACGAACGCGACCTCGGCGGAGTCACTGTCCGGCAACCGCTCGTACCGACCGACAGCGACGATGTCATCACCCAACAAGGCGATGAAAGCCACCCGATCATGGTGATCGACGGTGCTGAAACGTCGCAGATCCTTGTCTGGGATGCGCGGATAGGGCCCGAAGTAGCGGAAGTACCGGGTGCGCTCGGACAGCCGCGCGTGGAAGGCGAGCAACGCCTCGGCGTCGGTGGGGACGATGGGTCGCAAGTGGACGGTGCCACCGTCGGAGAGGACCACGTCGGCCTCCCACCGGCGCGGATAACCGAACGGGTCGCGCTGCGGAGCGTCCATGGTTCAGTCCCCGAGTTCGTGGTGGCGGAGTTCGGCCGCGGACGCGATGGCGGTGGCGGTGGTCATGGGGGCGGCGCCGAAGTGGCCGGAGTCTGTGCCGCGGACGTCGCGGGGGCGGTCGGTGGCCGGGCTTGGGGTGGTCGCCATGTCAGTCCCTCGGGTCGTCCGGGTCGAGGCCGTGCAGGGGGAACACCGCGGCCCGGACGTCGTGGATGGCGGTGTCGACCGGGTCCGAGATGCCGCCGCCCCAGGGTTCGAAGGAGGTGGGGCGGTGGTCGCCCATCGACAGGGGGAGTTCCGCTCTCGGGGCGGCTTTGCGGACGGTGCTGACCCACTCGGCGGGGAGTGGGGTGTCGACTGGGATGTCCCGGTCGAGGGCGGTCGCCAGCAGGTGGGTCCACGACCGGGGGACGACGCGCAGGAGCTGGTAGCCACCACCGCCGGTGGCGAGCCACTTGCCGCCCGCGTGGCGGTTCGCGAGGTCGCGCAGGGTCCGATAGATCTCGCGGTGGCCGTCGACCGACAGCGAGAGGTCGGCCAGCGGGTCCTCCTCGTGGGTGTCCACACCGCACTGGGTGACCAGGACCTGTGGGCGGAACGCCGCCAGCAGTGACGGCACGGTCGCGTGGAACGCCCTGAGCCACGCGGGGTCCCGGGTGCCCGGCGGCAGCGGGATGTTGACCGAGGTGCCCTGGGCCGCGCCGGTGCCCAGCTCCGTGACCGAGCCCGTGCCGGGCCACAACGTCGCCGGGTGCTGGTGCAGGGAGACGGTGAGGACGCGCGGATCGTCGTAGAAGGCCGCCTGCACCCCGTCGCCGTGGTGCACGTCGACGTCGATGTAGGCGACGCGGTCGAACCCGTTGTCCAGCAGCCAGGAGATGGCGACCGCGCAGTCGTTGTACACGCAGAACCCCGCCGCCCGGTCCCGCATCGCGTGGTGCAGCCCGCCCGCGATGCTCACCGCCCGGTCGACGGTCCCGGCGGCGATCGCCTTGGCCGCCACCAACGACCCACCCACCACCAACGCGGACGCCGCGTGCATCCGGTCGAACACCGGGTTGTCCGACGTGCCCAACCCGTGCCCCACATCCCACGACACCCCCGGCGCCTCCTTGACGGCGGCGAGGTAACCGCCGTCGTGGACGCGTTCGAGGTCGTGGTCGTCAGCGGGCTGGGGCGCCAGGAACTCGACCCCGTCCAGCACCCCCAACGCCCGCGCCAGCCGGATGGTCAGCTCCAACCGGACCGGGTTGAACGGGTGGTCCCCACCGAGGTCGTACCCCAACAACGCCGGATCCCAGACCACAGCCGCCGCGTCCGCTCGATCACCCATGCCCAGCACCCTATGCCCAGATCACAGCCGGTGGCAGCGTGATCGACGCCCGCCACCACCAGCAGCCGAGACCCGCGCGCGAGCACCGAATCGGCGCCCCACTGGGTGCTCAATGCGGCCTACAGGCAGCTGACCGACCGGCTCGACGGGGCCGCGGCGGGCAGCCTGGTTAGCTGGTCGGCCCGCGAGTAGGTGAGGTAGGCGAGCAGGCTCGGACCAGCGAGCAGGTGTGGCCCGGTCGCGCTCCCATCGCGCCGCCGCCTGGCCGGCCGCCTCCCCTCGACCTGACCCACCAACCTGCCCTACCTGACCCCACCAACCTGCCCTACCTGACTGGCCGAGTCGGGCAACGGGTGCCGCCCACCTGAACGGCCGCCAGTCGGCGTCGGGGGCACCGCGCCGGGAGGTGCCCGGCGCGTGGTCACCGCCCGGGCGGACCGGCCGAGTACCGGCGGATGTCGAGCCCGCGCGGGGGCTGGGGTGGGCCCGGCAGCGCCACCAGTTCGGCGGTCGACACCGGGCGGGCGTCGGCCGCGACCACCGGCCCATCCTGCCGGCCGGGGACTTTGGTCACTGACTGCTACTGGCGCGCTGCTCTGTCGGGGCGAGCGACTAACATGGAGGTGACGAAGGGGAACCGGCGTGAACGATCTCATCGACACCACCGAGATGTACCTCCGCACTATCTACGAACTCGAAGAGGAGGGCGTCGTCCCCCTGCGTGCCCGCATCGCCGAACGCCTGGGCCAGAGCGGCCCCACGGTGAGCCAGACGGTGGGTCGGATGGAGCGCGACGGCTTGGTCGTCGTCGCGGGCGACCGGCACCTCGAGCTCACCGACCACGGCCGCTCCCTGGCCATCGCCGTGATGCGCAAGCACCGGCTGGCCGAGCGCCTGCTGGTCGACGTGATCGGCCTGGAGTGGGAGCACGTGCACAGCGAGGCCTGTCGCTGGGAGCACGTGATGAGCGAGGCCGTGGAGCGCAAGCTTGTCAAGCTCCTGGGCCACCCGACCACCTCGCCGTACGGCAACCCGATCCCCGGTCTGGACAAGCTCGGCGAGGGCGAGCCCGCCCCGCCGGTCGAGGCGGGCCTGGTGCGCGTCGACGAGGTCGCCCGGCGCGGCGGCGGCAAGGTGGAGATCCGGCGGATCGCCGAGCACATCCAGCTCGACCCGGACATGATGGCCGAGCTCAAGGCGGTGGGCATCCTGCCCGGCAACGTGATCTCGGTCGGACCGTCCAAAGGGGACGGGAACTCGATCGAGATCACCGGCGCGGGCAACACCGCCGAGCTGGCCCCGACGGTGCTGCACGCGGTCCTGGCCCGTTCGCAGTGAGCCAGGCCGACCGGGCCGCCGAGCAGTTCCAGCGGCTGCACGAGCGTGCCCCGTCCGGGGTGTGGTCGGCCCCCGGTCGGGTGAATCTGATCGGTGAGCACACCGACTACAACGACGGCTTCGTCCTCCCGTTCGCGCTGCCGTACCGGATCGCGGTGGCGGCGGCGCCCCGGGCCGACGGTCTCTTGGTGGTCACCACCGTCGGCGACGACGGGGTCCCCCAGCGCGCCGACCCCGTGGCGGTCGCCGACCTGGAGCCCGGCTCGGTCACCGGGTGGGCGGCGTTCCCGTCCGGCGTGGCGTGGGTCCTGCGCGGTCAGGGGGTGACCGGCGGCGCCGACCTGGTGATCGTCGGTGACGTCCCCGCGGGCGCGGGGCTGTCGTCCTCGCACGCGCTCCAGTGCGCCATCGCGCTCGCCCTGCTCGGCCTCGCGGGGGTGGCGCCGGACGAGCACGCCGGGCCCACCCTGGCCGAGGTCGCCCGGTGGGTCCAGCGCTCGGAGAACGACTTCGTGGGCGCGCCCACCGGTCTGCTGGACCAGACGGCGTCGCTGTGCTGCGTCGAGGGGCACGTGCTCTTCCTCGACGTCCGCTCGGGCGTCCGCGAGCTGGTGCCCTTCGACCCGGCGGCGGCCGACCTGGAGGTGCTCGTGATCGACACCCGGGCCCGCCACTCGCTGGCCGACTCGGCCTACGGCGAGCGCCGGAAGGGCTGCGAGGAGGCCGCCCGCCTGCTGGGTGTGCCCGCGTTGCGCGACGTACCGCTCGACGGTCTCGCCGACGCGCTGAACAGGCTGCCCGACGCCCTCCGGCCACTGGTTCGGCACGTGGTCACCGAGAACGACCGCGTGCTGCGCACCGTCGCCGCCCTCCGCGCGGGTCGGGTGGCCGACATCGGCGACGACATGGCCGCCTCGCACGCCAGCTTGCGCGCGGACTACCAGGTGTCGTGCCTGGAACTCGACATCGCGGTGGACGCGGCTGTCGGCGCGGGCGCGCTGGGTGCCAGGATGACCGGCGGCGGCTTCGGCGGCTCCGCGATCGCCCTGGTGCCCACCGGCGCCCACGGCGACGTGCGGGCCGCGGTGCTCGCCGCGTACGCGGAACGCTCGCTGACCACGCCCCGGCTGTTCGCCGCGGTGCCGTCGGCGGGGGCGGGGCGCGACCACTGACCACAGGAACAGCAGGAGGACCACGATGAAGCTGCTCGTCACGGGCGGGGCGGGATATGTCGGCAGCGTGTGCGCGGCCCGACTCGTGGAGACCGGCCACGACGTCGTCGTGGTCGACGACCTGACCACCGGCCACGCGGACGCCGTGCCCGAGGGCGCGCGGTTCGTCGAGGCCGACATCGCCGAGGCGGCGGCCCCGCTGCTGGCCGAGGGCTTCGACGGGGTCCTGCACTTCGCGGCGAAGTCACTGGTCGGCGAGTCCATGGTGGACCCGTCGAAGTACTGGTCGGGCAATGTCCTCACCTCCCTGCGCCTGCTCGACGCGATGCGCGACACCGGCACCCCGCGGCTGGTGTTCTCCTCCACGGCGGCCACCTACGGCGAGCCCGAGGTGGTGCCGATCGTGGAGACGGCGCCGACCCGGCCCACCAACACCTACGGCGCCAGCAAGCTCGCCATCGACCACGCGATCACCTCCTACGCCAAGGCCCACGGCCTCGCCGCGGTCAGCCTGCGGTACTTCAACGTGGCGGGCGCCTACGGACGCTTCGGGGAGCGGCACACCACCGAGACCCACCTGATCCCGATCGTCCTGCAGGTCGCCCTGGGCACCCGCGACAAGATCTCCATCTACGGCGAGGACTACCCGACCGCCGACGGAACCTGCGTGCGCGACTACATCCACGTGGCCGACCTCGCCGAGGCGCACCTGCTGGCGCTGGAGCACGCGGCCAAGGGCGAGCACCAGATCTACAACCTGGGCACCGGCACCGGCTTCTCCAACCGCGAGGTCGTGCAAGCCTGCCGCGAGGTCACCGGCCACGAGATCCCAGCCGACTTCGCCCCGCGCCGCGCGGGCGACCCGGCGGTGCTGGTCGCCTCGGCCGAGGCCGCCACCGAGCACCTGGGCTGGACCCCCGAGCGCACCGACCTGCGCACGATCGTCGCGGACGCCTGGGAGTTCACCCGCAGCCGCGCCTGACGATCGGGTGCAGCGTCTTATGGCCGCCAGACTGTGAAGCCTCTGGACGCCTCCCGAGTTGCCGGACAGTTGGTGATCGTGTGCGGCCCGCCGGACTGGCTCCCGCTGACGTTCGCGCGATGCGCGGGTGCCGGCTGGACCAAGTCGCGATGCCTGCTCTGCGGGCCCGAGCCTCGCCACCGTCAGCGCGGTGAACGGCAGTGCCCGCCGCACCAGGAGCGTGCAAGCCTCGTCTACGGCCGAGCGCAGGTCGCCCAGCGCTTCGATGTCGTACTCGCGGCGCATCGCCACCGCGGCGGTCATGGTGCGCACGGGTGCGGCACCGCCACCGGGCGGGAACGCGTGCTCGCACCGAGTGGTGTGGCTGTGGGCGACGTGGTCATGGGGCGTTCTCGTCGTGTTGGGCCTCGGTGGCGGCGCGGGCGATGAGGTCGCGTAGTTCGGCTATCGGGATGCCCTGCTGGACAGCGGCGGTGAGCAGCGCGGCCAGGGAGTGGGCGGGGTTGGCCTCGATGGCCACGTCCAGGGCGATCCGCGCCATGACACCGTTGCCGCCCAGGTAGGAACTCACGGCCAGCAGGCAGGCGGGCTCGGCGCGTTCCGGGGCGGGCAGGGCTCGGACCAGTCGGGTCCACAGGCGTGCGGCGGCGGTGTCCTTGTCGGTGAGCGCGTAGGTGAGGCACTCACCGCGGACGTCGGCGTTGCTGAGGGCGACAGCGAGGTCGGCGATCTGCTCGTCGGTGAGGTCCGGGAGTGGCACGCCGTCCCGGCTGGCCGGGCCGGACGGGTGCGTCGCGGCGGCCTCGATCAGGCGGCGGTTGAACTCGGCGTCGGGCAGGTCGGCGGAGTACTCGTCGCGCCGCACACCGAAAGTGTCGATCTCGGCGGTGCTGGGCGGGTCAGCGCGAGGGGCCGACCCGAGGGCAGGTGCCGTGGCGGACCCGGCCGGGCCGGGCGGGCCGGGCGGGCCGGGCGGGCCGGGCGGGCCGGGCGGGCCGGGCGGGCCGCTTGATCGGGAGTGAGATCGGGACAGCTCGGGTGTCGAGGTCGCGGGTCTCCGCGCGTTCGAGAGGGCCTCGGCTGGATGACGAGTGGTCGTGGGCGAACTGGCTTCGCCGTTGGCAGGGGTGCCGCTGGGCGGTGCCGGGGCAGGTGAATCACCGTTTGTGGCGGGTGATTCCGCGCCGGCGGCGGGTGCCGCAGTGCTCGGAAGAGCAGGCCCGGGCGGTTCGAGAACAAGCGAATCGCCAGCCTGGGCAGGCGATTCCGCGCCGACGGTCGATGGCGCGGGTGAGCCGGAGATGGGCGCACCAGGTGATCCGCCCGCGAGCGACTCGGTGGGCCGAAGGGGCGTCTCCGTGCCCGCGGTGGTCGGCATGGACACAGTGGACCGCGAGGGAGTCGCAGCGGTGGGCGGCGGGGTGGGCGGGCCGGGATCCGGTGCGGGGGACGTGGTGGGGCGCGGGGGTACCGCGATGATTCCGTCCTTTGTGGATATCTCGGTTTCCATGCGGGTGTGAAAGTCGGTGATGATCGTGTCGATGAAGGCGAGCTCTTGCTCGACCGTCAGGGGTGGGCAGTCGTCGAGCAGCGCGGCCACCCGGGTGTTGATCAGGGCGGTCCGGTGGGCGATGGCCGCGGGCGGGTCGGGCGCCAGGTTGGCCGCCATGGCCTGGCGGCTGGGGTACTTGACCACGCCCGCCACGGTGAACGCGGCGGCGATCTCCGAGGTGTCCGGGTCGGCGACCCGGCCCGCGCAGGCCGGGTCGTGGTAGCAGAGCCAGGGTTGCCCCCGGTCCACCGACGGTGTCCAGAGCGCGTGGGCGACCTCGACGTCGGCCTCGGCCAGCATCGAGGTCACCAGGTCGACGAACGGTCTGTGCGCCAGCGTCTTGCCCGTGATCACCACGATCAGCGCGGTGTGCACGCCGTGGTCGGCGACGATGGTCGCCACGTGCCGGGCGAGTCCGTGGTCCTCGCCCGGTTCCGGCAGGTCGGCGCGCACGACGGGGCCGATGGACACGTCGTCGTCCGCGCGCAGGGTCAGGATCACCAGGGACTCGAGCGGGTGGTAGCCGATGAGGTAGGGGACGGCGGCGACGAGGTCGTCGCCGTGGTGGAGGTCGGTCGCGGTCATGGGTCCACTGTCGGGCGGGCGGGGTGGGCGCGAAAGTGGGAGTTGGGAACTGGGGAGCGGTGGGGCCTTTGTGGATGGAGGTGTGACGGATGCGTTGCGGGGGCGTACCTTGGGCGGGTTTGGCATGAGGGCCGACCGCGGTGGTCGACATGGGACCGCCGCCGCGGTGGCCTCCTCGCCGGTGACGAGGAGAGCCGCCGCGACGGCGGTAGTGCCCGCACGCGGGCGGGGGATTTCACAATCCCCCTATGGCACAGCCTGACTAGCCCACCGCGACCTTGAGGGCGTCGAGACCGCCGACGACCGGGAGGGTCAGGTTGCTGCCCTTGAGGTCCACCGAGACCCCGGCGCCGGGCGCGGGGCGCAGCGTGTACTCGTTGTCGCTGGACAGCACGACCAGGCCGAACTGGTGGCCGGCCTGCAGCACGTAGTCGTCCGGCACCAGGTCGACCCGCAGGTCGTAGGCCTTGCCCGGCTGGATCGGCTCGGTGCGGCTGATGTTCTTGCGGTTCTGCGGGTCGGTCCAGCCGCGGGTCACGATCGAGATCGAGCCGTCCGGCGCGCGGTCGACCAAGAGCGCGGTGACGTTCGCCGCCGGGCGGCTGAACGACAAGCGCAGGTACGCCTCAGCCTTGCCGCTGATCCGCAGGGAAGTGCTCGCGGGGCGGGTGAGGTAGGAGAGCCGGTTCGGCGAAGAGGGCGCGGAAGCGAGCGCGGACGCGAGCTTCGTGGCGTCGTCGGTGAGCGATTCGACCACCCGCCGGTCCGGCCGCCAGATGGTGAGACCGCCGGTGGACGCGCCGCCCGCCCCGGGGTAGAGCGTCGCCTGCGCGGCACCGGGAGCGGGCCACTCGGGCTCGTCGGTCCACGACTTGTCCTCGCGCTGGATCGTCAGGCGCGGACCGTCCTGCGCGCCGTTGGCCACCCCGTAGAGGTAGTGCGACATCCACTTGTTCAGCGTGACCAGCCACTCGTCCCGGCGCAGGGAGTACGGGTCGGCGTGGCCGGACTGGTGCAGCCAGATCTTGTGCTCGACGCCCTGGCGCTTGAGCGCGTCGTACCACTGCGCCACGTGCGTCATCTTGACGTTCCAGTCGTTGAGCCCGTGCACGGCGAGCACGGACGCGCGGACCTTGCTGACGTCGTTGAGGTAGTTGCGCTCGTCCCAGAACTGGCTGTAGTCACCGGTGACGCGGTCCTGCTTGACCGCGATGTCGGCGATAACCGGGGCACACGGCGCACGGTCCGCGCGGGTGTGCACGTACTCGGCGAGCACGTCGAGGTCCTCACCCTGGTAGGTCCCCGGGGCGACGACGGCACCGTCGGCGCGGTAGTAGTCGTACCAGCTTGAGATGGCGGCGATCGGCACGATCGTCTCCAAGCCCCGCACACCGGTAGTGGCAACGGCGTTGGGCAGGGTGCCGTTGTAAGACACGCCCATCATGCCGACCTTGCCGGTGGTCCAGCTCGCGCCGACGGTCGCGCCCGCGGCGTCCTGGCCGCGCGCGCGGCCGTTGAGCCAGTCGATGACCGAGCGGGCGCCGATGGTCTCGTTGCGGCCACCGCTGGTCGGGCACCCGGTGGACAGGCCGGAGCCGAGGGACTCGGCGTAGACCACCGCGAAGCCGCGCGCGGTGAAGTACTGCTCGTAGCGCCAGGTGATCGCCGGGTTGGGCCCCAGGCCCACCCGCGAGACCTTGGCCCCGGAGCGCGCGTTCGGCACGTTCAGCTCGACGTCGACGTCGTGGTTGGGCACGTCGTTGCCGCCCGCGTAGTACGGGCTGGCCTGGTAGACGACCGGGACCTTGAGGCCTTGCTCGGTCGCGCGCGGGCGCACGACCTCGACGTGGACGAGGTCGTCGCGGCCGTCGTTGTCGCTGTCGACCGGGGCGTTGACCCACAGCGACTCGCGCACGACGTCGGTGGGGCTGAAGACCGGCTGCGCCTGGCCGTCGACGAAGACGGGGGCGGGCGGGTCCGGCTCGGCGGCCGCCGGGGTGGTGGCCAGCGGCACGACGAGCAAGGCGGCGAGCAAGGAGATGACGGCGGGTCGCGCACGTCTCATTGGTGCTCCATGGGGATCGACGGGGACTTGCCCGCACCCTTGCGCCCGCGTCGGGGCGGTGTCAAGGGCCGATCCGACTGTCCACAGCAGACAATGACGTGCCTGCTTGACGCTCCCGCGGGGCTGGGCCAGACTCGGGCGCGTGTCCGTGATCCTCGGCTGGCTGGTGCCGCTGCCCCTCTACGGGGAGGACCACCAGCGCGGTGACCTCGCCTGGTGACGCGCGCGGTTCCCCGCGCCCGCACACCCCAGCCGAGAGGTCCACGCCGTGATCGAGTACGTCCGCGCCCTGCCCAAGGTCGAACTGCACCTGCACCTGGTCGGTTCCGCCACGCTCGACACCGTATTGGAACTCGCCCGCCGCCACCCCGAGCACGGCGTGCCCACCGACCGCGACGAGCTCGCGCGGTTCTACGACTTCACCGACTTCCTGCACTTCATCACCGTCTACGGCACGGTGAACAAACTGGTCAAGACCGGCGCGGATGTGACCACGCTCGTCTTGGGCGCAGCAGCGGGTCTTGCAGCGGCCAATGCCTCTTACGCCGAAATCACCGTTACGCCATTTGGCCATCTATCCACCGGTATTGATCCGGAAGAGCTGACTGAAGCGCTCACGGTAGGCCGTAAGAGGGCACTCGATGAGCACGGCGTGGCGCTTGCCTGGATCTACGACATCCCAGGCGGTCTTGAACCGCCCAGCCGCGAGGGCACCATCGACTGGGTCTTGCGACACCGGCCAGAGGGCAGCGTTGGTTTCGGGCTCGGCGGTATGGAACTCGGGGTGTCAAGGGCGGCTTTCCGGCGCTCGTTCGACTTGGCAGCCAGCGCTGGCCTGCACGCAGTCCCCCACGCGGGGGAAACCGTGGGGCCCGAAGAGATCTGGGCGGCGCTACGCGAGTTGAACGCCGTGCGGATCGGTCACGGCGTTAGCGCTGTCCAGGATCCCTTGCTGCTGCGCCATCTGGCCGAGCACAACATCCCGTTGGAGGTGTGCCCGACGTCGAACCAGTGCACCCGCGCCGTGCCCGACCTCACCGACCACCCACTGCCGCGCCTGCTCGAGGCGGGTGTGCCGGTCACCCTGGCCACGGATGACCCCGGCATGTTCCACACCGACCTCGACCGCGAGTACCTGCTCTGCCACGAGCTGTTCGGCCTCAGCAGGGGCGAGCTGGCCGACATCGCCCGGACGGGCGTGCGCGCCGCGTTCTGCGGACAAGAGCTCAAGGACGACCTGCTCGGCCGCATCCACGCCGTCGAACGCGCTGGATGAGTAGCCTCGCGGCGTGACCAGTCGAGTTGATGCCCCGATCGTCGCCGTGACCGTCTACCCCGGACAGGCCCGGGTCACCCGCCGCGGCGCCCTCGACGCCGCACCGGGTGAGCAGCGGGTCCTGGTCGGTGGTCTGCCACCGCACCTGCACGCGGACTCGGTGCGGGTGAGCGGGCGCGGGCCCGCCACCGTGCTGGGGGTCGACGTGGTGCCCGAGCGCAACCCGCGCACCCCGGACGCCGCGCTGGCCGGACTGGAGGAGCGCCGGGACGCGCTGCGCGCGGTGCTCCAGGAGTTGGCCGACCGGCACAGCGTGCTGGAGGCCAGGATCGAGCTGATCAACACCCTGGCCCGGCGCTCCGGCGGCACCTTCGCCCAGGCCCTGGCCAAGGACGAGGCCGACCCCGCGCGCGTGGCGACCGTGGCCGACGCGCTGGCGGGCCAGCTCGGCGAGGTGCTGACCGCGCGCCGTGAGCTGCTCGAGGCCCAGCGCACGACCGCCCAGGAGCTCGACGAGGTGGACCGGCGGATCAACGACCGGGACGCCTACGGCACGCCCGACAGCACCGCGATCGCGGTTGACCTGGCGGTGTCCGAGGCGGGCGCGGTCGAGCTGGAGGTCTCCTACCTGGTCGACGCCGCGAGCTGGGAGTCGCGCTACGACATCCGCTTGGCCGGGTCCGCGCTGACGCTCACCTGGTACGGCCTGGTAGCGCAGCACAGCGGTGAAGACTGGCCCGAGTGCGACCTGCGGCTGTCCACGGCGCGGCCTGCCAACAGCGTGGAGGTGCCCGAGCTGGACCCGTGGTACCTGGACGTGCAGCGGCCCGTCGCGCCGAAGATGGCCGCGCGGGGGGCGATGGACTCCGCCTACGGCGGTGGGCCGCCGCCGATGCCGATGGCTGCCGCGCCCGCCGGTTACTCGCCCCAGTCCGCGCCCATCGCGGAGTCGTTCGCGGTGGCGGAGCACGGGGTGTCCGCGACGACCTACCAGCCCTCGCGCCCGGTAGCTGTGCCCTCGGACGGTACGTCGCACCGCACTACCGTGGCCTCGGTAGAGCTACCGGCGGACGTAGACCACGTCACGGTGCCCCTTCGTGGGCCCGAGGCGTACCTTCGCGCGACCGTCACCAACACCTCTGAACACACGTTGCGGCCCGGGCGGGCGTCGATCTTCCACGACGCCGAGTTCGTCGGTGTGACCGAGCTGGTGTCCTGGGCACCGGGCGAAGAGGTCGAGCTGACGCTCGGGATCGACGACCGGGTGCGGGTGGAGCGGGAGCTGGTGCGGCGCTCGGCGAGCAAGGCCGTGCTGGGCGGCAAGCGCAAGCAGGAGGCGGCCTACCGGATCAAGGTGGGCAACTTCGGCCCTCGGCAGGCGAAGATCACGGTGGTCGACCAGGTGCCGGTCTCGCGCAGCGAGGCGGTCGAGGTGCGCGAGCTGACCCTGACCCCGGAACCCGCCGAGCGCACCGACCTGGGCGAGGTCACCTGGAAGCTGGACGTCGCGGCCGGGCAGACCGTGGAGATCGGGATCGGCTTCCGGGTCGAGATCGCCAAGGGCCAGACGCTGACCGGCTGGCGCGACTGACGCGGGGCCGGGTCCGCTCGACCGCGCCGCGAGCGGACCCGGGTTCGGCGGGGGCACCCGCCGAACACGCCCATGCAGAGGATCGGCGCGGGGGCCGTGTCCGTTTCCCCTGGCCGGTGGCGTTTTCGGGGGACATCGCGGTCACCGTCAGCGACGGCCCGGGGCGAACGCCTCCAACGCGGCCTCGGCCCGCTCCATCGCGGCGACCGGGTCGGCATCCGGCGAGCCGATCTCCGGGTCGAAGTTGAGGTCGACGAACAGCTCGGTGACCCCCTGCTCGGCCAACGCGCCGAAATCGGCCCTGACCTGCTCGAACGTCCCGGTCAGCGGCCGTCGGGCGGCGTTGTCGCGCACCCGGACGGCACCGCGGCACACCATCCGCAGGCTGTCCGGGTCGCGCCCGGCCTCCTCGGCGGCGGCCCGGACGACCCGCACGGACTGCCCGATGGTGGCCAGGTCGGCCCGGCTGCTGCTCACCCAGCCGTCGGCCAGCCGCCCGGCCCGGCGTAGCGCGGGCTCGGCGGCCGCACCCAGCAGCACCGGCGGCCCACCGGGCTGCGCGGGCTTGGGCTCCATCCGCGAGGCGGGCACCTCGTAGAAGGCGCCGTGGTGCTCGACGACGTCGTCGGTCCAGCAGCGGCGCAGCAGTGGGAGGTACTCCTCGGCCCGCTTGCCCCGGGCGGCCTTGTCGACCCCGACGGCGGTGTACTCCTCGTCGGCCCAGCCGATGCCCAGGCCCACGTCGAGCCGCCCGGCGCAGAGCAGGTCCACGGTCGCGAGCTGCTTGGCCAGCAGGGCCGGGGCGTAGAACGGCATGTTGATCACCGCGACGCCCAGCCGGACGCGGCTGGTGTGGGCGGCGAGGAACGCCAGCGTGGCGACCGGGTCGAGCACGCTGCGGTACGCCGCGCCCCAGCTACCGTCCGGTGGGGACAAGAGGCGCTGCATGGTCCACAACGAGCGGTAGCCCAACTCCTCGGCGCGGGTGGCTACCCGGACGAGGTTGTCGACAGTGGCCCAAGAGCCGGACACGGGTGCGGCGAAACCGATCTCCACGCCGTCCACGCTAACCCACCCGCCGGCAGACTGGCGCCCATGACTGACACCGCTCCCCCCGATCCGCACATCTGGCTCGAAGAGGTCACCGGCGAGCAGGCGCTCGACTGGGTGAAGGCGCGCAACGCCGAGACCGTCGCCGAGCTGACCGGGAGCGAGCGGTTCGAGACAACCAAGGCGCGGGTGCTGGAGGTGCTCGACGCCGACGACCGCATCCCGTACCCGCGGCGGCGCGGCGAGTTCTTGTACAACTTCTGGCAGGACGCCGCGCACCCCCGCGGCCTGTGGCGGCGCACCTCTCTCGAGCAGTACCGGTCGGGCAACCCGGACTGGTCGGTTCTTCTTGACGTCGACGCGCTCGCCGAGCAAGAGGGTGAGAACTGGGTCTGGAAGGGCTCAGCCGTGCTCCGGCCGGACTACCACCTCGCGCTGGTAGAACTGTCTCGCGGGGGTGCGGACGCGACCGTCGTCCGCGAGTTCGACCTGCGCACCCTGGAGTTCGTCGCCGACGGGTTCACCCTGCCCGAGGCCAAGACCCAGGTGAGCTGGATCGACGAGGACCAGATCTACGTCGGCACTGATTTCGGCGAGGGCTCGCTAACCACGAGCGGTTACGCGCGCGTGGTCAAGGTCTGGCGACGGGGGACGCCGTTGGCCGAGGCCGCGACCGTCTTCGAGGGGAAGCCCGAAGACGTCACCGTTTACGCCTACCACGACCGCACGCCGGGTTTCGAGCGCGACATCGTGGGCCGTTACCCGGACTTCTTCAGCTCCGAGGAGTTCCTGCGCACGACCGAGGGCGATCTGGTGCGCATCGACGTGCCCGACGACGCCACCACCGACGTGCACCGCGAGTGGCTGCTGATCACCCTGCGCTCGGACTGGACCGTGGCAGGCACCACCTATCGGTCCGGCTCGCTGCTGGCCACCGGGTTCGACGCCTTCATCGCCGGTGAACGGGAGCTGACGCCGCTCTTCGAGCCCGACGAGCACACCTCGCTGAACGGGTTCTCGTGGACCAAGAACCACCTGATCCTCGTGGAGCTCTCCGACGTCAAGACCCGCATGGAGGTGCTGACGCTCGGTCCGGACGGCTGGTCCAGGGCGGATCTGCCGGGCTCACCCGACCTCGGGTCCGCCGACGTGATCGACACCGACCCGGACCACAGCGACGAGTACCTGCTCAACGTCAGCGGCTACCTCCAGCCCGCCACCCTCCTGCGCGGGGAGGTCGGTGGTGAGTTGGAGACGCTCAAGCAGGCTCCCGCGTTCTTCGACACGACGGGGCTGACTGTCGAGCAGCATTTCGCGACCTCCGACGACGGCACGCGCGTGCCGTACTTCGTCGTCGCGGGTCCGGACACAAGCGGCCCGACCCTGCTGTACGGCTACGGCGGCTTCGAGATCTCCCTTACGCCGAGCTACAGCGGCGGGCTCGGTAGGGCGTGGTTGGAGCAGGGCGGCACCTACGTCGTCGCGAACATCCGCGGCGGTGGCGAGTACGGCCCCCGTTGGCACCGTGCGGCGCTGCGGGAGAACCGGCCGCGGGCGTACGAGGACTTCGCCGCGGTCGCGCGCGACCTCGTCACAAGGGGGATCACCACGCCTGCCCGCCTGGGCATGCAGGGCGGTAGTAACGGCGGTCTCCTCGCGGGGGTGATGCTGACCCGCTACCCCGAGCTCTTCGGCGCCGTGGTCAGCCAGGTGCCGTTGCTGGACCTGCGCCGCTACCACCTGCTGCTCGCGGGGGCATCCTGGATGGCCGAGTGGGGCGACCCGGACGAGCCCGCGGACTGGGCCTACCTCAAGGAGTTCTCGCCGTACCACAACGTCCACAGTGGAACGAAGTACCCGCCGGTCTTCTTCATCACCTCCACCAGGGACGACCGCGTGCACCCCGGGCACGCGCGCAAGATGGCCGCGCGGATGCTGGAGCTCGGGCACTCCCCCTACTACTACGAGAACATCGAGGGCGGTCACGGGGCGGCTGCCGACAACGCGCAGCGCGCGTTCATGTCGACGATCGTCTACGAGTTCCTCCTGCGCACCCTGAGCTGACCGCGCGGCGTTAGGTAGTGTCTGTGCGGTGTTGGCGCTGCACTGTCTGGTCACGGTCGACGGCGAGGTAGCGCTCTGGGCGGAAGACTCCGAGCTTCCCTCCCGTCGACTCGGTCGCGCCTCCAAGGCACTCGCGGACCACCCGTTCGCTGTCCCCGCGCGAGCACTGGCTCAGCTCGTCGCGGGGACCGCGGACGAGGTTCCGGTCCTGCTCCCCTCTTACCCGTCGGCACCGGTCGCCTCCCCTGAGCTCGTCCGGGACCCGTTGACCGAGTCGCCGGTCCCGCGCGGGGCGGTCCGGTTGCACCCGTGGCGGGTGCCGACCGTGCGGATGTCGCCCGCCGCCTTCGCGCGTGGGGCGGTTCCGGAGCGGGGTGACGTACGCGCGGGCGCGAGTGTGCGGTTCCTGGGGACGGTCGCCGCGTTCGCCGAAGACTTGGTGGGGCGTGGCCGTGTGCTGCCCTCGGTCTCCGTCGAGGAGGACGGCCCAGCGGCGCGGTGGCGCCCCGCGCTGGTCGGAGCGGATTCAGCGCGCTATGCCCGACTGCGAGAGGCCGTGCCACCCGTGTTGCGCGCTCTGCGCGTGCGTGGTGTGGAAGGCAGCCGGTCCGACGACGTGCTGCGCCCGGTGCTGGACGCGTTCGTGGACTCCGCGGCCAGGTCGCGGCTGGCGGGGACGCGGCTGGGCCCGCGCGGCCCCCTGTCCCCCGGTGAGGCGGCCGCGGCCGCGCTGCTGGCCGGGCTCACCGGTGACCCGCTGCTCGACGTGGCTCCCGAGAAAGCCGCGCGACTGGCGGCCGAGCTGGAGTCCTGGCGGGCAGGCGCGGGGCACGACGGGCCGGTGAGAGCCTGTTTCCGGCTGCGCGCGCCCGACGGCGACGGCACGGAGTGGCACCTGGAGTTCCTGCTGCAGGCCGCCGACGATCCGAGCGTCCTGGTCGACGCCGGCCAGGTGTGGCACGGCGACCGGGACAACGTCTTGCGGCGGTGGGTCACTCGGCCGCGCGAGCTGTTGCTGTCCGAGCTGGGTCGAGCAGCCCGGGTCTTGCCCGATCTCGACGAGTCCCTGCGCGAGGCGCACCCGGAGGGCCTGCAGCTCGATGTCGACGGGGCGCACCGGTTCCTGACCAAGGCGGCCGCGCTGGACCAGGCCGGGTTCGGCGTGCTGGTGCCGTCTTGGTGGCGAGCGTCGTCGGGTATCGGGCTGCGCCTCACGACGACAAGCCGCGGCACCGCGGGCACTGTGAGCAAGACAAGCGCTCTGGGTAAGAGGGAGCTGGTCGACTACCGCTGGGATCTTGCGCTGGGCGAGACAACCCTTACCGAGCACGAACTACAGCAGCTCGCGGCGGCGAAAGTGCCCTTGGTGCGCGTGCGCGGTCAATGGGTGCAGGTCGACCAGCGCAGGCTCGCGGCGGGTCTGGCCTTCCTGGAGAACTCGGGTAGCGGGCAGATGTCCGTCGGCGAGGTGCTCGAGCTGGCGGGGATGCCCGCGGACGATGACGGCTTCCCGGTTCCGGTCGTCGGCATCGGGGGTACCGGCTGGGTCTCGGACCTGCTCAGCGGCACGGTGGAGGCGACCCTGGAACCAGCCGCCACGCCCGAGGGATTCGGCACGGAACTACGCCCCTACCAACGGCGTGGTCTGGCGTGGTTGGTCTTCCTGGACCGTCTTGGCCTGGGTGCCTGTCTGGCAGACGACATGGGTTTGGGTAAGACGGTCCAACTGCTGGCTCTTGAGGTTTCCGCACGCGCGGAGTCCAAGCGGCCGCCGACCCTCTTGATCTGCCCGATGTCGGTAGTGGGCAACTGGCAGCGCGAGGCGGAGAAGTTCGCGCCGAGCTTGCGCGTGCACGTCCACCACGGCGCGGACAGGTTGACCGGCCAGCGGCTGGCGGACGCGGTCGCCGACGTCGACCTGGTGGTCACGACCTACGCCCTGGCCGCCCGCGACGTGACCGCGCTGGGTGAGCTGACCTGGGACCGGTTGGTGCTCGACGAGGCGCAGAACATCAAGAACAGCGCGTCCCGCCAGTCGCAGGTGCTGCGGTCGCTGCCCGCGCGGCACCGGATCGCGCTCACCGGCACCCCGGTCGAGAACCGGCTGGCCGAGCTGTGGTCGATCATGGACTTCGCCAACCCCGGGCTGCTCGGCCCGCTGACCACGTTCCGCGCGCGCTTCGCGGTGCCGGTGGAGCGCCACGGCGACCACGACGCGGCCGCGCGGCTGCGCCGGATCACCAGCCCGTTCGTGCTGCGCAGGCTCAAGACCGACCCGGCGATCATCGACGACCTGCCGGACAAGCTGGAGATGAAGCAGCTCTGCAACCTCACCGCCGAGCAGGCCTCGCTCTACCGCGCGGTGGTCGACGACATGCTCGCCAAGATCGACGAGAGCGAGGGCGTGCAGCGCAAGGGGCTGGTCCTGGCCACGATGACCAAGCTCAAGCAGGTGTGCAACCACCCGGCGCAGTTCCTCGGCGACGGGTCGCGGATCAGCGGTCGCTCCGGCAAGCTCGCGCGGCTGGAGGAGATCCTCGAAGAGGTGCTGGCCGAGGGTGACCGGGCGCTGTGCTTCACGCAGTTCGCGCAGTTCGGCGGAATGCTGGTTCCCTACCTGGCTGCCCGGTTCGACACCGAGGTCTTGTTCCTGCACGGCGGTACGCCTAAGAAGCAGCGAGACGCGATGGTAGAGCGGTTCCAGTCCGGTAAGGGCCCCTCCATCTTCCTGTTGTCTCTTAAGGCAGGTGGCACCGGACTGACTCTTACCGCGGCCAATCACGTGATCCACCTTGACCGTTGGTGGAACCCAGCCGTGGAAGACCAGGCGACCGACCGGGCGTTCCGCATCGGGCAGCGCCGGGACGTGCAGGTGCGCAAGTTCGTCTGCATCGGGACGCTGGAGGAACGCGTCGACGCGATGATCGAGGACAAGAAGGCGTTGGCACGCCTGGTGGTCGGGGCGGGCGAGAGCTGGCTCACCGAGCTGTCGACCGACGAGCTGCGCGAACTGGTCACGCTCTCCGAGGAGGCCGTCGGTGAGTGACGAGTGGTGGCGCGACGAGCCGACCAAGACCATCCGGGTCGAGGGCGGCATGCGGGCGCGCAGCCAGCGCGGGGACATCGCGCGGACGTGGTGGTCCCGCCGGTTCATCGAGGTGCTCGAGTCGTTGGGCATGGGCGGCAGGCTGGAGCGCGGTAAACGCTACGCGCGCGCGGGGCAGGTGTTGAGCTTGTCGCTGTCGACGAGCATCGTGGTGGCGCAGGTACAGGGGTCGCGACCGGAGCCCTATCGCGCGCGCATCAGCATCAAGGCGTTCAGCGGCGCGCAGTGGGCCGAGGTCGAGCGGGCGCTGGCGGGTCAGGCGTTGTTCCTGGCCAAGCTGCTCGCGGGGGACATGCCGCGCGACATCGAAACAGTCTTCGCCGAGGTAGGGCTACAGCTGTTCCCGGACAACTTCCGTGAGCTGTCAATGGATTGCTCCTGCCCGGACTGGGAGGTGCCGTGCAAGCATCTAGCGGCTACCTGCTACCTCTTGGCTGAATCGTTCGACACCGACCCGTTCAAGATCTTGGCTTGGAGGGGGCGCAGTAGGCAGGAGCTGCTCGACAGTCTGCGCGGGCTCCGGGACCACACCGACGAGCCTGTGGATGACGGCGAACCGCTGTCGGCGGTCCTCGATACATTCTGGGAGACAACCGTCGCGGCCCCGGGATCGGCGCCGGTGCGGGCGGCGCCGGACGCGCTGCTCGACCAGCTGGCCCCGTTGCCGCTGACCGTGCGCGGGCGGCCGGTGGCCGAGTGGCTGCGGCCCGCGTACCGGGCGATGGCCGACGAGGAGGAGCAGTGAGCGCACGGCTGGACCGCCGGGTGGCGGCCGTGGCCGAGGAGCTGTTGCGGCGCAAGAAGGTCGTGGTGCCGCTGGACGTGCTCGCCGGACTGGGCTGGCTGAGCGGGCGGTCGGTGCAGGCGTGGGAGCTGGGCCGCAAGGCGCGGCTGGACACCCTCGCCGCCGTACCCGCCGAGCGGCTGGCCGAGGCGCTGGTGTGCCTGCACTCGTGGGCGGCCGGGGCGGGTCTGAACAGGTCCGAAGTGGACTACGTGGCCGCCACCAGGGACCGGCGCGCGCTGCGGTTCGGCGGGACGGCCGAGGTCGAGCTGGCCTTCCGGACACAGTGGACGGACCCGGGGCTCTCGGCGGCCCGGCTGGCCCGGGTCGCGCAGCGGCAGGCGAAGGCGCCGGACCTGGTGGTCGTCCAGCCGGAGAAGCACTGGCACTGCGCGCAGTGCCGGGAGACCGGCGAGTTCCACTTCCTGGAGGACGACCTCCCGCTGTGCCTGGACTGCGCGGACATGGGCCACCTCGTCTACCTGCCCGCCGGTGACGCCGCGCTGACCCGGCGGGCCCGCAAGGCGAGCGGCCTGGCCGCGGTCGTGGTGCGCTGGAGCAAGTCCCGCAAGCGCTTCGACCGGCGCGGGCTCCTGGTCGAGCACGCCGCGCGGGAGGCGGCCGAGGAGCAGTGCCTCGCCGACGAGGAGGTCCGCGAGCGCCGCAAGGCCCGCGACCGCGACCGCCGCGCCGCCCAAGACGTCGAGTTCCAGGCCGCGTTCGCGGTGCGCATCGGCGAGCTGTTCCCCGGTCTGGCCGCCGATCGCGCCCAGGCGATCGCCGAGCACGCGGGCACCCGCAGCAGCGGCCGGGTGGGCCGCTCCGCGGCGGGGCGCGCCTTCGACGAGCACGCCGTGACGCTCGCCGTGGTCGCCGCGATCCGGCACGAGGAGACCGACTACGACGCCATGTTGATGGCGGGCGTCCCCCGGGCCACCGCGCGCGAACGCATCCGCGACGACATCGACCGCGTCCTGACCCAGTGGCGCTTACCCAGCTGAGCGGACGTTCAGCGGTGCAGCGCCGCGATGGCCGCAGCCGTGTCGGCCAGCGCCTGCCGGAGTTCCACCGGCTCCAAGACCTCGATCTCGGCTCGTAGCCGCAGGAACACGCTGACGGCGCGGTCCACCGACTCGATCGGCAGGACGGCCTGGCGCCAGCCGTCGGGGCCGGGCGGACCGGCGGTCTCGGCGACGGCGCGGTTGACGGCGGGGTCTGCGTAGTCGGGCAAGAGCTGGAAGGCGGCGGGCGAGAGGCGGACGACGGCGCTGTCCCGGTACACCTCGGACTCGTAGCGGGCGGCGGACTCGCGCCAGAACCCGGCCAGGTCGAACTCCGGGCGGGTGAACGGGTCGCCGAGGGAGATGGCCTGGATGCTCGCCACCCGGTAGGTGCGCGGCGAGCCACCGGGGGTCTGGGCGGCCAGGTACCAGGTCCCCGCCTTGAGCACCAGACCGAGCGGCTGCAGCACGCGGTGCACGACGGCCGGGGTCGGGGCCCAGCGCCGGTAGCGGACCTCGACCACCCGCTGCTCCCACACGGCCTGGGCGGTGGCCCCGAGGTGCGGCACGGGGTCCGCGTCGCGGAACCAGTCGGGGACGTCGAGGTGGAAGCGCGCCCGGATGCGGGTGGCCCGGTCGCGCAGCTCGGCGGGCAGGGCCGCCATCAGCTTGAGCTCGGTGGCGGCCAGCGCGGCGCCCAGGCCCAGCTCGGCCGCCGGGCCGGGCATGCCGGTGAGGAACAGCGACTCGGCCTCCCCCGCGGTCAGCCCGGTCAGCTTCGTCCGGTAGCCGTCGAGGATCTGGTAGCCGCCTGCCGGGCCGGTCTCCGCGTAGACGGGCACACCGGCCGCGGTGAGCGCGTCCATGTCCCGGTAGACAGTGCGGATCGACACCTCCAGCCGCTCGGCCAGCTCACGCGCGGTGAGCCTGCCGCCGGTCTGCAGCATCAGGAGGATCGAGAGCAACCGACTAGCTCGCACGCGCGGAACATACCGCCGATGACTGACAGGACTTGTCAGCGATCATCGGCACGCTGCGCCGCATGAGCGACTTCGACTTCCTGGTTGGCGGCTGGACCGTGGCCAACCGCAAGCACACCGCCCCGTTGACCGGAACCGACGACTGGGACGAGTTCCCCGCGACCATGAGCGCGCACTCCTTCTTCGGCGGCGCGGGCAGCTTCGACGAGATCCACTTCCCGACGAAAGGCTGGTCCGGCTGCAGTTTCCGCACCTACGACCCCGCCCAGGCGCGGTGGACGATCCACTGGGTCAACAGCCGCGACGGCCTCTTACAACCACCTGTCATCGGTAGCTTCAACGGCGGCGTAGGCACGTTCTACGGCGAAGACCTGCACGACGGGCAGCCGATCAATGTTCGCTACCTCTGGTCGCGGATCACGCCTACCGCAGCGCGGTGGGAACAGGCATTCGCACGGCCCGGGCAAGACTGGGAGACCAACTGGGTCATGGAGTTCAGCCGCTAAGAGACCTCGCCGGCGGGTGCCGACCAGGTGTCGCACGCGGCGGTGGTCTTGTCCTCGTAGCCGCGCTCGGCCCACATCCCTTGGTTGTCGGCCGAGCCGTGCGAATCGGAGTCGAGGGTGTCGTCGAAGCTGACCACCGACTCGTCGGCGACGGCGGCGCTCACCGCGCCACGACCGCGCGCTGCGGCCAGGAACGCCCCCGCGAAGCAGTTGGCCTCCAGTTCGGTGCGGCGGGACAGCTGCTGGGCCTCCTCGTCGCCCGCGAGGACCTCGCGGTTGCCCGCCGCCTGCAAGATCCCGGACAGCGCCTGCACGTGGTGGCCGTACTCGTGCGCGAGCACGGCGAGGTGGAAAGCCGTCTCCTCCCCCGCGTCGCGCTCGAGGCGGTCCTGCGGCATGTAGATCGTGCGGTCGCGCTCGCAGTAGAACGCGGTGGCCTCGTCCTCCGATGGGGTGAAGCCGCACTTGGCCCGCGGTTTCACGTCGATGTTGAGCTTGGGGCTGCTGAACGGCAGGCCCGCGCCGACCACCACCGGCTGCCACGCGCGGTCCAGGCAGCCGATGCCCGCCTCGTAGTACGCCCGCAGCCCGGCGGGGTCGGTGGTGAGCTTGGGCAGGGCGCAGTCGACCTCGGCCAACGGCGCGCCCGGCCGCAGCAGCTTGTTGGCGGCGATCTCGGCCAGCGACTCCGGGTCGCCCACGGCCGCCGACTCGCCGACCGCCACCGCGACGCCCGGCACGACCCGCCCGCCGCTGGTGATCCGGCCGAGCAGGCCGATCCAGAGCAGCCCGACGAGCACGATCCCGACCACACCGACGATGACCAGCGGCCGGTTGCCGCGCGGCGGCCGCGGCGGACCGATGAGCGTCACCGGGACCTCGGACATCGCGGCGAAGTACGGCTGGTTCCCGAAGTCGCCCATTCCCCCACCTCAGACGGCCACGCGAGGGCGACCGGATCCCCCCGAACCCGCGCCTGACCATCATAGAGCGGTCACCCGGTCACGAGCACCACCCTGCCGCGCCCGTGCCCGGTCTCGACCTCGCGGTGCGCCGCGGCGGCGTCGGCCAGCGGGTAGACCGACCGCACGTGGGTGCGCAGCAGGCCCGTGTCGTAGAGCCCGACCAACGCCGCCAGCCTGCGCGCCGAGCGGACCCCGACGAGCCTGCGCACGCCCAGCTCGGCCGCCTCCTGCCAGGCGACGATCGTGCCGATCCGGTCTCGGTCCACCCCCAGATCGATCGAGGCCCGGATCGCCGCGACACCCGCGGCGTCGAGCACCACGTCCACCCCGTTCGGCGCCGCGGCGCGCACTCGGTCAACCAGGCCGTCGCCGTACTCCACCGGGATCGCGCCAAGAGACCGCAGGTAGTCGTGGTTGACCTCCCGCGCGGTGGCGATGACCGTCGCTCCCCGCAACCGTGCGAGCTGCACGGCCATCGCGCCGACAGCACCCGCGCCCGCGTGCACCAAGAAGGTCTCCCCTGCGGCGACAGCGAGCGCCTCGACAGCGATCGTCGCGGTCTGCGCGCCAGCGGTGAACGAGCCCGCAACCTCCCACGGCATACCAACGGGCTTGCGAACCACCTGATCGGATGAAATCAGCCGATACTCGGCGTAGCTACCGAAGGTCGCGAACCCCAGGACCTCGTCGCCGACCGCGACCTCGGCCACGCCGGCGCCCACTGCGTCAACGGTGCCAGCGAACTCGTTGCCGAGCACCAGCGGTAGCGCTACCGGCGCGTTCGGCGGCCCCTTCCCCGCGCGCACGGCCAGATCCACCGGCTGCACGCCCGCCGCCCGCACCTGGACGCGGACTTCGCCGGGCCCCGGCTCGGGGCGGGGCACGGTGGTCGGGCGCAGCTCGGCTGCGTCACCGAATCGGGTGATGGTCACCGCGGTCATCAGATCGCTCATGGGACCAGCTTGGAACCTCCAGCAACGTCGAGGTCAAGAGTGGTCGTGCTCACTTGGGCCTGCGCACCAGGCAGAAGGGCTGCCCGGTCGGGTCGAGCAGCACCACCCAGTTGCCCGCGCCCGGCTGGAAGTCCGGCTTGGTGGCGCCCAGCTCGACCGCGCGGGCCTCGCCCTGGTCGAAGTCGTCGACGTAGAGGTCGAGGTGGAACCGCTTGGGCGCCCCCTCATCCGGCCACCGCGGCGGCTGGTAGCCCTCCACCCGGCCGAAGCCGATCGAGGTGCCGTCGCCGGTGACCATGGCGTAGTCGCCCTCGTCGTAGGTGATCTCCCAGCCGAGGAACTCGCTGTAGAACGCGGCTAGGCCGTGCGGGTCGCCGGTATCGATGTTGACCATCATCAGGCTCGCGGTGGTGGGCATCGCTGGTCGCCTCCAGGTGTGGTGCTCGCACGTCGTGCTGCGGTGTCGTGCGGCCATCGTGTCACCGAGCACCGACACTGTGGACAGTGTCGCCCGACCGGGTCGGGTTTGACACAACAGCGAAGTGGGTCAGGGACTCGCGGACGAACGCCCGGCCCGAGACACCCAAGACACGCAGAGCCCGGCGGTGGTCGAGAGCGACAACGACGACCGCGCCGAGGAAGAGCACGCGCCACAGTAAGAGGATCGGAAACGGAAGACGGCCGTACGCACTAAGAGAGTCCCGGTGGAACCGAACGTGTCGCCGCTCGTCCGCCAACAATCGCCCAGCCACCTCCGCGGTGAGCCGATCGGTGACACCGTCACGCAGGACCCGGTAGTAGGTCAACGCCACGGCCTCGGCAACGGTGAGCACCATCAGTTCCAAGCGAAGCCCGAGCGCGCGCCGCAACCACACGAACACAACGTCCGTCCAGCACGAGGCGATCGTAGACGCCCCGTTGGCCGCCAAGACCCCTGCGAGCAGGCGGGCGTGGTTCTGCTCCTCGGCGACGAACAACCGCGCGGCCTGGCCGTACGCCCCGTCCCCGGCCTTCGCAATCAGGTTCGCACCGTCGCCGTTCTCGCCGACCTGGAAACGCTGGACGCTGCGCACGAGCTCGGGGTGCAGCGCGGTACCCGATGTCCACTCAGGATCAGGCCGAGTCGACCGCCGGGCCGCCTCTTCGGTGAACTCGCGCAACCACTCGTCGAAGGTCATGCCTCGACTGTGCCCCGCTTTCCCCTGGCCGGCCGGAGATTCACCGTTCCCGCACCAAACCCACACGAGAACGGGCCAGGAGTCGACATGTCGTCGACTCCTGGCCCGGAACGCCGGGATAGCGCCTACGCGCTCCGACTCGGTGCTAGCTGCAGCCGGAGGTGGAGCCGCAGCCCTCGCACACGTAGCAGGAGCCCGCGGGGCGCATCTTGGTGCCGCAGGTCATGCACAGCGGGGCGTCGGCCGCCTTGCCGAGGTGCAGTTCCAGCAGTTCCGTGGAGCTGTGCGCCTCAGCGGTGACCGCGGGCTCGATGGCCGCGCGCGGGGAGGCGTCGACCGAGGTGCGCAGGCCTTCGAGGTCCACGTCGGACGGGACGGTGCTGTAGTCCGCCGCCACCTGTGCCGAGCGCTCGTCCGCGGTGAACACGCCGAGCTGGGAGCGCTTCTCGTACGGCAGGTAGTCCAAAGCGAGCCTGCGGAACAGGTAGTCCAAGACGCTGGTGGCGATGCGCACGTCCGGGTCGTCGGTCATGCCCGCGGGTTCGAAGCGCAGGTTCTGGAACTTCGAGACGTAGAACTCCAGCGGGATGCCGTACTGCAGGCCGACCGAGATGGACATGGAGAACGCGTCCATCACGCCCGCCAGGGTGGAGCCCTGCTTGCCCAGCTTGACGAAGATCTCGCCGAGGCCGTCGTCGGGGTAGGAGCCCGCGTGCAGGTAGCCCTCGGCGCCGCCCACGGTGAACGAGACCGTCTGGGAGGGGCGCTTCTTGGGCAGGCGCTTGCGGACCGGCCGGTACTCGATGACCTTCTCCGGCTCCGCCTTCGACTTCGCCGAGGACGCCGAACCGCTCTTGCCCGCCGAGAGCGGCTGGCCGACCTTGCAGTTGTCGCGGTAGATGGCCAGCGCCTTGAGGCCCAGCTTCCAGCCCTGGAAGTAGATCTCCTCGACGTGCTCGACGGTGGCCGCCTCGGGCATGTTCACCGTCTTGGAGATCGCCCCGGAGATGAACGGCTGCACCGCGGCCATCATCCGCACGTGGCCCATCGGCGCGATCGAGCGCTCGCCCATCGCGCAGTCGAAGACCTCGTAGTGCTCCTTGCGCAGCCCGGGGGCGTCGACGACGTGGCCGTGCTCGGCGATGAACTCGACGATGGCCTCGACCTGCTCGGGCTGGTAGCCCAGCGAGGACAGCGCGCGCGGCACGGTCTGGTTGACGATCTGCATGGAGCCGCCGCCGACCAGCTTCTTGAACTTGACCAGGGCCAGGTCGGGCTCGATGCCGGTGGTGTCGCAGTCCATCATCAGGCCGATGGTGCCGGTCGGGGCGAGCACGCTGGCCTGGGCGTTGCGCCAGCCGTTGCGGGCGCCGATCTCCAGCGCGGCCTGCCACTCGCGGGTGGCCACCTGCTGCACCGACGCGTCGTTGGCGTGGTAGGTGCGGATCAGGTCGTTGGCCGCCGCGTGCTTGCGCATGACCCGCTTGTGCGGCTCGGCGTTGCGGGCGTAGCCGTCGAACGGCCCGACGACCCCGGCCAGCTCGGCGGAGCGGCGGTAGGCGGTGGCGGTCATCAGCGAGGTGATGGACGCGGCCAGCGTGCGGCCGCCCTCGGAGTCGTAGGCGTGGCCGGTGGCCATCAGCAGCGCGCCGATGTTGGCGTAGCCGATGCCCAGCTGGCGGAACTTGCGGGTGGTCTCGGCGATCGGCTCGGTCGGGAAGTCGGCGAAGCAGATCGAGATGTCCATCGCGGTGATGACGATCTCGACGGCCTTGGCGAAGGTCTCCGCGTCGAAGGTGCCGTCGCCGTTGAGGAACTTCATCAGGTTGAGCGAGGCCAGGTTGCAGCTGGAGTTGTCCAGGTGCATGTACTCGCTGCACGGGTTGGACGCGGTGATCCGGCCCGACTCCGGGCAGGTGTGCCAGGCGTTGATCGTGTCGTCGTACTGGATGCCCGGGTCGGCGCACTCCCAGGCGGCCTTGGCCAGCTTGCGGAACAGGTCCTTGGCACCGACCTCCTCGATGACCTCGCCGGTGGTGCGCGAGCGCAGGCCGAACTGGCCGTCGGACTCCACCGCGTGCATGAACTGGTCGGACACCCGGATCGAGTTGTTGGCGTTCTGGTACTGCACCGAGGCGATGTCGGCGCCGCCGAGGTCCATGTCGAAGCCCGCGTCGCGCAGGACGCGGATCTTCTCCTCCTCGCGGGCCTTGGTCTCGATGAACTCCTCGACGTCGGGGTGGTCCACGTCGAGCACGACCATCTTCGCCGCGCGCCGGGTGGCGCCGCCGGACTTGATGGTGCCCGCGGACGCGTCGGCGCCGCGCATGAACGAGACCGGGCCCGAGGCGGTGCCGCCGGAGGACAGCAGCTCCTTCGACGAGCGGATCCGGGACAGGTTCAGCCCCGCGCCGGAGCCGCCCTTGAAGATCAGCCCCTCCTCCTTGTACCAGTTGAGGATCGAGTCCATCGTGTCGTCGACGGCCAGGATGAAGCAGGCGCTGACCTGCTGCGGGGAGCTGGTGCCGACGTTGAACCACACCGGGGAGTTGAAGCTGAACACCTGGTGCAGCAGCATCCAGGTGAGCTCGTGGTCGAAGACCACCGAGTCGGCCTCGGTGGCGAAGTAGCCGTGCTTGATCCCGGCGGCGGTGTAGGACTTCACCACGCGGTCGATCAGCTGGCGCAGGGAGTGCTCGCGGACCGGCGTGCCCACGGCGCCGCGGAAGTACTTGCTGGTGACGATGTTGGTCGCGTTCACCGACCAGAAGTCCGGGAACTCCACGGCGCGCTGCTCGAAGTTCACCGAGCCGTCGCGCCAGTTGGTCATCACCACGTCGCGGTGCTCCCAGGTGACCTCGTCGTAGGGGTGCACCCCCTCGGTGGTGTAGACCCGCTGCATCCGCAGCCCGCGCGGTGCCACGTCCTCGCGCAGGTCCGCGTTGGACTCCACGGTCTCCGTCATGACCGGTCCCTCTCCCTCGTCTTGTGCTGGCCTGGCCACGTCCGGGCTCCCCGTGCGATGCGGCCGAAGTCTGTGCAGGCGGCCCCCACCCCGGGGGCGGCGCCGTGTCTGCCTTCTACTGCTCATCCGTCGTGCCGCCCGCGTCGTCCCCGGCCGGTCGCCCGGCCATGGCCGCCCGCAGGTCGGCGATCTCCTTCTCGAAGTCCTCGACCGAGGAAAAGGACCGGTAGACGCTGGCGAACCGCAGGTACGCGACCCCGTCGAGCTCGCGCAGCGGCCCCAGGATCGCCAGCCCCACCTCGTGGCTCGGGATTTCGGCGCTGCCGGTGGACCTGATGGTCTCCTCGACCTTCTGCGCGAGCTGCTGGAGCTGCGCCTCGTCGACCGGCCTGCCCTGGCAGGCCCGCCGCACGCCGCGGACGACCTTGTCCCGGCTGAACGACTCGGTGACACCCGAGCGCTTGATCACCGCGAGGACGGTCTCCTCCACGGTGGTGAAGCGGCGGCTGCACTGGGCGCACGCGCGCCTGCGCCGGATCACCTGGCCGTCGTCGACCTCCCGCGAGTCGACGACCCGCGAATCGGAGTTGCGACAGAACGGACACCGCATGATCCGACCCTTCTCCGCTGTCCTTCGCACCCGCTGTGCACACCCGGCGGTACCGTCCGGCGCAGTCCAGCCAGCCACGCATGGTGATCAATCTGTGGATGGTTCGGTGGATAACTCAACCCCACCTGTGGACTAACTACACCGGTGTAACCACTAGATGTTGGGGTGGAACTTATGCCTCGACCCTACATGGATGCAAGTCGGGCACGTCGGCACGACACGGGGGAAACTCTCCGCAGTCGGCGCCGCACCCACCGGTTCGGGCGGACGGGTGAATGGCCCTGGTCACTCGTCCGGACGAACCACACCGGCGGCCGCGAGCGCCGATCCGGCGGTGGTCCGGCTCGGCCGGAGGCAGACCTCGACGGCCCGGAACACCACACGAACGAGTGATCATCGACACGGCGGGGTGAGCGGCGCCGTCGTCTCGGGTCCGCCGTGGTCGGGTCCGGTGTCCACACAGACCCGCTCCACTTCGACCGGTCACACCGGACCGGCGGTCACTGCTCCCGGCGCATGTGGCCGGGCGAGCTCAGCGCGAGAAGGGCACCGTCAGCGGCTGTCCGGCGTGGACCGCGACGCCGTTGAGGCCGTTGAGCTGGCGGATCCGCGCGACCACGGCGTCGTTGTCGCTGTTCGGCGCCATCCGCTCGGCCAGCTCGGACAGGCTCTCACCGGTGCCGACGCGGACCACCGTGGTCGTCTGCGGGACGTTCTCCCCGCCCGCCATCGACCCGGCGAACGCGCCGAGGCCGTAGATCCCGATGGCCACCGCGGCGGCCAGGCCGACCAGCACGGCGAGCGGCGGCGCGACCCGGCGCGGTGCGCAGGCGGGGGCCGCGACGACGTGCGGGGCACCCGCGACGCGCCTGCGGCCGGGCGGCCGGAGCCTGCCCTGACCCACCCGCCGCCCAGGTCGCAGCCCTGGCCGGACCGGGGCCACGACGTGCGAGGACCTGCCCTCGACCCGCTCCGTCGACCCCGGTGTCAGCAGTGCCGCCATCGCAACCTCCTCGAACTGCCGTTCGATCGAACGTCCGTGCGAGAGGTGTCTACCACCAAGCACCGACAAAATCGATAGCCGCCCGGCGTGTCGCTCGAACAGGTGTTTGATCTCCGCAGGTCGGCGGGCTAACGTCGACCCCAGGACTGAAGATCGAAGTCGATCCACCTACCGGCGCGGGTCCCCCGCGCCGGTACCGCAGGGAGGCAGGGCAGTGGCAGGCACGAGTGGTCGGAAGCCCGCGGGGGCGCCGAAGAAGAAGCCCCCGGTGGGCGGCAACGTGCGCAGTTTCCCGGCGCTGGAGCAGACCGCGGACGGTTCCGAGCTGCCGCTGCGCCAGCGCCAAGTCCTGGAGGTCATCCGCTCCTGGGTGCAGCGGCTGGGCTACCCGCCCAGCGTCCGCGAGATCGGCGAGGCGGTCGGGCTGACCTCGACCTCGTCGGTGGCCTACCAGCTGCGCGCGCTGGAGGAGAAGGGCTACCTGCGCCGGGACCCGAACCGGCCGCGGGCGATCGGCGTGCTGCCCGCGGACGCCACCCAGGCGCAGCTGCGCGGCGAGCAGATCGCGCCGGTGATCATCGAGCAGGCCGACCAGGGCCCGCGGCCGACCTACGTGCCGGTCCTCGGCCGGATCGCCGCCGGTGGGCCGATCCTGGCCGAGCAGGCGGTGGAGGACGTGTTCCCGCTGCCGAAGGAGATCGTCGGCGAGGGCTCGCTGTTCATGCTCAAGGTCGCGGGCGACTCGATGATCGACGCCGCGATCGCCGACGACGACTGGGTCGTGGTCCGCCAACAGCCCACCGCCGACAACGGCGACATCGTCGCGGCGATGATCGACGGCGAGGCCACGGTGAAGACGTTCAAACGCCGCGACGGGCACGTGTGGCTGCTGCCGCACAACGAGGCCTACGAACCGATCCCCGGCGACGAGGCGACGATCCTGGGCAAGGTGGTAGCGGTCCTGCGCAGGCTCTGAGCGCGGCATCGGCCGGTCTCGCTTCCCCGGACCGGGCGGATCCGCACGAGGACCTCGCGATCGACGACCGCGGGTCGACGCGGTGGCGGCACGACAGCTGGCGCCACCGCCGGGGCTCGCGGTGCCCGGGTACCCACACAAGGGCCGGGACGAAGTGGACGAACGTCCACAAGCGATAGCCGCACTTGCTTCCCCAGCACCACCCGGCATCCGCGGCGCACCCCGGACCGAACAGCGCCCTGTCAGCGGCGGGCCGGGGAAGTGCTCAGTACCGCGCCGCTCAGGACCGAGCAGGCCCCTCCACTACCCGCAACCAGATGGCCAAGCTGCTCGGCGATGTACACGAAGAGCCGCGAGTCCGTACGGCGCGACATGGCTTTGGGCGGCCGCGAGCCAGTGGTGTCGGGTTACCGGCGGGACGAACGTCGGTGCATGAAGAGCAGGACGCCGCCCACGACGACGACTGTCACGCCGAGTGCGGGCAGGATGGGCAGCCCACCGTCCTCTTCGGACTTCGCCTGGGCCGCCTCGCCGTTGCCGCCTGCGGCGGCGTCGCCCACCGCGGGCTTCGGGTCGGCGGGTGGGGCCTGCGCGAGGAAGGCCGTGGCGCCCTTGACGACCCGGATCGGTTGGCCCGCGCCCTCCGAGCCGGACACCAGGGTGCCGTCCGGTTCCAGCGCGATCGCCTCCCCCTGCTTCTCCTCGGGCAACGGGATCCGCACCGGCTTGCTCTTCAGCGCCGCGAGCACGTCTCCGTCGGGCGCGGCGAACAGGTAAGCCTCGGTGTAGGTGCGCAGGGCGACCACTGAGCCGTCCTTGCTCACGGTGCCGCCGGTGACCACCATGGATCCCACGATCGGGGTGACCGGTCCACCCTTCGTGTCGGTGCTCGTCAGCTGCACCGAGCCGACCTTCTCCAGCGCGGTCGGTCCCGGGGACGCGATCTTGCCCACCGGCCGGTAGACGTCCGCGACGCCGAACGGGCTCTTGGTCACCAGGAACGGCGTGCCCGCCTTGTCCAGGAGCAGCGCCTCGGTGTCGTGCGGGCCATCGGGGTAGGTCAGCCGGTACAGCGTGGTCTTGCCCGCGGGCGTCAGGGCGATCAGGGCGATCGTCTCGCGCTTCTTGTCGTTGTCGCCGGTGTCGGCCAGCCAGAACGTGCCGTCGGCGGCCAGCGCGAGGTCCTCGACGTCGAACGGGTCGGTGGGCCCGCTGATGACCTTCTGCACCTTGCAGTCCCGGCCCAGCACGAACACCATCGCCTTGGTGCCGCCGTCGTTGAGCGCGTACCAGTGCTCGCCGTCGGCCGCCAGGCCGGACAGTTCGGTCAGCCGCTTGTCGGACTGCACGCAGGCGTTCGTGGGCACCGGAGGCTCGGCCACCGCCCACGAGGAACCCAGCACACTCAGCACGACGACGATCCCCGCGGTGGCCAATGCCCGCACCGGCGCCTCCCTCTCCCAGTCCCCCACGGTAGCCGCGGCACGGCTCCGAGGGAGTAGACGTGCGGCCGGGGTGCGCCGTTGGCACGGGGGCCCCGATGGGATCTTCATCCCACCGGGGCCCCCGTGGACGTCAGCTCAGGCGGACGTGCCGTTGACCGCGAAGGCCTCCAGCGCACCCGCGAGGTCCAGCTTCACCCTGGCGCGCAGCGCCGTGCCGACCTCGGTGTGCTCCTCGGTGAGCACCTCGCCCTCCCGGTGCACCCGGGCCACCAGCTCGCCGCGGGTGTAGGGCACCAGCACGTCGACCTCCTGGTCCGGCCGGGGCAGCAGCTCGGCGATCCGCTCGCGCAGCTCGGCGATGCCCGCGCCCGAGTGGGCGGAGACGAACACCGCGCCGGGGAGCAGGTGGCGCAGCCGGGCCAGCGCGAACTCGCTGGTCGCGTCGACCTTGTTGACCACCACCAGCTCCGGCGGCATCGAGGTGTCCCGGCGCTGCCCGATCTCGTGCAGCACCTCGCGCACGGCGGTGACCTGCCACTCGGGCATCGGGTCGGCGCCGTCGACCACGTGCAGGACCAGGTCGGCGTCGGCCACCTCGTCGAGCGTGGTGCGGAACGCCTCGACCAGCTGGTGCGGCAGGTGCCGCACGAAGCCGACCGTGTCGGTCAGCGTGTAGGTGTTGCCCTCCGCGGTCTCGGTGCGCCGGGTGGTGGCGTCGAGGGTGGCGAACAGCGAGTCCTCTACCAGCACGCCCGCGCCGGTGAGCGCGTTGAGCAGGCTGGACTTGCCCGCGTTGGTGTAGCCGGCGATCGCCACGCTGGGCACCTCGTTGGCCACCCGCTTGCCGCGCTTGGTGTCGCGGACCGTGCTCATGGCCGCGATCTCCTTGCGCAGCTTGGAGATCTTCGCGCGGATGCGCCTGCGGTCGGTCTCCAGCTTGGTCTCACCGGGACCGCGCAGACCCACGCCGCCGTTGCCGCCGCCCGCGCGGCCACCGGCCTGGCGGGACAGCGTCTCGCCCCAGCCGCGCAGCCTGGGCAGCAGGTACTGCAGCTGGGCCAGCTCGACCTGGGACTTGCCCTCCCGGGACCGCGCGTGCTGGGCGAAGATGTCCAGGATCAGCGCCGTCCGGTCGATGACCTTGACCTTGAGCCGCGCCTCCAGCTGCTGGAGCTGGGACGGGGAGAGCTCACCGTCGCAGATCACCGTGTCCGCCCCGGTCGCCCGGACCACCTCGAGCAGCTCGACGACCTTGCCGGAGCCGACGTAGGTGGCCGGGTCGGGCCGGTCGCGGCGCTGCACCATGCCCTCGAGGACCTCGGACCCGGCGGTCTCGGCCAGCCGGGCCAGCTCGGTCAGCGAGGCCTCGGACTCCAGCGCGGACCCCTCGGTCCACACCCCGACCAGCACCACCCGCTCCAGCCGGAGCTGCCGGTACTCGACCTCGGTGATGTCCTGGAGCTCGGTGGACAGCCCGGCGACGCGGCGCAGGGACGATCGTTCTTCCAGTTCGAGTTCACCGAGGGAGAGGTCAGCGGGGTCGGAGCGCGCTCCGTCGAATCCGTGCTGAGAGAATTCCTCTGTCACCTGGTGAACCCGTCCTTCGTGTCGTTGCGAAATACTCGGCACCCCTTCGGTATCCGTTGACCCCATGGTCGCACGGAACAGCGGCCGATTCGACCCGGTTATTCCCCCGGATACCACGCGAGGTACACGGCGGTGCGCTCGACCCCCGGTTCCGGCGGCCTGGCCGCGTACTCGTCGAGCAGCGCGCTCATCCGGCCGACCAGCTCGGCGCGGCCGCGCTCGTCGACCTGCACGACCAGCCGGGACTGCACGACGTTGCCGAGCCCGACGTCGGAGACCTCGTTGAGGTAGGCCTGCAGCATCGCCTCGCTGATCTCCTCCGGCCTGCCGTCGCGGAAGTCCAGGCCCCACGACGCGCCGGTGGACCGGTACGGGATCTCCTTGGCCCCCCGGTTGCCGCGCCGCTGCGGTTCGGCGACCAGGAAACCCGCGGCGACCAGCTTGCGGACGTGGTGCAGCGTGGTGGCCGGGTCCCGGCCGAGCCGCTCGGCGATCTCCTTGTTGGTCAGCGGGCGCTGGTGGGTCAGCCGGATGATCCGCAGCCGGATCGCCGACCCCAGCGCCTCCAGTTCGACGGGGGTGGCCATCCTGCGGTCCGGTCGCGCGTCGCTCACCCGACCAGCCTAGGGCCGCGGGCAAAGTGATTGACAGTTTCCAATCACTGGTCGATCCTGGCCGCCGTGACCCGCACCCTGCGCGCCCACCCGGGCTTCCGACTGCTCTGGACCGGCGACACGATCGCCCAGTTCGGCGCCGCGGTCGGCAACATCGTGTTGCCGCTGCTCGCCGTCGGACTGCTGCACGCGACCCCCGCCGAGATGGGCGTGCTGACCGCCGCGGAGAACGCCGCGTTCCTGCTGATCGGGCTGCCCGCGGGCGCCTGGGTCGACCGGCTGCGCAGCAAACCGCTGATGATCCGGATGGACCTGGCCCGGGCCGTGCTGCTGCTGAGCATCCCCGTTGCGGGGTGGTTCGGCGTGCTCACCTTCCCGCAGCTGGTGGCCGTGGCGCTGGCCGTCGGCGGGTGCTCGGTGTTCTTCGACGTGGCCTACCAGTCGTACCTGCCCTCGCTGGTCGGGCGCGAGCACCTGATGGAGGGCAACGCGAAGCTGCAGGCGAGCCACTCGGCGGCCCAGTTCGGCGGCCCGGCCATCGGCGGTGCCCTCACCCAGCTGCTCGGCGCCGTGTCCACCCTGCTCTCGACCGGGATGGGGTACCTGGCGTCGGCGTTCTTCCTGTCCCGGATCACCGCCACCGAACCGGCGCCCGTGCGGCCCGCGACGCCTGACCTGCGGGCGGAGGTGGCCGAAGGGTTGCGGTTCGTGCTGTCCGACCAGCGGTTGCGCGCGATCGTCGGATGCACTTCGACCTTCAACCTGTTCTTCGGCGTGGAGAACGCCGTGTTCGTGCTGTTCTTGGCGCGCTCCGTCGGCCTGGGTGAGGCGGCGATCGGCCTGGTCGTGGGCCTGTCCGGGGCGGGCGGCATCCTCGGCGCACTGGCCTCGGCCCGGATCATCCGGCTGGTCGGGCAGGCCAAGGCGATCTGGCTGGTGCCGACGGTGGGTTCGCTGTTCGGGCTGCTCGTCCCGCTCGCCGAGGCGGACTGGCGGGTGGGCGTGGCGGTGGCGGGCTTCTTCATCGTCAACTTCACCGCGGTCGTCTACAACGTCGCGCAGGTCAGCTTCCGCCAGGGCATCTGCCCGGACCACCTGCTCGGCCGGATGAACGCCAGCATCAGGTTCATCGTCTGGGGCACCCTGCCGCTCGGCGCCCTCGCGGGCGGGGCGCTGGGCACCTGGTTGGGGGTCCGGGAGACGCTGTGGATCGCCGCGGTCGGCTGGGTCCTCGCGGGCCTGTGGGTGATCTTCTCCCCGCTGCGGACAGCCGAGGACCCGCTGGGAGCGGCCCAGGAACCGAGCGCCGCCAACGGGTCCTGAGCGAGAGGCTCAGGCGTGCGACTCCCACCAGGCCTGGTCGAGCTCGCCGCGGGCGACGAACTCGGCCGGGCCGGTGAGGGTGCTGGAGTCCTCGTTGATGGTCACGCGAACGGTGCCACCGAGGATGTGCACGGTCAGCGACCCGGTAGTGCTACCCGCAGCCTCTAGAGCAGCGGCGGTCGCGGCGACGGTGCCAGTGCCGCAGGAACGGGTCTCACCAACGCCGCGCTCGTGCACGCGCATCCGGATCGCGCCGGGCCCGGCGGGCTCGATGAACTCGACGTTGACCCCGTTGGGGAACGCCGCGGTGTCGTAGCCGGGCTGGACACCCAGGTCCAGGTCTTGGACCTGGGTGGTGACGCAGGCGAGGTGCGGGTTGCCGACGTCGATGCCGACGCCGGGGTATGAGGTGCCCGCGAGGGTCGCCGTCGAGTGACCGGTGCGGCGAACCGGGCCCATCGCGACCGTGACGATGCCGTCCGCGTGCACGGCAGCGGGGCGTAGTCCCCCGCGCGTACCGACCGGGAACTCATCGGCGTCGACCAAGCCGTTGTCGTGCAGGTAGCGGGCGAAGACGCGGACGCCGTTGCCGCACATCTCGGCGATGGAACCGTCGGCGTTGCGGTAGTCCATGAACCACACGTCGCCATCGATGCCGTCTGGCGCGTCGGGGAGGGCCTTCGTGCGCACGACGCGCAGCACGCCGTCCGCGCCGAGCCCGCGACGCCGGTCGCACAGAGCGCGTACCCGCGCGTCGGTCAGGTCCAGCTCGCCATCAGGGTCGGGCAGCAGCACGAAGTCGTTCTCAGTGCCGTGCCCCTTGAGGAACGCGATCGCCACGCCTACCAGGTTACGGCCGTACTAACGCGAGGGCGGCGTCGACCAGGTCTTCCCGGCCGGCGTCGAGCCAGGTGAGGCGGTGGTCGCGGCGAAACCACGAACGCTGCCTACGCACGAACCGTCTAGTTGCTCTCGCCGTCTCTTCCTCGGCGGCGGCCAGATCGCCCTCTTCGGCGAGCGCGGCTAAGACTTGCTGATAGCCCAGCGCGCGCGACGCGGTAAGACCCTCCCGGAGTCCGTTCGCCGCCAACGCGCGCACCTCGTCGACCAAGCCCCCCGCGAACATCCGCTCTACCCGCAGGTCCACACGAGCGTCCAACTCGGCTGGTTCGCGGTCCAAGCCGATCATGACCGTGCCGTAGCGGGCGGGGCCCGGCCGCGGCATCGTCGCGGAGAACGGCCTGCCGGTCAGCTCGATGACCTCCAGCGCCCGCACGATCCGCCTGCCGTTGCCGGGGAGCACCGCCTCGGCGGCCACCGGGTCCAGCTCGCGCAGCCGCGCGTACAGCGCCTCGGTGCCGACCTCGTCGAGCTCGGCGGACAGCCGGGCCCGGATCGCCGGGTCGGTGCCGGGGAACTCCAGGTCGTCGACCACGGCCTGGACGTAGAGCCCGGACCCGCCGACCAGCACCGGCACCCGGCCGCGGGCGAGCACGTCCTCGATCGCGGCGCGCGCGTGCCGCTGGTAGGCCGCCACGGACGCGGTCTCCCGGACGTCGAGCACGTCGAGCTGGTGGTGGGCGACGCCGCGCCGCTCAGCCTCGGTGATCTTGGCGGTGCCGATGTCCATGCCCCGGTAGAGCTGCATGGCGTCGGCGTTGACGACCTCGCCGCCCAGCCGCTCGGCGAGCGCGACCCCGAGGTCGGACTTGCCGGTCGCGGTCGGACCCACCACGGCGACCGCCGGGCTCACGCCGGGTCCCACACGGCCAGGTGGTAGGCGACACCGAACGGGATGACCAGCTCGGCCCTGGTCGAGCGCCACGTCCGGCCGTCCGCGCGGACGGCGGCGGCGAGCACCTGCCACGGCGCGCGCCCCCCGGCTCCGAGCTCGGCCGCCAACACGGGGTCCAATCCGAGCAGTGCGTCGAGGTCGGCCGTCGCCAGGGCGCGGCGGACGGTTTCGTCGAAGCCCGCGGCCCGGTCGTCGGGGCGGCCCACCGAGCGCTCGCCGTGCCGGTGGGAACCGTCGCCGAGGACGAGCAGACCCACGGGGCCGACGATCGACTCCGCGAGCGCCGTGCCCGCCTCGACGCAGCCTGCCTGCGGGAGGTCGGTCGGGACGACGTGGACGGTGGCATCCCCAGCGGCCGCGGCCTCACGCAGCAGACCCGCCACCAGGGCGGGCAGCGGTAGCGCCGGGTCCGCGAAGTCCCGGTCAGCCGTGTCGCCCAAGGCGACCCGGACGTCGACGCCGTAGCCGCGGAACGTCCCAGCCACCCGCGGGCCGAGCACGGCGGGCTCGGCGCCCGCGCCCAGGACCACCCAGGTCGACGCCGCCGCGGCGAGCGAATGGGCCACGAGCAGGCATTTCTCGCGCAGCTCGGCCGCCGCGGGGTCGTCACCCCCGGTCAGCTCCGACACGAGCAGGGGCGGGTTCGGCAGCACGGCGACACGGCGGATCACGCGCCGAGGTTACTGTCCGTCGAACAATCTTGGCCGCCACGGCCCACGGACAGCGGCTTTTGCGGCACCATGATGACCATTGCGGCCCTCGGAGTATCCACGCGGCTCTTGACCTGTTTGAATGCGCGCGGGTATGAGAAGCCGCACGGCCCGAGGGTCGTTCGCACAGTGCTGGGCCCCGCGCGAGCGGGGCGCCCGTGGTGACGCGGGCACGCAGGCAGGAGGAGCCGGTCATGACGGACAAGGACGAGAGCGCCGAGGCAGTGACGGAGCACGACAGCGGCGGCGCCGTCGACCCGACCGCGGCAGCCCCGAGCACGGTGACCGACGGTGGCGCGGTACCCACACCGCCGAGCGCCACGGCGACGGCCACCGTCCCGCGCGCGGAGACCGCCACCGTCGACACCGTCGAAGTCGCCGCCGCGGACACCGCAGCCACCGTTGACACCGCGGACACCGTTGACACCGCGGCCGCTGAGCAGGCCACCCCCGCCGCGCCGGTCACCACCCAGACAGCCAACGGTGCCGCCCCGAGCGCGCCCGCCACCGACCCGGAGACCGCGGCGGACACCGAGCAGTCGGCCGCCGTCGACCCCGAGCCCGCTGCCGAGCAGCCCGCCACCGTGCAGTCCGACTCCGAGCAGTCCGAATCGGTGCAGTCCGAATCGGTGCAGTCCCACTCCGAGCAGGCCGCCGCTGAAACGCCATCCGGTTCCGAGCAGGCCGAGAACGGGACCGAGCAGGCCGACGACAACGGCACTGTCGCCGCGCCGCCCGTCCCGAGCGCGCCCGCCCCCAAGCCCGCCGTCCCGAGTGCCCCCGCCGTCGAGCCCGCCGCGGTCGCCGACGCGATCCCGGCGCCCAGCCAGGTCGTCGCACCGCCGCCCGCCGCCCCGCCCGCCGCCGACAGCACGGCGCCGCAGGTGGCCGCCGCGTCCACCGACCCGGCCAAGTGGGGCCGGGTGGACGCCGACGGGACCGTGTACGTGCGCACCGCCGACGGCGAGCGCGCGGTCGGTTCGTGGCAGGCCGGTGAGCCCGCCGAGGGCCTCGCGCACTTCGCCCGGCGGTTCGACGACATCCGCACCGAGGTCGAGCTGCTGGCGACCCGGCTGGCGTCCGGCTCGGGCGACCCCAAGGCGGCGGCGACCAACGCCAAGCACATCAAGGACGGCCTCGACGAGGCGCACGTGGTCGGCGACCTGGCCGGGTTGGCCGCGCGGATCGACCACGTGCTGGCCAACGCCGCGGTCGCGGTGGACAAGGCCAAGCACGCCCGCGAGGAGGCCCGCGCCGGGTCGGTCGCGCGCAAGCAGGAGCTGGTCGAGGAGGCCGAGCGACTGGCCGAGGAGTCCACCCAGTGGAAGGTCGCGGGCGACCGGCTGCGGGCCGTCTTGGACGAGTGGAAGACGATCAAGGGCGTCGACCGCAAGACCGACGAGCAGCTGTGGCGCCGCTTCTCCAAGGCGCGCGACACGTTCAACCGCAGGCGCGGGTCGCACTTCGCCGACCTCGACCGCCAGCGCGCGACGGCCAAGAGCCGCAAGCAGGAGCTGGTGGAGGAAGCCGAGCGCCTCTCGAACTCCGACGACTGGGGCCCGACCGCGGGCCGGTACAAGGAGCTCATGCTGGAGTGGAAGGCGGCCGGGCGCGCGCCCAAGGACGCCGACGACACCCTGTGGCAGCGGTTCCGCGCCGCGCAGGACGCGTTCTTCGCCCACCGCTCGTCGGTCTTCGACGAACGCGACGCGGAGTTCTCCGACAACGCGCGCAAGAAGGAAGAGCTGCTCGCCGAGGCCGAGAAGATCAACCCGGCCGACAGCGGCCTGGACGCCGCCCGGGCGGCGCTGCACAAGATCCAGGAGCGCTGGGAAGAGGTCGGCAAGGTCCCGCGCGAGCGCATCCGCGACCTCGAGGGCAGGCTCCGCGCGGTCGAGGAGCGCGTGCGCACCGCGGTCGAGGCGCAGTGGCGGCGCACCGACCCGGAGGCCGAGGCCCGTGCGGCCCAGTTCCGCGAGCGGGTGCAGCAGTTCGAGAGCCAGGCCGCCAAGGCCAGGGCCGCGGGCGACAAGCGCCGGGCCGAGCAGGCCGAGGCCCAGGCCGCCCAGTGGCGCGAGTGGCTGACCGCCGCCGAGCAGGCCGTCGCGAGCCGCTAGACACCGATATCGACTGAAGGGCCCCGCCGGTCGGCGGGGCCCTTCAGTTATTCGCGGCTAAGAGAAATCGGTGGCTACGAGAGAGCGCGATAGCGCGCACAGGCCGGTTCACGCGGGGAGTTCCACGCCATCGAATCGCGGCGAATGGGAGACAACTCCGAGGCAGCGCTAACCGAAGGCAGAGCGGACCGAAAACAGAGCCAACCAAAGTCCGCTACGAGCGCGACCAGGCCGTGCGGAACCAGAGGATGGCCAGGACGGCCATGGCGATCTCGGAGATCACCAGGCCGATGCCGGGACCGGGCGAGGACAGGCCCGCGGCGGACTGCCTGGTCCAGATCGCCAGCATGCCGTCGACGGTGGCGAACCAGCCGCCGAGGGCGGCTACCCAGGTCAGGGTCCAGCGGCGCAGGGTGATGGCCAGCACCGAGGCGACGATGCCGAACAGCAGCGAGGTGCCCGCGAACAGCCTGGGCACCGCCCCCGCCTTGCCCGCGGCGTCGCCGGTGCCCAGCAGCACCTGCCACCCCGCCGCGCCGCCCATCCACGGCAGCACGTAGCCCACGATCAGGACGAACACCGCGATGGACAGCACCACCGCGCGCCCGCCGAGTTCCACCGTGCGGGCGGACTCGCGGCCCACCTCGTCGATCTCGTCGCGCAGGCTCGCCAACTGCTGGTCCTCGGCCGAGGTCATGAGACCGCACACCCTCCCTGGACGGCGGCCACGGGCGGTGGCGCGCCGAAGCCGGGCAGGCCGAGGCCGACCCCGGTGGTCTTCGGGCGCAGGCCCGCGGCGGCGTTGTCCCCGGCCCGGGTGCGCCGGTGCGCGATCACCGGGCCGTCGGCGACCAGGTGGTGCGGGGCGGCGTAGGTGACGACCGCCTCGACCACGTCGCCGGGCCGGATCTCCCGGTCGCCGGGGGCGAAGTGCACCAGGCGGTTGTCCCTGGCCCGGCCGCTGAGCCGGTGCGTGTCGGCGTCCTTGCGGCCCTCGCCGGTGGCCACGACCACCTCGACGGTGCGGCCGACCTGCTCCTTGTTCAGCTCCCAGGCGATGCCGTCCTGCAGCTCGACCAGCCGGTCGTAGCGCTCGCGGACGACCTCCCTGGGCACCTGGTCGGGCATCGTCGCCGCCGGGGTGCCGGGCCGCTTGGAGTACTGGAAGGTGTACGCGCCCGCGAACCGCGACTCGCGCACGACCCGCAGCGTCTCCTCGAAGTCCGCGTCGGTCTCACCGGGGAAGCCCACGATGATGTCGGTGGTGATGGCCGCGTCCGGCATCGCGGCGCGGACCTTGTCGATGATCGACAGGTACCGCTCCGAGCGGTACGAGCGGCGCATCTCGCGCAGCAGCCGGTCGGAGCCGGACTGCAGCGGCATGTGCAGCTGGTGGCAGACGTTGGGCGTCTCGGCCATCGCCGCGATCACGTCGTCGGTGAAGTCCTTGGGGTGCGGGGAGGTGAACCGCACCCGCTCCAGCCCCTCGATCGCGCCGCAGGCGCGCAGCAGCTTGCCGAAGGCGTAGCGGTCGCCGAACTCCACGCCGTAGGAGTTGACGTTCTGCCCGAGCAGCGTCACCTCCAGCACACCCTCGGCCACCAGCGCGGAGACCTCGGCGAGCACGTCGCCGGGGCGTCGGTCGCGCTCCTTGCCGCGCAGCGACGGCACGATGCAGAAGGTGCAGGTGTTGTTGCAGCCCACCGAGATCGACACCCAGCCCGAGTGCGCGGAGTCGCGCCGGGCGGGCAGCGTGGAGGGGAAGACCTCCAGCGCCTCGAGGATCTCCACCTCGGCGCGGCGGTTGTGCCGGGCGCGGTCGAGCAGCACCGGCAGCGAGCCGATGTTGTGCGTGCCGAACACGACGTCCACCCAGGGGGCCCGGCGGACGATCTCGCCGCGGTCCTTCTGCGCCAGGCAGCCGCCCACGGCGATCTGCAGGTCGGGGTTGGTGGACTTGGCGTGCGCGAGGTGGCTGAGGTTGCCGTAGAGCTTGTTGTCGGCGTTCTCGCGCACCGCGCAGGTGTTGAAGACGACCACGTCGGCCGACCCGCCCGCGGGCACGGCGACGTAGCCCGCGTCCTCCAGCATGCCTGCCAGCCGCTCGGAGTCGTGGACGTTCATCTGGCACCCGTAGGTGCGGACTTGGTAGGTTCGCGCGCTCATCTCGGTGCCCGAGCCTACGCCGCGCCCGCGGGGCCGCGACGACCCGGACGGCCGTTGCGGGGTGAACCGGGGCCGCTGGTCTGGCACGATCGTGCAATGTCGCGCACCCGCCCCCGGCTCCGACCGGTAGCGGTCGCGCTCGCCCTGCTCACCGCCCTGGGACTGGTCGCCGGGTGCGACAGCGAGTTCACCGGGGTCCACCTCAAGATCGCCGCGGGCAACCCCGGTGGCGTCTACGACAACCTCGCCCAAGGGCTGGCCAACGCCTGGCAGTCGCAGTTGGGCGTGGACCGCCCCGAGGTGCTCGCCACCGGCGGCTCGCCGGACAACGTCACGAAGCTGCGCACGGGCGCGGTCGACATCGCCTTCACCGCGGCGGACGTGGCCACCGAGCCCTACCACGGCTCCCCCGCGCGCGAGCCGCGCGCGCTGGCCCGCATCTATGACGACTACCTGCACATCGTGGTGCGCGCCGACAGCCCGATCCACGCGCTGGCAGACCTGCGCGGTCGCCGCGTGGCGGTCGGGGCCAAGGAGTCCGGCGTGGAGTTCATCGCCCACCGGCTGCTGGAGCTGAGCGGGCTGTCGGCGCCGGGGGCGGTCACCCAGCGCTCGCTCGACCTGGAGGGCTCGGTGCAGGCGTTCAAGGACAACCAGGTCGACGCGTTCTTCTGGTCCGGCGGCCTCCCGACCAAGGCGGTGGCCAAGCTGTCCGACGTGGTGCAGATCCGGTTGCTCGACCTGGCCGACGACATCCCGCGGCTGCGGTTGCAGTACCCGGTGTACAACGCCGCCTCGATCCCGGCCTCGACCTACAACCTGGCGGGCAAGCCGGTGAACACGCTGGCGGTGCCGAACTTCCTGGTGGTCAGCGACGCGATGCCCGACGACGTGGCCGAGGCGCTGGTGCGCGGGCTGTTCGAGGCGCAGCCGGGGTTGGCGGAGTCGATCCCGGCGGCGCTGGCGATCGACGTCCACTCCGCGATCGAGACCGACCCGGTGAAGCTGCATCCCGGCGCGGTGCGCTACTACCAGCAGGAGAAGGTCTGAGGGGTCTTACAGGCCGATCTTGGGGGCGGTTGACCGTGTTGCCCGCGCCGCCTGAACACCTGCTCAATCCGCTAGGAGTCCTAAGACTCCGCCGGTAGGTCCACCGTGACGCGCAGTCCACCGTCCTCGGGTAGGTCCAGTCGGAGGTCGCCCCCCGCGCGGGCCACGATCCGGCTGACGATCGAGAGGCCCAGCCCGGAGCCGGGCACGTTCTGGTGGGAGTTGCTGCGCCAGAACCGGTCGGTGGCCCGTTCCAGTTCGTCGGCGCGCAGGCCGGGTCCGTGGTCGCGGACCGCCACCCGCACCAGGCCCGGCACCACCGCCACCGAGACGCACACCGCGTTCCCCGATCCGGTGAACTTCAAGGCGTTGTCCAGCAAGGCGTCGAGGATTCCGTCGAGCCCGCGCGCGGGCACCACCGCCCGCACCCGGCCCGCGCCGCCCTCGGTGTCCAGGGCGATGTCGCGGGAGTCGGCGACCACCCGCCAGTCGGCGACCCGCTCGGCGACCACCTCGTCCACCTCGGTGGGCACCAGGTCGCCACCGGCGTTCTCGGCGCGGGCCATGGCCAGCAGCTCGTCGAGGATCTGGTTGAGCCGGTCGGCCTCGGCCGCGGCGGCGACCCGGTGGGTGTCGGCCTCGGGGTCGACGTGGCCCTCCAGGTTGACCAGGCGCAGCTTGAGCGCGGTCAGCGGGTTGCGCAGCTGGTGCGAGGCGTCGGCGACGAAGGCGCGCTGCGCGGCGAGGGTGTCCCCGACGCTGGCCGCCATCTGGTCGAAGGAGCGGCCGAGCTTGCGCAGCTCGGGCGGGCCGCGCTCGTCGCCGACCTGTTCGGCCGCCCGGCCGCTGACCACGGCGGCGACCAGCGAGCCGGTGGCCTCGTCCAGCCTGCGCACCGGGCGCAGGATCCACTGGATCACCGGTACCGCGAGCATCAGCGCCAGGGCGAAGGCGAGCACGCCACCGGCGCCGATGAGCACCCACCACCACAGCACCCGCGCACGGCTGCGGTCGGTGGGCGAGACGGTGACCACCGCGCCGCGCACGTCGCGGTCGACCAGCACCGGGCCGGCGACCACCAGCGGGCCGTCGTCCCACGGCAGCAGCAACGCGTCCGACTGCGACCGGCGGCCGGCCAGCGCGGCCTGCAGGTGGTCCAGCACGCCCGCGTCGCGCAGGTCGACCGGCAGCGGCGAGTTGGCGCCCGCGGAGCTGACCTGCGGGCGGCTGTCCTGGTCGACGACCAGCACGCCGACCCCGTAGAGCTCGGAGTAGCGCTGGAGCTCCTCGCGCAGCAGCTCCGGGGTGCCGTCGGTGAGCGGGCGCTGGGCCATCGAGGCGAAGCGGTTGGTGTCGGTGAGCCGGTCGAGGAAGATCCGCTGCTGCTCGGCGCCCGCCACCGACAGCGCCAGCGGCACACCGAGCCCGAACACCAGCAGGGCGACCAGGAACCAGACCATGCCGAGCAACCGCGTGCGCATCCGACCTCCCCCAGTCCGCCTAAGCGAGTCTGCCCGGTTGCGCCGACAAGCGGTACCCGACCCCGCGCACGGTCTCGATCAGCGCGGGCCTGCCCAGCTTGGTGCGCAGGGTGGCCACGTGCACGTCCAGCGAGCGGTTCTCCGCCGCGCCCGCCCGACCCCACACCTCGGCCAGGATCTGCTCCCGCCCGCACACCGAGCCCCGGGCGTCGACGATCAACGCGAACACCTGGAACTCCTTGCGGGACAACGAGACCGGCGCACTGTCCACAGTGACCTCGTGCCGGTCGAAGTCCACCCGCACGCCGCTGAGCTCGACCACGCCGCTGGGTCCGCCGCCGCGGTCGGTGCGCCTGCGCCGCACCGCGTGCACGCGCGCGACGAGCTCGTCGACGTCGTAGGGCTTGACGAGGTAGTCGTCGGCACCCGCGCGCAGGCCGAGGATCCGGTCGTCGACCTCGCCGCGCGCGGAGACCACGATGATCGCCACGTCGCTCGCCGCGCGGATCTGTCGACACAGGACGATCCCGTCCACGTCGGGCAGTCCCAGGTCCAGCAGCACCACGTCCACCTCGGGCACCAGGTCGAGCACCCCGGCGCCACCGGCCCGGCGGCGCACGACCAGGCCCCGGCGCACCAGCGCCGGGACCAGCGCGTCGGCGACCCGGTCGTCGTCCTCCACGAGCAGCACTCGCACGCGTGTCCCTCCGGTCCACCAGGCGGTCGTGTGACAGAGTTGAGACCCTAAGTGTTGCTCAAGGCCCATGGACTTCGCCGGGCCCCGGAGTAGGTTTCCCGAATCGCGTGCCCACCGAACCCGGCCCGACCGTCACCAAAGCGCTCGTGGAGGACCCGATGACCGCCTCGAACACCGCTCCTCCGATGATCAGGATGGAGTCGGTGGACAAGTTCTTCGGCCCGCTGCACGTGCTCAAGGACATCACGCTGCAGGTGCCCAAGGGCCAGGTCGTGGTGGTGCTGGGGCCGTCCGGGTCGGGCAAGTCGACGCTGTGCCGCACCATCAACCGGCTGGAGCCGATCGACACCGGGCTGATCGAGGTCGACGGCCGCCCGCTGCCCGCCGAGGGCAAGGAGCTGGCCAACCTGCGGGCCGAGGTCGGCATGGTGTTCCAGTCGTTCAACCTGTTCGCGCACAAGACGATCCTGGAGAACGTCACGCTCGCGCCGGTCAAGGTGCGCAAGCTGCCGGTGGCCGAGGCGCGCAAGACCGCGATGGAGCTGCTGGAGCGGGTGGGGATCACCAACCAGGCCGACAAGTACCCCGCGCAGCTCTCCGGTGGTCAGCAGCAGCGGGCCGCGATCGCCCGCGCGCTGGCCATGCGCCCCAAGGTGATGCTCTTCGACGAGCCGACCTCGGCGCTGGACCCGGAGATGGTCCAGGAGGTGCTCGACGTGATGACCACGCTGGCGGGCGAGGGCATGACCATGCTGGTCGTGACGCACGAGATGGGGTTCGCCCGCAAGGCGGCGAACCGGGTGATCTTCATGTCCGACGGCGAGGTCGTCGAGGACTCGACACCCGATGAGTTCTTCACCGCGCCGAAGTCCGGGCGCGCGAAGGACTTCCTTGGCAAGATCCTGACGCACTGACACCGATCGCCCAGCTCGGCCCCCGGCCGACGACACGAATGGAGCACACATGCGACTCCGGGCCCTCACCGCCGGCGCCGTGACCGCCGTCCTCGCCCTCTCGATGGCAGCCTGCGGGAGCTCCGACTCCGGCTCGGCGAACCCCTCGGTCGACGCCGGGGCGCAGTTCGAGGCGGGCACCACGATGGCCAAGCTCAAGACCGCGGGCAAGATCAAGATCGGCACCAAGTTCGACCAGCCGCTGTTCGGCCTCAAGGGCCTCGACGGCAAGCCCGCGGGCTTCGACGTCGAGGTCGCCAAGCTGGTCGCGGCCAAGCTCGGCCTGTCCGCCGACAAGATCGAGTGGGTCGAGTCGCAGTCAAAGTTCCGCGAGGAGTACATCGAGCAGGGCAAGGTCGACCTGGTGGTGGCGACCTACACCATCAACGACAAGCGCAAGGAGCGCGTCTCCTTCGCCGGTCCGTACTACCAGGCCGGTCAGGACCTGATGGTCAAGAAGGACTCCACCGTCGACGGTCCGGAGGCGCTCAAGGCGGCCAACGCCAAGGTCTGCTCGGTCACCGGCTCCACCCCGGCCGAGAAGATCAAGGAGTACGTCGACCCGTCGAACATCGTGCTCTTCGACGTGTACTCCAAGTGCGCCGACGCGCTGCGCACCGGCCAGGTGCAGGCCGTCACCACCGACAACGTCATCCTGCTCGGCCTGATCGACGCCTCCAAGGGCGAGTTCAAGCTGGTGGGCAAGCCCTTCACCACCGAGCCCTACGGCATCGGCATCAAGAAGGGCGACACCAAGTTCTGCCAGTTCATCGACGACACGCTCAAGGCCGCCGACTCCAACGGCGACTACGCCAAGGCGTGGAAGGACACCGCGGGCAAGGTCGCGCCCGAGGCCCCCAAGCTGCCTGAGCTCAGCGCCTGCAGCTGATCGACGTACCCGCGCTCCGGGGCGCCCGCCGACGGCGGGCGCCCCGCGCCTTACCGGGCTCGGAGAACCTCCCGTGAACGTCATCTTCGACAACTTCTCGCTCTACCGCGACGGATTCCTGCAGACGCTCAAGATCTGCGCGTTCGCCGCGATCGGCTCGCTCGTGCTGGGCACGCTCATCGCGGGCTTCCGCGTGTCCCCGGTCCCCCCGCTGCGCTGGGTGGGTACCTCCTGGGTGAACGTGTTCCGCAACTGCCCACTGACGGTGGTGCTGTTCTTCTGCGCGTTCGGGTTGCCGGAGATCGGCGTGAACGGCGCCTACTTCTGGTTCGGGGTCACCGGTCTGGTGCTCTACACCTCGGCGTTCGTCTGCGAGGCGGTCCGCAGTGGCATCAACTCGGTACCGGCCGGCCAGGCCGAGGCGGCCCGCGCGGTGGGGCTCACGTTCACCCAGTCGCTGTCCACTGTCGTGTTGCCGCAAGCCTTGCGCACCGTCGTGCCGCCGCTGGGCAGCGTGATCATCGCGATGATCAAGAACTCCGCGATCGTCGGCGCGTTCGGCGTCGGTGGCGACCTGTTCGCGGTCGGTGACACGCTGACCAGCTCGCGCGGGGAGGCCGTGCTGCCGGTGCTGATCGGCGTGGTGCTGGGCTACCTGGTGATCACGATCCCCGGCGGGCTGGCGCTGGGTTGGCTGGAGCGGAAGGTGGCGATCGCCCGATGAGCACGTCGGTCCTCTACGACGCGCCCGGCCCGCGCACCAAGCGCCGGATCCTGATCGGCTCGGTCATCGCCGGTCTGCTGCTGCTCGGGGTCCTGGCGCTGCTCGCGCTGCGGCTGGACAAGCAGCACCAGTTCGACATCGAGAAGTGGGCGCCGCTGTTCGACCCGTCGAACGAGCAGTTCCCGCTGGTGTGGCAGCGGATCGGCGAGGCGCTGGGCAACACGCTGGTCGCCGCGGGCTTGGCGGTGGTGTTCTCCCTGGTGGTCGGCACGCTGCTGGCGGTCACCCGGGTCACCGCGGCCCGCTGGTACCGCTGGGCCGTGGTCGGCGTGGTCGAACTGCTGCGCGGGGTCCCGGTGGTCATCGCGATCTTCTTCGCCTCCCGGGTGCTGCCGCAGTTCGGACTGGACCTGGAACCGCTGTGGTTCCTGGTGATCGGCCTGACCGCCTACAACTCGGTGGTCATCGCCGAGATCATCCGCGCGGGCATCAACTCGCTGCCCAAGGGCCAGGGCGAGGCCGCCGAGTCCCTCGGCCTGCGCCGCGGCCAGGTGCTCTCGCTGGTGCTGTTGCCGCAGGCGTTCCGGGCGATGCTGCCCGCGCTGATCAGCCAGCTGGTGGTGGTGCTCAAGGACACCTCACTGGGCTTCGTCATCAGCTACGAGGAACTGGTCCGGGTGGCGGGCCAGATCGTGCAGGTGCTGTCCAACCCGATCCAGGTCTACCTGCTGATCGCGGTCATCTTCATCCTGATCAACTACGCGCTGAGCCGCTTCGCGATCTTCACCGAGCGGCGCCTCAGCCAGGGCAAGAAGGCCGCCACGGCAACGCTGTCGGCGACCGACGTGGCCGGGGCGGGCACCGGCGGCGGGGGCTGAGCCGGCCCTACCCGCGATGGCCCGACCCGTACCCGGGTCGGGCCATTGTCCGTTCAGGACTCCGTGCAGTGCTCTGTTCTGTGCTCTGTTCGGGAAGTCGGCCGGGGCTCGCGGCGGGTCGGCACGGCGGAACCGGTGCGCAGCGGGTCGAGCACGAACATGGTGCTGTAGCGGCGGATGTTCGGGGCGTCCTTGAGCACCCGGTCGGCGACCGCGACGTGGTGCTCCATCCCGGTCGTGGTCAGGACCACCACGTAGTCGTGGTCGCCGGAGACGTTGTAGCACTGCTGCACCTCCGGCGCGGCCAGCACGGACTCGCGGAACCTGCGGTGCGCCGCGGTCGACTCCTGGTCCAGGCTCACCAGGCAGATCGCCCGCAGCACCGGTACGTCGACCACCGCGACCCGGCGGGTGAGGACGCCCGCGGACTTGAGCCGCTCGAGCCGGCGCTGCACGGCGCTGGGCGAGAGGCCGACCAGGTCACCCAGGTCGCGCAGCGTGCGGTCGCAGTCGTCCTGCAGCAGGGCGAGCAACTGGTGGTCGAGGTCGTCGAGGTCATCGGCGGCGGGCACGCAACATCCTTGCGCGAGCGCGACGGAAGTTTCAATCGCGTCGCGGACCCCCGCCCCTAGCGTTGAGCGCATGGGACCTCAAGCCCGCGGGCTCACCCTCGCCGCTCTCGGCGCGGTGGCGGTGGGCAGCTCCGCACCCGCGCTGAAACTGCTGGCGCACACCGAACTCACGCCGGTCAACGTCATTCAGGCCCGGACCGCCGTCGGGGCCGTGGCGCTGCTCGCCATCGCGTTGGCGCGGCGCCGGGGCATGCTCGTCCAGCGGGAGCACTGGTGGCTGGTCGGGCTCTACGGGGTGGTCACGATCGCGGCGAACCAGGTCGCCTACACCGCGGCGCTCACCCGGGTCCCGGTGGGGATCGCGCTGCTGCTGGAGTACCTGGCCCCCGTCCTGGTCGCGCTGTGGGTCCGGTTCGCGCGCCGCACCAGGCTGCCTCGCCTGCTGTGGGTGGGCATAGCGGTGACTTTGGCGGGTTTGGCGGTGGTAGCCAGTACGCGCACCGCAGGCGGTATCGACCCGGTAGGAGTCCTCTTCGGACTTCTCGCCGCAGTGACTCTTGCGGGTCGCTTCCTCTTGGCTGAACGCGGTTTGCGCTCGCATGAACCGATAGTGCTAGCCGGGTGGGGAGCTGCGGTGGGTGCGGTAGCCCTATCCGTGATCGACCCGTTCCCGCTGCGGCAACTGGGAGACGCGCGGGTGTGGCCGTTGGTGCTCTGGGTCGGGCTGGTGGGTACGGCCGCCGCCGTCCTGCTGGCGGTGAGCGCGCAGCGGCTGATCCCGCCCACCGCGGCGAGCGCGGTGGCCTGCCTGGAGATCGTGGTCGGCGCGGGCGCGGCGTGGGTGGTGCTCGACGAGTCGATGCCCGCGAGCGGGCTCGCCGGGGCGGCGGCCGTGCTCGCGGGCATCGTGGTCGTGCAGTTCGCGGTCGCCCGGCACGACGACCGCGAGTGGGTCACGTCTTCGAGCGGCGGAAGATCTTCGAGCCGAGCCACACCACCGGGTCGTACTTCCGGTCGGCGACGCGCTCCTTCATCGGGATGAGCGCGTTGTCGGTGATCTTGATGTGCTCCGGGCAGACCTCCGAGCAGCACTTGGTGATGTTGCAGAAGCCCAGGCCGTGCTGGTCCTGCGCCTCGACCACCCGGTCGGCGACGTCGAGCGGGTGCATCTCCAGCTCCGCGACCCGCATCAGGTAGCGGGGGCCCGCGAAGGACTCCTTGTTGTCCTCGTGGTCACGCACCACGTGGCAGGTGTTCTGGCACAGGAAGCACTCGATGCACTTGCGGAACTCCTGCGAGCGCTCGACGTCGACCTGCTGCATCCGGTACTCGCCGGGGGCGAGGTCGGCGGGCGGGGTGAACGACGGGATCTCCCTGGCCTTGGTGTAGTTGAACGACACGTCGGTCACCAGGTCGCGGATCACCGGGAAGGTGCGCATCGGGGTCACCGTGATGACCTCGTCCTCGGTGAAGGTCGACATCCGGGTCATGCAGAGCAGCTTGGGCCTGCCGTTGACCTCCGCCGAGCACGAGCCGCACTTGCCCGCCTTGCAGTTCCAGCGCACCGCCAGGTCCGGGGTCTGGGTGGCCTGCAGCCGGTGGATGATGTCGAGGACCACCTCGCCCTCGTTCACCTCAACGAGGTAGTCCTGCAGTTCGCCGGAGTCCGCGTCGCCGCGCCAGACCTTGAACTTCGCCTTGTAGGCCACCTCAGTCCTTTCGTGCCGGATGCGAGCCCAGCTCACCGTCGGTGTAGTACTTCTCCAGCTCGGTGAGCTCGAAGAGCTCCAGCAGGTCCTGTCGCAGCGGCTCCTGCTCCTTGCGCGCGATCGCCACGTCCGGCACGACGGCGTCGCCCTCGGTCGAGCAGACCAGCAGGGTGTTGCGCCACTGGTTGTCCATCATCGGGAAGTCGTCGCGGGTGTGGCCGCCGCGGCTCTCGGTGCGGATCAGCGCGGCCTTGGCCACGCACTCGCTGACCAGGAGCATGTTGCGCAGGTCGATGGCCAGGTGCCAGCCGGGGTTGAACTGGCGGTGGCCCTCGACGGCGACCCCGGCGATCCGGCCCTTGATCTCCTGCAGGGTGGCCAGCGCCGCCTCGACCTCCTCGGCCTTGCGGATGATGCCGACCAGGTCGTTCATCGACTGCTGCAGCTCGTTCTGCAGCGTGTACGGGTTCTCCTCGACCCCCTCGGCGGGCGGGTCGAACGGCGCGAGCGCCATCTTGGCCGCTGAGTCCACATCGGACTGCGCGACCGCGGGCCGGTCGGCCAGGCCCTCCACGTAGGACGCCGCGCCCAGGCCCGCGCGCCTGCCGAAGACCAGCAGGTCCGACAGCGAGTTGCCGCCGAGCCGGTTGGAGCCGTGCATGCCGCCGGAGCACTCGCCCGCGGCGAACAGGCCGGGCACGGTGGCCGCGGCGGTGTCCGGGTCGACCTCGATGCCGCCCATCACGTAGTGGCAGGTCGGGCCGACCTCCATCGGCTCGGCGGTGATGTCGACATCGGCCAGTTCCTTGAACTGGTGGTACATCGAGGGCAGCCGGCGCCGGATCTCCTCGGCGGGCAGCCTGCTGGCGATGTCGAGGAACACCCCGCCGTGCGGTGAGCCGCGGCCGGCCTTGACCTCGGAGTTGATCGCCCGGGCGACCTCGTCGCGGGGCAGCAGGTCGGGGGTGCGGCGGTTGGTCTCCTGGTCGGTGTACCAGCGGTCGGCTTCCTGCTCACCGTCGGCGTACTGGCCCTTGAACACGTCCGGGATGTAGTTGAACATGAAGCGCTTGCCGTCGGAGTTCTTCAGCACGCCGCCGTCGCCGCGCACGCCCTCGGTGACCAGGATGCCCTTCACGCTGGGCGGCCAGACCATGCCGGTCGGGTGGAACTGGACGAACTCCATGTTGATCAGCGTCGCGCCCGCGCGCAGCGCCAGCGCGTGGCCGTCGCCGGTGTACTCCCAGGAGTTGGAGGTCACCTTGAACGACTTGCCGATGCCGCCGGTGGCCAGCACCACGGCCGGGGCCTCGAAGAGCACGAACCGACCAGACTCGCGGTAGTAGCCGAAGGCGCCCGCGATCCGGCCGCCGTCCTTGAGCAGCTCGGTGACGGTGCACTCGGCGAAGACCTTGATCCGCGCCTCGTAGTCGCCGGACTCCTTGAAGTCCTCCTGCTGCAACGAGACGATCTTCTGCTGCATGGTGCGGATCAGCTCGAGGCCGGTGCGGTCGCCGACGTGCGCGAGCCGCGGGTAGGTGTGGCCGCCGAAGTTGCGCTGGCTGATCCGGCCGTCGGCGGTGCGGTCGAACAGCGCGCCGTAGGTCTCCAGCTCCCAGACCCGGTCCGGGGCCTCCTTGGCGTGCAGCTCGGCCATCCGCCAGTTGTTCAGGAACTTGCCGCCGCGCATGGTGTCGCGGAAGTGCACCTGCCAGTTGTCGTTGGAGTTGGCGTTCCCCATCGACGCCGCGCAGCCGCCCTCGGCCATCACGGTGTGCGCCTTGCCGAACAGCGACTTGCAGACCACCGCGACCCGCAGGCCGCGCTCACGGGCCTCGATCACCGCCCGTAGGCCCGCGCCGCCCGCCCCGATGACCACCACGTCGTAGGAGTGGCGCTCCACCTCGGTCATATGTTCCTCTCGACTTCCACGCAGGCGGTTCGGATCAGAAGAACCGCAGATCAGAGATGGCGCCGCTGGCGACGAGCATCACGTACAGGTCGGTGAGCACCAGCGTGCCCAGCGTCGTCCAGGCCAGTTGCATGTGCCGCACGTTGAGCTTGGAGATGAGGGTCCAGGCGCGGTAGCGCACGGGGTGCTTGGAGAAGTGCTTCAGCCGCCCACCGGCGATGTGCCTGCACGAGTGGCAGGACAGCGTGTAGGCCCAGAGCAGCACCACGTTGAGGATGAGGACCAGGTTGCCCAAGCCGAGGCCGTGGGTGAGGGCCACGACGGCGTCGTAAGTATTGATCACCGAGACGAGCAGCGCCACGTAGAAGAAGTAGCGGTGCGCGTTCTGCACGATCAGCGGGAGCCGGGTCTCGCCGGAGTAGCTGCCGTGCGGCTCGGCGACCGCGCAGGCGGGCGGGGACTGCCACACCGAGCGGTAGTAGGCCTTGCGGTAGTAGTAGCAGGTCAGCCGGAAGCCGAGCAGGAACGGCAGGGCGATGAAGCCCAGCGGGATCCAGCCCGGGAGTTCGGGCAGCGGGGTGCCGAAGTGGCTGGATCCCGGCAGGCAGGACTCGCTCAGGCAGGGCGAGTAGAACGGCGTCAGGTAGCCGAACTGCTCCACGACGTACCACTTGCCCATGAACGAGCGCACGGTCGCGTAGGCGATGAAGGTCAGCAGGCCCAGGTTGGTGAGCAGGGGCGGGAGCCACCACCGGTCGGTCCGCAGGGTGCGCGCGGGGATACTCGCCCGGTCGGGGGCGCCAACACCTGACGTCATCGTGTCCTCGTCGTTGAGCTGTGGTGGGGTCTAGCGCTGGTAGCCGCCGACTCCCTCGTCGTCGGCGCCGTGCCAGAGCGCCGGGTCGTACGGGGTGTCCGGGATGACGACGACCTCGGCGTCGGCGGCCTGCCTGGGCACCGGCGCCGTGGGCGTGGCGCTGAAGTCGGCGGCGTCGATGTCGATCCGCTCGATGTCGTTGGCGAGCCTGCGCACGGCGGGGATGTCGCCGTAGCGGGCTCGTAGCGCACCGACGCAATGCCGCAGCTGGCCGATGGTCCGCTGCAGCTCACTGATCTCCGTACTCGACATGTCGCACCTCCGTACGCGGGTCCCGTTCGCGAACGCCCTGATCCGGTTGTCGCCGTCGGTGGATCAGGCCTCGCTCGTCGCCGACTGTGCCTTGCAACGGCAGATGTGACAAGTACCACAAGCGACGTGCCGGTGGGTCACCGACCCACTACCGACCATGGTCAACGGGTGTGATCTCGCGCACAGGTCGCGCGGTTGAAGATCCGTTCGCGCAGGTGGAACCGTTGCGCGCCAAGGGAAGGGGCCACGAAGGTGGTGCTGTGAGACTGACCACTGTGGCCGGCCCTCAAGGCCCGTCGGCGCTGACCGGGGTAGCCGGAAAAAGTGCGTCGCCGATCACACCACACCGCCCCGGTGAACACAGCGCGTGACTGAAGTGTGCACCGCCCGAAGTCCCCGCCGAGCGGGTGCTTCAGGTCTCCGGGTGAGCCCGCTCGGGGCTGTGGATCGGCCGCTCCTGGACTGCCGTCCCAGTGAGCTGGAGGCCCGTTCGGGGAATCCGGAGCGGGAAGCCTGCGCGGGGCGCTGAGGCGTCGGCTGAGCGCTCAGGCGCGGCCGCCACCGGCGAGACATCCGGCGGTCCGTCCGGGCGCGGGAGGCGTTGTCTGAGCGGTGCGGTGCCGGTCCTGGGGGCATCCCAACGGGCACCCACGCTCGCGCTGAGACGTCGGTGGAAGGCATTCAGGGGCGGAGCAAGAGTCCGTGCCCAAGCGCCGAGGTGGGGTGTCGTTCAGTCGGGGAGGGTGTCCAGCGCGTCGGCGGCGTCGGAGTCCAGCTCGGCGCGGACGACGCGGTAGGCCATGCCCTCGGCGTAGCCGCGGCGGGCGAGCATGGCGACCAAGCGGCGGATCTTCACCTGGTCCTCGAGGTTGCGCACGGAGCCGAGCTTCTTGCGCACCAGGGCGCCCGCGCGCTCGGCCTCGGCGTCGTTGTCGACCGCCTCGACGGCTTCGGCGACGATGGCGTCGTCGACCCCCTTGCGGCGCAGCTCGTTGGCCAGCGCCCGGCGACCCAGACCGCGGTGCTCGTGCCGGGAGCGGACCCAGCTCTCGGCGAACGCGGCGTCGTTGATCAGCCCGGCGGCGTCGAACTTGTCGATGACGGCCTGGGCGATGTCGTCGGGGATCTCCTTGCGCCGCAACACCTGCTCCAGCTCGACGCGCGTGCGGTCGCGCACGGCGAGCTGCCGGTAGCAGATGTCCCGCGCCTTGGCCGCCGGATCCTCCTCAGCGCTCTCCCGCTTCTCGCGCCTGCTCGCGCGATCCGCGGACGGTCGCTCGAAGGGCGCTCGGTCGGGGCGTCTCCGCCGCTTTGGTTGGGTTTCCGCCACGGGGTCGACAGGTAAGTTCACTTCCGCGCGCGCACCGGCCTGCCGCTCGGAAGGCGCTCGGTCGGTGCGTCCATGCCTCGTCGGTCGGGCTTCCTCCACGGCGTCGGCGGTCGAGTTCGCCTCCGCGCGCTCATCCGCGGCCGGGCGGCTGCTCCGCCGCTTGGGCGCGGCCCTCGGCTCGTCGCGCGGCTGCCCAGCCGGACGCGGAGCCAGCCGGGACACCTGGCGCCGCAACGCTTCCAGTTGCTCCTCGCCCGACAGCGGGCGCCCACCGACCCTGGTCGACGACAGAGCGGAATCCGACTCCGCAGGCTTCTCGCCCACGCCAGACTGCTTGCGGGACAACGGTTTCCGGGCGGACCGAGCAGTGTCCCCTATGGACTCCGTGGCCGCTGTGTCTTCTGCGGCCTCCGTGGCCGCTGCACCCTCGGTGACCGCCGTGTCTTTTGTGGACTTTGTGTCCGCCGCGGTGGAAGCGCCGCGTCTGGGCCGGGACTTCCCTGCCGCGACCGCCTTCGGCGCGCGTGCTGAGGGGCGCGAGTCGGCCCACCAGTCGGCGGAATCCGCGGTGGTCGGCTCGGTGTGCCCGCCGGCGGCCACCGTGTCGGCCTCGGCGCGGGTCGCGCCGTCGTCCGGCTCCGACCACGCGATGGGGACCGGGTCGGTGGCCGGGCGGGTGGCCGGGGTGGCCCACCACCCGGCGGGGGCCGGTTCGGCGGGCGGCTCCTGCTCCGGCTCCGGGTCGTCCCACCAGGCCGCGGCCGGGGACCCGGAGGGCGAGTCCGTGGTCGGGCTCGCCTCCCGGGACGGGTGCTCGCGGCCGGGGCCGGGCATCAGAACTCGACGGGGGCCGGGGCGGTCTCGTCGGCGTCGAGCTTGGCGCCGATGCCGAGCTTCTCCTTGATCCGCTTCTCGATCTCGTCGGCCACGTCGGGGTTCTCCAGCAGGAACTTGCGGGCGTTCTCCTTGCCCTGCCCCAGCTGGTCGCCCTCGTAGGTGTACCAGGCGCCCGACTTGCGCAGGATGGCCTGGTCGACGCCCATGTCGATGAGCGAGCCCTCGCGGCTGATGCCCTTGCCGTAGAGGATGTCGAACTCGGCCTGCTTGAACGGCGGCGCGACCTTGTTCTTCACGACCTTGACCCGGGTGCGGTTGCCGACCGGCTCGCCGCCGTCCTTGAGGGTCTCGATGCGGCGGACGTCGAGGCGGACCGAGGCGTAGAACTTCAGCGCCTTGCCACCGGTCGTGGTCTCCGGGGACCCGAACATCACGCCGATCTTCTCGCGCAGCTGGTTGATGAAGATCGCGGTGGTGCCCGAGTTGCTCATCGCACCGGTGATCTTGCGCAGCGCCTGGCTCATCAAGCGGGCCTGCAGGCCGACGTGGTTGTCGCCCATCTCGCCCTCGATCTCGGCGCGCGGCACCAGGGCGGCCACCGAGTCGATCACGATGATGTCCAGCGCGCCGGATCGGATCAGCATGTCGGCGATCTCCAGCGCCTGCTCGCCGGTGTCCGGCTGGGAGACCAGCAGCGCGTCGGTGTCGACCCCGAGGTTCTTGGCGTACTCCGGGTCGAGCGCGTGCTCGGCGTCGATGAACGCCGCGATGCCGCCCTGGCGCTGGGCGTTGGCCACCGCGTGCAGGGCGACCGTGGTCTTACCGGAGGACTCCGGGCCGTAGATCTCCACCACCCGGCCGCGGGGCAGGCCGCCGATGCCCAGCGCCACGTCCAGGGCGATGGCGCCGGTCGGGATGACGGCGATCGGCGCGCGGCCCTCCTCGCCCAGCCGCATCACCGAGCCCTTGCCGAAGTTCTTGTCGATCTGGGCCAGGGCGAGTTCGAGCGCCTTGTCCCGGTCGGGTGCTGGTGCCATCTTCGATCCACCTCGAGTCTGTTTGGTGCTCACGGCCGGAACGCTACGGGCAGGGACCGACGATTGTCGGTGGGCACCGCCGGTCTGTGGACGAACGGAGCCGTTGTGGATGGGAGTGTAGTGAACACGTGTTCGACCTGTCCGACCGACACGCCGGTCAGCGGCGTTCCGGTGGCACGTCGAAGGCGTCGCAGACCGCCTGCCAGATCTCCTTGGGCGCGATGCCCGCGTCCAGCGCCTGGTCGACCGTGCGGTTCCCGAGGGCGCCGAAGACGTGGTCGCGGGCGATGGTGTCGGCGCGCTGGGCACCGAGCTCGTCGGCGAGCATGGCTCGGAAGGCGGTGATTCGCATCGGGGCCGAGTGTAGGCGCCGCCGGATCCGCATAATCGGGGCATGCTGATGCTCGCGCTGCAGATCGAGGGACCGACCGCCACCGAACAGGTGTGGCTCGACATCGTCGGGATCGCCGTGCTGGTGGCGGCCCTGGTGACCGGGCTGGTCGCCCTGCGCAACCGGAACCGCAGGCGCTGAGGGCTGGGGGCTCCGGGCTCAGGAGGTCCCGGGCTGGACGCTCGCGGCGAAGAAGTCGGCCATGGCGTCCGGGGTGAAGTCGTCGCGCGCCTGCGTGCGGGAGAGCCAGCCGACCAGCGGCCGGTCCTTGACGGTGAAGACCAAGACCCCGCTGCCGCCGCTGACCCCCGCGCGGAACGAGCCCTCGAGGCCGTTGCCCTTCCAGTCGGCCAGCACGTGGTCGCCCTCGGTCATCGCGCCGATCTCGGACTCGAACAGCGCCTTGGCCTCGTCCTGCGAACCCACCTGGGCGTAGTTGACGCGGTAGGAGTCGGCGAGCCCGCAGGTGACGTCGGCGGGTGATTCGCCTGCCGCGCACTTCCCACTGTCGGCGACGCCACCGGCCAACTGGCGCAGGCACGCGGTGAAGCCCTGACCGTCCTTGGTCCCCTCGGTCTGGCAGGACGCGGCGGTGGGGAGGTCGTCGCTCGGCTTGAGCAGGAAGATCCCCGCGACGACGGCCAAGACGAGCGCCACCCCCGCCGCGATCACCAGGGTGAGCTTTTTGCGCGACTTGGGCGTGTCCGCGCGGGGAGGCGTCGGGAAGTGCGCCTGCAGGGGGTAGCCCTGCTGCGGGAAGGCTCCGCTGGACGGACCCGCCTGCGGGAACGAACCGCTCGGCGGGCCGGACTGCGGGAGCTGACCGGTACCCGGCTGCGCGAGCTGGCCAGGCTGTGAGAGCTGGCCAGACTGCGCGAGCTGGCCGGTTTGCGGGAGCTGACCTGACTGCGGGAGCTGGCTCGAAGTCGGGAACGAACCGCTCGGCGGGGTGTGCGCGACGCTGCCCGTGCGCATGCTGATGCCCTCGCGGGTCACCAAGTGGGCGCCCAGTGCCACGGCGGTCTCGGGCTGGTCCAGGCTCGTCGGCACGATCCGCAACTGCTCCGCGATCAGGGTCGCGACGAGCGGGATCCGGCTCGACCCACCGACAAGGTAGATGCCTGCCAACCGATCAGGCGTAAGACCCGTAGCGCGGATGGTGGCGGTAAGAACCTCGACACTGCGCAAGAGGCTGGGCCGGATAAGAGCTTCCAGCTCCACGCGCGTGACCAAGACGTCGTCGAAGGGCACCGGCATCGGCACCTCGGTCTGCGGGTGCCGCGACAGCGCTTCCTTGGCGGCCTTCACGTCCTCTTGCAGCGCGCGCCGCGCACGACGGTCCGCGGTGGTCTCCGGCCGCAAGAGGTGCTGCCACCCGCGCGGGTCGCGGTGCGACACAGACCGACCGACGTGCTCCAAGAGGGCTTGGTCGACGTCCAGCCCACCCAGGTCCGGTAGGCCGTTCTCGGCCAAGACCGAGAACCCGTTCTGCGTGGCCGCGACAACGGCGACGTCGAAGGTGCCCGCGCCGAGGTCGTACACGGCGAGCGCATGACCGGCGGGCAACGCGTGCCCCAACCCGGCGAAGTGCGCGGCGGCGGCGACCGGCTCGGGGACCAGCACGAGCGACGACCCCATCCCCGCGAGCCGCGCCGCGGACAGCAGCACGTTGCGCCGCACCGGACCCCACTGCGCGGGGTGGGTGAGGCGCACCTCGTCGGGGAGAGCGCCGTTGAGCTGCCGCTTGGTCTCCTCGGCCACCCGGCGCAGCACGGCGGCCAGCGCCTCGGCGACCGGCACCACGACGTCACCGAGCAGCAGCGTGCCCTCGTCGACCCGGCGCTTGGGGTTGGGCTCGAACCGGGACGGGTCCAGCCGCGCCCGCCGCTCGGCGTCGCGGCCGACCACCAGGGTGCCGTCCTCGGCGGCGAACACCGCCGACGGCATGGTGGCCGCCCCGTCGACCTCCACCACCCGGGGTGGCAGGCCGTGCGCGGACAGCACCGCGACGGTGTTGGACGTGCCCAGGTCGACCGACAGAACGCGCATGGGTCAGGCGCCACCGCTTCCGGGCTTGATGTTCTCGTTGAAGTAGGTGACCACGTCGGAGTCGGACTTGCCGCTGGTCGAGATCCGCACCACGGTGCCCATGATCGGGGTGTCGGCGACGGTGAACATCAGCAGGCCGCTGCCGTAGCCCAGGTCGGCCGCCTGGTACTTGCCGGACTTACCGCTGCCGCTCCACTCACCCGACTTGGTCTCGCCGGTCTGCGGGATGGAGGCGAACGCGGCGTCGATGTTCTGCTGGGCGAGGTCGCTGTTGCTGAAGTGGTAGTAGAGGATCGAGTAGCCGTCGTCGAGCTTGCAGGTGGCCGCGGTGGCGCCCGGGGTGCGGACGGCGTTGCCGGTGAAGTTCATGCCCGCCGAGCAGTCCAGGTCGGCGACGTGGCCCGCGACCTCGCGCATGCACGGGGTGAACCCGCTGCCGTCGACGGTCATGTCGCTGCAGTCGGCGGTCAGGCCGCCGCCGGAACTGCCCGAGGTCGCGATGATGATGCTGACGATGCCCACCACCACGACGGCGACGATGGCCGTGGCCATGTACCACATCTTGTTCGAGTTCCGCTGTTCCCGAGGCGGCTGCGGGGGGATGGCCTGCTGGGGCACGAGCGGGCGCTGCACGGGCGTCGGGACCGACGGCGGGCTCTGCACCGGGATCGGCCGCGACGGCGGGTTCTGCGCGACCCGCTGGGGGCCGCTCTGGGGGAACTGCTGCGCGGGGGTTCCACCGGTCTGGGGGAACTTCTGGGCCGGGGTCGCACCGGTCTGCGGGAACTGCTGCACGGGAGTCGCGCCGGACTGCGGGCCCTGCGCGGTGAAACCGGCGGTACGCGGGGGGACCATCGCGCGGGCGCGGTTGACGCCGTCGATGGTGCTGCTCAGGTCGCCCGTGCGCATGGTGATGCCCTCTTGCGGCACGTGGTGCGCGCCGAGGGCCACCGCGGTCTCGGGCTGGTCGAGGCTGGTCGGCACGACCCGCAGGTTCTCCGCGATCAACGTCGCGACCAGCGGGATGCGGCTGGACCCGCCGACCAGGTAGATGCCGACCAGACGGTCGGGGGTCATCCCCGTGGAGCGGATGGTGGCGGCCAAGAGCTCCACACTGCGAAGCATGCCCGGCCGGATAAGAGCCTCCAGCTCGACGCGCGTGACCAAGACGTCGTCGAACGGTTCCGGCAGGGGGACCTCGGTCTGGGGGTGACGCGACAGCGCTTCCTTGGACGCCTTGACGTCCTCGCGCAGTGCGCGCTGTGCACGGCGGTCGCCGGTCGACTGCGGCCGCAAGAGGCGCTGCCAGCCCGCCGGGTCGCGGTTGGAGACCTGGCGGCCCACGTGCTCGAGCAGGGCTTGGTCGACGTCGAGCCCACCGAGATCCGGCAGGCCCGCCTCGGCTAAGACCACGAACCCGTTCTGGGTCGCGCCGACGATGGCGACGTCGAAGGTGCCCGCACCGAGGTCGTAGACGGCGAGCGCCTGGCCGGGGGCGAGGGTCTGACCGGGGAAGGACGCGAAGTGCGCGGCCGCGGCGACCGGCTCGGGGACCAGCACCAGGTTGGAGCCGGAGCCCGCCTGGCGCGCGGCGGACAGCAGCACGTTGCGGCGCACGGGACCCCACTGCGCGGGGTGGGTGAGGCGGACCTCTTCGGGCTTCTTACCGCCGAGTTGGCGGGAGGTCTCGTCGACGACTCGGCGCAAGACGCCCGCGAGGGCGTCGGTCACGGGGACGACGGTGTCGCCCAAGAGCAGCGTGCCCTCGTCGACGCGGCGCTTGGGGTTGGGCTCGAAGCGGGAGGGGTCCAGGCGCGCGCGGCGCTCGGCGTCGCGGCCGACGACCAGGGTGCCGTCCTCGCCCGCGAACACGGCCGAGGGCATCATCGACGCCCCGTCGACGTCGACCACCCGGGGCGGGCGGCCGTGCGCGGACAGCACCGCGACGGTGTTCGACGTGCCGAGATCGACCGACAGGACGTTCACTGCTCTCCCCTCATCAAAACCCCACCACACATCCCCCCGGGGTGATGTCGCAGATGCTCCCATGCGCGATACGCCCCGTGGGCCGGGTCTCCCAAGATCTCCCGGCCACCCGGCCGCCGCCACCGGACCCATACCGTACCCAGGTCCGCCCTGTCCGCCCACGGCGAACACAGCGAGGTTCCGAGTGGACACTCACCGAAGTTGTCCACAGGCGCCGCCGGGGGCATGGCGCTGTCGGTGCCCAGGGGTAACCATGGACCGGTGACCACCGAAGTGCTCGACCTCTTCACGGCTCCGACCAGGCACTGGTTCGGCGGCGCCTTCGCCGCGCCCACCGACGCCCAGGTCGGCGCGTGGCGGGCGGCCGCCGCGGGAGAGCACGCCCTTGTGGTGGCACCAACGGGTTCCGGCAAGACGCTGGCCGCTTTCCTCTGGGCGCTCGACAGGCTGGCGCACGAGGGTGTGCCGGAAGACCCGAAGCGCCGCTGCCGAGTGCTCTACGTGTCCCCGCTCAAGGCGCTCGCGGTGGACGTGCAGCGCAACCTGCGGGCTCCCCTCGCCGGAATCCGGCAAGCGGCCCACCGGTTGGATCTACGCGAACCGGACATCACCGTGGGCATGCGCACCGGCGACACCCCGGCCGACGAGCGCCGCTCGTTCGCCCGGACCCCGCCGGACGTGCTGGTCACGACGCCGGAGTCGCTGTTCCTGCTGCTCACCTCGGCCGCCCGGGAGTCGCTGCGCGGGGTGGAGACGGTGATCGTCGACGAGGTGCACGCGGTCGCGGGCGCCAAGCGCGGGTCGCACCTGGCCCTGTCGCTGGAGCGGTTGGACGCCCTGCTGGAGCGGCCCGCGCAGCGCATCGGGCTCTCCGCGACGGTGCGGCCGGTCGAGGAGGTGAGCGGGTTCCTCGGCGGCGGGCGGCCGGTCACCCTGGTGCAGCCCAAGATCGGCAAGACGATCGAGGTCCGGGTCGAGGTCCCGGTCGAGGACATGGCGAGCCTGTCCGAGGGGCCCGCGACGCCGGTCGACCCGGACGCGCCGGAGGCACCGGCGCAGGCGTCGATCTGGCCGAAGGTCGAGCGGCGGGTGCTGGAGCTGGTGCGCGCGCACCGGTCCACCATCGTCTTCTCGAACTCGCGGCGGCTGGCCGAGCGGATGACCGCCCGGCTCAACGAACTGGCCGCGGAGGAGGTCCAGCAGCTCGACCGGTTCCCGGCCCAGGCGATCGGCCAGTCCGGGCTGACGACCGGCGCGGAGCCGGTGGTCGCCCGGGCGCACCACGGGTCGATGTCGCGCGAGCAGCGCACCCTGGTCGAGGAGGACCTGAAGTCCGGGCGGCTGCCCTGCGTGGTGGCCACCTCGTCGCTGGAGCTGGGCATCGACATGGGCGCGGTCGACCTGGTGGTGCAGATCGAGGCGCCGCCGACGGTGGCCGCGGGCCTGCAGCGGGTGGGCCGCGCCGGGCACCAGGTGGGCGCGGTCTCGCGCGGGGTGATGTTCCCGAAGTTCCGCGGCGACCTGGTGTCCTGCGCGGTGGTGGCCGAGCGGATGGCGCAGGGCGCGATCGAGGCGGTGCGCTACCCGCGCAACCCGCTCGACGTGCTGGCCCAGCACATCGTGGCGATGGTGGCGCTGGAGCCGTGGGGGGTCGAGGAGCTGGCGACACTGGTGCGGCGGGCCGCGCCGTACGCCTCGCTGCCGGACTCGGCGCTGTACTCGGTGCTCGACATGCTGGCCGGGCGCTACCCGAGCGAGGAGTTCGGCGAGCTGCGGCCGCGGATCACCTGGGACCGGGTCAGCGGCGAGCTGCGCGGGCGCCCGGGGGCGCAGCGGTTGGCGGTCACCTCCGGCGGCACGATCCCCGACCGCGGGCTGTTCACCGTGATGACCCCGCCGGACGAGCGCGGCGCCGGGTCCCGGGTGGGCGAGCTGGACGAGGAGATGGTCTACGAGTCCCGGGTGGGCGACACGTTCCTGCTGGGCACCTCGTCGTGGCGGGTGCAGGACATCACCCACGACCGGGTGATCGTCACGCCCGCGCCGGGCGAGCCCGCGCGGATGCCGTTCTGGAAGGGCGACGCGCCGGGTCGGCCGTTGGAACTCGGTCGGGCGCTGGGCAAGTTCGTCCGCGAACTGTCCTCTTTGGACCCAGTGGCGGCGCGCGAGCGGGCCACGCGCGCGGGGCTGGACGAGTGGGCCACCGACAACCTCTTGGCCTACCTGGGCGAGCAGCGCGAGTCGACGCGGCACATCCCCGACGACCGCACGATCCTGGTGGAGCGCTTCCGCGACGAGCTGGGCGACTGGCGGCTGGTGGTGCACTCCCCGTTCGGCGCGCAGGTGAACGCGCCGTGGGCGTTGGCGATCGGCGCGCGGCTGCGTGAGCGGCGCGGGGTCGAGGCGCAGATCGCGCACTCCGACGACGGCATCGTGGTGCGGCTGCCGGACGCGGTCGACGACGCGGGCCAAGAGGTCGTCGCGGGGGTGGAGGACGTGCTGCTGGACCCCGACGAGGTCGAGCAGATCGTGGTCGCCGAGGTGGGCGGGTCGGCGCTGTTCGCCTCCCGGTTCCGCGAGTGCGCGTCCCGGTCGCTGCTGCTGCCCCGGCGCGATCCCCGGCGCCGGACCCCGCTGTGGCAGCAGCGGCAGCGGTCGGCGCAGCTGTTGTCGGTGGCGGCGAAGTACGAGCGGTTCCCGGTCGTGCTGGAGGCGATGCGCGAGTGCCTGCAGGACGTCTACGACGTGGCGGGCCTGCGCGAGCTGATGTCGGATGTACGGGCGCGCAAGGTGCGGATGGTGGAGGTGCAGACGCAGTCGGCGTCGCCGTTCGCGCGGAGCCTGCTGTTCGGGTACGTGGGGATGTTCCTCTACGGCGTGGACGTCCCGCTGGCCGAGCGGCGGGCGGCGGCGCTGTCGCTGGACAGCGCGCTGCTGGCCGAGCTGCTGGGGTCGGAGGCGATCCGCGAGCTGCTCGACCCCGAGGTGCTGGCCGAGGTGGAGCGGTCGCTGCAGCGGCTCGACCCGCAGCGGCACGCCCGGCACGCCGAGGACGCCGCCGACCTGTTGCGCTTCCTGGGCGACCTGTCGGTGGCCGAGGCGGCCGAGCGCGGTGTGCGCCCGGAGTGGTTGGCGGAGTTGGCGAGCGCGCGGCGCGCCCTGCTGGTGCGGATCGCGGGCGACGAGCGCTACCTCGCGATCGAGGACGCGGGCCGGGTGCGCGACGCGCTGGGCACGGCGCTGCCGGTGGGTGTGCCGGAGGCGTTCACCGAGCCGGTGGCCGACCCGGTGGGCGACCTGCTGGCCCGGTACGCGCGCACCCACGGGCCGTTCCCGGCGGCGGAGGCGGCGGCCAGGTTCGGTCTGGGCGTGTCGGTGGTGACCGGGGTGCTGGAGCGGCTCGCGGGCACCGGCAGGCTGGTGCGCGGCGAGCTGCGTCCCGGTGGGACGCACACCGAGTACTGCGACGCCGAGGTGCTGCGCAGGCTCCGGCGGACCTCGCTGGCCCGCCTGCGGGCCGAGGTCGAGCCGGTGGAGCCCGCTGCCCTGGGCCGGTTCCTGCCGAGCTGGCACGGCATCGGCAGGCGGTTGCGGTCGGCGCCGACGGCCGACGACGTGCTGACCGTGGTGGAGCAGCTCGCGGGCGCGCCGCTCCCGGCGAGCGCACTGGAGTCGCTGGTCCTGCCCGCCAGGCTGCCCGGGTACTCGCCCGCGCTGCTGGACGAGCTGACGGCGGCGGGCGAGGTCACCTGGTGCGGCAGCGGTTCCCTGGCCGGTGGTGATGGCTGGATCGCCCTGGCACCAACGGATGTGGCCGACCTGCTGTTGCCGGAGGTCGAGGAAGCGGTACCGGACACGCCCCTGCACGGGGCCGTGCTGTCTGCTTTGGACGGTGGCGCGCTGTTCTTCCGCCAGGTGGTCGACCGGGCGAGCGCGGTGCTGCTCGACGGCGGCGCCGAGGCACCGAACGACCCGGACGTGGTCACCGCGCTGTGGGACCTGGTGTGGGGCGGCATGGTCACCAACGACACCATCGCACCCCTGCGGTCGCTGGTCGCGGGAAAGGGCGCTGCCCACAAACCTCGCGCGAGCGCACCCCGCGGCCGCTACGCCCGACTGCGCACGGCGAGACCCACCATGCCGAGCCGCACCGGCCCGCCCACCGTCGGTGGGCGGTGGTCCCTGACGGTCCCCCGCGAGGCCGATCCGACGAGGCGGGCCCACGCCCGGGCCGAGGCTTTCCTGGAACGGCACGGAGTCCTGACCAGGGGCGCCCTCGACACCGAGCGGGTGACGGGTGGTTTCAGCGGGATCTACAAGGTGCTGCGCGCGATGGAGGAGTCCGGCCAGATCATCCGCGGGTATGTCGTGGAGGGCCTGGGCGCTTCCCAGTTCGCCGCCCGCGGCGCGGTAGACCGACTGCGAGCATTGTCCAAACCAGACAGTGGGACCACACCACTTCCCCCACCCGACAACGATTTCCTGTCGTCACTGTCGCTACCGGAACCAGTCCCACCACCCCGACCGGGTGCCGACCGCACGCCGACGGCGGTGGTCTTGGCCGCTGCCGACCCGGCCCAGCCCTACGGCGCCGCCCTGGACTGGCCGGACCCGGTCGGCGAGGGAAAGCACCGTCCTGGAAGGAAAGCGGGAGCGTTGGCGGTGCTGTCGGACGGAGTCCCGGTGTTGTACGTGGAACGAGGCGGCCGGACACTGCTGTCGTTCACTGATGATGACGTGGCCCTGAAGGCAGCCGCGGAGGCGTTGTCCAGAGCGGTCCGGGAAGGCTGGCTCGGGTCACTGTCGGTGGAGAAGGCGGACGGCGAGATAGCCCTGACCTCGACACTGGCCACCGTCCTGCGCGACGCCGGCTTCCGCGCTACGCCAAAGGGGTTACGCCTGCGAGCCTGATGCCCCTGGGACAAGCGACCACCGATCGGATGATTTCGACCAGGAGCAACTCGTCCGGGGCCGATCAGCCCCTATGGTTGCGCCATGGAGGGCAGGCGATCGACCGTGCGGAGCCGCGAGCTGGGCTTGGCACTGCGCAGGGCAACAGAGGCAGCGGGCTACAGCGGCAAGGTGTTGGCCGAGAAGCTCGGTTTCACGGAATCGAAGCTGACACGCATGTTCCGTGGGACACGGGGCGTGTTCGAGGTGGACGTGGCAGCGATCCTCGCGGTGTGCGGGATCAAGGGCCCGGCCCGGGACAACCTGCTCAAGTTGACCGGCGAGGCGGGCAAGCCAGGGTGGTGGCAGGACTGCGATGACCGCCTGCCCGTCGAGATCCTGACGCTCAGCGACTACGAGGACTCGGCGATCTCGATCACTTGTTTCGAGACCAGCTTCATCCCGGGCTTGCTGCAGACCGCCGAGTACACCCGCGATCTCCTGCGGTCCGCCAGGGCCATCCCCGAGGACGAGCTCAGCGAGCGGGTGCTGGTGCGCCAACGCCGGAAGGACCTGCTGAACAGGAAGGCCCACCCGCAGTTCAACTTCTTCATCGACGAATACGTGATCCGCCGCCACGGCCCGGGGCGGGACATCATGCGTGATCAACTACACGAGCTCCTCCGGCTTTCCGTGCGGAGCGGCATCGCGATTCGGGTCATCTCCGACTCAGCGGGATTCCACGCCGCGCGGCGCCCCTTCCACCTCATGGAGTTCACCGAACTACACCCGGTGGTGTTCATCGAGAACGAGACATCGGCGCTGTTCCTGGAGCGCAAGCAGACCACCGACGCCTACCGCACGACCGCAAGATCGCTGGCTGGGATTGCCCTCAACGTGGGAGAATCGCGAAAGTTGATCGCCGACCAGGCGGTCACTCTCAGCGGTGGCACGAGGGAGCATGATGGGCTTGGCCTGGCGGAAGAGTTCCTTCAGTGAGGATGTCAACTGCGTTCAGGTTGCCTTCCCCGCTGAAGCCGCCGCACTGAGGGATTCCAAGGATCCCGGTGGCCGACCGCTCGCCCTCCCCCGCTCCGCCCTCACGCACCTGGTTCGCGTGCTCCGCGCGAGGTGAGCACGCAGAACTCGTTCCCCTCCGGGTCCGTCAGCACCACCCACGGCACGTCCCCCTGACCCACGTCCAACCGCGTTGCCCCACGGGCAATCAAGTCCTCCACCGCCGCCTGCTGGTCGTCGCCCTCTTCGCCCGCGACATCCAGGTGCACGCGGTTCTGCACCGTCTTCTCGTCGTCCAGGCGTAAGAACTCCAGCCAGGGACCGTGCCCGTCCACGGCGTGCAGGGAGGCGAAGCCCGGGTCGTCCCGCACGATCCGCCAGCCCGTCGCCGCCGCCCAGAAGGTGGCCAGGGCACCGGGGTCGTGGGAGTCCACCACGATCGCCGCCACCGACCCCGTGTCCGCGTACTCCGGGCGCGGCTCCAGGACGCAGAACTCATTCCCCTCCGGGTCCGCCAGCACCACCCACGGGATCGACTCCTGGCCCAGGTCCACGTGCGTCGCGCCCAGCGACACCGCTCGGCGGACCACCGCGTCCTGGTCCGTCGCCGACGTCGTCGACAGGTCCAGGTGCACGCGGTTCTTCACCGTCTTCGGCTCCGCGACCGGGACGAACACCAGGTCCATCGTCCAGCCGTCCTCGGCGGGGGCCGAAACGTCCACCTCCCCGCCCTCCTCCAAGGTGATCTTCCAGCCGAGCAGGTCCGACCAGAAGCGGGCGAGCGCGGGCGGGTCCGCGGCAGCGACGACGACATTCACCAAGCGCGTGGGCATGGGGCGGACGCTAGTGCACAGGTCAGACGTTCACCCGCTGGTACGTGCCCAGCACCTCGCCCCCCTCGCCGTGGAAGACCAGTCGGTCGCCAATCAGGTCATAGCCGGTCGCGCGGACCAGGACATCCTCGTTGGGGACGTTGTCGCAGCCGATCAAGGTGGTCGGGCGCGTCGTGCGGGCGCTGAAGGTCGGGGACTGCTCGTACCGGCCCGCCGACGTGTTGCAGCCGTCCGACGCCGTCCACTGGCCGTCCGCGGTGAACTCGATGTTCGGCGGGTTCCGCCGCATCGCGTTGTCGTCCACCAGACCCATCGCGGCGACCTCGATCGGACGCCACGTCCCGACCAGGGTCCCCGCCGACCGCGGCGCCGCCGCGCCCGCCGCCGAGGTCTCCATCGGCTCGACCGTCCGCGTCACCGCGATGCCGCCGCCGATCGCCAACACGACCACGGCCGCCGCGGCCGCCACCGTGCGGCGCCTGCGCCTGCGGTGGATCCGGCCGTGGACCGCCGCCGCCAGGCCGTCCGCGCTGGGCGCGTGCCCGGCGCCCTCGGCGAAGACCTCGCGCAGCCGCCGCTCGGCGTCACTCATCGCGATCACCCACCACGGTCGTTCCTTCCTCCCGCACCGACCACGACGCCCGCAGCGACGCCAGCGCGCGGGACGCTTGCGAGCGCACCGTTCCCTCAGTGCAGCCCAACAACTCCGCGATAGCCCTGTCGTCGCAGTCTTCGTAAAAACGCAATACCAACACCGCGCGCTGTCGGGGTGGCAGCGTTGCCAGCACGCTCCACGTAAGAGCCCGTGCGGCGACCTCTTCAGCATGATCCGCAGTGCGCGCCGCGGTGAACCACGCGTCGCCGGGTGCTACCGGGGTCTCCGTGCTCGAGCGCTTGCGCCGCCAGTCGAGGTGGGCGTTGACCAAGATCCGGCGGATGTAGGCGTCGGGCCTATCCGCCGCGGTTACCCGCCGCCAGCGGTCGTGGGCCTTCAGCAACGCGGTCTGCGCCAAGTCCTCGGCCAGGTGACGGTCACCGGTCAACAGGTAGGCGAACCGCAAGAGCGCCTGCCCGTGGTCCCGGACGTACTCGTCGAACGTCATGCCCGCCCTTTCGCCGCTACCGGGTAGACGGACCGAGCGACCCGATCCGCTGCACGGCTCAGGAGTGCACGTGCGCGGGCAGGAGGCGGAACTCGTTGCCCTCGGGATCCGCGAGGGCCTCTTCGGTGCGAACCGCACCCAGATCGAGTAATCGAGCGGTGTCCTGCTCACCCTCCGTGGCGGCCAGGTCGAACCTGATCCGGTTCGGGCCGCGCTTGGCCTCGGGGACGCGCAGGAACTCCAGCCACGGGCCGCTCTCCTGCCCCGCGCGCAGCGCCGCCGAGTTCTCCTCGGCGTGCAGCAGCGGCCACCCGGTGGCGGTGGTCCAGAACGCGGCCAGCGCGGCCGGTTCGGCGCAGTCGACGACGATCGCGGCCAGCGGGCCGGTGTGGTGGTAGAGGTCGCCGGGCTCGAGGATGCAGAACTCGTTGCCCTCCGGGTCGCGGAAGACCGTCCACGGCACCCCGGGCCCCTGGCCGACGTTGACCTCGCGGGCGCCGACGTCGGCGGCCAGCGAGGTGAGCACCTGGTACTCGTGCGGGCTCTCGGTGGCCAGGTCGAGGTGGATCCGGTTCTTCACCGCCTTGCCGCGGTGCGCCGGGGCGAAGACCAGGTCTATCCCGCATCCGCCCAGGTCAGGGGCGACCAGCCGGTGACTGCCCGAGCGCTGCGGGGTGGCCGTGCCGCCCAGCATGATGTACCAGAACTGCGCGCAGGTCGCCGGGTCGCGTGCATCGATCACGAGGCTCGCCAGGCGGGTGGACATATGCGACACCGTAGTCCTGTTCCCGGTGGGGCCGGGGTCTTCGCTGTTCACACCCCTGGGCCGGGGCCCGCCGCGGCGCAGGGGACCGCGGCGGGGCCCGGGTCACCGGGTGGCCAGCCGCAGCAGCGCCCACAGCTGCGCGACCGCGTCCACGTCCCCCTCGGTCTGGATGTCCTTGCCGAACACCGCGCGCCTGCCCCACAGCCACAGGTAGAGCTCTTGCGGGCGGGCGGTGACCGTCGCGTCGGCGGTCGAGGCGGCCAGCGGCGGGACCGGGGCGGCCGCGGTGGAGTCCGTGGTGACCTCCGTCAGCCAGGTGTGCCCAGCGGTGCGCACGGCCACGGAGGCCCGGCGGGTGCCGGAGACGCCGAGCACGGCGAGCCGGTGGGTGAACCACAGGGTCAACGCCTCGTCCACACCGTCGACGGCCACCTCCTCGGCCACCTCGGCGACCTCGCCACCGGCGGCGGACTGCACGTCCACGCGGTGCACCGTGCTCTCGTGCGCCATCCGCCGCCGCCAGAACCCGTAGTGCCGGGCGTCCGGGTGCCAGCTGGGGCACGGCTCGTCCGCGCGGTGCGCCTCGAGCTCGCCCAGCAGGACCCGCAGACCGTCGCGCAGGTAGTCCTCCACGGACTGGCCGTCGTCCGGCTGGCGCTGCCAGCGCGTCGGCCGGTCGCCGGTGCGGATCCAGGTGACCGCCATCCGGTAGACGCTGCCCACGTGGCGCACCGTCTCGCCCAGCGTCAGCCCCGGGCAGCTGAGCACCGGCCGGTCGTGGTCGGCGCCCTCGGCCGACGCCGCGAGCAGCGTGCCCTCGGCCTCCAGGACGTCGAGCAGCCGGTCGTCGTCGATCAGCGCGGTCACCGTCCGGTGCCGTGCACGGCGCGGTGGACCAGGCCGGTGAACTGCGCGGCCTGCCGGTGCAGGTCGTCGGCCGCCCGCGGCCCGACCCGGCTGGTGATGCCCGCCTGCACCGCGGCCCGGGTGGCCGAGCAGGAGGCGAAGAACGCCGCCCACTCGCGCATCTCCGGCGCGACCGAGGACAACAGGGTCCACACACTGGTCGGCTTCGCCCGACCGCGGTGCGGCCGCCCGCGCAGGGCGAGCAACGCGGCCGCGGCGCGCAGGGCGCACAGGTAGGACTCGGCGAACCGCTGCGCCGGACTGGCGCCCGGGGCGATCGCGGCCAGTCCCTGCTCGGCGTGCCGGAGCAGGGACACCGCCGACGGGGGTGGTGCCTGGGTGACGGGGAAGTCCAGGGTGCTGGTCATCGGGGCCTCCTCGCGGGTGAAGACGTCACTGCGGACGACACGCCGAGGGGAAGCCGGCGGCGCCCGGTGGTGAGGCGCTTCCCCCGCCCCACCACCGGGCATAGTTCGAACTGGTGTTCGAACACCGCAAGCGTAACCCGGGGTGAGCGCGGCTTCAAGCGGGAACGGGTGTGACGTCGAGGACCGGTTGCCACCACCAGCCCGGGAAGTGATGTGATGGGCTGGTGAGCACCCTCGACCACCGTGCGGTGAGCGACACAGCGACCGCCCTGCGCGCCGCGGGCCTACCGGCCTCAGCCGACGGCATCCGCGTCCTCGACAACGACGCCCGCACCGCCGCCCAAGCCGCCGCGGCCCTGGGCATCGAGGTGGGCGCGATCGCGAACAGCCTGGTCTTCATCGCCCGGCACGGCACCGAGGACCGCCCCCTGCTCGCCCTCACCTCCGGCGCCCACCGCGCCGACACCGGGCGACTGGCGGAGCTGACCGGGGCCGACGACGTCCGCCGCGCCGACCCGGCCTTCGTCCGCGCGCACACCGGCCACGCCATCGGCGGGGTCGCCCCGATCGGCCACCCCACCCCGCTCACCACCCTGGTCGACACCCACCTGGCCGACTACGAGGTGGTGTGGGCGGCGGCGGGCCACCCGAAGTCGGTCTTCCCCACGACCTACGCCGATCTCCTCCGACTCACCGGGGGCACGGCTGCGCGGGTCGCGGCACTGGAGGATGATCCGTCCTCGTGACCGCCGCCCCCTCCCCCAGCGTCGCCCGCTTCGCCGACCTGACCGGCGACGAGCTGCGGGCCCGGCTCCGCGAGGCACTGTCGCTCTACGTCACCGCCATGCGCTACCCCAAGGGCACGGCGGAACAGCGCGCCCCCATGTGGCTCGCCCACATGCTCCGCGCGGGCTGGCGATCAGTGGTCGCCCTCGACGCCGACAACAGGATGCTCGGCGTCGCCTACGGCTACCAGGGCGCACCAGGCCAGTGGTGGCACGAACAGGTGAAGCGAGGCGTCACCGAACACCGCGGCCACGAGGTGGCCGAGACGTGGATGACGGACTACTTCGAACTCACCGAACTGCACGTCCTCCCGGACACCCAGGGCCAGGGCATCGGCAACGAACTGGTCCGCAGGCTGGTGGCGGGCGCGACGAACGGGAAAGTCCTGCTCTCGACACCGGAAGGCCCGTCCAAAGCATGGAGCCTCTACCGGCGGCTGGAGTTCCAGGACGTGCTCAGGCACTACCAGTTCGCAGGCGACCCAAGACCCTTCGGCGTACTGGGCAGAACCTTGCCGCTCTGATCCCAACGGCTCCGATCCGCTAGTCCTGGCCCCGCCGCTCCTCTTACGGGCTACACAGATGCCCCAGCTTCGCCTGGCACTGTCAGTCCTGCCTGCGACACTCCTTGCACCCACAGCGCTCGCCGGGTCGCTTGGATCCAGGGGAACGACCAATGGCCACCAAGACAGTCGGCAGGCTCGCGCTGGTCGCGGTAGCCGCCGCGGGCGCGGTTGGTCTTGAGGATCAATCGTGCCAAGCCTGAGTGAGCGGTACCGCTGGCTCGATGACGCCCTGGACATCGACTGGTCGGTAGCCGTCATCAACGGCAGGACGCTCGACGAGGTGGTGGCCACCTACGGCGGCGACGTGTCGAAGCCGCTTGGCCCCATGGACTACGCGAGCGCCAAGACTTGGCGCAACCAGCACTTCGACGACGGCGGGATCATCTGCGTTCGCCAACTCCCGGGTGCCGTCCTCGTCATCGAGCCCAACGGCTGGGCGTCCAGCATCGCCGAGATCGCCCGGCGCCAGTCGGCGAACGGTGGCCACTTCTTCAGCGTCTACTGGAGCCCGTCCGCCTTCCAGGTGCTGGCGGCGAACGACGGCACGGTGAGCGCCTTGTTCGATCCGGTCTACCTCGAACCCGCGGACGACCAACCGCGCAGCGGTGAGGTGTACCCGGCCTGGCTGACCGGCAGCGAATTCCTGGACGACAGGCACATCCGCTCGACCTGTATCACATTGCTGGAAGAGCATACCGGGGTACAGATCGAGCGGACGTGGCTTGGCGAACCGCATGCCACTTACAGCATTCCGGACCCAGACGACTTGCTGCGCGGAATTGCAGACGTACGGCTCCCATAAACGGTCTAGCGAACGCCGATAATTACTAACCCGCACCACGGGGCCGAGCCCGCTTAATCGGACTTCCTCAAACGGTAAACACCCAGCCGCCAAGCACTCTGGTAATGCTCGATCGGGTGGAGTGGTGTGTCTGGAGAAGAAATGGGCGCTAAGCGGACCGGCGAGTGGGTGGATCCCTTCCCCACCCGCTTTACCCACCGCGCCTCATTTCTTTAGGGGCACCAGGCACACCACTCCACCCGATCGAGCAGACGCGCCGCCACATCGCGACACAAACGGCAACGAAAAGGCTCAGAAAGCCGCCAGGCGCTCCCGCAGGGTGTCCAGCCCCATCGCGCCCATCTCCAGGGCGTCCTGGTGGAAGGCCTTCAGGTCGAAGGCATCCCCACGCCGGGCCTTCACCTCGTCCCGGGCCTGCAGCCAGAGCCGCTCCCCCAGCTTGTAAGTCGGCGCCTGCCCGGGCCATCCCAGGTACCGGTCGATCTCGTCGTGCACGTGTGCCGGGTCGGTGATCGTCCGGGTCAGCAGGAACTCCAGGCCCAGTTCCGGGGTCCACCGCTCCCCCTCGTGGAACCCGGTTCCGCGAGGGATTTCCAGCTTCAGGTGCATGCCGATGTCCACGATCACCCGGGCCGCCCGGAAAATGTGCGCGTCCAGCATTCCCAGCAGGTCACCATCGTCCGACAAGTAGCCGAACTCCCGCATGAGGCGTTCCGCGTAGAGCGCCCAGCCCTCGCCATAAGCGGGGACCCAAGCCAGGAGTCGCTGGAACTTGTTCAGGCTCGCCGCCTGGTACACCGCGGTGGCGATCTGGAGGTGGTGCCCGGGAACACCCTCGTGATAGACCGTCGTGACTTCCCGCCAAGTCGAGAAGTCCTCCCGGTCAGCCGGAACCGACCACCACATGCGCCCCGGTCGGGTCCAGTCATCGGTCGGACCCGTGTAGTAAGCACCAACACCGCCGCCGGGCGGGGCGATCTTGCACTCGAGTCGCATCATCGGGTCGGGGATCTCGAAGTGCACGCCACGCAGATCCGACAGGGCCTGGTCGGAAAGGCGCTGCATCCACTCTTCGAGTGCTCGCTGGCCCTGGACCCGGTAGCGCGGGTCGTTGTCCAGCAGCGCCGCGGCCTCGGCGATGGTGGACCCGGGGGAAATGCGGCCCGCGACCTCCTTCATCTCCGCCTCGAGGCGGGCGAACTCGGCCCAGCCCCACTCGTAGGCCTCGAACAGGTCCAGGCTGGCACCGGTGAACTCGCGGGACCACAACCGGTAGCGCTCTTCGCCCACCGCGTCCTCGGTGGGGGCCTTGCCCGCGAGTTCGTCGGTGAGGAAGTCGGCCAGTGCGCCGTAGGCGCCGCTCGCCGCGCGGGCGGCGGCGTCGAGGTCCGAGCGCAGGGCGTCGTCGACCTTGGCGCCCTGGACCAGGTCCGTGAAGTAGGACGCCCGGCCGCCGCCGCCCGCCCAGGTGCGGCACTGCTCGGCGACCTTGACGACCTGGCGCAGGGCGGCGATGTCGCCGCGCGCGGCCGCCTCGCGCAGGGACACCTGGTAACCCGCCATCGCCTCCGGCACGGCCGCCAGGCGGGCGGCGAGCGTCGCCCAGTCCTCGGTGGTCTCGGTGGGCATCAGGTCGAACGCCTGCCGCACGTCCTGCGGCGGGCTGGTGATCACGTTGAGGTCCGCGTCGTACTCGCCCGCGTCGTGCAGTTCGACCTGGAGGCCGACCCGCTCGGTGAAGACGGCCTTGGCGTTGGCCGCGCCGGTGTCCGCGGGCTCGGCGCGGCCGATCGCGGCCAGTGCCGACCGGGCGATCTCGCCGCGCGCGGCGTTGCCCTCGGGGGACAGGTCGGGCAGCCTGCGGTCGTGCCCGGGGAGCCCGATCAGGGTGGCCATGATCGGGTTCGCCGCGGCGAAGTCGTCGACGTAGCTGTCGCAGATCTGGTGCACGCCATCGTGCTCGGGGGACGCCATGGCTGGCACGTTACCCAACAGTCGGGGGCGAGTGCGGTGGCGCGGGCCGGCAGGATGGCCCGGTGCACCAGGCCATCCGACCCCGCCACCGCCGTTCCCGCAGGTGGGCCGCGTTCGTCCCGCTCGCCCTGCTCCTCCTGCTGGCGCTCGCGGGCTGCGTGCGCGTGCAGGCCACCCTGGCGGTCTCCGAGGACGACCTGGTCTCCGGCCAGCTCGTGATCGCCGCCGTGGGCACCAAGCAGGGCGACACCGGCCCGGTGCTGACCATCCCCAAGGAACTGGCGGGCAAGGTCAAGACGCAGGTCTACACCGCCGACGGCTACGTCGGGCAGACCGTGTCCTTCCAGGGCCTGTCCTTCGCCGAGGTGACCCTGCTCGGCGACTCGATCACGGTCGGCAAGCAGTACCGGCTCAGCTTCCGCCGCGCGGGCGACCTGGTCACCATGGCGGGCTCGGTCGACCTGAGCGAGCTGCCGCCGGACCGGGCCGAGGTGCAGATCAAGGTCTCGTTCCCGGGCTCGGTCACCCGCACGAACGGGATCAACACCAACGGCACCGTCAGCTGGAAGCCCAAGCCGGGCGCGGTGACCGAGTTCGACGCGACCGTCCAGTACACCGACAAGTCCGGCGTCTCCTGGACCAAGTGGGTGGTCATCGTCGGCGCCTCGGCCATCGGGGTGGCGCTGCTGGTGCTGGCCCTGGCGCTGTTCACGCACAAGCGCAGCCTCAAGGCCGCGGGCCCACCGACCCGCAGCCTCTGACCCCGCTGTCCCCGATCCGACAGGCGCTCAGGCGCGGGCGGGTACCAGGCCCAGCCTGCCGACGACCTCCTTGGTCGCCTTGGAGCGGTTGAACGTGTAGAAGTGCAGCCCGGTGACGCCCTCGGCGAGCAGCCGCTCGCTCATCTCGGTGACCAGGTCGATGCCCGCGGCGCGGAACGCCTTGGGCTGGTCGGCCAGCGGCACCAGCCGGGCGGCGATGCGCGGCGGGACCTGGGCGCCGGACAGCTCGACCGTCTTGGCCATGATCTTGGGCGTGGTCATCGGCATCAGGCCCGGCAGCAGCGCGGCGTCGCAGCCGCGGGCGGCCACCCGGTCGCGCAGGCGGAGGAAGTCCTCGGGCTCGAAGAACAGCTGGGCGATGGCGAAATCGGCGCCCGCGGTGAACTTGCGGACCAGGTTGTCGGTGTCGACGTCGAGGTCGGCCGAGCGCGGGTGGCCGTAGGGGAAGGCCGCCACCCCGACGCAGAAGTCGCCGAGCTCGCGGACCAGGCGGACCAGCTCGTCGGCGTAGTTGAGGCCCTGCGGGTGGGCGACCCAGTCGCCGTTGGGGTCGCCGGGCGGGTCGCCGCGCAGCGCCAGGATGTTGCGGATGCCGAGCGCGGCGTACCAGCCGATGACGTTGCGCAGCTCGGCGATGGAGTGCTCGACGGCGGTCAGGTGGGCCATCGGGACCAGGGTGGTCTCGCGGGCCACCCGGCCGGTGGTGCGGATGGTGCGGTCGCGGCTGGAGCCGCCCGCGCCGTAGGTGACGGACACGAACGCGGGGTCCAAGCCCTCGAGCTCCCGGATGGCGTGCCAGAGCCGCTGCTCGTCGGCCTCGTCCCGGGGTGGCATGAACTCCACCGAGAACACCGGTCGGTCCACCCGGATGCGCTGCACGGCGGTCGTCATGGAACCAGGGTAGCGAAACGCCCGGTGGGTGGAATCGGGCTCTCACGCACTGGGCCACCGCAGGACAAGGGTCACATTGGCCCACCCCCGCGCCGCGCCGCGGCCCCGCGGAGCGGACGATAGCGGGGTGCAGCCCGCGCGCGGAACCCCCGTGATCGACAACTCCATCGGCCCGATCGACGGCGCGCTGGCCGCCCACGTGGAGCGCGCGCTGGCGGGCTACCTGGCCGAGCGGCACGCCGGGATGGCCGAGATGGCGCCCTCCTTCGGCTCGGCCGTCGAGTCGCTGTCGGCGTTCGTGCTCAGCGGTGGCAAGCGGTTGCGCCCGACCTTCGCCTGGTGGGGGTGGCGGGGCGCGGGTGGCGCGGGCGACGGCGAGCAGGCCGACGCGGTGCTGCGCGCGGTGAGCGCGCTCGAGCTGATCCAGGCGTGCGCGCTGGTGCACGACGACCTGATGGACGCCTCAGCCGTGCGCCGGGGCAAGCCGACCGTGCACGTGGAGTTCGCCGCCCGGCACCGCGAGCGCGGCTGGCAGGGCAGCCCGGAGCGCTTCGGCGCCGCCGCCGCGGTCCTGCTCGGCGACCTGGCGCTGGCCTGGGCGGACGACATGTACACCGGCTCCGGCCTGACCGCCGACTGCTACGTCGCCGCGCTGCCGCCGTGGCAGGCGATGCGCGCGGAGATGCTCGCGGGCCAGTACCTCGACGTGCTCACCCAGGCCAAGGGCGACGAGTCGGCCGAGGCGGCGCTGAGCGTGGCCCGGATGAAGACCGCCGCCTACACCGTCGAGCGCCCGCTGCACATGGGCGCCGCCCTCGCGGGCGCGCCGGAGCCCCTGGTCACCGCGCTGCGCGCGTTCGGCGCCGACATCGGCGTGGCGTTCCAGCTGCGCGACGACCTGCTGGGCATGTACGGCGACACCGACGTCACCGGCAAGCCCGCGGGCGACGACCTGCGCGAGGGCAAGCGCACGCTGCTGATGTCGGTCGGGCTGCGCCGCGCCGACGCGGCGGGCCGGGCGACCGAGGCCCGGCTGCTGCGCACGGCCCTGGGCAACGACTCGCTCGACTCGGCGACCGTCGAACGGGCTCGCGAGATCCTGGTCGACGTGGGCGCGGTGGCCGAGGTAGAGGCCAAGATCGAGCAGCTGACCGGCACCGCGCTGACCGCGTTGCGCACGGTGGAGCTGGCCGAACCCGCGGGCGCGGTGCTCGACGGGCTGGCCGTGACGGCGACCAGAAGGACCAGTTGACCGTGGTCGAGGCGCGCACGATCCCCGGCCGCACAGACCACGTGGTGATCGTCGGCGCGGGCCTGTCCGGGCTCTCGGCCGCGTTGCACCTGGCGGGCGCGGGCCGCGAGGTGACCGTGCTGGAGTCCGCGCCCGGGCCGGGCGGCCGAGCGGGCCGCGAGCGGATGGGCGACTACACCATCGACACCGGCGCCTCGGTGCTCACCATGCCGGAGCTGATCGACGAGGCATTGGCAGCCGTTGGCACATCGCTTGAGGCCGAGGTAGCGCTAACGCAACTGCACCCCGCTTACCGCGCGCGGTTCGCCGACGGGAGTGCAATCGCGGTGCACACCGACGCCGCCGCGATGGAAGACGAGGTGCGCCGGGTAGCCGGGCCGAAGGAGGCCGCGGGGTACCGGCGGCTAAGAGCGTGGTTGAACGACCTCTATCGCGTGCAGCGCGACAGGTTCATCGGCGCGAACTTCGACTCCCCGTTCGACCTGGTTGGTCCAGACCTGGTCAAGCTGGCTGCGTTAGGCGGATTCGGCAAGTTGGGGCCTGCGGTGGGCCGATTCTTGTCCGACCAACGCCTACAGCGCCTTTTCTCGTTCCAGTCCCTCTACGCGGGCGTGCCGCCAAGCCGCGCGCTCGCCGCGTACGCGGTGATCGCCTACATGTACACCGTTGCCGGGGTCTACTTCCCGCACGGGGGCGTCGGCGCGGTGGCCCAGGCGATGGCCGACGCCGCAGGTCGCGCGGGCGTGCGGTTCCGCTACTCGACAAGTGCTGCCTGGCTTGAGCGCGTCGGTAGTCGCGTTGGCGCTGTGCGCACTACCGCGGGTGAGCGGGTCGCGTGCGACGCCGTGGTCCTCACCGCAGATCTGCCCGCGGCGTACCGGCTCCTCGGCATCACCCCGCGTAGACCGCTGGCACTGCGCTACTCGCCCTCGGCGGTGGTCCTGCACACCGGCGTCCGCGGCGACTGGTCCGACCTCGGCCACCATACGATCTCCTTCGGCGCGGCCTGGAAGCGCACCTTCGACGAGATCACCCGGCGCGGCACCCCGATGAGCGACCCGTCGCTGCTGATCACCCGGCCCACCGCCACCGACCCGGGGCTCGCGCCGGAGGGCAGGCAGCAGATCTCCGTGCTGGCGCCCTGCCCGAACCTGCGCACCGGCCCGATCGACTGGCGGCGGGTGGGCCCGGCCTACCGCGACGAGGTCGTCCGGGTGCTGCACGACCGCGGCCTGACCGGGTTCGACGACGCGATCGAGGTGCAGCGGCTGGTCACCCCGGCCGACTGGGCCGCGGCCGGACTCGCCGAGGGGACGCCGTTCTCGGTGGCGCACACCTTCGCCCAGACCGGGCCGTTCCGCCCGCGCAACCTGGTGCCCGGCGTGGACAACGTGGTCCTGGCGGGCTGCGGCACGACCCCCGGTGTCGGCATCCCGCCCGTGGTGATCTCCGGACGGCTTGCGGCACAGCGCGTGGCCGGCAGGCTACCCAGCGCGGGAAAAGCGGGCAGACATGGGAAATCCGTAAGCGGACTGTGAAGTTACCTTAGGGTATTCGACTGGCGCTGCCGGGATAATCGAGCAGCGGGCCAGGCGGCGGACGGGGGAGCGGCGAATGCGCGGGGCTGCACTGCGGGGGACGAGACGGGTTCGGACGATCACGCTGGCGGGTGTCGCCGTGCTGGCGACCACGACCGGCTGCAGCAACGCGGTGATCGGCACGGCCACCGCCGCCGACATCTCGCCGCCCACGGCCACCGAGGCGGTCGCGCAGTCCCTGGTCGACCTGGGCGAGGCCGGACTGGTGCGGTACAAGGGAACGCTCACCTCGGCGGGCAACGACCCGGTCACCTACGACCTGGCCGCGGCCAGCACCGGGGAGATCGCCGGGTCGATCACCATCGAGGGCAAGGCGGCGACCCTGCTGGTCGTCGAGCGCGGCATCTACCTCAAGGCGGCGGCGGACTTCTGGGCCACCCTCTCCGGGGTCGCGAGCGGCGCGAACAAGGGCACCGCGGTGGCCGACCGGTGGGTGAAGGTGCCCGGCGGGCTGATCGGCGTGGAGTTCGCCGACGTGTTCACCCCCGAGGTGCTCGGCCAGAACCTGTCGGCGCACCTGAGCGGCAAGGGCGGCAAGACCCTCGCCGACGGCGGTGAGCGCAGCGACGTCGCGGGCGCCAAGGCCATCAAGGTCGACACCGAGGACGGCTCGGTCTACGTCACCGAGGCCGCCCCGCACGGGGTGGTCAAGGCGCGGCTGGACCGGGTCGGCAAGGCGGACCCGACGACGGTGAAGAAGCTCGACACGACGGTCACCGACGCCACCGCCGAGTCGGCGAAGTTCTACCAGGACGTCGCGGCGCAGGCGGCCGAGCTGGCGGCCCCGGTCGACGTGCTGACCACCGTGCAGGAGGGCACGCACACCTTCGAGGGCTGCGGCGCGGCGAGTTGTTCGATCGTCGTGCAGTTCACCAACGGCAGCAAGGTGGCGGTCAAGGTCTCGGTGCGCGGCAACTGGGTGGGCGACAACGCGCCCTTGGGGGCCTGCGACACGGTGACCGCCCCGGTGGCCCCCGGGCAGCCGGGGAGCGCCAAGTGCACGGTGTCCTCGCCGGAGTGGGTGCAGTTCTACTCCCGGGCGAACTCCGTGCCGGGCAACCACCCGTACAGCGTGGAGTGGTCCACCGTGGTCTTGGCCGACCCGCCGGACCTCGCGCCGATCACCGCCCGGTCCAAGGCGGTGCCCGCGGACGCGAAGGACCACAAGACCGAGGGCACGCACTTCGTGTACTCGATCGTCTACGGCAAGAAGGTCTGGAAGTACGGCGTGGTCGCGGGCAAGTTCTGGGCCGACCACGCCGACCAGCAGCTGCGTGCCTGCCTGGGCACGACCAAGTCGGTCTGCCGGGTCGAGCTGGTCACCGCCGCCGGTGACGCGGTCGCCGCCGAGGGCCTACTCAAGCAGCTGGTGGACAGCTACCGGACCGCCAACGGCGACTGCCCGTCCGGCCAGTGGGCCGGGTGCAAGCGCTGACTGGCCCGCTGAGCACGGCCTACGCGACGAGCCGCCGGATCAACGCGCGGTACGGGCGTACCTACTACCTCGCGACGCGCCTCTTGCCACCAGAGCGTCGGCCCGCTGTGCACGCCCTCTATGGGTTCGCGCGCGTGGCGGACGAGATCGTCGATGAGCCCGGGGAGAACCCCACAGCTGAACTGGCCGACCTGGAGTCCGCACTCAAGACGGCGCTGGATGGCGCGGCGACGACAGACCCGATTTTGCTGGCGTTGAGCGACACCGTGCACCGCTACGCGATAGAACCGGCGCTCTTCGCCGATTTCCTGCGCTCGATGCGGATGGATCTAACGGTCACCTCTTACGCGAACGCGGAGGAGCTGTCGCACTACACATACGGCTCGGCCAGTGTCATCGGCCTGATGTTGCTACCTGTGCTCGGCACAGTCGCCCCCGCGGAAGAAGCCGCCCCTTACGCCGCAGCGCTCGGGGAGGCCTTCCAGCTGACCAACTTCCTGCGCGACGTCGGCGAGGATCTCGATCGCGGCAGGATCTACCTGCCCGCGGATCACCTCGCCGCGTTCGGCGTCGACCGGGACCGCCTCACCTGGGCCCGCGAACACGGCCCGGACAAACCGGTACGACGCGCGGTGGCGCACTTCGCCGCCCACGCGCGGTCGGTCTACCGGGCGGCCGAGCCGGGGACGGCGCTGCTCGACCCGGTGGCACGGCCGTGCGTGGCCACCGCGGCGCGGCTGTACGCGGCGATCCTCGACGAGATCGCCGCGGCGGACCACGACGTGCTGACCAGGCGGGCGGTCGTGCCGACCGGGCGGCGGCTGGCGATCGCCCTGCCGGGGGCGGCGCGGTGCGTGCTGGCCAGGCTCAGAACGCGAGGGCCTGCGCGCGGCGCTTGACCTCGCGGCCGCGGTCGCCGCGCAGGGCGTCGATCGGGCGGCCGGGCAGCGTGTCGTCGGCGGTGAACAGCCAGGTCATCATCTCGTCCGGGCTGAACCCGGAGTCGTTGAGGACGGTGATCGTGCCGGTCAGGCCCTTGACGATGCCGTTGTCGTCGAGGAACTCGGCGGGCACCAGCAGCACGCCCTTGCGCCGGATGGCCAGCAGGTGGTGGTCGCGCAACGCCTGGTGCACACGGGTGATGGGCTGGTCGAGGTGCTCGGCCACATCGGGCAGCGGCAGCACCGGGACCTCGGGGTCGAGCACGTCGGCGGCAACGGGAATGGAGCTCACGGGGCAAACGATGCCACATCGGACGGTCTGGGGCAGGCACCGCGTGGGGCCGTAGGTCACAGAATCACGGGGCCGCCCACGCGCGGGCGTGACGCTCCGTACGATCCACCCTCGTGGAGGACAAGGGTCGGAGCCTGATCGGAGCACTGCTGGAGCAGCGCTACCGGGTCGACGCGCCACTGGCGCGCGGCGGGATGTCCGCTGTCTACCGCGGCCTCGACACCCGCCTGGACCGCCCGGTCGCGATCAAGGTGATGGACTCCCGGTTCGCCGACGACAAGACCTTCGTGGAGCGCTTCGAGCGCGAGGCCCGCTCGGCGGCCAAGATCCACCACCCGAACGTCGTCGCCGTGCACGACCAGGGCCTCGACGGCGAGCACGTCTACCTGGTGATGGAGCTGGTCAACGGCGGCACGCTGCGCGACCTGCTGGCCGAGCGCGGCACCCTGCCCACCCCGCTGGCGGTGGCGATCATGGAGCCGGTGCTCTCCGCGCTGGCCGCGGCGCACCGCGCGGGCCTGATCCACCGCGACATCAAGCCGGAGAACGTGCTGATCGGGCAGGGCGGCATCGTCAAGGTCGCCGACTTCGGCCTGGTCCGCGCGGTGGCCAGCGTGGGCACCACGAAGAGCAGCGTCATCCTGGGCACGGTGTCCTACCTGTCCCCCGAGCAGGTCACCACCGGCGCGGCCACCGCGCGGGGGGACGTTTACTCGGCGGGCATCGTGCTCTACGAGACGCTCACCGGTACTCCGCCCTACTACGGCGACAGCGCGCTCTCGGTCGCTTATCGGCACGTCAACGACGATGTACCGCCGCCGAGCGCTGCCGTCCCGGGCATCCCGCCGATGCTCGACGACCTGGTCGTGCGGGCCACCCGCCGCGACCCCGCGGCCCGGCCCGCCGACGGCGCCGCGTTCCTGATGGAGCTGCAACGGGTGCGCGCGGCGCTGTCGCTGCCGCGGATGCGCGTGCCGGTCCCGCCGCCCGCGCCGATGGACGAGACCGTGCCGGTGTCCGGCGCGCTCGCCACGCCCATGCCCGCTGTGCCTGTGCCCGTGCCTGTCGTGCCCGTTGTGCCTGTCTTGGCCGACACGGCGGACTCGGAGACGACCATCCGGGTGCCCGCGGTCGTCGTGGCCGAGGCCGGGAAGGCCGGGAACGACGAGGCGGACCTGACCGTGCGCGCGTCCGGACCGGTCACCGAGGACGAGACGGTGCGGGCGGGCGCCATCGCTGCCGACGGGTCGGTCGTGGGCCACCCGGACGGGACACCGTCCGATGGCCTCCCCCGCACGGGTGAACCTTCCGGCGCGATCCCGGTGACACCGCCCGCCGATGCCACCCAGGCCGCGCCCATCTCGGGCGTCATCCCGGTGAACCTGGCGGCCGTGGCGGGCCCGCAGTCCGGCGCCATTCCCACGAGCGGCGCACACGCGACCGGGCCGAACCCGATCGGGCCGACGTCCGGCGGCATCCCCACGAGTGGCGCGCACGCGGCCGGACCCACGTCCGGCGGCATCCCCGCCGCTGGGCCGCCGTCCGGGCCGACGCCCGTGGCTGGGCCGACGTCCGGTGGCATCCCCGTCGGTGGCGGTTACGCGGTGGGCCCGCAGTCGGGGCCGACGCCGATGGCGAACCCGCAGTCCGGTGGGGTCCCGGTCGGCAGGCACGCCGCACCGCCGTCAAGTGGTGCGCCGGTCGGGCCCCCATCCGGACCGATGTCGCAGTCCGGACCGGGGCCGCAGGGCGGCTACCCGCAGTTCCCGCAGTCCGGGCCGCAGCACACGCACGCCGTGGTCCGGCCGGTGCCCGCGGGCTTCAGCGCGGCGGGCCCCCAGGGCACCCGGGCGATGCTGCGCTCCGACCTGGAGAAGGTCATCGACTCCGCCGCCGCCAACCCGATGCACACCGGCCCGCACCCGGCCCCGTACGCCACCGGCGGTTTCCCCGCACAGCAGCAGCAGTCCTACCAGCAGCACCCCGGCACCGGCCCGCAACCGGTGGGGCCGCCCAGCAGGACGCGGCGGATCATCCTGCTCAGCGTGGTCGGCGTGCTGCTGCTCGGTCTGCTCGGCACCGGGATCTGGTGGTTCTCCAGCGGCCGCTACACCGAGGTCCCGAGCGTCGGCGGCCAGGAGTCGGCGGCGGCCGAGCAGGCCGTGCGCGGCGCCGACCTGAGCCCGCAGGTGACCACCCTGCGCGACAACAAGATCGAGGCCGGGCTGGTGATCAGCACCGACCCGGCGCCGGGCACCGAGGCGCTGCGCGGCGACACGGTCAAGCTGGTCGTGTCCGCGGGCAGGCCCGTGGTGCCCGACGTCCAGGCGGGTGTCACGCGCGAGGAGGCCGAGCAGGCCGTGCGCGCCGAGGAACTGCAACCGCAGCCCGACGACGGCAAGAACGTTTTCGACGACAAGATCCCCAAGGGCCGGGTCGTCGGGCTGGACCCGCCCGCGGGCACCAAGCTCGACATCGGGCAGCGGGTGGTCGTCGTGCTGAGCAAGGGCCCCGCGCCCAAGCCGGTGCCCGACGTACGCGGCAAGACCCGCGACGAGGCGTTCCAGACGTTGCAGCAGGCCGGTTTCGAGCCGTTCGACGGCCAGCCCGAGTTCGCCCCCGACATCGACGGCGGGCGCGTCGTGCGCACCGACCCACCCGCGAACACCAAGATCGAGGCCACCGCGGCCAAGCGCGTTTCGGTGATCGTCTCCAACGCCGTCGTCGTGCCCGACGTCAGCGGCCGGTCGGTGCAGGAGGCGCAGACCATCCTGGGTCAGGTGGGCCTGCAGATCGACCTGCAGCCGTTCAGCAACCCCAACGGCCGGGTGTTCAACCAGAGCCCGGGCGCCGGTTCCCGAGCGCAGAAGGGCGACAAGGTCACCGTCTTCGCGTTCTGACCGTCGTCGCGTGGGGTGGCCGCCTGGAGCTGCCCGATCGCCTCGGCGAGATCACCACGAACGCCCTCGGGGGCACGGTGTCTCGGCCACCTTGCGGACCAAGCCGCGGGCGTGCGCCAGCTCCCCGGGACGCGGCCGTCTGGTCACTGGTGGCGACCAAAGCGCCGATCCGGCGACGGTCGCGGTCCTTGTCGATCACCTGGGCGCGGATGCCCTCCACCAGGTCGTGGTCGCGCAGGCAGGCGGCGGACACCCGGTACTCCTGGACCAGCACCGACTCGACGTCCGACAGCTCGCGCGCCCGGCGCAGGGCGGCCAGGGTGACCTTGAGCGCGGTCGGCGACTTGGCCTCGATCTCCTTGGCGACCGCGACCTGACCGTGGGCGGCCAGCCGGTCGAGGATCTCCTCGACGGTGTCGACGGCGAAACAGACATCGATCCACCCGGCCTGCTCGGCCAACCGGGAGGGCGGCGGGGTGACCGCGTACCCGACGAGGTCGAGGCTGCCCGACTTCAGGTAGGCGAGCAGCTCGGGAAGGCGGTCGCTGGTGACGAGGTGGTCGGCGAGGCCGCAAGTCAGGTACGCGGTCGCCGCCACGGCGAGGTCGCGCTTCTCGCGGCCCGCGGTGCCGAAGTCCAGGCTGGCGGACCGGTCGACCACCAGCCCGGTCTCCAGCTCGCGACCGTCTCCCGGATGTCAGGGACCGTGGTGCGCGCGGTGATCGCCCAGTCCATCCGGCACACGTCGTCACCGGGCTGGTAGGCCGCGCCTCGCCCGGTCCTGACCGCTGGACCGGCTGGGCCGCCCCCGAAACGGCGACGGCCGGTGGTCCCGAGTTCGGGGCCACCGGCCGTTCCGGCCGTTCTCGTGGAACGGGTTCAGGAGCGGAGCATCTCCGCGACCAGGAACGCCAGCTCCAGGGACTGCTGGGTGTTCAGCCGGGGGTCGCAGGCGGTCTCGTAGCGACCGGACAGGTCGGCGTCGGAGATCTCCTGGGCGCCGCCGAGGCACTCGGTGACGTCCTCGCCGGTGAGCTCCACGTGGATGCCGCCCGGGTGGGTGCCGAGCCTGCGGTGCACCTCGAAGAAGCCCTGCACCTCGTCGACGATCCGGTCGAAGTGCCGGGTCTTGTAGCCGGTGGAGGACTCGTGGGTGTTGCCGTGCATCGGGTCGCACTGCCAGATGACCCGGTGCCCGGAGGCCTCGACCTTCTCCACGATGGCGGGCAGCACGTCGCGGACCTTGCCGTTGCCCATCCGGCTGATCAGCGTCAGCCTGCCCGCCTCGTTGCGCGGGTCGAGCCGCTGCACGTACTCCACGGCCATCTCGGGCGTGGTGGTCGGGCCGATCTTGAGCCCGATCGGGTTGGACAGCAGCTCGGCGAAGGCGATGTGCGCGCCGTCGAGCTGGCGGGTGCGCTCACCGATCCAGAGGAAGTGCGCGGACAGGTCGTAGAGCTTGGGCTCGGGGCCGGTGGCGTCCAGCCGGAGCAGGGCGCGCTCGTAGTCGAGCAGCAGCGCCTCGTGGCTGGCGAAGACCTCCACGCTGTGCAGCGAGCTGTCCTCGACGCCGCAGGCCTGCATGAAGCGCAGGCCGCGGTCGATCTCGGTGGCCAGCGCCTCGTAGCGCTCGCCCGCGGGCGAGGTGCGCACGAAGTCGCGGTTCCAGTCGTGCACCTTGGTCAGGTCGGCCATGCCCGCGCCGGTGAGCGCGCGCAGCAGGTTCATCGCCGCGCCCGCGTTGGCGTAGGCGCGGATCATCCGGGACGGGTCCGGCACCCGGGCCTCGGGCGTGGCGACCAGCGAGTTGACGATGTCGCCGCGGTAGACCGGCAGGCCGAGGGCGTCGAGCTTGTTCGAGCGCGGCTTGGCGTACTGGCCCGCGATCCGGCCGACCTTGACCACCGGCAGGCTGGCGCCGTAGGTGAGCACGACGGCCATCTGCAGCAGGGTGCGGATGTTGCCGCGGATGTGCGGCTCGGTGTTGTCCACGAAGGTCTCGGCGCAGTCGCCGCCCTGCAGCAGGAACGCCTCGCCGCGGGCGACCTCGCCGAGCCGCCTGCTCAGGCGGTCGATCTCGGCGGGCACGGTGACCGGCGGCACGCTCTCGAGCAGCGTGCGGACCTGGCGGACCTGCTCGCCGTCGGGCCACTCGGGCTGCTGCGCGGCCGGGCGGGACAGGGCGTCGTCGAGTCGGGCGCGCAGTTCGGGCGGCAACGGCGGCAATTCGGGGAGCGTGTCCACCGGCACATCGACTGTCCAGTTCACGACACCAGGGTAGGTGGTGCGGCAACCTGCCTGGCAGGCGGGACGCTCGTCCCACGAGGTGAACTCGTACCGGCGAAAATGGGACAGGCACTGTCGTCGCGCAATTGCAGACGGCAAGATGCGCCAATGACTTCCGGACTGGGGCCCGACACCGGTGCGCGGCTGCTGCGGACGGCGGTGGCCAACATCCAGCGCGACTACCCGGTGCACTGGATCCACCTGATCGACTCCCCGGACGAGCTGGTGCCGCAGCGCGCGCGGCACCCGGTGTTCGCGGGCTCGTTCGACTGGCACTCGTGCGTCCACCAGACCTGGCTCGCCGCCCGACTGCTGCGCCTGCACCCGGCCGTCGAGGGCGCCGGTGCGGCCCGCGCCGCGCTGGACCAGTTGATCACCCCGGAGGGCGCCCAGGTCGAAGCCGAGTTCTTCGCCGGTCCCGAGGGCGCGTTCTGGGAGCGCCCGTACGGCTGGGCCTGGCTGCTGCTGCTCGACGCCGAACTGCGCGCCTGGCCACCGGGCGCTCCGTGGGCGGACGCGCTGCGCCCCTTGGTGAAGGCTGTCCGCGGCCGCTGGCTCACCTGGCTCGGCCTGGCCCGCTGGCCGGTACGGGTGGGGACGCACACGAACTCCGCGTTCGCACTGTCACTCGGCCTGGACGCGGCCCGCGCGGTGGGTGACAGCGATCTGATCACAGCATGCGAAGCGGCCGCCCGCCGCTTCTACCTATCCGACCGCGACTACGGCGGCTTCGAACCGAGCGCCGCGGACTTCCTCTCCCCCGCCTTAGCCGAAGCCGACCTCTTACGCCGCGTGTTACCGGCAGACGAGTTCGCTTCTTGGCTGGACGGGTTCTTCCCAGACCTCTTAGCGCCCCGCTGGAATGTCTTGCGCGAACCTATCGCGGTAGACGACCCAGCCGATCCGCACGGCTCGCACCTGGCGGGGTTGGCCTTGTCGCGGACGTGGGGGTGGCGCGGGATCGCCGAGGCCCTGCCCGCGGACCACCGCTACGTGCCAGTTGCCCACGCCGCCGCAGACCTCCACCACGTGGCGGGGTGGCAGTACGTGTTCGGGCACGGGTACGCCGCCGAGCACTGGCTGGGCACGTTCGCGGCCTACCTGGAGGTGGGTGCCCTGGACGACCACTCACCACACGAGGTGGGGTGAGCGATCACAGACCGTCGGTCACGTGGCACCGCTTGTGGATCCCCCCGAGACTCCGGCGCTCACGAACCGTCGACCGGAACATGTCGCGCCCCGTAGAACACCGCCTCGGCGAGTTCCCATGGGTCCTCCACGGTGGCCTCCGCCGCGAAGTCCGCGGCCGTGACGTCGAGGGTGAACACCACAGTCTCCTGGTCGAGCACGACAGCGACGTAGCACCGCAGGGCCACACCGCCCGCGGACTGCAGACCGATGGGCATCAGGAAGACGTGCTGAACCCGGTCCCCGTTGGCGGAGACGAACTCCGGCCTGCCGCAGGCGTGCGCGCCCAGGGTGCGGGCGGCCGAGGACAACTCCCGCAAGCGCGGGACGGACAGGCGTTTCACCTCCCCCGGCACAGGGCCCCCGAGCAGTCCGGTCCGCATTGGTCTCCCGTTCGTCCACGTCATCAACTCACCACACGTTGGCGCCCGGTTTGAAGTTCGCGGACTCCACACCGCTCGATCGCCTGCCTGCCAGGTCGAGCAGTTCCGGGATGGCGTAGCGGCCCTCGATCTTCAGGAACTCCGCCACCAGCCTGCCAGTGTTGGACAACGACCCCCTCATCTCGGGGTGAGCGGTTCTCACCAGGCAGCCATTGCCGTGCGGACCGCCGACTCGACATCGGTGCCGGCCAACTCGGCCGCGACGACGCTCCGCAAGACCAGCGCCGCTTGCCGGAACAACGCGGCTGACGAACCGATCTCGTCGATACCCGCCTCGGCCACCCGGAGCACGCCGGGGGGAAGGGGGACGGTGGAATCCGTGACCCCGGCCAGGACCCCGTGGGCGTACTCCTCGATGAGTCCGACATCGAACGGCGCCGACCACTGCCTGCTCGGGCACGCACCAGGGACCACGGCGCTCTCCGCGACGAAACCCACCTCGAACGCCGTGCTGGTTCCTGCCGCCGGGACGAACTCCCCGCCGACCAGCGCCCTGGCCGCCATGCCACCGAACCGGCGGAGCACCTCGACGTTCATCGTTGCGGCGGTCCCCGGGGACACAGGCGGTGCCGCGGCCGGGGACACCGCACGCAAAACCCCGGTAGGCGTGAACAGACCGGCGCCCCCACCAGGGGCGAGGCTGACGAGACCGACCCGAGTCAGCTCAACAGTGATCATCGGTGCCCCAAGCCGTTGGGGTCGCGCCACCACGGGCCGAAGAAGTCGAATTGGTCGATCACGTTCACATCGTGGGTTTCTTGTCCGTCCAGGGGTGGGCGCGTTCGTACTGACCGGAGGCCGAGAGCAGCAGCCGTTCGGAGTTTGTGGGGCCGATTAGTTGGACGCCGATCGGTAGGCCGAGGTCGTCGCGGCCGACTGGCAGGGTGGCGACCGGGTAGCCGAGCACGTTCCAGGTCGGGAAGTACGGGATGCGCGCCGACACCCCCGCCCACGTCGTGATGATCCCGCTGCCGTGGAAGGTGCCGATGGTGGGCGGGGTGCGCAGCCAGGTGGGTTGGAGGATCGCGTCGAACTCGGTGAGGAAGGGCGCCATCCGCGCGTGCAGGCCTGCCTCGGCCGCGCGGGCCCAGCGCAGGGCGCGGTCGGGGACCAGGCGGCCGACCGCGACGATCTTGCGGGTGCGTGGTTCCAGCCACTCCGGGTTCGGTAGTGCGCGGACGTCGTCGGCGACGCCGCGCAGGTAGCGGATGATGAACTGCGGGGTCGGCCGGGCGCCCAGGGGCGGATCGGCCTCGACGACGGTGTGGCCCAGCGCGCGTAGCCGGTCGGCGGTGTCGAGCACCGCGCGGCGCGTTGTCGGGTGCAGTCGCGGCGTGCCCAGTGGTGTCCGCCAGGCGAGGGCGATCCGCAGTGGACCGGGGTCGGTGTCGATCGCGCGCCGGTACCCACCGCCCTCGGTGAGGACGTCGAGCAGCGCGGCCGCGTCGGCGACCCGCCTGCCCAGCGCGCCGATGCTCGAGAGCCCGTGCCAACCCTCGACCCGGGGCGCCATCGGCACCAGGCCTCGGGTGGTCTTGAGGCCGAAGACGCCCGCGGCCGCCGCCGGGACGCGGATCGAGCCGCCGCCGTCGGAACCGGTCGCCGCGCCGACGATCCCGGCCGCTACCGCCGCCGCCGACCCGCCGGACGAGCCGCCCGGGGTGTGGTCGAGGTGCCACGGGTTGCGGGTCGCGCCGAAGGTGAGGCTCTCCGTGACCGGCCAGAGGCACCGCTCCGGGGTGAGGGTGTGGCCGACGATCACCGCGCCCGCCGCGCGCAGCCGGGCGACGGCCGCACTGTCGCGTGTGGCCGGTGGGAACTGCGGCCTGCCGCCCTGGGCGGTGACATCGCCTGCGACGTCGCTGTCGTCCTTGACCGCGACCGGCACGCCCAGCAGCGGCGTGCGCTCCCCCGCGTCGAGTCTGCGCTGGGCGGCCTCGGCTGCTTCTAGCACGGGGTAGAGCACGCGGAAGGCGTTCAGCGCGGGGTTGAGCTGCTCCGCGCGGCGCAGCACGGCGGCGGCGAGTTCCGGCGCGGTGACCCAGCCGTCCCGCAGCGCCCGTGCCTGCGCGTCTGCCCCGGCCCAGAGCAGTTCGTCCATGGCCGCACCCTACCCGCCGGTACGCCATGTGGTGCGCGGTCAATTCAGGGCGGCGACACCGGCGTTGAGGGCGGTGGCGAACAGGATCCATGCCAGGTACGGCACCAGTAGCCAGGCGGCCACCGGGCGTACCCGGCGGAACCGCAGGATCGTCACGACGACGGCCACGTCGAGCGCCACGATGACCACCAGGCCGACCCAGAGCCACTGCAACGCGAAGAACGTGGGCGTCCAGGCCAGGTTGAGCGCCAGCTGCACGCCCCAGGCCACCAGCGCGGGGCGGTCCCGGCGGCGCCACACCAGCCAGCCCGCGACCGCGATCAGCCCGTACAGCACCGTCCACACCGGACCGAACAGCCAGTTCGGCGGGGAGTACGGCGGTTTCTCGGCCACGGCGTACCAGCCGCGCACGTTGTCCAGCGTGGCCAGTGAGCCGAGGGCGGCGACGCCGTAGCTGAGCACGGCGAAACCGACGAGGGCGAGCCATTCCTTGCCCCGGGAGGCGGTCGCGGCGGTCATACGACCAGTGCACCGCACCCCGGGGCGGGCCACAACTCGAAACTCAGCCTGCTGAGCGTTTGGCCGCGGTCCGGTGAGTCCGGCACGCGCTGACGGCGCCGGGTACGAGCGGCTTTCCGCCCGCGCGGCCAGGAACCACGCGGATCCCACGCACCAGACTCACCGGGCAGCGCCTAGCCGAAGAAGACCTCGGCCTCGGCGTAGCGGTGCAGCGGCACGGTCTTGAGCTCGGCGGTGGCCTCGGCCAGCTTCACCCGCACGATGTCGGTGCCGCGCAGGGCGACCATCACGCCGAAGTCGCCGTCGGCCACCGCGTCCACCGCGTGCAGGCCGAACCGGGTGGCCAGCACCCGGTCGTAGGCGGTGGGCGTGCCGCCGCGCTGGGTGTGCCCGAGCACGACCGCGCGCGACTCCTCGCCGGTCTGCGCCGCGATCTCCTCGGCCAGCCAGGTGCCCACGCCACCGAGCCGGACGTGCCCGAACGCGTCCTTCTCCCCGCTGGCCAGCACCTCGGCGCCCCCCTCGGGCAGCGCGCCCTCGGCCACCACGATGATCGGCGCGTACTGCCGCTCGAACCGGCGGCGCACCCACTCGATCACCTTGGGCACGCTGAACTCCCGCTCCGGCACCAGGATCACGTTGGCGCCGCCCGCGAGCCCGGAGTGCAGCGCGATCCAGCCCGCGTGCCTGCCCATGACCTCCACGACCAGCGCGCGGTGGTGCGACTCGGCGGTGGTGCGCAGCCGGTCGATCGCCTCGGTGGCGATGTGCACGGCGGTGTCGAAGCCGAAGGTGTAGTCGGTGGCGCCCAGGTCGTTGTCGATCGTCTTGGGCACGCCGACCACGCCGATGCCGTCGTCGGTGAGCCGCTTGGCCACCCCGAGGGTGTCCTCGCCGCCGATCGCGATCAGCGCGTCCACGCCCTGCTCGGCGAGCACCTGGCGGATCCGCTCCGGGCCGTTGTCCACCTGGTAGGGGTTGGTCCGCGAGGAGCCGAGGATGGTGCCGCCGCGGGTGAGGATATCCTCGACGTCGTCGAGCCCGATCGGCTTGGAGTCGCCTTCCAGCGGGCCCTTCCAGCCGTTGCGGAAGCCGACGACGTCCCACCCGTGGGTCTCGACCCCCTTGCGCACGACCGCCCGGATGACCGCGTTGAGCCCGGGGCAGTCCCCGCCCCCGGTGAGTACGCCGACGCGCATGAAACCGACCCTCCAACGCCTTGCGGCAGTGATTGCCATCACTAGCTGACACCGCCAGCGTGCCGGCTGCTGAATCGGTATAGCAAGCGGGGTCCCAGCGGGTGGATCAGCGCGCGCGGCCGCCCGCCGGGCCGGTGATCACGCACGGCGGCCCGAGGCCGGGCCTCACTTCGCGGCGCGGCGCCGCCACTCGGCGTCGATCACCCGCCAGCGCACCAGGTTGTGCCGGGCGTCGGCGAGCGCGTCGTGCGCGTCGTCGGGCGGGGTGGGCAGCACCGGCTTGCCCGCGTCCTCCCAGCGCTGGCGCAGCTCACGGGTGAACCGCGGGATCGCCCGGGGCAGCGCGGGCATGGCGCCCCAGAGCTGACCGAGCACCACGTGGTCGTAGGCGCCGAACCAGGCCCACAGCTCGATCTTGTCCCGGGCGTGCGGCGGGGTGAGGAACTCCAGCAGCCGCTTGCGCAGCTCGGCCCGCCCGCACCACGCCTTGTCGGCCGGCGGCGGCAGCTTGTCCAGCACGTTGGCCCGCACCCACGGGCCCGCCTTCGCCGGGTCGAACTCGGTGGAGCAGGCGTAGAACTCGCGACCGTCCTCGTCGACGACACCGATCGACACCAGGTCGATGGTCTGCCCGTCCTCGATGAACTCGGTGTCGTAGAAGAACCTCACCGAGCAAGCCTAGGTGCACCGCCGACCGACGTCGGGAATGGGTGGGAGGCATGGTCCAGCACGGGCGGACGAGGACGGGCTCCTGGTGTCCGGCCCGCCCCGGCACGACCGCACCTCCAGTGGCACCTCCATCGAGCGGATCGCGCGAACGGCCGAGGACCTGGTGCTCATCTACTTCAGTGGACACAGCCTGCTCGGCGGCGGCCGACTCCGGCTCGCGCTGCGCGACATCTGCGGGCCGAGCTGCCGCCCGGCGTGGGCAACATCCTGCCCGGCGCGGGCGAGGTGGGCGCCGGGCAGGTGAAGACCCCGCATAGACCAGGTCTAGTAAGTCACTTTGCTCTAAATCTCTCAATCGCAAATCCCTAATCCTTAAATCCCTAAATGCCGAGCCCGCTGGTACGCAAGACCCGTTACGTTTGTGCTCGATTGGGTGGACTGCCTTCGTGTGGGGGGAGAGCACCGCTAAACTTGCCGTGTGGTGGGGATGCCCTTCACCCCACGCTTTTTCCCCACCGCGGTGCTCTAGGGGCCCCGCGCGAAGGTAGTCCAGCCAATCGAGCCTCCGCTTTACTTGGGCAGGTCATGGGGTGTGCCGCCCTGGGGCCACGGGCTGCTCATCGCTTGGGTTGCCCGAGGAAAAGATGGGGGCTCGATCTAGTGAACTCGCTTCGTGCGGGGCCCCTAGAGCACCGCGGTGGTGAAAAAAGGGCGGGTGAAGGG
>NZ_BSTR01000008.1 GCF_030269645.1 Actinokineospora sp. NBRC 105648 | reverse complement strand
AACCGGCTCAAACGCCACCGTGCCGTGGCCACCCGGTACGACAAGCTGGCCGTGCGCTACGAAGCCACCGTCTATGTCGCCGCGATCAACGAATGGCTCTGATCGACTTCGATACAGGCCCTAGCCGAGTCCCGGAGTGGCGCATGTCCGCGCGACCGCTGCGCCCTCCGGGTGGCCCTCCGATCAGCCGCGGTTGGCCAGGACCGCGTCCAGGTACTCGGCGATCGCGTCGCGGTTGCGGGTGAGGCAGTTGACCCGTTCGGTCATCCGGTCGCGCTCGTGCTCGAGGGTCGCGATCATCTCCGGGGTGGCGTCGGCGAAGACGATCGCCCGCGGCTTGTCCAGGCAGGGCAGGATCTGCTTGATGATCCGGGTCGGCAGCCCGGCGTCGAGCAGTCCCCTGATCTGCAGGACCCGGTCGACGTTGTACTCGTCGTACTCCCGGTAGCCGTTGGGCGACCTGGCGGGCACGATCAAGCCCTGCTCCTCGTAGTACCGCAGCAGTCTGCGCGGTGTGGCCGTCCGGTCGGACAGCTCGCCGATGCGCACTGTGGTCGTCCTCACGCCGGGATCGCTGGACCCTCACACAAGTGTGATGGTTCGACGATACCGGTATGCGCACCGAGCTCCGACAACGAACCCCGGCCCTCATCGCGTTGGCCACCGCGGCTTTCATCACCGTGCTCACGGAGGCGTTGCCCGCGGGCGTCCTGCCGGCCATGAGCCGGGACCTCGGCGTCAGCGAGTCAGCCATGGGGCAGTCCGTGACGATCTACGCGGTGGGCACCGCCATCTCGGCCATCCCGCTGTTCGCCGCGACCGCGAGCTGGGGCCGCAAGCGGGTGCTGCTGCTGGCGATCGTCGGGTTCGCGGTGGCCAACACCGTCACGGCGGTCGCCGACGTCTACGCGCTGACCATGGTCGGCCGCTTCGTCGCCGGGATCGCGGCCGGGCTGGTGTGGGCGTTGCTGGTCGGGTACGCCCGCCGTCTCGCGCCGCCCGGGTCGCAGGGCAAGGCGATCGCGATCGTGATGGCGGGCGTGCCGGTGGCGTTGTCGCTCGGCGTGCCCGCGGGCACCTTCCTGGGCGGGGCACTGGGCTGGCGGGTCACGTTCTGGGTGATGACGGCGGTGGCCGTCGGGCTGCTGGTGTGGATCACCGCGCTGGTGCCCGACCAGCCCGGTTCGCCGGGTGGCCGCCCGCCGGTCTTGCGGACGCTGGCGATCCCCGGGGTGTTCCCGGTCCTGTTCGTCACCCTGGTCTACGTGCTGGCGTACGCGATCCTCTACACCTACATCGCGAGCTTCCTGGAGCGGCTCGGGATGGGGGACCGGGTGGACTTGGCGCTGCTGATCTTCGGGATCGCCTCCATAGCCGGGATCTGGGCGGTCGGGACCTATGTGGACCGTCAACTGCGCGCGCTTTCCCTTGGTGGACTGGCCTTGTTCGCGATCGCGGTGACCATGTTGGCCGTGCTGTCCGACAGTCCGTTCCTCGTGTACACGGCGCTGGCGGCTTGGGGCCTGGCTTCCGGCGGTATCCCCACCCTCCTGCAAACCGCCACCGCCAACGCGGCGGGCGAGTCGGCTGACGTCGCCCAGGCCATGCTCGTCACCTTGTGGAACGCGGCCATGGCCGGGGGCGCCATCCTGGGTGGTGTGCTGCTCGCCCAGGTCGGGCCCGTCGTGTTCCCGTGGACCGGTCTCGCGCTGCTGACCCCGGTCTTGCTCGTCGTCCTGTTCGCCCGCCGCCACGCCTTCCCGGCGCGGGTCCTGCCGGCGAGCCGGGACGGGCACTAATATCTGGCCATGACGTCCTCACCGCCGGTCGACATGGTCGACCTGTTCGCAGGCCCCGGCGGCCTGGACGTGGCGGCCCGGTGGCTGGGGCTGGGCGTGCACGGCATCGAGTGGGACCGCAACGCCTGCGCCACCCGAGCGGCGGCGGGGCTGGGGACCACGCGCGACGACGTGCGCGGGTACGGCCCCGCGGACTTCCCGGACGCCACCATCCTGGCGGGCGGCCCACCCTGCCAGACCTACACCGTGGCCGGCGGCGGCGCGGGTCGTCGTGCGCTCGAGCAGGTGCTCGCCTTCGTCAAGCGAATGGCGGCAGGAGACGACGGAGTCGCCGCCGAACTCGCACTGCTGGACGACGAACGCACCGGCCTCGTCCTGCAACCACTGCGGTGGGCACTGGCGGCGGAGCAGTTGGGTCGGCCGTATGAAACCATTGTGCTGGAACAGGTTCCGGCCGTCCTCCCGGTCTGGGAAGCGGTCCGGGAAGCGCTGGAGGGAATCGGCTACCGGGCCACCTGCGGCATCCTGAACACCGAGGAGTTCGGCGTACCGCAGACCCGCAGGCGAGCCATCCTCATCGCCCGTCGCGACCGGCAGGTGAGTCTGCCCGCACCGACGCATCGGCGGTACCGCAAGGGGATGCTCCAGTCCGAAGGGGACAGTCGGCTGCGTCCCTGGGAGAACATGGGATCCGCACTGCGCAGGCCCTCGCCGTTTGTCGTGATCTCGAACTACGGTACTGGCGGCGACCCCAAGGCGCGCGGCAGGCGCACCTCTGCTGAACCTGCCGCAACTGTGACCGGCAAGATCTCTCGCAATCGCTTGGTCGCTGCTGATGGCACGGAGCTGGACCGCTTCACGTTGGCGGAGGCGGGAAGGCTGCAGAGTTTTCCTGTCGATTACCCGTGGTCTGGGGGAGACATCGCCCAGCAGATCGGGAACGCGATCCCGCCTCGACTGGCGGCGCATGTGCTGGCGGCGGCCCTGGGGATTCAGCTGGATGAGACTGCGTTGGATGGTGCGGTGGAGAGCAAGTGGCGTCTCGCTGCCGGGAGGTTGGTCGGCTAGGTGGAGGTGCCCCGCGCAACCTGCTGATGCACAAGCAACTGTCGCCCCACGCTTCCACCAACTGCAGGGGAGAGGCCGACCCCACTCAACCGCAGCGGATAAGCCGCCTCCGCTGGAACGCAAGTCCCGCTACGGATGCTCGATCTAGTGGACTCGCTTCGTGTGGGGGAGGAGTACCGCTAAACTTGCCGTGTGGTGGGGATGCCCTTCACCCGCCCTTTTTTCGCCACCGCGGTGCTCTAGGGGCCCCGCGCGAAGTGAGTTCACTAGATCGAGCCCCGCTTCTAACTCGGGCAACGAAGACGGCAACCAAAGGACGCTGCAGCGTCAGCGCAGCAGTTCCTCAACCTCCACCGCCAACGCCTCAAGCCGCCCCACCGCCGCCCCATCAGCCGCAGGCGCCACGACCTCCAGGTATGCCTTGATCTTGGCCTCTGTCCCAGAAGGCCGAACGATCACCCGCACCCCGTCGCCCACATACCGCAGCACGTCCGCCTCCGGTAGCAAGTCCTCGGCCACCACCGCGACGCCACCAAGGGTGGTGGGTGGAGTCGATCGTAGTCCAGACATCAGCGTGCGGATTCGGCCCAAATCTCCCACCCGCAACGAGATCTGCTGCGTCAGATGGCGCCCATGCGCCACTGCCAGCGCCTCTAGGGCATCCACCACGGTCTTGCCGGAAGCCCGCAATGTGGCCGCCAGGTCGCAAGCCAGTACCGCCGCCGCGATCCCGTCCTTGTCTCGAACAGAGCCGGGGTCCACACACAACCCCAAAGCCTCTTCGTACGCGTAGATCAGGCCATCGCCCGCGCGGACCAACCACTTGAAGCCGGTCAGCGTCGCGGCGTACCGGGCCCCGTGCGCTGCCGCAATCGAGGCGAGCATCGACGACGACACAATCGTGTTCGCCACCAATGGGTTCACCGCGTCTGAAGTGGACAACATGTGCTCGCCGAGCAGGGATCCGGTCTCGTCGCCCGTCAGCATTCGCCAGTTGCCGTTGGTGTCCTTGACGCCTATCGCGCACCGGTCCGCGTCCGGGTCCAAGGCGATCGCCAAGTCGGCGTCCACCGCTACCGCCTTGGCCAGTAGTAGGTCGGTTGCGCCGGGCTCCTCCGGATTTGGGAACGGCACCGTCGGGAAATTCGGGTCTGGTACGGCCTGTTCGGCCACTATCCCCACGTCGACGAATCCCGCCTGGTGCAACGCCAATGCCAGAGGTCCGGCGCCTACCCCGTGCATCGCCGTCGCTACCACGCGAAGCTCGCGTGCGGTTCCGCGTGGCAGCACGGCCACGCTATCTACATAGGACTGAAGGATCTCGTCGCCGAGTGTGGTGCATGCCGAAGACCGCTGCACCGAGACGGCGGCCGGGGCGGCGGCGATGGCTGCCTCGATCGCGGCGTCCGCGGGCGGGATGATCTGTGCGCCACCGTCGTCGTAGAGCTTGTAGCCGTTGTCCGCTGGTGGGTTGTGCGACGCCGTGATCTGCACACCCGCGACTGCTCCCAGTGACCTCGTCGCGAACGCCAGCACTGGGGTCGGTAACGGCTGTGGTAGCACTCGGACGTCGAAACCCGCTCCCGCCAATACTTCCGCAGCGTCCACATAGAACACTTCAGAACCGTGGCGCGCGTCTCGGCCGACGACCACGGTGCCGCCCGCGTGGCCCTGGGAGAGCAGCCACGTCGCCAGTCCGGCCGTCGTGCGGATCACCACCGCGCGGTTCATGCCGTTCGGCCCGGCGCGCACCGGGCCGCGCAGGCCTGCCGTGCCGAAGGTCAGCGGCCCGGACATCCGGTCTTCGAGCTCCTCGACCGCGCCCGGGTCGCCGCCCATCGCGCGGGCGACGATCGTCTGCAGCTCGAGCTTGGCGGCCGGGTCGGGGTCGTCGGCCAGCCAGCGGAACGCCCGGTCCCGCAGGGCCGGGGTCAGCCTGGTCACGACCGGACGACCAGCTCGCGCAGCAGCCCGCCCATGCCCTCCGCCGCGACCCGGCCCGCCTCCAGCACTTCCTCGTGGTTGAGCGGTTCGCCGGTGATGCCCGCCGCCAGGTTCGTGACCAGCGACAACCCGAACACCTCGACGCCCGCAGCGCGTGCCGCGATCGCCTCGAGCACGGTCGACATGCCGACCAGGTCGGCGCCGATCGCGCGCAGGTAGCGGATCTCCGCGGGGGTCTCGAAGTGCGGCCCGGGCAGGCCCGCGTAGACGCCCTCGACCAGCGTCGGGTCGATCTCCCGCGCGACCTTGCGCAGCCGCGGCGAGTACAGGTCGGTCAGGTCGACGAACTCCGCGCCCACCAGCGGCGAGCGCGCGGTGAGGTTGATGTGGTCGCTGATCAGCACCGGCTGGCCGACCCGCACCCCCTCCAGCAGGCACCCCGCCGCGTTGGTCAGCAGCACCGACTTGATCCCGGCCGCCGCCGCGGTGCGCACGTTGTGCACCGCGCGGGCGACACCGTGGCCCTCGTAGAGGTGCGTGCGGCCCAGCATGACCAGGACCCGCTTGCCCTCGACCTCGATCGAGCGAACCGTGCCGCCGTGGCCCTGGACCGTCGGGGCGAGGAAGCCCGGCAGGTCGGCCATCGGCACCTCGGCGGCGGGCGTGCCGAGGCCGTCGACGGCGGGCCGCCAGCCGGAACCGAGGATGAGCGCGAGGTCGTGGCTGTCCACGCCGGTGCGGTCCGCAAGCGCTTTCGCGGCCTGGTCGGCGACGTGGCGGGGGTCGGTGTCGATGTCGATGCCGGTCACACTGCGGAGCCTACGCGGGGTTTCATGCGCAGCAGGAGGAACACCGGTACCCCGATCGGGGACAGCAGCACGGTGAGCACGAGCAGTGGACCCATGATCAGCGGGTGGATCCGGCGCTCGCGCGACTCCAGGTACATCCACCGCCCGATGAACAGGTCCCAGGCCAGGACCTGGGCCCAGATCAGCGTGACGGCGTTGTCGTCGCCCAGGAACGCGGTGAACTTCGCCAGCGTCGGCTGCGAGACGGCCGCCCACAGGTCGGGGAACACCGGGATCGCGGCGATCGCCCAGACGACGATGCCGGGCAGCAGGATCAGCGGGCTGCTGATGACCCGGTGGGTGACCGACCAGGTCGGCGCGAAGACCATCAGCGCCCAGAACGGCGCCACGACGTAGAACGCGAGGTCGAACAGGGTGCTCACGCGGTGACCTTCTCCCGTGCGGTGACCAGGCCGATGGCGACCCCGACGGCGATCACGCCGAACGCGGTGCCGGTGGCCCAGTCCGGGTGGATGATCGACTGGCCGCGCAGAGCCTGCCAGGTGACCAGTGCTACCAGCGCGCTGTAGCCCAGGGCGAGCGTCCAGATCACCCGGACGGCGGCGGGTTCGGGGCGGCGGCGGACCGCCAGCGCGACCAGCGGGAGCAGTTGCAGGGCGTGCATGCCGATGAAGTGCGGGACGCGCAGGTCGCCGCCGGTGGTGGACCAGTTGACCAGCGGCAGCCCCGGACCGCCGTCGGGGACGCCGACGCTGTGCGCGCCGATCACGTTCTCCACGCCGCTGGAGTTGCCCAGCATCAGGCCGCCGAGCAGCAGCCCGACCAGCGAGATGAGCATGCCCCAGCGGATCGCCAGCTGCTCCGACCGAGTCCCCAGCCGCTGCGCGGCGATCTTGATCGTCAGGAGCAGGGTGCCCACCCAGAGCACCACGATCGTGGCGCCCATGATGCTGAACAGCATCCCGTCCAACTCGGTGGTCTGGTTGAAGTGGCTGCGCCTGCCGCGCACGACCTGGCCGACGATGATCGCCATCTCGGCGACCGAGGCCAGCACGACGGTGGTAGCGGTGGCGTTGATCAGGCGGGTGCGCGGGGCCAGCGACAGCAGCCAGGCCCAGCTCAGGCCGAACGCCACGAACGAGAGGCTGAACTTGAGCGGCTTGAGCCAGATCGGCGAGCCCACCAGCACGCGGTCGTCGACGAGCAGCCCCACCGCGCTGACCAGCGCCGTCGCGGCCATGAGCGCGGTGAACAGGAGTAATGGTCGGTGCCAGGTCCGCATCGGTTCGCCCCTCGATTATGGATAGTGGTGCTGTCTACTATCGATAAGTACGCTATCCGGGGTCGGTTGTCGAGAGGGGTTTCGGTGCGGATAGGCGAGCTGAGCAAGCGCAGCGGCGTGGCGGTGCCAACGATCAAGTACTACCTGCGCGAAGGCATGCTCCCGCCCGGCGAGCGCACCAGCCCGAACCAGGCCCGCTACGACGACACCCACCTGCACCGCCTGCGCCTCGTCCGAGCGCTGATCGACGTCGGCGGGCTGTCGGTGGCGGCGGTCCGCGGCATTCTGTCCACTGTGGACGCGCCGGAGTCCGATATGGAGGATCTGCTCAAGACGGTGCAGAAGGCGGTGCTACCGGTCCCGGAGCCCGCGGCCGTCGACGCGCAATCGTCGGCGGAGAAGGAGATCCACGACCTGGTCATCGAACTAGGCTGGGACGTCTCCCCGAAGCACTTCGCGGTGGAGGCCCTGGCAACCGTCCTGGTGACGGCGCGATCGCTGGGACACGACCGGTTCCTGGACTTCATCCGCCGCTACGGACCGATCATGCAACAGATCGGCGTCGCGGACCTGGACTACGTCGTGGGCGCCCGAACGGTGGACGACCTGCTCGAGGCGGTCGTCGTCGGCACCGTCCTGGGCGACTCGGTGATGATCACCCTCCGCAGACTCGCCCAAGCCTCGGAAACCGCCACCCGCTTCCCCGGCGGCGGCGATCGACAGTCCCTTTCGGATTGAGCCGGCCCCGGTTCAGCCGGCGGTGGCCGCTGGGCTCGGTAGTGTCTCGGCGCGTTCCAGGTCGACCAGGCGCAGGTACTCGCCCATGCTCAACCGGCCGGAGTTGAACTCCTCGGCCAGTGCTGTGACGGCGTCGGTCGGCATCTGGTCCTCGCTCTGGTGCACGCGCTCACGGCAGGGTCAGTGACTCGAGTAGCTGATCGTCAGGATGGCGACCACGGGGTGTGCGTCCCCGTCCGGCCGGGTCGTGAAGTTGTCGTGGTATTGGTAGTCCACCCTGGCCATCGAGGACAGCTCGTAGTGGATGGTCCGCGACCACCCCACTCCCTGCGGGCGGCCGAACTTGCCGCGCAGGAAGCAGGAGCCCGCGGTGTCCGGTTTCTGTCCGGGCCTGTTCGCCAAGTGGTCCCACAGCTCCTGGGCTTGGTCGAGGCCCACCCGGTCGACCATCTCCTTCCAGTGCCCGTGGAACTTGCGGTGCACCAACACCCGGTAGCACGGCGCCTCGCCGGGACCTGATCCTGGGCGTCTGGCGGGTTGGAAGGGCTGGTAGGCGCGGTCAGGTGCCATCCGGTCTCAATGCCTCGGTCAGGTCTTGGGCGGCCAGGCTCCCGCGCAGCACAGAACGCCGGAGCGGGTCTTCCACCTGCCGCGCGGTCGTACGCCAGGCTTCGACGCACTCGCGCAGTGTCGCCAGTGCCCCGTCGGCGTACGAGGCCACGAGCGCCTCGTGCAGCTCGCTCAGGAACTCCCTGATGTCCTCGGTGTCGAAGACCCGCAGCCAGGCCAGCTCACCCAGGGTCGAGACGGACAACGGCTCGCCGCGCTCGAGCAGTCGTTCGAGCCGCAGGTGGGCGGAGTTCCACCGGGCGAGCTCCTCCAGCAGCTCGACCTTGCCCTCCGGGAGCATGACGAAGGCCGAGCCGTCCTTGTCCCGCAGTCGCGCGCGCCCCGATCTCGCGGCGTCCATGAACTGCACTCGTCGCTGGGTGGCCAGGTCACTGGGTTGAAAGATCATGTCGTCCACGTCGGTACCCTCCGCCATCATCATAGGTACGATCCTGGCTGTCGGCAAGGTAAGATCTTGTGCACGATCCTGCCTAGCGGAGGTGCGTGAGCCTTGTTCGATCGCTTCGATGCACGTCAGGTCATGTTGACGGAGGCGGCTGAGGCCTTGTCCGGCTGGCGCACGGTGAGCCTGGTCTCCGCCCTCCGGGAGGCGCTGCACGGCAGGACGTCCTGGCCGCCCGCCCTCGTCAGGAACGCGGGTTCGCTCCAGGCGATCGTCGACGAGCTGACCGTGCGCGGTCTGGACGGTGACAGCATCGTCCGCTTCGGTCTCGGTCCGGAGTTGATCTCGAACGTGGTCACGACGTTCCTGCCCCGGTGGCTTCCGTCGGTGCGCGTCGAGGGCTCGCCGTTCGACGCGGCGAGCGCCACCACCCCCGACGACCACGCGGGTGGCTGGCAGCGGATCCTGTGGTCCGACATCGAGCGCGCCACGGCCGCTGTCGGCGCCGGGCGCCCCGGTCTCGACCACGTGACGGCGGTGGTCGGGGCGATCGTCACGAAGGTGCTGCCGTGGACCCGAACGGCGCCGTTGGCCGACCTGCTCGCGTTGCGCCCACCCGCCGTCGCGCCGGAACCCGATGTCGACCTGGCCCTCGAACGGGACGTCGTCCCGCAGTACCGGTGGATCGTCGAGCGGCTCTCGGTGACCCGCTTGACCGACTGGAGCACCACCTCCCTGCACCTCGAACACCGCTGGATGGCGGGTATCGACCCACCGCCCTGCGCGGAGGTGATCATGGCCGACCGGCTCGTGGTGGCTGCCGAGCTGAACGCCGAGATCGCGCGTCGGGCGACCACGGTGTCGGCGGGCGCGTCGTACGAGACCCCGGTCGGCCTCGACGGCGCGTTGGCGTCGAACATGATGCGGCACGCCGTCGGCCTGCTCGTGGACGGCCGGGCGCGGGAAGCGGCGGCCCTCTACGAGTTCGCCGTCAGCCAGAACCCCGAGGACGCCTCGGCGGCCAACAACTTCGGGTTCTGCCTCATGGCCTTCAACCCCCGGGCGGCCCTGGAGCAGTTGCGGCGCGCGGAGGTCCTCGGCTACCAGCCCCGGTGCGTCAACATCTACAACCGGGCGCTCTGCCTGGCGCTGCTGGACGACCACCGGGCCGCCCTGGGGGTGCTCGACGACCACTGGGCGGGCATGGGCGGCGGCAAGGCGATCCTGTGGCAGCTCGACGGTGGTCGACTGGTCTTGGCGGCCGACGCGGACTGCTGTCACGTCGCCGCGCTGCTGGCGTTCCAGATCAGCGGACTCGTCAGCGACCGGGAGTCGGCGCTGCGCTGGTTGTCCAGGGCCACCAGGGTTTCCGTCCGGAAGCAGCTGGGACCTGGCCGGTCCGACTCGTGATCAGCCCAGGGTGCGGAATTCCGGGGCGATGCGCGCGAACAACCCCCGCCTGCCGGTGTCCTCCTGTTCGACTGGGACGGTCACGCTGACGACCCACAGGTCGTTGCCGCGGGGCAGGATGTTGGCGAACGACGACCGGTTGACGTTGGTCCCCGACGGCATGTTGCCCGCGGTGTCGATGCTGCGGTAGGTGAGTTGGGTGGCGGGTTCCGGGGTGCCTGAGTCCATCGGGGTGGTGCCGACCGTGCGGTAGCTGGGGGTCCGGCCCGCCAGCACCCGCAGGTACTGCTCGGCGGTGTACTTCGGGTAGAAGTTGGGGAACCGCTCCACCACCAGTTCCGAGGCGCCGTCCGGGGAGACCCAGTGCACCCGGGTGCTGTTCGGGAGGGTCTTGGCCGAGCGCTGCTCCACGAACTTCACCCAGTCGCCCGGGACCGGGATGGCGAAGCTGCCGCCTTGTTCACCCGCCAGGGTCGCGGCGTCCGCTGTTCGGGGGACCAGTTCACGCAGCGGGGCCGAGGCCTGTTGGGACGCGGTGGTCGGGGCGCCGGGGGGCAGGATCGCTTCGCCGCCGACCGTGCGGGTGAGGGCGAAGCCGCCGACGGTCGCGGTGAGGAACAGGACTACCGCGCTCACCGCCAGCAGGCCGGTGGCGAGCGGGGTTCGCCGGGGGAGTGGCACCTCGGGGGCCGGCACCTCCAGGAACGGCAGCGGGCCGGGGACCGCCGCCAGCGGGGCGCCGGTGTCGGTGCCGGACTCGACGGCGGCGGGCTTGGTGAGCACCGTCCGTGCCTCTTCGGGCGGGGTGGGTGCCAGGGCGAAGCTGTCGTACACCGGGCTGCCCGGTGGCGGTAACAGCGGGTACAGCAGCTCCCGGACCTCGCGCAGCGGCATTCGCTCGATCGGGTCCTTCACCATCAGGCCGGTGATCACCTTGTGGATCGGCCCGTCGTAGGTCAGCGACGGCACCTCGGCGTCCACCACCTGCGCGACGATCTCCATCGCGGGCGCGTCGGCGTCGTAGGGGGCGTGCCCCTCGACCGCGGCGAACAGGGTCGCGCCCAGGCCCCACAGGTCGGCCTGGGGGGTGACGGCCTCGCCGGAGGCGATCTCGGGGGCGATGTAGCAGGGCGAGCCGAGCATGATCCCGGTGCTGGTCATCGTCCGCTCCGAGACGTTGCGGGCGATCCCGAAGTCGGTCAGCTTGACCCGGCCGTCCGGTCCGACCAGCACGTTCCCCGGTTTCACGTCCCGGTGCACCACGCCCGCCTCGTGCGCGGCCTGCAGCCCGGCGGCCACCGCGTCGCCCACCACGGCGGCCTGTTCGGTGGACATCGCGCCGTTGGCGGTGAGCAGTTCGGCCATGCTGGCCGCGGCCATGAACTCCATGACCACGAACGGCTCGTCGTCCTCGCGGGCCACGTCGTGCAGCACGATCACGTTCGGGTGGGACACCACCGCGATGGCCCGGGCCTCACGCAGGGTGCGCTCGCGGAGTTCGGCCACCTCACCGTCGGGTGGCAGTCGAACCTGCTTGACCGCGACCGGTCGGCGGAGGAACTCGTCGTAGGCCTCCCACACCGTGCCCATCGACCCCTCGCCGAGCAGCCTGCGCAGCCGGTAGCGGCCCGCTACCAGGCGCTGCTCGGACTCGGGGGTGGACACGGCGCCATTCTGACCGATGCGGTGGTCGGACCGGGGTTAAAGCACGACTTAACCCGTCGGTAACCGCGATCAGCCTCACACGGCGGTCACCTGGTGTCCCGGGCCGGTATCCGTAGCATTGCCGGGCATGACATCCCCCTCCGCGCCGCACACCGAGCCGGACGACCTGGTCCTCGCGGGTGAGTTCGCCGCCGCGGGCCGTGAGCAGTGGCAACAGCTGGTAGAGCGGGTGCTGCGCAAGACCAACTCGGTGCCGGAGGGGTACGACGACCCGGTCGAGACGCTGCTCGCCACCCGGACGTACGACGGCGTGATCCTGAACCCGCTCTATACCGAGGCCAAAGCCGTACCCGGTTACCCCGGCCTCCCGCCGTACCTGCGCGGTGGTCGACCGGAGGGCAACGTCGCGTCCGGGTGGGACGTCCGGCAGCGGCACGCCGACCCCGGCACCACTGCCGAGACCGTGCTGGCCGACCTGGAGAACGGCGTCAGCTCGCTATGGCTCGTCGTCGGCGCCGCGGGTCTCCCGGTCGACCGGATCGGCGACGTGCTCCGCGACGTCTACCTCGACCTCGCCCCGGTCACCCTGGACGCGGGCGCCGAGTTCGCCGCGGCCGCCGAGGAGCTGCTCCGCGTGCACGCGGACAAGGGCATCCCGGCCAGCGAGGTCAAGGGCAACCTCGGTGCCGACCCGCTCGGCCACCACGCCCGCACCGGTCAGCACCAAGACCTCGACGGCGCCGCCGAGCTGGCCCGCAAGACCGCCGCCGACTACCCGAGGCTGCGCTCGATCGTCGTCGACGGCCTGCCCTACCACCAGGCGGGCGGCTCCGACGCCGAGGAGCTGGGCGCCGCGCTCGCCGCGGGCGTCGCCTACCTGCGGGCCCTTACCGCCGCGGGCCTGGACGTCGACGCCGCCGCGGGTCAGCTGGAGTTCCGCCTCGCCGCGACCGCCGACCAGTTCCTCACCATCGCCAAGTTCCGCGCCGCGCGCAGACTATGGGCTCGGGTCGCCGAGGTCAGCGGTGTCACCAAGGCAGGCTCACCGCGGCAGCACGCGGTCACCTCGCCCGCGATGGTCACCCGCCGCGACCCCTGGGTGAACATGCTGCGCACCACGCTCGCCTGCTTCGGCGCGGGTGTCGGCGGCGCCGACGCGGTCACCGTCCTGCCGTTCGACCACGCCCTCGGCCTGCCCGACGGCTTCGCCCGCCGGATCGCCCGCAACACCCAGGCGGTGCTGCTCGAGGAGTCCCACCTGGCCGGGGTGATCGACCCGGCGGGCGGGTCCTGGTACGTCGAGACCCTCTCCGACGAGCTCGCCAAGGCCGCTTGGGCGTGGTTCACCGAGATCGAGCGCGCGGGCGGCCTGGTCGCCGCCCTCGACGCGGGCCTGGTCGCCGACCGGCTGGCCACGACCTGGGCGGCCCGCTCGGCCAACCTGGCCACCCGGGCCGACGCGATCACCGGGGTCAGCGAGTTCCCCAACCTCGCCGAGCGGGCCCCGGTCCGCCCGCCCGCGCCTGCCGCGCCCGCGGGCGGCTTGCCCGTGGTCCGGTACGCCGAGGCGTACGAGGAGCTGCGCGACCTGTCCGACCGGGTGCTCGGCGAGACCGGTGCCCGGCCGCGGGTCTTCCTCGCCACCCTCGGACCCGTCGCCGCGCACACCGCGCGCGCGGGTTTCGCCGCGAACCTGTTCCAGGCGGGCGGCATCGAGACCCCGACCGGCGGCGTGATCACCGACGCGGAGACCGCTGCCGCCCGGTTCACCGAGAGCGGCGCGGCGGTCGCCTGCCTGTGCGGCTCGGAGAAGTCCTACGCCGAGCTCGTCGGACCGGTCACCGAGGCGCTCAAAGCAGCTGGCGCGACCCAGGTCCTGTTGGCGGGCAAGCCTTCCGATGACCACCTTCGTTCCGGTGTGGACGGTTTCGTGTTCACCGGCTGCGACGCGCCGCAGGTGCTGCGCGCCACCCTGGAGACGCTGGGAGTCACCGCATGAGCATCCCCGATTTCTCCACCGTCGAGCTGGGTGAGCCCGCCGCGACCACCGCCGCCGACTGGCGGGCCGCGGTGCAGGACAGCACCGGCAAGGGCGCGGACGCGCTCGCCTGGGAGACCCCGGAGGGCATCGGCGTCAAACCGGTGTACTCCGCCGCGGACCTCGACGGGCTCGACTTCCTGGGCACCTACCCGGGGATCGCGCCGTACCTGCGCGGGCCGTACCCGACGATGTACGTGAACCAGCCGTGGACCATCCGGCAGTACGCGGGCTTCTCCACCGCCGAGGAGTCCAACGCCTTCTACCGGCGCAACCTCGCGGCAGGCCAAAAAGGACTGTCGGTCGCCTTCGACCTGGCCACCCACCGCGGTTACGACTCCGACCACCCGCGGGTGGCGGGCGACGTCGGCATGGCCGGGGTGGCCATCGACTCGATCTACGACATGCGCCAGCTCTTCGACGGCATCCCGCTGGACAGGATGAGCGTGTCGATGACCATGAACGGTGCCGTGCTGCCGGTGCTGGCGCTCTACGTGGTGGCCGCCGAGGAGCAGGGCGTCGCGCCGGGGCAGCTGGCCGGGACCATCCAGAACGACATCCTCAAGGAGTTCATGGTCCGCAACACCTACATCTACCCGCCGGGGCCGTCGATGCGGGTCATCTCCGACATCTTCGGCTACACCTCCCGGAACATGCCGAAGTACAACTCGATCTCCATCTCCGGCTACCACATGCAGGAGGCCGGGGCGACCGCCGACCTGGAGCTGGCCTACACGCTGGCCGACGGCGTGGAGTACCTCCGCGCGGGCCGCGACGCCGGGCTCGACGTGGACAAGTTCGCGCCCCGGCTGTCGTTCTTCTGGGCCATCGGGATGAACTTCTTCATGGAGGTCGCCAAGATGCGCGCGGCCCGGCTGCTGTGGGCCAAGCTGGTCAAGGGGTTCGACCCCGCCGACAGCAAGTCGCTCTCGCTGCGCACGCACTGCCAGACCTCCGGTTGGTCGCTGACCGCGCAGGACGTCTACAACAACGTGATCCGCACCTGCGTCGAGGCGATGGCCGCGACCCAGGGGCACACGCAGTCGTTGCACACCAACGCCCTGGACGAGGCGCTCGCGCTGCCGACCGACTTCTCCGCGCGCATCGCCCGCAACACGCAACTGCTGCTGCAGCAGGAATCCGGCACCACGAGGGTCATCGACCCCTGGGGCGGCAGCGCTTTCGTCGAGCGGCTCACCTACGAGCTGGCGCGCAAGGCGTGGGGCCACATCAGCGAGGTCGAGGCCGCGGGCGGGATGGCGCGGGCGATCGACGAGGGCATCCCCAAGCTGCGCATCGAGGAGGCCGCGGCGCGCACCCAGGCGCGGATCGACTCCGGGCGGCAGCCGGTGATCGGGATCAACAAGTACCGGCTGGCCGAGGACGAGCAGATCGACGTGCTCAAGGTCGACAACGCGGGCGTGCGGGCGCAGCAGGTCGAGAAGCTGCGGCGGCTGCGCGAGGAGCGCGACGCGGACCTGGTCGAGCGCAGGCTGGCGGCGCTGACCCGGGCCGCCGACGCCGACGGGAACCTGTTGGAGCTGGCCATCGACGCGGCCCGGGCCAAGGCCACGGTCGGCGAGATCTCCGAGGCGCTGGGCAAGGTCTGGGGGCGGCACGCGGCGCAGATCCGTACCATCTCGGGGGTGTACCGCGACGAGGTCGGCCAGGTGTCCAATGTGGAGGACGCGCGCGCGGTCGTCGAGGCGTTCGCCGAGCAGGAGGGGCGCCGCCCCCGGATCCTGGTCGCGAAGATGGGGCAGGACGGGCACGACCGCGGCCAGAAGGTGATCGCCACCGCGTTCGCCGACCTCGGCTTCGACGTCGACGTGGGCCCGCTGTTCTCCACCCCGGGCGAGGTCGCGCGCCAGGCCGTCGAGGCCGACGTGCACATCGTCGGGGTGAACTCCCTCGCCGCGGGCCACCTCACCCTGGTGCCCGCGCTGCGCGAGGAGCTGGCCGCCCTCGGGCGGGACGACATCATGATCGTCGTCGGCGGCGTCATCCCGCCGCAGGACTTCGACGAGCTGCGCGCGGCCGGGGCGGCGGCGATCTTCCCGCCGGGCACCGTGATCGCCGACGCGGCCGCCGAGCTGCTGCGCAAGCTGGCCGAGCAGCACGGGCACGAGCTTGGCTAAGCCGGTGGACGTGCGCGCCTACGCCAAGGGGGTGCTCGCCGGGGACCGGGGCCTGCTGTCCCGGGCGATCACCCTGGTGGAGTCCCGGCGCGCCGACCACCGGGCGCTGGCCCAGGAGCTGCTCGTCGAGCTGCTCCCGCACGCCGGTGGGGCGCACCGGGTCGGGATCACCGGGGTGCCCGGCGTCGGCAAGTCGACCTTCATCGACGCGCTCGGCACCAACCTGACCGGCGCCGGGCACCAGGTGGCGGTGCTCGCCGTGGACCCGTCGTCGACGCGCACCGGCGGCAGCATCCTCGGCGACAAGACCCGGATGTCGCGGCTCGCGGTCGACCCGGCGGCGTTCATCCGCCCGTCGCCCACCTCCGGCACGCTCGGCGGGGTGGCCAAGGCGACCCGGGAGACCATCGTGCTGATGGAGGCGGCCGGGTTCGACATGGTGCTGGTGGAGACCGTGGGCGTCGGCCAGTCGGAGACCGCGGTGGCCAACATGGTCGACTGCTTCCTGTTCCTGACCCTGGCGCGCACCGGCGACCAGCTCCAGGGGATCAAGAAGGGCGTGCTGGAGCTCGCCGACGTGATCGCGGTGAACAAGGCCGACGGGGCGCACACCCGCGAGGCCCAGAAGGCCGCCCGGGAGCTCGCGGGCGCTATGCGGCTGCTCCGATCGGCCGACGCACCGCCGGTCCTGACGTGCAGCGGGGCGGAGAACACCGACCTGGACAAGGTGTGGGCGGAGATCACCGCGCACCACGCGCGGCTGACCGCGTCCGGGGAGCTGGCGGAGCGGCGCAGGCGCCAGCAGGTCGACTGGACCTGGGCGATGGTCCAGGACACCCTGCTCACCCGGCTGCACGCGCACCCGGCGGTCCGGGCGCTGACTCCGGTGCTGGAGGACCAGGTCCGGGCCGGGGCGCTCACCCCGACGCTGGCCGCCGAGAAGATCCTTTCGGCCTTCGCGCAGCGTGGTGACCCGGACTAGTCTGGTAGTCGACTTCTCCCCTACCTGGAGGGCCGCCTGTTGCCCACTCGCCGCACTCGGCTGCTGCTCGTCGTGCTCCTCGGGGTCCTGATGACCCTGACCGCGCCGCTCGCCTCGGCGCAGACGACCGCGCCGTCCGGGCCCGAGATCGTCGCGCCGCAGGTGTCGGGGGACGCGAAGAGCAAGCTGGTCGTGGGGATCACGGCGGCGGTGCTGCTGGGGATCGTGGTGTACGGGAACCGGGTTCGGGCCAAGCGCAAGAAGGGGTAGGCGCTGGTCTGGGGTGCTCGTGCGGGGTTGCCGTCTTCGTTGCCCGGGGTTCGGTCTGGTGGGTTTTGCCGCCCTGGGTTGCCCGGGTTACAAGCGTGGGCTCGCCCTGGGAGTGCTTGGCGAGGTGCCGTCTTCGTTGCCCGGGTTAGAAGCGGGGCTCGATCTAGTGAACTCGCTTCGTGTGGGGCCCCTAGAGCACCGCGGTGGGAAAGAAGGGCGGGTCAAGGGCATTCCCACCACAGGTCAAGTTTAGCGGTGCTCTCCCCCCACACGAAGCGAGTCCACTAGATCGAGCATCCGTAGCGGGGCTTGCGTACCAGCGGGGTGGGGATCTTGTCGCGTAACTGGAGGGCGGCCTTTTCGCCGCGGTACCAGCGGGAGCGGGCTGCCGCTGCGGTCTGGTTGGGGGCGGCCGTCGCTGCGCTGCGGTTGGTTGGTTGGTTGGTGTTTGTGTGGTTGTGGCGGTTGATCGGCGAGTTCCTGGGAAACCTTCGAAGGGCGGCCCAGCGGGGCTGTGTGTTCGGGTTTCGGTGTTGGGTGTTCGGTGTTCGGGCGGATTGAATCAATGGCGTTGGGTTGCCGAGGGTGCTAGCGGGGATCGGCCATCGGTGCGGCCTACCGCCCGTTTGGGTGATCTTGGGGGGTGAACTGCGGTTCACCCCGGTGCGGGAACCGATCATCTTGATCACTTCACCAGTGAGGCCGAACACTCCCGCCCGTTCGTCGCAGCTCCGCGACCGCGGGCCGTTCTTCCCCGGGATCTGGTCGGGGGTGTCAGCGGTATGCGGCAGTATCGAGGCAAATGGACACCGCAGCCGAGAACGAGAACATACCCGGAGGGGTCGCGTGACTGTGCTGGATTCGCGGCCTGACCTGCCATTTGACGAAAGAAGGTCGGACCCTGCCGTGCTGATCACACCCAGTGGGGTCAGTATGCCCAGTGTGGAGGATCTCGGCGCGGGACGTGGGCCCGACTGGCTCGACCAGTGGCTGGCCGCCAACGCGGCGGACGTGTTGGCCTGGTTCCGGCACATCCACGCCCACCCCGAGCTGTCCCGCCAGGAGTTCGCCACCACCGAGCTGGTGGCCGGGCTGCTCAAGTCGTTCGGCCTGCAGCCCGAGCTGCTGCCCAGCGGCAACGGCCTGGTCTGCGACGTCGGCGAGGGCGAGCGCTGCGTGGCGCTGCGCGCGGACATGGACGCGCTGCCGATGACCGAGGCCACCGGTCTGCCCTACGCGGCGGACACCCCCGGTGCCGCCCACGCCTGCGGCCACGACGCGCACACCACGATCCTGCTCGCCACCGGCATCGCGCTGGCCTCCGCGCCCAGTCTGCCCGGGCGGGTCCGGCTGGTGTTCCAGCCCGCCGAGGAGGTCATGCCCGGCGGCGCGCTCGACGTCATCGCCGCGGGTGGGCTCGACGGGGTCGAGCGGATCTTCGGCCTGCACTGCGACCCGCGCACCGAGGTCGGGCGGGTGGGCACCCGGGTCGGTGCCATCACCTCGGCCACCGACCTGCTCGAACTGCGCCTCACCTCGCCCGGTGGGCACACCTCGCGCCCGCACCTGACCGCCGACCTGGTGCACGCGCTGGGCACCGTGATCACCGGCCTGCCCGCGCTGCTGTCCCGCCGGATCGACCCCCGCTCCGGCACCGTCCTGGTGTGGGGCGCGGTGCACGCGGGCGAGGCGGCCAACGCGGTCCCGCAGGAGGGGCTGCTGCGCGGCACCCTGCGCACCGGTGACCACGACGTCTGGGCCGACCTGGAGCCGCTGGTCGCCGAGCTGGTCCAGTCGCTGCTCGCGCCCACCGGTGTCGGCTACGAGCTGACGCACCGCCGCGGCGTGCCGCCGGTGATCAACGAGCGGGAGAGCACCCAGTACCTGCGCACCGCGATCGAGTCGGCGCTGGGCGAGGACGCGCTGGCCGGGACCAAGCAGTCCGCGGGCGGCGAGGACTTCGGCTGGTACCTCGAGCGGATCCCCGGCTCCTTCATGCGGCTGGGCGTGTGGTCGGGCGAGGGCCCGATGCGCGACCTGCACCAGCCCACCTTCCAGCTCGACGAGCGCGCGCTGCTCGCGGGCATCCGGGTGATGACGCACACCGCGCTGGCCGCCCTGTCCTAGCCCTCTCCCCGCACCCTGCCAAGTGGTCACAACACGCCTTTCGTTCTTGCCTTGCTCGCGTCTGGCCTGCTGACAGAGGTAAGTTGTCGCACATCCTCGACGAAATCGAGGCTGTGACGGCGTGTTGGGCGCCAGAGAGGAGCGGGACGTGTTGATCCGCTTCGAGGTATCCAACTTCCGATCGATCCTCGAGTCGGTGGAGCTCTCGTTGGTCGCGGTGGATCTAGACCGGGAGGAGGCTCGCCCGATCGCCAACATCGGCGCGAGCCTCCTCCCAGTGGCCGCGATCTACGGGCCGAACGCCTCCGGCAAGTCGAACATCCTCGCTGCCCTGTCCTGGCTCCGGTCCGCCGTCGGCAACTCGCTGCGGCTGTGGGACGACGTGATCCCGGTCGAGCCGTTCGCCTTCGCCGACGGCGCGGGCAGAATGTCAGAGTTCACCCTCGAGTTGACTGTCGCCGGGGTGCGGTTCGAGTACGTCGTCGAGCTGACTCGCGATGCCGTTCACTACGAGGGCCTCTTCCACTACCCGGAGAAGAAACGCCGCCGCGTCTTCGAGCGTGTGGGAGGGGAGCTCACGCTCCAGCGCGGTCTGGGAAGCCTGTCGGGTACGCGCGAACTGTTGACGCCTCGAACACTCGCGCTCTCCGTCGCCCGCAGGTTCGGTGAGCCCGTGGTCTCAGGCTTTGCCCAGCAGTTGCTAGACGTACAGATTCTCGGACCACAGCCACGGACAAGACGTGGCTTTCTCGATCTGCGTTCGACCCGCAGGTTGTTCGACGAGAACACCGACGACAACCAGCTGACACTGGACGACGCTGGAGGCGGCCCTGCCGAGTCCAGGCGTGCCAGTCGCGAGCAGGCGTTGGCCTTGCTCCGGATGGCGGACCTGGGAATCGACGACGTGCTGGTCGAAGACCACCAAGTGGTTCTGGGGAGCGATCCGGAGCAAGTGCGGACGCAGCGCCGCGTGCGTCTCGTGCACCGCACTGAACACGAACGCGCACCGCTGAGCTTCAGCGCGGAGTCGGAGGGAACGCGTACCTGGTTCGAGACAATCGGTCCTGTTCTCGCGGCGCTCGGATCAGGTTCCCTGGTGTTGTTCGATGAACTGGACGCGAGCCTGCACCCCACCTTGTCCATGCACTTGGTTCGTCTCTTCCAGTCCCCTGCAACCAATCCTCTGGGTGCTCAACTGGTGTTCACCTCCCATGACACCAGTCTGCTCAACCACCTTAACCGCGACGAGGTCTGGTTGACCGAGAAGGCGAAAGACGGCACAACCCGACTCGGTGCTCTCGCCGAGTTCGCGGGCGAGCGGGTCAGGAGGTCGCAGAACTTGGAGAAGGCATACCTGCACGGACGCTTCGGTGCGCTGCCGGAGGTCGACCGCGTCGAGATGCTGCGTGCACTCGGCTTGATCGGCTGAACCGATGGGACCACGCAGGACGAAGGCCAAAGACCTTCGACGGAAGACCGCGAGCAGGCCAGAGCGCAAGACCGTGGTGGTGTTCTGCGAGGGTGAGGCATCCGAGCCCGACTACGTCAACGCGTTGAAGCGCCTCCCGGATGTCCGTGCCAGTACCGCGATTGACATCGAAATCGATCCCGATCAAGGCGTTCCGATGACCTTGGTTCGCCGGGCCGTCGAGCGCGGCAAAGACGACGAGGTCGATGAGTGCTGGTGCCTCTTCGACGTCGAGTGGCCCCAGCACCACCCCAACCTCAAGCAGGCCATTCACTTGGCCGAGCAGCACGGAGTCCGGCTGGCGATCTCGAACCCCTGCTTCGAGCTGTGGCTCCTCCTGCACTTCACAGATCAGACCGCATTCCTGAACACCGACGACGCCGAGCGGCGCAGTCGCGCGTTGGAGGGCCGAGCGGGCAAGCGGATCGATGCCGACCGCTACATGACCAGTCGGGCTATCGCGGCTGAACGGGCTGCCCGGCTGTCGTGGCGGCACCAGGAGGACCGGACTTCGGCACCGCACGACAACCCTTCGTCGACCATGTACAGCTTCCTGGAGGCGATCGAGTCGACGATCCATTGTGGACCTAGTGGTGATCGGTGAGTGGCCGGGGAGGGTCCCCCTGCGGATCCTCCCCGGCCTGCCGCTCACCAGGAGTGCGCGACGTCCACCACCAGGCGGCCGCGGCCGCCCGGGTCGGTGATGGTGAAGGCGCGGAACGGCAGCCGGGCGCGCACGCCCAGGCCGACCGTGGTGTCGCCCTCGAAGGTGCCCGCCCAGGTGACCTGGCGGAACGTCCGCCACCCGGTGACGTCCACCAGTTCCGTCCAGCTGTCCGGGTGCAACGTCAGCTGACCGTCGTCACCCCACGACCGGTTGCGGGCGACGACCTGCAGCTTCGCCCCGCCACGGACCGGGACCACCTCGCCCGAGCCGTCGGTGGTCACCTCGTCGACGTAGTTGACGAAGTAGCCGCCCGCCCCGGGGCTGGCGATGTCGAAGACCAGCCGGTCGAAGCAGTCCTGTTGGCCGCCGCGGATCCCGACCACGAAACCGTAGCCGGGGATCAGCTGGTCCTTGGCCTGCGAGCCCCAGGTGATCCCGCAGTACGGCGCCGCCAAGGCCGTCGTGGCCCCGGCGACCGTCATGCTCGCGACCAGGGCGAGCGCCGCGATCGCCGAGAGCAGTCGTCGTCGCACGGCGGTCACCACGTGTGCGCGACGTCGATGACGATGCGGCTCGCGGTGCCCGGACCGTCCAAAGTCGACACCCGGAACGGCAGTCGGGCGCGCACGCCCAGGCCGATCGTGGTGTAGCCCTCGAAGCTGCCCGCCCACGCGACCTGGCGGAACGTCTGGTAACCCGTGACGTTCACCAGCTCCGCGCGGTTGGGCGGGTTGTAGGTCGAGTGGCCCGCGTCGTCGTAGGCCGGCGCGTAGGCGGTGATCTGGAGCTTCGCCCCACCGCGCAGCGGGACCGGCCTGCCGGAGCCGTCCTCGACGACCTCGGGGACGTAGCGCACGGAGTAGCCGTGCGCACCCGGGGCGGCGAAGTCCAGCACCAGCCGGTCGTAGCAGTCCTGCTGTCCACTTCGGACGTTGGTGAGCGGCCCGCGCTCCAGGCCGCCCGCGTTCTTGTCCCCCGAACCCCAGGTGATCCCGCAGGCCGCCCGGGTCGCCGACGCGGTCGACGAACCCGCGACCGCCAACGTCCCCGCCACCGCGACCGCCAGGACCGCGGTGAGCAACCGTCTCCAGTTTCCCTTCATAGCTTCCTCCCTCGTATCCCCATCACCACTGATGGGCGACGTCGACCACCAGGCGTTGCGTGGTGTGCTCGTCCCCGTCGAGCCAGAACGCCCGGAACGGCAAGCGGGCCCGCACACCGAGCCCGAACAAGCCGACGTTGTTGTCGTCCCCGGCGAACGCGATCTGCCGGAACGTCTGGAACCCCCGCACATCCGCCGCTTCCGCCGGGTTGGGCGGGTCGTAGAGCAGGTGCCCGGTAGCGCTCCAGACCGATGCGGGCGCCGTGCTGACCCGCAGCCTCGCCCCGCCGCGCAACGGGACGGGCGCCCCGGTGCCCAGGTCGATGACCTGGTCGACGTAGCGGACGTCGAACCCCTGCGCGCCCGGTTCGGTCAGTTCGATGACCACGCGGTCGTAGCAGTCGTGCCTGCCCGCCCGCACGTCGTACAGGGTGTTGATGGACCGCTGCACCACCACCGTCTTGGCGGTGGAACCCCACGTGATCCCGCAGTACGGCTCGGCGGTCGCCGGGACCGCCCCGGCCAGTGTCCCCATGAGACAGACGGCCGCGAGTACCGCGAGTGCCCTGCTTCCCCTCATGTTTCCCCCTCGGACGGTTACCACTGGTGGGCGATGTCGACGACGAGCCGGGTCAGCTCGTCCGGGCCGCTCAGCACGAGCACGCGGAACGGCAGCCGGGCCCGCACCCCACGCCGAACGGGCCAGCCGAGTACCAGCTCCCGGTGTACACGACTTGCTGGAGGGTCCGGTACCCCCGGACGTCGACCACCTCGGTGCGGTCCGGCACGCCGAACACCCCGTGCAGGGTCGACTGCGGTGAGACGAGCAGCCGCGCCCCGCCGCGCACCGGCATCGGGCGGCCGGTGGCGCTGTCGATGATCTCGTCGACGTAGCGCACGTCGTAGCCCTGCGGCCCGTAGTCGGCCATGTCGACGACCAACCGGTCGTAGCAGTCGTGCCTGCCCGCCCGGACCTGGTACATCGAGGTCTCGACCGCCACGGTGACCGACTTGGGCGTGGAGCCCCAGCTGAACCCGCAGTACGGCGCCGCCGCCACCGGGCTCGCCGCGGCCACTGTCCCAGTGAGACAGACGGCCACGACCATGATCAGTCTTCGAATCCTGCTCCTCTTCATGTGTCCCCCTCGGACGGTTACCACTGATGAGCGACGTCGACGACCAGCCGGGTCGGTTGGCCGGGTGCCTGGAGCACGAAGGCGCGGAACGGCAACCGCGCCCGCACCCCCAGTGCGAGGTAGGAGCCCGCGCGGTGCTCACCCGCGTAGGCGATCTGGCGGAACGTGCGGTAGGCGCCCACGTCGACCAGTTCGGTCCGCGTGGCGGGATCGGCGAACTGCCCGTTGTCGGAGTCGAGCAGCACCTCCAGGTAGGCGCCGCCGCGAAGGGTGATGTTCTGCCAGGTCAGGAAGTCGAAGATGTGGTCCTGGTAGCGCACCTGGAAGTCCTGCCCGGCGTACCCGGTGAAGTCGACGACCAGCCGGTCGTAGCAGTCGTGCTGTCCGGCGCGCACGCCCCGGATCACCGACTCGGGTTCGGTCCACCGGGACTTCTCACCCGAGCCCCAGGTGATCCCGCAGAACGGCGCGGCCGCGGCGGTGGGCGGCGCCACCAGCACGATCGTCCACATCAGACAGAAGGCGGTCAGTACCCGCAGGGCTCTCACGAGGTTTCGCATCCCGATCACCACTGGTGTGCGACGTCGATGACCAACCGCGACGGCTGGCCCTGGGTGTGCAGGGTGGAGACGCGGTAGGGCAGGCGGGCCCGGACGCCCAGCGCGAGGTAGACGCCGCCGCGGATGAAACCCCGGTAGGCGACCTGCCGGATCGTGCGGTACCCGCGCACGTCGATCAGGTCGGTGCGCCCCGCCGGGTCCCAGGACTGGTAAGGATCGGAGTTGAGTCGCACCGCCAGGTTCGCCTCGCCCCGCAGCGACAGCTCCTCGCCGGCGATGAAGTCCCAGACCACGTCCTGGTAGCTCACGTCGTAGTCCTGCTCCTGCGCGTCGGCCAGGTCCACGACGAGGCGGTCGTAGCAGTCGTGCCGCCCGGCGCGCAGCGCCAGGATCGTGGAGGTCTCCCCGACCCACCACTGCGACTTGTCGGTCGAGCCCCAGGTGATCCCGCAGTACGGCTCGGCGGTCGCCACCGCCGGAGCGGTGAGCGCGAGTGTCCAGGTCAGACCGGCGGTGGCCAGCGCCCGCGCGGTTCGCCGCACGCCGATCACCACTGGTGGGCGACGTCGATGACCAGCCGGGTCGGTCGGCCCGGGGTGCGCAAGGTCGAGACGCGGTAGGGCAGGCGGGCTCGGACGCCCAGCGCCAGGTAGAGGCCGGAGCGGTAGCGGCCGGTGTAGGCGACCTGGCGGAACGTCCGGTACCCGCCGACGTCCACCAGCTCGGTCCGCTTCGCCGGGTCCCAGAACTGGTTGGGGCCGGAGTCCAGCAGCACCATCAGGTACGCGCCGCCGCGCAGGGCGATCGGCGCGCCGGTGACGAAGTCGTAGATGCTGTCCTGGTAGCGCAGGTCGTAGTCCTGCTCCTGCGCGTCGGCCAGGTCCACGACGAGGCGGTCGTAGCAGTCGTGGCGCCCGGCGCGCACGCCGGTGATGGTGGACTCGGCCGCGACGAACCACTGCGACTTGTCGGTCGAGCCCCAGGTGATCCCGCAGTACGGCTCGGCGGCCGCGGCCGGGATCGGAACGGTCAGCCCCGTGGTGAGCAGGGCAGCGATGAGAGGTCTTCGGTAGTCCATGCCTCATCTCCTCGGATCGCGTTCAGCGATATCCGAAGAGACGTGCGACACATCCGGGCGTTGTGCTCAGCTGGCGGTGGCGGGCCCGATTCCACTGCATGGCCTAGTGCGCAACCCCGTGACGTAGTCGGCCGGTGCCCCAGCCGCCTCAGCGGCATCAGCGACCACACCGATGTAGCGAGCCGAGGGCAGACCGCCCTCGTAGGCGTCGAGGACGTAGAGCCAGGCGAGCACCGAGCCCTCCAGGGTCTGCACCCGCAACCGGATCTTGGAGTGCAGGCCCAGCTCGGAGCCCTCCCACCGGTCGAGGTTGACCTCGTCGTCGGTGACGTCGTAGAGCACGACGAACACCTGCGACCCCGGTTCCTCCACGATGGTCGCCAGCGCGCCCTCCCAGCCGAGGTCCTCACCGCCGAAGGTCAGGCGCCAGCCGACGAGCCACCCCGTCCCGGCCATCGGCGAGTGCGGGGCCCGCTGCATCATCTGGCCCGGATCCATGTTCGACCCGTAGGCGGCGTAGAGCGACACGCGGACAGCCTAGCCACACACCCACCGGGTGGCGGGAAGCCGCGCGGCTGGATCACCTTTTCGCGGCCACCCGGGACCCGGCCGTGGTCGCCCGCGTACCGTGACCCGCGAGCGCAGACGGGTGAACGGAGGACTCAGGTGACCCGCATCGTGATCATGGGCGGCGGCCCGGCCGGGTACGAGGCCGCCCTCGTCGCCGCGCAGCACGGTGCCGAGGTGACCGTGGTCGAGCGGGACGGCCTCGGTGGCGCCTGCGTGCTCTACGACTGCGTCCCGTCGAAGACCTTCATCGCCTCCGCGGGCGCCCGGGTGGCCTTCCGCGACGCCGACGAGCTGGGCATCGGCACCGACGACGTCGACTCCACCGTGCACCTGCCGGTCGTGCGCGGCCGGGTCCGCGGCCTGGCGCTGGCCCAGTCCGCCGACATCCGCAACCGCGTGCAGCGCGAGGGCGTGCGGGTCGTCAACGGCACCGCCCGGTTCTGCGACGACCGGCACGGCATGGCCGCGCACCGGATCGCCGTCGAGACCGGCGGCACCACCGAGGTCGTCGACGCCGACGTCGTCCTGATCGCCACCGGCGCCACCCCCCGGGTGATCCCGGGCGCGGAGCCCGACGGCGTGCGGGTGCTCGACTGGCGGCAGATCTACGACCTGGAGGAGCTCCCCGAGCACCTGGTCGTGGTCGGCTCCGGGGTCACCGGCGCCGAGTTCGCCTCGGCGTTCATCGAGATGGGCGTCAAGGTCACCGTCATCTCCAGCCGCGACCGGGTGCTCCCGCACGAGGACGCCGACGCCGCCGCGGTGCTCGAGGACGTCTTCTCCGAGCGCGGCACCACGCTGGTCAAGCACGCCCGCGCGGAGAAGATCGAGCGCGACGACAAGGGCGTCGTGGTGCACCTCAAGGGTGGCGAGACCGTCGAGGCCAGCCACGCGCTGATGACCGTCGGCTCGGTGCCCAACACCGCCGACATCGGCCTGGAAAAGATCGGCGTCGAGCCCGGTCCCGGCGGCTTCATCACCGTCGACCGCGTCTCGCGCACCACCGTGCCCGGCGTCTACGCCGCGGGCGACTGCACCGGGGTGCTGATGCTCGCCTCGGTCGCGGCCATGCAGGGCCGGATCGCCATGTGGCACGCGCTCGGCGAGGGCGTGGCGCCGATCAAGCTCAAGACCGTGGCCGCGAACGTGTTCACCCACCCCGAGATCGCCACCGTCGGGATCAGCCAGCAGGCCATCGACTCCGGCGAGGTCCCGGCGCGCACGGTGATGCTGCCGCTGGCCACCAACGCCCGGGCCAAGATGGAGGGTCTGCGCCGCGGTTTCGTGAAACTGTTTTGCCGTCCGGCCACCGGCGTGGTCATCGGTGGGGTGATCGTGGCGCCCAGCGCCAGCGAGCTCATCCTGCCGATCGCACTGGCCGTGCAGAACCAGCTCACCGTGGACGACCTGGCCCTGACCTTCTCGGTGTACCCGTCACTGTCCGGATCGATCACCGAGGCCGGTCGCCAGCTGATGCGGCACGACGATCTGGACTGAGTTCCCCCGATCTGGTGGTTTAACCCCCACGTTCACTCCATCGTGTTTAATGTGTGCCCGTCTGCTCGCCAGTGGGTAACCGTCATTACGCGAGAAGGAGTGAAACTCTGGTGTCGCTCTTTCGATTGACCTAACTGAGCCGGTACCCCTGGAGGACCAAACCGCTACGGAGGCTGACATGCCGCATCGGACCGAGTGCCCGGAGTGTCTGGGCTCGGGACTCGCCCCCAACCGTCGGGACTTCTGCCCGCGCTGCGGTGGGATCGGACAGGTTCCCCGCGCGCGGGTCGCCGTCTCGGCACCGCTGATCAGATCGACGATGTCCTGACCCAGCTCGATTCCACGTGAGAGCCATTCGCCTGGGGCGCCCTTGGAGGCGAGGACGGCCCAGGCGAATGGCACGCGGTCCCCGAACGATTCCGGCGGTTTTCCGCCACAAATCTCGACCGCGCGTTGCGGTCGCGTCACGCGCGTAACGGACCCCGCGTGCGCCACGACCCCTGGAGGCACATTCCCCAACCAGGAGGCGCCGTTTCCATGAGCTATCCCCACCCCGACCAGACCGGCCAGGGCCACCCGCAGCAGCAGGTCGCCTACCCGGCTCCGCAGCCGCAGCAGGCCTACTACGTCCAGGCGCCGCAGAACGGCGTCGGCACAGCGGGTTTCGTCACCGGTCTGCTCGGGATGCTGCTGTTCTTCGTGCCCCTCGTGGGCATCGTCCTGTCCATCATCGGCGTCGTGCTCTCCGGTGTGGGCATCGGCAAGTCCGGCCGCGGCCAGGCCAGCAACCGCGGTCTGGCCATCGCGGGTCTCACCTGCGGTGTCATCGGACTGGCCATCTGGCTGATCCTGGTCATCGCGGCCGCCTCGGTCCTCTGAGGTCGCCGCGGCGGAGATCGGGGTTGCCCACCGAGTGACCCGCCCCGATCCGCCGCCAACGGGCCACCCGACGCGCGGCTGGGGGCATCAGCGCGCGGCGGGCGGCCCCACCCCGGCACCTCCAGTCCTCGTCAGTCCTCGTCCACCCAGTCGAACGTGCGGGTGACCGCCTTCTTCCACTGCCGGTAGGTCTTGTCCCGGGCGCCCTCGTCCATCGACGGTGTCCACTCCTTGTCCTGCGCCCAGTTCGCGCGGATGTCGTCCTCGCCCGCCCAGTAGCCCACGGCCAGCCCGGCGGCGTACGCCGCGCCGAGCGCGGTGGTCTCGGCGACCACCGGGCGGATCACCGGGACGCCCAGGATGTCCGCCTGGAACTGCATCAGCAGCTCGTTGCCGACCATGCCACCGTCCACCTTGAGCGCGGTGAGCGGCACACCGGAGTCGGCGTTCATCGCCTCGATCACCTCGCGGCTCTGGAACGCCGTGGCCTCCAGCACCGCCCGCGCGAGGTGTCCCTTGTTGACGAACCGGGTGAGCCCGACGATCGCGCCGCGCGCGTCCGAGCGCCAGTACGGTGCGAACAGCCCGGAGAACGCGGGGACGAAGTAGCAGCCGCCGTTGTCCTCGACCGAGCGGGCGTGCTCCTCGATCTCCGCGGCGCTGCCGATCATCCCGAGGTTGTCCCGGATCCACTGCACCAGCGAGCCGGTGACCGCGATCGAGCCCTCCAGCGCGTAGATCGGGTCGTTTGCGCCGATCTTGTAGCACACCGTGGTCAGCAGGCCGTTCTCGCTGAGCACCTGTTCGGTGCCGGTGTTGAGCAGGACGAAGTTGCCGGTGCCGTAGGTGTTCTTGGCCTCGCCGGGCGACAGGCACGCCTGGCCGAAGGTGGCCGCCTGCTGGTCGCCGAGGATGCCCGCGATCGGCACCCCCGCGAGCGCGCCGCGCTCGCGCACCCGGCCGTACTCCTCCGAGGAGGACCGGATCTCCGGCAGCATCGCGAGCGGGACACCCATCTCCGCCGCGATGTCAGCGTCCCAGGCCAAAGTGGACAGATCCATCAGCAGCGTGCGCGAGGCGTTGGTCGGGTCGGTGGCGTGCACGCCGCCGTCCACCCCGCCGGTCATGTTCCACAGCACCCAGGTGTCCATGTTGCCGAAGAGCAGGTCGCCCGCCTCGGCCTTGGCCCGCGCACCGTCCACGTTGTCCAGGATCCAGCGGATCTTGGGACCGGAGAAGTACGTCGCCAGCGGCAGACCGGTCTTGGCCCGGTAGCGCTCCTGGCCGCCGCCGAGGTTTCCCAGCTCGGTGGCGATCCGGTCGGTGCGGGTGTCCTGCCAGACAATGGCGTTGTAGACCGGTTTCCCGGTCTTGCGGTCCCAGACCACCGCGGTCTCGCGCTGGTTGGTGATGCCCACCGCGACGATGTCGGTCACGTGCAGGTCGGCCTTGGCCAGCGCGCCCGCCGCGACCGCCCGGGTGTTCTCCCAGACCTCCTCGGGGTTGTGCTCGACCCAGCCCGCGCGCGGGAAGATCTGCTCGTGCTCGCGCTGGTCGACCGCGACCACCTCGCCCGCGTGGCTGAAGATCATGCAGCGGGTGGAGGTGGTGCCCTGGTCGATCGCGGCCACGTACTCGGTCATCGGCTCTTCGCCTCTTCCTCGGCTCGGGTCAGGACGGCAGGACGCGGGCGATCAGGCCCGCGATGACGGCGCCGACCAGCGGGCCGACGATGGGCACCCACGAGTACCCCCAGTCCGGGGAACCCTTGCCCTTGATCGGCAGGATCGCGTACGCGATCCGCGGCCCGAGGTCGCGGGCCGGGTTGATGGCGTACCCGGTCGGGCCGCCGAGCGAGTTGCCGATGCCGATCACCACGAACGCCACCGCGGCGTAGCCCAGCGCGGCGTTGCCGAACTGCGGCAGGCCGCTCTCGCCCATCTTCACCCCGGGGCTGGTCAGGATCCAGAACACCAGGACGAAGGTGCCGATCACCTCGGTGACGGTGTTCCACGCGTAGTTCCGCTCGGTCGGGCCGGTGGCGAAGATCCCGCGGGTGTTCTCGGGCTCGTCGTGGGTGTCGAACTGGAGCTTGTAGGTCAGCCAGCACAGCACGGCGCCGATGAAAGCGCCGACCAGTTGGCCGAGGAAGTACGCCGGGACGTCGGCCCAGGGCAACTTGCCCGCGCTGAGCAGGCCGACGGTGACGGCCGGGTTGAGGTGCGCGCCGCTGGGCGCGGCGATGCTGGCGCCGACGAACACCGCGAAGCCCCACCCCATGTTGACCAGCAGCCAGCCACCCTGGAAACCCAGTGACGAGCGCAGCACGGTGTTGGCCACCACGCCGGTGCCGAGCAGGATCAGGGCGGCGGTGCCGAGTAGTTCCCAGAGGACGATCTCCCAGAAGTTCAGGTCCACGGCGGTCTCCCTCGCGCTGCCGGAAGCGAGGGGCAGGCCCGGGGCGGGGCCAGGGCCTGCGGCGGTGCCTACCCTGAGTGAGATCGGACGCTACCCCCCGGTCGTTTGACTGTCCATGGGTTGACTGCTCAACTTGCCGCCAACGGGTAGCGTGGTCGAGGTCGGTCCACCGCAGCCGTGCAGGGAGGCGAATCATGGCCAACCGCAAGCCCGCCGCGTTCGTGCCACGCTCCACATCGGACTTTCCCGGCGGGCGCCTCGGCCCTGCCGAACGCGCCGAGAACTGGCGCAGACTGGGCGCGGAGACCTTCGACGTCGTGGTCATCGGCGGTGGTGTGGTGGGCGCCGGGGTCGCGTTGGACGCGGCCACCCGCGGCCTGCGCGTGGCCCTGGTCGAAGCCCGTGACCTGGCGGCGGGCACCTCCAGCCGGTCCAGCAAGCTCTTCCACGGCGGCCTGCGCTACCTCGAACAGCTGGAGTTCGGCCTGGTCCGCGAGGCGCTGCGCGAGCGCGAGCTGATGCTCACCCGGCTCGCCCCGCACCTGGTCAAGCCGGTCAGCTTCCTCTACCCGCTCACCCGCCGGGTGTGGGAGCGGCCCTACACCGCCGCGGGGCTGTTCCTCTACGACCGGATGGGCGGCGCGCGGTCGGTGCCGGGGCAGAAGCACCTCACCCGGGCGGGTGCCCTCCGGATGGTGCCCGCGCTCAAGCGGGACGCCCTCATCGGCGGCATCCGCTACTACGACGCCCAAGCCGACGACGCCCGGCACACCATGACCGTCGCTCGCACCGCCGCGCACTACGGCGCCGTCGTGCGCACCTCCACCCAGGTCGTCAGCTTCCTGCGCGAGTCCGACCGGGTGTCGGGCGTGCACGTGCGCGACGTCGAGGACGGCCAGGAGACCGACGTCCGGGGCAACGTGGTGATCAACTGCACCGGCGTGTGGACCGACGAGCTGCAGCGCGCCTCCGGCAGCCGCGGCCGGTTCCGGGTGCGGGCCAGCAAGGGCGTGCACATCGTGGTGCCGCGCGACCGGATCGTCTCGGAGTCCGGGCTGATCCTGCGCACGGAGAAGTCGGTGCTGTTCGTGATCCCGTGGCGCAACCACTGGGTCGTGGGCACGACCGACACGGACTGGAACCTCGACCTGGCCCACCCGGCGGCCACCGAGAAGGACATCGACTACATCCTCGAGCACGTCAACTCGGTCCTCGCGACACCGTTGACGCACGCGGACATCGAGGGCGTCTACGCCGGACTCCGGCCGCTGCTGGCGGGGGAGAGCGAGGAGACCTCGAAGCTCTCGCGCGAGCACGCGGTCGCCCGGGTGGCGCCGGGCCTGGTCGCCATCGCGGGCGGGAAGTACACGACCTACCGGGTGATGGCGGCCGACGCGGTGGACGCCGCGGCGGTGGACCTGCCCGGGCGGCTGCAACCGTCGATCACCGACCAGGTGCCGCTGCTGGGGGCCGACGGCTACCACGCGCTGGTCAACCAGGCGGACCTGCTCGCCGCCCGGTACGGGCTGCACCCGTACCGGGTGCGGCACCTGCTGGACCGGTACGGGTCCCTGGTACACGAGGTGCTGGCGCTGGCGGGGGACGACGCGGAACTGCTCAAGCCCGTCGACACCGCACCGGACTACCTGCGGGTGGAGATCGTGTACGCGGCCACCTCGGAGGGAGCGCTGCACGTCGAGGACGCGTTGGCCCGTCGGACGCGGATCTCGATCGAGTACCCGCACCGGGGCGAGGACTGCGCACGCCAGGTCGCGGAGCTGATGGGCGCGGTACTCGGTTGGGATGAGGCCCAGACGGCTCAAGAGGTGGACACCTACCTCGCGCGCGTGGCTGCGGAGCGGTCCTCGCAGGACAAGCCGTCCGACGAGGCGGCGGACGCCACGAGGTCCGCGGCACCAGAGGCCCGACCCCACCTACTGGAACCGATCGTGTGAGTGGGATGGTCCGAGTACTGCGCTGACCTTGGTCTGACGAGTGCGCCCGAGATCAGCGGGCGGGAGTCCAACCTCAATCGAGCAGTGCGGCGACCTGGTGCAGGAGTGCGCGCGGGTCCGCGGGGGAGATCGTCGTCCACGGATCCGGTGGCGGGGTGCGGACCTGCAAGTACCGCCCTGCCTCGGTGTCGAACCAGCTGATCACCCGGGGGTTGCGCACCCGGCGGCCCCAGCGGTCGCGGGTGGCGGCGCCGAACTGGCCCCGCGCGGTCAGCGGCGTGATCATCTCGGCGACGGCGCGGGCGTCGTCCGCGCGGACGCCGTGGGTCGACAGCGCCCGGTCCAGTGGTCCCGGGGCGGTCGCCGCGGTCGCGAAGTCGTTGGCGGGCATGGTGACCGAGCGACCCGGACCAGGTCCGCGCCGGGGCAGTACCGACACCGCGTGGCGGGCCAGGCCGGACTCGTCCGCGGCTTGGAGCGTGAGCGAATTCCCTTGCAGCACAGCGAGAACCGCTTCACTGTCGCGGGCGGCGGCGAAGATCCGCTGTGCGTGGTCGGGGGCGGTCCACACGCGTCCGTCGATCTCGCGGGACGGGCGGTCGAGCAGGTGCAGCAGCCGGACCAGCTCCGGGTCCACGTCCATCGGGCCGCCGAGGCCGCGTTCGGCCAACCCCGACCACGCCTGGCGCACCAAGCGGGACCGTTCGACATCCGTCCGGCCCGGCGAGGGGACCTTGAGCACCAGCGGCACCAGTTCGACGCCGAGGTGCTCGGTGAGCACGTCGAACTCCAGGGCCGAGACCGTCACCGGTCCCGGCCCCGTCGACTCGAACAACGCCGACCCGGACAACGCGCCCGCTCAGCCGCCGATCACGCCGGGCGGGAGCTGGACGTCCTCGCCCAGCACGTCCACCGACTCGGTGACCTGCTCGGTCTCGCTCAGGTCGCGCCTGCGGCCACCGACCTGGCGGGTACCGCTGCTGCCCGACCCGCCGGAGGTGCCCGCCTGGTCCGGCGCGTCGCCGAACCACTGGCTCGACCCCAGCGCGTCAACGCCGAACCGGCGCATGGCCATCTTGTCGTTGCCGCCCATGCCCGCACCCGCACCCGCGCCCGGCGCCATCGGGGCGCCCGCTCCGGTGTTGGCCGCGGTGGACATGCCCGGGGCCGCCGCGCCGGAAGAGTTGGCGGACAAGGCATCCGCGCCGCCGGTGTACTGGCCGCCGCCCACCCCGCGACTGCCGCCCGCGCCACTACCGCGCCGCGCGCGCTCCTCGTCGGAGGAACCCACGCCGTTGCGCGCGCCCGGGCCGGTGTACGGGACCTCGTTCATCGGGGTCGCGCCGCTGAGCATGCCCGGCTGCACGACTGGCCTCCGCACGACCTCCGCCTGCTCGGTGAACGCCGCGCCGGAGAGACCCACACCCTGGCCGCGGCCGCCGACGCCGCCGAAGTGGCCGCCGTCGGACCCGCCGCCACCCACGCCGACACCGTGGTAGCCGGGCGGGCGGTGCCGCTGGTCGTGGCCGGGCGCGGGGACGTTCACGTGCCCGGGGGCGAACGACGAGTGCGTCGACTCGATCCCGTCGCCGCGGTTGCGGTGCTGGTCCCGCACGCCCAGCAGCTCCGCGGGCGCGGTGAACCCGGTCAGCACGCTGAGGTTGGTGGTGGTGCTCAGCTCGTAGGCCGCCATCACCTCGAAGGCCTTCTGCTCGCCCGCCGACTGCGCCGACTCCAGCGGCTCGGCGTCGACCTGCACGGCCACGACCTGCGCCGCGGGCGGCACCGCCGGGTCGGGCTGGGGCGCCGGGACGTCCTCGGGCCGCGGCATGTCGGCGCGCGCCTTGGCGATGTAGTCGCCCTGGTTCTCCACGGCCGCGCGCATCTCGGCCGCGTTGTCCGAGGCCGCCTGCGCCCAGGTGGCCAGCGGGGTCAGCCGCTCCTGCGCCGCCCCGGCCGCGCGCCCGGCCCACACCGCGGACGAGCTGTCCAGGGTGTTGCCCAGGTCGTGGCTGATGTCGGCCAGCGCGGCCGTCAGCTGCGCCCACCGCCGCGACGGGTCGGCCGAGGCCTGCGCGCCCGGACCGTCGTGCAGCATCAGGTACAGCTCTTTGTGCGTGAACCCCCGCCAGCGCTTGGCGTCGGTTGCCTGCTCGGTCATCGCCTGTCCCCTCGCCCCTGCGGTCAGCCCGCTGCGCCCTTCTGGGTGACCGTCGCCTGGTTGTCCTCTTCGAGCAGGCGGTACTGCTCGGTGATCGTCTCCAGGGTGTGCACGGCCGTGTCCAGCTGCCTGCGGTAGGCCCGCAGCGCCTCGATGGCCGCCTGCTCGTGGTCGACGGTCAGGGCGTTGATGCCCTTGCCCGCGTCCTGGCTCACCGGGTCCTTGGCCCACGGCTCGACCCGCAGGCCGGTGTCGGCCAGCTCGAGCTCGTGGTCGACCCGGGCCAGCGCGGTCGCGAACGCCGAGCGCAGCCCGGGGACCGCCTCAGGCGTTACGTCCAGCAGATCGTCGCGGTGGTCACCCCCGTGCCCACCGTGCCCGCCGTGTCGGTTGTTCCCTGGTGGCACGTCGCCTCCCCGTGACTGCCTGTGGTGTGTCGACTCTATCGAGTCGCCACGATCGGTTTCGACCGTTCCGCCGCAATTTTGTAGACGTGCATCAGATCGGCTTAGTTCCGTTGGTCCGCGCTCTACTTACCGTCTGCGTCTACCGCTGCGTTACGCAGGATCAACACTATGTCGCCATTGTCGGTGTCGCTCAACGGAGTGAACCCCACCTTGGCGCCAACCCGCGCGGACGCGGTGTTGTCCGGCCGGTGCACCCAGCGGACCTCGCGCAGGCCCAGCGCGCCGAACCCGAACCGCAGCATGGCCGCGACGGCGGTGGTGGTCATGCCCTTGCCGCGGCCCTCGGGGTGCGCCCAGCAGCCCGCCTCGGCGGTGCCGCGGTCGAGGTCAAGGTCCTTGAGCAGGACCTCGCCCATGAACAGGCCGGTCGTCGGCTCCGCCACGGCCCAGGAGAACCGGGTCTCCTCGGCCCAGTTCTTCGCGCGCTCGGCGATGTAGTGGCCCGCGGACTCCAGGTCGTGCACCTTGATGTGCGGCAGGAAGTGCCTGCTCACCGGATCGTCGAACCCGGCCAGCAACCGCGGCCGGTCGTCGAGCCTGGGGTCGTCGCGCATCGCCCGGAGGTAGTAAGCGCCCGCGTTGATCTCCACCGGTTCCACGCCCGGCACGCTACCGCGCCCCCGGTGAGGCTGGGGGAACGGTTCCACTCGGAAGATTGTTGAACAATCCTACGTGCAACCAGTTCGCTTGTTCACACGTAGGATTGTTGAACAATTCTACGTGTGAACTCTTTACGAGGGAGCTGCGAGACTGGCCAGTTCCTGATCGAAACAGCTCGGGGTGGGATCTGCAGCGATGGGCCGGGGGCTGAGGGAGGCCACGAAGCGGGTGGCAGGGAGTGGCTTGTTTGGTGGGTGAGGCTGGCGGAAAGGCCGGTGCAAGGAGTGGCTTGTTGGGCGAGTGCGGCCAGTGGAGCAGCCAGGTGAGCACGGTCAGCTCGGAGACAACCGTTCAGCCCGCTCGGCAGCGGTGGCCCGGGTCTGTCGTCGAGCGGGAGCGGCGGAAGCGCCCAGTTGGGGCGAGGCCGCGGAGCGAGCTGCCCGTTCGGCGGGCGAGGCCGGCGAACAGATCGCCGGCTTGGCGAGCCAGGGGTGGCTTAGGGAACCGCCTGGTCGGTAAGCGATGCCGGCCGGAATGACCGGATGCGGGGGAGCAGCCGGGCTGATGACCAAGGGCGACAAGGCAGGGACCAGGCTGGGCGTGATCAGCGAGGCGGCCAGGAGCGGGAGTTGGCCCCGGGGCCGGGGGGCAGGGGCAACCGCCCGGGGAGGTGCGGCGAGATCTGGAAAGCGGCCTGGGATGGGTGGCGGCCAGAGTGGGCATTGGCCGGGGATCAAGGCGGCAGCCAGGGCTTGGGAGAGCGGTGAGGTCGGTCAGTGCCAGCCGCGGCCGTGGGGGCGGCGGTAGCCGCGGTTGCGGCGGTCGAAGTTGCGGCGTTCGTGTTGCCACTCCTCGCCGAAGAGGGCGCCGCCGATGGCTGTCACCGCGAGTGGGAGCAGCAGGATCGGCCAGGCGTGCACCACCGACAGGAACAAGATCACGCCCACGATGGCCGACAGCGGCACGAGGGCGGCGAACACCCGCTGTCCCACCGGTCGGGCCTCCCAGCCCGTCACGTGCCGCGGCGGTGGCGCCGCCGGAACCGGCGCAGGGGCGGGGGCCCCGAACGCGGGCCGCGGCGCGGGCAGGTCGGTGAACAGCACCTGCAGCTCACCCCGCGTCTTGGCGGTGGTGATCCGGGCGCTGCGTTCGCCGTACTCCTCGATGTCGAGGCGGCCCGCGCTCATGTGCTCGCCGAGCGCGCGCAGGGCGTCTTCCCGCTCGGTGTCGCCGATGCGCAGCTCGGACGGCTCGATCTCGCTCACACCGACGATCGTACGGACCCGCCGTCGACAAATCCTGAGTTCGCTCTCAGGGACGGGCCTTGAACGCCTCCTCGGCGGCCCCCGCGACGATCGTCAGGCCCACCGCGGCCACGATCGTCCACCACATCCCCAGGAACACCGTGAGCAGGATCGCCCCGGGGATGCCCAGCACCATCATCAGCGCGCAGAACATCCCGACCGCCGCGCTCCTGGGCGTGGCGACCAGTCCCTTGTCGTTGGGCAGCCCCACCGCGTGCTTGAGCCGGTCGCGCGGGCCGACCGCCGCGCTCAGGTCCGGGTGCGGGGCGGGCAGGTCGGTGAACAGCGCCTCGATGTCGCCGCGGGTGCGCGCCGCGACCGCCCGGACGCAGCGGAACTCGTACTCCTCGATCTCCAGCCGCCCGGTGGACATGTGCCGACCGAGCAGGGCGACGGCCTCGTCCCGCTCGGTCCCACTGATCCGGATGCCGGCGTCCCGCCCTTGCGACATGGCGCGCATTCTAGGGACAGCGGGTCAGTCCTTGATTTCGCAGATCACCGAACCTGTGGTGACCGTCTCACCCTGGCCGACCCCGAGACCGGTGATCGTGCCCGCCTTGTGCGCGGTGACCGGGTTCTCCATCTTCATCGCCTCCAGCACCACGACCAGGTCGCCCGCGGCCACCTGCTGGCCGTCCTCGACCGCGATCTTGACGATGGTGCCCTGCATCGGCGCCGCCACCGCGTCGCCGGAGGCCGCCGCGCCGGACTTGCCGCCCGCGCGCTTGCGGGGCTTGGCCTTCGCCGCCGCGCCGCCGCCGGAGCCGATCGCCAGGTTGCCGGGGAGGGAGACCTCGAGCCTGCGCCCGCCGACCTCGACCACGACGGTCTGCCGCTCGTCGGCCTCTTCCGCGTCGGCGCCGCCGGTGAACGGCTCGATGGTGTTGTCGAACTCGGTCTCGATCCACCGGGTGTGCACGTGGAACCCGTTCTCGTCGCCGATGAACGCCGGGTCGCGCACGATCGCGCGGTGGAACGGCACGACGGTGGCCATGCCCTCGACCACCAGCTCGTCGAGCGCGCGCCGCGAGCGGGCCAGCGCCTGCGCGCGGTCCTCGCCGGTGACGATCACCTTGGCCAGCATCGAGTCGAACTGCCCGCCGATCACGGTGCCGGACTCCACACCGGAGTCGACCCGCACGCCCGGGCCCTCGGGGGCGCTCCACCGCGTCACCGTGCCCGGCGCGGGCAGGAAGCCGCGGCCCGCGTCCTCGCCGTTGATCCGGAACTCGATGGCGTGCCCGCGCGGGGTCGGGTCCTCGGTGAACCGCAACTCCTCGCCCGCGGCGATGCGGAACTGCTCCAGCACCAGGTCGACCCCGGCGGTCTCCTCCGAGACCGGGTGCTCGACCTGCAGCCGGGTGTTGACCTCCAGGAACGAGATGGTGCCGTCGGTGCCCACGAGGTACTCCACGGTGCCCGCCCCGGAGTAGCCCGCCTCCTTGCAGATCGCCTTGGCGGAGCTGTGGATCTCGGCGCGCTGCGCGGCGGTGAGGAACGGCGCGGGCGCCTCCTCGACCAGCTTCTGGTGCCTGCGCTGCAGCGAGCAGTCGCGGGTGCCGACCACGACCACGTTGCCGTGCTGGTCGGCCAGCACCTGCGCCTCGACGTGGCGCGGCTTGTCCAGGTAGCGCTCGACGAAGCACTCGCCGCGGCCGAACGCGGTGACCGCCTCGCGGACCGCGGAGTCGAACAGCTCGGGGATCTCCTCGATGGTGCGGGCGACCTTGAGGCCGCGGCCGCCACCGCCGAAGGCCGCCTTGATCGCGACCGGCAGGCCGTGTTCCTCGGCGAAGACGATGATCTCCTCGGCGCCGTTGACCGGCTCCTTGGTGCCCGGCACCAGCGGCGCGCCCGCGCGCAGCGCGATGTGCCGGGCGGTGACCTTGTCACCCAGGTCGCGGATGGCCTGCGGGGTCGGACCGATCCAGGTCAGCCCGGCGTCGATGACGGCCTGGGCGAACTCGGCGTTCTCGGAGAGGAAGCCGTAGCCGGGGTGCACCGCGTCCGCGCCGGAGCGCTTGGCCGCGTCGAGCACCTTGTCGAAGGACAGGTAGCTCTCGCCCGGCGTGTTGCCGCCGAGGGCGAAGGCCTCGTCGGCCAGCCGCACGAAGGGCAGGTCCCGGTCCGGGTCGGCGTACACCGCGACACTGGCCAGACCCGCGTCCCGGCAGGCCCGGACGACCCGGACGGCGATCTCGCCGCGGTTGGCGATGAGGACCTTGTTCAGCGCCTTGGCAGACTCGGACACGCCGGTTCCTCCTTGGTCGAAGCTTGGGGCGAGTTTACGGACACCCGCTTGAGGCGGAACCGAGAGCAACCCCACATTCACTCGATACCCTCCCCCTGACTTCGCTTTCACCCGGAGGTGTCCTGTGGCTGGTCGGCGCGCCCCCACCGCGGTGGTGCTCGCCATGGTGATCTGCGGCCTGGTGCTGGCGGCCTCGCTCACCGGCGCCGCGGTGCTGCGGGTGCGCAACAGCTCGGGCCACACCATGCCCGGGCCCACCAGCGACACCGCGGTCACCACCGGCAACGCGTGCAAGCGCGAGCCGTGCCAGACGCTGGCCACCGCCACCGTCGGCGGCACCGTGGTCGAACTCGTCGCCGACTCCGGCGCGGCCTCGGGCAGGCTGCACATCGGTGTCCCCGGGGCCACCCGGCAGATCATCGAGGCGACCATCACCGACATGGGTGTCACGCTGAGCCAGGACTCATTGCAGTGCGTGCCCGCCGCCGTCTCCGCGTGCCTGATCCGCGGGGTGGGGGACAAGGGCACGGCCGGGCAGATAGTGGTCGGCCGCTCGGACAAGTGGAGCCCGCTGGGCCGGGCGTTCGTGTCGCGGGCCGGGTTGCTGAGCCTGGCGCCGGTGCTGGGCGACTCGGCGCCGGAGGTGATCGCGGTGCAGTGGGACTGCGCGCGCGGCGAGGACTGCGCTCGGCGGCCGGTGTACGCGCAGGTGTTCGGGCTGGGTGGGCAGGAGGTGGGGTGCACCCGGGCTTTCGCGCGGGTGGACCTGCTGCCTGGGTGGCCGAACATCGCGCCCGCTGCTGCTTCGTTGCGCGACTGCCCTTGAGTTTGCTGGGCTTGCTGCTCGGTGGCTGCTGGTTGGCTGCTCTGGTGGGTTGTTCTGGTGGGCTGCTTGTGGCTGCTCTGGTGGGGTTTCGCCTCGGTGCTTGCTCCGGCGGGTGTGCGCGTCGGGGTTTGTTTGACGGGTGGCGTCGGGGCTTGCTTGGCTGGGTGTGCTCGATGGGGTGGAGTGGCTTTGTTTGGGGCCCCTAAGAAAAGAGGCGCCGGGGTGAAGCGGGTGGGGAAGGGATCACCCACGCCGGGACCAGGCTAGCGCCTCTTTTCTCCCCAAACAAAGCCACTCCACCCCATCGAGCAGTGGGGTGGTGAGGGGGAGTTGTTGGGGTGGTTGGGTTTTCGGGCTGGGGAGGGGCTGGGCTGGCGGGGGAGGGCTGAGCTGGGAGGGCAAGGCGGGGGAGGGCCGAGCTGGGGAGGCAAGGCAGGGGAGAAGGAGCGGGGGCGGGGCCTGAGGGGCTGGAGGGAGGAAGAGCAGGGTGGGCCTTGGCGCGGGGCTCGGGTGAGGGAAGGGGCGGCACGAAGAACAGGCCCCGGGCAGAGGTGCCCGGGGCCTGCGGTGTGGTCTTGCTGTGCTGCTTTGGTTGTGGTGGTGGGTGTTCGGGTCAGGCGGGGACTGGTTCCTTTTCGCGGGTGGGGGTCTCGATCTCGGTGTCCGCGTCCAGCAGGGGTGGGCCGCTGGGCTGGTCCAGGACGCTGTCGTCCAGCAGGCCCTCGGAGCGGGCGACCAGGACCGGCACGGTGATCTGGCCGGCGACGTTGGTGGCGGTGCGGATCATGTCCAGGATCGGGTCGATGCCGTAGACGATGGCGACGCCGGTGGCCACCACCTCGGTGGGGAGGCCGATGGTGCTCAGGGTGAGCGTCAGCATGGTGAACCAGCCGGTGGTGCCCGCTGTGGCGAAAGCGCCGAAGACGGCGACCGCGACGATCCCGACGTACTGCCAGAAGCTCAGGGAGACGCCGAAGAGGTTGGCGATGAAGATGGTGGCGATGGCCGGGTACAGGGCCGCGCAGCCGTCCATCTTGGTGGTGGTGCCCAGGGGGACGGCGAAGCCCGCGTAGCCGGGTTCGACGCCCAGGTTGACCGCCGTCTGCCTGCTCAGCGGCAGGGTGGCGCCAGAGGAGCGGGAGACGAAGGCGAACTGCAGTGCCGTCCACGCCTTGCGGTAGAAGGTGAGTGGGCTGACCTTGCCGACGGTGCGCAGCAGGATCGGGTAGACCACGAACAGGACCAGGGCCGCCGCGATGTAGACCGCCGCGATCAGGGACAGGAGTGGCTTGACGAACTGGTTGCCGTAGGTGGCGAAGGCGGTGCCGATCAGGCCGAGCACGCCCAGCGGGGCGAGGCGGATGATCCAGCCGAGTAGTTTCTGGATGATGTCGAAGGCCGAGCGGTTGAAGGCGACGAACGGGGCCGCCTTCTCGCCCAGGGCGTAGGTGGCGACGCCGACCAGTGCGGCGACGAAGACGACCTGGAGGACCTCGCCGTTGCTGAAGGCCGTGAAGATGTTGTCCGGCACCAGGTTGTTGATGACCGTCAGCCAGTTGCCCTGGGCGCGGTCGGCGAGCTTGGCGACGGTGGCCTCGCTCGGTTTGACGTCGACGCTCTTGCCCGCGCCGGAGATCAGGCCGACCGCGATGCCGATCAGCACGGCGATCAGGGACGTGATCCCGAACCACAGCAGGGTCTTGCCGCCCAGGCGGGCTGCGGTGCGCGGGCCGCCGAGGCCGCGCAGGCTGTTGATGCCCACGACGATCGCGGTGAACACCAGCGGGATCACGGTGAACTGCAGCAGGCTGGTGAAGATGTTGCCGATGGTCTTGAGCGTGGTGGTGAGCCAGCTCGCGTCGGTCTGCTTGGCCACGAAGCCGAGCACGGCGCCCAGCACCAGGCCCACCAGCACGGCTACGCCGAAGTAGAGGTTGCGCCTGCTGCCGGTTCTGGGCTGTTCGGGCGCGGCGGAAGAGGACACGTCTGTGGACATGCGGGACTCCAGGGTGGGGAAGAGAGAGGTGTGTACGCGGGGTTACGCGAGCCGGGTCAGCGCGGACACAGGGAGCTGGCCTGCCGTCGCAAGTCGACGTGCAGGCGCTCGGTCAGCGCGACACCCGGGAAGGACCTCATCACCGCGATCCAACCAGTTGCCTGGTGAATTACTTCCCGTCCGGAGCGGAGAGGGGGGTCACTCTCACCTGGTGGAACGCCACAGGTCGGTCACCCGGACACCGAGGCCGGAGAGCAACCGCCGAGTGAGTGGCAGGCTGATCCCGATGACGCTGGACGGGTCGCCGTCGACGCCGTCGAGGAACCAGCCACCGAGGCCGTCGAGGGTGAAGGCGCCCGCCACGGCAAGGGGTTCCTCGGTGGCGATGTAGGCGTCGACCTCCTCGGGGGTGACGTTCCCGAACCGCACCGTGGTGCTCTCGGTGCCCCCGGCCGTGTCGACGACCTCGCCGTCGCGGACGCGCAGGATCGCGTGGCCGGTGAGCAGTTCGCCGGTGCCGCCGGACATCTTCGCCCACCGCTCCCGCGCGACCTCGGGCGTCGCGGGCTTGCCGACCAGGTCGCCGCCGTAGTGCAGCATCGAGTCGCAGCCGACGACCACCGCGTCGGCGAGCACGTCGGCGTCGAGGTCGCCGAGCACGGCACGCGCCTTGGCCTCGGCCAGCGCCACCACCACGTCGGCGGGCGCCGGGTCGGTCAGCGCGGCGGCGACCGCGTCCTCGTCCACACCGGACACCCGGACCACCGGGTCGATCCCGGCCGCCCTGAGCACGCGGAGCCGGGCGGGTGACTGGGAGGCGAGTACGAGGCGCACGGTCAGTGAGAGTACGGGCACCCTCGGGCAACGCGCCGGGGCCTCGCCGTCCGGTCGACGGCGAGGCCCTTGCAGCGCTTGTTCCCGCCCTTAGATGGAGCCGATGAGCGGTACCCGCAGGGTGGTCTTGGACAGGTCGATGCCCAGCCGCGTGCTGGTGCCCGCGGAGCTGATGTAGGAGCTGTCCGTGCTGCCGATCACCACCGCCAGGCGGTGGCCCGCCGGGATGACCTGGTCGGTCGTCGCGATGTTGAAGGTGATCGTGTACGGGGTGTTCGCGCTCAGCGTGCGGCGGGACTCCAGGCCCGCGTAGTGGCCGAGGTCGGCCCAGCCGCGGGCGATGATGTTCTGCGACACCGAGGTCGTGTTGGTCTCGGTGTCGAGGTAGCAGGCGCTGTCACCGGTGCCGCTCTCGCCCCAGCAGGACCGGGTCGACAGGTTGCGGATGCCCTCGCCGGTGCCGCGGTAGTTGCGGATCGTGGCGGTGCCGTAGTCGACCAGGACGGCGGTGAGCCGGGCGGCGCTCTGCGAGGACGTGGTGGTCACCGTGATCGTCGAGGTGCCGGAGATGCGCACGTCACTGGCCAGCGCGCCGGTCCGGTAGATGGCCCGGGCCGAGGACGCGTTGGTGGGGTTGGTGATCCAGTCGTACTCGCTGCTGCGGTTGTCGGTGACGGTGGCCGTCGAACCGGCGGGCGGCGCGGTCGTGCCGAGCGTGCCGACGCCCGCCGAGGTGCCCGGCTGCAGGCGCAGGGTCGTCGGGGTGGTGGTCAGCGGCCAGGCCCGGTCGTCCTTCCAGACGTCCGGCTTCTGCTCCACAGTGGACGCCGGGTCGTTCTGCACGCCGTTGTCCACGCCGAGCAGGTAGTGGTCGAACCACTTGTGCAGGGTGTCCACCCACACCTGGCGGCGGTAGTCGAACGGGTCGACGTGGCCGGTCTGCGACAGCCAGATCTTGCGCTCGACACCGGCGGGCAGGGCGTTCCACCACTGTCCGAAGTTGACCGACTTCACGTTGAGGTCGCCGAGGCCGTGCACGACGAACACGCTCGCCTTGACGTTGGCGGCGTTGGGCACGTAGTCGCGCTCGCGGTACATCGCCGTGTAGTCACCGCTTGACGGTGAGCCATTGGTCAGCGTGGTCTTGACCGAGCCGCAGTTCGACGCGCCCTGGGAGTTCTCCACCACCGGCGCCAGACCCGCCGGGCTGCCGCTGGTGTAGGTGGCGCCGGAGGCCCGGTAGTAGTCGTACCAGGAGCTGATGGCGCCGATGGGCACGATGGTCTTGAGGCCGGCGACCCCGGTGGCGGCGACGCCGTTGGCGATCGTGCCGTCCCAGGACTTGCCGATCATGCCGACCGCGCCGGTGGACCAGCTCGAGGAGATCGTGGTCGTGCCGGTCGCGGTGGTGTAGCCGGTCGCGCGGCCGTTGAGCCAGTCGATGACCGCCTTGGCCGAGGTCACCTCGGAGCGGCCGCCGACGTCGACGCACCCGTTGGACCGGGCCGTGCCGGACAGGTCGACCAGCACCACGGCGTAACCGCGCGGTACGAAGTAGTTGTCGTACCAGAGCGGGAACTGGACCGGTTTGCCCGCGGCGTCGTAGGTCTTCTTCTGGCTCTCGTTGCCCCGGCCCAGGGTCGTGTAGTACGGGCTGGCGTCCATGATCACCGGCACCCGGCCGGTGGCCTCGCGCGGGCGGATAATGTCCGCCGCGACCCGCACCTTGGCACCGTTGGGCGCGGTCAGGCCGGTGTCGACGTAGGCCGTCTCGCGCACCGCGTTGGCGTAGGAGTAGACGGGATCACTGCGCACCGCAAGGGGTTCCGGTTGCGCGGCTGATGCCGGTACGGTGATCGCACCGATACCCGCGGTCACCGCGACAGCCATGGTGAGCAAAGATCGCCGTATTGCCATGTCGGCAGACGTTACGGACCGACTCGCTCCTGCGGCAGTCCCGACTTTTTCGCGTTACCAGTTGGTTGCGCACGGATACCAGCGGCGAAGACCATACCCAGCACCAACACCACGACCGGCAGGACCAGCGTGGCCTTGGCGGCGTTGGTGAACCCGAGCGCGAACGCGTCAGTGGCGAGTTCGCGCACCCGCTCGGCGATCGAGGGCGACCAGTCCGACGGCACCGCGGGCCCCTGCCCACCGAACTGGCTCGCGGTGTTGGCGGCCGCGGTGATCCGCTCGACGAACTCGTCCGCGTAGCGCGGCGGCAGTACCCTCGCGTAGTCCCGCGCGGCGGCCGGGACCGAGAAGCTGAGACCGACCTGGAGCAACAACCCGGTCGTCGCACTCCCCAACACCCCACCGATCTGGCGCGAAGTGTTGAAGACACCGGACGCGGCGCCGACGAGGTGGTTCGGCAGCCCGTAGGTCGCCGCGGCGGTCAGCGGCGAGAACACCAGCCCGATCCCGATCCCGGCGACCACCAGACCGGGCACCAGCACCAGCGGCTCGGTGTCCGGCTCCGCCAACACGGCGAGCACGATCGTGCCCAGCGCCAGCCCACCGAGCCCGGTCATGATCAGCGTGCGCCCCTCGACCCGCCGCAACCCCCGTGCCGCGAACAGGGCGGCGGCACCAGCCGCGAAGGCCATCGGCGCGCACAGCAGGCTGGACGCGAGCGGGTCGAGCCCGAGCACCGACTGCACGTAGATCACCAGCGGCAAGAACATCCCGGTGGTAGCGAACCCGAGCGCACCGTGCGTGACATTGGCGAAGCTGAACGTGGGATTGCTGAACAACCCGACTGGCAACAAGTTGGCAGGCCGGGGCTTGCGCTGCCAGAGCACGAACAACCCGAGCAGCAGCAACCCGAGCCCGATCAACGGCAACACACCGACCGGCCCGACGATCGTGCCCCAGTGGTAGTGCTGCCCGTTCTGCAGCCCGAACACCAGCGCACCCAACCCCGCCGACGCCAACAGCGCACCGGTCAGGTCGAACCCGATCTTCCCGCTCGGCTGCCAGTTCGGCAGCAACGCCGCCGCGAACACCAGCCCGACCAGCCCGATCGGCAGGTTCAACAGGAAGATCCACTGCCAACCGACGTGCTGCACCAGCAGCCCACCCACCACCGGCCCGGTGATGGTCGCGATCCCGGCCACCGCCCCCCACACCGCGATCGGCGCCCCACGCTTCTCCGCCGGGAACAACCGCGTGATGAAGGAGAGGGTCTGCGGCGTCATCGCCGCAGCACCGAGACCTTGCACAGCGCGCGCGGCGATCAGGGAACCGGCGGTCGTCGAGAGCCCACACCACAGCGAGGCACCGAGGAACAACACCAGCCCGACCAGCAACACCCGCTTGGGCCCGTACCGGTCGCCCAGCCGCCCGGTGATCAGCAACGGCACGGTGTTGGCGAGGAGATAGACGCTGTTGACCCAGATGACCTGGTTCAACGTCGCGTTCAGATCGGTCAACATCGCCGGGATGGCCACGGTCACGATGGTCGAGTCCAGCATGATCATGAAGAAGCACGCGCACAGCGCCCCCAGCGCCACCCAGGGACTACGCACCGCACCCGTCGCCATCCGACCCGCTCCCACACCGTCCCGCACCCCGGGTCACCCACGAACAGCCTAAGGGCGACCACCTCGGACAACCTGCCCAGGTCGGACGCGCCACCAGCCACCAGGTTCCCACCGACAAGCCCCGCCGCCCCGCACCCTCGCCCCACCCGCACCCGCACCCGGCCGCCCGAGCCTCAGCCCCCCTAGCTCCGGCCCCCGACCTCCGGCCGCCCGAGCCCAGCCGCCCGAGCTCAGCCACCAGGACTCCCGCCGCCCGGACTCCGGCCCAGCCGAAACCCCGGCCGGTTGAGCCCCAGTCCGCCGAGCCCCCGGCCCCCGCCCTACCCGCAGCTTCGGCCAAGTCCCAGCCTCGCCGCCCCGACCCCTTCTTTCAGCTCTTCAGCTTTCAATCCCTATAAGCAACCCCGCTGGTACCGGCGGCCCCGCTACGGATGCTCGATCTAGTGGACTCCCTTTGTGTGGGGGAGGAGTACCGCTAAACTTGACCTGTGGTGGGGATGCCCTTCACCCCACGCTCTTTCCCCACGCGGTGCTCTCGGGGCCCCGCGCAAAGGGAGTTCACTAGATCGAGCGCCCGCTCTTAACTTGGGCAACCTGTATGGGCTACGGGTATCAGCCGTGCGTAGCTCATACAGGTTGCCCGACTAAGACGCGGGCTCGATTCACTGAACTCACTTCGCGCGGGGCCCCGAGAGCACCGCGGTGGCGAAAAAAGGGCGGGTGAAGGGCATCCCCACCACACGGCAAGTTTAGCGGTACTCCTCCCCCACACGAAGCGAGTCCAGCAAATCGAGCACATGGGTGGCGGGTGTTGCGTACCAGCGGGCTTGGGATCCTGTCGCGTTCCAGCGGGGGCCGGAATCGGTCCTGCTCGTCGACGGGCAGGACCGAGTAATGGGGGATCGAGCCGCTGTTGGCTGAGTGAAATAGCAGTGGCCGTCACTCGTTATGTTCTGTGAGTGACGGCCACTGTTGGTATTGGTGTCAGCGTGGGAAAGCTGATGCCCGCCAAGCGCCCGGTCCGTGCGCCAACGGCCTGCGGACCGCCGCCGCTCGGTCAGCCCAAGCATTCGGTGCCGCCGGTTCCGCAGCTTCACCGCCCGAAGATCCTGCCGCCAGCACCACCGCCGTAAGCGCCGCCAGTTCTGCCGCGTCCGGTGTTCCGCGTACGACGCGGAGCAGGGGACGGGTCTCGGTGACCGGTTCCACGGGGACTCCTCTCACAAGCGGGCTACAGCGGGATGTTGCCGTGCTTCTTCGGTGGCAGGGACTCGCGCTTGTCGCGCAACACTCGCAGGGAGCGGGCCACATAGCCGCGCGTGTGGGACGGCGGGATGACCGAGTCCACATAGCCGCGTTCGGCTGCGACATACGGGTTGAGCAGTGTGTCCTCGTACTCGCGGTCGAGCTTGGCGCGGAGTGCGTCGACGTCTTCGCCTGCTTCCAGGGCTGCCTTCAGGGTCTTGCGGTGCAGGATGTTGGAGGCGCCGGAGGCCCCCATCACCGCGATCTGCGCCGTTGGCCAGGCCAGGTTGATGTCGGCGCCGAGGTGCTTGGAGCCCATGACGTCGTAGGCGCCGCCGTAGGCCTTGCGGGTGATCACAGTGACCAGTGGGACCGTCGCCTCGGCATAGGCGTAGATCAGCTTGGCGCCGCGTCGGATGATGCCGCCGAACTCCTGGTCGGTGCCGGGGAGGAAGCCGGGCACGTCGACGAAGGTCAAGACCGGGATGTTGAAGGCGTCGCAGGTCCGCACGAAGCGGGCCGCCTTCTCCGAGGCGTCGATGTCCAGGCAGCCCGCGAACTGGGTGGGCTGGTTGGCCACGACACCGACGCTGTGGCCCTCGACCCGGCCGAAGCCGACCACGATGTTCGGCGCGAAGAGCGGGTGGACCTCCAGGAACTCGCCGTCGTCGACTACCCCGGCGATCACCTCGTGGATGTCGTAGGGCTGGTTCGCCGAGTCCGGGATGAGCGTGTCGAGCGCGCGGTCGGTCTCGGTCAGGTTGTCCTCGACCGAGCCGTCCTCGTCGAAGCCCGGGAAGACGGGGGCGTCGGACAGGTTGTTCGACGGCAGGTACGAGAGCAGGTCCTTGACGTAGGAGATCGCGTCGTCCTCGTCGGCGCCCATGTAGTGGGCGACACCGGACTTGGTGTTGTGCGTGCGGGCGCCGCCCAGTTCCTCCAGCGTCACCTCCTCACCGGTGACGGTCTTGACCACGTCCGGGCCGGTGATGAACATCTGCGAGGTCTGGTCGACCATCACCACGAAGTCGGTCAGCGCCGGGGAGTACACGTGCCCGCCCGCGTTCGCGCCCATGATCAGCGAGATCTGCGGGACCACCCCGGACGCGCGCACGTTGCGGCTGAAGATCTCGCCGTAGAGGCCCAGGGAGACCACGCCCTCCTGGATCCGCGCGCCGCCGCCCTCGTTGATGCCGATGATCGGGCGGCCGGTCTTGATCGCCAGGTCCATCACCTTGACGATCTTCTCGCCGTACACCTGGCCGAGGGAACCGCCGAACACCGTCACGTCCTGGCTGAACACGCACACCGGCCTGCCGTCGACGGTGCCGTGGCCGGTGACCACGCCGTCGCCGTACGGGCGGTTCTTCTCCAGCCCGAAGTTGGCGGACCGGTGCCGGGCCAGCTCGTCGAGCTCGATGAACGAACCCGGGTCGAGCAGCAGGTCGATCCGCTCGCGCGCGGTCATCTTGCCCTTGGCGTGCTGCTTCTCCACGGCCCGCGCCGAGCCCGCGTGCACGGCCTCGTCGTTGCGCCGGTGGAGGTCGGCCAACTTGCCCGCCGTGGTGTGGATGTCCGGCTCGTCCGCCGGCGCCTGCCCGATCGGCTCGGTCGCACTGCTCATGGCCCAGCAGCCTAACCACCAACGGCGCCACCGAGGGCTGGGTCGTAGGACACACCGCGCGGCGCTTGACCTCCAGTGCGCTGGAGGTCCCAGGGTTGTCCGCGCCGCCCCCGCCCGGCCGTTCCGCTCCGACCGGCCGGGTCCGGGGGCCGGCCCTACCCTGGGCACATGGCAGCACTCGACGCCGAGGCCCTGCGGGCGGCTCTCGTCGGCCCCTACGCCGCGCTGGACGTGGTGGGGTCCACCGGTTCCACCAACGCCGACCTGGTCGCCGCCGCGACCTCGGGGGCGCCGGACCGGACCGTCCTGATCGCCGAGCAGCAGACCGCGGGCCGGGGCAGGCGGGCCCGCGACTGGGTGTCGCCCCCCGCGGCGGGCCTCTACCTGAGCGTCCTCCTGCGACCCGCCGGCGTGCCCACCGCGCGGTTCGGCGCGTTGTCGCTGGTCGCCGGGGTCGCGCTGGTGCGCACCGCGCGGCACGCCGGTGTCGTCGCCTCCCTGAAGTGGCCCAACGACCTGCTCGCGGGCGCCTCGGCGGCCAAGTGCGCGGGCGTGCTCGCCGAGGCCAGCGCGGGCGACGCCCCGGCCGTGGTGGTCGGCATCGGGCTCAACGTCGGCGCCCTGCCCGGCGAGGTCCCGCTCGGCCCCGGTGGCCTGCCCGCGACCTCCTTCGCCCAGGAAGGCGGCCTGACCGACCGCACCGAGGTCGCGATCGCGCTGCTGCGCGCCTTCGACGAGGCCGAGCGGTCCTGGCGCGGCGCCCAGGGCGACCTGGCCACCTCCGGCCTGCTCGCCGAGTACCGGTCCAACTGCGCCACCCTGGGCCAACGCGTCCGGGTGGAGCTGCCCAACGGCGTCAACCTGCAGGGCCTGGCCACCGACATCGACGCCGACGGGCAGTTGGTGGTCGACGTCGGCGGCACCGCCCGCACCCTGTCGGCGGGTGACGTGGTGCACGTGCGCCCTAGTTCCTGAGTCGTTGCCCAAACCGGGGCATTCGCCGAGTACGGTTACCGCGTCATCAGTGATGATCGGGAGGACACCGTGGCATACCCCGACGACCTGCTCAGCGACGGCGAGCGCGTCGTGCTGCACAAGCACCCGCACTGGAAGATGCTGCTGCTGCCCTACCTGATCCTGGTCGTCGTGGTCGGTGGCGGGATCTGGCTGGCGATCCTCGCCCAGGACCTCTCCTGGGCCACCATCGCCCAGATCATCATCGGCGCCCTGGCGCTGATCCTGGTCGTCTGGCTGTTCTTCGTCCCGTTCGTGCGCTGGCGCACCACGCACTTCATCGTGACCACCGACCGGGTGATGGCCCGCGAGGGCGTGATCAACCGGACCGGCATCGACATCCCGCTCTCCCGGATCAGCAGCGTGCGCTTCGAACACGGCCTGATCGACCGGATCGTCGGCTGCGGCACCCTGATCATCGAGTCCAGCTCGCAGGAACCGCTGGAGTTCGACGACATCCCGGCCGTGGAGAAGGTCCACACACTGCTCTACCGCGAGGTCAACGACAACCCCAACGACGACTTCCACCGCGGCGCCCCGGCCGCCCAGCAGTACCCCGACCAGGGCTACCAGGACGGACGGCGCTGACCGTGGGTGCGCTCGAGGTCGGCCTGCCCGACGTCGTGCGGGCCGACGGCCTGCCCGCCCGGGTCACCATCTGGGAGGTCGGCGCCCGCGACGGCCTGCAGAACGAGGACACCGTCGTCCCGGTCGAGGTGAAGCTGGAGTTCCTCGGCCGACTCGCCGACGCGGGCCTGGGCGTGCTGGAGGCCACCAGCTTCGTGCACCCCAAGTGGGTCCCGCAGCTCGCCGACGCCGAGGAACTGCTCGCCGCCCTCAACCAGGTCGACGGCGTCAGCTACCCCGTGCTCGTCCCCAACGACCGCGGCCTCGACCGCGCCCTGGCGGCGGGCGTCCGGCACATCGCGATCTTCGGCAGCGCCACCGAGACCTTCGCCAAGCGCAACCTCAACCGCACCCTCGACGAGCAGTACGCCATGTTCGACCCGGTGGTCACCCGCGCCCGCGCCGAGGGCCTCGACGTCCGCGCCTACGTGTCGATGTGCTTCGGCGACCCCTGGGAGGGCCCGGTACCCGCCACCCAGGTCGCCGACGTCGGCAAGCGGCTGATGGACATGGGCTGCTCCCAACTGTCCCTAGGCGACACCATCGGCGTAGCCACCCCCGGCCAGGTAGAAGCCGTGATCGGCGCGGTCGGCGACACCGGGGTCGGCGTAGACGCCCTCGCGGTGCACTTCCACGACACCTACGGCCAGGCCCTGTCCAACACCCTCGCCGCGCTGCGCCTGGGTGTGTCCACAGTCGACTCCTCCGCGGGCGGCCTGGGCGGCTGCCCGTACGCCGAGTCCGCCACCGGCAACCTGGCCACCGAGGACCTGGTCTGGATGCTCAATGGCCTGGGCATCGACACCGGCGTCGACCTGGCCAAACTCGCCGACACCAGCGCTTGGATGGCCAGCCGCCTGGGCAGGCCCAGCCCCAGCCGCGTAGTCCGAGCCCTACGCGGCTGACCAAGACCAAGACCCTGCCCCAGGGCAGTTCTTGTACTTGTTCCTGTCCTGCTCCCGGTTCTTGAAGAGAAGCCGACCCCGCTGGTACCGGCGGCCCCCGACGGACACTGCTCGATCTGGTGGACTGCCTTTGTGTGGGGTGGGGGACCCTGCAAACTTGCTGTGGCGTGGGGATCCCTTTACCCCTCCCTTTTGTCCCCACGCAGGGTCCCTAGGGGCCCCGCACAAAGGCAGTCCACCAGATCGAGCCCACCGCTTACTCGTGGGTACATACGACGGGACTCCCTCCCGAGATTCACCCGATCGAGCCGGAACCGACCACCCACCCCCGACGTCCAACCCGCGACCGGGGACCGTGCCGACGACCAGCGGAGGAGGCGTGGTGGCTGACCACCGAGCCCAGGTCGAGGACCTCCTCGCCGACTACCGGCGCAGTCGCGACCAGCTGGCCGAGGTCCACCGGGCCCTCGCGGCGATCAGCGAGTCCGCCACCAGCCCGTGCGGCCTGGTCACCGCCACCGTGTCCGCCCAGGGGGCGTTGACCGGGCTCGACCTGCACGAGGACGCCTACCGGGTGCACCGGCCCGACGAGCTCGCCGCGATCATCGTGCGCACCACCGCGGCCGCCGACGCCCTGGCCGCCCGCGCCGCCGGGCACGCCGTCGCCCCGGTGCTGCCCACCGGCACCGATCCGGGAGCGCTGCTGCGCGGCACCGCCGACCTCAGCCCCGCCGAGCTGGTGCCCCCGCGCCCGGCCGCGGAGGAGGAGAGCTTCGAGAACCTGACCTGGCTCGAGCCGGACAGCCCCAGGAGGCCCTGATGGACGGATTCCGCGCCGAGGCCGACCGGCTCGCCGACCGGGCGGGCCGCTTCGACGGTCTGGCCGAGCAGGTCGACGCCATCCACCGGGAACTCGCCGACCGCCTCGGCGCCGCGGGCGCGTGCTGGGGCACCGACGAGGTCGGCCGCAGCTTCGCCGACGTGCACGCGGGCCACGCCGAGGACACCCTGAGCACCCTGGGCGGCCTGCCCGAGCAGCTCGGCGACGTCGGCGGCCGGTTCCGCGCCACCGCGCGCGACTACCGGCACGGCGAAGACCACAACACCACCATCCTCGGCTCAGCCGACGCCTAGGGGACCGTGATGGGAATCGAGCTGCCCGCCGACTTGGCCGACATCGCCGCCGCGGCGGGGGTGCGCTGGCCGGAGGCCGACGAGGACAAGATGCGCGCCGCCGCGACCGCCTGGCGCCACGCGGGCACCCGGATGGCCGCGCTCACCGGCGACGCCGACAGCACCGCGCACAGCGCGCTGGCCACCATCGAGGGCGCCACGGCGGAGGCGGCGGGCAAGCACTGGTCCACCTTCGTGCAAGCCGACACCGGCCACCTGACCTCGACCGTGTCCGGCTGCACGCACGCGGCCAACCGACTCGACCACGCGGCCGACCAGGTCGGGCAGGCCAAAGTGGAGATCGTCCGCAACCTGGTCGACCTGGCCAAGAACGCCAACGCCGCCAACGCCTCGGCCCGCGCGGGCAACCCGCGGGCGCTGCTCGGCCTGGACCTGGCCATCCGCGGCACCGCCGCCAACCTCGCGCACATCACCGACACGCTGGTGAGCGCCGTGCGGCCACAGGGGCCGGACGTGGGGGCCACCCGCCCGGTGGTCAACGCCAACCCCGGTCAGGTGAGCGGCGGTCCCCTGACCCTCCTGGGCGGCGGTGCGACCCCGAGCGGGGCGGCCGGGTCCGGGCTGCTCGGTGCCGCGACCGACCTGCTCGGCGGCACTGTCGACACGGTCGGCCGCACCGCGACGGGCGTGGTCGACACGGCGGGCGGCATCGTGCACCACGCGGTGAACACCACGGGCAGCGTCGTGAACCAGGCGACGCAGGCGGTCAGCCACACCGTGGACAAGGTGACCGCGCCGGTCATCGAGACGGTCGGCCGCGGCGGTTCGGTCGTCGTGCCGCCGGTGGCCATCCCGCCGGTCGTTCCACCGGTCGCTGTTCCGCCTGTAGCCGTTCCGCCGGTGGCAGTTCCCCCGGTCGTGGTGCCGCCGGTCGAGTCGGTGCCGATCGTTGGTGATGGGGGCCAGCCAGGCGGGTCGGTTCCGGGACCTGTGCAGCACGGCGGAGGACAGCCCGTGGTCGGCCACCTGCCGGACATCGGGGGCATCGACCTGCCGACCCCGCCGACGGGCATGCCGATCACCACAGTCCAGGCCGCTTCGGCTGCCGTGATCGACGCTCCCGGCCACATCGGCCAGCCCGCTGGACCGGGCACCCCGGTTGGCGCGGGCGGTTCGCTAGTCGGCAACGCGGGCGGAACCCCGTCGGGTTCGAGCCCTGTCGGGCCCCTGGGCGACGTCGCGGGTGGGCGCCTCAGCGGCGTGGGTGGTCAACTCGGCGGCGCGCCCCTCGGTGGCGTCGCCGGTGGTGGGTCCGGCGGCTCGCTCGGTGGTCTGGGCGGTGTCCGGGGCGGTGTGCCCGGCCTGGTCGCGGGCCCGATCCCCGCCGGTCAGCCCGGCTCGGTCCACGGCCAGCCCGGTTCGACACCGGGCAACCCCGGGGTGGCCAAGGGAACCCCCGCCCTGCCCGGCGCCCGTGCCGCTGACGCGGCAGCCCAACTCGGCGCTCGCGCGGCCGGTCTGGGCGGCCGAGAGGGAACAGGCCTCCCCGGCGCCGCCGCCCGAGCCGGCGAGGCAGGCGCTCGAACCGGTGAACTCGGCGCCCGCGCCGGTGACCTGGGTGCACGGACTGGTGAGCCCGCTTCTCGTGCCGGTGAACCCGGTGCACGACCGGGTGAGCCCGGATCTCGTGCTGGTGATCCGGCTCGTTCTGGTGAAGCCGGCTCTCGTGCTGGTGATCCGAGTGCGCGCGCCGGCGAAACCGCCCGCACCGCCGACCCCACGCGGGCCGGCGACCCGAACGACCGCGCCAGCGGCGGGTCCGGCACCAAGGCCGGCGCCCAATCCGGCAAGCCCGAAGCCCACGCGGGCACGTCCGCCCCGGCCCCCGGCAAGCACAGCGGTGTCGGCCCTACTCCCGCTGACCAGTCAGTGGAGCACGAACTCGGCGCCGAGAGCACCGACAGCACCGACGGTCGCGGTGAGCAGTCCGATCCGGTCTACGGGCTCGTCGCCACCGGCGTCCCGAACAGCCTTTTCGCCGCTCCCGCGGCCCCACTGGACCCCAACGCGCCCCCCGCGCCCGCTCCCAAGGCACCTCTCTCGGCACCAGCGCCCGACAACGCCCCGGTCGGCGATGCTCTCCGCAACCGCCTGGACCGCCCCCCGATGCCCTGGCGGCCCCGGGAGTCCGGCGATCAGCCAGCCACGCTGCTGGTGGTCCACATGTTCCCGATCGGCCACCTGCCAGTCGCGGCCAACGAACCCGCGCGGCAGGTCGCCCCACCGCCGCGAGAGGTCGACTTCGCCGGTGGCCTGCGCTTCGAACCCGGCGACCACCCCCGCTCCGACCTCGTCGACAACGTCACGGCAAGCACTCCGGCCAACGAGCCGCATGGCTTTGGCGCCACGTCCGCGACCGAGGTGCCCGCCTTGGTCGTCGCGGATGCTGCCGATGCTGCGGCCAGTGGGCCGCCTGACCTTGGTGGCGCCGCGTCCGCGACCGCGGAGACCGGCCCGGTCGGTTCCACCCAGGAGTCCGTCTCGGACGGCGCCACCGCGCTTCCACTGACCGCCACACCACAGCCCGGCGAGTCGCCCGCGCTGCACGCTCCCGCCGAAGGCAGTACCCCGGTTGAGGTCCAAGCCTCGCCCGGCCTGCCCGCCGTGCCCACTCCGGCGCTCATCCCGACCGCCGCCACCTCATCCACGCCGGCCAACAGCCCTTCCACCCACCCCACCACCCCGGCTGACCACTCCACCGCGGATGCCGGTGTCGCCCAGGCAGATGTCAGTGCCACTGCGGCCACCCCATCCGAGTGCATCGAGTCAGTGCCCGCGAATGCTCCGGGAGCGCTCACCCAGGGATACGACCCGCTCGGCGCCCTGCACGAGCGGGACTGGGACCGTCGCTTCCTGGTCCGCCCCTATGACCCGAACACCGCGCTGGCCACCGAGTACGCCTGGCCCCCCGGCGAGCTGTACCCCGAGGGCGGCACCGCCCCCGGCGAGGCCGTCGTGCTCAGCGCAGGCGCCGTTCTCGACCGGTTCGGCACCCCCGAGGGCCGGGTGTTCAGCGCTGACGCCACCCCGTACCCCCGCCGCTCGCTGCCGCCCGCCCACCTCGAAGCCGGCTACCGCCAATACCGGGTGCTGAGCCCGCTCCCCGTCTGGCGCACGGTGTCCGCGCCCTGGTTCGGCCAGCCCGGTGGCGGTGAGCGGTTCCGCGCGACGAAGTCGGCTGCCGACCTCGTCGCGCTCGGGTTCCTCGAGGAAGTGGAGCAGCGGTGAACGCCGACTCGATCATCGCGCTGCTCGCGGCCGTCGGTGTCCCGCCGGAGGTCGTCTCCATCGGAGAGGAGGCCGACAACACCTGGTGCCTGGTCTACGACGCCGATCCGGAGTCACCCGGTTGGGAAGTCTTCTGGCGCGAGCAGGGCAACCGCTACGACTGGGCGCGGTTCACCAACGAGCAGGTCGCCTGCCACTACCTATTCGGCAGGCTGACCTGGTCACAGGTGGTTCGTGGTGTCGTCGGGGTGCTCCCGGTGGATCAGCCCAGCTGAAGCAGACCCAGCGCGGCGGCGTGCAGGTGGCCGTTCGAGGTGAGCACTGAGCCACCGTCGAAGCGGGGAAGTCCACCCAGATCGGTGAACTTCCCGCCCGCTTCCTCGACCAGGATCTGGAGCGGCGCGACGTCCCACGGGTTCACGATCGCCTCGGCGGCCAAGTCGATGGCGCCTTCCGCGACCAGGCAGTGCTGCCAGAAGTCCCCGAACGCGCGACTCTCCCAGCACGCGTCGACCAACGACAGGTAGCGCTCGCGTGAGTGGTGCTCCACCCACGACCCCAGGTGGGTCGTCGACAGGTACGCGTCCTCCAGCGACCGCACCCCGGACACCGCGATCCGCTGCGGCTCCCCACCCGCTCGCGACACCCAGGCGCCGAGGCCCTTGGCCGCCCACCAGCGGCGGTCGAGCGCGGGAGCGCTGACCACACCCACGACCGGCGAACCGTCCACCACCAGTGCGATCAGCGTCGCCCACGCGGGCACGCCGCGCAGGAAGTTCTTGGTGCCGTCGATTGGGTCGAGCACCCAGGTCCGACCCGCGCCCACCACACCGCCGCGCTCCTCGCCCGCCACCGTGTCGCCGGGGTGCGCACCGGCGAGCAGGGCCCGCACGGCGTCCTCGACGGCGGTGTCGGCGTCGGTCACCGGACTGCGGTCGGGCTTGCGCTCGACCACCAGGTCGTGGGCCTGGAACCGGGCCCGGGTGATGGCGTCGGCGGCGTCGGCCAGCCGCAGGGCGAAAGTCAGGTCGTCGCTTGACACGCGCCCGATCGTGTCACGCCTACTCTGGTGCCCGTGAGCGTGGTACTGCTGGCCGAGGACGACGTGGCCATTGCTGACCCCCTATCGCGTGCGCTGCACCGAGAGGGTTACGAGGTGCGCGTGGTCGGAGACGGTCACGCCGCACTCGAGGTGGCCTCCACGGGCCAGCCCGACCTGCTGGTCCTGGACCTGGGACTACCGGGGATCGACGGGCTGGACGTGTGCCGCAGGCTGCGCGCGGCGGGCCGGGGCATCCCGGTCCTGATGCTGACCGCGCGCGCCGACGAGGTCGACTTCGTCGTCGGTCTCGACGCGGGTGCCGATGACTACGTCGCCAAGCCGTTCCGCTTGGCCGAACTGCTCGCCCGGATCCGGGCGCTGCTGCGCAGGCAGGCGCCGGGGGCGATCGACGTCAACGGCGTGCGGATGGACCTCGCCGCCCGGGTGGTGACCGTGGACGGCACGGAGATCACCCTGGCCAACAAGGAGTTCGAGCTGCTGCGGGTGCTCATCCAGCGCGCCGGGCAGGTGGTCACCCGGGAGGAGATCCTCACCGAGGTGTGGAGCGATCCCGAGCTCAAGACGAGCAAGACCCTGGACATGCACATGTCGTGGCTGCGCCGGAAGCTCGGTGAGGGCGGTCCGCGCTCGACCGAGCGGCGGATCGCGACGGTGCGCGGGGTCGGGTTCCGCTTCAACGCCGAGTAATGCGCCGCCGGATCCTGCTCGCGATCCTGCTCGCGGTCACCGTGACCGCGTGCGCGCTGGGCATCCCGCTCGGCTACACCGCGCTGCAGGTCGTGGAGAGCCTGACCACCGAGGACCTGGGGGCCCGCGCCCGGCAGATCGCCGCGACGCTGGACGACGAGCTGGCCAACGGCAGGCGGGTCGACCTGTCCAAGGTCCAGCTCGCGGTGCCCCCCGGCGGCAGGCTGACGGTGATGCTGCCGACCGAGCCCGAGCAGACCCTGGGCCCCGCGCCGGTGGCCGACATGGTCACCGAGGAGGCCCCGATGGTCCGCCAGGGCCTGGTGCGGCTGCAGCTCGACGCCGCCCCGATGCGGACCAGGCAGACCCAGGTGGCCGCGCTGGTGGCGCTGGTGGTGATCCTGACGGTGGCGGTGGGCACGGTGGTGGCGATCGTCACGGCCCGGCGCCTGGCCCGGCCGCTGCGGCACGTCGCCGACCGGGCCAGCAGGCTGGGCGCGGGCGACTTCCGGCTCGACAGCGCCCGCTACGACCTATTCGAGCTGGACATGGTCGCCGAGGCCCTGGACGCCTCGGCGACGGCGCTGGCGCAGCTCGTGCAGCGCGAACGGGACCTCGTGGGCGACGTGTCCCACCAGCTGCGCAGCAGGCTCACGGCGCTGCAGCTGCGCCTGGAGGCGCTGACCACCATTCCCGACGAGGACGCCGCGGGCGAGGCCCGCGAGGCCCTGGAACAGGCCGAACGCCTGGCCGACGTGCTCGACGAGCTGCTGGCGGCGGCCCGCGAGGCCCGCGCCGTCGGCGCCGAACCGGTCGACCTGGCCCGCGAACTGACCACCATCGCCGACGAGTGGCGCGAGATGCTCCGCTCCGAGGGCCGCTCCCTGCGCCTGCGGATCACCCCCGGCCTCCTGGCCCGCGTCACCCCGGCGCGGCTGCGCGAGGCCATCGGCGTGCTGCTGGACAACGCCATGCGCCACGGCGGCGGCACGGTGACGATCAGCTCCCGCGGCGGCGAGCCGATCGGCGCGGACACCGTCGTCGTAGAGGTCACCGACGCGGGCGCGGGCGTGCCGGACTCCCTCGTCCCACACATCTTCGAACGCGGCGTCTCCGGCGGCGGCTCCACCGGCCTGGGCCTCGCCCTGGCCCGCGCACTGGTCGACAGCGACGGCGGCAGACTGGAACTCTCGACGGCCCGACCGGCGACGTTCACGGTCTTCCTCCCCGTCCCCAAGGCCGGAAACGTCCGAGGCGTGCGCTGGCCCACCGAACGCTCCCCGCGCTAGTCACCGCGCGCTCAGTCGAACTGCCGGGCGAACTCCGCGGCGAAGTCCGCGTCCTGGAGCCGCTGCCCGAGGCAGGTCAAAGCCATGGCGAGCGGCACACTCATGATCTTCGCGAGATCCGAGTCGCCCAGGCAGTCCTGCGGCCGGGTCGGATCCCCGCGCAGTCGTCCGAGGTCGATCTCCACGTCCCGGTAGATCGCCTTGACCCACTTGTGCTCAGTCAGCCGCCGCCGGTCGGTCAGCTCGTCCGTGCGCCGGTTGAGCACGGTGACGCCCACGTACTCGGGTTTGCCACCACGGGTGATCCACCGGAAGTAGCCGGTCACCGCGCTCCACCGGATATCCGACTGCTCGAGGTTGGACTCCTCCAGCAGCTCCCTGGTCATCCCCGTCGTGATGGCGTCGCAGAGCGAGCCGGTTTCCTCCTTGCCGCGCACCAGCCGCCTCGGCAGGTCGCGCGGTTCGAGGGATCCTGAGCCGGAGGGCGCGATCCTGCCCGCGCTCGACAGGGCGGTTTCCGAGTGCGCTATCAGCACCACGCGCTTGTTCTGGTCGATCGCCAGGGTGGAGACGCCGACCGGGTCGGCCAGCCTGCTGTCCTCGAACCTGACGAGTCGCCCGCGCTCGCCGAGCATGAGCGCGCGGACGGAGAGCACCTCGCGGCGCGAGCTGTCCTGCAGTACCTCGTTGGCCAGGTAGTTGCTCACCAGCAGGTCGAAGTAGCGGCTCGGCCCGAACCGGACCGGGGTGCGGGGGTCGCGGACACTGTCCTCGATGGACGAGAGCTGGGTGACGTTGGCACCGTTGAACGGGCGCATCCGGGTGCTGCGGTACTTGTGCAGCAGGATGCTCGTCCGGTGCTGCTCGATCTTGACCGCGAGCCTGCGCCTGCCCGGCGTCCAGGACACCGCCAGCCGCGCCTGCGGCCGCCCCAGGCTCGACCTGGACAACGCCACGCCCGCTGCCGCGGGGTGGTAGACGAGGTCGTCCCCGACCTCGATCACCTCGGGTGTGCCCGCCACCTCCACCGCTGTCAGGGGCGGGACGGCCACCAGCCACATCTCGACACCCTCGCGCGCCGCGCGCAGGTACTCGATCACCAGTCCGGCGATGGAGAGCAGCAGACCCGCGCAGGTCAGGATGAACGCCTTGGGATCGATGAGGAAGCCCGACGGGATCCCGAGCAGCGCGACCCCCAGGCTGACGTACTGCACGATGACCGCGGACCGGGCGCGGGCCGTCGCCTGGAGGAAGTCCAGCCAGCTCATCGCGCTGGAGACCAGCAGCCACGGCCGGGCGCGGGTGCGCTCGCCCCGCACCGCGAGTTGGGTGGCCCGGCCGGTGATCGTGTGCAGTACGTGCTCGTAGATCGTTCGCAGCGACCGCGCCATGGTCGGCAGCCCTCCCGCTGGGGACCCAGATCAGGACATGGTCGCTGATGGGGAGCGGGTTCGAGCACCGGTTCGACGATCTTGGCGGGTGAGCGCTAGGCGGCGCGGTCGTCCTCGGTGGGGACTGGGGTGAGGCGGCGGACGCGGCCCTCGGCGTCGGGGAAGACCCACTTCTTGAAGGCCCACCAGCGGAAGACCATGGCGATCAGGGTGCCCAGGATGATGCCGAAGCCGAAGTCGGCGATCTCCTGGGTCAGCAGGGTGACGTTGGGGACCTGCAGGTGCAGGAAGTACCGCGACACGTACAGCGGTAGTGCGTTGAGGCCCACGCCGATGCCGCTGATCAGGAAGAACAGGGCCGCCTCGTGCTGGCGCTCGCGGCCGCCGCGGTCTCGGAAGGACCATTCGCGGTTGAGGATGTAGGACACGATCGTGGCGATGATGACCGCGATGGCCAGGGCGGTGACCGGGTTGCGGTTCAGCACGGTCAGCTTGAGCGTGTAGTTGACCGCGTTGGTGACCACGAAGCACACGCCGCCCACCACCGCGAACTTGAGCAGTTCGCGGTGCTTGATCAGCAGCGCGCGTACCGGCTCCGGCAGGCGGGCCAGCACGGTATCCACAATGGCCATGACGGCGGAGTCTATCCAGGCTGTTCAGCGGGTGGGTACGCGACGGGCCGCCGAGTCGCCTGGGTCACGTCCTCAGCAGTCCGGGTTCCACCGTTTCGGGGCGCCGCGTCCGTTTCCAGCGCACTCCGGCGCGGGGAGCGCGCCGGGTTCGGTGCTCGTGCTGGTCACGGTCGTGGGCGGCGGGGCGGGCTTCGTCGGCTGCCCTGTCGGAGCGGTGGTCACAGGCGGCTGCGGGGCCCGCTGGGTGGTCGTCGTCGGCCCGGGTGCGGTGGTGGTGGGCTTCGGGGTGGTGGTCGTCGTGCCGGGCCTCGGTGGATCGGGCGGTAGGAGGGTCCACCAGTGCGGCCTCGGCAAGGTGACGGTGTCACTGTCGGTCGCGGTACCGAGGACGGCCGTCACGGTGACCGTGCGGTCGTGCCGTTGCTTGGACTCCTCGCGGGCCGACTTGACCACGACGTTGAGGCGCTTGTCGGGGGCCAGCGGCTCGTTGCTGATGCAGGTGTAGGACGAGGGGCCACTCGAACAGGTGACGGGTGAGGTGGCGAACACGAAGGTCATGTTGTCGCTGAACGTGACCGTGACCGGTTTCGTGGTCTCACCGGTGTTGCGCACCTGAGCGAGCACGCGCGCGTCGCCGTGCCACGGCCACAGACGGCTGAACAGCCCGCTGCCCGCCACGGCGGCGCGCACGTCAACGCCGTCCACCGGCGGCACGTCGATGCCGATCGTGAACGACAGCGTGATCTGCGCGCCCGCGGTGAGCGAGCCGGTGATCGTCTTCATCCTCGCGCCCCGGGTCGCGATCAGGCGGTAGACCAGGGTGACCGACTCGCCCGGCTCGAGGCCCGCGGTGGTCCCGCAGGTGACCGTGCCGGTCCCGGCGCCGCAGTGGACGGTGCTCGACTGCAACGCGACCTTGCGCGGCGCGTCGAGCCGCAGCACGGGTCCCCCGGCGAAGCGGTTGACCCCGGCGGGCAGTGCGCGCACCCCGGCGGGCAGCGGGAGGCTGGCGACGACGGGCTCGGAGACACTGCCGCCACTGTTGCGGACGGTGATGGGCACGTCCGTCGGTACCTCAGGTCGGAGGGAAACCGTCGACGGGGGACCACTCGCCGCGAGGTTCGGCGGCCCCGGCGACGGACTCGGCACCGGCGGCGAAGACTGCGGCGGCTGCGGCGCGGGTTCACCAGTGGGTGACGTGGTCACGCTGGGCGACGGTGGCTCCGGAGTGGTCGCCTCGGAGGTGGTCTCCGGCGCTGGCGCCTCCGACGTGGGCTGCTCCGACGTGGGTTGCTCCGGCACGGGCACCTCGGGAGCGGGTTGCTCGGGTGCGTCAGGCGCGGGGGGTTGGGGCGCGGGCGGCTGAGGTGCGGGGGCTTGCGAGTTGGGAGCCTGCGAGTTGGCGGGGGGTGTCTGAGTGGCGGCCACCGAGATCTCTTGGGCACCCGGCGAGGCCGCCAACCCGATCACCAGGGCTGCGACCAGCGCGGCACCGGATGCCGCGACCCCGACGAGCTGCCGCGGCAACGAGGCCGCCGCCCCAGCGGCACCGCTTCCCGAACCACCACCCGCCGCACCAGCGGCTGCGGCGGAACCGGACCCGGCAGCGGCAGAACCGGACCCGGCAGCGGTACCACCTGCGCCGACTGCACCGCCGGTGCCCGCCCCGGCCGCAGTACCGCTCGCTCCGGCGGTACCACCTACTCCGGTAGCGGTGCCAGCTCCAGCGGTGCCGCCTGCTCCGCCTGCGGCACCCGCCCCGGCCGCGGTACCACCTGCCCCAGCCGTGCCACCTGCACCCGCTGCGCTGCCCGCTCCAGCCGCGCTGCCCGCACCCGCGGCGGTGCCGCCTGCGCCTGCTGCTGCGCTTCCGCCAGCAGCGCTACCCGCGCCAGCCGCAGTGCCGCTTGTGCCAGCGGCAGTGCCCGCTCCGGCTGCGGTGCTTCCTGCTCCAGCGGCGCTTGCTCCAGCGGTGCCGCCTGCGCTAGCCGCAGTACCGCCTGCGGCGCCGCCGCCCGCGCCTGCTGCCGCGCTTCCGCCCGCAGCACTGCCTGCTCCTGCGGCGGTGCCGCCTGCTCCAGCGGCAGTGCCGCCTGCGCTTGCTGCCGCTCCTCCGCCAGCAGCGCTGCTTGCGCCTGCCGCGGTCGTGCCTGCTCCAACAGCCGTGCCGCTTCCGGCTGCCGCGCCGCCTGTGCCAGCGGCCGTCCCTCCTGCGGCTGTCCCAGCGCTAGCGGTAGCGCTACCCGCGCCTGCGGCAGTGGTGCTTGCCACCCCACTGGCTCCGGCTGTGCTTCCCGCTGCGGTGCCGCCTGCACCCGCAGCCGTGCCGCCTGCGGCTGTCCCAGCACCGGCGGTAGTGCCACCGGCGCTTGCGGCTGCGGCCCCGCTGCCTCCTGCTGCCGTGGCGCCGCTAGCTGCGGTTCCTGCTCCTGCTGCGGTAGTGCTAGCGGTTGCTGCTGTGCTTCCTCCCACGGCGCTACTGGCGCCTGCGGTAGCGCTGCCTGCGCTCGCCGCACCACCCACTCCCGCGGCAGTGCCACCTGCGGTACTGCTGCCAGCGGCTACTCCACCTGTCCCCGCGACTGTGCTCCCTGCAGCGCTACCGGCTGCACCAGCACCAGCACCGCTAGCTCCGCCCCCCACCGCAGTGCTCGTCCCGATAGCACTACCGCCAGCCGTTGCAGCTCCACCCGAAGTGGTGCCGCCGACTCCCGAAGCCACGCCCGTGAGTCCCGATCCGGCTGCGCCGGCCAGCGCCGCGGCCGCCGTCGCGGCGCTCGCCTTGGCGGCTGCCAGGTAGCCCGCGACCGCCAGCGGTCCCAGTACCAGTGGCGCGATGAAGATCCGCAGGCCGCTGTTGACGTCCGCCAACTCCGTGGCCAGGGCGCGGCAGTGTTCGCACTCGTCCAGGTGGGCCTCGACCTGGGCGGTCTCCCGCTTCGACAGGCCGCCGCGCACCCAAGCGCCGAGGCGTTCGGCGGTGGCGCGGCAGCGTTCGGCGCTCGACTCGGCCAGGTGGACCTGCAGGTAGGCCTGTTTGAGCCCTTCCCGTGCGCGGTAGGCCAGGGCCGACACGCCGTTCGGGCTCAGGCCCAGTATCGGGGCGACCTCGGCCGGGGACTGGCCCTCGATCTCGGTGTGCCAGAGCACCGCCCGCCAGCGTTCGGGGAGTTTGGCGAAGGCCTGCGCCGCGAGCGAGCGTTCCAACCCGGCCACCGCCGTGTCGGCGAACGGGACGCTGACCGCGTCCTGGTTCACGCCGCTGACCTGGGTGACGTCGTCGGACAGCTCGACCTTGCGGTCGCGGCGGGTCTTGTCGTACGCGGTGTGGCGCAGGGCGGTGAGCAGGTAGGCCCGGAAGGCGGAGTCGGGGCCGCGGCCCTGGCGCAGGGTGTCGAGGACCTTGGCGAACGCCTCGGACACCAGGTCGTCGGCCTCGGCCTGCGAGCGGGCCAGTTGTCGGGCAAGGTTGCGCGCGGCGCCGACGTGGCGCTCGTAGAGCGGCCCGTAGGCCGATGTCGTCCCCGCCCGCACCGATTCGATCAGCTCGGCGTCACTCGGGCCGTCGATGCCAGCCGGAACGGTCGACACGGTCCTCCCTCACCTTTTCGCTCGACCCACTCGCTCGGGACTCCCCGTCCGGGCAATGCGGGTCGTGCTCCCGCGACCAAGTGTGACTGATGCTCACCCCGGCGTCACGCCTCCCTCGGTCGGGGGAGGGTGGGTTTGGACCACTGGTTCACCGGATTGGCGTCACAACAGGGGCACTGCGGCGTCATCCCACTTGTGGAACCGGCGAAGGGACTCGGAGCTGTGGCGGTACGAGAGGCGGGGTCGCGCTGGCGTCGCGGCGATGCTGACGGTACTGACCGGGCACTGCGCGTGCTGCGCACCCGGTGGCGCACCGCGAGCCTCGGCGCGGGCTGGCGCTACCCGAGCGACTGGGGGGTGCCGGAGGTGGACGACGTGTGCGCGTCCGTGCTCTCCGGGACCGACCTGCTGCTCGCCCTCGACGGCCTGGCCAGGGCTCGGGCCGTGGCGGGTGCCGGGCTGGACGAGACGCTGACCGACCTGGCCGCGCTGCACGCCGTGCTCGAGGCGCCGCCGGACTCGACCGGGTTGATCGCCCCCGATCCCGACGCCACGCCCGCCGCGCTGCTGCGGGCCACCGCGCTCGCCTGGGCGGACGCCGCGCTGGAGGTCATGCACCCCGCCGGGGTCACGTTGTCCGGGCAGGCGACCTCGGAGTACCTGCGGGTCCGGCTCGGCGAGGTCTACGCGAAGGCCAGGCGCGACGGCTACTGCCCGTCGGAGCGGTTCGTGCTGTTGGGCGTGGTGCTCGACCTGGCCGACGTGCGCGGCTGGCCGCGGCTGATGGCGATGGCACTCGTCGGTGACGCCCTGCGCGCGGTGTTCGACGGCGGGGAGAGCGTGGCGGTGCTGGGGCCGTCGGTGGCGATCGTCCTGGCCGAGCGCGAACCGAGGCTCGCCGAGCGGACCGCGGCCGCCCGGACCATGGTCACCGAGCGGCTCGCGGTGGACCCCGCCCTGCGGCCGGTGCGCCCGGAGATGCGGGTCGAGCGGCTGCCCGCGGGCGAGACCGCCGCGATCCGGCTCGTCCACGCGATGGGCCGCGCCTGAGCCGCGCGCCGGGTAGTCGGCGCACCCCGGCGACCGCGCGGACGGGCATGGTTGGCTGTCGGGCGTGACCAAGCCAGCCCTGCGCACCCGGCCACCGCTGGTCGCGCTGCTGTTCTTCCCGGTGGTGTGCGTGCTGGCCGGGATCGTGGGCTGGCGGCTCGGGTGGCACCTCGGGGTCGACAACGCGGTGTACCGGTCCGGCGCGGTCGCGCTGCTGCACGGCGAGCCGCTCTACGACAACCTCTTCCTCAGCGACGAGCCGTCCTGGGCGCGCCTGCCGTTCACCTACCCGCCGACGGCCGCGCTGCTGTTCGTCCCGCTGGCCTTGGTGCCCACCCAGGTCGCCTGGGGGTTGCTCGCCGCGATCTCCATCCTGCTGCTCAGCCTCGTGATCAAGGTCTGCGTGGAGGCGCTGCCGGACCGTCCACAGTGGATGACCCCGGTGCGCACCGCGGCCGGGCTCGGCGTGCTGCTGCTGGGGCTGGAACCGGTGTGGCGCACCATCTTCCTCGGGCAGATCAACATCGTCCTGATGGCGTTGGTCGTGCTGGACGTCCTGGTGGTCACCGGTCGCTTCGGCGGTGTGCTCACCGGGGTGGCCGCCGCCGTGAAGCTGACGCCGTTGATCTTCGTGGCGCACCTGCTGATCACCGGCAGGCGGGCGGACGCGGCCCGGGCGGTGGTGACCTTCGCCGTCCTGCAAGGGCTGATGTACGTGCTCATCCCGCACGACGTCAGCCAGTTCTGGGGCACCGCGGTGCAGGACCCGCAGCGCATCGGGCCGATCTACTGGGCGGGCAACCAGTCGCTCAACGGGCTGGTGCTGCGGCTGACCGACAACGCCGACTGGTCGATGCGCGTCGTCCTGCCGATCGCCGCGGTGCTGGCGGTGCCGTGCGTGCTCTGGGTGCGGCGACTGCACCGCGAGGGGCGCGCCCTGCCCGCGCTGCTGGTGACGGCCTTCCTCGGCCTGCTGGTCAGCCCGGTGTCGTGGTCGCACCACTGGGTCTGGGTGGTGCCGTTGCTGGTGTTCCTGCTCTCCCGCCTGCCCGACCCGCTCCCCGAGTCCGGCCGCTGGCGCGCGCTGGCCCCGGTCGGCGCGGTGGTGCTGGTCTACGCCAGCTGCGTCCTGCTCGCGATGCGCAACGGACGGGCCGTGGAGTTCGACTGGGGACCGGCCGAGTACGTCATCGGCAGCGCCTACCTGCTGGTGCCGCTGGTGGCCGGGGTGACAGTGCTGGTCAAGCGGTCGCGGCGGGCTGGGTAGAGTCCTCTGCTCGTGGACTCACGTACCGGTTTCCCCGTGGTCGGGATGGTCGGCGGCGGGCAGCTGGCGCGCATGACGCACCAGGCCGCGGTCGCCCTCGGCCAGTCGTTGCACGTGCTCTCGGTCGGCCCCGACGAGCCCGCGCCCCTGGTCTCGCCCAATGTCACCCTCGGTCACCACACGGACCTCGAAGCGCTGCGCGGGTTCGCCGCCGGGGTGGACGTGCTGACCTTCGACCACGAGCACGTGCCGACCGAGCACCTGCGGGCGCTGGTGGCCGACGGGGTGAAGGTCTTCCCCGGGCCGGACGCGCTCGTGCACGCGCAGGACAAGCTGGTGATGCGCCGCAGGCTGGCCGCGCTGGGGCTGCCGGTGCCGGGGTTCGCCGAGGTCTCCGACGTCTCCGACGTGCTGAAGTTCGGCGAAGCGGCGGGCTGGCCGTGCGTGCTCAAGGCGGCTCGCGGCGGCTACGACGGTCGCGGTGTGTGGATGCTCGACGGGCCGGAGGCGGCCACGGCACTGGTCCCGGAACTGCTCGCCGCGGGCACGCCGCTGCTGGTGGAGGAGCGCGTCGCGATGCGCCGGGAGCTGGCCGCCCTGGTCGCGCGGTCGCCGTTCGGGCAGGGCGCGTGCTGGCCGGTGGTGGAGACCGTGCAGGTGGACGGCATCTGCGTCGAGGTGCTCGCGCCCGCGCCTGATCTCCCGGCGGAGGCCGCCGAGGCGGCCCAGGACTTGGCGCTGCGGGTGGCGGACGAGCTGGGTGTGGTCGGCGTGCTGGCCGTGGAGCTGTTCGAGACCGACGCGGGCGTGGTCGTCAACGAGCTGGCGATGCGCCCGCACAACTCCGGCCACTGGACGATCGAGGGCGCGCTGACCTCGCAGTTCGAGCAGCACCTGCGGGCCGTGCTGGACTACCCGCTCGGCGCGACCGACCCGGTGGCGCCCGCGGTGGTGATGGCGAACGTGCTGGGTGCGCCGGTCCCGCCCGAGATGGGCGTGGACGAGCGGCTGCACCACCTGTTCGCCCGCTTCCGGGACGCGCGGGTGCACTACTACGGCAAGCAGGAGCGGCCCGGGCGCAAGGTCGGACATGTGACCTTTCTCGGCTCGGTGCTGACCGACGTGCGCTCGCGGGCCAAACTGTCCGCGCACTGGCTGTCCACGGGCGTCTGGCTCGACGGCTACGAGATCCACTAGGAGAGCACCGCGGTGACCACGAACCCGATCGTCGGCCTGATCATGGGCAGCGACTCCGACTGGCCGGTCATGCGCCTGGCCGCCGAGGCGCTGGCCGAGTTCGACGTGCCGCACGAGGTCAGCGTCGTCTCGGCCCACCGCACCCCGCAGCGGATGCTCGACTACGCCACCTCGGCCGACTCGCGCGGCCTCCGGGTGATCATCGCGGGCGCCGGCGGGGCCGCGCACCTGCCGGGCATGGTCGCCTCGGCGACGGTGCTGCCGGTGATCGGCGTGCCGGTGCCGCTGAAGTACCTGGACGGGATGGACTCGCTGCTGTCCATCGTGCAGATGCCCGCGGGGGTGCCGGTGGCGACGGTGTCGGTGGGCGGGGCGCGCAACGCCGGGCTGTTGGCGGTGCGGATCTTGGGTGCTGCTGATGAGGGGTTGCGGGAGCGGATGGTGGCGTTTCAGGGGGCGTTGGCGGAGATGGTGTTGGAGAAGGACTCTGCGCTGCGTGCTTCGTTGAGCTGAGTGTGTCTCCTCGGTGTTTGTGCGGGTTTCCCTGAATCCCCTACGCCAAGTGTGACTACGGGCGGGAGGTGGTTGTCAAGGCGGGAAAGATGCCTTGAACAACCACCTCCCGCCCGTGTTTTGGCTGCGTATGGGACAATACCGCTAACTTTAGCGCTGTTTTAGCAGGTCAGAGCACTCTTGAGGGTGTCGATGGTAAGACCGCCGCCACCGGGCGGACGGTCGGATGCGCCGACGCGACCAGTGCCTGGTGGCCTAACGCCACCAATATTGTCCTATATGGACAGACAGGCAGTGGGTGATCCAGGCTCGACACCGGCTATGACCAGGGAAAATGTTAACTTAGCGGTATTGGCGTATGGGATGCAGGGGGCGGAGTGGTCTGGGGGTGGGGCTGGGTGGCCGGGTGGCGGTGGGGTGGGGGAGGTAGAGCGGGTTGTGGTGGTGGTGAGGCGCGAGGGCGCGGCGGGGTCGGTGCCGGTCCTGGGGTTGTCGCAGGTGTGTGGAATGTGTTGTGGGTAAAGAGAAAGGCCCCGCTTGTGGGCGGGGCCGTTGTGTGGCGGAGAGGGCAGGATTCGAACCTGCGTGGGCACTAGGCCCTTCCTGGTAGAACAGGAACCCGTTGAGCCGCTCCGGGCACCTCTCCCGCTTGCCTTGCTGGGACAAGCTTGACAGCCGGTGCTGATGGTGGGCTGACTGGTGGCTGACGTTCGTTGTGTTGCGGGGAAAGGAAAAGAGGCCCCGCGTGTGCGGGGCCCTTGGTTGCGGAGAGGGCAGGATTTGAACCTGCGTGGGCCGAGGCCCTTCCTGGTAGAACAGGAACCCGTTAAGCCGCTCCGGGCACCTCTCCTTGAGCTGGGACAAGCTTGGCACTTGGTTCTGACGTTGGGCTGATCATCGGCTGACTTGCCGGTATGCAAGAAAAGGGCCCCGCGTGTGCGGGGCCCCTGGCTGCGGAGAGGGCAGGATTTGAACCTGCGTGGGCCGAGGCCCTTCCTGGTAGAACAGGAACCCGTTGAGCCGCTCCGGGCACCTCTCCCGCTTGCCTTGCTGGGACAAGCTTGGCAGCCGGTCCTTGCATTTCGCTGACGGTGGGCTGACCACGCCATATGCTCCCGTTGTCCGTCTCCCTCTCTCGCGAAGGACTCCCGTGCGGTGGTCGGCTCTCCGGGTGCTGCTGCCCGTCATCGTGGTGGTTGGGTTGGTTGGTGCTGTTGGGCTGCTCGCTCGGGTCGCGCCGTCGCGGGCGGTGGGGTTGTCGCAGGTCGTGGTGGATGGGGCGGATGGCTTCTTGCTTCCGCCCGAGTCGCTCTCGTGCCAGGAGAAGCGTGCGACCGCCGTGTGCGTCGCCGATGTCGATGGGCGGTCGTTGCGGGTCGAGGCGGCGTTGGAGCTCAGTGGTGGAGCCTCGACCAAGGAGTGCTGGATTTCCTTCGAGGGCCGGGAATCCCCTTGCTATGTCAAGACTCCGTTGCTCGCCGTCGCCGACTCCGTGGAGATCCCTGGGCCGTTGATCACCGATCCTGTTGCGGTGGCTGCGTTGCGTGACGCGGTTCCCTGGTGGCGGGAGGGGGACGGGTGGGCCCGTTGGGGCGCGGTGTTGCTTGCCCTCCTCGGGATCGGCGCGGGGTATGGGTCGTTGCGGCTCCCGGTTCCGGCGGTGCGTGGGCGGATGGGTTGGGCGTTGGGGGCCGGCGCGGTGGCGTTGGGGGCGTTCGTGCTCATGGGTGCGCTGCTTCTCCGTTCCCACACCGAGATCTGGACGTTGGCCCTGTTGCCGCCGATGCCGGTCGTCGCGGTGGGGGTCGGGTGGTGGCAGTGGTTGACGCTGTCGCCGAAGGTCGGTAGGCGGTGGGTGTTCGTGGCGGGCGCGCTCGCCGGGATCTACGCGATCGTGGCCGTGTGCCTGTCTCTGCTGCTAGGTGGCTACGTGCTCTGAGCGCGGTAACACGCGCGCCGTGTGGGCGACTTGGTGGGCGACGGGTTTTCCCGCGCTGCCAAGGGAGTTCGCAAGATGCCGACGGCTGTCGAGTCCCCCGCGGTCACGCTGCGCGCTGTGGTCCCGGTGTTGTCCGTCTTCGCCCTCGCGCTGGTCGCGGGACTGATGCTGCTGGTGGCGCCCGGACTGGTGCGCGACAGCGTCTACCAGGTCGTCTTCGGCGGCGACGACTACAACCCGGTCACCCTGCCCCGGGAACGGCTCGACTGCGGTGGCGACCGGTCGGCGGTCACCTGCACGGCGGAGGTCGTGGGCAAGCCGCTGGTGGTCACGTTGACCTACCACCAGCCGGGGGCCTCGACGAGCAGTCGGTGCACGGCGACCTTCGACGGTGCGTCCGTGGGGTGCCAGTCGATGCCGGGGGACTACGGGCACGCCTCCGACACGGCCGCGCTGAGCGGGGACCTGGGCCTGACCGCGGACCAGTTGGCCGCCGAGCGCGCCGCGCTGCCCTGGTGGCGGGACACGAGCAGGCTCAGCGCCAGCGCGATGATCGCCGGGTTGGTGCTGGCGCTCGGCGCGGGTGTCGCCGCGGCGGTGGCCGGGCGGGTGCCGATGCCGGACTCGACCTGGCGGCTGATGAGCTGGGCCGCGCCCGCGGGCTGGCTGCTGGTGATGACCGTGACCGCCATCGCGGTCGAGGACGTCGGGCTCGGGCTGGTGGTCTCCGTGGTCAACCCGTTCTCGCTGGGGGTGCTCGCCCTGCTCTGGGGGTGGCAGCGGTCGATGGTGCGGCCGGGCCGGGGCGGGCCGCTGGCACGCGCCCTGGTGGCGTTCGCCGTCGTCGCGGTGGTCAACACCGTGACGGTTTTCGAGGTGCTGCTGGCCGCGGGCTTCATCGATTGAGACCGGTGCGGCAGGACACAAGGACATCCTAGTAAACCAGTACTAACATCTCCTGGTGAACAGGGTTCCTACCGGGAGGTAACTGACGTGGACGCGGGCTTCGGGCTCTACCAGCTCGGCGACGAGCACAAGGCGCTGCGCGAGGCCGTGCGCGACCTCGCGGAGAACGAGATCGCACCGCACGCGACCGAGGTCGACGAGCAGGAGCGGTACCCGGTGGAGGCGCTGACCGCGCTCAACAAGGCGGGCTTCAACTCCCCGCACATCCCGGAGGCCTACGGCGGCGAGGGCGCGGACTCGGTGGCGGCGAACATCGTCATCGAGGAGGTCGCGCGGGTGTGCGCGTCGTCGTCGCTGATCCCGGCGGTCAACAAGCTGGGCACGATGAACCTGATCCTGGGCGGCTCCGAGGAGCTCAAGCAGCAGGTCCTCCCCGCGATCGCGGCGGGCGAGTGCGCCTCCTACGCCCTCTCCGAGCGCGAGGCGGGCTCGGACACCGCCTCCATGCGCACCCGGGCCCGGCTCGACGGCGAGACCTGGGTGCTCAACGGCACGAAGTGCTGGATCACCAACGCCGGTGAGTCGAGCTGGTACACGGTGATGGCGGTGTCCAACCCGGACGCGGCCAAGCCCGCCGACGGCATCTCGGCGTTCATGGTGCACAAGGACGACCCCGGCTTCTCGGTCGGCCCCAAGGAGCGCAAGCTCGGCATCAAGGGCTCACCCACCCGGGAGATCTACTTCGAGGACTGCACCATCCCGGCCGACCGCATCATCGGCGAACCCGGCCAGGGCCTGCGGCTCGCGTTCCGCACCCTCGACCACACCCGGCACTCGATCGGCGCGCAGGCGCTGGGCATCGCCCAGGGCGCGCTGGACGCCACGGTCGCCTACGTCAAGGACCGAAAGCAGTTCGGCAAGGCGATCAGCGAGTTCCAGGGCGTCCAGTTCATGCTCGCCGACATGGCGATGAAGATCGAGGCCGCCCGGCACCTGGTCTACGCCGCCGCCGCCAAGGTCGAGCGCGGCGAGCCGGACGGCTCCTTCGCCTCCAGCGCGGCCAAGACCTTCGCCTCCGACACGGCCACGCAGGTGACCACCGACGCCGTCCAGCTCTTCGGCGGCGCAGGCTACACCCGCGACTTCCCGGTCGAGCGGATGATGCGCGACGCGAAGATCACCCAGATCTACGAGGGCACCAACCAGATCCAGCGCATGGTCATGGCCCGCGCGCTGCTCAAGGGCTAGATTGATCTTGTTCGACGATCCCTGGGGACGGCTGGTTTTCATGATCAGGCCGTCCCCAGGCCGTCAGCGGCACCAGGCGGGGCGAACACCGAATCGACCGCCAGGCGCGCCCGCTCGTGGCTCGACGGGACGAGGTGGGTGTACACCCGGAGGGTGAACCCGGCGTCAGCGTGACCGAGGTAGGTCGCCAGCTCTTTGACCGAGACGCCCTGAGCCAACAGCACCGAGGCGTAGAAGTGCCGGAGCGCGTGCATCCCGTCCACCTGCTTGGCGGGCTTGAGCCCGGCCCGCCGGAACGCCCCCGCCCAGATGGTCTTGTTGAACAGGTCACCGGAGTAGAGCCGCCCGTGCTCCCCGGACGCCAGCACCCGGACCGTGGTCGGCTCACCGTTGGACTTGCGCCAGGGCAGCGTCACCACGGGCGCCGGGTAGTCGGCAAGGTGCCACCGGATCTCATCGAGCAGCCCGGCCGACAACGGCACCGTCCGCGTCTTGCCACCCTTGGGCGGCGCGAACACCTTCACCCCGCCCACGGTCCGGAGCTGCCGCCGGACATGGACGACCATGTTCTGTTCGTCGACGTCATCCGGCGAGAGCCCCAACAGCTCACCCTGCCGCAGCCCACACCCGGCCCCGAGCGTCACCACGATCCGCCACCGCTCCACGATGCCGTCCCGGATCGCCTTCACCCGCTCTTCCGGCCACACCTCCTTAACCGCGCCACTGCCCCCGGTAGGGCGACGGATCGTGCTCACCTTGCACGGGTTCGTCCCGATCAACCTGTCATCGACAGCCGATTCCAGGACCCCGCTCACCGCGCTGAACAGCACCACCTTGTAGTTGGCCGCCTGGTCCTCGATCTCCCCCAACCAGTCCCGGATGGTCGAGGGTCTGATCTTCGTCAACGGCAGGTCACCCAGCGCGGGAAGGATCTTGCTGTCGAGACGACTCCGCAGCACCTCCCGTGTCGCCGGGTCGTCTGACTGGCCCTTGATCCAGTTCTCCGCCTGCTGCCGGAACAGCACCCGATCCCCGCGCGAATCGAGATAGCGGCCCTCCCGCTTGTCGTTCTCCACCGCCAACAGGAAATTGTCGGCCGCCCGCTTCTGCTTGTCCGGGAAACTCTTTGACCGCTCCCGTCCCGCCGGGTCCAGATACCGCACCCGATACCGCTCACCGGTGCCGTGAAGCTCCGTCTTCTCCCGCACCCTCTTGCCTGTGGCCGGGTCGACCTTCGACCGGTACCACCGATCCTGAACATGTCCCATGGCGCGCCTACGCCGCTTCCGTAGCCCAGGCCCGCACCGTGGCCGGGTCATACCGCAGATGACGTCCGATCTTGCGCACCGGCGGCCCCTGGCCCCGCCACTTCCACTGATAGAGCGTCTTCACCGGCACACCGAGATAGGCCGAGACGTCCTCCACCGACCACAGCCGGTCGATACTGCGCACGTTGTCCATGACAATTCCCCCAGGTCAGGCCGCTATCGTTTGAGTTGCTGAAACATCGAGACCACCCGGCGGCCCGTGGGCGGCCAGTAGTGCCCGTTCGTATTCGGCCCGCCAGGTGACGCGTTCGGAGATGGCGCGCATGACGAGGTGATCCCGGGGTGGTGCGTTGCGGTCGCCGGGCGCGAGCTTGCGCCAGACCAACGCCGAGGTGTCTGGGGCGGGTTTGACGATGCCCACCGCGGCCAGGGTCTCGGTGACGAACGCGGCTCGGTCCGCCTTGTGTTCGGCGAGGGTCTTCCCTGACCACTTCCGCGACACCAACACGCGTCGACCGGGTAGGCCGAGGGTGGTGCGGCGGTGCGCGCGGCCTTTGCAGTGCCCGGGGGTGGTGCGGCTGGTCGCGCCCTGGGGTTGGATGCCGTAGAGCAGCCAGACCGCGCAGCGAGGCGAACACGGGGTCACCGCCAGTTCCGCGTGAAGGCGGTCGTGGTGGTCTCGCTGTGTGCTGGTGTCGGCCGAGACGACTTCACCGGTGGACTTGGTGAGGTACTTGGTCAGGTAGCCGATGTGCCGTCCAGCTTCCTCGGAACCGCCCAGGATGCCCTTGGAATGGACCTGAGCGCCGAAAGTGGCCACGTGTGCGGGTGCGTCCACCTGGTCGAGCGCATCGGCCCAGGTGGCGAGAGGTTGCCGGGTGTCGGGGTCGGCGAACCGTTCCCCGTCCCACACCGGCACCCGACCGGCGCCGTAGACCAGCTCATCATGCGCGGGCCACCACACCTGGAGGTAGGTGGCCGCGGTGACTTGGCGGATCACCTCGTGCGCGACGCTGCCCCGGATCGCGGTGTGCAGATGCGGCGCCGCCCGACGCTGGGGCTCGACCGTGGCGAAGTACTGCACGTCCCAGCCGACGACACGGCGCAGGTTCTGCCACCACCGGTCGACCAGGGAGGCGAAGTGCACCGCGTCCCGTGCGGCCCGCCGGTAGTCGTAGCGGGCGGGGTCGACCGGTGAGCCGTCCGAGCGCACCGGCCCGTAGGTGTCGCAGGTCAGGGTGATGAACATCGACGGTCGGTAGCCGCCGGCGAACTCGCGTCCGAGGGTGCGTTTCTCCACCCGTCGCCGGGGCAGGTTCGGCGTGTCCTGCCGCCGCCTGGTCGACCGCTGGGGTGCCCGCTTGGCCGCGCCGTCCGGGTTGGGCAGCCGTCCCCGCACCCCGAGCTGGTGAAGCTCGTCGTCAACCGAGCGGATCTCCTCTCGCAGATCATCGGCGTCCGCTCCCACCGCATCCCGGTAGGCGGCCACCAGGTCCGCGCGCAGCTCCACCAACGCCCGCTGATCCCCGGTAGGCGCGGCGGTGGCGGTGGCGGGTTCCTCGGTGAGGTGCCACCCCTCGCGGCACTGGACCATGCGCAGCGCCCGTGCCTTGCGCGCACACGGCAGGCACACCGATTCCACTGTGGAACCACACGGGACCCCGATGTACTTCACCGCCCCGGTATCCGAGTCGGTGACCTCCATCGTGAACGGCCGCACACAGACCCCGTGCTGTTCCGCTGTCGCCCGCACGACATCGGCGGACAGTGGCCCTCGGGTGGGTAGCTGGGGCACAGTGGTGTCGCTCATGCCGCCGTCCCCCCTTCGATCTCACGCGGTGCCCGGTCCGGGAACGGCATGATGGTGGCCGAGCCGCCGGTGATGTAGTGCCGCAGCTCCACCAAGTTCGTGTCCGTGACATGGAACGCCCGCGCCCGCACCGGATCACGCTGACCGTCCACTTTGATCCACGCGACACCAGGGGTGCTCTCGCTGATCTCGTGGGCGTTCGCCCCCCGCGCCCGCAACCCGTCCCCGAGGACCATGTCCACCTGGACGGCCTCATCCAGACGCATCGCGATCCGGGTCGGGAACAGGTTCCGGAACGGCACGACCTCCTTACGCGGGTCCTGCACGAACGCCAACACCCCGAACCCGGGCGCCCGGCCCTGGGAGGTGATCGTCTGCAACGCCGCCTGAGCCCGCTCCCGTAACCGCTTGTCGGTCTGATAGGCGATCAAATCGGCAAGTTCGTCGACGATCAGCAGCGTGAACGGCTCCCCGGTCTCCCGAGCCCACAGCCGCCGCACACCCCGATACGTCGCCGCGCGTTCCCGCACCTGAACCGCGACCTGTTCGAGCAGGGTCACCGCGGCCTCGCCGTTGTCGTAGGCGACCCGGTCGAAGACCTCCGGGACCTGGCCCAGCTCCATCCCGCCCTTGGGGTCGATGCCCACCAGGCGCACCGCACCGGCCTCGACCAACGGCGCCAACGCCCACACCACCGCCCACAACAGCGACCCCTTACCCGCGCCGGAGACCCCCACGGTGAGCAGGTGGTTGCCCAGCAGCCGCAGCCGCCACGGCTTGCCGGTCTCGGTGCGGCCGACGACCACCCGTCGCAGATCCACCGCCGATTCGGTGCCCATCGCGGGCAGAGCCACCGGCGAGGCCAGCGGGTTGGAATGCACCAAATCTAGCTCGATCACCCCGGGCCGGATCACCCGCACCCGACACGACCGCGACCCGAACGCGTGCGCCAACCCCGACGCCCGCGCCTCCCACTGCTCCGGCGCCTGGCCCTTGACCATCCGCACCCGAACCCGGTCCCGCCACCCCTCCGACCTGGTCCGCCGCAACCGAGGCAAGTACTCACGGCCCTTCGCGGACGCGGTCAGGTTCGACAACCGCGCCACCGTCCGCCACTGGTGCGCGTACACCGCAGCCCGCCGCAACTCCGTACGCGGCCACCGCAACCAGATGTCGAACCGGGTCTTGTCCCGCCACCACCACACCAACAACCCCACCGCAGCCACCGCCACGACCGCCCCGAGCACCCACGGCCCCACCCACCCGTGAAGCACCAACGCGACCAGGCCGAGCACAACCGAGACCGGGTAGAACCACACCACCCGCGCCACCTTGACCGCCACCCACATCGCCACCACGACCAACGCGAACGGCAGCAGAACCAGCTTCACCCAACGCGGAAGCATGGTCCACCACGGCAACCGGGGCCGGGCAACCTCCAACGGCGCCGGCTCAACCCACCTACTGCCCTTCACCAACCACCCCGCACAACCGCATGCACGGGGTGACCGACGCCGCTGAACTCAAGCGCCAACACACCCATGCACGCCGCGCAGTCGGTGTCACCGGGCAACAACCGGGCAAACTGCTTGCATTTCTCGCACCGCATCCGGGTGAGCCCCCTTGCGGGAGCCCCCGAGCACTGTTCTACCCTTGCCACGTCTACTCCCCGAGTGGACAGGCGCAGAAGCGGAAAAGGCCGCCAAACCAGAATCCGCTTCTGTGACCTAACGTTCCTGAAAGTACGATCAAACCGCGCGTCATCGCCGCACGACCCACGCGCGGTAAATTAGCTCCAATTTGGACTTGGTTGTTCAATCCTCTGGCTGGTACACCCCTAATTTCAGCCGGGCCATCAAGGTTCCGCAGTGATCCCGAGTGTTGACCAGATCGCATTTTCGGCAGAACCGGGTGTAGTCCCGGTGGTGCTCGATCGTCCATCCCGGAGGACTCGGGAACCGATCCCTTGCCCTGGGGTAGAAGCTGCGGCGCCTCCACCGCCAGTACACGTTGGCCGCGACCACGGCGGTCACCTATCCGGTACCCCAGGGCAATCGCAGTCTTCTCATGCCTCCTTGCTTCGTATTTCCCGCGCGGCTTGTCGGCTCTTATCGGCGTAGTAGAGCGCCAAATGGTGGTTCCACCGGTCGATCTCCGCTACAGCAGCGAACAGTTCTGCGCAGTACTCGTGATAGGTCAACCACACTGAAGGCTGGGCGTTCATACTCGGGTGCGTGTCGTCCAGCTCTCTGCACAACGCATCGAGGGACCGGAAGCGGACCTTGTGCGGCCCGGTTCCGATCGCGTCGGTCGGGATCTTGTCCAGCGGCCGTTGCGCCTTCTCGTGTTCGCGTTCTGCCCAATACAGCGCTTCAGTGACGTTGCCCGCGTCTACTTGGGATATTTTCCGATAGGTGGCAGCGCTGTGGTAGTAGTACTTCCTCCAATCGGAGACAGGAGCCGACGGGGCTGGGCGAATCGCGACCAACGCCTTATGCGCGGCACGCAACAGGCGGATCTCACCCGGCCCCGTGCCAACCCGCACCCTCGCGGCGGACATCGCTATCGCGTTCCACTGTCACGCCGCACACGCGGGTGACCGGGGGCAACATCGACGTCGACACGGGATCGCGCGTTCCAGTCCCTAGCCTGCTGCTCAAACGCCTGAGCCGCCGCGTTCAGGCTCGCCAGCAACCACCACGGAAGACCCGCCGTCCCGGCGATCTCACGCCACAACACCGCCACGTTCCACGACGCCTCCGCCAACTCTCGGGCCGCGTTGACGTCACCCGGTGGCCGCTTCGCCGTTGCTTCGTACGCCTGACCGAAGCGTCGATACGCCTCCTGCCAGCGCTTGACCATCTCGCCCGGTACAGGCGGGACGTTCCAGTCCCGTCCCCACCCAGGCCAGTCACGGAAGGGCACCGCCGATTCCGAGGGCTCTTGCGCCATGGCCTACGCCGCCTTGCTGGCTGTATCGCCCCTGCCTACCCGTGCTCCGCCGCTGGCTGGAGCCGCCGCCGCGAACCCGGTGGCGCGGTAGACGTAGGACTGGTACTTGAACTCACCGTTGCCCGCGACACGTGGCTCAGCCGTCAGCCCGAGCAGCTCGATCGCCCGCATGCCCGGCAGCACCTCCGACGTGGTCGGCACCGGCTGAACTTCGGCGACCAACGTCAACTCGAACGACGCCCGCTTGGCGTTCTGCTCGCTGGGGTCGGTGACGTTCGCCTTCCACTGCCGCTGCCCGGTCATCTCGTCCACCCGCTGCCGCACCGGCCGACCCGCCGACCGGTCGTCCCGCGACTGGTACTCGTTGTCCGGCGCCACGTCGCCGATGAGAATTAGACCCTGAGGAAACGCGTCCGCGAACTCGACCGGAAATCGGTGCCCTTTGCTGATACCCATTGGTGTCCATACCTCCGCTGTGTCTGCGACCCGCTCCGGCCGCTGACTACAGCTTCGGCACTGGTGAGTCCCGTCGAGACACCGCCGTAGTCCCGCCTGGCCTCACCTGACACTCAGGCGGTCTCGTCTCTGTCTCGTCTATGTGGTAGCGTCGGGACGTCCACCGAGGTGGGAGGCGCCCGTTGACCGAGACGACCATCCTGTTGAAAGTGCTGCTCAAACAGCGCCATCTGCAAGGCCACCGGGCTTTCTGTCGCGAATACGATCGCGCCGCGAAAAGGGTAGACCCGTCTCTAGTTGGCGGCTATCCGAGTAAGGCACAGTTCTACCGTTGGATTTCCGGCGAGCTCCTCGGTCTGCCATATGCGGACCACTGCCGGATTCTGGAAACAATGTTCCCGAACTGGTCGGCCGAACAGCTCTTCAAGCCCTACCTAGGCGGCATGGACTTCATCCCCGAGCCCGCCTCAACTCCCGAGCGCGTCGCCCCTGCCTCTGTTGCCCGTGCCGAGTTGGCAGGGCTCACAGCGGCTTATACCAGCCGATCCGAGTTCCACCACCACATGCCGCCGCACAAGCTCTTCGACGGCGCCCGCTCCATCCGCATGGTCGGCCTGTCGCTCAACCTGCTCTGCCAGCAGTACCCCGACCGCGACTTGATCGACCTCATCGAAGGCGGCACCGAAGTCGACTGCTTGTTCCTCGACCCCGCAGGCGAAGCCATCCGCCGACGCGGCGCCGAGGAAGGCCACCCCGGCGACCTCCTGTCCACCCTCACCGACGTCAACATTGGCGCCCTCAAGCGCGTCGCCCTCAAACTCACCCCCGACGCCACCCCCCGCCTACGCCTGCACGTCTACGACGAGACCATCCGTTTCAACATCACGATCGTCGACGATGCCCTGTGCGTGGTGCAGCCGTATCTATCCGATGGCCGCGGAATCGAGTCCCCCACCCTGGTCGCCGAACGCGGCGAGACCCCGGGCCTCTACGAGACGTTCTGCCAAGTTTTCGAATCCCTATGGAGCCGATCCCGAGAGGTCACCGCGTGAACGAGCACCAGGCCCACCTCAAGATCGCCGAAGACGCCGTCAACATCGCCCGCGACCTCATCGCCCGCGCAGGCCCTCTCACCGTTCGCGACAAGGGCGACCGCGACCGCGTCACCGACCTCGACATCACCATCGAACGCACCGTCCGCGCCTACCTCGCCGTACAAACCCCCGGCATCGGCTTTCTAGGCGAAGAAGAAGGCACCACCGCAGCCCCCGGCGACTCCGTCTGGACCCTCGACCCCATCGACGGCACCTCCAACCTGGTCCACGGCCTCCCTCTCTTCGCCGTTTCCCTAGCCCTGGTCACCAACGACCGCCCCGTAGTCGCCGTCATCGACCTTCCCGCCCTCAACATGCACTACACCGCCACCGAAGGCGGGGGCGCCTACAACCAATCCGGCCCCATCACGGCCAGCACCACCACAGACCTGTCCTCTGCCATCGTCTCCCTAGGTGACTACGCCGTAGGCCCTGGCGCCCCGGAAAAGAACCGTGAACGCTTGGCCGTCACCGCGCGCCTAGCGGCCAACGTCGAACGCATTCGTATGTTCGGCTCCGCCGCCATCGACCTAGCCTGGCTCGCCGAAGGCCGTACCGACGCCGCCATTATCCTGTCTAATTCGCCGTGGGACATGGCCGCTGGCGTGCTTCTTGCACGGGAAGCGGGAGCGAGAATTACGGATGCGGTCGGACTACCCTATACTTCCGAGGCGTCTTCCGCAGTTGGATTCGCAAGCTCCGCCGGGTCAGCTCTGCTCGATCTTATTGCGGGAGATTAGGTATAACCTCGAGTCAGCGAACGGTCCTGTGGACGGTTCCGTGTTGCGTTCTGGATTGACGTAACGCTATTGCTGACTTGTGCGATATTACCCCAATAGGGTCCGCTCGAAGTTAGGACGCGCACTATGAAGAAAGCTATCGCGCCTGGGGTTCCCTCGTTCGAGCTGCATACGCTTGGCTGGAGGGCGTTTCAGGACCTAGTAGCCTTCATCTTGGGTGAACTGCTGGGTCAGTCGGTCCAACCTTTCGCCGATAGTAATGATGGCGGGCGGGATGGAGCATTCTATGGAACTTGGAAACCTTGCCCCGAACTTGGAATCGACAACCTGTTGAGCGGACCCATTGTTGTGCAGTGCAAGCACACGACGAACGCCGGGGGGACACTTAGCAAGTCTATGCTCGCTGACGAGTTCGACAAAATCAGGAAACTGGTTGCGGACGGCATTTGCGAATCCTACGTCCTGGTGACAAACGCACGTGTTACCGGCAATTCCGAGAAAGATATCGTTGTTGAAGGTAAAAGGCATGGTGCTAAGAATGTGGTTGTACTGGCGGGAGGTTGGATCAACCAAACTATTGCCAAGAATCCAAAACTGCGAGCGCTTGTGCCTCGCATCTATGGACTGGGAGATCTATCGCAAATAATCGATGAGCGCAGTTACGCCCAAGCGCGAAATTTGATCGACTATCTCAAACCGGATTTGTCGACTTTTGTCGTTACGCAACCTTATCTTGATGCGGTGCAGGCAATTCAAGAAAATGGATTCGTCCTGCTTCTGGGGGAGCCTGCTGTAGGCAAGACAGTAATTGCATCGGTGCTGGCAATGACTGCGCTGGACTCGTGGGGTTGCTCCACTGTAAAGGTGGAAACGCCGGAGCAGTTTGTTCAACACTGGAATCCAAATGAGCCGAACCAGTTCTTTTGGATCGATGACGCCTTCGGTGTCGTTCGTCATGATCGAAACCTGACAGACGAATGGGCCAAAAGCCTTGTTAAGATGATGTCGGCAATATCGGGCGGAGCGAAGTTCGTTCTCACCTCCCGGAGTTATATCTACGCAGAGGCAAGGAAGTATCTTAAGGAGTACTACTACCCTCTGCTCGCTGAGAGTCGCGTTGTTGTCGATGTCGCCACCTTAACTCTGTCGGAAAAGAGACAAATACTATACAATCACGTAAAGATGGGTGATCAATCTCGCCCATTCCGGGCGGCAGTCAAAGACTGTCTGAATGAAGTTTCAAAGGTGAAGCCGTTCAGGCCGGAAGCGGCCAGGCGACTTGGAAGAAGATCCTTTACTGCTGGACTGATTTGCACGGAAAAAAATGTCTTGGCGTTCATGGAGCGTGCACCCCAGCTACTTGCGGACATCTACGAGGGTCTTGAAGATCAGCATATCGCCGCACTTGCGATTATCTATATGAACGACGGAATAGTAGAGCCGTTCGCGCCATCGGAGTTGGATCTAGGAGTCATTTCGAAGCTAGGAACTAGTGAAATCCTAGTGCAATCAGCAATAAGATCATTGCTCGATGCTTTCCTGCGGTACAGAAGCGACGGAGTTCTCGACTTTCATCACCCTACCTTGCGTGAGGGTTTCGCGCAGTTCATCGGAAACAACTCGGCACTTGTAGATGTATTTGTGCGCGGTCTCAGCGACTCGACACTGCTGACACAGGTTGACTGCGGAAGTGGAGCCTTGCGGGGCGCCTTGGTAGTTGTATCGCCCACCCTCTTTACGATAGTTGCGAAGAAGATGTTCGATTGCAAAGCCAGGGCAATGAAGAATTGGGGTACCAGTAAGCAATGGCACAACTTCTTCGTCGATCGCAGCTCAAAAGATTTCATCATCTCCTATATGGGGGTTGATCCCAATTTTGTGCACGAACTTCTACTGTTGAACTCATATCTGAGCGCGATGCCATCGCCGCGAGTACTGGCCCGCCTTCTGCAAGAGGGTCTTTTGGGTGAGGGTGAGCGGCAGAAGGTGTTGGAGATGGTGAGTGAGCTGGCTATTGATACGCCAGATGAAGGATGGCTGGTGCTTCCCGAGTTCAGAATCTTGCTGACCGAACAGGAGCGCGGTGACATACTGAAATCCGTCAAAGACATTCTTGTTCCGAATTTGGATGAAGTTTTACACACTTGGAACTACAATAGTGAGATAGACGATAAGACTTCTGCTGAGGACTACTACGGTCCGCTAGTCGACACCCTCGAAACTTACGCTGACGCCCTTGCGGGCGATTACGATACGTTGACTTCATTGACGTACTATATTAAGAAGATCGAACAAATGATCGCCGAGATTGACGCATCTAGAGAACAACGAGAACCAGTTGAATCCTACGCCACTTCACATAAGAATAGTTTCGACAGTACACGCAGCATCTTCGACGATCTGGACAAGTAGTTCTTGCTGAAGTCGCCTCTATGGGATCAAGGCCGCGCCGCCTGCGCGGCGCGGCTCGTGCTGGCCCGTCACCACCGCTCGGGGCCGGACTCATCGCGCCACGGCGCGGGCTCCCGCTCCGCTCCGCCCGCGCGGGCGCGTGGCACGGCCTTGGGTGTCGGTGGGGAGCGCCACGCCGCACAGACGGCACGGCTGTGGCTTGAGCTGGCGAGGTCACCGCGGCTTCGAGGCTCCTCCTTGAGCGGGGGGCTTCCTCCCTCGCGCAATCGTCTAACGGTGACGGACCGGCATCAAGGGCGCCTACGGCGTCGCTGCGCGATCGGGCGAGCCCGACCCTTGACACCGCCCCACCACCGCTAGGGCGGCCGGGACGAGGAAGCGGGGGCGACCAAGCCCCAGGGAGTGAGGAAGCGGGGGCGACCAAGCCCCAGGGAGTTGAGTCACCCGGTCGTCTCGCCTCCCAGAGCGGCCGGGGCGGACATGATCGTGCCCCGCCGAGCGTCCCAGGAGGAGCGGGCGGGGCATCAAGATCAGGCCGTCTACAGGCCGTGAGAGGTCGAAAAGCAGTGCAACACGGTGAGAAGTGTCGAGAGGTGAAAGACCAGGTCAGAGGCTGTTTTCCTCGGATACGTCCTGGTGGCGTTTACCCAGGACTGCAATCACCCAGATCTACGAGGGCACCAACCAGATCCAGCGCATGGTCATGGCCCGGGCACTGCTCAAGGGCCAGTTCCACCGCTAGACGAAGGTCTCCGGACGGCCCGATTTCGGTTGGGCCGTCCCGTCGTGCGCCTGCCCGCGTGGTTTCCATCGCGGGCGATCAGTGTCGGATCTTGCCCTTGAGGTGCTCGTCGTCCAGGCGGGCAACTATCTTGTGGGCCAGATTCCTGAAGTCCTGATAGCAGCGCTGGACGTAGGATTGCATGCTGCCGATCGCGCCGTCCGCGGTTCTCAGGTCGAACATGGGTTTGCGTGCGTCATGAGCGAGCGGCATCAGGCTCTGGTAGTTCTTCAAGGTCGCGATCTCGTACGCCTGAGATGACTCTTCGGGTTCCGCGCGGCCCAGGACGGCGGTCTCAAAAACGCTTGGAATGCGTTCGAGCCAGCGCCGGTAGGCCTTTACCGGGCGATCCAGGCGCATTGTCGGCTGCATGATGACATAGCCCAGTGGACTCATGTGGCCGCCGGGAGCGGGGATGCTCTCGGGCAGCTTGGGCAGGATGGTCTCCTGCCAGGTTGTGCGCCATTCGCGCAAAGTGGGGCCCAGGTTCCGCAAGCCGCGCAGCGAGAACAGATCGGCGGCGAGTGGCATCAAGACGACGTCCGAGGCGAGGAGGGCGGCCCGGTTGATGGCGCCGAGGTTCGGTCCGACGTCGATGAGGACGATATCGGCGTCCACGTGGTGGCTGGCGACCAAGATCGTCCGGTAGAAAGCGGTCGTCGTTCGGATCGCTGCCAAGTCCTTGCCCGGGAAGCTCCGCGGCCACGCATCCGAGAGCTTGTCCTCGAAAGCGCTCAGGTCGAGATCGCCCGGGATGAGGAACAGCCCCGACGCGATCTCGACCGGGGGGAAGTGGTGGATGTCGCCCAGCCCGTCCATAATGGGTTGGACGGACTGGGCGATGGTGCCCACCCCATCCGGGATCTGCGGGAAGACGCCTATGGCGGGTTGCTCCACCTGCCAGGCAGGAGACTGGGGTTCGTCCCACAGGGTTGCCAGGTCGTCCTCGCTGAGGAAGGCCGACGTCAGGTTCGACTGCGGGTCCAGGTCGACCGCGAGCACGCGGAGGCCGAGGCGCTGGAGCATGTGTGCGAGGTGGTAGGTCAGGGTGGTCTTGCCGACCCCGCCCTTGTTGTTGAACAGCGCGAGGGAGATCATGCCGGCTTCCTGATGGTGACCAGCCAGGATGAGTCATCGACGACGAACTCCGCGGCCGGGTTGTCGTTGTCGCGCAGGGCGGCCTGGATCCGGCCGATGCCGCGGCCGAACCTGTTGACGAACCCCAGTGCCTTCATGGCGCCTGCCAGCGAGGGGTTCCGGTAGTCGGTCACCCGGTCGAAGTTGTCGACGCGAACCTGTCCGAATGGCCCGCCTGGATTCGTGATCTCGATTCGATCGGAGAACCAGGCTATTTTCGTTGGCGCGTACGATGTCTCGTAGTTCCGGTGGATGATGGCATTCATGCACGCTTCGCGCAAAGCGTTGAGTGGGTAGTCCGGAACGTCGTGTTCGCGGAATCCGTCGGTGGACTCGACACGGGTGTGCAGGTGCCCCCGCAGGACCGATTGGAGGCGTTCGACCGAGTCGACCAGGTTCCCGCGTATTTCTTGCGAATCGGAGATCGGGCCGTCGACGGTGGTGCCCTCGTAGCGGATGAACTGCAGGTACGCGCCCGGGATGAAGGCGGTCGGGTTGAGGCCGGCCAGCAGCAGCCCCATTCCGGTAGGGACCTCCTCGCTGTCGGTCACGCCGAGGGAGGCCAGTTGTTGGGCTAGTGGCCTGCCGTTCTCCTCGAGGACCTCGGGAGCGACGAAGGCGGGCAGTATGTCGTTGGTGAACAAGGCCAGGTCGATGTCCTCCAGCGACGAGTCCTGGAGCGGGCGTGCGTCGAACGGCTTGTCCTTGGCTCGCCGCTTCTCGGTGAGGACCCGCTCGTCGTCGCGAGATGCCCGCCTCGTGGTCGGGCCCGGCCGGACCCACGCCGTTCCGTTGAGGCGCACCGGCGGGGTGTTCGAGGCCTCGACCCTGATCCGGATCACTGTTCTGCCCGCGAAAACCGCTCGGGTCACGACCATCGAGGGTCGATCGATTATCTTCCCGCTGTCACGCATCTCAGTCAGCGTCAGGAGCGCCTTGTCGGAGGTGTCGACACCGTCAACGGGCTTTCCGCGGTCATCCACGCCGATCAGGAGGTCGCCGCCGGAGAGCTTGGGCAGGTCGTTCGCGAACGCGCAGATCGTGGACAGCAGAGCGCCGGTGTCCTTCACGGACTGCTTGAACTCAAGGCCGGGTGACTCCTCCGTGCCCAGTACGTCCGCGAGGTCCTCGTCCATGACGCCATCCTGTCAGACCACGTAAGTTTCCTTGTGTGGCGACTTCAGGTCGGCGGCTGGCGGGTGGCCGCGGCGGCCGGTCAAAACCTGTTCTGGTTGCGGACTGAAGTTGTCCGCAAGAGGTCCTAGAGTTGTCCTCAAGAGACCGAGACAGACCGAAGGGGACTACCGATGACCAGCGCCGACGCCGGGACCGAGCTGCGTAGTGATGAGCGGGCGGACCTGTTGGAGAGCCTTGCCCGGCACCGGTTCTTCCTGCGGTTCACCGCGCAGGACCTCACCGATGAGCAGGCTGGGGAGCGGTCGACCGTCAGTGCGCTCACGATCGGGGGAATCATCAAGCACGTCGCCGCTACCGAGTCGGCCTGGTACCGGTTCATGGTTGGTGGGGCCGAGTTGATGCGCAGCGAGCAGGGTGACTGGGCGGATGAGCACCGGATGAACCCTGGTGAGAAGCTCGCCGACTTCCTGGCCAACTACGAGGCGGTCGCCGCCCGCACCGATGAGTTGGTCAAGACGGCTGATTTGGACAAGGCTTTCCCGTTGCCGTCGGCGCCGTGGTTCGAGCCGGGGAAGGCGTGGTCGATTCGGCGGGTGTTGCTGCACCTCATCGCCGAGACGGCGCAGCACTCGGGGCACGCGGACATCATCCGGGAGAGCCTCGACGGTCAGAAGACCATGGGCTGAGCCTGCCGGGGTCAGCGGGAGAGGCGGCGGACCGCCGCCTTGATCAGTGGCTGGTACAGCGAGCCGAACACGCGGGGCAGGGCGTCGATCACGTAGGCGTCCGGCCCGATCAGGATGCGGGCCCGGTCGCGCCGCACCCCGGTCAGGATGGTGTGCGCGGCCGCCTCGGGTGTGGTGATCGCGACCTGGTCCAGGGAGCGGCTGAAATCGGCGGCCTCGGTGGGGTCCGACGTGCGCGCGTTGCGGGCGATGTTGGTCTTGATACCGCCAGGGTGCACGCAGGACACCCCGACCCCGGTGCGCTCCAGGCGCATCTCCTGCCGCAGGGCCTCGGTGAAGCCGCGCACGGCGAACTTGGCCGCGTTGTACGCGCTCTGCGTGGGCACCCCGATGAACCCGAACACACTCGACACGTTCACCAGGTGGCCACGCGCGGCCACCAGAGCGGGCAGGAACGCACGCGAGCCGTGCACGACGCCCCAGAAGTCGATGTCCATGACCCAGCGCAGGTCGTCGTCGGACATCTCGCGGACGCTGCCCTTGAGCGCGACACCGGCGTTGTTGACCACCAGGTCGGTGCGGCCGAAGTCGGCTTCGACCTGGGCGGCGTGGGCGTAGATCGCGTCTCGGTCGGCTACGTCGAGGTGGTAGGTGCGCAGGGTGCCGGTCGCTTGGGCGGCTGTTTCGGCTAGAGCGTCGGGGTTGATGTCGGAGGCGGCTACCTGGGCGCCTTCGGCCAGGAGGGCGTGGACCAGGGCTCGACCGATGCCGGAGCCTGCGCCTGTCACTACGGCTGTCTTGCCGTTGAACGACTTCACGTGTGCTCCTGGCTCTTGGGTTTTGGCTTGGGTGGGGGTGCTCGATTGGGTGGAGTGGCTTTGTTCGGGGCCCCTAAGAAAAGAGGCGCAGTGGGTAGAGCGGGTGGGAAAGGGATACCCACCGCCTGGGTCAGGCTAGCGCCTCTTTTCTCCCCAAACAAAGCCACTCCACCCAATCGAGCAGGAGGGCGGGAGGGCGTGGCCTGGTTGGGGAGCGGGTTGCAGAGCCACTTCACCAAATCGAGCAGGACTGGTGGGCGGGTGCGGCTTTGTGGGGTGAGGCTTTGAGGACAAAAGTGGGATTGAACGGTGGGGTGGGCCGGGCATGGGTTTGCGGGTCTCTGCGACGAGATTCTGGGTCGGCTTGCCGTGAAGGTGTTGTGGGACTCGGGGTTCAGGCCAGTCTGTCCACTGTGGTGCGTTCTGCGGTGCGGTGGGAGTCGAGGCGGGAGGGGTTTGTTACCTGGACTAGGGAGCCGCCTGTTGCGAGCGGGGCTACCAGTGCCGCTAGTACGCCGTCTGGGATTGTCCAGGCCAGTGTCGACAGCAGTCGTGTGCCTTCTGGGAGGCCCTTTGCCACTGTTAGGACTTCGTCGACAGTCATGCCTGCCAGGGCGAGGGTTGATCCTGGGACTGATGGTCCGAAGAAGTCGTCTCCGAACAATCTTGCTTCGCCGACGAAATCGGCCGCGCCGCCGGAGGGGCCGCCCAGGTCTCGGCCCATTGGGTCCAGGGACACTGCCGCGACGGTGCCATCCGCTGACTCGCCGGGGGCGACGAAGGTGACTGCGGCTGGGCCGTCGGCGATCACGTGTGCTCCGGCCCACCACGCGCCGAGTAGTACGCCTGCTGTCTGCCAGTGTGCGGGGAGTTGCACGGCTACCGGTGTTCCCGGTTCTACGTCGTGCTCTTCGACCAGCCAGTTCGCGGTCTTGGCTGCCCAGTTTCGGACGGTGGCGACCGATAGCTCTACCCGTGTCCCCGCTGCGTCGTCGTAGTGGGTGATGAGGGGCTTTGCCGACGGCAGTGGGCGTAGGAGTGTCTCAGTGAGGCTCAACGGGACTCCGGTCAGTCGATGCACGGGACGGCTGAGGGGGCGTTGAGGTTCAGCAGCCGCCTGCTTGTCAGGTTCTCACCGGTTGTCGCTGGGGGTGGTGGCGGGGGCGGTGGTGGGTTCTCGCTGGCCAGGCCCGCGACGTAGGCGCGCACGGCGGTGGGGTCGACGGTGACCACGCTCTGGCCCCGCTCTGTGCGGGTGCCGACGCCGGTGACCGGGATGGTGACGAAGGTGACCTGGCCGGACGCCAGGGACTGGGCCTGGTTGACCAGGTCGAGGAAGTGCAGGCCGGGGTCCATCACCACGGTCTTGGACACCGCCGACTCCAGCGCGTTGAGCTTGCCGGGGTCGGTCAGGGTGCCGCCGCTGAGCACCTTGTTCATCGCCGAGGACAGGAACGTCTGCTGGCGCACGATCCGGTCCAGGTCGCCGCGCGGGAGGTTCTTGCGCTGGCGGACGAAGGAGACCGCGTCGCCGCCGCGCACGGTTTGGGGGCCGGCTCGGAAACTGGCGCCGGAGTCGGTGTCGCTGGTGGCGTGGTTGAGGCAGACGTCGACGCCGTCGATGGCCTCGGTGAGCAGGTAGAACCCGTAGAGGGTGACCTCGGCGTAGTGGTCGACGCGGACGCCGGTGAGGTTCTGGACGGTGGAGATCAGCGCGGTGCGGCCCGCGTTGTCGGACTCGCGTTCGATCTTCTCCCGGTCGCCCTCGCCGCGGTCGACCATGGCCTGGGCGAACCGGGCCTTGGTGACGCCGAAGGCGCCGTTGATCTTCTCCTCGCGGTAGCCGGGCACCGGGACGTAGCTGTCGCGCGGGATGGAGATCGCGAAGCCCCTGCCGCCGTTGTGCGGGACGCGCAGCAGGATCAGCGTGTCGGTGTTGATCGTGTCGGTGGCCTCGGTGCGCAGCTCGCGCAGCACCCGCGCCGAGAGCGGGTGGCCCTGCAGGTCGGTGCGGGTGTCGCTGCCCACGACCAGGATGTCGCTGGCGCCGTCGTCGGCGGCCGGGGCGCCGGGGCCCTGCTGGGCCTGGGCCAGGGCGTCCGTGGTGGTGACACTCTCCTGGAAGTTGTCGAGACGCACGGTGACCGTGCCGAAGCCGACCAAGATCGCTCCGGACACCAGTGCGACCACTGTCCGCGCGGCGATCCACCACGCGGATACGCGCCTGCGCCGGGGCCGTCCGTCGACTGGTTCGTCCTCGGCGGCCCGGTCGAGTGCCGCTTTGGGCTCGCCGCCCGCAGGTGACTCGGGCGTTGTCGCCTGTTCGGGTTCGGTGCCCTGGCCGACAGCTGCGGTAGTGCTGGCGGGAACCGCTTCGTCGGCGGGTTCGGCCGCGGTCGGTTCGGGTGCGCTGTCCTCGGGTGCCACGGGCTCGGCGGGGGTGGCCGCCTGCCCTGGCGGGTCCGCCACCGGTTCGTCGTCCGCCGATTCTGGCGCCGGCCGGTCCGTCACGTCGTTCCCCCTCTTCCGCCCGATGGGCGACGGGACAAGGCTAGACAACGTCACCGACCGATCCGGTGCGATTCACCCGGAGTCGCCGGAGTCGATCACGGATCGTGACAGGGCGTCAGTTGACGCAGGGGACGCTGCCCGCCGCGATCGTCGCCGGGGTGTTCGCCGGTGTGGTGGTCGGGACCTGCGCGCGCACCGGGTCGACCGGGTCGGCGGTGGCGGTGGACCCCGGCTGGTACGACGTGCCCAACACCACTCGAACGTGTCCCGCGCTCAGGGTGCGGTCCTCGGCGTAGCTGAACTGGGCCGCCAACGAGCCCGCCACCGCCTCGGCCTCGGCCAGCTCGCCTGCCGCGTACCGGATGACCGAGGTGGGCTGGACGGCCGCGTCGCCCACGTCGCCGCGGGCGTACCCGCGGCCGGCGAGCGCGTCGAGCACGGTGGTGGCCAGGCCGCGGGTGGTCGAGCCGTTGCGCACGTCGACGGTGATCTTCCTGGTCAGACCGCTGGTGGTGGGCGTGCCGGGGGTGGCGATGTCCCGCGGGGTGGTCGTGGCCGGGGTGGTCGTCGTCGACGGGTTGCCCGTGGTGGAGGCGAGGTCCGCGCCGCGGGTCACGTCCTCGACGTACTGGGCGACCTGGGCCGGGTCGACCTTGATCACGTCGGCGCCGCCGATCTTGGCCTCGCCCTGCGTCGGGATGGTGTGGAACTCGATGTTCCCGCTGCTCAGGCCCTGCATCTGGGCGGCGAATCGGGACAGGTTCCAGTTCGAGGACAGCACCACCGACTTCTGCACGGCGGTGACCAGGTCCTTCGCCCGGGACGGGTTGGCCAGCATGTCCGCCGAGAGCACCTTGTTCGCCAGCGCGCCGAGGAACACCTGCTGGCGCACGATCCGGTCCAGGTCGCCGTTGGGCAGGTCGTAGCGCTGCCGGACGAACGACAGCGCCGCCGCGCCGGAGATGGTCTGCCTGCCCGCGGGCAGCCGGGCGCCGGACTTGGGCTCGTCGACCGCGTTGTTCAGGCACACCTCGACCCCGCCGATGGCCTTGGTGACCTCGTAGAAGCTGGCCAGGTTGACCTCGGCGTAGCGGTCGATGGTGATCGACTCGCCGACCAGCCGCTCGATCGTGGCGATCAGGTTCTTCCGGCCGGTGACGGTGGCCTTGGCGTCGAGCTCCTTGGCGTCGGTGACGCCCTGGGCCCCGAGGGTCTTGCGCGCGTCGTTGTAGGCGTAGACGAACGCGGAGTTGAGCTTGTGCTTGCCGAAGCCCTCGCCGACGTCGACCCAGGAGTCGCGCGGGAAGGAGAACGCGACCGCCCGTTTGCCGTCCGACGGGATGTGCACCAAGATCATGGTGTCGGTGTTGCGCTCGCCGTCGGACTTGCCGCCGTTGAGCATGGCGAGGACCTCCTTCGGCAGCGGGTTGCCGAAGGCGTCGGTGCGGCTGTCGATGCCGACCAGCAGGATGTCGACGGCGCCGTCGAGCGGCTCCGGACCCGCCTGCGGCCGCTCGTCGATGACGTCGGTGGTGACGGTGTTCGCGTCGATGTCGCCGAAGGTCCACCAGCCGTACCCGGTGGCGGCTATCACCGCGACCGAGACCAGGGCCACGACGACCCGCATCAGCGCCGCGCTGGTCCGCAGCCACAGCGGAGCTCGACGCGGCCCGGGTAAGTCATCCCCCGGCGCGCTCTCGACCCCCATAGGCGCACGCTCGTCCACGCACGCTCCTCCCCGGTCCCGACCTGTACGCCCCAGGCTACCCAGGACGGTGTGGTCTGGCTGTCAGTGCTGTCACCTCAGTGCCGTCACCGGTAACACGGTTCGGGGAGCGTCGACGTTTACAGCGACGTGGAACACTCTGGGGCGACGACGAGGACAGGTGGACAGAACATGCGGGTGTTGGTGACCGGCGGTGCCGGCTTCATCGGGTCGCACTACGTACGGCAGGCGCTGGGCGGCGCGTACCCGAGCCTGGCCGACGCCGAGGTCGTGGTGCTGGACAAGCTGACCTACGCGGGCAACCGGGCCAACCTCGACCCGGTGGCGGGCAGCGAGCGGCTGCGCTTCGTCGAGGGCGACATCACCGACGCGGCGCTGGTGCGCGAGACCGTGTCCGGGGTCGACCTGGTCGTGCACTTCGCCGCCGAGTCGCACGTGGACCGTTCGATCCTGGGGTCGGCGGACTTCGTGCTCACCAACGTGCTCGGCACCCAGACCCTGCTGCAGGCGGCCGTGGACGCGGGCGTCGGCCGGTTCGTGCACGTCTCCACCGACGAGGTGTACGGCTCGATCGACGAGGGTTCGTGGCCCGAGACCCACCCGCTGGAGCCGAACTCCCCGTACGCGGCGTCCAAGGCGTCCTCGGACCTGATGGCGCGGTCCTTCTTCCGCACCCACGGCCTGCACGTGTGCGTCACCCGGTGCTCGAACAACTACGGGCCGTACCAGTTCCCGGAGAAGGTCATCCCGCTGTTCACCACGAACCTGATGGACGGCAAGAAGATCCCGCTCTACGGCGACGGCCTCAACGTGCGCGACTGGCTGCACGTGGACGACCACTGCACCGGCATCCAGCTGGTCGCCGACGGCGGCCGGGCGGGTGAGATCTACAACATCGGCGGCGGCACCGAGCTGACCAACCGCGAGCTGACCGCGCTGCTGCTCGCGGCCACCGGCACCGACGAGTCGTTCGTCCAGCCGGTGATCGACCGCAAGGCGCACGACCGCCGTTACTCGGTCGACATCACCAAGATCGCCTCGGAACTGGGCTACGCGCCCCGGGTCTCGTTCCAGGACGGCCTGGCCGAGACCGTCCAGTGGTACCGCGACAACCGCGCCTGGTGGGAACCCCTCAAGCAGCGCGCCGCGCTCCCCGGGGCCTGACCATGGCCCTCGTTCTCCTGGTACCGGGCGGTGGCGGACAACTCGGGCGCGAGCTGGCCGGGCTGGACCTCGAGGTGCACGCACCGGGGTCCGCCGACCTCGACCTGACCAACGCGGGCTCGGTCATCGAGGCAGTGTCCACAGCGGCCGATTCAGCGCGGGCGCGCGGAGACTCGGTGGTAGCGGTCAACGCCGCCGCCTACACGGCGGTCGACAAGGCAGAGACAGACCGCGCACGCGCCTTCGCGGTGAACGCCGACGGACCCCGTGTCTTGGCGGCAGCCTGCTCGTCACGAGGTGTGCCATTGATCCACGTGTCGACGGACTACGTGTTCCCGGGGGACGCGGACCGTCCGTACGAAGTGGACGATGCTCCCGGTCCTCGGTCGGTCTACGGGCTGACGAAGCTGGCCGGGGAGGAGGCCGTGCTGGGCTCGGGAGCACGGTCCTGGATCGTGCGGACCGCGTGGGTCTACGGGGCTTTCGGCTCCAACTTCGTGAAGACCATGGCACGCCTGGAGGCTTCCCGGGAGACGTTGTCCGTTGTGGACGACCAGGTCGGGTCGCCGACCTGGACTGGGGACCTGGCCAGGGCGTTGGCGGCATTGGCTGCTCGGGTGGTCGAGGGGGACGCGCCGGCATCGAAGGTGCTGCACTGCACTGGGACCGGGTCGACGACCTGGGCCGGCTTCGCACGCGCGGTGTTCGAGGAGTTGGGCGCGGATCCGTCCCGGGTGAAGTCATGCGGCACTGCGGATTACCCGACGACGGCAGCGCGGCCTGCGTACTCGGTGCTGTCGGACCGGGCTTGGCTGGAGGCGGGCTTGCCCGCGATGCGCCCTTGGCGAGAGGCACTGACGGCAGCCTTCAAAGCACACCCGGGCGGCTTCTCGCCGGCGTGAGCTGATCAAGAAGTCCTCTGTATCCGCCAAAACGCAACAGGATCCCGCCCTTACTCGAACGTCAGAACCGCCCTCGCTGGAACGCGCCAGAACCCGAGTCCCTGCTGGTGCGCGACCGATTCCGCCCCCGCTGGAACGCAACAGGATCCCAAGCCCGCTGGTACGCAACACCCGCCACCCGTGTGCTCGATTTGCTGGACTCGCTTCGTGTGGGGGAGGAGTACCGCTAAACTTGCCGTGTGGTGGGGATGCCCTTCACCCGCCCTTTTTTCGCCACCGCGGTGCTCTAGGGGCCCCGCGCGAAGTGAGTTCAGTGAATCGAGCCTGCGTCTTAGTCGGGCAACCTGTACGAGCTACGCTCAGCCAACAAAAGTAGCCCATACAGGTTGCCCAAGTTAAGAGCGGGCGCTCGATCTAGTGAACTCCCTTTGCGCGGGGCCCCTAGAGCACCGCGGTGGGGAAAAAGCGTGGGGTGAAGGGCATCCCCACCACAGGTCAAGTTTAGCGGCACTCCTCCCCCACACAAAGGGAGTCCACTAGATCGAGCATCCGTAGCGGGGCCGCCGGAACCAGCGGGGTTGCTTATAGGAATGAAAGAATGACCAAAAGCATTGGGGCTGGGGCTGGGGCTGGGGGTGTGGTGGCGGGGCGGAGATTTGGCGGCCGAGGCCCCCGGGGCTTGGGCTGGCGTTGGCGATACCCGGGCTGGGCTGGGGCCAGGTCGGGGCCGGGGATAGCGGGGGCCAGCGCAGCGGCGGTGTAAGGCTGGTGGTGTGGTGGTTACCGGTTTGCTGCTGCTCGGTATGCGGCCACTGTCAGTTCTGCGCATCGGCGCCAAGTGTGGGTGGCCGCGTGGGTGCGGCGAGTCGAGATGGTGGTGGGGTCTGCCGGGTTTTCCAGTGCGTCGGTGAGGGCTGTGGCCAGTGCCTCTGTATCGCCGAACGGAACGAGCCGCGCGTGGCCGCCTGTTACCTCGCGCAGTGCCGGGATATCCGTGCACACGACCGGGACATCGCAAGCCATTGCCTCGAGCACCGGTAGACCGAAGCCCTCGTCTCGGGATGGCAGGGCCAGGGCTCCTGCTCCCGCTACGACGCTGCGGAGGTCGCTCTCCGAGAGATAACCAGTGGTGATCACGCGCTGGTCGGACGAGCGGTGGCCGGGGCCGACCAGTACCAGCGGTGGGAGTTCTGGGGTTGCCGCGTGTGCTTTCAAGAGCCATTCCAGTGCCTTGCGTGGGCCTGCTGCGCCGACGAAGAGCAAGTACTGCGCTGGTAGACCGAGCTTTCGGGCCAAGTCCAGGTTTGGTGGTCGTGCGGTGAACCAGGCTGGGTCTACTCCCAGCGGAGTGACGCGGACCTTGTCCTCGGACACCTCAAGGCGCTCCACAACCTGTTCCGCGACAGCACGGGTCGGGGTGCAGATGATTCCCGCGCGGCGTGCCGACAGGCCGACCAGTTCCGGTAGGTGGGTGTCGAAGCGGTTCAGTTCGTCGGGGTGGTCGAGGAAGTTCAGGTCGTGGATGGTCAGCACGCCTGCCGCGCGGAAGGCCGCTGGTAGGACGAAGTTGGTGCCGTGCACGACATCGGTCAGGCCGGCGAACAGCTCGACCGGGGGGAACGGTGCCTTCAGCCAGGCCAACCTCAGCAAGCGGGCCGGGACGGGGATGCCGCGCGCCTGCACCCCGTGCGGGAGCACGCGGCGCAGCGCCCGCCAGCCGCGCAAGGTGAAGGCTACCGCGCGCATGTCCACATGGGACGATGAGGCCAGTTCCTCGGCCAGGGCACCGGTGTAGCGGCCGATGCCGGTGCGGTTGCCCAGCAGTGGTGTGCCGTCGATCAGGACTCGGATCGGCTTAGGCATCGTGTCGACCCCCGGACAGGCGCTCTCGGGCGATTCGGCGGACTCGGCCGGCCGCGCGTTTGGCCAGTTCGCCGGGGCCGCCGACGTCCAGGTACTCCCGCACCAAGCCCAGATCCCTGCGCACGGTGCCTGCCGCGCCCAGGCCGGGTTTGCGGACCAGGGTTTCCGCGCCCGCCAAGCGGTCGGCGGCCGGGCGTGGGTCCCGGCAGAAGGCGGTGAGTGGTGCCAGCACGTTCTCCCAGGTGAACCGCTCGCGGACGACCGCGATCCGGTCTTGGCACGCCTGGGCGAACTCCGCGTCGTAGAGGACCCGCTCCAGTGCCTCGGCCAATGCGTCCGGGTCTTCGGCCGGGACGACTACGCCGAGGCGCTCGGTGCGGACGAGTTCGGCGAAGGAGTCGCCGTCGGTGGTGACGATCGGCAGGCCCGCCCACAGGTAGTCGAGCACCCTGGTGCGGAAGGCGAATGTGGTCTCCACGTGCTCGTAGTGCGTGGTCACGCCGCAGTCGGCGTCGAGGAGCCAGTCCTGGCGCTGGTCGAAGGGGACCCAGATCTCGTTGAAGAACACGTGCCGCCCGGTCAGCTCCAGCCGCCCGGCCAGCGCGCGGACCTGCGCGCTGATGTCCATCTCCGGGACCTCGGGGTTCGGGTGCCGCATGCCCAGGAAGACCAGCCGCACGTCCGGGCGGCGGCGGGCCAGGGTGCCGATGGCGGTGATCAGGGTCAGCGGGTCGAACCAGCTGTAGACCCCGCCCGCCCACAGCACCACCCGGTCACCCGCGCCGATGCCCGGGATACCCGCCTTGATCGGCGAGCGGGACTGCTGCGGCGGTTTGCCCGACAGTCCGAAGGGGACGACCGCGAGCAGGGAACGGACCGTCGGGTCTGCGTCGTAGAGCGCCGGGGTGAGCCTGCCCAGCGACATCAGGTGACCGAGCCAGAAGTGGCGCTGCCGTTCGGAAGCGCACAGGAAGAAGTCCCCGCGTTCCAGTTGCGTGTTGAGCACCTTGGTGACACCGGCCAGGTCCAGCTCGCGCTGCTCGGCGACCTCGTCCTTGCCCTGCTCCAACAGCTCCAGGTGCATCGGGTCGTAGACGTCGCAGACGACGATCTTGGTCGAGCCCGGCTTCTTCAGCGCGGGCACCAGTTCCAGCGCGTGGCCCTGCAGCACCACCACATCGGCCCAGGCGACGTGCGGGTCGAGCTCGCGGTGCTTGGCGCGCACCACCGGGAACGGCGCCTCGGGCGGCGCGCACACCGGGTTCACCGTCACCAGCCGCACCTCGTGCTCGGCGCTGAGCACCTCGGCCATGTGCCAGGCGCGGATCGCCGGGCCCGCCATCCGCTCGGAGATGGCGTCCCCGGTGATCACCAGGATCTTGCGCCTGCCGCCGAAGACGCGCTCCAAGCCGAATGCCTCGACCAGGATGTCGTGCGCGGCGAGGTAGCGCGGCAGCGGGTACGCAGGCTCCATCGCCTTGCGCAGCAGGGGAAGCAGGTCGGCGTCCGAGCGCACCCTGGCCGCCTGCTCGACGGCGCGCGAAGCCGCCAGCGACGGCAGCAGCTCGACGAACTGGTCGATCGCCAGCACGCCCGCGAGCGCGGGCCGCGAGATCGCGACCGTGTCGTGGTCGCCCGCGGTGTCCTCGTCGCGCCGGGTGATCTCCAGCTGGGTCGGGTCGATCCCGCCGCGCGCGGTGGCCCGGCGGATGGCCAGGGCCAGCGCGGCGGGCAGGGCGCTGGCCAGTGTCGCGTCGGAGGCGTTCTTGTACAGCGCGGCCAACGCGTTGCGCTCCAACAGGTACAGCTCGCGGGCGTTGTCCTCGGTGTCTACTTGGGACATGGAGGCGTGGTGCCGGTGGAAGGCCAGCGAGCCGGGCTCGAAGCGGACCCGCCAGCCGCGCAGGTTCAGCCGCCAGCCCAGGTCGACGTCCTCGTAGAACATGAAGAACCGCTCGTCGAAGCCGCCGACCTCGGTGAACACCCCGGTGCGCACGAACATCGCCGCCCCGGTGGCGAACAGCACGTCGCGCGGCGCGTCGTATCGGCCGTCGTCGAGCTCGCCCGCGTGGCGCTTGTAGCCCATGCCGAACCAGGTCAGGCCGCCGTCGACGAAGTCGATCCGCTCGCCGTCCCAGTCCAGGACCTTGCTGGCCACCGCCGCCACGTCCGGCTGCGCCGCCAGCACCCGCACGGCCGCGCGGGCCCAGTCGGGGTGCGGTCGGGCGTCGTTGTTGAGGAACGCCAGGACAGTGCCACTCGCGTGCTGGGTCCCCAGGTTGCAGCCGCCCGCGAACCCGAGGTTGGCCCCCGACTCGACGACCAGGACCCCCTCGACCGCGCGCAGCCGCTCGACGCTGCCGTCGCCGGAGGCGTTGTCCACGCAGATGACCTCGAGCCGGTCGGCCGGGTAGTCCAGATCGGACCGCAGCGCGCGCAGGCAGGTGACGGTGTCGTCGGCCCCCCGGTAGTTGACCACCACCACCGACAGCACAGGCAGTCTCGACGCGGCTGTCGACGTCCCCTCGGCCAAGCCTGCCTCCTCGCGCGGTTCCTGCGCATAGCGTGCCTCATCGCAGCGCGTGATGGGCGCTCAACCGCCCGAAACCGACGCCTGACCTCCGCCGTGCGCCTGCCGCCACACCGCCGTGCGGCCGATCGCGCACCGCCGACTGATCGCCCGCCGCCGGCCCACGACACCCGGCAGACGGGCCGCGACCTCGGTCAACACGCCCCACCGCAGCCGCACGTCGAAGTTCGCCGCCGCCGGTGCCGATCGGCGCAGCGGGAGGACCGCGGTGATCGCCGCGAACCGGGCGATCTCACGGACCGCGACCGCGAGCGGTGCGCAGCGCAGCAGCACGAGCAACCGGTTGCGCTCGTTCCACCGGTGAAACGACCGGCTGCCCGGTTTGCTGCTGGCGCCGTGCAGGTGGGTCACCCGGGCCGCGGGCACCGACAGGACGGTCCAGCCGCGCAGCCGCAGCCGCCACGAGGTGTCGGTGTCCTCGTAGTAGCAGAAGAAGTCGCCCGGGACGCCGCCCGCGTCGGCGAGCGCGGCCGTGCGGAGCAGCGCCGCACCCCCGCAGAAACCGAAGATCTCACCCTCGGTGACGTCCATTCCATACCCGAGCGGGGTGAGCCGTACGCCGATCGACTGAACCGAACCGTCCGGTCGGTGTAGTCCGGCGCTGGCCGCCCCCGCCCGCGGCTCGGCGTCGAGGGCGTCCTCTAGGGCGGCCAGCCAGTCGGCCGACGGCGCGGCGTCGTCGTTGAGCCAGGCCACGTACTCGGTGTCCACCGCGGGCAGCGCGGCGGCCAACCCGCCCGCGTAGCCCGCGTTGTGGTCGAGTCGAATGGTGCTGGGCGCGCTCGGGTGCGCGGCCAGCAGGGCGGATGTGCCGTCGTCGGAGGCGTTGTCGAGCACGACCGTCCGATGTGGACGGGTCTGCGCGGCCAGCGCGTCCAGGCAGGCGCCCACGTGCGCCCGGCCACGCCAGGTGACCACGACGACCGTCGTGCGCGCTTCCACGGCGCCGACCGTACCGTGGGCGGGTGCCCGAGCTCGTCGTGCTCACCGAGCAGCTCCTCGCCCCGGTCCCCGGTGGGACCGGCCGCTACACCCGCGAGCTGGCCGCCGCGCTCGCGGCGGCACCACCCGATGGGTGGACCGTCACCGGGGTGACGGCTCGCCACCGCGATCTCGCCCCCGCCGCCATCCCCGGCGTCGCGGGCCCGCGCGGGCTGCCGCTGCCCCGCCGCGCGCTGACCCTGGCCTGGGAGCGCGGCCTGCCGCTGTGGCCGGGTGGCGACGTGCTGCACGCCCCGACCCCGCTGGCGCCCGCGTCGGCCAAGCGGGGGCGGGCGCTGGTGGTCACCGTGCACGACACCGTCCCGTTCACCCACCCCGAGACGCTCACCCCGCGCGGCGCGGCCTGGCACCGCGCGGTGATCCGCCGGGCAACTCGGCGGGCCGACGCGATCATCGTCCCGACCGCCGCCGTCGCCGCCGAGCTCGCCGAACACGCGCCCGGCCCGGCACCCGTGCACGTCGTCGGCCACGGGGTGGCCGAGGCGTTGCGCGTGCCCGCGGCCGAGGTCGACATGCCCCCGGCGTACGTGCTGGCAGTGGGCACGCGCGAGCCGCGCAAGGGTTTGGACGTGCTGGTCGAGGCAGTCGCCGGGCTGGACGTGCCGCTGGTGCTGGCCGGGCCGCCGGGCTGGGGCGCGGTCGACCTGACCGCGCTCGCCGAGCGGCACGGCCTGCCCCCGGACCGGCTGCGGGTACTGGGCAGGATCACCGACGCCGAGTTGGCGACCGTGCTGGCCAGGGCCACCGTGCTGGCCGCGCCCAGCCGGGCCGAGGGGTTCGGGCTGCCGGTGCTGGAGGCGATGGCCGCCGGCGTCCCGGTGGTCCACTCGGACGCGCCCGCCCTGGTCGAGGTGGCCGGTGGCGCCGGGATCTCGGTGGCCGCCGCAGACCCGTCCGGGTGGACATCAGCGCTGCGCAGCGTCATCGAATCGCCTGATCAGCGGGCCGCGATGGCGGCGGCAGGCCGCGCCCGGGCCGCGCACTTCACCTGGCGCGCCGCCGCCGAAGCCGTCTGGGCGGTGCACGTGCACCTGTACGCCCGACGCCACTCGACCGGTGGGAAGTTCACCCGTTGGTGAGAAATGGCCACGGTGGGCGTCGTACCCTAGGCCGCGTGTCCCTGGCCGACCCGCGTGTGCTGATCGACGCGACCGCCGTCCCGGCCGACCGGGGTGGGGTGGGCCGCTACGTCGACTCGCTGGTCGCCGCCCTGGCCGCCGACGGCGCCGCGCTCAGCGTGGTGTGCCAACCGCGCGACGCCGACCTGTACGCCGAGATCGCCCCGACCGCGCGACTCGTGCCGACCTCGGAGTCGATCACCACCCGGACCTCCCGGCTGACCTGGGAGCAGACCACCCTGCCCCGGCTGGTGCGCAGGCTGGGCGTCGACGTGCTGCACTCCCCGCACTACACGATGCCGCTGGCAACCCCCACCGCGTCCGTGGTCACCCTGCACGACGCCACGTTCTTCACCGACGCCGTCCTGCACCACTCGATCAAGGCCCGCTTCTTCCGCGCCTGGACCAAGGCGGCGCTGCTGCGCGCCTCGCTGTGCGTGGTGCCCAGCGCGGCCACCGCCACCGAGCTGACCAGGGTCGCCGGGGCCGACCCGAACGGCTTGGCGGTGATCCAGCACGGCGTCGACACCGACCGGTTCCACCCGCCGTCACCCGAGGAGGCGGACGCCGCCCGGGCGCTCCTGGGGTTGGGCACCGCGCCGTACGTCGCGTTCTTAGGGGCGTTGGAGCCGCGCAAGAACGTGCCCGCCCTGGTCAGGGGCTTCGCCGCCGCCGCGCGCGGCCAGGCCGAACCCCCGACCCTCGTCCTCGCCGGACAACCCGGCTGGGACCGCCAAGTCGAACGCGCACTCGACGCCGTCCCGCACCGCCTACGAGTGATCCGCGCCGGCTACTTGCCCTTCGAGCACCTCGCGGGCTTCCTCGGCGGCGCTGCACTGGTGGCCTATCCGAGCCTGGGCGAGGGCTTCGGCTTACCGGTACTGGAGGCAATGGCCTGCGGAGCCTGCGTCCTGACCACCCGCAGGCTGTCGTTGCCCGAGGTCGGCGGCGACGCCGTGGCCTACTGCGGAGTCGGCGCGGGCGACATCGGCGCGGCACTGGCGGACCTGCTCGACGACCCGGGCAGACGAGCCGACCTCTCGGCGGCGGCACAGCGCCGGGCCAAGGAGTTCTCCTGGCACACCAGCGCCACCGCGCACCGCGCGGCCTACGGGCGCGCGCTAACCCTGCACCGCAGGGCACGCTGAGCAGCGTGCACAATGTCGGGTCGTGACCGCTGAACCGACCGAATACGGCGATCAGCTCGCCGTGGTGACCGTGACGTACTCGCCCGGGGAGACCCTGGAGCGGTTCATCGAAACCCTCGCCAAGGCCACCACCCGCCCCGTCGAGGTCATCCTCGCCGACAACGGTTCCGTCGACGGCGCCCCCGAGGCCGCCGCCACCACCCACGAACACGTCACCCTGGTCCGCACCGGCGGCAACCTCGGCTACGGCTCCGGCGCGAACCGAGGTGTCGCCGAACTGGGCCCGGAGTACGGCTGGATAGTCATCGCCAACCCCGACCTGGAATGGGGCGAGGGCTCACTCGACGAACTGCTGGCGGCCACCACCCGCTGGCCCCGGGGCGGATCGTTCGGCCCACTGATCACCGAACGGAACGGCACCGTCTACCCGTCGGCCCGCGAGGTTCCCTCCCTGGGCAAGGGAATCGGCCACGCGGCCCTGGGCAAGGTGTGGCCGGGCAACCCGTGGACGAGGTCGTACAAGCAGTCGGCCACCTCGCTGACCGAACGCGTGGCAGGCTGGCTCTCCGGCTCCTGCCTCCTCATCAGAAGATCCGCCTGGGACTCGGTGGACGGCTTCGACTCCCGCTACTTCATGTACTTCGAGGACGTCGACCTAGGCGAACGCCTGACCCAAACCGGTTGGCAGAACATCTACGTCCCGACCGCGAAGGTCATGCACATCCAGGGCGTCTCCACAGCGAAGTCCTCGAACGTCATGCTGAAGGCCCACCACGACAGCGCTTACCGCTACATCGCAGACCACCACCAGGGCCCACTCTGGGCACCACTGCGCTGGGCGGTCCGAGCAGGCTTGGCGCTGCGACTGCGGATCGAATCCCGCTGACCGGACGAGCAGGAAAGAGGGAAGGAAAAGGGGAAAGGGAAGAGGAGAAGGGGAAGGGGAAGAAAAGGGGCGAGGGTTAGGAAGAGGTGAGGGAAGGAAAGAGGGCAGAGGTCGGACAGGGGGGAGAGGGCAATGCGAGAGCAGGGGGCAGGGCAAGGAAGAGGGCAAGAGCTAAGAAGTCGGCGAAGCAGGGAAGCGGCGAGGGCAGGTAAGAACGGGGCGGGGCAAGGAAAGAACGATCGGCTAGGGACTCAACGAGGGGAAGAAGCAGGGAAGCAGGGAAGCAGGGAAGCAGGGAAGCAGGGAAGCAGGGAAGCAGCCAGGAAGGAAGGGCGAGAATCCCGCCCCCGCTGGAACGCGCCAGAATACCAAGCCCGCTGGTACCGCCGCCCCGCTACGAATGCTCGATCTAGTGGACTCGCTTCGTGTGGGGGAGGAGTACCGCTAAACTTGACCTGTGGTGGGGATGCCCTTCTCCCCACGCTTTTTCCCACCGCGGTGCTCTAGGGGCCCCGCACGAAGTGAGTTCACTAGATCGAGCCCCGCATGTAAGCCGGGCAACGAAAATCAGAAAAACCCACCAGGCCGAAACCCAGGCAGCAAAGGGCCAGGATCAGCGAGCCTGCCCATCCCCATCCAACCGCTGCGACAACGACGGCCGCCCAGGATGCTGTCGCACCGTCGGCAGCATTCCCTCCACCCGTTCCACCCCCGGTGCCGACTGCCGGGGCACCGGCCGCGCGGGCGACGGGAACGACTGCGTCGTCGCCTCCTGCGCGATGGCGGGCAGTTCGGCCTGGATCGCCGCCACCGGGAACACCAGCGTCACGTCCGGGTCCTCCTCGTCGATCGCGGCGACCACGGCGCGCGGGATCTGCAGGGTGGCGGCGGCGTCCATCGGGGAGATGGCGCTGTCCGGGGTGACGACGTAGGCGCCGCGCGCGCGGGCGCGCGCCAGGATGGCGTCGGCCCGGTCACGGGGATCCATGTGTCTCTCCTGCGTCGATCGTGTTCGGTCCAGGGTAGCCCGCCGGGCACGCCGCGTCAGCGGGCCCGGCCGATCAACGCGGGATTTCCTACAGGCAGTCGATGTCGCCGCGGTCGCGGAGGATCTCGGTGAGCCGCTTGATGTCCTGCGCGCGGTCGCGGTCGCAGACCAAGACCGCGTCGGCGGTGTCGACCACGATCAGGTCGTGCACGCCGAGGGTGGCCACCAGCCGCCCACTGGCTGGGACGATCATGACCTCGGAGCCGTCCACCACGACCGCCCGGCTGGCCGGGTAGCCGTTGGTGAAGGTGCGGCCGCCGTGGCCGATGTCGGTGCCCAGCAGCTGCACCACGGTCTCGAAGTCGCCGATGTCGCTCCAGCCGAAGTCGCCGGGCACGGTGGCGACCTTGCCCTCCTCGGCGGCGGGCTCCATCACCGCGTACTCCACCGCGACCTTGGGCACCGTCGGCCACAGCTCGGCCAGCACGTCCTCCTGGTCGTCGGTGTCCCAGGCGGCGGCGATGCGGAGGATCGGCTCGGCCACGTCCGGGCGCTTGGCCAGCAGTTCGGCCAGGAACACGTCCACCCGCCAGACGAACATGCTCGCGTTCCACAGGTAGCTGCCCGACTCGACGTAGCGGGTGGCCACCTCCAGGGACGGCTTCTCCTTGAACTCCAGCACCCGCTGGATCACCGACCGCTGCGCCGGTTCGCTGCACTGGAGGTAGCCGTACCCGGTCTCCGGGCGCGTGGGGGTGATGCCGATGGTCATCAGCTTGCCCTCGCGCGCGCCCTCGACCGCGCGGTCGACGGTGTGCCCGAACTCCACGGTGTCGGTGATCAGGTGGTCGGCGGCGAACGAGGCCATCACCGCGCCCGGGCTGCGCTTGGCGATCACCGCGGCGGCCAGCGCGATCGCCGCGCACGAGTCGCGGGCGAACGGCTCGACCAGGATGTTGCGGTCGGGCAGGTCGGGCAGCTGCCGGGCGACCCCGGCGGCGTGCGCGGTGCCGGTGACGACCAGCAGTCGCTCGGGCGGGGCCAGCGGGGTGAGCCGGTCGAAGGTGGCCTGCAGCAGCGACCGGTCGGTGCCGGTGAGCGCGTGCAGGAACTTGGGGTTCGCGGCCCGCGACAACGGCCACAGCCGGGTACCGCTACCGCCCGCCGGTACGACTACGTGCAGGTCTGTCGAGGTCACTGAGCTACTCGTCCTTGGTCTCCGACGTGGCGCACTGGTGGCGCCACTGTAACCAACCGGCGGGTACGGTCGCCGTGATGACGTCCGCCCCGCCCCGCGACGAGCGGGCCCGGCACTGGGTGCCGGGCTTCCCGCTCGACCTCGGCACACCCCTGCGCCCCCTCCGGCGGGGCGGTCAAGACCCGGCGTTCCGGCAAGACGACCACGGCGTCTGGCTCACCGCGAACACCCCCGGCGGCCCCGGCACCCTTCGGCTGAGAGTGGCCGCGGGCGCCGTTCACGCCACCGCGTGGGGCGCGGGCGCGGAGTGTCTCGTCGACGGGGTCCCGGAGCTGCTCGGCGCCCAGGACGACGACCGCGACTTCCAGGCCCACCACCCGCTGATCGCCGAGGTCCGCCGGTCCCGCCCGGGGCTGCGCCTGGGCGCGACCGGCCGGGTGTGGGACGCGCTGCTGGCCGCGGTCCTGGAGCAGAAGGTCACCGGCCAGGAGGCCCGCCAGTCCTGGCGCGAACTGGCCCGCCGCTTCGGCGTCCCGGCGCCCGGACCCGCGCCCGCCGGGATGTTCGTGCCGCCGACGCCCACCGCCGTGCTCGGCATCCAGGACTGGGAGTGGCACCGGGCGGGCGTCGACAGCGCCCGCCGCCGCGCGATCATCGCTGCGGCTCAGGTGGCGGGCAGGCTTGAACGCGCGGCTGAGCTAAGAGGTGTCGAGGGCAGGCTCTTGCTCCGCAAGGTCCCCGGCATCGGCGTGTGGACCGCGGCCGAAGTGGCCCAGCGCGCGTGGGGCGACCCGGACGCGGTCAGCGTCGGCGACTTCCACATCCCGGCCCTGGTCGGCTACGCGCTGTCCGGCCGCAAGACCGACGACCGGGGCATGCTCGACCTGCTCGCCCCCTACGCGCCGCACCGCCAACGCGTCGTCCGCTACATCGAGATCAGCGGCTTCCGCAAACCCCGCTTCGGCCCCCGGCTGTCCGTCAAGGATTATCGCCTGCTGTGATCACGACGAAGCGGGGTACCTGATGGAACCGACCAAGACGCTCTTCGACGGGGACTTCGGTCAGGTAGCGGTGTTCCTGGACTTCGAGAACCTGGTCCTGGGCGCGGCGAACGAGTTCGACGGCCACGGCGAGTCCGTCCCGGCCAAGGCCCTGGGCTGGCTCTGCCGGGGTTTCGGCAACGCCTCCATCCGCCGCGCCTACGCCGACTGGGCCAACCCGAAGTTCGGCAACCACCAGAACGAGCTCGCCATGAACGGCGTCGACCTGGTCCAGATCGGCCGCTGGGGCGGCGCGGGCCAGCACAAGAACGCCGCGGACATCCGACTGGCCGTCGACGCGATGGAAACGCTGATCACGCACCCGATGGTCGGCGTCTTCGTCTTGGCGACCGGGGACAGCGACTACACACCACTGGTGACGCGCCTGCGTGAACACGGCAAGCAGGTCATCGGCGTCGGCACGAAGGCGAGCGCCAGCAAGCGTTTGGTGTCGGTGTGCACGCAATACCGATTCTGGGGCGCGCTCGTCGCGGAGGCGGATCCGGCGATCAAGACGCCGAGCGTGGTGGACGCGGACCTGGCCGAGGCGGAGCAGTTGCTGGTCCGCGCCTTCGGCATGCTCACCACCGACACCCCGACGGCGTCCGCGCTGAAGTCCAAGCTGCGCACCCTCGACCCGTCATTCGACGAGGTCAACTACGGCTGCCGGAACTTCCGCGAGTTCCTGGCCAGGTTCCCCACCCGCGTGACACAGGTGGGCGATTCCGGAATGGACAAGACCTACTCCCTGGTCGAGGACCAAGCGGTGTCCCTCTGACCTTTCCCAGGCCACGCGAATCGCATCGCGCGAGCCGCTCTCCCGGACACCTGCGGGCGGCACCGCGAACCACCCCGCGGCGGCGGGCCGACGTACACCCACACACCCCGTCGAAGCAAGTCGAACCTCCGACACGCCCATCATCTAGGGGTGGTCACTGCCGCTGACCCCAACATGTAGTCTCACGCTCGCTGGTTGGTTCGCCAGAGCGGCGAGGCAAGAGGGAACCCGGTGCGACTCCGGGACTGTCCCGCAGCGGTGAGTGGGAACGACCGCCGTCACGAGCACTGGGCCTCTGGTCTGGGAAGCGACGGCCAGTAGGAAGAGCGCGACCGCCCACGAGTCCGAAGACCTGCCACCAGTGCGCGTGCCGAGCCCGGTGCGCGCTTGGTCCCGGGCCTCGTGGATGGGTCAACGCGGACGACAGGCGGCGTGCCCGCCTGTCCCTGCGCGTCTCGTGTCCCGGATTGCACACGAGGAGAGTGCGAGATGACAGTGACCGACGTGCCGCTGCGGCGGCTTCCGGCCGACCTGCCGGAGGTGGACGTGGAGCGGGTCGCGGCCGCCGTTCGGGCCGGGACGCGTCCGGGGGCGCCGCCGGAGGAGGTGCGCGAGCTCGCGATCCGCGTCGCGGCGAGCCTGGTCGGTGAGGAACCCCAGTACAGCTCCTTCGCCGCGCGCCTGTTGGCCGAGCACGTCCGGGACGAGGTCGCCGTCCCCACCTTCGCCGCCGCCATCGCGCGGGCGCACGACCTCGGTGTCGTCTCGGCCCGGCTGGCCGACTTCGTGGCGGCCGGCGCGGACGCCCTCAACGCCACGGTCGACGAGTCCGCCGACGACAACCTCGGCTATTTCGGCCTGCGTACAATCTATGACCGCTACCTGCTCCGGCACCCCGAGACCCGCCAGGTCCTGGAGACCCCGCAGTACTTCTTCCTCCGAGTCGCGTGTGGACTGTCGAACTCGCCGGAGGAGGCCGCCGAGCTCTACGCCCTGATGAGCCAGCTGGCCTATCTGCCCAGCTCGCCCACGCTGTTCAACTCCGGCACCACCCACCCGCAGCTGTCTTCGTGCTTCCTGCTCGACTCGCCGCGCGACGAGCTGGAGTCGATCTACCACCGGTACGGCGAGATTGCCCGGCTGTCGAAGTTCGCGGGCGGCATCGGCGTCTCCTGGACCAGGATCCGCTCCCGCGGCTCGCTCATCCGCGGCACCAACGGCGCCTCCAACGGCATCGTCCCCTGGCTGCGCACCCTCGACGCCTCGGTGGCCGCGGTCAACCAGGGCGGCAAGCGGAAGGGGGCCGCGTGCGTCTACTTGGAACCGTGGCACGCCGACGTCGAGGCGTTCCTCGAGCTGCGCGACAGCACCGGTGACGAGGCCGCGCGCACGCACAACCTCAGCCTGGCCCTGTGGGTGCCCGACGAGTTCATGCGCCGGGTCGAGACCGACGCCGACTGGTCGCTGTTCGACCCCAAGCTCGTCCCGCACCTGCCCGACCTGTGGGGCGCGGAGTTCGACGCGGCCTACCGGGCCGCCGAGGACGCCGGGTTGGCCGAGCGGACGATCGGGGCCCGGGTGCTCTACGGCCGGATGATGCGCACCCTGGCCCAGACCGGCAACGGCTGGATGACCTTCAAGGACGCGGCGAACCGCTCCTGCAACCAGACCGCCGAGCCGGGCAACGTGGTACACCTGTCCAACCTGTGCACCGAGATCCTCGAGGTCACCGACGACGAGACCACCGCGGTGTGCAACCTCGGCTCGGTCAACCTCAAGTCCCATGTGGACGGTCAGGACCTCGACTGGGACCGGCTCGACCGCACCGTGCGCACCGCCGTCCGGTTCCTCGACCGCACCATCGACCTGTCCTTCTACCCGACCCCGCCCGCCGCGGGCAGCAACCGCCGGTGGCGCCCGATCGGGCTGGGCGTGATGGGCCTGGCCGACGTGTTCTTCGCGCTGCGCCTGCCCTTCGACTCACCGGAGGCGCTGGCGCTGTCGACCAAGATCGCCGAGCGGATCGCGCTGACCGCGTACGAGACCTCCGCCGCGCTGGCCGAGGAGTTGGGCGCACACCCCGCCTACGACCAGACCCGCGCCGCCCGCGGCGTGCTGCACGTCGACCACTACCCCGACGCCGCGATCACCGAACCCGCCCGCTGGGCAGCGCTGCGCGAGCGGATCATCCACACCGGACTCCGCAACTCCCTGACCGTCGCGATCGCGCCCACCGCGACCATCGCCTCGATCGCGGGCTGCTCGGAGTGCATCGAGCCGATCGTGTCCACCGTGTTCAAGCGCGAGACCCTGTCCGGCGAGTTCTTGCAGCTCAACCCCTTCCTGGTCGCCGACCTCAAGGCACTGGGCCGCTGGGACCGGCGCACCAGGGACGCGATCAAGGCCGCGGAAGGTTCCGTGCAGGGCCTCGACCTGCCCGCCGACCTGCGCCTGCTCTACCGCACCGCCTGGGAGCTTCCGCAGAAGGCGTTGATCGACCTGGCTGCGGCGCGCACGCCGTTCGTCGACCAGGGCCAGTCGCTCAACCTGTTCCAGGCGAACCCGACCATCGGCAAGCTCTCCTCGATGTACGCCTACGCCTGGCGCGCAGGACTCAAGACCACCTACTACCTGCGCTCCCGCCCGGCGACCCGGATCCAGCAGACCACCGTGTCGGCGCAGTCCACAACGGACACAGTCGACCCGTCGACCACCCCGGTGGCAGCGGCTGACGCGATCGCCTGCTCCCTGGAGAACCCCGAGACCTGCGAGGCATGCCAGTGACCACCCTGCTCGACCCCGGTATGGACCTGACCCTGCGCCCGATGCGCTACCCCGACTTCTACGAGCAGTACCGCGCCGCGATCCGCAACACCTGGACCGTCGAGGAGGTCGACCTCGCCACCGACGTCGCCGACCTGGCCAAGCTCACCCCCGACGAGCACCACCTGGTCAAGCGCCTGGTCGCGTTCTTCGCCACCGGCGACTCGATCGTGGCGAACAACCTCGTGCTCAACCTCTACAAGCACGTCAACGCCCCGGAGGCGCGCCTCTACCTCTCCCGCCAGCTGTTCGAGGAGGCCGTGCACGTCCAGTTCTACCTGACGCTACTCGACACCTACCTGCCCGACCCGGACGAGCGCGTGCAGGCATTCGCCGCGCTCGAGCACATCCCGTCCATCCGCCAGAAGGGCGAGTTCTGCTTCCGCTGGATCGACTCGATCAACGACCTCGACCAACTCGACACCAAGGCGCACCGCAGGCAGTTCCTGCTCAACCTGATCTGCTTCGCAGCTTGCATCGAGGGCCTGTTCTTCTATGGCGCCTTCGCCTACGTTTACTGGCTGCGTTCACGGGGTCTGCTGCACGGCCTGGCCACCGGCACCAACTGGGTCTTCCGCGACGAATCCATGCACATGACCTTCGCCTTCAGCGTGGTGGACACCGTGCGCGCAGAGGAACCAGAGCTCTTCGACGACGCACTGCACGAGGAGGTCGTCCGAATGATCACCGAGGCGGTGGACTGCGAACTGGAATTCGCCCGCGATGTATGCGGCGACGGCCTCTCCGGCATGAACGTGGGCGAGATGGGCCAATACCTCCGCTACGTAGCCGACCAACGCCTGGTGCGCCTCGGCTACCCAGCGGAGTTCGGCGCAGAGAACCCGTTCGGCTTCATGGAACTGCAAGACGTCCAAGAACTAACCAACTTCTTCGAACGCCGCGTCTCGGCCTACCAGGTGGCAGTCGCAGGCTCGGTGTCCCTGGACGAAGACTTCTAACCCAACCGCACCCGGAAAGGCCGACTCCGCTCGCAGGCAACAGGATCCTGACCCGCTGAAAATGACAAGGTCCCGACCCCGCTGCGAAGCACCAAGATCCTGACCCACCAGCACACCGCAGCGGATAGGCCGACCCCGCTGGAACGCAAGTCCCGCTACGGATGCTCGATCTGGTGGACTCGCTTCGTGTGGGGGGAGAGTGCCGCTAAACTTGCCGTGGGTGGGGATGCCCTTCCCTGCCCTTTTCTCTCCACCGCGGTGCTCTAGGGGCTCCACACGAAGCGAGTTCACTAGATCGAGCCCTGCTTGTAAATCGGGCAGCCCATGCGATGAGCCGCCAACAAGGTCGACCGCAGGTCGGCGTGCGGCACACCCCACGAGCTGCCCAAGTAAGAGCGAGGCTCGATTGGCTGGACTGCCTTCGCGCGGGGCCCCTAGGCGACCGCGTGGGGAAAAAGCGTGGGGAGAAGGGCATCCCCACCACTGAGGCAAGTTTAGCGGTCGCCTCCCCCCACACGAAGGCAGTCCACCCAATCGAGCACAAACGTAACGGGTGTTGCGTACCAGCGGGCTCGGCATTTAGAGAGTGAAAGATTCAGGGATTTCAAGAGTGGGAATGAAAGGATGAAGTGTCTGAGGGGGAATGGGTCAGTGTGATCGGCTTTGCGAAGCGCTCTATGACCAAGGTAGTGCGGTGACTGCGGCGCGAACGATCTCGATTGCCGCGTCTCGGTCCAGTCCCAAGGTGTGCGCGATCTCCGCATACCTGTCAGCAGCAGCGCGAGCCCGGGCCAATGTGCGGTCGCCGGATGTGCTCACGAAGGTTCCCGCCCGTCCTCGCGTCTCCACCAGCCCCGCCTCCTCCAGTTCCCGGTAGGACCGGGCGACCGTGTTCACCGCCAAGCCCAGCTCAGCCGCCAGCGCCCGCACGGTCGGCAGCTTGGTGCCCACCGCCAGCTCGCCAGAATTGATCTTCGCGGCGAAGCCGGTGCGCACCTGCTCGAACGGTGGCACCGGGGAGGCCGGGTCCAAGGTGATCACCAGCTGCTCCTCGGGGTCGCGGCGAGCGAGTCCAGGTCCTCGACCAGCACCGCCTTGGTCGGGTCGGTGGGGTCGACTGCCACGGTGACCGGGGTGCCCAGCGGCAGCACGGCTGCGCTGGACTGGCTGACCCGGACCGCGCCCGCGACGAAGGTCAGCCTGCGGACCGGCTTGCCCATGACCTTCATCAGCTCGCCGCTGACCTCGACCAATCGCGCGGGTACCCGCGTCCCGTTGGCCAGCAATCGCTTGCGGGTCCGTGCTTGACCGCCCCAGCGCACACCCACGACTACCAGGATCAGCAGGGTGATCAGCGCGATGCCGCCGACGACCAGTGTCTGGACCCGGTTCGCGGCCTCGCCGGAGTAGCAGGTGTGCATGCCGTTGCACCGCTCGACGACATCGGGCTCGTCGGAACCGAGCCACTTCAGCGCGGCCACGGCGGTGAGCGGGATCGTCCACAGCAGGTTGCCGACGAGGACCGCGAGGACTATCAGACGACCGGCGCGAGGCATGTGCAGAAGATATTCACACTGTTACCGGTCTCGACGCCCGGCCGGCCGATCAGCTCAGGGCGGCCAGCATGGCGTGGATCCCGGCCGTGCCGTCCGGGTCCGCGGGCAGCGCGTCGACCGGCCACCACTGCAGGTCGATCGATTCCGGGCTGCGCACCGGTTCGGCGCCCGCGGGCGCGCGCACGGCGAACCGCACGTCGAAGTGCCGGGTCGGCAGGCCGAGTGAGCAGGTGATCGGGTGCACGTCGACGTGGATCGGCACCGGGTCGATCCGCAGGTCGGCGATCCCGGACTCCTCGGTGGCCTCGCGCAGCGCGGCGCCGGCGAGCGTGGTGTCCGACGGTTCGCAGTGCCCGCCCAGCTGGAGCCAACGGCCCACCCGCGGGTGCAGGGTCAGCAGCACGCGGGTGGCCGTGCTGTCGAACACCAGCGCCGAGGCGGTGATGTGCCCCGGCTCGCACGCGCGCAGGCACGCGTCCGGTCGGGCCGCCAGGAACCCCAGGTACGCCTGCCGGAGCGCCTCCTGCCCGCGCTCCTGCGGCCGCCAGGCCGACATCACCTCGACGGCATCCGCGTGCGGACTCACAGTTCCAGCCACCCCTCGTCCACGCGGCCCGCGCGTGGTTCCAGTTCTTCCAGCGGGTGCCCGATGGCGACCGCGCCCAACGGTTCCCAGTCGGCGGGCAGGTCCAAGACCTCGCGCACCACGTCCGGGCAGAAGATCGTCGAGGACACCCAGCACGAGCCGAGCCGTTCGGCCGCCAGCGCCACCAGGAAACCCTGCACGGCCGCGCCACCGGCGACGGTGAACATCGTCCGCTCGGCCGTCGCACGGCGTTCGTCCGGGTAGTCGTGCGCACCGGTCGGCACCAGGAACGGCAGCACCAGCTCCGGCGCCTTGTGCAGCAGGTCGCCCCGGGACACCCGCTGCCGCACGGCCTCCTCGGACAGCCCGTCCGCGCGCAGGTCGGCCGCCCACGCGGCCCCCATCGCCGCGAGCAGCTCCGCCCGCTTGGCCGCCACCCGCACGAACCGCACCGGGCGCGTGTGGTGCGGAGCGGGCGCGGTGAGCGCCGCGGCCACCGCCCGCCGGACCGCGCCCAGGTCGACCGGCTCGTCGGCGAACTCGCGCAGCGACCGCCGCAGCAGCACGGCCTCGCGCCTGCCGCGGGTGATCGACTCCTCGGTGCCCAGCCGGAACAGGTCCTCCTCGACCGGGCGCACCAGGTCGCGGGCGGTCGAGGTCTCGTCGCCGATCTCCAGCCCGCGCACGACCGCCACCGGCACGCCGCCCAGCTTGCCCTTCACCAGGTCGGCCGCGGCGGCGACCTCGTCGGCCACCGCGACCGTGGTGACGGCCAGCTCGTTGCCCTGCGAGTCCACCGAACCGGCGTAGCCGTGCAGCACCCGCAGCCCGGACGAGCCGATCGCCGCGTCGGTCTGCCCGACCCGCCAGGCCCGGCCCATCGTGTCGGTGACCACGACCGCGACCTCGACGCCCAGCCGCTCCCGCAGGCCCGCGCGCAGCGCGAACGCCGAGGCGTCCGGGTCGGTGGGCAGCAGCGCGATCTCATCGCCCGCGACGTTGGAGGCGTCCACGCCGGAGGCGGCTTGCACGATCCCGAGCTTGTTCACCGTGATCAGCGTGCGTCCCTTGCGCGCCACCACCTGGTCGGCCTCGTCGAGCACGGCCTGCCGCTTGGCGGCGTCCCGGCCCTCGGGGTCGGCCGGGACGCGGATCAGCCGTCCCTCCACTTTGGACACGACTTTGCTGGTGACCACCACCACGTCACCCGAGCGCAGCCACGGCACCGCCGCGACGATCGCACCCGTCAGGTCGTCCCCCGGGCGGAACTCCGGCAGCCCGCGCACCGGCAGGATCTCCACCGAGCCCCGCGCGCCGTGCTCAGCCAAGGTCGACCCCGCCCAGCTCCATCGCCGCCCGCACCATCGCCGCCGTGGTGTCCACATCGGACATCAGCAGCGGCACCGCGCGCACCGCGACCCCGGGCACGTCGGCGGTGTCACCCGTGCTGACCAGCCAACCGTCGAGGATCCCGCTGTCGGTGCAGGCCCGCGAGCCGTAGTGCCTGCCGACCGCCTGGGCGGAGGTCTCCAGCCCGATGGCGGTCAGGCAGGCGTCCGCCATGCCGCGCACCGGCTTGTCGCCGATGATCGGCGAGATGCCCACCACCGGCGCCTCGGTCTTGCGCAGCGCCACCCGCACGCCCGGCACCGCGAGCACCGTGCCCACGCTCACCACCGGGTTCGACGGCGCCAGCAGCACCACGTCCGCCTCGCCGATCGCCTCGACCACGCCCGGCCCGGGGGTGGCCTCGTCCGCGCCCACCGGCACGATCGACCGCGCCCGCGGCTCGGCGTGGTAGCGCACCCACCACTCCTGGAAGTGCACCGCCTTGCGCTCGCCGGTGCCCGGCTCGTCGATCACCACGTGCGTCTCGACCCGGTCGTCGGTCATCGGCAGCAGCCGGACCCCCGGCTGCCAGCGGTCGCACAGCGCGGCGGTGATGTCGGAGAGCTCGTAGCCCGCGCGCATCATCCGGGTGCGCACCAGGTGGGTGGCGATGTCCTTGTCGCCGAGGCCGAACCAGTCCGGGTCGGCGCCGTAGGCGGCCAGCTCGTCCTTGACCGTCCAGCTCTCACCCACGCGCCCCCACCCGCGTTCGGTGTCGATACCACCGCCCAGGGTGTACATGCAGGTGTCCAGGTCCGGGCAGATCCGCAGACCGTGCAGCCAGATGTCGTCCGCGGTGTTGACGATCGCGGTGACCTGGTGCGGAGCGTCCTGGGGAGCGGGCCCGACCGGGGGGAGACCGAGGAACCTCTTGACGCCGAGCAGGAATCGGGCGCCGCCGACCCCTCCGACGACTACGACAACCTTCACGTCCGCGATCCTCGCACGTTCCCCGCTCCCGGCGGCGGGTGCCTAGCGCCAGAAGAAGAACAGGGCCTGGCCGATGGCCGCCCAGTCGCGGTCGCCGCCGACCGCGCCGTAGAGCGCGATGACCGCGTCCCAGAACACCCCGCTGACCCCGGGGATGCCGATCAGCACCGCGAACATGATCAGCGGTGCCCACTGCCGGGCCTTCGCGCCGAACTGCTGCGCCGGGTAGGACAGGTACGGCTCGATCGCGCCCCAGCCGTCCAGCCCGGGCACCGGCAGGATGTTCAGCACGAACGCGGCCAGCTGCAGCAGGGCCAGGAACGACAGCCCGGCGGCGATCCCCGGCGCCGGGTCGAACGCGCCGACCGAGATCGCCAGCAGCGCGCCCAGCACGAGGTTGGTCAGCGGCCCGGCCAGTGAGACGCTTGAGTCCACCGCTCGGGATCGGAGCGCGTGGTGGTTGATCCACACCGCGCCGCCGGGCAGCGGGATTCCCCCGATGGCGAGGAACACCAGCGGCAGCACCAGGCTCAGCACCGGGTCGGTGTACTTGCGCGGGTCGAGTGTGAGATAGCCCTTGAAGTAGACCGACTGGTCCCCGCCGCGGAAGGCGACGATGGCGTGGCCGAACTCGTGCAGGCACAGTGACACCGCCCAGCCGCCCAGCACCAGGATGAAAACCCCAGCTTGCAGGGCTGTGCGGTCCTCGACCAGGGTCAGCAGCGCACCGCCGACGGTGAGCACGAGCAAGCCGATGAACACGGGCGAGGGGCGGACCGCTGATCGCTGCACCACCCCAGTGTGGCAATGTCTGCCGGTTGCCCGTCGACCGGTACGGGCTAACCGGGCCGTTTCGGCTGGTACACGAACGGGTACTGGCTGCGCATATCCCATCACCCTCTCGGGGGCTGCGCTTGACCCGCCGCGGAGACACGGGTGTAATCACATCGATGTCATTCGCCACGGGGACGGCTTATGGCATCCGCCAGCCGGGGAGTGCGGAAGGCGAGGAGGCGGGCGATATGCAGGGATTGAGCAGTACTCAAGACGGGGGCCGCGTCGTGGAGTGGGGCGAGCGCCCGACCGAGGAGTTGGGAGTCCTGGTCGGTTTCTTCGACGAGACCGACGAGCAGGAGTGGCAGGAGCGCGCCCTGTGCGCGCAGACCGACCCGGAGGCGTTCTTCCCCGAGAAGGGCGGCTCCACCAGGGAGGCCAAGCGCATTTGCCTTGGCTGCGAGGTCCGCTCCGAGTGCCTGGAGTACGCGCTGGCACACGACGAGCGGTTCGGCATCTGGGGCGGTCTGTCCGAACGGGAGCGCCGCAAGCTCAAGAAGCGCGCAGTCTGAGGTCGCGGGTGTGCCCGGTGGCACACCCGCGACCGCCGGCCCGACTGGGGAGTCCGGGCCTCAAGGCGGCTGCGTGCCGAGTCGATAACGCAGGCGGTCGCCCTGCGGTGTCTTCACACTTACCAGTGGATTCCCGTCGTACGGTGGGCGGCCAGTGGCCGCGGCGGTCGTGACCGCGCACTAGTGCGATGGGAGGTGGGCTGGTCCGTGCCGCCCCGGTCGCGCCAGTCGTTGGCGCGCGGTGCCGCCCCGGTGCTGCGTACGGCGCCGGTCCTGGCGGTCCTGGTCTGCCACAACGGCGCCGAGTGGTTGCGGCCCGCGCTCTCCGCGCTGCGGCACTCGACCCCGCGCCCCCGGCACGTGATCGCCGTCGACACCGGTTCCACCGACGACACCCCCGCCCTGCTGGCCGCGGCCGCCGAGGGCGACGACCAGATCCTCGACGGCGTGCTCACCCTCGACCGGACCACCGGTTACACCGCCGCCGTGCACGCCGCGGTCGACCACGCCGTCGACCGGTGGGGCGACCCGGGCGGCTGGATCTGGCTGCTGCACGACGATTCCGCCGCCGAGCCGGACTGCCTGGCGACCCTGCTGCTGGCCGCCGAGGTGTCCCCGTCGGCGGGGGTGCTCGGTCCGCTCGCGGTCGACTGGCACGACCCGCGGCTGGTCGTCGAGGCCGGGTTGTCCACCGACGCCTCCGGCCACCGGCAGACCGGGATCGGGCCGTCCGAACTGGACTGGTCGCGGATCGGCCGGGGGGACGACCGGCGGTTCGAGCAGAGCACCGAGGTGCTGGCGGTGTCCTCGGCCGGGATGCTCGTCCGGCGCGCGGTATGGGAGCGGTTGGGCGGGTTCGACCGCGCGCTGCCCCTGCTGCGCGAGGACGTCGACTTCGGCTGGCGGGCGAACCGGGCCGGGCACGTCGTCCTCTGTGTACCGTCTGCCCGGATCCGGCACGCCCGCGCGATCGCCACCGAACGGCGCGGTGTCGACGTCGTCGACGGGGCCTTGGGCGCCACCCCGCGGGTGCTCGACCGTGCGCACGGGGTGCGCACCTTCCTCGTCAACTGCGCCACGATCTCCTTCCTGATCGGCGTACCCAGGCTCGCCGTGCTCTGCCTGCTCCGAGCGCTCGGGTTCGCCGTGCAGCGCAGACTTCCCGAGGCCCGCGCGGAACTCCAGGTCACGCGCTACCTGCTCGGCGGCGGCGCCGGATTGCGGGCCGCGCGTGCCCAGCGGGCGGGGACTGCTCGGTCTGGCAACGTTCGCGGGTTGTTCACCAGCCGCTTCACCAGGCTGCGCAACGCGGTGCGCGGGTTGGTCTCGACCATGGTCCGCCGCCGGGTCGAGGCCGACGCCGCGCTCGGCAGGCTGCCCGGCGACTCCGACGCGGCCGCGGTCTGGCTCGCCCCGAAGTCCGAGCCGCGCAAGCCGCTTGGACCCGACGCGCTCCCGGCGGGCGCCGGGGGCAGGCCGCGCCGGGCCGGGTTGCGCAGGCCGCCGACCGAGATCGCGGTGCCGCTGGTGGTGCCCGACGAGGTGCGCCCGGTGGGGCTGCGGCCCAGTCCCACACCCCGGCCGTCGCCGGTCCGCCGCGACGGCAGCACCCCGGTGCAGCCCGACCTGGTGCTGGTCCGGGTCGACCGCGGCCGGGTGCTGCGCCAGTTCCTGCTCGCCCCGCCGCTGCTGCTCCTGTTCGGACTGGTCGCGCTGGCGCTGGTCGTCAACCACCGCAGGCTCGGGCTGGACCTGGCGGGCGGGCGGTTGCTGCCGGTCGGCGACCTGGGTCAGGTCTGGGCCGAGTACGTGGACACCTGGCACGGCGTGACAGGCGGTACGGCCGCGCCCGCACCCGCCTCGCTGGCTGTGCTGGGTGTTCTGGGAGCGGTGTTGGCACCCTTCGGTGGCGTTCAGGCCGCAGTGGCGTTGCTGCTGCTGGCCGATCTCCCGCTGGCCGGGCTGAGCGCCTATCTCGCGACCCGGCGGGCCCCGGTCCGCCGCTGGGTGCGGGCACTGCTCGCGATCGGGTACGCCCTCTTGCCGCCCGCGACCGCCGCGGTGGCGCAGGGCAGGCTCGACGCGGTCGTCGTGCACATCCTCTTACCGCTTCTCGTCGCCGGGATCACCGCGCTGCTCGTACGCGGTCGCACGGGCGAGGGCTCTTGGCTCTCGACCACCGCGGGCACCGCGATCGGTCTTGCCGTCGTCGGAGCTTTCTCCCCGATGACCCACCTGGTCCTGGTTTTGGTCGCCTTGGGCGGTTTTGTGCTCGTGCCCGGTAGCGGTGCCCGGCGCGGGGCGTCGCTGTTCCTGTTGGTGCTCATGCCGCTGGCGTTGCTGCTGCCGTGGCCCGCGGTGGTGATCCAGCACCCGGGCGTGCTGCTGCACGGTGTCGGCGCGCGGGTCACCGCGCCCGCTGCGTCCACCGTGGACTTGCTCAGCCTGCACGGCGGCGGTCCGGGCGCGTGGCCCCTGGTCGGTCTGGTCGTGGTCGTCGCGGCGCTCGCGGGCGTGCTCCTGCGGCCGCACCGAGGTGTGTTGCCCGGTCTCGGGTTCGCGGTCGTCGGGGTGCTCGCTGTGGTCGCGGTCAAGGTGGTCCCCGCGACCCCGCTGGGCGGCACGACCGCCACGCACGCGTGGGCCGGGACGCCGTTGTTGCTGGTCGGGTGGGGTCTGGTGTGGACGCTGCTCGGCGTGTGCCGCACCGGTGTGGTGGGCGCGCGCATCCGGGTGCCCGTGCGGCTGGTCGCGGTCGGCGGGGTGGTCATGCTGGCGGTGCTCGTCGTCGGTGCCGTCATCCCGGGCCGCTCGGGTCCGCTCGCCACTGGCGGCGGACCGCGGTTGGCCAACACCCTGGTCGCCGAGCTGGCCGTGTCGAAGCGCTCGGTGCTGATCTTGGCGGCGAACGGCGACCCGACCCGGCAGACCACCGGGCGCGTTCCCCGCCTCGGTGACGACGACCTCGCCCCGACACCCTCGTCCGTGCCCCGGCTGATCACCGCCGACCGCGAACTCCGCTCGGGCGATCCCGAGCGCGTGCGCAACGCTGTCGGACGGGCTGCCGCTACCGGTGTGCTCTTCGTCGTCTTGCCCTCCCGCGCCGAGGGCGACGTCTTCCGCGACCGGGCGGGCCCGCTCGTCGCCGACGCCCCGGTCACCTCCGACGGTCGACCGGTCTTCCGCCTGCTCGTCCCGGCGGGCTCGGCCTACCTGCTCTCGCCCGACCCCGCCCGGCAGGCGCTGACCGGTGGTCCGCCGCCCGCCGCGATCGATGTCCCCGGGGTGGTCCCGGTGGACGCCGCGCCGCCGCACGTCGCCGTCCGGGTGTCGGACGGGCCGGACGGCAGGCTCCTGGTCGTGGCCGCCGAGGAGGAACCCGGCTGGACCGCGACGGTCGACGGCAGGCCCGCGGCCATCGTCCGGGCCTGGGGCTCGTCGGTGGCGGTGAGCGTGCCGACCCGCGCGGCCGAGGTCCGGGTGGAACAGCCCGCCGCCCTGCGCGGCGTGCTGCTGCTCACCCAGGGCGCGGTCCTGCTCTTCGCCCTGCTCACGTCCATCCCCGGCAGGCGGCGCTAGCTCTCGCCGTCGATCACGCCCGGGTCCAGCCCGAGGTAGCTGGCGACCTGCTCGACCAGCACGTCGTGCACCAGGTCGGCCAGGTCGTGGCTGTCCTTGGCGCGCGCCTCCAGCGGCCGCCGGTAGAGCACGATCCGGGCCCGGGTCGGCTGGCCGCGCCGGTCGACCCCCGCCTGCACCAGCCGGGCCAGCGGCACGCCGCTGTCGGCCAGCACGCCCTCGGGGGCACCGGACTCGGCGGGGGTGACCTCGGGCACGTCGTCGACGGCCACGTCGAGCTTGGTCAACTCGGTGCGCCAGCGCGCCTCGATCGGCTCCAGCGCGTCCAGGACCAGCGCGTCGAACTTCTCCGCCCGGGTGCTGGCCGCGGGGAGCGTCGAGGGGTAGAGCGGGCCGCGCAACCCGCGGCCGTGTCGATCGCGGTTGCGTCGTCCGCGCCGCCTGGAACTGCGAGCCGTCACCACCTTGAGCAGGGTACGCGGGTGCCCTGCTGGGCCGGTTGGGCGTGTCGGGGGCGTGTCGCGCGCGCACTTGGGGCGCGGCACCCCCGGGAGGCGCTATGGTCACCGATCGTGCGGAGCGTGAGACGGTGTTCGCGAACCGGGTGCGTCGACCCGGCCGTCGCCACGCTGACCTACGCCTACGCGGAATCCACCGCGGTCGTCGGCCCGCTCGCCACCTACTCCGAACCGCACAGCTACGACCTGTGCGAGGAGCACGCGCTGCGCCTGACGGTCCCGCGCGGCTGGGAGGTCGTCCGCCACGACGGCGCGTTCGCCCTGCCCGAGCCCACCGTCGACGACCTGACCGCGCTCGCCGAGGCGGTGCGCGAGGCGGGCCGGGTGGACCGCCCGGTCGAGCCGCCGGACCCGGGCGCGGGTTCCGGGCGGCGCGGGCACCTGCGGGTGCTGCCCGACCCGATCAACGACTGAACACCCCCGGTCCGCGCGCGGTGTGGCCAACCCGCCCGCCGTGCTGGGCATCGGGCGCGGGCGCCCGCCGGTAGGCTCCGGACCAGGAATCGCGGGCGGCTTCCAATGCCGCCCGCCCGACCCCCTGGGAGTACCCCGTGCGCGACCTGTCCGGTGTCTTCAAGGCCTACGACATCCGCGGCGTGGTTGGCGAGCAGATCGACGCCGACCTGGTCCGCGAGATCGGCGCGGCCTTCGCCCGGTTGGTCGGCGGACCGGCCGTGGTCATCGGGCACGACATGCGCGACTCCTCGCCCGGGCTGGCGGCCGCGTTCGGCGAGGGCGTCGCGGGCGAGGGCGTCGACGTGATCAGCATCGGCCTGGCCAGCACGGACATGCTCTACTACGCCTCCGGCAGCCTCGACCTGCCCGGCGCGATGTTCACCGCCAGCCACAACCCGGCCAAGTACAACGGGATCAAGCTCTGCCGCGCGGGCGCCGCCCCGGTCGGGCAGGACTCCGGGCTGGTCGACATCCAGCGCGAGGTCGAGCGGGGCGTGCCCGGCTCGGGCAAGACCGGCTCGGTCGAGCACCGCGACCTGCTCGCGGGCTACGCGGCCTACCTGCGCCGGCTGGTGGACCTCTCCGGCATCCGGCAGCTCAAGATCGTCGTCGACGCGGGCAACGGGATGGGCGGCCACACCGTTCCCACGGTGTTCGACGGACTGCCGCTGGAGGTGCTGCCGATGTACTTCGAGCTCGACGGCAGCTTCCCCAACCACGAGGCCAACCCGCTGGACCCGAAGAACATCGTCGACCTGCAGGCCAAGGTGCGCGAGGTCGGCGCGGACGCGGGCATCGCCTTCGACGGCGACGCCGACCGCTGCTTCGTCGTCGACGAGAACGGCGACCCGGTCTCGCCGAGCGCGATCACCGCGCTGGTCGCGGTGCGCGAGCTGGCCAAGGACCCGGGCGGCACGGTGATCCACAACCTGATCACCTCGCACGCGGTCCCGGAGATCGTCGCCGAGCACGGCGGCAAGCCGGTGCGCACCCGGGTCGGGCACTCGTTCATCAAGCAGGAGATGGCCCGCACCGGCGCGATCTTCGGCGGCGAGCACTCCGCGCACTACTACTTCCGCGACTTCTGGAAGGCCGACACCGGCATGCTCGCCTCGCTGCACGTGCTGGCGGCGCTGGGCGAGCAGGACCGGCCGCTCTCGGACCTGACCCGCGAGTACAACCGCTACGCCGCCTCGGGTGAGATCAACTCCACGGTCGACGACCAGGCCGGGCGGCTGGCCGCGATCAAGGCCGAGTTCGGCGACCGCCCCGGGGTGACCCTCGACGAGCTCGACGGGCTCACCGTGCAGCTGCCCGACGGCGGCTGGTTCAACCTGCGCGCGTCGAACACCGAGCCGCTGCTGCGGCTCAACGTCGAGGCGGCCGACGACGCGGCGGTCGCGGCCATCCGCGACGAGGTGCTCGCCGTCGTGCGCGGCTGAGCCCGCGCACTGGGAGACTTGGGACCAACGAGGAGGACAACCATGGCAGTCACGCTGGACCCACAGCTGTTGGACATCCTCGCGTGCCCGTCCGACGACCACGCCCCACTGGTGGTCGGCACCCCGGACGACCCCGACGCCGACGTGCTCACCTGCACCTCGTGCGGCAGGCGCTACCCGGTCACCGAGGGCGTCCCGGTGCTGCTGCTCGACGAGGCCACCGACCCGGACCGACCGGCGGACCAGTGACCTCCGTCCCCGACGACTCCCTCCTGGACGACTCCGCCCGGCTGGGCGAGGCCGACTCCGACGGCCTGCTGCGCGCCGCGGCGATGGCGGGCGCGCAGGTCCGCGCGACCGCCGACGCCGCCCGCGAGGCGGGGCTCGACCGGCTGGAGGGGCTGCGCCCCCGGGCGGTCGTGCTGGTCACCCGGCCCGGGTTGGGCCCGGCGGTCTCGCGCCTGCTGGCCGAGCTGCTGCTGCCCGCCTGCCCGGTGCCGCTGGTCGTCACCGACCAGGTCCCCACCTGGGTGGGCGCGCTCGACGTCGTCCTCGCGCACACCGACGACCCCGGCGACGTCGTGCTCGCCGAGAGCGTCGACCGCGCCGGGCGGTTCGGGGCCGGGATCGTGCTCAGCGCGCCCGCGGACGGCCCGGTCGCCGCGGCCGCCGCGGGCAAGGCCGTGCTGATCACCCCCCGGGTCCAGGTTCGGCCCGGGTTCAGCTTCGCCAAGGCGCTCACCTCCGGCCTGCTGGCGCTGCGCACCCTCGGCCTGGTCAAGGTCGACACCGACCTGCTGGCCGACGAGCTCGACCGCGAGGCCGAGCGCAGCCACCCGCAGCACGAGTCGTTCGTCAACCCGGCCAAGGCGCTGGCGCTGCGGCTGGCCGAGCGCACCCCGCTGCTGTGGGGCCTGGACCACGTCGCCACCTCGGTGGGCAGGCACGCCGCCCAGGTGCTGGCCACGCACACCGACCTGGTCTCCGACGTCGCGGGCTACCCGCAGGCGATGAGCCGCACCGCGCTGCACCGCGCCGCCGTCCGGGCCAGCTCCGGCGGCGACATCTTCGCCGACCCGGACGACTTCGACAGCCCCGCCGTGCAGCCGCCCAGGGTGCTGCTGCTCGCGGTCCGCTCGACCCCGGGCGACCCCGCGCGCAGGCTCGCGGCCGAGACCCTGCCCGGTGCCGACGTGGTCGACATCGCCGAGGAGATCACCGCCCAGGAGCCCACCCGGGCCGCGGTGCTCGCGCTGCGCTTCGAACTCGCGGCCCTCTACCTCGGGCTCGCGGCGGGCACCGCGGGCGGGTCCGGGCGGTACGCGCCCGCCACCGCCTAACGACGTTCTCGACGTCCCTGGGTAGGGCGAAGGAGTGAGTGGTCAGTGCAGCTGTTGCGCAATGCGGTGCGCCCCTACGCCTGGGGGTCGCGCACGACCATTGCCGAGATGCTCGGCCGACCGGTGCCCGCCCCGCACCCGGAGGCCGAGCTGTGGATGGGGGCGCACCCCGGTGACCCGTCCCGGGTGGTCGACCGCGACGGTGCCGAGCACTCGCTGCTGGACCGGATCGAGGCCGACCCGGTCGGCGAGCTCGGCGACGCCACCGCGTCCCGCTGGGGCAACCGGCTGCCGTTCCTGCTCAAGGTCCTCGCGGTGGAGGACCCGCTGAGCCTGCAAGCGCACCCGTCGGCCGCGCAGGCCGCCTCGGGGTACGCCGCCGAGGAGGCCGCGGGCATCCGGCGCGACGCGCCCAACCGCAACTACCCGGACCCGGCGGCCAAGCCGGAACTGGTCTGCGCGCTCACCGAGTTCCACGCCCTGGCGGGCTTCCGCGACCCGGTGCGCACGATCGAGCTCCTCGAGGAGCTGCGCACGCCGGGGTTGTCCGCGCACATCGACCTGCTCGTCGGCCAGCCCAACTCCGACGGCCTGCGGGCGCTGTTCACCACCTGGATCACCCTCCCGCAGACCGCCCTGGAACGGCTGATGCCGGACCTGATCGACGCCTGCGTCGCGCACGTCAAGGCGCACGGCGACTTCTCCCTGGAGTGCCGCACCGTGCTGGAGCTGGGCGAGAGCTACCCCGGCGACGCGGGTGTGCTCGCCGCCCTGCTGCTCAACCGGCTGGTGCTCGCCCCGGGCGAGGCGATCTACCTGCCCGCGGGCAACCTGCACGCCTACCTGCACGGCACCGGCGTGGAGATCCTCGCCAACTCCGACAACATCCTGCGCGGCGGGCTCACCCCCAAGCACGTGGACGTCCCGGAGCTGTTGCGGGTGCTCGACTTCGGCTGCGGCGACATGCCGGTGTCCACCGGCGAGCAGGTGGGCAGGCTGCGCACCTACCGGACCGAAGCGCCCGAGTTCGAGCTGTCCAGGGTCGAGTGGACCGCCGAGGACCGCGTCGAGGTGCCGCTGCCCGCGGCCCGCCCGACGATCGCGGTGTGCACCCGGGGAGCGGTGTCGATCTCCGGTGTCGAGGTGGGTAGGGGCCGCTCGGTCTGGGTACCCGCCTGCGACGTCGACCTGGCACTTCGGCCAATCGGGACGGACCGGACCCAGGTGTTCCTGGCAACGGTGGGTGCCGAGGCCGCGGCGCACGACACGCTCTAGGCTCCATCCCGGCATATCGGACTAGCAGCAGGGAGCGATTGTGTCCGCAGGGGGCAGCACCAAGGCCATCCTCGCCGCGCTCGCCGCCAACGGCGGCATCGCGGTCGCGAAGTTCATCGGGTTCCTGGTCACCGGGTCGTCATCGATGCTGGCCGAGTCCGTGCACTCGGTGGCCGACACCTCCAACCAGGGCCTGCTGCTGCTCGGGCAGAAGACCTCCCAGCGCCGGGCCACCACCGAGCACCCGTTCGGCTTCGGCCGCGACCGGTACTTCTACTCGTTCATCGTGGCCCTGATGCTGTTCAGCCTCGGCTCGGTGTTCGCCCTCTACGAAGGCATCCACAAGGTCTCCGAACCCGAGGCGCTGACCTCCCCGCTGGTCGCGGTGGCCATCCTGGTGGTGGCCGTCGGGCTGGAGAGCTACTCCTTCTACACCGCGATCGTGGAGTCGAGGAAGATCAAGGGCGATGTCTCCTGGTGGGGCTTCATCCGCCAGTCGCGCACCCCGGAGCTGCCGGTCGTGCTGCTCGAGGACGCGGGCGCCCTGCTCGGCCTGGTGCTGGCCCTCTTCGGCGTCGGCCTCACGGTGATCACCGGCGACCCGGTCTGGGACGCGGTGGGCACGCTGTGCATCGGGGTGCTGCTGGGCGTCATCGCGGTCATCCTGATCATCGAGATGAAGTCCCTGCTGATCGGCGAGGGCGCCACCCCGGCGGAACTGGCCCGGATCGAGGACGAGCTGGCCACCGGCAAGGTGGAGCGGATCATCCACCTGCGCACGCAGTACATCGGGCCGGAGGAGCTGCTGGTCGCGGCGAAGATCGCGCTGCGGCCGGGGTTGAAGATGGAGGACGTGGCCGCGGCGATTGATGATGCTGAGGCGCGGGTTCGGGCGGCGGTGCCGTCGGCGCGGTTGATCTACCTGGAGCCTGATCTCTACCGGAGCACTGTTCCTAGCCCGTGATGTTCCTAGGTGTTGCCGCCTGGGTGTTGCCGTCTTCGTTGCTTGGGTCGTGATCGTGAGCTCGGTCTGATGGGGTTGCTGCCCTGGGTTGCCCGAGTTGCAAGCGGGGCTCGATCTAGTGAACTCGCTTCGTGTGGGGCCCCTAGAGCACCGCTGTGGGGAAAAAGCGTGGGGTGAAGGGCATCCCCACCACAGGTCAAGTTTAGCGGTGCTCTCCCCCCACACGAAGCGAGTCCACTAGATCGAGCATCCGTAGCGGGCGTTGCGTTCCAGCGGGGGCGGCCTCACCGCTGCGGTTTGCTGGGGGGGGGATGGGATTCACTTGGGTGCCAGCAGGGTCGGCCTATCTGCTGTGGGTGGGTGGTGGGGTCGACGTTTCGCCCGTAGCGGGTGGTTGGTGTGTGGACTGGTCGGTTATGCCTGGGTCAGGTTGCGCAGCAGTCGGTTGGCGGCTGGGTGGTGGCCTGCCTCGGTGAGGAGGCCTGCTGGGGCCAGCACGTAGTCGGTGTCCACCACGATTCGGGCCTGTCGGAGTACTGGGCGTAGCACTGGGTCCGAGGTGAGGGCCGCGTGGATCTCGTGGAGGGCTTCCGCTGAGGCGTGTCGGAAGACTCCGCCCGAGAGGACCAGTAGTCCGGCTCCGCGTGGGCCTAGGCGGCCGTCGATGAGGCGCAAGTGCCTTCGCACGGCCAAGATTGCTGCGAGGGCCGCCAGTTGAGTGTCCACGGCGGACTCTTCGGGGGTGGTCGGGATGAAGTCGACGTCGGCCGCCCGTGCCTCCGCTGGTGCCCGCAGTGTGTCGTCCGGGATCAGTTGCTCGGTGCGGGCCTCGGCCACGATGCCCGGTGCGGACCAGCGCATGCCGATGTCGCCCTCGACCGTGCGGCGGTCGGCGGGCAATGCCACCGTGGTCGCCCGTTCTTTATCCATTGTGGACACTGCGGAGTAGACGTCGGTGGTCGCGCCGCCGACGTCGACGACTAGGACTGCGCCTGCCTCGTCGTCGTCGGCCAGTACTCCGGCCAGGCGGGATACACCCACCAGCACTGCGTCTGGGGTCACTGTGCGCACCAATGACCTGAAGCGCGGTCCCTTGGACAGGCCCTTGCCGCCGATCACGTGCTGCAAGAAGACTTCACGGATAGCCCGTCGCGCGGGTCCCGGGGCCAGTTCGCCTACATCGGGCAAGACGTTGTCGGTAGGCACAACCGTGCAACCGGCGAGCGCTTCGAGCGCCTCCGCTCGCGCGTCGATGTTGCCTGCTAGCACTATCGGGACACGCAGCCGGTTTGCGCCAAGGCGTCGCGCGTTGTGCAGGAGGACGCGTTGGTCTCCGCCGTCGGTTCCTCCGACCAAGAGGACCACGTCGGGTCGGTCCGCGCGAAGTGCTCGTACGTTGGTCAGTTCACCGCTGGAGACGTGCACGACCTTCGCGCCCGCGGACAGTGCGACTCGGTAGCCCGCTTCCGCGCTGACGAGTCGCTCTTGGCCGACCACGGCCAGCCGCAGGCCCCCGCCCGCGGACGAGCACGCCAGCACCTCGGCATCGGGCGAACCCAACGCCGAGGTGACCGCGGCTATCCCGGTGAGCACCTCCGGCGGCGTCGTGCGGTGCTGGGCGGTGCCCAGCAGCTCGCCGTCCGGGGCCACGAGCGCGCCCTTGGTCCAGGTCGATCCCACGTCCAGGCAGAGGAAGGGCACGAGCGGGGATCCTACGAGTCGCGCTTGCCCACCAGCGAGTGCCGCCTGCTGTAGGCGAAGTACACCACCACGCCCAGCACCATCCACACCACGAAGCGCAGCCAGGTCAGCACGGTCAGGTTCAGCATCAGCCACACGCAGGCGACGATGGCCAGGATCGGGATCAGCGGCACCCACTTGACCCGGAACACCCGCTTGAGGTCCGGGCGGGTGCGCCGCAGGATGATCACCCCGGCGGAGACCAGGATGAAGGCGAACAGCGTCCCGACGTTGACCATCTCCTCGAGTTTGTCGGCCTCGAAGAAGGTCGCCGCGACCGCCACCAGCGCGGCGACGGTGATGGTCGCGCGGGCCGGGGTGCCCTTGCCGCCGGTGCGGGCGAGCCCGCGGGGGAGCAGGCCGTCGCGCGACATCGCGTAGATGATCCGGATCTGGCCCAGCATCAGCACCATCACCACGGTCGTCAGGCCCGCCAGCGCGCCGAAGGAGATCACCTGTGCGGCCCAGTCGACGCCGTTGAGCGAGAACGCGGTCGCCAGGGTCTTCTTGTCCTCGCTGCCGTCGGGCTTCACCGTGGTGGCCAGCTGCTGGTAGGACACCATCCCGACCAGCACCAGCGACACCGCGACGTAGAGCAGCGTCACGATCGACAGCGAGCCGAAGATGCCGCGCGGCACCGACTTCTGCGGGTTCTTGGTCTCCTCGGCGGTGGTGGCCACGATGTCGAAGCCGATGAAGGCGAAGAACACCAGCGAGGCGCCCGCGAGCAGGCCGAACGCGCCGAAGGAGCTGTTCTCGGTGCCCGCGATCACCGAGAACAGCGACTGCTCGATGCCGCTCTCGCCCGCCTTGGCGGGCTGCGCGTCCGGGATGAACGGGGTGTAGTTGGCGGCCTTGACGTAGAACAGGCCGAACACGATCACGAACAGCACGATCGCGACCTTGATGCCGGTGATCACCATGCTCACCCGCGAGGACAGCTTGGTGCCGATGGTCAGCAGCGTCGCCAGCAGCACGACCAGGACCAGCGCGCCCCAGTCCATGCTCAGGCCGCCGAGCTTGACGATGGTCGCGGTCGACTGCGAGGGGTCGAAGTCGAACAGGTAGCCCAAGACGGTGTTGAGGTAGACCGACCAGCCCTTGGACACCGCCGCCGCGCCGACCGCGAGCTCCAGGATCAAGTCCCAGCCGATGATCCACGCCACGAACTCGCCGAAGGTGGCGTAAGAGAACGTGTAGGCGCTACCGGCGACGGGGACTGTCGACGCGAACTCCGCGTAACAGAGAGCCGCCAGCGCGCAGGCGACGGCCGCGATCACGAACGCGATGGATACCGACGGCCCGGCGAAGTCGCCCGCCGTGCGCGCGGTGAGGGTGAAGATCCCCGCTCCGATGACCACCGCGACGCCGAACACCACGAGGTCCCAAGTGGACAGGTTCCGCCGCAGCTTGGTGTCCGGGTCGTCGGTGTCGGCGATCGACTGCTCGACCGACTTGGTGCGCCACAGTCCGTTGCCAGGCACAGTCGCCTCCGTCTCCTCACGGGTGAATGGGCCCAGCGAGGCTAACGCCCCGGGGGTATCCCCGCCGGATAGGAGATCGACACAGCGTTACCAATTGCCCTCAGGGCGTTGCCAGTTTGCCCCTGAAGCGTTGTCCGGTCAGCGGTTCCGGCTGGGCCAGGGCATGGTCGAGGTGGGCTCGCCGGGGTCCAGCCCGGCGGCCATCGCCACCGCGCGGTCCCACTCCGGGTCGGCGGTGTAGTTGCCGTGGCCGAGCACCCCGGGCACCCACCGGCGGCCGGTCAGCGGGCCGCGCATCGGGTCGGGCAGCCAGTGGTCGCCGCCCAGCACCAGGGCTCCGGTGGGGCTCTCCGCGGCGGCGGGCAGCGGGCCGATGGTGCCGTCCGGGCGGAAGCCGGTACCGAGCAACTGGCCGTCGCAGATCTGCCTGCTCCAAGTGGTGACCGCGCCGCCGAGCGGGTCGGTGCCCCGGCACAGCGACCGCCACCGGGTGCCCAGCCTGCCCGTCAGCTCTGCCAGCGACGCGTGCGGCACCGCGGCTGGGAACGCGCGGGGGTAGGCCCACTGCAGCTGCGAGCCGAGGGTGACCAAACCGATCCGTTGGCGTTCAGGTTCGTTGAGCGAGTCCAGCAATCGTGCGACGGTAACCGCGACGAGCAGGCTGCCCTGACTGTGCCCGGTCAGCACCACCCGCGTTGAGGGATCTTTCAGGTGCTCTATCGCGCGGGCCGCCAATTCGGGGACCACTTTCAACGCGTAGCACGGTGGCACTGTCGGATGCGCCTCGCGCGGCCAGAAGGACGCCAGGTCCGCGATCACCCCGAGCCGACGGCCCGCCTCTGGTTCCTTTGCAGCCGTGTACACCGCGCGCAGCAGCGCGGCAGCCGCGACACCGAGCGCCAAGACGCCCAACGGTGCCAACGGGCTCATCCAGCCCGGCGGCCGGAGATCCGCGACGCGCATCGACACCGAGATCCCCGTACCGGCAGCCAGCACCGCGGCCAGCGCCAACACGATCCGGTGGACGTTGCGCCGCTGCCACCCCGCCTGTCGCCAAGCGCGCAACGCGGCGACGGCGTCGGCCGCGCGGCCCTTGTGCAGCAAGGCGACCTCGACATAACCCGCCGGGACCAAGAGCAGCCGCACCGCCGCGACCGCGATGATCGGCAGGGCCACCGCCGCGCCGATCACCGAGGCGGCACCCCACAGCAAGGTCACCTGCTCGTAGCCACGCGGCAGTTCGATGCCGTCCGAGCCGACCAGTTTCCGCAGCGACACCGCCAGGCCCGCACCGAAACCGCCGCCGAGCAGCGAGGCGATCGCCAGCACCGGCACGGTCATCCAGCCACCGGCCCACGGCCGCAGCTCGCGCGGTTGCGCGGCCCACACCCGGCGGCCGATCAGCGCGGCGGGAATCAGGACTAGCCCCAGCAGGACGACGACCCCGATGAGCCCCGCCGCGATCGCCTCCACTGTCGGCCCGGTGCCCACCAGGTCCGAGGGCAGATCGGCCGACAGCCCCGCGGTGACCACCAGCGCGACGCCCAAGCCGAGCAGCACCCCGCACGGCACGCTGCTCAGCAACCGCCGCAGCCAGCGCCCGCCACCCCGGGGCTCGGCGCCGCGCGGGTCGTCGAGCACGAGCACGCACAGGACGCAGAAGCCGACAAGAGCCATGGCGACCAACCAGACCCAGTGCTGCAGTCCGCGCGCCGGCGCGGCGAAGGGGCCGCCGATCGGCAGCAGGGCGACGGTGGCGAGCGCGGTGGCGAGGTGCAACGTGCGCAGCGCGGGGGTATCCGGGTCGGCGACCAGGTTGCGCCCGGGCAGCTCCACCTTGAGGTTCGGCGGCGCGTCCGGCGGGTTCGGCGCGGCCGGGGTTTCCCAGGCCACCGAGGAGATCCGGTGCAGCACGAAGATCGCGGCGAGTACCGGCAGCAAGCCGACCGCGGGTCGGAACCCGGCCACCGAGCGCACCGAGTCCGGCACCCAGCCCAGGCAGCCCGAGCCCGGTGCCAGGCACTGCGCGGCCACCAGGTCCAGGCTCACGACCGCGGCCTGCGACACCAGCAAGGCGGTCAGCAGCAACGCGGCGAGCCGCAGCAGCGACCGGCTGAGTAATCCGAGCAATCGCCCGGCCACGCTCCCGCTGGGGATCGGCGGCAGCATCCAGTGCGCCATGTTGGCCAGGGAGAACGGGAACAGCAGCGCCCAGGTGGCCTTGGCCCAGCCGCCCGAGGTCATCGCGCCCCAGACGTAGCCCTCCACCACGCGCGGCACCGAACGGCCCTCGGCGCGCAGCACTGGCCCCGGCGCGGGCCGCAGCAGCCGGTCGGCGGGGCGCACGATCCGCCCAACGCCGTCGCCCGCGACGTCGACCGCCGCCACCGAGGTGACCAAGGCCTCCGCCGAGGTGCCCATGATCCCGTGGACGCGCAACTCGACCACCCGGGTTTCCGAACCGGTAAGCAGCACGTCCCTCCCTCGTCACTCTCCGGCGCGGTACACCCCTTTTGGCCGCCCCGCGCACTTCGGCCCAACGGTAGTGTTCGGCAGGAACAAGAGTCTGGAGGATGTGCCCGATGACCGCAGAAGACACGCGGAGCACGACCGGCGCGAGCTATGCGCAGACCCGCAATGGCATCGATTTCGCCGTGGCCGACCTGTCCCTGGCCGAATTCGGCCGCAAGGAGATCCGCCTCGCCGAGCACGAGATGCCCGGTCTGATGGCGCTGCGCCGCGAGTACTCCGAGGTGTACCCGCTCCGCGGTGCCCGCATCTCGGGCTCGCTGCACATGACCGTGCAGACCGCGGTCCTGATCGAGACCCTGGTCGCCCTGGGTGCCGAGGTGCGCTGGTGCTCGTGCAACATCTTCTCCACCCAGGACCACGCCGCCGCCGCGGTGGTCGTCGGTCCGCACGGCACCCCGGAGGAGCCCAAGGGCGTCCCGGTGTACGCCTGGAAGGGCGAGACGCTGCCGGAGTACTGGTGGGCGACCGAGAAGATGATGACCTGGCCCGGCGGTTCCGGCCCGAACATGATCCTCGACGACGGCGGCGACGCCACCCTGCTGGTGCACAAGGGCGTCCAGTACGAGAAGGCGGGCGTGGTGCCCGCCGCCGAGGACGACGACCCGGAGGAGTGGGGCCTGATCCTGCAGACGCTGCGCGCGTCGCTGGCCGCCGACCCCGGCAAGTGGACCAAGGTCGCCGAGAGCCTGCGCGGGGTGACCGAGGAGACCACCACCGGGGTGCTGCGCCTCTACCAGCTCGCCGCCGCCGGTGAGCTGCTCTTCCCGGCGATCAACGTCAACGACTCGGTCACCAAGAGCAAGTTCGACAACCGCTACGGCATCCGCCACTCGCTGGTGGACGGCCTCAACCGCGGCACCGACGTGCTCATCGGCGGCAAGGTCGCGGTCGTCTGCGGCTACGGCGACGTCGGCAAGGGCTCCGCGGAGAGCCTGCGCGCGCAGGGCGGCCGGGTGATCGTCACCGAGATCGACCCGATCTGCGCCCTGCAGGCGGCCATGGACGGCTTCGAGGTCCGCTCGCTCGACGAGGTCATCGACCGGGCCGACATCCTGATCACCACGACCGGCAACAAGGACGTGGTGACCGCCGCGCACATGGCGCGGATGAAGCACCAGGCGATCCTGGGCAACGTCGGCCACTTCGACAACGAGCTCGACATGGCGGGCCTGGCCCGCTACCCGGGCGTGCGGCGGGTCAACATCAAGCCGCAGGTCGACGAGTGGGTCTTCCCGGACGGTCACTCGATCCTGGTGCTGTCCGAGGGCCGCCTGATGAACCTGGGCAACGCCACCGGCCACCCCAGCTTCGTCATGTCGAACAGCTTCTCCAACCAGGTGATCGCCCAGATCGAGCTGTTCACCAAGCACGAGGAGTACGACAAGGAGGTGTACCGCCTGCCCAAGAAGCTCGACGAGAAGGTCGCGCGGATCCACCTCGAGGCGCTCGGCGGCACCCTGACCAAGCTGACCAAGGAGCAGGCCGAGTACATCGACGTCGACGTCGAGGGCCCGTTCAAGTCGGAGCACTACCGCTACTGACCCACCGCGTTGGGCACGCCCCAACACTTCTCGGGCCCCGGCACGCAACCCGCGTGCCGGGGCCCGCGTCTTGTGTCACTGGAAGGTGTAACACCCCGACCCGTTCGGGCGATCTTGTGTAGTTCTGGCGCGCGCAGGGGGCACGCCAGAGCCGCGGAGGCCACCCCGGGGGGTGGAGGACAGCCGTGGGCGGCGTGGACCCGATGGGGAGAGTCGGGTCCGCGCCGGCCACGGCTGTCGCGACCGGCACCGCCGGCACGATCAGGTGGGCGTCAGGATCGCGTCAGCGCGGCTCGGGACCATGGGGACAGTCCCGGGAGGAGTCGTCAATGACGCGCACCGTCGAACCGCCTGCCCTTACCCGGTCCTGGACCGGCTTGCACGTCCACCTCGCCTGGTCCGGCGAGCACGCCGACACGTTCCTGGTGGGCTCGATCGCGCCGCTGATGAACTCGCTGCGGGCCACCGGCCGGCTGGCCGACTGGTACTTCCAACGCGACCGGACCCACCTGCGGCTGCGGCTGCGCGGGGCCGACTGGTACACCGTCCGGGCGCTGCGCGCCGACCTCACCCGGCTCGCCACCGCGGCCGACTTCCCGCTGGTCGGCGAGCACGACCACGGCGTCGTCCGGCAGGTCGCCTACGAGCCGCGGACCGAGGTCTTCGGCGGCCCGGGCGCGATGCCGGTCGCCGAGGACGTCTTCTGCCGCTCGACCGACCTGGCACTGCAGGTGCTCGCGCTGGCCCCGACCAAGTTCGACGCGGCGCGCACCGTGGTCGCCGCGACCGTGATCGCGCTCGGCCACGGCGGCGACACCGCCGCCGACCCCGCCCTGACCAGGTGGGTCAACGCCGTCCAGCGGTCCAGGCGCAAGCTCGGCGACGACCCGTCCGAGCCGGTGGCCGGTCGGTGGCTCGGGGTGTGGAGCGCCCACCTCAACCTCTTGCTCAACCGGCTCGGCCTGGACCCGCAAGAGGTGCGCGACCTGGTGGCGAAGTCCCCGCTGGCCCCGTACGGCCCGCGCGTAGGGTCTGGCGTGTGGGACGACTGATCGTCATCGAGGGCATCGACGGCGCGGGCAAGCGGACGCTTGCCGACAAGCTCACCGCGGCGTTCGGTGAGCAGGGCGCGAGCGTCGGGTCCCGGGCTTTCCCCCGGTACGGCCAGTCGGTGACGGCGGATCTCGTCCAAGAGGGTCTGCATGGTCGGCTCGGCGGGTTGGGGGAGTCCGTCTACGGGATGGCCGTGCTCTACGCGCTCGACCGGCAGGGCGCCCTCGACGACCTCTTGTCCGATCTGGCGTCGTTCGACGTGGTGCTCTTGGACCGTTACGTGGCGTCCAACGCGGCCTACGGTGCTGCCCGTCTGCACGAGGACTCGCGCGGGGAGTTCGTCGCGTGGGTCCGCGCGTTGGAGATCGACCGCTTCGGTCTTCCTACCCCGCACGCACAGCTCTACCTGAGCGTCACCCCGGCTCTTGCGGCTGAGCGTGCCGCGCACCGCGAGCAGGTCGATGCCCGCGCACGCGACAAGTGGGAATCCGACCAGGACCTGCAAACCCGTGTCGCGGACCTCTACGCGTCCCTGGCCGAGGACGCCTGGTTGTCCCCTTGGCACACCCTCGACGGCTCGGCCACAGCGGACCTCCCCGCCCTGGCCGCGAGCTTCTTGGTCTAGACGGCGCCTAGACAGCGCCGATCACGTCCGTGCCCCACCGCGCGATCTCGGCGTCGATGTCCAGCGGCCGCGGGGCGCTCGACTGCTCCATCTCGGCGGTCACCTGGTCGCGCGGAACGAACCAGGACACCTCGAACTCCACGCCATCGGGGTCCTTGGCGTACAACGACTTCGACACACCGTGGTCGGATTGGCCCACCAGCGACCCGGCTGCGACCAGCGTCCGGCGGAACTCGGCCAACTCCGGCAGCGTCTGCACCGACCAGGCCAGGTGGTAGAGGCCGACCGCGCCGGGTGCCTGTCCGGCCGCTTCCATCCCAACCTGGAACAGGCCCAGGTCGTGGTCGTTGTCGGAGTCGGCGGCCCGCAGGAAGGCGGCCCCGGGGAACTCGGTGGTGACCCGGAAGCCCAGCACGTCGCGGTAGAACGCCACGCTGCGGGCCACGTCGCGCACGTAGAGGACGGCGTGGTTGAGCCTGCGGATGCCCATCGATCTGCTCCTTCGAGTCGTTCAAGCTTCAACGTACTCGATCGGGGTAGCGGCCGGGCGGTGCGCGAACTCGGTGTGAACAGTGCGACGATGTGACCATGAAGGCACGAGTGCTGGTGGTTGACGACGACCCGGCCCTCGCCGAGATGCTCACTATCGTGCTGCGCGGCGAGGGTTTCGACACGGCAGTGGTGGCCGACGGCTCCCGGGCGCTGCCCGCGCTGCGCGAGCTCAAACCAGACCTCGTGCTGCTCGACCTCATGCTCCCGGGCATGAACGGCATCGACGTCTGCAAGGCCATCCGCGGTGAGTCCGGTGTGCCCATCGTGATGCTGACGGCCAAGAGCGACACCGTCGACATCGTCCTGGGCCTGGAGTCCGGCGCCGACGACTACGTGGTCAAGCCGTTCAAGCCCAAGGAGCTGGTCGCCCGGGTGCGCGCCCGGCTGCGCCGCACCGAGTCCGAGCCCGCCGAGACGCTGGGCATCGGCGACCTCACCATCGACGTGCCCGGCCACGAGGTCACCCGCGACGGCAAGGCCATCCAGCTCACCCCGCTGGAGTTCGACCTGCTGGTCGCGCTGGCCCGCAAGCCGCGCCAGGTGTTCACCCGCGAGGTGCTGCTCGAACAGGTCTGGGGCTACCGGCACGCCGCCGACACCCGCCTGGTCAACGTGCACGTCCAGCGGCTGCGCTCCAAGGTGGAGCGCGACCCGGAGCACCCCGAGGTCGTCCTGACCGTACGGGGGGTCGGCTACAAGGCGGGCCCTCCGTGACCGGGGCGAGGCCGTGCGCGCACTGCTAGCCCGCCTCACCGCCGCCGCCCGCGGCCTGGCCGCCGCCGGGCGGCGCCGGTCCAGCGCGTTCAGCGACCTGTGGCGGCGCTCGCTGCAGCTGCGGGTCGTGGTCAGCACGCTGGCGCTGGGCTCGGCGGTGGTGTTCGTGCTGGGCATGGTGCTGCAGAACCAGATCACCGAGCGGCTGCTGGGTACCAAAGAGGACGCCGCGATCAACCAGACCCGGGCCGCGGTGCAGATCGCCGAGCGCGAGCTGGCCGGGATCAACGGCTCGGACCCGATCAAGGACCGGCTCAACAGCGCGGTCAACAAGCTCACCAGCTCCTCGCCCGACCAGTCCGGCGCGGGCTCGGCCGGGGCGTTCGAGCCGGTGCTGGTCAACGACACGCTCAAGACCCCGCCCGCCGACGTCAGCGCCGCCGGGCCGTACGACAAGGTGCCGCAGTCCCTGCGCGACTTCGTGCTCACCACGCCGAACCGCACGATCTCCCAGATCTACACCGTCGAGCGCAACGGCGAGCGCATCACATACCTGATGGTCGGTTCCCCGGTCACCACCTCGAACCCCGCGCCGTTGCAGCTGTACATGCTCTACCCGCTCGCGACCGAGCAGCGCACTATCGACGTCGTGCAGAGCACCTTGGTCGTCGGTGGTCTTGTGCTCCTGTTGCTCTTAGCGGGGATCACCAACCTCGTCACGCGGCAGGTAGTGCTACCGGTTCGCCGTGCGGCCCGCGCTGCCGAGCGGTTCGCCGAGGGTGAGCTGGACGAGCGGATGGTCGTCGCGGGCGAGGACGACGTCGCGCGGCTCGCCCAGTCCTACAACGAGATGGCCGAGAGCATCGAGCGGCAGATCCGCCAGCTGGAGGACTTCGGCCAGCTCCAGCGCCGGTTCACCTCCGACGTCTCGCACGAGCTGCGCACCCCGCTGACCACGGTCCGGATGGCCGCGGACGTCCTGCACGCCTCCCGCGCGCAGTTCCCGGCCGGGCTGGCCCGCTCCACCGAGCTGCTGGTCGACGAGCTCGACCGGTTCGAGTCGCTGCTGGCCGACCTGCTGGAGATCTCCCGGCTCGACGCGGGGGTCGAGGAGCTGGTCAGCGAGTACGCCGACCTGCGCGCCATCGCCCGCCGGGCGGCCGAGTCGGTCCGGGTGATCGCGCGCAACGCGGGCTCGGAGATCGTGCTCGACCTGCCCGAGGACGAGGTCACCGCCGAGGTCGAGTCCCGGCGCATCGAGCGGATCCTGCGCAACCTGCTGGCCAACGCCATCGACCACGGCGAGGGCAAGCCGGTGGAGCTGCGGATGGTGATGACCGAGGACGCGGTCGCGGTCACCGTGCGCGACCGCGGCGTCGGGCTGCGCACCGGTGAGGCCGGGCTGGTCTTCAACCGGTTCTGGCGCGCCGACCCCTCGCGCAACCGGCACACCGGCGGCACCGGCCTCGGCCTGGCGATCAGCCTGGAGGACGCCCGCCTGCACGGCGGCGGCCTGGACGCCTGGGGCGAGGTCGGCGACGGCGCCTGCTTCCGGCTCACGCTGCCGCGGCTGCAGGACGTCCCGTACGGCACCAGCCCGCTGCCGCTGCCCCCCGCTGACGCGCGCCCGGTCACCCAGGTGGCCCAGCTGCCGCTCTCGGTCCCCGAGGAGGCCTACCCGTGAAACGGCTGCTCATCGCCCTGTTCTGCGCGTTCCTCGCGGCGGGCTGCGCGAACATCCCGGACCGCACGCTGCCCAAGATCGTCGTCGAGGCGACCGAGCAGCCGCAGCGCCAGATCGGCAAGCCCGCCCCCGGGCTCGACCCGTTCTCCCTGGTCCAGGGCTTCGTCAACAACGCGGGCACGCCGGACATCGCGCGCACCTACCTGACCGAGGACATCAAGCCCAACTGGAAGGGCTCCGCCGAGCCGCCGACGATCATCAAGAACGAGTCGGTCCGCACCGTCCCGCAGTCGGTGCAGGAGGGCCGGGACAACGCCAACGAGCAGGTGGTCGTCCTCACCGCGACCGCGCTGGGCAGGCTGGTGGGGGACCGGTCGTTCGTCCCGGGTGTGCAGTCGGTGACCTACCGGGTGATCCTGCGCCGCGAGGACGGCCAGTGGCGCATCGCCGAGCCGCCGAACACGATGCTGATCAACCAGTCGGACTTCGAGGCCAGCTACCGCCGGGTCAACCTGGAGTTCTTCGACCTCGACCAGCGGGTCCTGGTGCCGGACCTGCGCTACGTCGAGACCGAACCGCGCCAGGGCCTCTCCGGCCGGGTGCTCGACCTGCTGCTGGCGGGCCCGTCGGAGCCGCTGCGCGGTGCCGTGCGCAGCCCGCTCGACGGGGTCACGCTAAGCACCAACGTGGTGGAGGAGGCGGGCGGCGCGATCCTGATCAACCTGTCCCGGCTCGACAAGCCCATCGAGGATCGGCAGCGCATCGCCGCGCAGCTGGTGTACTCCCTGCGCGACGTCACCAGCAGCCCGCTGCGGCTGCGCGTCGAGGGCGCCGACCTGGTGCCCGACCACCAGGACTGGACGGTCGGCGACGTGGGCTCCTACGACGCCCTGACCACCCTGAAGCCGGACCTGTTCGGCCTGGCGGTGGTCGACGGCAGGCTGCGCTCGCTGCGCGACGGCAAGCCGGTGGAGGGCCCGACCGGCGCGGGCGCCTACGACATCGTCAGCGCGGCGCAGTCCCTCGACGGCACCCAGCTCGCGGTCGTGCAGCGGACCCCGGTCGGCATGCGCCTGCGGGTAGGCCGGACGAACGCCGAGCTGCCGGAGGTGAGCCTCTCGCCCACCGCCACCCTGACCCGCCCCACCTGGCTCGTCGGCGGCGCGAGCGAGAACGGCCCCAGCGAGGTGTGGACGGTGCAGGACGGCACCCTGGTGGTCCGGGTCGTCCGAACGGCGGACGGCAAGTGGGACGACTTCCCGGTGGACGCCTCGGAGTTCACCCAGAACGGTGGCACCATCACCCAGCTGCGGCTCTCCCGCGACGGCGCCCGGGTAGCCGCGGTGGTCAACGGCGAGGTCAAGGTCGCCTCGGTGGTCCGCACCAACGACGCGGTCACGATCAGCGCGGTCCGCACCCTCCAGGGCGGTGTGGTCAAGGACGTCATCGGCCTGGACTGGCTCGACCGGCTGACCCTGATCGTGGCGACGGAGCAGACCACCCTCCCGGTGGCCAGCATGCCGATCGATGGGCTCACCTACACGAGGTACAACACGACCAACCTGACCCTCCCGGTCCGCGCGATCACCGCGGCACCGAGCCGGTCGGCCATCGTGACGGACGGGTCGGGGGTGTGGTTCACCCAGGAGGCGGGCAAGGTCTGGCAGCTGCACCAGTACGTCCAAGCAGCCGGAGCACTGCCCTTCTACCCGGGCTGACCGCCCCTGTGGACAACTCCACGCACACATCCCGGCGGTGCCCCACCCTGCTCCCATGCGATTCCCCGGCACCACCAACCCGAACCCGCTCGCACCTTGGCCGGCCCCGTTCCGCGCCGCGTCGCCGACCGCTGTCCGACATCCGCCTCCCGGTCGGGCCCCCGCCAGGGCACAGGCCGGGCCGTGTGTCGCCGCACCGCGGGCGTCCTGCTCCCGGATGCTCGCTGCCTTGCGCCCTGTCCGCGCCCGGCCCCGTCGTGCGCTTGACCCGGCCGGTCCTTCCCTTGACCTGTTCCACCCCTTCCCGCGCCCGGCCAGGTGCATCCCGCCCCACCACCTCCGCCCCCTGCTAGGTCTGCTCTGCCTCATCCCCGGCGTGTTCCTGTTGCCCGGTCCACCCCGCCCCGGTGATCCATTCCGCCCGCTGCGAGACCTGTGCCGCTCCTTGCTCGACCTACTCCTCCCCCGCCACTGCGCGGGGTGCGACCGCCCCGGCACCCACTGGTGCCCGGCCTGCGCCCTCAGCATCACCGGCCTCATGGCGGTGGAGCGCAGTGCGACCCACCGCGGCCCGCCCGTCCTGGCCCTGTCCCCGTACGCGGGCCCCGCCCGGCGCGCGATCCTGGCCTACAAGGACCACAACTGCCGCGCCCTGGCGATCCCGCTCGGCCAAGCCCTGGCGCAGGCACTCCCCGCGGCCGCCGACCGAATCCCACTCCTGGCCGCCACCCACCCGGCGCTCACGGCCCTCGCGGTAGTGCGCGGTATGCCCACCACGGGCCCACCCGCCCCACCCACAGCCGCCACCCCGAACCCACCCGCCCCACCCGCAGCAGCCGCCCCCGCTGCGCCTGCCGCCGCCCCGGCTACCGCGAACGCAGAAGTGCCACGTGCTGCCACTGCTGCTGGCCCTGCCCCGGCCCTCGCGAGCGGAGTTACTCCACCTGCGGCAAGTGCCACGGTCGTGTCTGTCCCATCGGCAATGGCTACCGGGAGTCAGACAGTCCCAAGTGGCGTCCCCGGATCTTCGCCCTCCGCCTCAGCCGAGTCCACCTCAGAGCCGTCGCCGGGAGCGCCACGCCGCCATCGCGCCTTGCCGGTGCCCAGAGCCGCGTCCACCCTGTGGCTCGTGCCCGCTCCCTCCCGCGGCGAAGCCGTCCGCAAGCGGGGTGGGCACCACCTGGTCCGGGTCGCCGAGGTGGCCGCCGCCTGGCTGGTGGGCCAGGGGATCGACGCGGCCGTGGCTCCCGCCCTGCGGTTCTCCCGGGGTGCCCGCGACTCTGTGGGCCTCACCCCGGGTTCGCGGGCCGCCAACCTGGCCCGCCACCTCGTGATCGACCCGCGTGGCACCCCGCCCGCCCGCGCGCCGGTGGTCGTGCTCGACGACATCGTCACCACCGGGGCCACCGCCGCGGCCTGCGCGCGGGTCCTGGAAGCGGCCGGTCATCCCGTTCTCCTCGTGCTCGCGTGTGCGGCGACGGTCTGATGCCCACATGGCGGGACGACTCGGCCCACCCCCGTTCGGGTGAATCGGGACGGGAACCAGCGGCCGGGTGGAGCCGTTGGCCAGGTATGCGGACTGACGGGGTACGCCCATCCCGGGCGACAGCGGGGTTCGGGGTGTCACGCCGCCGAATCCACTACACCGCCAGTCGGCCGCACGCCATGCGGCGAATCGGTGAATCATGCTTCGGCCCTTCGGCGGTCCCGTACCGCGCATGGTCGTGTTCACCGGCGCGTCCGTCGCGCGGCGTCACCCTCGGTCGCGAACGGATGTCGCCCGCCTCGGGGGCTGTTGCTCCGTCGATTCCGGGGCTAACGTGCTGCGCTATCACCGTTCCCGGCTGGCAGGGAGGAGGCGAGTAGCCCATGACCCTGGTGCCGGTGGAGCGCTGACTTCCCGGGGGAGTCTCCCCAGGTCACGCCCTGTCCTGGACTTGGAATCCAGACCAGCCCGGCGCCGCAGTTTTTCGCGGAGAACCAATACTCGCCAGCTGCGAGGGAGGTCGTGTATGGACATCGTGGTTAAGGGCCGTAACGTCGAGGTGCCGGAGCACTACCGGTTGCACGTCGAGGAGAAGCTGAGCAGGCTGGAGCGCTACGACCGCAAGGTCATCCGCTTCGACGTCGAGCTGTTCCATGAGCCCAACCGCAGGCAGTCGAAGAGCTGCCAGCGGGTTGAGATCACCGGCAAGGGCAAGGGCCCGGCCGTTCGAGCCGAGGCGTGCGCGGGCGACTTCTACGCCGCGCTGGACCTGGCGGTGACCAAGCTCGAGAACCGGCTGCGCCGCCTGCACGACCGCAGGCGCGTCCACCACGGACGTCGAAGCCCCGCCTCCGTCGCGGAGGCCACATCAGCCGTCGTCGTGCCCGCGAGCACCAACGGCGAGGCCACGCACGCCGTGCGGACCGCCGTGCTGACCGCCCCGCAATACGACTTCGACGGTGCGGGCGAGGTCCCCGAGCAGCGCTGGGACGACGTCTCCGAGAACCTCCCCGGCCGCATCGTGCGGGAGAAGGAACACCCGGCCAAGCCGATGACGGTCGACCAGGCCCTCTACGAGATGGAACTGGTCGGACACGACTTCTACCTGTTCTCCGACGCCGACTCCGGCGTCCCCAGCGTCGTCTACCGCCGCCGCGCCTTCGACTACGGCGTGATCAAGCTCGTCTGACCCCAGGTCGCGGTGCCCCGGGTACCCGAGTGGACCCGGGGCACCGCCACGCCCCAGCACACCCAGCACCAGACTCACTTCGCGGCCGCACCGCGCTGAGCGCTCGCCGACCCGGTGAGCCACCGCTGGAGTCCGGCCGGCCCAGCCCGACCAAGCTCAGCCAGCTCAGCGCCACCCGGCTCGCCCAGCCCAGCCCGGCCCAGCGGCTCAGCTAGGGCTAGGCCCGGCGCGGCTAGGCCCAACCGAGGCCCAAGCCGAGCGTGCCCGGCCCGGCTAGCCCAGCCGAGCCCAGCGGCCCGGCCCGGCTCGGCCCAAGCTCGGCCCGGTTAGTGCCCCGCCAGCCCAACAACCCACCTGGCCATAACCCCAGCCCTCGCACCGCCCACCCCTCAAACCGCACCCCGCCACCACAGTCTCCCCGCGACCACTCCCGCCCCTGCATCCCATACGCAGCCAAAACACGGACTGGAGGGGTGTGTCAAGGCATCTTTCCCGCCTTGACACACCCCTCCAGTCCGTCGTCACAATTGTGCGGAGGGGAAGCAGGAACCAGCAGAGACCTACAGCGGCCCACGCTCATTCCGAGGCCCACCGAGGCCCACCCCACCCCAAGACCAACGCCCAACACCCCGGACACCGCCCGTTCGGGCGCTTCGTTCCCAGTGAACGACCTGTCCGGAACCTCTGGCCGCACCTGACCGTTAGCGCTGAGGCGGAGGTCACCCGGGTAGCCTGCGCGGCGCCGTTGTCGAGCGTCGCTGCGAGGGTTGCGGCGGGTTGCCTACGATGACGAACAGGAGCGTCCGTAGCGGGCGCACGACTATCAGCTAGCGAGGTCGACTCGAGATGGTGCTGTCCCGGATCCTGCGCGCGGGCGAGGGCAAGATGCTCAAGCGGCTGCGCAACATCGCAGCGCACATCAACTCGCTGGAGGAGGATGTCGTCGATCTCTCCGACGACGAGCTGCGCGGCAAGACCGAGGAGTTCAAGAAGCGCTACGCCGGGGGGGAGTCGCTCGACGAGCTGCTGCCCGAGGCGTTCGCGGTGGCCAGGGAGGGCGCCAAGCGGGTGCTCGGCCAGCGGCACTTCGACGTGCAGCTGATGGGTGGCGCCGCGCTGCACCTCGGGCAGGTCGCGGAGATGCGCACCGGTGAGGGCAAGACGCTCACCGGCGTGCTGCCCGCCTACCTCAACGCGCTCTCCGGTGACGGCGTGCACGTCATCACCACCAACGACTACCTCGCCAAGCGCGACGCGGAGTGGATGGGGCGGATCCACCGCTTCCTCGGGCTCACCGTGGGCGTGATCCTGTCCGAGATGACCCCGGCCGAGCGCCGCGAGGCCTACCTCTGCGACATCACCCACGGCACGAACAACGAGTTCGGCTTCGACTACCTGCGCGACAACATGGCCTGGTCGCTCGACGACATGGTCCAGCGCGGGCACCACTTCGCCATCGTCGACGAGGTCGACTCGATCCTGATCGACGAGGCGCGCACGCCGCTGATCATCTCCGGGCCGGCCGACCAGTCCTCGCGCTGGTACCAGGAGTTCGCCCGGATCTCGCCCGCGCTGCGCAAGGACGTGCACTACGAGGTCGACGAGCGCAAGCGCACCGTCGGTGTCACCGAGAAGGGTGTCGCCTACGTCGAGGACCAGCTCGGCATCGACAACCTCTACGAGGCCGCGAACACCCCGCTGGTCGGCTACCTGAACAACGCGCTCAAGGCCAAGGAGCTCTACAAGCGCGACAAGGACTACATCGTCCGCACCGGCGAGGTGCTCATCGTCGACGAGTTCACCGGCCGCGTGCTGGCGGGTCGCCGCTACAACGAGGGCATGCACCAGGCCATCGAGGCCAAGGAGAACGTCGAGATCAAGGCCGAGAACCAGACGCTGGCCACGATCACGCTGCAGAACTACTTCCGGCTCTACGAGAAGCTCGCGGGCATGACCGGTACCGCCGAGACCGAGGCGGCCGAGTTCCACACCACCTACAAGCTCGGGGTGGTGCCGATCCCGACCAACCGGGACATGATCCGCAAGGACCAGCCGGACCTGATCTACAAGACCGAGGAGGCGAAGTTCCTCGCGGTCGCCGAGGACATCGCCGAGCGGCACGAGCAGGGCCAGCCGGTGCTGGTCGGCACGACCAGCGTGGAGCGCTCGGAGTACCTGTCGAAGCTGCTGGTCAAGGCCGGTGTCCCGCACAACGTGCTCAACGCCAAGCACCACGAGAAGGAAGCCGCGATCATCGCGGGCGCGGGCCACAAGGGCGCGGTCACCGTGGCGACCAACATGGCCGGCCGCGGTACCGACATCGTGCTCGGCGGCAACCCCGAGCACATCGCCGAGGAGTCGCTGCGCGAGCGCGGCCTCGACCCGACCGAGACCCCGGAGGAGTGGCGCGCGGCGCTGCCGGGCGCGCTGGAGAAGGCCGAGGAAGCGGTCAAGGCCGAGAAGATCGAGGTCAGGGCCGCGGGCGGGCTCTACGTGCTGGGCACCGAGCGGCACGAGTCGCGGCGCATCGACAACCAGCTGCGCGGTCGCGCGGGCCGCCAGGGCGACCCGGGCGAGTCCCGGTTCTACCTCTCGCTCGGCGACGAGCTGATGCGGCGCTTCAACGCGGGCATGGTCGAGCGGGTCATGACGGTGATGAACGTGCCGGAGGACCAGCCGATCGAGGCCAAGATGGTCACCCGGGCGATCCGCAGCGCGCAGACCCAGGTCGAGCAGCAGAACTTCGAGATCCGCAAGAACGTCCTCAAGTACGACGAGGTCATGAACAAGCAGCGCAAGGTGATCTACGCCGAGCGCAAGCGGGTGCTGGCGGGCGAGGACCTCAGCGACGAGATCGAGAACATGGTCACCGACGTCGTCGACGCCTACGTCACCGGCGCGACCGCGGGTGGCTACGCCGAGGACTGGGACCACGCCAAGCTGTGGACGGCGCTCAAGACGCTGTACCCGGTCACGGTCACCTGGGAGGAGCTGGTCGACCGGGCCGAGGCCGACGGCCTGGACATGGACCACGAGTTCCTGCTCGAGGCCATCACCGCCGACGCGCTGCAGGCCTACAAGACCCGCGAGGCCGAGATCGACGCCAAGGTCGGCGAGGGCGCCATGCGCGAGGTGGAGCGCCGGGTGATGCTCTCGGTGCTCGACCGCAAGTGGCGCGAGCACCTCTACGAGATGGACTACCTCAAGGAGGGCATCGGCCTGCGCGCGATGGCCCAGCGCGACCCGCTGATCGAGTACCAGAAGGAGGGCTTCGACATGTTCGGCGCGATGCTGGACGCGCTGAAGGAGGAGTCGGTCGGCTTCATCTTCAACGTGCCGGTGGAGCCCGCCGAACCGGAGCCCGCGACGGTGCAGCTGGCGCCGCAGCCCAGTGCGCTGCCCGCGGTCAAGGACCCGGCGGCCGAGGCCCGCGCCGCCGAGCTGCGCGAGCGGCAGGCCCGCGCCCAGGCCGCCCAGGAGCGCGCCCAGGCCGAGCGGGCCGCCGCCGCGACCGCCACCGAGAAGCTCCCGCCCGCCCTGCGCGGCAAGGGCTTCGAGGGCCCGGCCCCGCAGCGGCTGAACTACAGCGGCCCGGCCGAGAACGGCGGCGTCGAGTCCCACTCCGAGGCCGCCGACAACGGTGACGGGTCGGGTGCGGGCGGCACCCGGCGCGAGCGTCGGCAGCAGGCCCGCGACCAGGCGAAGAAGGGCCGCAAGGGCCCCCGCCGCTGACCTGGCGAACACCACCACGCGACCCGCGGAGCCCCGGCTCCGCGGGTCGCGTGCTGTCTGGTGGTTCGGGTGTGTGAGGGAGTTGTGCGGGGTGGTGGTGGCTGGGCGGGTGCTGTGCCGGGGTGGATGGCGGGGGTGGTCCGGGGGCGGCGCCGGCGTCGGGAGGGTGTGCGACCAAGCGACGGAGTTCGCGAGGTTCACCAAGCCGCTGGCGAGCCCCCTGCCCATTCGGATTCGCGAGCGCGTGCTGTGCGGCCGGACCTGGTGGGTTTGGGGGAGCTGGGCTTGCTGGTGGTGGGCCGGGTGTCCGGTGGACTGGTGGTGCCGGGCCTGTGGTCCGGGGCGGGGCGCGCGGTCCGGGTGGCACGGGTGAGTGCTGGCAGCAGGACCGTGACTGGGCGAGGAAGGACCGTGCGGGCCTCTCGCCGCTGGCCTGGCGCAGGCCGCCGCGCGGCCTGCGGAGGTTCGGGTTCGCGGGTCGTGTGCCCGCGGATGGGTCTGGGTGGTTCGACGGAGCTGGCGAGGGCAGTGGTTGGCCGGGCGGGCGGTGGGCCGACCGTGATCGGTTGCGGCGGTGGGCGTCCGGTCGGTGGATTCCCTGCTCATGAGCCCACCAACCGCAGGGCTGTGCAGCGCCAGGTGCCGTTGGTCTGGGCCAGCCTGCCCGCGACCGCGCGCAGGCGCCAGGCGTCGGGGTAGGTGCGCGGCGAGACGCGGACCGAGGCGCAGATCTCCACCACACCCGGGGCCACGTGGCAGGTGCGCAGGGACATCAGGCGGTGGGCCAACCGCGACGGTGTGCGGGTTCGGGTCAACATCGCCTCGTACACCGGTGGGGTCAGGATCGTGTGCAGTTGGGTCAGCGGTCGCTTGCCCTCCAGGCATTCCATGAGCAGTAGCAACATCCGCCAGCTCAGTTCGCGGGTGGTTCGGTCGTCCCGCAGGGGGCCTTGCGACCACTGGTTCGCAGGCGGTGTGGCCCAGCGTTCTTCCAGGTACTCGGCGATTGGGGGCTCGTACGGCGGTAGCGCGGTCACCCGCATCTGCTGCTCTCCTTCCGACAGAATCGCCAGAACAGAGCACACAGGCACGGCCGTCCTGCCCGACCGTCACCTCAACTGGTGAACCTCAACGGAAACCCGGCATGATCAGACGTGTGCACTACACGGCCCTGATCGTCGACTACGCGGGTGTCTTCACCGACAAGGGAATTCCCAACATCGTGGCAGCGGCGCGTACCAGGGGGTTCAAGACCGCCCTGCTGTCCAATGCGGACCGTGTGCCGCCCGGCCTGCCCGACGTGTTCGACGCCGTGGTGGTTTCCGGCGAGGCGGGTGTCGCCAAGCCCGACCCGGAGATCTTCCGGATCACCGCCGCCCGCCTGGGAACCCCGGTGCGCCAGTGCGTCTTCGTCGACGACGTCGCCGGCTACGTGCGCGGCGCCGCCCAAGCGGGCATGACCGGCGTGCACCACCGCGACCTGGACTCCACAGTGGACGAACTCACCACCCTGCTCGGCGTCGACCTACGCTGACCGCCGCCGCACCAGCTCGAAGCACAGCACGGCCGCCGCCGACGCCACGTTCAGCGACTCCACCCCGCCGCTCATCGGGATCGACACCCAGCGGTTCACGTGCGGGCGCACGCCCTCGCTCACCCCCGAGGTCTCGCTGCCCAGCACGAACGCCACGTTGCCCGGCAGGTCCACCTCGAACACCGACTTCCGCGCGCCCGCGTCCATGGCGTAGAGCGGGTACCCGGCCGCCCGCAGGTCGGCCGCCGCCTCCTCGGCCGTCGCGCAGCGCAGCACCGGAGCGGTGAACGCGACCCCCGCCGACGCCTTGACCACCAACGGGTCGATGGTCGCCACCCCGCGCCGGGGGACCACGATGCCGCCGATGCCCGCCGCGGTCGCGGTGCGCAGGATCATGCCCACGTTGGCGGGCGTGGTGATCCCGTCGAGCAGCAGCACCGACGCGGGCCGCTTGCCGCCGAGCGCGTCGGCGAGCCGTCGCATCCGCGGCGCGACGACGTCGGCCAGCACACCCTGGTCCTGTTTCCCGTTGCCCGCCAACACCTTCACCCGCTGCGCGGTCGCGCGCTGCACCGGCACCCCGCGCTCGCGGGCGGCGTCCAGGATCTCCCGCGCGGCCGGTCCGCCCGCGTTGTCGGCCAGGATCACCTTGTCCACGGACAGCCGCGGGTCGCCCAGCGCCTCCAGCACCGGCTTGCGCCCGTACACGGTGACGAACCGGTCTTTGGGGGATGCGGCTTCGTAAGACACAGCGCGCAGCATCGCACGTCGGCGCCGGGCACCCGCGATGTGTCAGGATCGGGGGCATGCCCGACCGCCTGTCCGCCCTCGACGCCTCCTTCCTCTACCTGGAGGACGAGGTGACGCCGATGCACGTCGGCGGGGTCGCGGTGTTCCGCAGGCCGCGGTCGGGGTTCAGCTACGAGCACCTGGCCACCATCGTCGAGCAGCGGCTGCCGCTGGTGCCGCGCTACCGGCAGAAGGTCGTCGAGGTGCCCGGCCACCTCGCCCGCCCGGTCTGGGTGGACGACCCGGGGTTCGACCTGAACTACCACGTGCGCCGCTCCGCGCTGCCCCGCCCGGGCAGCGACCAGCAGCTGTTCGACCTGGTCGGCAGGCTGCTGGCCCGCCCGCTCGACCAGTCCCGCCCGCTCTGGGAGGCCTACCTGGTCGAGGGCCTGGCGGGCGGGCACGTCGCGCTGATCACCAAGACGCACCTGGCCCTGGTCGACGGCGTCCGCACGATCGACTTCGGCCAGGTCATCCTGGAGGCGGGCCCGCAGACCCCCGACCAGCCCGCCGAGGAGCCGTGGATCCCGCGCAGGCTGCCCGGCCCCACCCGGCTGGTGATCGACGCGGTCGCCGAGACCGTCCAGCGGCCCCGCGAGGTCGTGGAGAACGTGCGCGCCGCGGTCGGCGACGCGCTGGCCACCACGCAGAAGGTGGTGGGCGTGGTGTCCACCGTGGTCTCGGCCATCGGCCTGGCCGCCCGGCCCGCGCCGGGCGGTCCGCTCGACGCCCCGGTGTCCAAGGCGCGGCTGTACGCGGTCTCCCGGGCCCGGCTCGACGACCTGCGGTCGGTGCGGGCGCGACACGGCGGCACGGTCAACGACGTCGTGCTGGCCGTGGTCACCGGTGGGCTGCGCGCGTGGCTGCTCTCCCGCGGCCAGCAGCTCACCTCCTCCACCGCGGTCCGCGCGCTGGTCCCGCTCGCCGTGCGCGACGAGGAGGCCGATGGGACAGTGCCCGGCATGCTGGGCAACAAGGTCACCGCGCAGCTGGTCGACCTGCCGGTCGGCGAGCCCAACCCGTTCGTCCGGCTGCAGCACGTCGGGCACGCGCTGCGCGCGCACAACGACTCGGTCCGCTCGGTGGCCGCCTCGGCGCTGCTTAGGGTCGGCGGGTTCGCCCCGCCCACCCTGCACTCGCTGGGCGCGCGGGCGGCGGCGTCGTTCTCGCGGCGGATCTTCAACCTGGTGGTCACCAACGTGCCGGGGCCGCAGATCCCGCTCTACGCGGGCAACGCCAGGATGACCGAGATGTTCCCGGTCATGCCGCTGACCAGGAACCAGCCGCTGGCGATCGGGGTCACCTCCTACGACGGCGGGGTGTACTTCGGTCTCACCGGCGACCGCACCGCGATGTCCGACGTGGACGCGCTGGCGCGGATGCTGGAAGAGTCCGTCGAGGAACTGCTGACGACCGTGAGAGCGTGATGAGTTGAGGGTGTACGTACCGGCGACGGTGGCCATGCTGCGGACGTTGAACTCCGACGGCGAGCTGGCCGCGATCAGCAACACCGCGTTCGCGCTGACCCCCGCGCTGCGCGAGTCCTACGCCACCGGCGGTGACGAGGAACTGGAGTACGCGGCCATGCTGGACGCGGCGAAGGCCTCGCTGCGGCTGCTGGGCACCGAGGCGGCCGCCGACCCGGAGGTGCTGATGCGCCGGGCCGTGGTCTCCGCCGACGTCGACGACGTGCTGCTGCGGTCCGACCTGGACTACGCGGTGGTCAAGCTGGCGGGCCCGGTCCCGCTGGCCGCGATCGCCGCGATCCACCTGGACACCGCCGAGGCCGAGACCGCCGTGCGGGCCGCCGCCGCGGTCATCGACGAGGCCGACCTGGGCGACCCGGACGCGGAGTTCGTGCTCGGCGACGCCGAGGACCACGAGCTGGCCTGGTACGCCCCGCAGGAGTTGCCGTTCGTGCTGGAGCTGCTGTAGCCGGGTGTACATCCCATGACAGGATGTACGAGGTGAGCGGGCGAGTCCCGACCAGGCTCACCGTCGCCATGCAAGTCGATGCCGAGTCCCAGGGAGGCGAGCCACACGATGGACGCCGTTTCGTCCGTTCCCGACCCGACCAACGAGCCGATCGGCTCCTACGCGCCGGGCACGCCCCAGCGCGAGTCGCTCCAGCGCCGGATCGCCGAGCTGGAGGCCGAGGTCCCCGAGCTGACCTTGACCATCGGCGGCGAGCAGCGGCTGGCGGGCGGTGACCGCCTCGACGTGGTCCAGCCGCACGACCACCGGCACGTGCTCGGCGTCACCGCGCAGGCCACCCACCAGGACGTCGCCGACGCGGTCGCCGCCGCCAAGAAGGCCGCCCCGGCGTGGCGCGAGCTGCCCTTCGACGAGCGCGCGGCCGTGCTGCTGCGCGCCGCCGACCTGCTGGCGGGCCCGTGGCGCGACACGATCAACGCCGCGACGGTGCTCGGCCAGTCCAAGTCCGCGCAGCAGGCCGAGATCGACAGCGCCTGCGAGCTGATCGACTTCTGGCGCTACAACGTCTCGTTCGCGCGCAGGCTCATCGAGGAGCAGCCCGCGTCCTCGCCGGGCATGTGGAACCGCTTCGACCACCGCCCGCTGGACGGCTTCGTCACCGCGATCACGCCGTTCAACTTCACCGCCATCGCGGGCAACCTGCCCACCGCCCCGGCGCTGATGGGCAACACGGTCGTGTGGAAGCCCTCGCCCACCCAGCAGCTCGCCGCGCACCACACCATGCGGCTGCTCGAGGCCGCGGGCCTGCCCCCGGGCGTGATCAACCTGGTGACCGGCGACGGCCAGGCGCTCTCCGAGGTCGCGCTGACCGACCCGGACTTCGCGGGCCTGCACTTCACCGGCTCGACCAAGACCTTCAAGCACCTGTGGCGGCTGATCGGGGACAACCTCGACACCTACCGCTCCTACCCGCGCATCGTCGGCGAGACCGGCGGCAAGGACTTCGTCGTCGCCCACCCCTCGGCCGACCCGGCCGCGGTCGCGATCGGCCTGGTCCGCGGCGCGTTCGAGTACCAGGGCCAGAAGTGCTCGGCGGCCTCGCGCGCCTACATCGCCCGCTCGGTGTGGGAGGGCGGGGTGCGCGAGCAGCTCGTCGACGTGACGAACTCGATCTCCTACGGCGACGTCACCGACTTCAGCCACTTCGGCGGCGCGGTCATCGACGCGCGCGCGTTCGCCAAGCACAAGGACGCCCTCGCGGCGGCCGCGGCGAACTCCTCGATCGAGGTCCTCACCGGCGGCACGGCGGACGACTCGGTGGGCTACTTCGTCCAGCCGACGGTGCTGCTGGGCAGCGACCCGCTGCAGGACGTGTTCACCACGGAGTACTTCGGCCCGATCCTCGCGGTGCACGTGTACGAGGACGCGGAGTACGCGAAGGTCCTGGAACTGGTCGACACCTCGTCGCCGTACGCCCTCACCGGCGCGGTGTTCGCGACGGACCGGGCGGCGGTGGAGCAGGCGCACAAGGCGCTCCGCTTCTCGGCGGGCAACTTCTACGTCAACGACAAGCCGACCGGCGCGGTCGTCGGGCAGCAGCCGTTCGGCGGCAGCCGGGCGTCGGGCACCAACGACAAGGCCGGCTCGATCTACAACCTGCAGCGGTGGGTGAGTCCGCGGTCGATCAAGGAGACGTTCGTGCCGCCGGTGGATCACCGGTATCCGCACATGGGCTGAGGTCTGGGTTTGGTGGTTCCCGGATCCCTTGCGTTTCCCTGAATCCCCTACGCCAAGTGTGACTACGGGCGGGGGGCGGAGTGGTCTGGGGGTGGGTTGGGGGGCCGCTGCCAGGTCGGTGGCAGGCGGAGCTGTCGGCTGCTGGAGTTGGGGGAGCGGTGGAGCTTGCGGGGCTGGTGGAGTCGGGCGGAGCGGCCGGGAACAGCCGAGGCGGTGTTCGCTGGGTGGTGTGGCTGGGTCGAGGGAATCCCGGCGCTACCAGGGCCGTGGGTCGAGGTGGCCGAGGTGGGTCCTGCAGGTGGTCCGCCAGCTGGCCGCGATGGTCCGCTTCGACGGCTACCGCGTGCTCGCCTCCTCACCGGCGCCCCGACCTCCACCAGCACATCAGGCTCAGACCGGCGGGATGATGTCCGGGAAGTGGCCGACCGTCTTGCAGTGCGGGCATGATCGGCCGTTGTCGATCGTTCGGGGGGAGTCGCCGATGATCGCGTGTTTCGGGTCCGCGACCATTCCGCCGCCTCCGCAGTAGGGGCAGATCGTCTGCAGCTGGCCGGGGACGTCGTCGTCGTCCTCTTCTTCGGGCGGGTGCTCGTTCACCTGGTGGCATCCGTTCGGCTGGCGGGGCTGGCCCGTGCATCATGGCCGAAACCGGCCTGGACAGCGCAGTGCCCCCGGCCGATCCACTCGGCCGGGGGCACTGGCGTTGTCCGGGCTTCAGCTGCCGGGGAGGGTGGCGACCTCGGCGGCGGGCGGGGCCGAGACGTCGACCGCCTTGCCCCAGTTCGTGTAGTCGGCCTGGATCTTGGCGGTGGTGCCCGCCGCCGGGATCTCGGTGATGTAGCGGATCGGGAGGTCGTCGGAGTTGACCCAGACCTCGACCGGGTAGGTCTTGACGCCCGACTGCTCCAGTTGGGCAACCGCCTCCGAGTCCAGGCCCAGGTCGGCTGCCTTGATCTTGGTGACGTCGACCGTGATCGAGTAGTGGGTGGCCTGCCGGCCGTCGATCTGCTCCGGCTTGACCGCGGTGATCTTGCCCGCCGTGACCAGTTGGCCCAGGGACTTGCTCGGGTCGGCGTTCTTCAGCGAGTCCAGGGAGCCGTTCAGGGTCTTGGCCAGGGGGTTGTCGCCGCTGAGGTCGAGCTTGAGCCACGGCTTGCCCGGCTGGAGCGGCTGCGGGGTCTTGACGTAGATCGCGTTGTCGACGAACCGCGTGGTGATCGTGCCCTCGGGGGTGACCATCGACATCTGCATGGCCGTCTGGGCGCCGAAGCTGAGGTCGCCGTCGCCGTTGAGCTCCGCGCCACCGGCACTGCCGGTGAACTTCACGTGCACGGCCTTGGAGTTCGTGCTCTTCTGCTTGACCGCCTCGGCCAGGCTCTTGAGGGTGTCGAACCCGCTCTGGCCCGCGTCGGTGGCGTCCGCGGTGCCCGTGCCGGGCGCGGACGAGGTCGGTGCCGAAGTGGACGGTGCCGACGTGGACGAACCATTGCACGCGGTGAGCGAGAGAGCCGTGACCGCGACCGCGGTCAGCAGCTTCGTCTTACCGGTGAACGCCATGGGTGTGTTCCCCTCGAATGTTTGTGTGTTCGACCGGTAGGACGCGTGGGGCGCCCGCGGGGTTCTCCCCGGCGGCGAGTCCGTCCACTTCGTCCAGGTCTGGCGGGTCAGTCGAGTGGGCGCAGGATCCGGTGCAGCCACTCCTCGACGGTGCGGGAGAGGACGGGGAGCTCGCGCTTGAGCGAGTGGTCGCCGGGCACGCTCATGATCTCCCGCAGGTGCCCGGCTGCGGGCTGGCCGAACGGGTCGTTCTGCCCCTGCACGACCAGCGTCGGCACGGTGACCGCGTCCAGTTCGGACTGCCTGCTCTTCTCCGGCTTGCCCGGCGGGTGCACCGGGAACGCCAGGCAGAGCACGCCGACGGCCTCGCCGTCGGCGTGCGTGCGGCAGGCCACGCGCGCGCCGGAGGACCGGCCGCCGAACACCAGGGGCAGGTTGTCGAACCACAGCGCCGACAGGTGTTCCACCACGGCCAGCCACGCGGTGTCGAGCTGGGTCGCGGGGGCGGGCGCGCGCCTGCCCGCGACCCGGTACGGCTGTTCGACCAGTGCGACGTGCACGCCCGCCGCCGTGGCGCCGCGGGTCGCGGCTACCAGGTCGGGGGCCTCGATGCCGCCGCCGGCGCCGTGACCGAGCAACAGGCCCGCACGGCCCTCGGGAGCGCAGTGCAGCTCGGCCCGGGCCGGGCCGTGCGGGGTGTCGATCTCGGTCTTGGTCACGGGCGCCCGCTGAACAGGTCGGGCGCGTCCAGGTCGGCCACTGCCGCCAGCGGCTCGAGCAGCTCGGGGCCGTTGTTGCGCACGCTGTTGACCGCCTGCGACACCGGCCGAATCTCCAGTGCGTCGACCAGGTCCAGGGACGGCGGCGCGAGCAGCTCAGAGACCTCGCGCGAGTCCGGGTCGAGCCAGCGGGCGAACGCGTCGCGGCCCAGCAGCAGCGGCATCCGGTCGTGGACCTCGGCCAGCGGGCCGACCGCGTCGGTGGTGAGCACCGCGCAGGTGATCAGGATCGGCTTCGCCGGGTCGTCCTGGTCGCGCCAGGTGGTCCACAGGCCGGCCATCGCCAGGCTGCCGCCGTCGCGCGGGGTGGTGAAGAACGGCTGCTTCGAGGTCTTGTCCCGGCGCCATTCGTACCAGCCGTCGGCCGGGATGAGGCAGCGGCGCTCGGCCAGCGACTTCTTGAACGCGGGCTTCCCGGCGGCGGTCTCGGACCGGGCGTTGATCATCTTGGCGCCGCCGCCGGAGTCCTTGGCCCAGGCCGGGACCAGGCCCCACCGCATCACCCGCAGCGTGCGCTCGGTGGTGCTCCGGTCGACCGCGCCGTCGGCGTCGCGGGGGTGCCGCTGCACCACGGTGACCACGTTCTTCGTGGGCGCGACGTTGTAGTCCAGGTCGGGTGCCTGGTCTCCCATCGTGTCGATCGCGTCGAACTCCGCGGCCAGCGTCGCGGGGTCCTTCGCGGCCGCGTACCTGCCGCACAAGGTCTCTCCACCTCCCGGGTGTGCTCGAATCGTGACATGCGGGACCGGCAGTGGCGAGCCGGTAGCCCACGCGGGGCCCTGGTGCGGGAGGATTGACCACATGCCGCAGCCCTGGTCAGCCCCCGTCGCCCAGACCCCCGTGCGCGCCACCGTGACCGTGCCCGGATCCAAGTCGATCACGAACCGAGCCCTCGTGCTGGCCGCCCTCAGCGGTGGGCGCAGCACCGTGTCGGGCGCGCTGGAGGGCCGCGACGCCGATCTGATGACCGGCGCCCTGCGCGCGCTCGGCGTGCCGGTCGAGGTCGACGGTGCCACGGTCCGCGTCGGCGCCCACGGCGGCTTCCGCGGCCCGGCGGAGGTCGACTGCGGCCTGGCGGGCACGGTCATGCGGTTCGTGCCGCCCGCCGCCGTCCTCGCCGACGGCGAGATCCGGTTCGACGGCGACCCGCGGGCCCGCGAGCGGCCGATGGACACCGTCCTGGACGCCCTGCGCGCCGTCGGCGCGGTGGTCGACGGCGACGCGCTCCCGTTCACCCTGCACGGCACCGGCGGGATCGCGGGCGGCACGGTCACCATCGATGCCTCCGCGTCGTCGCAGTTCGTCTCGGGCCTGCTGCTCTCGGGTGCCCGCTACGACAAGGGGTTGACCGTCCACCACGACGGGAAACCCGTGCCGTCCATGCCGCACATCGAGATGACCGTGCAGATGCTGCGCGCAGCGGGCGTCGAGGTGGACGACGCCGAGCCGCACACCTGGCGGGTCGAGCCGGGCCCGGTCGCCGCGGTCGACTGGGTCGTCGAGCCGGACCTGTCCAACGCGACGCCGTTCCTGGCCGCCGCCGCGGTCACCGGCGGCGAGGTGACGGTCACCGGCTGGCCCTCGGCCACCACGCAGCCCGGCGACGCCATCCGCGACATCCTGTCCCGGATGGGCGCCGAGGTCACCCTCGTCGACGGCGCGCTCACCGTGCGCGGCCCGGCCCGGCTGTCCGGTGTGGACATCGACCTGCACGACGTCGGCGAGCTCACCCCCACCGTCGCCGCGCTGGCCGCCCTGGCCGAGGGGCCGTCCCGGCTGCGCGGCGTCGCGCACCTGCGCGGGCACGAGACCGACCGGCTCGCCGCGCTGGCCGCCGAGATCAGCGCGCTCGGCGGCGACGCGACCGAGACCGAGGACGGGCTGGCGATCCGCCCGGTGCCACTGCACGGCGGCCCGTGGCGCGCCTACGCCGACCACCGGATGGCCACCGCCGGCGCGATCATCGGCCTGGTCGTCGAGGGTGTGGCCGTCGACGACATCGGCACCACCGCCAAGACGATGCCCGACTTCCCCGCCCGGTGGGCCGACATGCTCACCGAGACGCGCTGACGTGGGCTCCCGGCGCGGCGACTGGAGCAGGCTCGACGAGGCCGACGTCCGGGTGCGCCCGGGCAAGGGCACCCGGCCACGCAGCAAGCGCCGCCCGGAGCACGCGGACGCGGTCACCGGCATGGTGGTCGGCAAGGACCGGGGCCGCTGGACCTGCGCGGTCGACCGGGACCCCGGGCACCTGGTGGTCGCCATGCGGGCCCGCGAGCTGGGCCGCACCCCGGTCGTCATCGGCGACCAGGTGGACATCGTCGGCGACACCAGCGGCGACCCGGACACCCTCGCCCGGATCGTGCGGGTGGCCGACCGCGCGAGCGTGCTGCGCCGCACCGCCGACGACACCGACGCCTTCGAGCGGGTCGTGGTCGCCAACGCCGAGCAGCTGATGATCGTCTGCGCGCTGGCCGACCCGCCGCCGCGCACCGGGTTCATCGACCGCTGCCTGGTCGCGGCGTTCGCGGGCGGGCTGGCGCCGGTGCTCTGCCTGACCAAGTCCGACCTCGCCGACCCGGCGCCGCTGCTGGCCAAGTACGCCGAGCTGGACCTGCCGGTGGTGGTCACCCGGCGCGACACCGAGCCCGACGAACTGCGCGCGCGGCTCACCGACCGGGTTTCCGCGCTGGTGGGCCACTCCGGCGTCGGGAAGTCCACTTTGGTCAACCGGCTGGTGCCCGACGCCTTCCGCGCGACGGCCGCGGTGAGCGGTGTCGGCAAGGGGCGGCACACCTCGACCTCGGCGGTCGCGCTGCCGCTGCCGGGCGGCGGCTGGGTGGTGGACACCCCGGGCATCCGCTCGTTCGGCCTGGCCCACATCAAGCCGAACGACATCGTCTCGGCGTTCGAGGAGTTCGTGGCCGCGGCCGAGGAGTGCCCGCCCGGCTGCGGGCACCAGGGGCCGCCGGAGGACCCGGACTGCTACCTGGACACCATGGTCGCCGAGGGCACCGCCACCCCGGGCAGGCTGGAGTCCCTGCGCCGGTTGTTGGCCTCGAAGGCGGGGACCGAGGACTGACATGATGCGCTCGTGGAGATCCTGAGATACACGGCCTTCAGCGCCGACCCGGCAGGCGGCAACCCGGCGGGCGTGGTCCTGGACGCGACCGGCGTCCCGGACGCCGAGCTGCTGGCCGCCGCGGCGGAGGTGGGCTACTCCGAGTCGGCGTTCCTGGTGCCCCGCCCCGACGGTGACCTGGACGTGCGGTACTTCAGCCCGCTGGCGGAGGTCCCGTTCTGCGGCCACGCCACGATCGCCGCCTCGATCGCGTACGCCACCGCGCACGGCGCGGGCCCGCTGCGCCTGCGCACCCGCGCGGGGCTGGTCGAGGTGAGCACTAGCGAGACCGAGGGCGGGATCTACACGGCGACACTGGTGAGCGTGCCGCCCAAGACCAAGCCGTTGGACGCTCTCGCGGACCTCTTGGCCGCGTTGGGCTGGTCGGCGACGGACTTGGACCCGGCGCTGCCTCCGCGCGTCGCGTACGCGGGCGCGTGGCACCCGATCATCGCCGCGGGTTCTCGGGAACGGTTGGCGGACTTGGACTACGACTTCCCGGTACTCCAAGAGCTGATGGCCGCCCAGGACTGGACGACGATCCAGCTGGTCTACCGCGAGTCCGACACGGTGATCCACTCCCGCAACCCGTTCCCGCCCGGCGGGGTCGTCGAGGACCCGGCGACCGGCGCCGCCGCGGCGGCGTTGGGCGGGTACCTGCGCGAGCTGGGGCTCGTGGAGTCGCCCGCGGCGTTGACCATCCACCAGGGTGACGACATGGGCAGGCCGGGCGTGATCACGGTGACCATCCCGTCGGACCCGGGCTCGGGCATCCACGTGAGCGGCACGGCCGTCCCCCTCTGAGCCTGCTCTCGCCGAAGCGCGGGCCGGGCACCGCCATCGAGGAGGGCCGGGGCCCGTCCTCGATGAGCGGCGTCCTGGCAGGCAGCTCCTACCGGCTGCCTGCTTGGCGGACCGGCCTCACCTCAGGTGCCGGGCGAAGAACCGGTTCCCCTCGTCCCCCTCGAACTGCGGGACGCCGGTGTGCCCGCCCATGTTGGCGTGCAACGTCTTCTCCTTGGTACCGAAGGCGTCGAACAGGTCCAGGGCCATCTGCCGGTCGTTCCCCTCGTCGTCCCACTGCAGCAGGACCTGCAGCGGGATGGTGACCTGCCGGGCCTCGTCGAACGTGGCGCGGGGCACGAAACTCCCGGCGAAGAGCACGGCGGCGGCGATGCGCGGCTCGACCACCGCCAGCCGGACGGCGATGGCGATCACCCCACCCGCGAACCCGACCGGGCCGCCGATCTCGGGCAGCGCGAGGAGGGCGTCCAGGGTGACCCGCCACTCCGGGACCGCCTTGTCGACGAGCGGGAGGACGAGCCGGTCGACGATGTCGTCGGTGACCGTCTCGCCTGCTGCCAGCGCCCGGCGCAGGTCGGCGCGGGCCTCGTCGGTGGCGGGCGAACGGGGCCGGTCACCGCTGCCGGGGAGCTCGATGGTGGCCGCGGCGTAGCCCTCCGCCGCGGCGTGCCGGGCCCGGGCCGACAGCCGGGGGTACATCTTGGACAGTCCGCCGGGGTGGCCGAGCAGGATCAGCGGGGCGGGCGCGGAACCGGGCGTCCACAGGATGCCGGGGACGTCGCCGAGGGTGAACCCGCGTTCGAGGACACCGTCGTCGAAGCGCTGTTCGGAGGTGAATTCCATGGTCGTGCCTTTCGGGAGTGCGCGTTGACGGCGCTCCCGGACGACCTACCGCCCGGCCGTGACCCCGTGGGGGAGCACCCATGTCGATACGTTCACGGGTACCACCTCCTCGGTCTCCAGCACGGCTGCCGGAAAAGTAGCAGTGGCCGTCGTGGTCCGCCAACGAGTTTTCGCGGAGCGGCGCGGGTCGTGGAGCGCTCCGAGGGTCAGCGGGCGGCGATGTCGGCCGTGCTGCCGCCGACCAGGGTGACCAGGTCGTCCGCCGCCAGTTCGATCTCCAGCCCGCGCCGCCCGCCGGAGCAGAACATCGTCGGGAAGGCCTGGGCCGAGGTGTCCACCACCGTCCGCAAGCGTTTGCGCTGACCCAGCGGCGAGATGCCGCCCGCCACGTACCCCGTGGTGCGCTCGGCCACCGCCACGTCCGCCATCCGCGCCTTCTTGCCGCCGACCGCGGCCGCCAGCGCCTTCAGGTCCAGCTGGGCGTCGACCGGGACCACGCCCACGGTCAACACCCCGTCGACCTCGGCGAGCAGCGTCTTGAACACCCGATCGGGGGTGACGCCGAGCGCGGCGGCGGCCTCCAGGCCGAACGGCTGCCGGGGGTCGTGGTCGTAGGAGTGCAGCGTGTGGGCGACTTTCTGCTTGGCCAGCAGTGCCGTCGCCGGGGTTCCTCGTCCTGCCACGGGGACAGGCTAGAGGGGGAATGCCGATCGCGTCCGCCGTGTTCAAGCCAGTGTGCTCACCCAGGAGATCACCGAGACGAAGCGGCCGAGTTCACGTCGTGCGGGTGGTTCGGCCAACAGCCTGCCGCGCCCGATCCGCGTAAGCTCGGTGAAGCCCTATGCGCACCTCGACACGGGTGCGCGCGCACCCGAAAGGAGCGCGGTGCCCCGCACCGAAGCCAAGAGTGCCGAGTCCGCCGCCGCGCGCGGGGAGCGGTTCGAGCGCGACGCCATGCCGCTGCTCGACCAGCTCTACTCCGCCGCGCTGCGGATGACCCGCAACCCCGCCGACGCCGAGGACCTGGTCCAGGAGACCTACCTCAAGGCGTTCGCCGCCTTCGCGTCCTTCTCCGCGGGCACCAACCTCAAGGCCTGGCTCTACCGCATCCTCACCAACACCTACATCAACGGCTACCGCAAGCGGCAGCGCCAGCCGCTGCAGTCGCCGACCGACGAGATCACCGACTGGCAGCTGGCCAAGGCCGAGAGCCACACCTCCAGCGGGCTGCGCTCGGCCGAGGTCGAGGCGATGGACCTGCTGCCCGACGACGACGTCAAGCGGGCGCTGCAGCAGCTGCCCGAGGAGTTCCGGCTGGCGGTCTACCTCGCCGACGTCGAGGGATTCGCCTACAAGGAGATCGCCGAGATCATGGGCACGCCGATCGGCACCGTGATGTCCCGCCTGCACCGCGGCAGGCGCCAGCTGCGCGACCTGCTCGCCGGGGTGGCCCGCGAGCGCGGGTTCGTCCGGGAGGTGGCGGGGTCGTGAGCTGCGGCAACCACCACGAGACCGACTGCGGCGACGTGCTCGGCGAGGTGTGGCTCTTCCTCGACCAGGAGTGCGACCTCACCCGCCGCGCGACGCTGCAGCGGCACCTGGACGAGTGCAGCCCGTGCCTGGAGCAGTACGGCATCGAGGAGCACCTCAAGGTCCTGCTCGCCCGCAAGTGCGGCGGCGACCAGGCGCCGGAGGAGTTCCGCGACCGGCTGCGCGCCTCGATCCGCAAGACGGTCATCGAGCACGGCGGGGTGAACATCGAGATCACCCGCACCACCGTCGAGCGCGACTGACCAGCACGCCAGCCAGCCAATACGCGAACAGGCCCCGGCACGGGTGTGCCGGGGCCTGTTCGCGTACGCGGAGCTGGTGCTCAGGCGTTGGGGCGCTTGCCGTGGTTCGCGCCACCCTTCTTGCGGTCGCGACGCTTGCGGGCGCGCTTCGACATCGGTGCCTCCTGCTGGCTTTGGCTTGAGCCGACGATTTTGCCACGTCGTGGTTAGGGGTTTTGCCAGGCCCCGGTCGTGGTTGGATTGGATCGGGCAGCACCAGGGCGAAAAGGGGCAGCGGATGGCGCAGGAGATCCACGCCGAGATGGTGGCCAACGTGCTCAACGTGGTCGCGCGCGAGGGTGAGCGGTTAGCCGAGGGTGACACCGTGGTGATCCTCGAGTCGATGAAGATGGAGATCCCGGTGCTCACCGAGGGCGGTGGCAGGCTGACCAGGCTGGCCGTCAAAGAGGGCGACGTCGTGCAGGAGCACGACCTGATCGCCGTGCTGGAGTAGTAGCCGAACCCCTGGGAGTCGCGTGTCCACGCTCTCTGACCTGCTCGCCGAGCACACCGGGCTCTCCGGCGGTGCCGTCGACCACCTGCAGACCGTGGTCGCGGAGTGGCAGCTGCTCTCCGACCTGTCCTTCGCCGACTTCCTGCTCTGGGTCCCCGAGACCGCGGGCCAGGACGGCACGCCGCTGCCCCCGCAGGACGCCGGGCGGCGCTACATCTGCGTGGCGCAGGCGCGGCCGACGACCGGGCCCACCGCGCACCCCGAGGACGTCGTCGCCAGCCACACCGACGTCGACGAGCACCCGCAGCTGCGCCGGGCCACCGCCGAGCGGCGGATCTGCCGCGAGGAGGACCCGCGCTGGTACCTGGGGGTGCCGGTGCGCCGCGAGGCCATCCCGGTCACCTCCGGCGGCGAGGTCGTCGCGGTGCTGTCCCGGGAGACGAACCTGGCGGTGCCCCGGGTGCCCAGCGCGCTGGAGATCGCCTACCTGGGGATCGCGGGGGACCTGTGCCAGATGGTCGCCGACGGCACCTTCCCGACCACCGAGCCGTCACCGGACGTGCACACCAGTCCACGGGTGGGTGACGGCCTGATCCGGCTCGACCCCGCGGGCGCGGTGGTCTTCGCCAGCCCGAACGCGCTCTCGGCCTACCACCGGATGGGCCACGCCTCCGACCTGGTCGGGGTCCGGCTCGCGCCGCTGACCCGGTCGCTGATCGGCGACCCGTTCGACGCGACCGAGGTGGCGCAGCGGATCCTGCTGGCGCTCGACGGCCAGCCGAGCATGCGCACCGAGGCCGAGTCGCGGCGCGGGGCGGCGGTGCTGTTCCGCGCGCTGCCGCTGCGGCCCGGTGGCAAGGCGGCGGGGGCGCTGGTGCTCTGCCGCGACGTCACCGAGGTGCGCAGGCGTGACCGCGCGTTGCTGTCCAAGGACGCGACGATCCGCGAGATCCACCACCGGGTGAAGAACAACCTGCAGACCGTGGCCGCGCTGCTGCGGTTGCAGTCGCGCCGGACGAACAGCCCGGAGGCCAAGGAGGCGCTGGCCGAGTCGGTGCGCCGGGTGGCCGCGATCGCCATGGTGCACGAGACGCTGTCCACCTCTGTGGACGAGCGGGTCGACCTGGATGCCTTGGTGGACAAGGTGATCCCGATAGTCGGTGACGTCGCGGTGGCCGAGAGCCACGTGAAGGTCCGCAAGAGCGGGCAGTTCGGCGTGGTGGCCGCCGAGACGGCGACGCCGCTGGTGATGGTGCTGACCGAGCTCACCCAGAACGCCGTCGAGCACGCCTACCCGCCGGGCAACTCCGGCGAGGTCGTGGTCACCGCGACCCGCTCGGCCCGGTGGCTCGACGTGGTCGTCGCCGACGACGGGCGCGGCCTGCCCGCCGGGTTCTCGCTGGAGCGGACCAACGGGTTGGGCCTGCAGATCGTGCGGACCCTGGTCGAGTCGGAGCTGCGCGGCACGCTGTCACTGCGCAGGCGCGACGCGGGCGGAACCGAAGCGGTGTTGCGCGTTCCGCTGTCGCACCGGCGGTAAGCGATTGGTAAACAGCCAATACCATTGGTAAACGCAGAAGCCCGGCACCGAATCAATTCGGTGCCGGGCTTCCGCGGTCTTTACGCGGTTTTTAAGCTCAGGCGTTGCTGCGTGCCCGAGTGCGGGCGTTGCGGCGCTTCAGCGCGCGACGCTCGTCCTCACTCATACCGCCCCAAACGCCAGCGTCCTGGCCGCTCTCGAGCGCCCATGACAGGCAGTTGGAGGCGACGGGGCAGCGGTGGCAAACGGCCTTCGCCTCGGAGACCTGCAGGATCGCCGGACCGCTTGTCCCCACGGGGAAGAACAGCTCCGGGTCCTCGTCACGGCAGGCCGCGCGGTGGCGCCAGTCCATTTCTGCTTGCTCCTCGCATCGGGCGCGCTTAGACGCGCCACTAGTCGTCATCCGGTCGTCGGGGTGCTTGTGAATGCTTTCACGAACTGCGCGGATGTCAAGGGTTGTTCTCCGCCCGGTGAGTGACCTCACCCGAAAGTGACAGGTCAGCGCCCCGTGGCTGCGGAGGGCAACGATTTGATCACGGCCCCGACTGGTCTGGACCGCCCGCCTGGGTGCAGTGCGCTCACCCGTTCGGAACTGCGGTGATCAGAGTGCCACGGTCAGCGCGTCCGCGACGGCCGAGAACTCCACCCGGGTGCGCTCACCGATCAGATCCCCGTCGCACTGCAGGCGAATCGGCTCGGAAGAAGTGACCGTGATCTGCGCAACATCGTCGCGGCGGACCAGGTTGCGGCCCCGCTGGCGGCCGCTGTCGCTCAGCGCCTGCCGGAAGTGCCGGAGCACGGTGGGCACGCCGAGGGTCCGCAGGCCGAACAGGCCCAGGCCCTTCTCGAAGGAGCAGCCCGGGTTGAGGTGGATCGGGCGGGCGCCCAGGTAGGTCCACGGGTCGGTGTTGGACACGAAGGCCAGCCGCAGCCCGGTGATCGGGTCCTCGCCGGGGATCTCGACGGTCAGGTCCGGCCTGCGGTAGCCCGGTCGGGCGTAGCGGGCGACCGCCACCCGGGCGTAGAGCGACGGGCCGGTTCGCTTGCCGCGCTTGCGGTCCACGTCGGCGACCACGTCGGCGTCCCAGCCCATGCCCGCGTTGAAGGTGAACCAGCGGTGCGCGGCCTGGCCGCCGGAGTCGACCCGGCCCAGCCCGACCCGCCTGCCGCGGCCCTCCTCGAGCGCGCGCAGCAGCAGGTGCGTCGCCTCGACCGGGTTGCGCGGCAGGCCGAGCGCGCGGGCGAAGACGTTGGCCGAGCCGCCGGGCACCACACCGAGCATCGGCGTGACCGCCGAGGGGCCGGTGGCCAGCAGGCCGTTGACCACCTCGTTGACCGTGCCGTCGCCGCCGTGCGCGACGACCAGGTCGGCGCCGTCCACCGCGGCCTGCGCGGCGGCGGCCAGCGCGTGCCCCCGGTAGTCGGTCTCGACCACCTCGAGCTTCACCTGGCTGGCCAGCGCGTGCGCCAGCACGTCGCGACCGGCCGGGGTGGTCGCGGTCGCCTGCGGGTTCACCACGAGGACAGCGCGCATTACCCGAGGGTAAGCCGGCCGGTGGGCGGCTCTCGCCGTCGCCCTCCCCGAACGGGGGTCATCCGGTCGTGCGGGTCGAACCGGTCGTGATCGAGTTCCCTTCGGTCGGCCCCATCACGACGAGTGCACCCAGACGACCGTCTGTCCCGTCGATCCGCGAGGAAGTGACACCGCCGATCATGCACCGCTCGGCGACGCCGCACGACCGGCCGTCCGGGTGGCATACCATCGGCGGTGTGCACGCAGGGTCATCGTGCGCTAGCCAGCCGCCTCTGACGAAGGGCCGTCGTGCGACTCTCCTCCACCGCCCCGCGCACCGTCCTCGGCGCGGGCGCCCTGGTCGGGCTGCAGGGCCTGACCGCGCTCGGGTTCACGGTGTTGTTGCTGGTCAGGGGATTGGCCGGGGACGCGGTCACCGGCGGGAACGTCTACGGCGAGGCCGCGTACTTCGCCGTGCTGACCGCCGGGGTGCTCGCGTGCGGCATCGGGCTGCTGCTCGGCAAGCACTGGGCGCGCAGTCCGTCGATCGTCTTGCAGGTCCTGCTGTTAGGGGTGTCCTGGTACGCGATCGGGCCCTCGGGGCGCCCGGAGATCGGCGCGCCGGTGGCGGTCGTGTGCCTGGTGGTCCTGGTGCTGCTGCTGCGCCCGGCGACCAACGCGTGGGCCCAGGGCGAGGACTACCGGGGCGAGTAGTGCTGATCCGCGAGGCGTCGGCGGCGGACTGGCCGTTGATCTGGCCGCTGTGGCACCGGGTGGTGGCCACCGGCGAGACCTACATGTGGGACCCGGCCACCGACCAGGACGCCGCTGAGCGGGCCTGGATGGCGGGCGCGGTGTTCGTCGTCGAGGACGGCGGCGTGGTCGTGGGCACCGCGCTGCTGAAGCCGAACCAGCCCGGCTTGGGCGACCACGTCGCCAACGCGGGGTTCATGGTCGACCCGGACCACGCCGGGCGCGGCATCGGGCGCGCGCTGGCCGGGCACGTCCTCGACGCCGCGCGGGCCGCCGGGTACACGGGCATGCAGTTCAACGCGGTCGTCTCGACCAACACCGGCGCGGTCCGGCTGTGGCGGTCGCTGGGGTTCGAGGTGGTCGCGACCATCCCCGGCGCCTTCCGGCACGCGACCCTGGGCCGCGTGCCGGTGCACGTCATGTACCGGGACCTGTAGCCAGACCTCTAGCCGAGGGCCTTGAGGGCGCCGTCGGTGAGGCGGTAGACGGTCCACTCGTCCATCGGGATGGCGCCGAGGGAGCGGTAGAAGCCGATGGCGGGCTCGTTCCAGTCCAGCACGGACCACTCGAGGCGCTGGTAGCCGCGCCGCGCGCACTCCTCGGCCAGTTCGAGCAGCAACGCCTTGCCCAGGCCCGATCCGCGCGCGGCCGGGCTGACGAAGAGGTCTTCGAGGTAGATGCCGTGCGTGCCGCGCCAGGTGGAGAAGTTCAGGAACCACAGGGCGCAGCCGACGACCTGCCCGTCGAGCTCGGCCACGTGCCCGAACAGCGCGGGACTGCCGCCGAAGAGCGCCGCGTGCAGCTGGTCGGCGCTCAGGTGGCACTCCTGCGGTGCGCGCTCGTAGTCGGCGAGCTCGTGCACCAGGCCGACCACGGCGTCCACATCGGACTCGGTGATGCGGCGGACTCGCTGGTCTGGCACGGTGTTCTCCTCTAGTGCTGGTTGAGTCGGACGATCTGGGGCACCCCGCGCTCGTCGCCGAGGGTGCTCACCCCGGCGGCTTCGAGTCCGAAGTGGACACCGAACTCGGCGGCCTGGCCGATCCAGGCGGCGATCAGCACCCGGCTGAAGTGGCCGTGGCCCACCAGGATCGCGTCGTCGGTGATGTTGGCGATCACCCGGTTGGCCCGCTCGGTGATCTGCCCGGCGGTCTCGCCACCGGGGCAGGGGTGGGTCCAGACGGTCCAGTCCGGCACGGTCTCCCGGATCGTGGTGGTCGTCAGGCCCTCGTAGTCGCCGTAGTCCCACTCGGCGAGGTCCTCGGTGACCTCGTCCACGGTGAGCCCGGCCAGCTCGGCCGTGCGCAGCGCCCGGGTCCGCGGGCTGGCGTAGACCCGGCCCCGCGCGCCGAGGGCCCGCAGCACCGCACCGGCCTGTCTGGCCTTGTCCTCGCCGTCGGCGGTCAGCGGGAGGTCGGTGCGTCCGGTGTGCCGACCGTTCTCCGACCACTCGGTGGGCCCGTGGCGCAGCAGGTAGACCGTCATGCGCCGATCCTAGGTCTCCGGCCCGGCGCCGCTGGGGGTGCCCGGCGGGGATGCTGGGGGCATGCGACGACTCACCGTGCTCGGCAGTTGCGGGGCCTATCCGGAACCCGGGCGTGCCTGTAGCGGGTTCCTGCTCGAGTGGGATGGCTTCCGGGTCGTGCTCGACCTGGGGTATTCGACGTTGCCCCGGCTCTTGGCGCACGGGGTGCCGGACGCCGTGGTGATCACGCACGAGCACCCTGATCACTGCATCGACCTGCACGGGCTGTTCCGGATGCGGCTCTACGGCGGGATGCGGGAGCCGCGGTTGCCGTTGTACTGCCCGCCCGGGGTGTTGGAGCGGTTGGGTGGGTTGGAGCCCGAGGTTGATTTGCGCGCGGTCTTCGACGTGCGGGAATTGCCGGGTGATTATCAGGTGGGGCCGTTCGCGCTGACCAGCGTTTTGCTGCCGCATTATGTGCCCAATGCGGGGGTGCGTCTTGTCGCCGATGGGGTGGTGGTCGCCTATACGGGGGATACCGGGCCCACGCCGCTGTTGGCGGAGTTGGGTCGTGGTGCGGACCTGTTCATCGTGGAGGCGACTGATCGGCCCGGGCGGCCCGACGGGCAGTTGATGACCGCGGTCGAGGCTGGTCGGGCGGCTTCGGCGGCTGGGGCTCAGCGGTTGATGCTGACGCACTTCTGGCCGGGGAATGATCGTGGGTTGGCTGTCGCTGCTGCGGGTGGGGAGTTTTCGGGGGTGGTGTTGGCTGCTGGTGAGGGGGTGGTGGTGTCGTTGTGATCCTTTCTTGGTGTCGCTTGGGGTGTTCTTTGGTGCCGCCTGGGTGTTGTTGTCTGGGTGTTGCCGTCTGGGTGTTGCCGTCTGGGTTTAGCGGCGGGGGCTTCCCTCTGGCCGCGAGTGTTTAACGCGGGCAGGGCGCTGTCAAGGGCGCCTTCGGCGTCGCTGCGCGATTCCGCTGCGCTCCACCCTTGACAGCGCCCTGCCCGCGTTAAAGGCGGCCGGTATTGAGGGAAGGGGGCGAGTGGGCGCCGATGTGGTTGGGGAGCGTTGTCGGGCGGCGGTTGGGCGGGGATTGAGGGAATGAAAGAATTGAGGGAATGAAAGAGGTGGGGGTGTGAAGGGATGGAGGGTGCTGGCTGGGAGGTGCGAGGGGGAATAAGGGCCCGGCCGAGAGGTGTGAGGGGTGAGTCGGGGGCGGACCGGGAGGTGTGAGGCGTGAGTTGGGGGGGGGCGACCGGGAGGTGCGAAGGGTGAGCGGGGGGCGAGTGGAGGTGTGCGGGGTAAAGAAAAGCGCCGACCGGCGGAGGGGTCCGCTGGTCGGCGCCGTTCAGGCGACTGGTGCTCAGGCCTTCTTGGTCTCCCAGAAGATCTTGTCGATCTCGGCGATCAGGTCCAGCAGGGCCTGGCCGGTGGCCGGGTCCATCGAGCCCTTGGTGCCGCTGGCCCCGGCCGCCTTGGTGGCGCGGTTGAACAGGTCGTGCAGGTCCGGGTACTTCTCGAAGTGCGGGGGCTTGAAGTAGTCGGTCCACAGGACCCAGAGGTGGTGCTTGACCAGGTCGCTGCGCTGCTCCGCGATCAGGATGGCGCGGGTGCGGAACTCCGGGTCCTCGTTGTCCTGGTACTTCTGCTGGACCGCCTTGACCGACTCGGCCTCGATGCGGGCCTGCGCGGGGTCGTAGACGCCGCAGGGGAGGTCGCAGTGTGCGGTGGCCTGCAGGCGCGGGGCGAGAAAGCGCGACAACAGTCGCATTGTTCCTCCATGGCAAAACGGGATGCTCCGACGTGGCCGACCCTACTCCGGGCATGCTGTGGTGGCAGGTGGAGGTGATCGTGAACGCAGGACGTCCGTTGGGCGGGATGCCGGTGCGCCGGGTGGTGGTGCGGGGGCCGTCGATGTCGCCGGCGCTGGCCGACGGGGACACCGTGCTGGCCAGTCGGGGGGTCCCCCGGGTGGGTGACATCGTGCTGGTCACCTGGGACGCGCGGCCGGGGCAGCTCTCGGTCAAGCGCGCGGTGCGGCCCGTCGGCGGGGGGTGGCACGTGGAGGGGGACAACCGGTTCGGCTCGACCGACTCGCGGACGTTGGGGCCCGCGCGGGTGCACGCGGTCGTGCGGTGGCGGCTGTGGCCGCGGCCCCGGCGGCTCCAGGGCCTGAGGCAGGGGCCTAAGGCTCTTTAAGAGCCTGCTCGTAGCTTCTCGTAGTGCGCGGTGCACTCGGCGTAGGTGGGGAGCAGGCCTGCCGCGCGGGCCTCGGCCAGGGTGGGGGCCTCCTCGTCCTTTTCGGACAGCAGGGGCTCCAGCTCCGGCGCCCAGGGCAGGGCCAGCTCCGGGTCGAGCGGGTTGATGCCGTGCTCGGCGCTCGGGTTGTAGCCGGTCGAGCAGAGGTAGGAGATCACCGTGTCGTCCTCCAGCGCGACGAAGCCGTGGCCGATGCCTTCCGGCACGTACACCGCCCGGAAGTCCACCGCGTCCAGCCGGACCACGTCCCACGCGCCGAAGGTGGGGGAGCCGACGCGGATGTCCACGACGAAGTCGAGCAGCGCCCCCTGCGGGCAGTAGACGTACTTGGCCTGTCCGGGTGGGACGTCGGCGAAGTGCAGGCCGCGGATGGAACCCCGGCGGGACCTGCTGTGGTTCGTCTGCGCCACCGGCATCGGGTGGCCGACCGCCTTGGTGAACGCCTCGCCCTGGAAGGGGGAGACGAACACGCCCCGGCTGTCGGGGAAGGTTCTGGGGGTGAACTCGAACGCGTCGGGGACGCGAAGCTCTCTCGCCTGCACGGGTCCAAGAGTAGGGGGCACCCCTGGGCGCGGTCAGCGCGACAGGGGCAGCGTTGCCGAGCTGTGCCCACTCGCGTCGTCACGCAGCGAAAACGTTAGCGAGCGCTAGCACGAGCCTAGAAAACCGGACGGACGTCTTGGGAAACCGGCTCTGACCTGCGGAAAAAGGTGTCCGGTATGTGATCCCCACCGCAGACACGCGCGCGCGGTTGCTGCCAGACTGTGCCCACCGCCGCCGCCGCGGCCGCGCCCCCGCCACCCCTGGGGACCGGTCCGCACCGCGCCAGGCCCGCAGCCCGGGCAGCCCCAAGACCACCACCCGCCAGTCGCCGCCAGTCGTCGGACACCACCGTGTCAGCACTCCTAGCTACCGTCCGGCGAGGTATCGCCCGGCCACGCCACAGCCCGCCTGCCCCAGCGCAGCGCGCGACCCAGGAGGGACGTCCATGACCGCCCTGAACGAGCACCCGAGGACCGCAGACGTGAGCACCGAGCCCGTCACCGACGAGGAGATCTTCGCCGCGCACGAGGGCGGCAAGCTCGGGATCGCCGTCACCAAGCCGCTGGCCGACCCCCGCTCGCTGGCGATCGCCTACACCCCCGGGGTGGCCAAGGTGAGCCGCGCGATCGCCGAGGACGCCTCGCTCGCGGCCCGCTACACCTGGGCCTCGCGGCTGGTCGCGGTCGTCTCCGACGGCACCGCGGTGCTCGGCCTCGGCGACATCGGCGCCAGCGCGTCGCTGCCGGTCATGGAGGGCAAGGCGGCGCTGTTCAAGACCTTCGGCGGCCTGGACTCGATCCCGCTGGTGCTCGACACCACCGATGTGGACGAGATCGTCGAGACCCTGGTGCGGCTGCGGCCCTCGTTCGGCGCGGTCAACCTGGAGGACGTCTCGGCGCCGCGCTGCTTCGAGCTGGAGGAGCGGCTGATCGAGGCGCTGGACTGCCCGGTCATGCACGACGACCAGCACGGCACCGCGATCGTCCTGCTGGCCGCGCTGCGCGGGGCGAACAAGGTGCTGGACAAGGACATCGCGGGCCAGCGCGTGGTCATCGCGGGCGCGGGCGCGGCGGGCATCGCCTGCGCGAAGATCCTGCTGGCCGCGGGCGCGGGTGACATCACCCTGCTGGACTCGCGCGGGATCATCCACTCCGGCCGGGACAACCTGAACCCGATCAAGGCGCGGCTGGCCGAGGTGACCAACACCAGCGGCCTGCGCGGCGGCCAGGCCGAGGCGCTGCGCGGCGCCGACGTGTTCGTCGGGCTCTCGGCGGGCACCGTCCCCGAGGAACTGGTCGCCACCATGGGTCCCGACGCCATCGTCTTCGCGCTGTCGAACCCGGACCCGGAGATCCACCCGGAGGTCGCCGCCCGGCACGCCGCGATCGTGGCCACCGGCCGCAGCGACTTCCCGAACCAGATCAACAACGTGCTCGCCTTCCCCGGTATCTTCCGCGGCGCGCTGGACTCCGGTGCCCGCCGGATCACCGAGCGGATGAAGCTCGCCGCCGCGGACGCGATCGTCGCGGTGGCCGAGGACGACCTCGCCGCCGACCGGATCGTGCCCAGTGCCCTGGACCCGCGGGTCGCCCCCGAGGTCGCGGCGGCTGTCGCGCGGGCCGCGAAGGAGGACGGGGTAGCCTGAGAGCCGGCGGGATGCTCGGCAGCGTTGCCCCACCCGCCTACTCGAGGGTGGAGGGAACGCGCCGTGGCCGAGCATGTCGTGCGCGCCGGGCTACCCCGGGTCGGGCTGCCGACCGGCGGGTTCGACGTCGACGCCGGTCGTGTCCTGGCTCCCGACCTGGCCGAGCCGGACGCGGTCGAGGACGACCCGGCGGCCGAGCGCGCCCTGCTCCTCGAGGCCCAGCGGATCGCCCGGATGGGCAGCTGGACCCTCGACGTGCGCACCGGCCAGGCATACCTGTCGGACGGTTTGCGCAGGCTCTGCGGTCTGCCCGCGCGCGCCGCGCTGCCCGACCTGCTCTCCCTGGTGCACCCCGAGGACATCCCGGTCCTGACCGACTTCCGACTCCGGCTGGGCAGGCAGCGGTCCTCGCAGCCGGTCGAGCTGGAAGTGCGCGACGACACCGGTGAGCGCACCTACCTGGTGCGCGCCCGGCCGGAGTTCGACCAGGGTGGACAGGTCGTGCGGGTGCACGGCACGGTGCAGGACTTCACCAAGTTCCGCGCCCTGGAACGGCAGCTGAGCCAGGACGGCAGGCTCTTCCGCGAGGCGCAGCGGGTGGCCCGGCTGGGCACCTGGGAGTGGAACACCGAGACCGGCGACTGCCTGTGGTCCTCGATGCTCTACGAGCTCGGCGGCCTGGAGCCCGGTTCCAAGATCACCTACAGCGACTACCTGCGGCTGGTCCACCCGGACGACCGCGGCTGGGTCGACCAGCGCTGGCAGGAGCTGGCGAGCACCCGGCGGCCGGTGGAGTGCGAGCACCGGGTCATCCGCCCGGACGGCAAGCGCCGGGTGTTCCGGGTGCGCGGCGAGGCGGCCGGGCTCGACGGCGACCTGCACATCATGATCGGCACCGCGCAGGACGTCACCGAGCAGCGCTCGACCGAGACCCGGATGCAGCGCTCCAGCAAGCGGTTCACCGACCTGGTGGCGATCACCCCGGTCGGCATCGCGCTCTTCGACGACGCCGAGCGGTTGGTCGACGCCAACGACGCGCTCTGCTCGCTGCTGGGCATGGACCTGGAGCGGCTGCGCGGGACGACCGCCGAGCAGCTGACCCACCCGGACGACCGCGAGCACCGCCGGGTCCGCGAGTCGCACTCGTTCCACAGCGGCCAGCGGGTGCTGGCCACGGCCGCGGGCAAGCCGGTCTACTGCGAGCTCAACGCGACGGTGTCGGTCGCCGACGACGGCCAGCGGTTCTGGCTGGTGGTCTTCGCCGACGTCACCGACCGCAGGCGTGCCGCTGAGCGGTTGCGCTACCAGGCCACCCACGACGAGCTCACCGGGCTGCCCGGCCGGGCGGCGGTCAAGGAGCTGCTGGGCAAGCTGCTCGGCGGCCGCGACTACGAGCGGATCGCGCTGCTGTTCTGCGATGTGGACAACTTCAAGCGGGTCAACGACTCGCTCGGCCACGATGTCGGCGACGAGCTGATCACCGCACTGGCCCGGCGCCTGGAGCGCGGCCTGCCGCCGAGCTGCACGGTGGCCCGGATGTCCGGCGACGAGTACGTGGTGATCTGCTCCGACGTCGAGGAGGCGGGCGGGGTCGAGGCCCTGGCCAACCAGGCGGCGAGCCTGCTGCGCACCGCGGTCCCGGTCCGCGACCAGCTGCTGCGGGTGTCGGCCTGCATCGGCGCGGCGGTGCCCAGCGGCCCGGAGACCAGCGGCGCCGACCTGCTGCGCTACGCCGACGCGGCCATGTTCGCGGCCAAGGCGCGCGGCACCGGGCGGGTCTCGCTGGCCAGCGACAAACTGATCGCCTCGGCCAACAGCCAGATGCTGCTGGAGGGCCAGCTCCGCGAGGCGATCATGAACGACCAGCTGGTGCTGCACTACCAGCCGGTGGTGGGCCCGGACGGGACAGTGCTCTCGGCCGAGGCCCTGGTGCGCTGGCCGCACCCCGAGCGCGGATTGCTGGCACCGGGCGACTTCCTCCCGGTCGCCGAACAGGGCGACCTGCTCGGCGAACTGGACCGCTGGGTGCTGCGCGCGGCCTTCACCGAGGCGGCCGAGTGGCCACAGCTGTGCGGCGGGGTCCTCGGCGCGAGCGTCGGCATCGCGGTCAACCTGGCGGGCTTGGTGCCGGGCGACCCGGAGTTCGTCGACGTCGTCTCGGCCTGCGTCGCGGCCACCGGTATCGCCTGGGACCGGGTCGTGCTGGAACTGGTGGAGACCAGCCTGATCGACCTGCCCTCCCGCAGCCGTGAGGCGATGGCCGAACTGGTGGAACGCGGCGTCCGGTTCGCCGTGGACGACTTCGGCACCGGCTACTCGTCGCTGGCCCGGCTGAAGGAACTACCGGCCCAGATCATCAAGATCGACCGCCGATTCGTCTCCGGGGTGGCCACCGACGCCTCGGACTTCGCGGTCGCCCGCGCCCTGGTGGACATGGCCCGGGCCATGGGCCGCAGCTGCGTGGCCGAAGGCGTGGAGAACGCCACCCAGTTCCACGTCCTGCGTGGCGTCGGAGTGGACGCCTACCAGGGCTGGCTGTTGTCGAAGCCGTTGCCCGCACGGGAGTTCCGGGAGATCTTGAAGCTGGGCCCGGTGCACATCCCCAGCGGGGCCTAGGTTCCGGCTTGCCGCTGGTCCGAGCCCCAGCGTGGCCGGGCGGGCAGTTGGCTCCGGTCGCTGAGCTCCAGCTCGGGGCTGCCCGAACTCCGGCTGGTTGACTTCCACCTCGGGGGCGGTTGGGTTCCTGCGCGGGTGGCCGAACCCCCAGGGTGGACTTGGCCGACCCGAGGCCCGAGTGCTGGATTGGGTGGAGTGGCTTTGTTTGGGGAGAAAAGAGGCGCTAGCCTGGCCCAGGCGGTGGGTATCCCTTTCCCACCCGCTCTACCCACGGCGCCTCTTTTCTTAGGGGCCCCAAACAAAGCCACTCCACCCAATCCGGCCATTCGCTGGTACCCGGCCTCCATCACAGGGGGCTTCCGCCCAATCCGGCCCCGCGCCGGAACCCGGCCACCACCACAGCGGGCTTCCAGCGGATGGCCGGATTGGGTGGACCTGTTTTGCCTGGGGCCCCTAAGAAAAGAGGCGCCGGGGTGAAGCGGGTGGGGAAGGGATCACCCACGCCGGAACCAGGCTAGCGCCTCTTTTCTCCCCAGACAAAACAGGTCCACCCAATCCGGCACTTGGCGGGTTCGCGAGTTCACTGCTTCACCCTTGCTCGCAGGTCCACCGGTTCACCCTTGAGCGTCGCCACCCGGTTGAATCTTGTCCACTGTGGACAGGACGGCTTGGATCCGGTGCAGGGGCAGGTCGATCAGCCGCAGGTCCAGGTCTTTCGCGTGCGGTGCCGCCGCGGCCACCTGTTCCCGGGCCTCCCGCTTCGTCAGCCCCGGTGTCGTGGCGATCAGTGCCTCTCGCCAGACGTTCTCCAGTTTGCCGTGGACGCGGGACAGGATGGTCCCCCGAACCCCGTTGGTAGTGGGCTGCGCGATGACCACCGTGTGCTTGCCGTCGCCCACGCTGCGGTGGAAGGTCAGCGTGTACTTGCCCGCCACCAGGGACTTCAGTGCCAGTTGTCCGCGCTGGTCGGCGACGTCCGGGTGGGTGTTGGTGACCAGCGCGCCGATCGGGAAGGCGGGGCCCGCCAGCAGGACTCGGGCGAGCCAGGGGCCCGGGTCGGCGGTCAGGTCGTAGGCCGTGGGGCCGTTTGCGCGGATCGGGTCTGTCCACGATGGACTCGACAGGGCCGTGGCCGTGCTGAGGCGCAACAGGTCCGCGATTGCGGTCGCGGGGATTGCGCCGGACTCCACTGACTGGGGGCCGTGGGTGTAGATGCCCGCCACCACTTCGCGGACGGCTGCCTCGGCCAGGCGGGAGGAGCGGGCCGTTTGCTGCAGCACGTACAGGTCGCTGGCGCTGCCGACGGCCTGGGCGCCCAGGTATCTGTTGAAGCCGGGTAGCACGGCCTCGAACACCAGGCCCAGGCGCAGGATCTCCTGCTGGGTCTTCAGGCCCAGCACGGGATTGCGCTCGCTGTAGCCGTAGGCCACGGCGATGCGGCCGTCCGGGTCGCGCAGGGATTCCACGGCGCGGGCCAGGAACAGGCGCATGCCCTCCGGTGTGTAGGGCGGGTCGGTGAACACCAGGTCGGCGCTGCCGACCGCCGCCGGTGGCAGGCCGAAGCGGAAGTCCGCGTGCAGGCAGCGAATGTCCAGACCTTTTGCCTTCGCCTGGGCGTCGATGTAGGCCAACAGCCGGTCGTCCACGTCGACCACCGTCGCCGACAGGCCGGGGCGCCGGGTGCAGGCCGCCAGCGCGGTCAGGTCGTGGTCGCCGAGGCAGAGGAGGTGGGCGCCGGGGAGGTGGTAGGTCTCGTCGAGCCAGCGGGCGCGACGGAGCATGGTGTCGACGTCGGCCTGGACGTGGTCCAACGCGCGCGCCGGGCTGGGGACACCGGCGAGATAGGACTCGAAGACCGGTCGCAGGGTGTCGTCGGGGACCTCCGCGGGCGGGGTCGCCAGGTTCCGATATCCGTTCACCTTGGACGGCGCGACCCGCCACGAACCGCGGTCGCGCTCGATGTCCTGGCCGAACGACGCGAGCAGCTCCTCGACCGTCCTGCGCGGCACAGCGGACACCCTGACCAGCTCGTCGAGTGGTTGCCAGCCCGTGCAGAGCAATCCGACCAGGGTGCGCAGCGGTCGGGAGCGCGCCCGGCGGGCGGTGAGGAATTCTGTCACGGAGTCGGCCACAACCCAGGGAGCGTAGGCAGGGCAGTCGACCTGGTGGGCTCAGGGGTGCGCGCGGACGATATTCCGCCGGCCAGGTGAGCACGGTGGTGGCCGCACGCCCGATTCCGCACCGGTCAAAACCGCTCTGCCACGCGGTTCACCGGTGTGAGCGTTCGCACAACCGGGGTGTACCCCTGGTCAGCACCCGGTCATATGGTGGAACAGCCTGCCGGTGTCAGTCGTTCGGGCTAAGGTCGGGCGATCAACGGCTGGCAAGGAGCCGTCTCGACCCGGGGGGCCCGAGTGATCGAGTTCCAGGCCGTGACCAAGCGTTACGACGATGGCACGGTGGCGGTGGACCACCTCGACCTCACCATCGAGGACGGGCGCGTGACCGTTCTCGTCGGCCCGTCGGGGTGCGGCAAGACGACGTCCCTGCGCATGATCAACCGGATGGTCGAGGCCAGTTCCGGCACGATCCTGCTCGACGGCAAGGACATCCGCGACCAGCCCGCCGCGGCGCTGCGGCGCGGCATCGGCTACGTCATCCAGAACGCCGGGCTGTTCCCGCACCGCTCCGTGCTGGACAACGTGGCCACCGTGCCGATCCTGCTGGGCACCAAGAAGGCGGCCGCGCGCAAGCGGGCCGCCGAGCTGCTCGAGACGGTCGGACTGCCCGCCGAGATGGGCAAGCGCTATCCCGGGCAGCTCTCCGGCGGGCAGCAGCAGCGCGTCGGCGTGGCCCGGGCGCTCGCCGCCGACCCGCCGGTGCTGCTGATGGACGAGCCGTTCAGCGCCGTCGACCCGATCGTGCGCGACGACCTGCAGGACGAGCTGCTGCGGCTGCAGTCCGAGCTGGGCAAGACCATCGTGTTCGTCACCCACGACATCGACGAGGCGATCAAGCTCGGCGACAAGGTGGCGGTGCTGCGGGTCGGCGGGCAGCTGGCCCAGTACGACTCGCCCTCGGCGCTGCTGGCCAAGCCGGTCGACGACTTCGTCGCCTCCTTCGTCGGCCGCGACCGCGGCTACCGCGCGCTCGGATTCCTGTCCGCGCACGGGATCGAGGTCAAGCCGGTGGCCGCGGTCGCCCTCGGCGCCACAGTGGACGAAGCGCGCCGCGCCCTGGAAGGCGGCTGGGCGGTGGTGGTCGACGACACCCGCAGGCCGGTCGGCTGGGTGTCCGAAGTGTCCTTGTCCACTGTGGAGGGCCAGGTCCGGCGCGAGTGGCTGGTCTCCGGTGGCTCGCTCTACGTGGCCGACGCCGAGGGCAAGGCGGGCTCGCTGCGCACCGCGCTGGACGCGGCGCTGAGCTCGCCCGCCGCGCTGGGCATCACCGTCGACGGCGAGGGCGCGCTGGTCGGCGCGGTCACCGCCGAGTCGGTGCTCGCGGCGCTGGCGAAGGCCCGGCAGGCGGGCGAGGTGCCGCTGTGAACTGGGTCGCCGACCACGCCGACGAGCTGTTCACGGTGAGCCTGGAGCACCTGCGGCTGGCGCTGCTGCCGGTGCTCGTCGGGCTGCTGCTCTCGCTGCCGCTGGGCTGGGCCGCCAACCGCTGGCGGATCGCCCGGCTGGTCCTGGTGCCGGTGTCCGGGCTGCTCTACACGATCCCGTCGCTGGCGCTGTTCGTGATGATGCCGCTGCTCATCGGCACCCAGATCCTCGACCCGCTCAACGTGCAGGTCGCGCTGACCGTCTACACCGTGGCGCTGCTGGTGCGCTCGATCGCCGACGCGCTGGCCGCGGTGCCGGAGCCGGTCATCGCCGCCGCCACCGCGATGGGCTACCGCGCGGTGGGCCGGTTCTTCGCCGTCGAGCTGCCGCTGGCCATCCCGGTCATGGTCGCCGGGCTGCGGGTGGCCGCGGTGTCCAACATCAGCCTGGTGGCCGTCGGGCAGATCATCGGCGTCGGCGGCCTGGGCTACTTCCTGCTGCACGGCGCGCAGTCGCCGCCGAACTACCCGGAGATCATCTCCGGCATCGTGCTGATCGTCGTGCTCGCGCTGCTGGTCGACCTGCTGCTCGCGCTCGCGGGCCGGGCGCTGACACCGTGGGCGCGCTCGCGGCCGGGGGGCAGCCGATGAGCAACGTGTTCACCCAGGTCGTCGACTGGCTGACCGACCCGGACCACTGGAAGACCACGCTCGGCATCGCGGGCATCCCGCAGCGCCTCGGCGAGCACCTGCAGTACACCGGGCTCGCCGTCCTGGTCTCGGCGCTGGTCGCCATCCCGCTGGGCGCCTACATCGGGCACACCGGCCGCGGCGGCACCGTGGTCGTCGGCATCGTCAACTCCTTCCGCGCGCTGCCCGAACTGGGGCTGCTGATCCTGCTGGTGCTGGCGATGGGCGTGCTGCTGGCGGTGCAGGCGCTGACGATCGCGCTGGTGTCGATGGCCGTCCCGGTCCTGCTCGCGGGCACCTACGCCGGGGTCCGCAACGTCGACCGAGCGGTGGTCGACGCCGCCCGCGGCATGGGCATGCGCGAGTGGGAGATCCTGTGGAAGGTGGAGCTGCCCAACGCGCTGCCGCTGATCCTGGGCTCGATCCGGGCCGCCACCCTGCAGGTCATCGCCACCGCGAGCATCGCGGCCGCGGTGTCGCTGGGCGGGCTGGGCCGGTTCGTGGTCGACGGCAACGCCTTCCGGGAATACGACCAGATGGCCGCGGGCGCGGTGCTCATCGCCGGGCTGGCCATCGTGGTGGAACTGGTGCTCTCCGGCGTGCAGTGGCTCGTCGTCTCGCCGGGGCTGCGCAAACCCAAGACGCGCGGGCGTTCCCGTGCTAGCTGAGAGATCGACCGACCCAAGGAGACACCCTCGATGAAGCGCGTACTCGCCGGCGTGGCGACCGCGGTGGCGGCCACGCTGACCCTGACGGCGTGCGGGGGTTCGTCGGACCCGCTGGCCAACAACCAGACCTCGGGCGCGGCGACCGGATCACCCGCGCCCACCGGCACCATCGTCGTCGGCTCGGCGAACTTCCCGGAGAGCACGCTGATCGCCGAGATCTACGCGGCCGCCCTGGAGAAGACCGGCGTCAAGGTCACCAAGAAGCTCAACATCGGCAGCCGGGAGACCTACTACCCGGGCCTGCAGGACGGGTCCATCGACCTGATCCCGGAGTACACCGGCACCCTGCTCACCTACATCGACAAGACCGCCAAGCAGACCGCCGAGGACGAGGTCTACCAGGCGCTGCAGGGCAAGCTGCCCGCGCAGCTGACCGTGCTGGAGAAGTCGGCGGCCGAGGACAAGGACGCGGTGGTCGTCACCAAGGAGACCGCAGGCAAGCTCAGCCTCAAGACGATCGAGGACCTGGCCAAGACCGGCTCGGTCGTCTTCGGCGGCCCGCCGGAGTTCCAGAAGCGCGCCGACGGCCTCCCGGGCCTCAAGGAGAGCTACAACCTCGAGGTCAAGGAGTACAAGTCGCTCGACGTCGGCGGCCCGCTGACCGTCGACGCGCTCAAGACCGGGGCGGTGCAGGCGGCCGACCTGTTCACCACCGACCCGTCGATCAAGGCGAACGACTTCGTGGTGCTCGACGACCCGAAGTCCAACTTCGCCGCGCAGAACGTGGTGCCGCTGGTGAACAAGGCCAAGGCCGACGACACGGTCAAGAAGGTGCTCAACGCCATCTCGGCCAAGCTCACCACCGAGGTGCTGATCGAGCTCAACGGCAAGCTCAGCGCGCCGGACAAGCCGGACGCCTCGAAGGTCGCCAAGGACTGGCTGACCTCGGCAGGCATCTGAGCCGCACGGCTCACCGGGCCCGCGCCACCACCCGGTGGCGCGGGCCCCGCCATGTCCAGGGGTGGTGTGGACCACTGTGCGGCAGGTGGGCGACAGCGCGCCGAACCGCCCTCGGCCGCGGATGATCACTGGTAGGACTGGGTCCCTGGTTCGCGGGAACGGGGGCGTGGGTGGACAAGCGCGTGGACGGGGTCGTCGAGGTCGACCTCACCGGCGGTACGCAGTGGGCCAAGGCGCACCTGTTCGGCAAGGGGCCGCTCGAGCCCGCGCACTACCTCGCCTCGCTGCGGGTGGACATGGGGGCCTACCGGGACTTCCTGCGCCGACTCGGGGTGCTGCCCGGCCAGGCGTCCCGAGTCGCGGTGCGGTTGTTCCGGGAGGTGGGGGAGGGCGTCGTCCACCGCCACCAGGTGCACGGGGAGACCTTGCAGATCTACCTGGGCGCCGCCCTGGTCCGGTTGTCCGAGGCCCGTGGCGCCGATCCGGGGCTCACCGAGTCGGCCGGGGCCGCGCTGCTCGCCCGCGACCTGTCCGACGCGATGATCCACCTCGGCGGTCACCTCAGCGGCCGGGAGGCCTCGACCGAGGAGCTGGCGAAGCCGCAGAGGATCTTGTCCAGGGCGCTCGGGACCATCGGGGCGGTCATCGGCTTCGCGATCTTCACCCCGTTGCTGGGCGAGCTGAGCCTGGTCGGCCTGCTCACCTACGGCTACGCCTACTTCGCCGTGCTCATGGGCTACGGGCTGGGTGCGTCCTTGGGGCACCTGCTCCAGCTCCGAGCGCAGTCCGAGAGCGGGGAACTGCGCACGGTGCACGAGAGGTGGCCGGACCAGGTGAGCGCGGAGTACGCCGACGAGCCCCCGTTCGTGACCGTCGAGCTGACTCCCTTCGACACCTGGCCCCGTCAGCACTGACCCGGTCCCGCTGGAGTGGAGGCGTGCGTGGACAAGCGTGTCGACGAGGTCGTGGAGGTCGACCTGACCGGCCGTGCGGAGTCGGCCGAGGTGCACCTGTTCGGTGGTGGCCACCTCGACCCGCGCGCCTACATCGCCTCGCTGCGGGTGGACATGGGCGCCTACCGCGACTTCCTGCGCCGGGTCGGGGCGGGACGCTGGAAGGCGTCGGGGGTCTCGGTGCGGCTCCTCCGGCGGGTGGGGACCGGAGCCGTCCAGAACCACACCGTGATCGAGGGGACGCTGTGGGTCTACCTGGGCGCCGCCCTGGTCAAGGTGTTCGACGCCCGGCGCGATGATCCGGCACTCACCGAACAGGCCGCGGCGGAGCTGCTCGCCCGCCACCTGACCGACGCCATGGTCCACCTCGGCGGCCACGTCGCCGACGCGGACCTGGCCGACGCCGAACTCGGCAAGCCCCAGGAGGTGTGGGCCAAGGTGTACGGGATCGTGGGGCTGGCGATCCCCCTCACGCTCTTCGTCCCGATGGCGGTGGAGGGGCCGTCGAACCCGTTCACGTACCTGTACGGCTTCGCCAGCGCCTGGATCTGCTACTGGACGGGCTCCTACCTCGGCTCGTCGGGCAAGCGGCGTAGGCAGGAGGAGAGCGGGGAAGCCACCGCCGTGCGCGAACGGCGGCCCGACCGCATCAGCGCGGACTTCGCCGACGAACCCCCCTTCGTGACCGTCGAGCTCACTCCGTTCGACACGTGGCCCAGCTAGGGCGGGTTCTGCCCGCTGATCGGGGAGTTCGCGGGCGGGTGCCGGTCAGGCGATCGCCTCGGCACACGCCGAGCAGGGCGCCGGCTGCGGCGACTGGCGGCCGAGTTGCGCCGCCTGAGCGCGACGACGGACCTGAGCCGGGAAGACGTCGCCGAGCAGACCGGGATCAACAACGTCACGCTCTACCGGATCGAGACGGCCCGGGCCAAGCCGCAGATGCGCACGCTGATGTCGCTGCTGAACCTCTACGGCACCCAGGGCGAGCAACGGACCCAGTTGGTGGAGCTGTCCAAGGACGCCACCAAGCAGGGCTGGCTGCGGCCGTTCCACACGGACCTGCCCGAGGAGTACACCGCCTACATCAGCTTCGAGGCCGAAGCGCATTCTCTGCGCAACTACCAGTCACTGTTCGTCCCCGGCCTTCTGCAAACGGAAGCCTACGCCCGGCCGGTCGTCCAGGGCGTGCTGCCGCAGGCCGGCGCCCAGGATGTGGAAGATCGAGTGCAGGCGCGAATGGAACGCCAGAGGCTCCTCGTCGGTGACTTGCCCCTGCGACTGTGGGCGATCATCGACGAGGCCGCCCTGCACCGGCTCGTCGGTGGGCCGAGCGTGATGCGCGACCAGCTCAATCGGCTGATCGAGGTGAGCGCGCAGCCCAATGTCACCCTGCAGGTGATCGATTACGCTGCTGGTGCGCACGCAGGCATGCCAGGGTCGTTCGCGCTCATGGATTTCGACGACCCGATGGACACCGACTTGATCTACATCGACAGCATGGCCGGTGACCTGTTCCTGGAATCTGATGCCGACGTGCGCCGATACACGACGATCTTCGATCACCTGCGGGCGGTCGCCAGGAGTCCTGCGGGCTCGACAAGCCTGCTGGCCGAGTTGGCGCACCGCGTGGAGTGAGGAGGAAGCAGACATGACCAACTTCGACTTGTCTCAGGCTGTTTGGCGCAAGAGTTCCAAGAGCAGCGGCAATGGTGAGTGTGTTGAGGTGGCGCTTCTGGCGGGCGCTGCCGCGGTTCGGGATTCCAAGATCCCGGATGGTGAGCCGGTCCTGTTGTCCCGGCCCGGGTTCGCGGCCTTGGTCGCGCACGTGGCCACTGGGCCTAGGGGCCAGTCATGATTGATTTCTCCCAGGCTGTTTGGCGCAAGAGCTCCAAGAGCAGCGCCAACGGCCAGTGCGTGGAGGTGGCGCTGGTCGGTGGCGTCGCTGGGGTGCGGGACTCCAAGTTCCCCGCCGGGCAGCCGGTGGCGGTGTCCGCCGCCGGGTTCGCGGCGCTCGTCGCGCACGTCAAGTCCTAGTCGCGCAGTCAAGTCGTAGTCGCACAACGGAAGCCCTCGCCTCGGTGGCGGGGGCTTCCGGTTATTTCTGGCCGCCGATCCGGCCGCTCAGCTCCACCGCCGCCCGGCGGGTCTCCTCGGCCAGGTCTGGCCAGTGCTCCCCGCATTCCACCTCGGTCGGGCACGTGTGCCGGAACGTCGTGCTGATCGCGGCCACCGGGTGACCGGTGTGGTCCAGCACCGCCGCCGCCACCGAGGCGAAACCCGGGGTCACGTAGCCGTCCTCGACGGCCCAGCCGCGACGGCGTTCCACCGTCAGGACGCCGCGCAGGGCGGGTAGGTGGGTCGGGCCCCGGCCTGTTCTGTCCACAAAGGACGACCTGGCCGGGAACAGGGCCCGCACCTGGGCGGCGGGCAAGTGCGCCAGCATCGCCCGGCCGGACGCGGGCAGGTGTGCGGGTAGCCGCACCCCGACGTCCGTCACCACCGTGTGCGGGTGGGCCGGTTGTTCGCGCAGCAGGTACAACGCTTCGCGTCCGTGCAGGACACCCAAATGGGCTGTGTGACCCGTTCGGGCGATCAGCCGGGACAGGACTGGTCGGGCCAGGCGTTCCAGCGGGTCGTGCCGGAGGTAGGCCGAGCCGAGTTCGAACGCCGCCACGCCCAATGCGTAGCGGCGGTCTTCGGGCAGGTGTGTCACGAAGCCCGCGTCGACGAGCTCTCCCAGCAGGTGGTAGGTCGTCGAACGGGGCAGGCCGAGTTCGCGCGCCACCGCTGCCGCCGCCACCGGGCCTGCTCGGCCTGCCAGCAGGCGCAGCACGGCCAGCCCCCGCCGCAGCGCGGGTACGTCGCTGCTGTCACCCATATGCCGCAGCCTACGACTCAACAACCAGCGGCCCCCGCGCGTTGGAGGACGAAGACAGGGGACGACGCGGTGGACACTTTCGAGGCCTTCCTCGCCGAGCGGCTCGATCCGCTGCTGCGCTACGCGACCACGCTGACCTGCGACCCGCACCAGGCGCAGGACATCGTGCAGGAGGTGGTGTTGCGCGCGCAGCAGCGGTGGGACCGGATCTCGCGGGTCGACCTGCCCGCCGCCTACGTCAAGCGCATGGTCACCAACGAGTTCCTGTCCTGGCGGCGGCGCACCCGTGACCTGGTGTTCCCCAGCACCGCCATCGCCGAGCTGACCCCGGCGGTGGCCGATCCCACCGGCGGGGTGGACGACCGCGAGGTGCTCTTGGCCGGCATCGCCCGGCTGCCGCGCAAGCAGCGGGCCGCGGTGGTCCTGCGCTACTACGACAACCGCACCGACGCCGAGATCGCCGAAGAGCTGCGCTGCTCGGCGGTCACCGTGCGCAGCCACATCTCGCGCGCCGTGGCCACTTTGCGCGCCCAGTTCACCGCGACGTGTGCCATGGAGGCGCTGTGAAGACCGAGGAGTTCGACGGCCTCCTGCGCGAGAGCCTCCGCCTGATGGCGACCCGCGCGCCCGCTGCCGGGGCTGTTCGCCTCGCGGGGGGGAACCAGGCGCGGCGGCGCGTGCTGATCGGCGTCGCGCTGGCCATCGTGGTGCTGCCGGTGGTCCTGTGGGTGGGCTGGCCGCGGCCAGTGCTTCCCCCAGGCGACACCGGTCCGACCGCCGACCGCCTCGACACCCCCATGACGAGTGGCCCCACCTGGCTGCCGCCGGAGTTCACCGAGCGCTCCCGCGGGCGGAAGTTCGACGGCAGCCAGTACCGGACCTTCGCCCGGACGGGTGAAGCACCGGACAGCGGGCAGCTGCTGACCTTCTCCTACCTGCTCGGCGACCCGGGGCCGAACACCCCGCCCGGTGCCCCGGTGGCGAACGTAGAGGTCAACGGGCATCCCGCGTGGCTGTCCGGGGACGGCACGGACGTGGTCATCCTGGGCTGGTCGGCCGACTCCCGCCAGTACCAGCTCGACGCCCAGTCCACCGGCCTCGCGGGCGGCGAACTGCTGAGGGTCGCCGAGTCGGTGTCGGCCGGCCGGTCCGACCTGCTGTCCACCGCCCTGGTGCCGCCCGCCGGGTTCGAGCTGCGCGACATCGCCGTGCACGGCACCACGGCGGCCGACGCGGCGATGTCGATGACCCTGCGGGGGCCGTTCACGGTCGTGCTGGACGTCGTGCCCGCGCCACTGCCCGAGCGCTACGGCGACCCGGTCACCGTACGGGGCAGACCCGCGCAGGTTTTCTCGTTGGCGCCGCCCGTCTTCGGCGGGCACGACGTCAAGCTGTTCGTGGACCTCGGCGGTGACCGCTGGCTGGTCGCGCGCGCCCAGGACGAGCGGTCGGCCTCGACACTCGGGCCCGAGGATCTCATCCGAGTCGCGGAGACGGTGGGAATCGGCGACACGCCGCCCGCGCCGTGGATGGGACTTAGGCCATAAGACTCCACATTCCGCACTCTTGCGGCGTTGTCTGCGCGAGAGGGGGCCGAGTGTCGAGCAGCTTCGAGGAGTTCGTGCGCGACCGGACCGGTGTTCTGCTGCGGTACGCGACGGCGTTGACCTGCGATCCCCACCAGGCCCAGGACATCGTGCAGAACGTGCTGCTGCGCGCGCAGCAGCGGTGGCCGCGGATCGTCACCCTCGACTCGCCGGTCGCCTACGTCAACCGCATGGTCACCAACGAGTTCCTCTCCTGGCGACGGCGCCGCGCCGCCTCGGACGTGATGGTCCCGCACGGGGGCATGGACGCCTTCAGCCCGCCGCTGGACGACCCGACGGACGCGGTCGACGAGCGGCAGGCCGTGTTCGCCGGGATCGCCCGGCTGCCCCGCAAGCAGCGCGCGGCCGTCGTGCTGCGCTACTACGCCAACCGGTCGTTCGCCGAGATCGCGAGCGAGCTGGGCTGCTCGGAGGCCACCGCCCGCAGCCACGTCTCGCGCGCCCTGGCCGCCCTGCGCGCCGCGGCCACCCAGGTCGACCGCGTCATGGAGGCACTGTGAAGACCGAGGAGCTCGAGGCGCTGATCCGCGACGCCGTCGCCGACCACGCCGACCGGGCCCCCGACCCGGCGGCCACGGTGGCCGCGGTGTTGTGGCTCGCGCGGTTGCCCAGGCTGTCCGACCAACCTCGCCTGGTGGGCGGTCGGCGTTGGCGTGCCGTGTTCCAGTTCCGCCTGGTGAGCGGTGGTTTGTCGCGCCAGACTGACCGGTGCCGCGTGCGCGGCTTGTCCCGTCTTGCCGCCCGGGTTCGCGTGTCCGCCCGGTCTTCCCCGACCGTTGGGCATCAGCCCGACTCGGCATGCGATATCGGGGACACCAGCCACTTTGACGGCGACGGTGGGCGTGGGGGCCGGGTGCGGTTCATTGTCGACCGGTTTCGCGTGTCGGCCCGGTCCTGCCCGGCCAACCCGACCGCTGGGCACCAGCCCGTACCGGCAGGCGACAGCAGTCACCTAGGCGGCGATGGTGGGCGTGGGGGCCGGGTGCGGTTCATTGTCGACCGGTTCCGGGAGTCTGGCCGGTCCTGCCCGCTCGACCCGACCGCTGGGCACCAGCCCGACTCGGCAGGCGATGTCGGGGACAGCAGTCACCGCGACTGTGGGCGCGGGGCTCGGGTGCGGCTGACCTGGCCAGGTCAGCCGGTGGAGCACAGCCCCAAACCGCCCCTGGTGGTCGCCCTTGCCGTGGCGGTGTTGCTGCTGGTCACGCCGTTCTTCCTCCAGCTCCCCCGCGCCGACCGGGCGAGCTTCACCGGGATGGGTGCCGCGACGTTGTCCGCGCCGGTGCGGGTCATGTCGGTCCTGGGTGTCCGCTGGCTGCCCGACGGCTTCACCGAGCAGGTCCGCGAGGTCACCGCCGAGGGCACCGCGGTGCGCCGGGTGTGGGCGCGCCAGTCGGCGCGGGCGGGGCAGGAGTCGATCACCCTGCTGGCCGAGCCCGCCGGCCAGGCGACGTCGCCGTGGCGGGTCGCGGTCGAGCACCCAGTCACCACCGAGGTCAACGGCATGCCCGGCCGCGTGGGTCAGGACGCCACCGGCCGCGCCACCGTCCTGACCTACCCCCTCGACTCGATCACCACCGTCCAGTTGCAGGTGCGCGGTCTCCCGGACGGACCGGATACCGCCCTGCGCATCGGGCGGTCGGTGAGTCGGGACCGATCCGACCCGCTGGTGGTCGCCGCCCGGTTCGGGTTCCTGCCCGCCGGAATGCGCCCGCTCGTCCTGGGGGTCGAGCGGGCCGCCACCGGGCCGTTGGCGAGCATCACCGCCAACCGCCCCGGTGCGGCGGACTACCTGCGGGTCGAGTTGGCCCCCCGGCACGAAGAACTGCCGGGGGGCCAACCGCTGACCGTGCTTGGTAGGCCCGCACAGCTGTCCCAGCAGCCGGGGTACACCAGCGAACTCCGAGTCGACCTGGGCCGGTGGTCACTGACGGTGCACTACGTGGGCACCAACGCCGACGACCCAACCACCCGGGCCGACATCGTGAGAATCGCCGAGACGGTCCGGATCGGCCTGCGCACCGCGACCTGGCTGAACCACTGACCAAGGGCAAGGCGCTCTCGCCCCTTGCCATTACCCACGTCTCCTTTGCCCTTGTCCTCGCCCATTTCCCCCTCGCACCAGACCTCGCGCACTTCGCCTTACCCTTGCCGCTATTTCCATGCTCGTTCTTTGCTATACCGCCCACCCCCACCAACTGCCCCCGGCAGCCACAACGCCCCCCGGCAACCACTCCCGCCCCTGCATCCCATACGCAGCCCAAAACACGGGCTTGTCGTGCTTGTCAAGGCATCTTTCCCGCCTTGACAAGCACGACAAGCCCGTTGTCACACTTGGCGTAGGGGAAGCAGGGACCCCGGGGGCGCCCGCGCCCAGCCCCTACGTGAGGCACGTTCGGCCGCAGCTATCCCCGTGGCGTCTAGGTGTCCGCAGGCGGCCAAGGCGAGCATTGATCCACCCGAGCAGCCCCCATTTCCACACTACGACAGCGCACCGACAAGAGCGCCGCCTTGCGGGCAAGTTGTCCACAGGCGGGGCCAGCTGTACCCAGGCGCGGAGGACCAACGCCCAGGCCCGAGGACCAGCGCCCAAGTCCGGAGGACCAGCGCAGCTCCGCCGCCTCAGTCTGGGATACCAGACAGTGTCACCCGATCCCGGGTCGTGCGCCGCGCCCCCGGGCGCTGTGATGGGGGCATGCAGGAACGAGTTCGGATCGACGGCGGCCCGTTGACCAGGGACCAGGTCGTCGCCGTCGCGCGGGGCGGGGTCGGGGTGGTGCTGACCGAGTCGGCGCTGGCCGGGGTGGCGCGGGCGCGGGCGCACATCGAGCGGTTGGCCGACGCGGTCGAGCCGACCTACGGGGTGTCGACCGGGTTCGGGGCACTCGCCGTGCGGCACATCCCGGTTGAGCGGCGGGCGGCGTTGCAGCGGTCGTTGATCCGCTCGCACGCGGCCGGGGCCGGTCCCGAGGTGGAGCCGGAGGTGGTGCGCGCGCTGATGCTGCTGCGCCTGCGCACCCTGGCCAGCGGTCACACCGGCGTTCGTCAGTCCACAGTGGAATCCTATGCCGGCCTGCTGAACGCCGGGATCCTGCCGGTGGTGCACGAGTACGGCTCGCTCGGTTGCTCCGGTGACCTCGCCCCGCTCTCCGCGGTCGCCCTGGCGCTGATGGGCGAGGGGCAGGTGCGGGTGGGCGGCGAACTCCGCCCGGCCGCCGACGCGCTGGCCCAGGCCGGGCTGGAACCCGTTGCGCTGGCTGAGAAAGAGGGCCTGGCGCTGATCAACGGCACCGACGGCATGCTCGGCATGCTGGCGCTGGCGATCACCGACCTGCGCGCCCTGTTCGACGTCGCCGACCTCACCGCGGCGATGAGTGTCGAGGCGCTGCTGGGCACCGACCGGGTGTTCGCCGCCGACCTGCACGCCCTGCGCCCGCACCCCGGGCAGGGGCACTCCGCCGCGCGGATGGCCGCCTACCTCGAGGGCTCGCCGATCGTCGCGAGCCACCGCGGGCCGGACTGCACCCGCGTGCAGGACGCCTACTCGCTGCGCTGCTCGCCGCAGGTGCACGGCGCCGCGCGGGACACCGTGGCCTACGCCGAGATCGTCGCCGACCGGGAGTTCGCCTCCGTTGTGGACAACCCGGTCGTGCTGGCCGACGGCCGGGTCGAGTCCAACGGCAACTTCCACGGCGCGCCGGTCGCCTACGCGCTGGACTTCCTGGCCATCCCGCTGGCCGACGTGGCGAGCATGGCCGAGCGGCGCACCGACCGGATGCTCGACGTGGCCCGCTCGCACGGCCTGCCGCCGTTCCTGGCGCACGACCCGGGCGTCGACTCCGGTCACATGATCGCCCAGTACACCCAGGCCGCGGTGGTCGCCGAGCTCAAGCGGCTGGCCGCGCCCGCCTCGGTCGACTCCATCCCCAGCTCGGCGATGCAGGAGGACCACGTGTCGCTGGGCTGGTCGTCGGCACGCAAGCTGCGCCGGGCGGTCGACGGGCTGGGCACCGTGCTGGCGATCGAACTGCTGACCGCCGCCCGCGCGCTGGACCTGCGCGCCCCGCTGACCCCGGCCCCGGCCACCGCCGCCGCGGTGGCGCTGCTGCGCGAGCGCGTCCCCGGGCCCGGCCCGGACCGCCACCTCGCGCCCGAGATCGCCGCCGCTGAAGAGCTCGTCCGTTCCGGCGCCCTGTTGGCCGCCGTCGATGGGAGGACCGCGTGACCAACCCCGGACCCCGACCCGTGCGCGCCGCGCGCGGCAACACCCTCACCGCGCGCGGCTGGCAGACCGAGGCCGCGCTGCGCATGTTCCACAACAACCTCGACCCCGAGGTGGCCGAGCGCCCGGACGACCTCGTCGTCTACGGCGGCACCGGCAAGGCGGCGCGCAACTGGGCCAGCTTCGAGGCGATCAGCCGCGAACTGACCACTTTGGACCTGGACGAGACCCTGCTGGTCCAGTCCGGCAAGCCGGTCGGCGTCATGCGCACGCACGAGTGGGCGCCGCGGGTGCTGATCGCGAACTCCAACCTGGTGGGCGACTGGGCGACCTGGCCCGAGTTCCGCCGCCTGGAGGCCGCTGGCCTGACCATGTACGGGCAGATGACCGCCGGGTCGTGGATCTACATCGGTACCCAGGGAATCCTGCAAGGCACCTACGAGACGTTCGCGGCCGTGGCGGCGAAGCGGTTCGGCGGCACGCTGCGCGGGACGCTCACGCTCACCGCGGGGCTGGGCGGCATGGGCGGCGCGCAACCCCTCGCGGTGACGATGAACGACGGCGTCGCGCTGGTGGTCGAGGCCGACCCGGAACGCGCCCGGCGGCGGGTGCAGCACCGCTACCTCGACGAGCTCGCGCTCGACCTCGACGACGCGGTCGCCCGGGTCGAGCGCGCCAAGCGCGAGGGGGAGGCGCTCTCGGTCGGCGTGATCGGCAACGCCGCCGAGGTGCTGCCGGAGCTGCTGCGCCGCGGGGTCGAGGTCGACATCGTCACCGACCAGACCTCCGCGCACGACCCGCTGGCGTACCTGCCACGCGGCGTGGACCTCGACGACTGGCCCGACTACGCGGCGAAGAAGCCCGACGAGTTCACCGAGCGCGCCCGCGAGTCGATGGCCGACCACGTCGAGGCGATGGTCGGTTTCCTCGACGGCGGCGCGGAGGTCTTCGACTACGGCAACTCGATCCGCGGCGAGGCCAAGCTCGGCGGCTACGACCGGGCCTTCGACTTCCCCGGCTTCGTGCCCGCCTACATCCGCCCGCTGTTCTGCGAGGGGCGCGGCCCGTTCCGCTGGGCGGCGCTGTCCGGCGAACCGGACGACATCGCCGCCACCGACCGGGCGATCCTGGACCTGTTCCCGGAGAACGAGTCGCTGGCCCGCTGGATCCGGATGGCCCGGGAACGCGTTGCCTTCCAAGGGCTCCCGGCCCGGATCTGCTGGCTCGGCTACGGCGAGCGCCACCTCGCGGGCCTGCGCTTCAACGAGATGGTCGCCTCCGGCGAGCTGTCCGCGCCGGTGGTGATCGGCCGCGACCACCTCGACTGCGGCTCGGTGGCCTCGCCCTACCGCGAGACCGAGTCGATGGCCGACGGCTCCGACGCGATCGCCGACTGGCCGCTGCTCAACGCCCTGGTGAACACCGCCTCGGGGGCCAGCTGGGTGTCGATCCACCACGGTGGCGGGGTCGGGATCGGCCGGTCGATCCACGCGGGTCAGGTCACCGTCGCCGACGGGACCGCGCTGGCGGGCCAGAAGATCGAGCGGGTGCTGACCAACGACCCGGCGATGGGCGTGATCCGGCACGTGGACGCCGGTTACGACCGGGCCGACGAGGTCGCCGCCGAGCGCGGGGTCGCCATCCCGATGGCCCGCCCGTGACCGGGCTCGCCGACCTCGAGGACATCGGCGTCGACGCGCGCCGCGGCGGGTTCTCCCGGCACGGCTACGACCTGGCCGAGCTGGAGCTGCGCGCCTGGTTCACCGCCGAGGCGCAGGCCCGCGGGCTCGCCGTGGAGTGCGACCGCAACGGCAACCTGTGGGCGTGGTGGGGTGCCCCGGGCGACGGCGCGGTCGTCACCGGCAGCCACCTCGACTCGGTGCCCGGCGGCGGTGCGTTCGACGGGCCGCTCGGTGTCGTGTCGGCGCTGGCTGCCGTGGATGTCTTGCGGGGCCGGGGTTTCACGCCTGGGAAGCCCTTCGCGGTGGTCGTTTTCGCCGAGGAGGAGGGCGGGCGGTTCGGGGTCGCCTGCCTCGGGTCACGGCTGCTGGCCGGGGCCATCGAGCCCGCGGCGGCCCTGCGGCTGTCCGATCCGGACGGTGTGACGCTGGCCGAGGCGATGCGCTCGGCCGGGTTGGACCCCGCCCGGGTGGGGCGTGATCCCGAGGCGCTGAAGCGGATCGGGACCTTCGTCGAGCTGCACGTCGAGCAGGGGCGCGGGCTGGTCGACCTGGGCGTCCCGGTCGGGGTGGCGAGCTCGATCCTGGCGCACGGTCGTTGGCGCGTCACGGTTTCCGGTGAGGGCAACCACGCGGGTGCCACGCTGATGGTGGACCGGCGCGACCCGATGGTGGCGGCCGCCCAGGTGGTGCTGGCCGTTCGCCGGTCGGCCCTGGCGGTCGAGGGCGCGCGGGCCACCGTCGGTCGGTTGGTGCCGAACCCGGGTGGCACGAACGTCATCCCGTCCAGTGTGGACCTCTGGCTGGACGCGCGGGCCGACGACGACGCGCGGACCCGGGCGGTGGTCGCCGAGATCGCCGCCGCGGCCGAGTCCGCCGCGGCGGAGGAGGGCTGCGTGGTGACGATGACTGAAGAGTCCTATGGGGACACTGTGGTGTTCGACCCGGTGTTGCGCGACTCATTGGCCGGTGTGCTCGGCGGTGTGCCGGCGCTGCCCACCGGTGCGGGCCACGACGCGGGGATCCTCGCCGCGCACGTGCCCACTGCGATGCTCTTCGTGCGCAACCCGACCGGGATCAGCCACGCGCCCGCCGAGTTCGCCGAGGACGCCGACTGCGCCGCCGGGGTGACGGCGCTCGCCGACGTGCTGGAGTCGCTGGCCCGATGACCGCCTACTGGTGCGCTTCCGCCTGGCTGCCCGATGGAGTCGTCAACGGGGTCTTGGTCACCGAGTCGTCCGGCAAGATCACCTCGGTGTCCGTTGTGGATAGAGCGCCTGCTGGCGCGGTCGTTCTGCCGGGCCTGGTGTTCCCCGGCTTCGCCAACGCGCACTCACATGCCTTCCACCGGGCGTTACGCGGTCGCACCCACGGCGGTGGCGGCACGTTCTGGACCTGGCGTGACCGGATGTACGAGCTGGCCGGGCGGCTGGACCCGGATTCGTACCTGGAGCTGGCCCGAGCGGCGTACGCGGAGATGGCGTTGGCGGGCGTGACCTGTGTCGGCGAGTTCCACTACGTGCACCACGCCCCTGGCGGTGCCCGTTATGACAACCCGAATGCCATGGGCCATGCGTTGGCCCAGGCCGCGCGGGACGCGGGGATCCGGATCACGTTGCTCGACACCTGTTACCTGGCAGGCGGAATCGGCGAGCCGATATCGTCTGACCAGCAACGTTTCTCTGACGGCGACGCCGATGCGTGGGCCTCCCGGGTCGCCGAACTACGCCCGGACGACGGCTTCCGCATCGGGGCGGCCATCCACTCCGTGCGCGCCGTGCCCCGCGCCGAGTTGTCCACTGTGGCTGCTTTCGACGGGCCGCTGCACGTCCACCTCTCCGAGCAGCCCGCCGAGAACGAGGCTTGCCTCGCGGCCTACAGCCTCTCGCCCACCCAACTCCTCGCCGAGGCCGGAGCGCTGGGACCGCGTACGACCGCCGTGCACGCAACTCACCTGACACCCCAGGACATCGCGCTACTCGGTGGTTCCGGTACGGGCGCGTGCTTCTGCCCCACCACCGAGGCCGACCTGGCCGACGGGATCGGCCCGGCCCGCGAACTCGTGGACGCGGGCTCACCCTTGTCGCTGGGAAGTGACCAGCACGCCGTGGTCGACCCCCTCGCGGAGGCACGGGCGCTGGAACACGGCGAACGCCTCCGCACCGGCAAACGCGGTCGGTTCGCCCCCGCGGAATTGGTGGCCGCGTTGACCGCGCACCGCGCTCTCGGTTGGCCCGAGGCGGGCCGGATCGAGGTCGGTGCACCCGCGGACCTCGTCGCCGTGCGCACGGACACGGTTCGAACAGCGGGAAGCTTGGCAGAGCAGATAGTGCTGACCGCATCGGCATCCGATGTGGACACTGTGGTCGTGGGCGGCCGGGTGGTCGTCCGCTCGGGCGAGCACGTGCTGGGCGATGTCGGCGGCCTGCTGACCAAGGCGATCGAGAGGGCGTGGGCATGAGCACCCTGATCACGAACATCGGCGAGCTGACCACCAACGACGAGCGCGGCACGGTGTCCAACGCCGCCGTCGTCCTCGACCGCGACCGAGTCGCCTGGGTCGGCCCGGCGGCGAAGGCCCCAGACGCCGACACCCTGGTCGACGCGGCTGGTCGCGCCGCCCTGCCCGGCTGGGTCGACAGCCACACGCACCTGGTCTTCGCAGGTGACCGCACTGCTGAGTTCGCCGCCCGGATGGCCGGAAAGCCCTACACCGCAGGCGGAATCGCCACAACCGTCAACGCCACCCGGGCCGCGACGGACGACGAGCTGCGCGCGGTCCTGCGCAGGCACGTCGACGAGGCCGTGTCGCAGGGCACCACCTACCTGGAGACCAAGACCGGCTACGGGCTGACCGTCGAGGACGAGGTCCGCTCGGCCCGCATCGCCGCCGAGTACGTCGACGAGGTCACCTACCTCGGCGCCCACCTGGTCCCGCCGGGGGCCGACGCGGAGTCCTATGTGGAGCTGGCGGCGGGTCCGATGCTCGACGCCGTGGCCCCGTACGTGCGCTGGGCCGACGTGTTCTGCGAGACCGGCGCCTTCGACGAGTCCCAGTCCCGCCGTGTCCTCCAGGCCGCCACCGCGCACGACCTGGGCCTGCGCGTGCACGGCAACCAGCTCGGCGCCGGGCCGGGGGTGCGGCTGGCCGTGGAACTGGGCGCCGCCAGCGTCGACCACTGCACCCACCTGACCAAGTCCGATGTGGACGCGCTGGCCGGCTTCGACACCGTGGCCACCCTGCTCCCGGCCTGCGACCTGTCCACCCGCCAACCACTGCCCGACGCCCGAGCCCTGCTCGACGCCGGTGCCACCGTCGCGTTGGCCACCAACTGCAACCCCGGCTCGTCCTACACCTCGTCGATGGCGTTCTGCGTCGCCACGGCGGTGCTCCAGATGCGCATGTCCGTCGAAGAAGCCGTCCGAGCCGCCACGCTCGGAGGCGCGAAAGCGCTGCGCCGCAACGACATCGGTGTCATCCGACCGGGCGCCCGCGCCGACCTGCACGTGCTCGACGCGCCCTCGGCCACCCACCTCGCCTACCGCCCCGGCGTCCCCCTCACCTGGGCGGTCTGGCGCTCAGGCCTTCTGGTGCGTCCGCCGCGATGACCAGGGTGGGCATGGGCGTCGCGCCCGCCCACCGCCGTTCCAGCAGCGTGATGCCCACGGCGATCTTCATCAGGTAGCCCTGCAGCACCTCGCGCGTGGTCTCCCGCGCCAGCGCGACCGCGAGCAGTCGGATCTTCGCGGCCACGTCGGCGTCCACCAGCCCGCCGGCGAACGGCCCACGGGCCAAGGCGTTCAGCCGCAGGCCGGCCGTCCTGGCCCAGTCGTGGTCCGCCTGTTCGAGGAAGGTCCGGTGGACGGCGGTCAGTATCGCGGGCAGGTGTGCCAGGTCCACGCCCTCGGGCGTCCAGTCGATCAGCCAGGCCCCGGTGGCGAACTCACTCGCCACCCGGTCGTGGAAACCCGCGCGGTGCCTGTTCGGCTCGCCCAACACGGCGCTCGTGAGCGCGATACCCCAACACTCCAGGAACCCCGAGCGCACCAACGCCTTCGGTACACAAAGGACCGATCCGCGGTCGCAGTTGACCAGGTCGGCGGCGGTCGGCTCCGCGCCGAACACCGTGAGCTCCGTACTCGCCGAGATGACCGTGTTCGTCACGGCGGAGTCGTAGAGCAGTCCCCACGCCTCCTGGGCCGCCGCCCCGCCGCGGTTCCACGGCAGCCGGTCGGAGACCCTCGGCCGTGGTGGTTCCGGCAGGCCGTACCAGCACGTCGCCAGGACTCGGGCGAGCACGCCCGAGTCGAAATCCTCGCGGAGGGTGTCGATGAACTCGCCGGTGGACACGCTGTCCGGGTCGACACCCGGTGGTTTCCACAGGACGACCTCTGCCGAGGCGTGCGCCCGCGACCAAGCCAGGTGCGTTGTGCCCCAACGGTCAGCGCTCGTCTCGACCTCCGCCGCGGTGGGCAGCCGCAGCCCGGTCACCCCGGTGAGCTCGGCCAACCACGCCAGGAACCCCGCCACCTCGGCGCGGGGCACCACCGCGGCGTCCGCCCGCGAGAGCACCGGGGTCCCGCCTCGCCCGGCGTCGACCAGGTAGAGGCGGTACAGCATCTCCGGCGCCGGCTCGCGCCCGACCCGGGTACCACCACTGGTGGTCACCATGTCGTGCAGGTGGCGGCTCGCCATGGCGGCGGCCACCATGCGGCGCTGCGCCCGGTCGCCCAAACCATCCACTGAGGACTGGATGAGCTCCGCCAGTGAGACGCGCAGCCCCTCGGCCATCTCCGTGCCCGCCCCGAGGCACTCGAACGCCAGCGACAGTGCGGTCGGGGAGCGCGATCCCAGGCACGCCCGGATGATCGGGTCGGCGTCCGAGGCGGCCGTGTAGAGCAGGATGGTCTCCCGCCACCAGATGTCGTCCACCGCGCAGGCGAGGACGTCCACCAGCCCCTTCTCCCGGACCTGCGCCGCCGCCAGGTACTCCTGGAAGGTCAGGTGGGCGAAGGCGAACTGCCCGTTCTCCCACTCCACCAGCAGCCCGTCGGAGACGATCTCGGCCAGGTACTCCTCGGCGTTCATCCCGGTCGACAACCTGCGCAACAACTGGCTGAACTCGGTGGTCAGCTCCGCCCGGGACAGCTGGCGCACGCCCGCGTCCATCATCCGCCAGGCGAGCGCCCGCAGCAGGGTCAGCTTGTGTGTGCTGGCCAGACCGGTCGGCAGGTTCTTCGCCTTCTGCCGGTGCCACAGCATGACCTCGCAGATCTCGCGGTACAGGTCCGCGCGCGTGCCGGGCAGCGCGCCGCGGAAGCGGTGCACGGTGGCGATCATGGTGAGCAGCAGCGGGTTGACCGTGAGGTCCGCCAGTGCCGGTGCGGCGTCCAACCGGGTCAGCAGGTCCTCGGCGTCGGCCGCCGACCGTTCCAATGCCCGGTCCAAGCTCTCCCCGGACCCGGGCGCGGCCACCACCCGGTACCAACCCCGGACGAACGCGCGCACCTGCTCGGCGGTGAACGGCAGCACCTGCAGCACCTTGGCCCCGGCGACCGGCGCGTCGAGGAAGCCCTGCCTGCGCGAGGTCAGCACGAAGTCGTTGTCCGGGTACTGCTGCACCTGCCGCTCCACCCACGCCGACACCGACGTGCGGTCCTCCTGCCGGGCGACCTCGTCCAAGCCGTCGAACATGACCACGCACTCGCCCGCGACCAGCTTGTCGTCGAGCCAGCGCGCGGGCTCGTCCGCGGCGTGCCGGTCCAGCCGGGTGCGGACCAGCTCCGGCATCGTCGCGCCCGCCACGATCGCCCGGGTGTGGTCGCGCAGGTAGAGCAAGACCGGTACCCGGGCACCCAGGCAGACCTGGCGCGCGGTCATCCGGAGCAGTGTGGTCTTGCCGCTGCCCGGGCCGCCGAGCACCGCGAGCACCTGGTGCCCGGGCTGGTCAAGGAACCACTCGATCCGGGCCCGTTCCGACCCGGTCGCGGGCAGCGGTCCCAGGACGGCGGTGCCCACCAGCTGGGGTGCCTGGGGCACCAGGCTGACGTCGACGTACACCTTGTCCAGCTCGAGCCCGGTGTGGCTGAGGGTCTGCAGTCCCTTGAGGTCGACGTAGCGCAGCGTCTCCAGCACGAACCGGCGGTACTGGTCCCCGAACGGGTCCACCGGCCTGCGCGCCCGGGTCTTCAGACGGAGGCGGACCCCGCGCCACAGCATCGCCAGGCTCAAGGCCAAGCCGACCACCGACGCCAGGACGGCCGACGCGTCGGACCACCACTCCACTCGCCGCTCCCCCTGTTCGTCGTGCGCAGTACGACTGTCGGTGTTCCCACCCGACCCGTTTCACCCCGGAGCTGGAGCTGCTCCGGGGTTAGGTTGGGACCATGGAGTACACCCACCTCGGCCGCAGTGGCCTCTCGGTTTCCCGGCTGGTGCTGGGCACGATGAACTTCGGCCCGCAGACCACCGAGGCCGACAGCCACACGATCATGGACCGCGCGCACGAGCACGGCATCAACTTCTTCGACACCGCCAACGTCTACGGGTGGCAGAAGGGCGAGGGGATCACCGAGAACATCATCGGGCGCTGGTTCGCCCAGGGCGGCGGGCGGCGCGAGAAGACCGTGCTGGCCACCAAGCTCTACGGCAGCATGGGCGACTGGCCCAACGAGACCTTCCTGTCCGCGCTGAACATCCGGCGGGCCGCCGACGCCTCGCTCAAGCGCCTGCGGACCGACTACATCGACCTCTACCAGATGCACCACGTCGACCGGGACACGCCGTGGGAGGAGGTCTGGGAGGCCTTCAGCGTCCTGCGCCAGCAGGGCAAGGTGCTCTACTTCGGCTCGTCGAACTTCGCCGGCTGGCAGCTGGCCCAGGCCCAGGAGGCGGCCCGGACCCGGCACTTCCTCGGGCTGGTGTCCGAGCAGTCGATCTACAACCTGCTCACCCGGTGGGTCGAGCTCGAGGTGCTGCCCGCGGCCAAGCACTACGGCCTGGGCGTGATCCCGTGGTCGCCGCTGCACGGCGGCCTGCTCGGCGGTGTGCTGCGCAAGCAGCGCGAGGGCGGCGCGGTGCGCGGCGTGCAGGGCCGGTCCAAGGAGGGCCTGGAGGAGCACCGCGAGGTCATCGAGGCCTACGAGAAGCTCTGCGCCGACCTCGGTGAGGACCCGGCGCACGTCGGGCTGGCCTGGCTGCTGGCCCAGGACGGGGTCACCGGCCCGATCATCGGCCCGCGCTCGGCCGAGCAGCTCGACGGCTCGCTGCGCGCGCTGGAGATCACCCTCGACGAGGAGTTCCTCGGCAAGCTCGACGAGCTCTTCCCAGCACCTGGACCCAATGGCGCGAAGCCCGCGCCGGAGGCCTACGCCTGGTAGGAGTCCCGCGATCCGCGAACGGCCCCCGGTGCGACGCGCCGGGGGCCGTGCTAATTCGGCAAAAAGGACATAGCCACCCGGCAGGTCCACGTGGTATGTCACTTTGTGTTTAAATGCGAATACTTTCCCCTTGACGGCGGTTCCACGCGCCCGAGATGATCGATAAGTCCTGGATCGCCACCGACGGCGAATTCTGTGAATCATCACCAGTCATCCGGGCTTTCCATTTCTGGGGAGGGGTGTCATGCGCGCGCTCGCCGTTGTTCTCGTCGCGCTGGCACTCCTCGGCGCCCCGCTGCCCGGCCACGCGCACGCGCGGTGCGCGCCTGTCGAGGAATCCGCGGAGTACGCCTTACGGGCGGTGAATTCCCCGGTAATCGAGCAAGATCTTGACAATACCGTCGACCTTGTGCCGCCCTCCGGCAGCGAAACCCCTTGCCACGGCCGGTTCCTGGCCGCCACCGGACCCCGGCCGATCCCGGCCGAGGTGCCCGGGGCGGCCTGGGCCGCGCGCGGGCCGCCGCGCCGCGACTGATCCTCCGCCGAGCACGGGCCCCGACCGAAAAATCTGTCGGGGTGGTCCTGTCGCGCCCGAAACAAGGATGAGTCGATGTCCGAACAAATTGCCAAGCCGCTTTCCGATGTCACCGACCCGCCGCCAAGACGTTTCCCCGTCGGTGATCTGAAGTCCGGTTTCCTGGTCTCGCTGATCGCACTTCCGCTGTGCCTCGGTATTGCCCTGGCCAGCGGTTTCCCGCCGATCGCCGGGGTGCTCACCGCCATTGTTGGCGGAATTCTGGGCGGACTGCTCGGCGGTGCGCCGCTGACCATCAAGGGACCCGCTGCCGGACTCATCGTGATCGCCGTCGGGGCCGTGCACGACCTGGGCCAGGGCGACCTGGTCGCGGGCTACCGGCGCGCGCTGGCCGTCGGGGTGGTCGCCGCGCTGCTGCAGATCCTGTTCGCCGCGGTGCGCGCCGCGGGTATCGGCGTGGCCATGTCGCCGTCGGTGGTGCACGGCATGCTGGCCGCGATCGGCGTGATCATCATCGCCAAGCAGGCGCACGTGGTGCTCGGGGTCAAGCCCACCGCGGACACCCCACTCGGGCTGCTCGCCGAGATCCCGCACAGCGTCGCGCACGCCAACCCCTACATCGTGCTGATCGGCGTGCTGGCGCTGCTGATCCTGTTCGGGCTGCCGTTCGTGCGCGCCCGCTGGAGCAAGGTCGTGCCCGCGCCGCTGATCGTGCTGGCCGTGGCCATCCCGATCGGGCTGGCGCTGCACCTGTCCAGCGCGCACGACTACCGGTTCGCCGATTCCTCCTTCCACCTCGGCCCGGAGTTCCTGGTCCGGCTGCCCGCCTCGCTGCTCGACGCGATCACCTTCCCGGACTTCTCCCAGGTGTTCAGCGGCACCTCGGTGCAGTACGTGGTCATGTTCGCGCTCATCGGGTCGATCGAGTCCACGCTGACCGTGCTCGCCGTCGACGCGATGGACCCGGCCAAGCGCCCCTCGGACCTCAACCGCGACCTGCTCGCCATCGGCGTCGGCAACCTGACCTCGGCGTTCATCGGCGGCCTGCCGATGATCTCGGAGATCGTGCGCAGCAAGGCCAACCTGGACTCCGGCGCCAAGTCGCGCTGGTCGAACGTCTGCCACGGCGCGATCCTGCTGCTGTTCGTCGCGCTGATCCCGGGCCTGGTGCAGACGATCCCGCTCGCCGCGCTGGCCGCCATGCTGGTCTACACCGGCTTCCGGCTGGCCTCGCCGCGCGAGTTCGTGCACGTCGGCAAGATCGGTTGGGACCAGCTGCTGCTGTTCCTGACCACGCTGATCGTCACCCTGGCCACCGACCTGCTCGTCGGCGTCGGGACCGGCCTGGCGCTCAAGATCGTGCTGCACCTGGCGCGCGGCGTGCCGCTGCCCGCGTTCTTCCGCCCGCGCCCGCAGGTCAGCCGGGACGGTTCCGTGCTGCGCGTCCGGGTGCCCGGCGCGGCGGTCTTCCCCGCGCTGCTGCCGCTGCGCAAGCAGATCGCCAAGGCGGACGAGGGGGTCACCGAGATCGTCGTCGACGTGCGCGACGCGGCCGTGGTCGACCACACCTTCCTGGCCCGCCTCGACGAGCTGGCCAAGGAACTGCCGGGCGCGACGCTGACCGTCACCGGGCTCGACGAGCTGGAGCCGGTCTCCGCGCACCCGCAGGCGCTGCGCCGCAGGCGCCGGTCATGAGCGGGCTGATCGGCCCGCTGGTCGAGCGGGCCGCCGGGCTGCTGCCCGAGCAGGGACCGCTGCAGGCCTTCGTGCACCACAACACGCTGCACGCCTTCGAGCACCTGCCGTTCGCCGACGCCGTGGTGCGCGCGGGGGAGCTGTTCGGCACCGAGCCGTTCCCGGCTGAGGCCGAACTGCACGGGCACGTGCGCTCCGGTCGGATCACCCACGCCGACATCGACGCCGTGGTGGCCGCCGAGGTCGCCGACGACGGCGCGCCGATCATGCCCGGCGGCCCGACCCGCCGGGAGTTCCACGCACTCCGGCTGCGCCACCTCGTCGACGTTCCGCGTGGTGCCGCGCTTTCCTGGCTGCTGGCGGAATCCGCGGATCTGGGCGTGACGTGGGACTGCCTGCGCGAGGCCGCGCCACGGGTGGTGCCGGTGGCCGGTCCCATGCCGCGCCCGCGTGATCGCGTGCTGGCGGCGACCGGCGTGGACCCCGATCAACTGGCCCACCCGGTGCTCATCCGGCTCACCGCGGCGTTCCTGGACCAAGGCGTCGCCTACTGGCCGATGCCCGGGCGCGACGGCGGGCTCCTCGCGGCTTTCGTTGCCCTGTATGGGAAGCCGGGTGGTCCGCCGGACCGGTTCCTGCGCGGTCTGCCCGCGTGCCTTCGGGCGCACCGGGACTGGGACGCCGAGCGCACCATCGCCTGGGCGCTGACCGAGCTGGAGGTGCCGGAGCCGGAGTGGGGCGAGGCCGTCCTGGCCACCCTGCTGTCGCTGCGCGGGTGGGCGGGCATGGTGCGCCACCTGGAACTGCGCCCCGACCGCGCGCCGGTGGCCGCGCCACCCGCGCGGCTGGTGGACTACCTGGCGGTGCAGCTCGTCCTCGACGTGTTCGCCGCCAGGCACGTTCTGGCGACGACTGACCCGCACCTGGTCGTCGAGGTGACCGCGCGGCCGGACCTGGAGCTGGCCTATGAGGCGTTCGTGCTCGCCGAGATCCTCGGCGTCGAGCCGACCGACCCGACGGCCTGGCTGACCGTGGTGGGCGGCTGCGACGGCATCGAGCGCAGGCGCCTGCTGCACGCCGCCTACGAGCGCAGGCACCGCGTCGGGGTGCTCGACGGGCTCGCCGCCCACCAGGCACTGTCCACTCAGGTCACCGAGGCACCCGCGTTCCAGGCTGTCTTCTGCATTGACGAGCGCGAGGAGTCGTTGCGCAGGCACCTGGAGGAGAACAGCCCCTCGGTGGAGACCTTCGGCTACGCGGGCTTCTTCGGCGTGGCGATGAACTACCGGGGTGCGCACGACATCAAGTCCACTCCACTGTGCCCGGTGGTGATCACCCCCACGCACGACGTGGTGGAGCGGCCGATCGGCTCGACGCGCGCGTTCACCCGGCGCGCCCGGGCGGGCTGGACCCACCTGGTCTCGGTGGGCAGCCGCACCCTGGCCCGCGGTGGCGTGCTGAGCCTGGCCATGGGCGTGGCGGGTTTCTGCTCGCTGGTCAGCCGTTGCCTGTTCCCGCGCCAGGCCCAGCACTGGGCGCACCGGTTCGACGGCAAGCCGCCCGCGACCCGGCTCGACCTCGGCTTCACAGTGGCCGAGATGACCGCCATCGTGGCGAACGTGCTGCGCACCACCGGCGTTCTCGCCGCACCCGCACCGATAGTCCTGCTGGTGGGCCACGGGTCCTCGAGCATGAACAACCCGCACGAGTCCGCCCACGACTGCGGCGCGACCGGCGGCGGTCGGGGCGGGCCGAACGCGCGGGCGTTCGCCGCGATGGCCAACCACCCGGACGTCCGAAGTGGACTGGGCCTGCCCGACGGCACCTGGTTCGTCGGCGCGTACCACAACACCTGTGACGACTCGGTGACCTACTTCGATGAGGACCTGGTCCCGTCCAGCCACCTGGAACCTCTGGCAGCGGCCAAGTTCGCCCTCGCCGAGGCATGCGTGCTCGCCGCGCACGAGCGCTGCCGCCGGTTCGAGACCGCGCCGACCGACCTGGCCCTCGCCGACGCGCTCGCGCACGCGGAGACCCACGCGGTCGACCTCGGCCAGCCCCGGCCGGAGTACGGCCACGCCACCAACGCCGTGTGCGTCGTCGGCCGCCGCTCCCGCACCCGCGGTCTCTACCTCGACCGCCGCGCTTTCCTGGTCTCCTACGACCCCGCCGCCGACACCGACGACGCGCTGCTCACCGGGCTGCTGCTCGCGGTCGGACCGGTCTGCGCGGGCATCAACCTGGAGTACTACTTCAGCTACATCGACCCGGCGGGCTACGGCTGCGGGACCAAGCTGCCGCACAACATCACCGGGCTGATCGGGGTGATGGACGGGCACGCGTCCGACCTGCGCACCGGGTTGCCCTGGCAGATGGTCGAGATCCACGAACCGGTGCGACTGCTGCTGGTCGTCGAGGCATCGCCCGCGCGGCTGCTGGCGATCCTCGCCGCGCACGCGAACCTGGGCAGGCTGGTCGGCAACGGCTGGGTCCAGCTGGTCTCGTGGGACTCCGACGGCCAGATGAACGTCTTCCAGGACGGCGCCTTCCAGCCCTACACGCCGGAAACCGGGCACTTCCCGGTCGTCGAGCGCTCCGCGGACGTCTACGCGGGCAAGCGCGAGCACCTCGGTTGCGCGCACGTCATGGCCGCCATCGAGCTACCGGTGCCGGTCTTCGCCGCCACGCAGGACGCGTTGTGAGCGGGCAGGTGTTGCTCGTCGCCGCCGTGGCCGTGCCGCTGGTGACGGTCTTCGTGCTGGCACTGGTGTTGTGGTCGGGAAGGCCGTTGGGCGAGCGCGCGGTGTCGAACCTGGTGATCCTCGCCGCGGCGGTGTCCGCGGTGTCGGGACTCGGGATGGCGGTTGTGTCCCTTGTGGATGGACCGATCGCGGTGTCGTTGGGCACCTGGTTCGCCGACTTCCCGCTGCGGCTGCGCGCTGACTGGCTGTCGATCCCGGTGGCGACGATGGCGGCCCTGCTCGGGTGCCTCATCGGCGCGTTCTCGCAGCGCTACCTGCACCGCGACCCCGGGTTCCGCCGCTTCTACCTGCTGCTGGCGCTGTTCGTCGCGGCCGTCGAGCTCGTGGTGCTGGCGGGGACGCTCGACCTGCTCATCGTGGGTTGGGAGCTCGCGGGCCTGGCGTCCGCGCTGCTGATCGCGTTCTTCCACCACCGCAACGGTCCAGTCGCACACGGCTTGCGCGCGTTCATCACCTACCGGGTCAGCGACATCGGCCTGGTCGGCGCCGCGGTCGTGGAGCACCGAGGCGGCAGCCACACGGCTGTCGGACTCCTGTTGCTGTGGGCGGTGATCGGCAAGTCCGCGCAGTTCCCGCTCGGCGGCTGGCTGCCCCGCGCGATGGAGGGCCCGACCCCGTCCAGCGCGATCTGCTACGGCGCCATCTCGGTGAGCCTGGGACCATACCTGTTGCTGCGCAACGGGATCAATGGCTCAGCGGTCGTCGCGGTCGGCGTGGTCACGGCCGTGTTCGCGACGCTCGTCGGGCGCGCGCAGACCGACATCAAGAGCACGTTGGCGTACGCGTCAATGACGCAGATCGCCTTGGTGCTCGTAGAGATCGGCCTCGGGCTCGAGGTCCTCGCCCTGGTCCACCTGCTGGCCCACGCCGCGCTGCGCAGCGCGCAGATCCTCCGCTCGCCGAGCCTGCTGCACGACCACCACCACCTCGAACAGGCCCTCAACGCCCCACTTCCCCGCACCGGCAAGCACTTCGACTGGCTGCTGCCGCGCGGCGCCCAAGCGTGGCTGTACCGCTTCGCCCTCGAACGCGGTTACGTCGACGCCTTCCTGGTGGACCGGGTGGTCGGCGGTCTGGTCCGCGCGGTGCGCGGCCTCGACGCCGCGGGCGAACGCTGGGTCCGGCGGTCCAGCACGCGACCGCCTGCCCACCCGGCGGTGTCCCGGTGATCGCCCTGGCCCCGCTGGCCGTGGTCGTGGTGTGGTTGGTGGCGGCGGAGGTCGTCGCCCGGGTTCCCGACCCCGGGTCCGCCCGCCGAGTCGCGACCTGGTGCGCGGCGGCTGCCGTCGGCTTGTCGCTGCTGTCGATCGCCCTCCCGACCGAGCGGGTGGCCGACGTCGTGGGCTTGGCGGTGAGCCCGGGTGCCGGCGCCCAGGCGTGCACGGCGATCAGCCTGGCGGGCCTGCTCATCGCCGCGATGAGTCCACTTGCGACACACATACCCGCTGTCTTGGCCCGCGCCCTGCGGCTGGTGGCGGTCTCGTGCGCGCTGCTGGCAGTGCGGCACAACGGTTTCGACGCTGCCCTGATCGCCGTCTCGACGTGGCTGACGTGGTCTGGTCTGCGCGGGAGATCGGATGGCCTGGACCGGCTGTTCGCGCTGTACCAGGTCCCGGCCGTCGTGCTGTTCCTGGTGGGCGCCGTCATGCCGGGGTTGGCAGGCGAGATCGCTCTCCTGCTCGGCGCGGCCATCCGACTCGCGATCATCCCGGCCCACGCGTGGTTCCCGCGCTTCGTCGACCGCGCGCCGATCGGGATCGTCGTGGCCTACCTCAGCACACCGGTGATCCTGCTTTCCCCTACTGGCAACACATCCGCCGTCATCGGGGTGCTGTCGGTCGCGATCGCCGCGATCTTCGCCGTGGTCCAGACTGACGCTCACCGAGCCCTCGCGTATCTCGTGATAGCCGCCAACGGCCTGGCACTGGCAGGCGCCGCTTGGCCGACGGCCTTGGTCGCCACCGCTGGCCTGGCGATGACAACGGGCGTGCTCGCCGCCCGCCGAGGCACCCTCTCCTACACCACCCCGAGCGGCGACCTGTCCAACACCCCGCGACTAGCAGTGGCCTACGTGCTCTTCGCCTTGGCCCTAGCGGGTTTCCCGCTACTGCCGGGCTTCGCCGACGACCACGCCCTACTGGCCGAGATCGCGCTCCCGCTGGCCCTCATCGCCGTACTGGCGATGGCGGTCAACGGGATGACGGCACTACGCGGCTTCCTCGGCCTGTTCACCCGCCTCCGAACCCCCACCGGCGAACGAGACCTCACCAGACTGGAGAACTGCGCCGTAGCCATAACGCTAGCCACCCTGGTGATCTGCGGCGTCGTCCCCGGTATCACCAGCTCAGCGGCCCAACCCGTCTCCACCCACCGCTGACCAACGAAACGGTGCAGCGGCCGACACCGATGACAACGGAGAGCATTCGATCTGTCACGGGAGGCCGTCATCACGGGTCTGGAGAGCGCGGCTCTGAAAGTCGGCGCGTCGGTCGCGACGCACGGCGCGAAGTGGTGGATGCGGCGCCGGACCAAGCGGGCGGAGCAGCGGTCGACGCTGGTGGAGCTGGTGGACGCCGAGCTCGCCAGCCCACTCCAGCGGGTCAGGGTGACCAGCCTGGTCGACCGCATCGGCCACCAGGTCGCCGAACAACTGGCCCCGACCCTGGCCCTACCTTCAGAACTTCGAGAGCTTGGATCTATCCCCGCTGACCAAAATTGCAAGGTTGGGCGTCATTCGCTTCTATAATGCACCTAACAACTTCGATCTCGCCAATTTGTCTGGTTGGCGAGGCTCCCTTTGGCTTCGGCGTAATTCGGTCTATCGAGGCATTGAAAAGCTTGGCCCAGGAGTCGATGTCAAATATAGGTAGACCTCACTCGTCGATCTCGTCGTCGTCGCGTGCCAGGAAGGTGGCGAAGCGTTCCACCGGGGTCTCGAACTCCGGGTTGTTGTCGACGAAAGCCCGCATCCGATCAGCCAGCCACGCCAGGGTCACCTCCTCCTCCCCGCGCCGCTGTTCCAGTTCCTCGATCCCGCGATCGGTGAAGTACACCCGAGACTCCTCCAAAAAGGCCGGGGCCGCTGGTAACCCCAGCGGCCCCGGAAATCCTGCAACGACTAGTCGAACGCCTTCTCGATCAGTGCCCGCTGCTCCAGCTCGTGCACCTTGCTCGACCCCGCCGACGGGGCCGACATCGGGCGCCGCGACACCCGGGTGATCCGGGTGAGGCGGTCGGCGAACAGCTCCGGCAGGGCCAGGCCGTAGAACGGCCAGGAGCCCTGGTTCGCCGGCTCCTCCTGGACCCACCGGACGTCGTTGGCGTTCGGGTAGCGGTCGAAGATCTTGCCCATCTTCCGCTGCGGCACCGGGTAGAGCTGTTCGATGCGCACGATCGCCGTGTCCTGGGCGCCGCGCTTCTCCTTCTCCGCCGCCAGCTCGTAGTAGAGCTTGCCGGAGACGAACAGGATCTTGCGCACGCCCTCGGGCGCGGGGCTGCTCGGGTCGTCGATCACCGACTCGAACCTGGTGTCGGTGAGGAAGTCCTCGACCGGGCTGGTGGCCGCCTTGTTGCGCAGCATGGACTTCGGCGTGAACACCACCAGTGGGCGCTGCACACCGTCGAGGGCGTGCCTGCGCAGCAGGTGGAAGTAGTTCGCCGGGGTGGACGGCACGGCCACCGTCATCGAGCCCTCGGCGCACAGCTGCAGCCAGCGCTCGATGCGGCCCGAGGTGTGGTCCGGGCCCTGGCCCTCGTGCCCGTGCGGCAGCAGCACGACCACGTCGGACACCTGGCCCCACTTGGCCTCGCTGGAGGAGATGTACTCGTCGATCACCGACTGGGCGCCGTTGACGAAGTCGCCGAACTGGGCCTCCCACAGCACGAGCGCGTCGGGGTTGGCGACCGAGTAGCCGTACTCGAAGCCGAGTGCGGCGTACTCCGAGAGGGCCGAGTCGTAGACCATGAACTTGCCCTGGTCGTCGGACAGGTTCTGCAGCGGCAGGTACTCCCGGCCGGACTTGCGGTCGATGATCGCCGCGTGCCGCTGGGTGAACGTGCCGCGGCGCGAGTCCTGGCCTGCCAGGCGGACCATGCGGCCCTCCAGGGTCAGCGACCCGAACGCCAGCAGCTCGCCGTAGGCCCAGTCGATGCCGCCCTCGCGGACCATCTTCTCGCGCCGCTCCAGCACCGGCTTGACCCGCGGGTGCACGGTGAAGCCGTCGGGCAGCGAGACGTGCGCGTCGGCGATCCGCTCGAGCACCGAGCGGTCGACGCCGGTGGCCAGCTTGGTCGGCACCTGCTGCTCGGACTCCACCGACGGGCTCGGCGAGATCGGGTGCTTCTCCAGCTCCCGCACCTCGTTGAACACGTGCTCGAGCTGGCTGGAGAAGTCGCGCAGCGCCTTCTCGGCCTCCTCGACGGAGATGTCGCCGCGGCCGATCAGCGCCTCGGTGTATCCCTTTCGGACACTGCGCTTGGTGTCGATGATGTCGTACATGCCCGGCTGGGTCATCGACGGGTCGTCGCCCTCGTTGTGCCCGCGGCGGCGGTAGCAGACCAGGTCGACCACGACGTCCTTGTTGAACGTCTGCCGGTAGTCCATCGCCAGCCGCGCCACCCAGTAGCAGGCCTCCGGGTCGTCGCCGTTCACGTGGAACACCGGCGCCTGGATCATCTTCGCCACGTCGGTCGCGTACTGCGAGGAGCGCGAGTGCTCCGGCGCGGTGGTGAAGCCGACCTGGTTGTTGATCACGACGTGCACCGTGCCGCCGGTGCGGTAACCGCGCAGCAGGGCCAGGTTGAGCGTCTCGGCGACCACACCCTGGCCCGCGAAGGCCGCGTCGCCGTGCAGCGCGACCGGCAGCACGGAGAACCCGATGCCGCTGGCGTCGCCCTTGTTCAGCAGGTCCTGCTTGGCCCGCACGATGCCCTCGAGCACCGGGTCGACGGTCTCCAGGTGCGAGGGGTTGGCGGTCAGCGACACCCTGGTCTCGCCGTCGCCGAACATCCGGAAGTACTTGCCCTCGGCGCCCAGGTGGTACTTCACGTCGCCGGAGCCGTGCGCCTGGCCCGGGTCGAGGTTGCCCTCGAACTCCTGGAAGATCTGCGAGATCGGCTTGCCGACGATGTTGGCCAGCACGTTGAGCCGACCGCGGTGCGGCATGCCGATGACGACCTCGTCGAGCTCGTACTCGGCCGCCTTGTCCAGCAGCGTGTCCAGCAGCGGGATGACCGACTCGCCGCCCTCGAGCGAGAACCGCTTCTGCCCGACGTACTTGGTCTGCAGGAACGTCTCGAACGCCTCGGCGGCGTTGAGCTTGGACAGCACGTACTTCTGCACGGCCGCCGGGGGCTTCTCGTGCGCGACCTCGACCCGGTCCTGGATCCAGCGCCGCTCGGCCGGGTCGAGGATGTAGGTGTACTCCACGCCGACGGTGCGGCAGTAGGAGTCGCGCAGGACGCCGAGGACGTCGCGCAGCTTCATCCGCTCCTTGCCCGCGAAGCCGCCGACCGGGAACTCCCGGTCGAGGTCCCACAGGGTCAGCCCGTGCGAGAGGACGTCGAGGTCCTCGTGCTTGCGCTGCCGGTAGTTCAGCGGGTCGGTGTCGGCCATCAGGTGCCCGCGGGTGCGGTAGGCGTCGATCAGGCCGATCACCCGGGCGGTCTTGTCGACCGGGCCCTCGGCGAAGTCCTCCATCCAGCGGATCGGCTCGTACGGGATCCGCAGGGAGGTGAAGATGTCGTCGTAGAAGCCCTCCTCACCCAGCAGCAGGTGGTGGATCTCGCGCAGGAACTCGCCGGACTCGGCGCCCTGGATGATCCGGTGGTCGTAGGTGGACGTCAGCGTGATGATCTTGCTGATGCCCATCTCGATCAGGGTCTTCTCGCTGGCGCCCTGGAACGGCGCCGGGTACTCCATCGCGCCGACGCCCAGGATCGCGCCCTGGCCGACCGACAGGCGCGGCACCGAGTGGTTGGTGCCGATGCCGCCGGGGTTGGTCAGCGAGATGGTGGTGCCCGCGAAGTCGTCGTTGGTCAGCGAGCCGCCGCGGGCCTTGCGGATCAGGTCCTCGTAGGCCTGCCAGAACTGCTGGAAGGACATCCCCTCGCAGCCCTTGATCGAGGCCACGACCAGGTTGCGCGAGCCGTCCTTGCCCGGCAGGTCGATCGCCAGGCCCAGGTTGACGTGCTCGGGGGTGACCGCGAACGCCTTGTTCTCGGCCTCGGCGTAGTGCCGGTTCATGTTCGGGTACGCCTCGAGCGCCCGGACCATGGCGTAGCCGATGAGGTGGGTGAAGGAGACCTTGCCGCCGCGGGTCCGCTTCAGGTGGTTGTTGATCACGATGCGGTTGTCCGCGAGCAGCTTCGCGGGCACCGCGCGCACGCTGGTGGCGGTGGGCAGCCCCAGCGAGGCGTTCATGTTCTTCGCGATCGCCGCGGCCGCGCCGCGCAGCGGCTTGCGCTCCTCGCCACCGGACTTGGCCGGGGTGGCGGGCGTGGCGGGCGCCTTGTTGTTCGGCGGCGCGGGCGCCTCGGCCGACTTCGCGGGCGCGGCGGGGGCGGTGGCCGTGGTGGTCTTGGCGACGGCGGGTGCCGGGGGGTTCTTCACCGCGGGTGCCTGGCCGTTGCTGGTCATGCCGCCTGCCTGTCCACTACCCGCCTGTCCGCCCGGCCTGCTCGGGCTCGTCTTGGTCTCCGGCGGAGCGCCGCTCTTGGTCGCGGTCGACCTCGTCGAGGTGTCGCCCGCGGCCGCCGTCTTGGCCTTGGCCGCACCCTGGGTCGCCGCCCGGGGTGTTGGCTTGTAGTCCGCGAAGAAGTCGTGCCATGCGGGGTCTACTGACGACGGGTCCGCGAGGAACTGCTCGTACATCTCCTCGACGAGCCACTCGTTCGCACCGAACTGTGACGCAGGACTACTGGACACGGCTGGCTCTCGCCTCTATCCATCTCGATCTCGTATTGAACGCACTCCCCGGTCAGGCTAGTCCCCCGGTCAGGGCGGTGGTGACCCAACCAACCAGCCGTGAGACACCTCATGGGTGGTCCTGCGCACTGTATCGATTGAGGTACCGATCATGTGCGCTAAGTCCGGCCCGCGGACAGCCGCCGGACGACCTTGGTAGGGCCGGAGTTCGACTGGATTTCACCCGACCGAGTGATCGCCGAACGGTCGCCGAATGGTCGCCGACGAGCAGCCTGCCGCCGAGGAGCGGAAGCCGAGTGGTCACCGGCGTCCGGACGGCGCACAACCGGCCGCACCCGGCTGGACCCGGCCCCCGGGACGGAGTCGCCCGTGGTGGCGCACCCGTCGGGAGGCCGGGTAGCCGCGGGCGCCGCCCAGTTCACCCTGGTTCGACGACCATCGAACTGTGGCTCGCCGACCCCGCGACGCGTGGTGGACCCGAAGCGCACTGACACCGGGCCCCGGTCGACCGACCCGCACCAGCCGCCGAGCGCCGTCACGAGCGCGGTGGCTCTGGACCCGGTCGTTCACGTCCGGTCCGGCCAGTACTTGGCGTGGTGGTGGCCGACATGGCCTCGCGCGCGGTGCCGCTGCTCAGACCCGCCCCACGAGCTGGAACATCCGGGCGGTGTGCGGGTAGGGGAATCGGTTGGTGACGGCCAGCTCCAGCTTCTCGAGCTCGGCGAAGAAGTCGGGGTCGTGCTTGCGGTCGTCGTCGGTGATGTAGTCGCAGAAGCTGCGGATCCCGTAGTGCGCGAGGACCGTGCCCCCGAGTCCACTGAGCGCGGCCCCGATGCCTTCGGCGGTGTGCAGGGTGATCCCGGTGCCGAACGTCGCTGTCCGGGCCTGATCGGTCCCCAACGCCGCCAGCGCGGCACCCAGGTCCAACTCGCGAACCGCGAGGGCCAACGGCGCAGAGTGCTGGTTGATGGCCATCACCGAGAAGATCCCACCCGCCCGCAACGGCGCCAGCACGGCAGCGAGAGTCGCGACGGTGTCGTCCACGTACTGCACCAGGTTGTGGCAGAGCACCACGTCGAACTGCCCCTCGACTATCTCCCGAGGCATCTCGGACACATCAGCCTCGACAAAGGCGACCCGCTCCGAAACACCGGCCCGAGCCGCCCGCTCAATCCCGGCCGAGATCATCGCCGAGGAATAGTCGACAACCGTGACGTGATGCCCTCGCTCGGCCAGCCGCACCGCGTCACCGCCATCGCCGCCACCCAGGTCCAACACTCGAGAAGCGTCGGCACCGAGGTGTCGCCCTAGATTCACCTCCGCCAACGTATAACGCAGTCGCCCCCAAGGGCTTTCCTGCCACGCCCGCCACCCGGTCAATGCCGCGTCAAACACCCCAGTGTCATCACTCACCAAGCCACACTACCCACCCAAGCCCCCTCGATTCGTAGTCAAAATTCAGGTGACCCGCTCGCGAAGGCCGGCGGCCAGCCCCGCGACGGTCAAGAGGTCGAAGAGTCCGCCGCCGTACTCCACCAGCCACCGCCGCCGGACACCACCGATCCGCAGTCGCAAGTGGACTCTCGTGGCCTGGCCCGCCCGCGCGGTCAACAGGATCACCCAACTGAACCGGACCCGACCCCGAACCGACCAGTACACGATCACCCCCGGCGCCTCATGCCTGACCACCTCGAAAGTCGCACCAGCACCACCCCAGTCGTCGATCACGTCACCGGGCACGAGCACCTGCAGAGCGGGATCGATCCGACGAAGGGCACGACGGCGCACGGGCAACACAGCCTCAACCCAGCGGGGGAGGTACCAACCGGCCCGGTTCTTGCCGAGCTGCGCGAACCACGGCCAGGCGCTCGTGGGTGGCACGGGAAGGGTGAACCCCCGATCCATCACCACGTCAGCATCGACGACCAACTCGTCCCCCGGCACAACCGCACCGATCTCAACGGCCTCAGCCCGAACACCGAAGTCGAACATCGACCGCTCCAACCCCACCGCCCCGATCTTGAATGCTCTCAATCCTTGAATGCTCTTAATCTCTACAACCACTCTCGCTGGTACGCAAGTCCCGCTACGGATGCTCGATCTAGTGGACTCGCTTCGTGTGGGGGAGGAGTGCCGCTAAACTTGCCGTGTGGTGGGGATACCCTTCACCCGCCCTTTTTTCGCCACCGCGGTGCTCTAGGGGCCCTTGACCTCAAGGGCCCCTAGGGCCTGTATCGAAGTGGGTCAGAGCCATTCGTTGATGGCAGCGATGTGGACGGTGGCCTCGTAGCGGACGGCGAGTTTGTCGTAGCGGGTGGCCACCCCACGGTGACGTTTGAGCCGGTTGAT